>NZ_JBTMUW010000002.1:0-421668 GCF_054473825.1 Stenotrophomonas genospecies 5
GATGAATGATTCTGGCAACGTATCGCTTGCTTTAAAACAATTAATAGTTGCTTGATCAAACGTCTGCAAGATGGACAGTCATCCTTCCTGCAGGCGCCTTCACAAGATACCTGCGCATACTTTCAAAGATCCGGGGAAGTGGCCTCAGCGCCATTCCCGTGTGCTGCGAAGTTTCCTTCGTAGCGAGCCGCCCATTATGCCAGACTTTTTCAGTCCGTCAACACCTTCGTTCGATCATCTCGTTCGGGGTGGTGGGCGCCCTTGTGTCGCTCAAGCCCCTTGTTGGCGGCCCCTGCGACGGGGGAGGGAAAGTATGTCCCTGTTCGCCCCATTTGTGAAGGGGGTGTGGCGACTTTTTTCATCGGATGTTGGCACCGTTCATCCGACAGGCGCCCGATGAACGGCGCCACGAGCGGCCGGGCGTGTGCCCGGCGCTTGTCCGACAGGTCTCAGGCCGCGATCAGGCGCACACGGGCGAATGTGCGCTTGCCGACCTGCAGCAGGCCTTCGAAGCCCGGCTGCAGCACCTGCTGACCATCTTCCACGACCTCGCCATCCACCTTGACGGCGCGCTCCTTGAGCTTGCGGTTGGCTTCTGAGTTGCTCGGGGTCAGCCCGGCAGCGGTCAGCAGCGCCGCGATGCGCAGGCCTTCGGCCGGAATCGCCACGTCCTGCAGCGGCAACTGGGTGATGTCGCCCTGTCCGGTCACCGCCGCTTCCCAGCCGGCAATGGCCTGCTCGGCGGCTGCGGCGTCGTGGAAGCGGCTTGCCAGCTCCCGCGCCAGGCGCAGCTTCACCACGCGCGGATTCAGACCGCCGCTGGCCACCTGCTCCCGCAGCTGCGCGGCCTCGGCCTGGCTGATATCGAAGGACAGCAGTTCGATCCAGCGCCACATCAGGGCATCGTCCACCTTCATGGTCTTGGTGACGATGTCGATGGCCGGCTCGCTGATGCCGATGTAGTTGCCCAGCGACTTGGACATCTTGTTGACGCCATCCAGGCCTTCCAGCAGCGGCATGGTCAGCACCACCTGCGGCTTCTGCCCGTGGTGCTCCTGCAGGCCACGACCCATCAGCAGGTTGAACTTCTGGTCGGTACCGCCCAGTTCGACGTCCGCCTGCAGGGCGACCGAGTCGTAGCCCTGCACCAGCGGGTACAGGAACTCGTGGATGGCGATGGACTGCTGTGCGGCGTAGCGCTTGGCGAAGTCGTCGCGCTCGAGCATGCGTGCCACGGTGTGCTGGCCGGCCAGGCGGATCATGTCGGCCGCCCCCATGCTGCCGAACCACTCCGAATTGAAGCGGACTTCGGTACGGCTGCGGTCCAGCACCTTGAACACCTGTTCCTCGTAGGTGCGGGCATTGGCCAGCACATCCTCGCGGCTGAGCGGCTTGCGGGTCAGGCTCTTTCCCGAAGGGTCGCCGATCATGCCGGTGAAGTCGCCGATCAGGAAGATGACCTGATGACCGAGGTCCTGGAACTGGCGCATCTTGTTCAGCAGCACCGTATGACCCAGATGCAGGTCCGGCGCGGTGGGGTCGAAGCCAGCCTTGATCCGCAGCGGACGGCCTTCCTGCAGGCGCGCACGCAGATCCTCGAGCTTGAGGATCTCGTCGGCACCACGGCCGATCAGGGAAAGGGCTTCTTCAATCGAGGACACGTGACTACTCCCGGCAACGCCGATTCTTGTGTGGGGGTGTTAAAGCCAAGTTAACCCGATTGGCTTCACAAAAGCCAATGGGCACAAGGGTTTGACGCGCTTTTCTCAGGTGTCTATGGTAACCGGCGTTCAGGCCCGCGCTCCCGGGCCAGCCAGGAAAAACCGCCGATGCACAACTCCGAACAAGGGCGCGCACGCAAGCAGCGCTTCCAGGAACGCCTTCACGTCCTGCACGACAACGCCCTGCATCGGAAGCTCAGGCAACATCTTCCCGCCGCCTTCAATGAGCGCTGGACCCGGCGTCACTGGATGCATGCCAGCCTGTTCGCGACCATCGGTGCGCTGGTCGCCACGATCGTCCCCGGTTTCTCGCACACCATCGACGCCCCCTACGCCGACAGCCACACCAGCCTGGCCCTGCCCTTGCCGCCGCTGTCGCTGGCCCGCCAGCAGCAGGTGCCCGGTGACAGCTGGCAGGTCCTGCGCGTACAGCGTGGCCAGACCCTCAGCGAGCTGTTCGACCAGGCCGGCATTCCGGCGACCACCCTGCATCGCGTCCTGGACCACCCCGGTGCCCGCGAATCGCTGACGAAGCTGCGTCCGGGCGCCGAGATCGCCTTCGACATGCCGCTGTCCGGCGACCTGCGCAGCATCCGCTTCGACCGCGACGGCGAGAACCGGGTCGAGCTGAGCCTGGCCGGCGACAACATCAAGGAAACCGTGACCAAGCGCGAGACCTCCACGCGCACGGTGGTCACCAGTGGTGAGATCACCAGTTCGCTGTATGCCGCAGCGCGCCGGGCCGGGCTGTCACCGTCGGCGATCGCCACCATGACCGACGACATCTTCAAGTACGACATCGATTTCTCCAAGGACCTGCAGCCGGGCGACCGCTTCAGCGTGGTGATGGATGAGACCTGGCGCGAGGGCGAAAAGGTCGATACCAGCAAGATCCTGGCAGCGACCTTCACCACCGGCGGCAAGACCTATTCGGGCTTCCGCTTCGAACGCAACGGCAAGTCCGAGTACTACGACATCAATGGGCGCTCGCTGAAGAAGAGCTTCATCCGCATGCCGATCCCGTTCGCGCGCCTGAGCTCGACCTTCGGCGCGCGCAAGCACCCGGTGCTGGGCAAGATGCGCATGCACAAGGGCGTGGACTACGCCGCCCGCACCGGCACGCCGATCATGGCGGCCGGCGATGCGCGCGTGCAGTTCGCCGGCGTGCAGCGCGGCTACGGCAATGTGGTGATCCTCGACCACGGTCGTGGCCACACCACCCTGTACGGGCACATGTCGCGCTTTGCGAACATCCGCACCGGCCAGCGCGTGGCGCAGGGCACGGTGATCGGCTATGTCGGCTCGACCGGCCTGGCCACCGGCCCGCACCTGCACTACGAATTCCGCGTCAACGGCGTGCACCGCAACCCGCTGACGGTGACCATGCCGCCGCCGGAGCCGCTCAAGGGCGCCGAGCTGGCCGCCTTCCGCGCCCAGACCGCGCCGGCGATGGCGCGCATCCAGGGCATGGAGAAGCTGATCTACGCCGACGCCAGCCCGGCGCCGACCGGTCGGGACGAGGCGGCCACGGAGGTGGCCAGCGCCAAGGACACGCAGACCCGCGGGCGCAAGCGCGGCTGAGACCTGCGTTGACGAACAAGGACGCGGCAGCCCAAGCTTGCCGCGTCCTTTTTTTTTGCGCGCCATGAGCACACCTGTCGACGCCAACACTCCCCTGTACCTGGGCCTGATGTCAGGCACCAGCGCCGACGGTATCGATGTCGCACTGGTGCAGTTTCCCGACGAGGGCGGCTGCCGCTTCGTGCATGGCCTGACCGCGCGCTGGGAGCCGCTGCTGCGCGCGCGGCTGGTGGCGCTGGGCGAAGGGGGGCCGCTGGCGTCGCTGGAGGAGCTTGGCGAACTCGATGCGCGGATCGCGATCGCCTTCGCCGACGCCGCCAACCAGTTGCTGGACGAATCCGGCGTGGACCGCACCCGGGTGCGGGCGATCGGCTCGCATGGGCAGACCGTGCGCCACCGGCCGCTGGCCGATCCGGCCTTCACCGTGCAGCTGGGCGACGGCAACCGCATCGCCGAGCTGACCGGGATCACCACGGTGTGCGATTTCCGCCGCCGCGACGTGGCTGCCGGCGGTCATGGCGCACCGCTGATGCCGGCCTTCCACCTTGGCATGCTGGGCACGGCCGACGAGGACCGGGCCGTGCTCAACCTGGGCGGCATCGCCAATCTGACCCTGATCCCGCGGGAGGGTGCCGTACGCGGCTTCGACACCGGTCCAGCCAATGCGCTGATGGATGCCTGGTGCCAGCGCCACACCGGGCGCACCTTCGATGCCGAAGGCGCCTATGCCGCCAGCGGTGTGGTGGATGGCCCCCTGCTGGCGGGCTGGCGTGCGGACCCCTGGTTCGACCTGCCCCCGCCGAAGAGTACCGGTCGCGAACAGTTCCATCTGGCGTGGGCGGAGGCGCACATGGGTGAAGGCCAGTACGCCGCTGCCGATGTGCAGGCGACCCTGCTTGAGCTGACCGTGGCGACCGTGGCCGATGCGCTGCTGGCGCAGCAGCCGCAGACACGCCGCCTGCTGGTCTGTGGCGGCGGCGTGCACAACCGGCAGTTGATGAAACGGCTGGCCGAACGGCTGCCGGCGCTGCAGGTGGAATCCAGCGCCGTGCATGGGTTGGACCCAGAGTACGTGGAAGCCATGGGCTTCGCCTGGCTGGCGCAGCGGACGATGGACGGGCTGGCGGGGAACCTGCCGAGTGTCACCGGTGCAAAGGGACCGCGGATTCTCGGCGCGATCCATCTGGCCTGAAGCGGCACCCGCCGCCGGGCATGGCCCGGCGCTACCCCCTTCGGCATCCTCCGCCGGGCATGGCCCGGCGCGCGCCCTTCGGCGACCAACTGGTAGCGCCGGGCCATGCCCGGCGGTGAGGTATCAGATCAATCGAAGCCCTGCCCGGCCGGCAGCGCCTGCAGCGCGATGATGGCCGCAGCGAGCGCATCGACCTCGGTATCGCCAAAACCGGAGCGGACCTCCAGCTCGCTGCTGAACAACCCTTGTTCCAGCAACGCCGCACAGGTCTGTTCGTGGCTCCAGCCACGGGCAACCGCGACCCGCCGGATGCGTTCCAGCAGCAGCGGGTCCAGGTCCCGCAGCACAACATCAGCCATGCTCACTTCCCCGTTCGCAGGGCACCGCCCCCTCGGCGCGTCGGGGGCGATGATCCCGCAGACCGGGCGGGCAGGCAATCAGGCGGCCGGCGGTGGCCCGCGGTCGACGATGCGCGGCCACAGCCAGACCAGCAGCAGCAGGGTCGGCACCACGGTGACCGAGCTGAGGATGAAGAACGTGCTGTAGGAGGTGGCCTCGACGATGTAGCCCGACACACCGCCGACGAACTTGCCGGGCAGGTTGGCCAGCGAGACCAGCAGCGCATACTGGGTAGCGGTGAAGTTGCGGTCCGTCAACGACGACATGAAGGCGACGAGCACGGTGCCTGCAAAACCCTGGAACAGGTTGTCGGCACTGAGGGCGGCATAGAACGCCCACAGCTTGCCCGGGTTGTGCGCCATCAGCAGGAAGGCCAGATTGGACAGCGCCACGCCCAGTGCCGCCACCAGCAGCATGCGCCGGAAGCCAAACGCGGCCACCGCGATGCCTCCCAGGAAGGCACCGCCGATGCCCATCCACACCCCGAACAGTTTGGAGACCGTGGCGATGTCGGCCTTGTCGAAGCCGGAATCGAGGTAGAACGGCCCCGCCATCACCCCGATCACCTGGTCAGGGAACTTGAACAGGCCGACAAAGGCCAGCAGCACCAGCGCCAATGCCACGCCGTTGCGGCTGAAGAAACTTGTGATCGGCTGGACGAAGGCTTCGGCGACATCGATGCGGCGCTGCACGGCGGTGGCGGGACGCTCCGGTTCGGCGCACAGCAGCGTGGTGATGATCGGCAGCAGCATCAGGGCGGCCATTGCCAGATACGCGATGACCCAGCCTTCAAACTGGGCCAGATACAGCGCGCCGGCACCGGCCAGGATCAGGCCGATCCGGTAACCCAACGTGTAGGTGGCCGCCAGCGCGGCCTGAGCGGTCTGCGGCGCGATCTCGATACGGTAGGCATCCACGGCCGAATCCTGGGTGGCGCCGGCAAAGGACGCCGCCAGCACCCACATCACCAGGGGCCAGACGCCCTGTTCGGGGCGCACGAAGGCCAGCGCGATCAGTCCGACCAGCACCATGACCTGCGATACCAGCAGCCAGGAGCGACGACGGCCGAGCCGGCCCAGCAACGGGAAGGCATACCGATCCAGCAGCGGTGCCCACAGGAACTTGAGCAGGTAGAAGAAACTGGCCAGGCTGATCAGGCCGATGCTGCCCAGGTCCAGCCCCACATCGCGCAGGCGCGTGGACAAGGTCTGCGACGCGATCAGCAGGAACGGCAGGCCACTGCCGAAACCCAGCATGGCCATGGTCAGCGCCGACGGTGTACCGAAGGCGCGCTTGATTCCTGCCCAGCCTTTGTAGCTGACCGGCCTGGCCGCCTCGCTCACAGGTCGTAGTCCACGGTGAACGGGGCGTGGTCGGAGAAGCGCTCTTCGCGGTAGATCGAGCAGCCACGCAGTTTGTCGCGCAGGCCCGGCGTGATGAACTGGTAGTCGATGCGCCATCCCACGTTGTTGGCGCGGGCCGCCCCGCGGTTGCTCCACCAGGTGTAGTCCTCCCCGGTGGGATTGAGCAGGCGATACGCATCGGCCCAGCCACGACCGGCCGCCACGTCGGTGGCCTGGCCATGATCGGCGCACAGCGCGTTGAGCCAGTCGCGCTCTTCGGGCAGACAGCCGGAATTCTTCTGGTTGGACTTCCAGTTCTTGATGTCCAGCGCCGACCGCACGATGTTCCAGTCGCCACACAGCACGTAGTCGCGACCGCTGCGCGCCCACTCCTCCAGGATCGGCCGCAGCCACTCCATCACTTCGAACTTGAATCCCTGGCGCAGGTCGCCGGAGCTGCCGGACGGAATGTAGAAGGACACCACGCTGAGGTTGCCGAAGCGCGCCTCGATATAGCGCCCCTCATCGTCGAACGGCGCCCAGCCCAGCGAGGTGATGACCTGGTCCGGTTCCCGCCTGCTGTAGATCGCCACGCCGCTGTAGCCCTTCTTGGTGATGGCATCGCGGTAGAAGCAATGGTGTCCGTCGGGCCGGAACATCGGGTCGGTCAACTGGTCTTCCTGGGCCTTGGTCTCCTGGAGGCACAGGACGTCGGCGTCCTGGGCGCGGAACCAGTCGAGGAAGCCTTTGGTCGCGGCGGAACGGATGCCATTGGCGTTGAAACTGATGATGCGCATGCGGGGGACCTACGGCGGGAAACCGGGCAAGCATACCGGTTGGCTGCTGGGCTGCGCAGTCCAGCGGACGCGGCCGGACGGCCCCCCGGAAGAGCGCCGACGAGCGCGGAAGGCCCGGCTGCATTAGGATTTGTGCTCCAAATGAAGATGAATCGAGTTTTGATGAGCGACCACCGTCACCGTTTCCTGCAGCTGGCCCTGACCGCCGACGCCCTGCGCTTCGGCCAGTTCACCCTCAAGTCCGGCCGGCTGAGCCCCTATTTCTTCAACGCCGGTCGCTTCGACTCCGGCTCGCTGCTGTCCCAGCTCGGCGCCTGTTATGCCGATGCCATCGACGCCAGCGGGGTCAAGTACGACGTGGTGTTCGGCCCGGCCTACAAGGGCATTCCGCTGGCCACGGCAATGGCCTGCGAGCTGGCCCAGCGTGGCCGCGACCTGCCGCTGTCGTTCAACCGCAAGGAAGCCAAGGACCATGGCGAAGGCGGCCAGCTGATCGGCGCCGACATGAATGGCAAGCGCGTGCTGATCGTCGATGACGTGATCACTGCGGGTACTGCGATCCGCGAAGCGCTGGCCATCATCCGCGCGGCAGGCGGCACTCCGGCCGGCATTGTGGTCGCTCTGGATCGCCAGGAGATCGCTTCGGAAGCCGATCGCCGCTCCGCGGCGCAGGCAGTGGCCGAGGAAGCCGGCATCCCGGTGATCGCAGTGGCTTCGCTGGGCGACCTGCTTGATTTCGCCTCGGGAAACCCGGAACTTGTCGGCTACCGGCAGCCGCTGGAAGCCTATCGGGCCCAGTACGGCGTCCGCTCCACACGCTGACCGCCAGGGGGAAGGTCGCATGTCCCGAATTCCTGCTGTTCTCTTCGCCGGCCTGCTGCTGGCCCTGCCGTTCATCGTGGCGGGGCAGTCGCGGGGCGGCGACAAGGTCGAGAAGAAGCTGTACTGCTGGAACGAGGGCCAGGAGCGGATCTGCAGCGATGCGCTTCCTGCCGATGCGGTCAACCACGCGCGCGACGAGTTCAATGCCCGCAGTGGGCTGCGCAATGCGCAGGTGCAGCGCGCGCTGACCGACGAAGAACGTGCCGCCGCCAGTACCGCGGCGGCACAGCAGCAACTGGACCGGATGGCCGAGCAGACCCGCCAGCGCACCGAGCAGGCGATGCTGACCACCTACGGCAGCGAAGACGACCTGCGGCGGGTGTTCGCCGAGCGCCAGGAAGTGCTCGACAACAACCTCAAGACCGCCCAGTACAACGTGGCCAGCCTGCGTGAATCGCTGGTCGCGCTGCTGTCGGCGGCCGGCGACCGCGAGCTGGCGGGCGCCAAGGTGGGCGACCCGCAGGCCGAAGCGATCCGCCAGCGGCACGTACAGCTGCAGTCGCAGCAGCGCCTGCAGTCCGGCTTCCTGCAGCAGCAGCAGGCGTTGAAGGCGGAGATCGAAAGCACCCTGCAGCGCTATCGCGAGCTGAAGGGCCTGGCGCCGGCTGCCCCGGCTGGCTGAAAACGCTCCTGCCGCCGGGCATGGCCCGGCGCTACCCGTGGCCAGGTTACGGCCTGACGCGCGGAATTTATGCAGTCTTTACGCGCCGGCCCGGTCCGCCGGGTAGTGCGTTTACGGGGCGCAGGCCGACCATGACGGCCTGAGGTGGAGGGGTTCCACCAGGACGCAATTCCCATGTCCCCCTGGCTGTCGTTGGTGTGTGGCGTGCTGGTGCTGATCGCCGCCGCCTATCTTCTGTATGTCGTGCTGCGGCCCGAGTCGTTCTGAGCGGAGCCGGCCATGATTGAAATTCTTGTCATTCTTGCTGCCAGCGTCGCGCTGGCATGGCCGCTGGGACTGTACCTGGCGCGCGTGATGCGCGGCACGCCGATGAAGGTCGACGTGCTGTTCCGTTGGATCGAAACGCCGCTGTACAAGGTCTTCGGCGTCGATCGCGCACGCTCGATGTCCTGGCGTGGCTACGTGCTGGCATTCCTGCTCAGCAATGGGGTGGTGGCGGTGCTGACCCTGGCGGTGTTCATGACCCAGGCGTGGTTGCCGCTGAATCCGGACCAGATCCCGAACATGCGCTGGGACACCGCGCTGCACACGATGATCTCGTTCCTGACCAACACCAACCAGCAGCACTATTCGGGCCAGGCGCAGCTGTCCTACCTCTCGCAGATGACCGGGATCACCAGTCTGCAGGTGGTGACCCCGATGATGGGCCTGGCGCTGGCGGTGGCCACACTGCGCGCGCTGTTCGCGCCGGCGCCGCAGTCGGCCACAGGCAGCGCCGGCGATGACCGCCAGGTCGCAGTGGGCAACTACTACGCCGACGTGGTGCGCCTGTGCGTGCGCGTCCTGTTGCCGCTGTGCCTGCTGTGGACAGTGCTGCTGACCAGCCAGGGCGTGCCGTCGACGCTGGCGGCGGGGCCGCAGGCTACGCCGATCGATGCCTCCGCCGGCATGACGACGCAGAAGCTGCCGCTGGGTCCGGTCGCGGCGATGGTCGCCGCCAAGCAGCTGGGCGCCAACGGCGGCGGCTGGTATGGCCCGAACAGCAGCTTCCCGCTGGAGAATCCGACGCCGGTTTCGAACCTTCTCGAAGTGATCGGCATCCTGCTGGTACCGATGGCGGTGATCTTCATGATCGGGGCATTCACCGGGCGACGTCGCTTCGGCGCGCTGGTGTTCGTCTGCATGCTGGGAATGTCGCTGCTGTCCACCGGCGCCATGGTGTGGAGCGAAGGCCACAGTGCCAGTGCGGCCACGCCCCTGCTGATGGAGGGCAAGGAAGTACGTTTCGGCTCCGACGGCACCGCGTTGTGGGCGGCGGTGACGACGCAGGTGTCCAATGGCTCGGTGAACGGCATGCACGATTCGCTGGCCCCGCTGAGCGGTGGCATTGCCCTGGTCAACATGCTGGTCAGTGCGATCTGGGGTGGCATCGGCTGCGGCCTGCAGCAGTTCATCGTCTACCTGCTGCTGGGCGTGTTCCTGGCGGGGTTGATGACGGGCCGGACGCCGGAACTGTTCGGTCGCAAGCTGGAGACCCCGCAGGTGCGCCTGCTGGCCCTGCTGGTGCTGCTGCAGCCCATCACCCTGCTGGTGTTCACCGCAGTCACTCTGGCCGTGCCCGGCCTGGCCGGCACCTCAAATCCCGGCTTCCACGGCATCAGCCAGGTGTTCTACGAATACGTATCGGCCTACGCCAACAACGGTTCGGGCTTCGAGGGACTGGGTGATGCCACGCCGTGGTGGAACCTGAGCTGCTCGCTGGTGCTGCTGCTGGGTCGCTTTCCGCTGCTGGTGATTCCGCTGGTGGTTGCTGCCCAGCTCGCCGCCAAGCGGCAGGCACCGGAATCAGCGGGCAGCCTGCAGATCGAAACCCCGACGTTCGCCCTGACCCTGGTGTCGGTGATCGTCATCCTGACCGTGCTGCAGTTCATGCCGGCGCTGGTGCTTGGCCCGATCGCCGACCACCTGAGCCTGGGACTGCATTGAGGACACCCCCATGAGTAGCCACGCAACCTCAACCCGTAACCCGCTTGCGTCACGCCCTGCCCTGCTCGATGCGGCCGGCCTGCGCCGCGCACTGGTCGACGCCGTACGCAAGCTTTCACCGATGCATCTGGTGCGCAGCCCGGTGATGGCGGTGGTGATGGCCGGCACGATCGTCGCCGCGATCATCACCCTGACCGGCAACGCTCCACTGGGCTTCGGCCTGGCGGTGACCGCGATCCTGCTGGTCACCGTATTGTTCGGCAACTTCGCCGAGGCCGTCGCCGAAGCACGCGGCCGGGGCCAGGCCGCATCGTTGCGCCGTGCCCGCCAGGACCTGGTGGCGCGCCGACTGGCCGCCGCGCAGCCAGGGGCCGCAGAAACGCAGGTGCCGGCCGCCGAACTGCGCCCGGGCGACCACGTCATCGTCAGTGCCGGCGAGCTGGTGCCAGCCGATGGCGAGATCGTGCAGGGCCTGGCCACCATCAACGAAGCGGCGGTAACCGGCGAATCGGCACCGGTGCTGCGCGAAGCGGGTACCGATCGCTCCGGCGTGATCGGCGGTACCAAGGTGCTGTCCGACCAGATCGTCGTGCGTGTGACCGCCGAGCCGGGCCACAGCTTCCTGGACCGGATGATCGCGCTGGTGGAAGGCGCCAACCGGCAGAAGACACCGAACGAGGTCGCCCTGACCCTGCTGCTGGCGGCGATGACGCTGACCTTCCTGGTGGTGGTGGCGACATTGCCGGCCATCGGCGCCCATGTCGGCGTCCAGGTCGATCCACTGCTGCTGATCGCACTGCTGGTCTGCCTGATCCCGACCACCATCGGCGGACTGCTGCCGGCCATCGGCATCGCCGGCATGAACCGCGCCCTGGCGGCCAACGTGCTGGCCAAGTCGGGCAAGGCGGTGGAAGTGGCCGGCGACGTCGATGTGCTGCTGCTGGACAAGACCGGCACCATCACCTACGGCGACCGCCAGGCCAGCCACTTCCATGCGTTGGCGGGAATCGACGCCAGCCAGCTGCGCGACGCGGCCCTGTTGTCCTCGCTGGCCGACCCGACCCCGGAAGGCAAGTCGATCGTGCGCCTGGCACGCGAGCAGGGGTGCACCACCGCCGAGCCGGAGCAGGCCGTCTACCTGGCCTTCAGTGCGCAGACCCGCATGTCCGGCGTTGACCTTGCCCATGGCCGGCAGATCCGCAAGGGTGCGCTGGATGCGATCCGCAACCATGTGCAGGCGCAGGGAGGCGTGGTGCCGGCCGAGCTGGGCGGGCGCGTCGAACAGGTCGCCCGCAACGGCGCCACGCCGCTGGTGGTGGCGGAAGGTCGCCATGTGCTGGGCGTGATCGAACTGTCGGACGTGGTCAAGCACGGCATGCGCGAGAAGTTCGCACAGCTGCGGGCGATGGGCATCCGGACGGTGATGATCACCGGCGACAACCCGCTGACCGCGGCCGCCATCGCTGCCGAAGCCGGCGTCGACGACTACATCGCCGAAGCCCGGCCCGAGGACAAGCTGGCACGCATCCGCCAGGAACAGGCCGGGGGCCGTCTGGTGGCGATGGTCGGCGATGGCACCAACGATGCGCCGGCGCTGGCCCAGGCCGACATCGGGCTGGCCATGAACTCCGGCACGCAGGCCGCCAAGGAAGCCGGCAACATGGTCGACCTGGATTCGGATCCGGCCAAGCTGCTGGCGGTGGTGGAGGTAGGAAAGCAGCAGCTGATCACCCGCGGCGCGCTGACCACCTTCTCGCTGGCCAACGATGTCTCCAAGTACTTCGCGATCCTGCCGGCGCTGTTCGCCGCGGCGGTGCCGGCGATGGCGGCGCTGAACGTGATGCAGCTGTCGAGTCCGCGCAACGCGGTGCTGGCCGCGCTGATCTTCAACGCCCTGGTGATTCCCGCTCTGATTCCGCTGGCTCTGCGGGGCGTGCGCTTCCGCCCGGCCACGGCCACCGCGCTCCTGCGCCGGAACATGCTGGTGTACGGCCTGGGTGGCGTGCTGCTGCCGTTCGCGGCGATCAAGGCGATCGACCTCCTTCTTGTCCTGGTATCCGGCTCATGAACCGCTCTGCTTCCACTTCTTCTTCCCTTCCGCGCGAAGCAAAGGCCGGATCCCGCATCGCCCACCTGCAGGACGACGCCAGCTGGCGCCCGGCGATCGGCCTGGGTGTGGCGACCCTGCTGCTGGCCGGTGCGGTCTACGCCGGCATCGCCACCGGTTTTGCCGGCCTGGCGTACCCGATGCAGGCCGAAGGCAGCCTGCTGCGCGATGGCAGCGGCCAGGTGCGTGCGTCGGCGTGGCTGGCGCAGCCGTTCGCTGGCGATGGCTACTTCCAGGCGCGGCCATCGGCCGCCAACTATGACCCGATGGCGGCGGCCGGCTCCAACCTGGCACGCAGCAACCCTGCGTTGACCGAGCGCGTCGCCGCAAGCACGGCTGCGGTCGCAGCGCGCGAAGGCGTCGCACCGGACCAGGTGCCGGCGGACCTCGTCACCCAATCCGGCGGCGGGCTCGATCCGCAGCTGACGCCGGCGGCGGCGCAGTTGCAGGTGGCCCGCGTGGCGCGTGCCCGGGGCCTGCCGGTGGAACGTGTGCAGGCGCTGCTGCAGGCCCACACCGAGGGACGCCAATGGGGTCTGTTCGGCCAGCCGCGGGTGAACGTGGTGACGCTGAACTTCGCGCTGGACCACGCAGCCGCCAGGCCGTGATGCGATCGTGCACCCGCTGCGCGCACAATGGCCGCCATGACTGACCTGCGAACCCGCCAGGCCGACGCCCTGGTGGAAGGCCTGCAACGCGAAGCCGGTGGCAAGCTGACGGTATTCCTCGGCGCGGCGCCGGGCGTGGGCAAGACCTACACGATGCTCAACCGCGCGCAGGAACAGCTGCGCCGGGGGGTCGACCTGGTGGTGGGGCTGGTGGAGACGCATGGCCGTGCCGATACCCAGGCGTTGCTGGAAGGACTGCCACGGCTGCCGCTGAAGGACGTGGCCTACCACGGCCACGCCCTGCAGGAAATGGACCTGGATGCCGTGCTGGCGCGGCGCCCGGCGCTGGTGCTGGTCGACGAACTGGCACATCGCAATGCACCGGGCAGCCGCCACGAGCGACGCTGGCAGGATGTCATGGAGCTGCTGGATGCGGGCATCGATGTCTGGACCACGGTCAACATCCAGCACCTGGAAAGCCTCAATGACGTGGTGATGCGCATCACCGGGGTGCGGGTCAGCGAAACCGTGCCGGACGGTGTGCTCGACCGCCTGCACGACATCGTGCTGGTGGACCTGCCGCCACGCGAACTGATCGCCCGCCTGCAGCAGGGCAAGGTGTACGTGCCGGAGCAGGCGGCACAGGCACTGCAGGCGTTCTTCTCGCCGGCCAACCTGACCGCACTGCGCGAGTTGGCCATGCAGGAAGCCGCTGATCGTGTCGACAGCAGCCTGCGCGAGACCCGTGCCGCACGCGGCGAGGGCAACCTGCCGCTGCGCCGCGGCGTACTGGTGGCGATCGATGGTGGCGGGCAGAGCGAGTATCTGGTGCGGGTCGCGCGCCGCATTGCCGAACGGCGCGATGCGCCGTGGACGGTGGTGACGGTGCAGGGACGACGCCAGGACGAAGCAACCCGACGCGAGATCGACGCGGCGTTCGCGCTGGCACGTCGCCTGGGCGGCGATGCCGAACTGCTGCATGGCTCCAGCATCGCCGATGCCCTGCTCGACCACGCCGCGCACAACGGTGTCTCGACCCTGGTGCTGGGCCGCACCCGCGAGCGGCCGCTGGCACGGATGTTCAACCGCACCCTGACCCAGCAGCTGATCCAGCGCGGTGCACACTACGAGATCACCATCATCAGCACGCCGCAGGCACGTGCGCGTTCGCGCCGCGAAGGCCTGTTGCCGCCGGCGCGCGGCATCAACCACGAACCACTGCAGGCCCTGCTCGCCACCGCGCTGGCCTGCCTGGTCGCGTGGCTGGTTGAACGCTGGGTGGGCATGGCCGACCTGTCGATGGTGTTCATCGTGGCGGTCGTGCTGGTCGCAGCCCGCACCCGCGCCAGCGTGGCGGTCATGGCCGCGATCCTGTGCTTCCTCGCCTACAACTTCCTGTTCATCGCACCACGCTTCACCTTCGCCATCGGCGCACGCCAAGGCGTGATCACCGTGTTCCTGTTCCTGGCAGCGGCACTGGTGGCCGGGCGCCTGGCATCACGGCTGCGCATGCAGGTGATCGCCCTGCGGGCCGCCAACCGGCATGCGCGCGCGCGGCAGCAGCTGGGGCGACAGCTGGCCAGCGCTGCCGGCGATGGCGAGGTGGCACTGGCCGGCCGCCATGCGCTGGAGCAGGCGATGGACGTGCCGGCATGGCTGCGGATCGGCGTGGACACCACCGCCGGCGGTCGCACCCTGCCCGGCGACACCGACCTGGCTGCCGCCGACTGGGCACTGCGCCACGGCCAGCCCAGCGGGCGTTTCACCGATACGCTGGCCGGCGCGCAATGGTGGTTCCTGCCCCTGCTTGATGGCGAGGACCGTGCAATCGGCGTGGCCGGCCTGTATCTGCCAGGTGCACGCCTGCTGCCCGAGCAGCGCCAGCTCGCCGAAGCGATGGTGGACGACATTGCCCAGGCGGCATTGCGCACGCGGCTGGTGGCCGAGCTGGAGCGGGCGCACGTCAGCAACGAGACCGAGCGCCTGCGCTCTGCTCTGTTGTCTTCGGTATCGCACGATCTGCGCTCGCCGCTGGCGGCGATGATCGGATCGGCCGACAGCCTGGCCAGCTATGGCACGGCGATGGACGTGGCTGACCGCCGCGCGCTGCTGGACACCATCCTGGTCGAAGGCGAACGGCTGGACCGCTACATCCAGAACCTGCTGGACATGACCCGGCTGGGCCACGAAGGCCTGAAGATCAACCGCGACTGGATCGGGGTGGACGAGTTGATCGGGTCGGCCGCGCGACGGCTGCAGCGCTACCAGCCCAACGTGAGGCTGGAACTGGATATCCCGCCGACCCTGGCGCCGATCTGGGTGCATCCGGCGCTGGTCGAGCAGGCAGTATTCAATGTCATGGAGAACGCGGCCAAGTTCTCCCCCGCCGATGCCGCGGTACAGGTGCAGGCGCGCGAACTGGACGGCCAACTGCGCATCGACGTGATCGATGCCGGTCCCGGCATCCCCGACGAAGAGCGGGCACGCATCTTCGACATGTTCTACAGCGTCGAGCGTGGCGACCGTGGCCGCCATGGTACCGGTCTGGGCCTGACCATCTGCCAGGGAATGATCGGCGCGCATGGCGGCAGCGTGCAGGCGCTGCCGGGACGTGACGGTCGCGGTACCCTGATCCGCATCACCCTGCCCCTGCTCAAGCCAGCCTCCCACGATGAGCCCGACCCCGATTGATGCGAGCGTACCGGCCCCGCGCGTGCTGGTGATCGATGACGAGACCCAGATCCGCCGTTTCCTGGATATCAGCCTGCGGGCGCAGGGCTATCAGGTCAGGCAGGCCGCGACCGGCCAGGAAGGCCTGCAGCTGGCTGCCAGCGAGGACATGGACCTGGTGATCCTGGATATCGGCCTGCCGGACATGGAGGGCCACCAGGTGCTGGAGCAGCTGCGGCAATGGAGCCAGGTGCCGGTCATCATGCTGACCGTACGTGCCGGAGAAGCGGAAAAGGTGCGGGCGCTGGACAACGGTGCCAACGACTATGTGACCAAGCCCTTCGGCACGCAGGAACTGATGGCGCGGGTGCGCGCGCTGTTGCGGACACGCAGCGTGCCGACCGATGGCACGCCTCCGGTATTCGACGACGGCCATCTGCATGTGGACCTGGTGCGCCGGGAGGTGGCGATCGCGGGCGAACCGGTGGCGCTGACCCGCAAGGAGTACGCGCTGCTGTCGCTGCTGCTGCGCAATGCCGGCCGGGTGGTCACCCAGCCGCAGATCCTGCAGGAGATCTGGGGACCCACCCACCAGCACGACACGCACTATCTGCGCATCCTGGTGGGCAAGCTGCGGCACAAGCTGGGCGATTCGGCGCTGGATTCACGCTACCTGTTCACCGAACCTGGCGTCGGATTGCGTTTCAAGGGGTGAGGGTGTGCCGACCAACGGTCGGCACCCACCCGGATCGATCAGAACCCCAGCGGGGTGTCGCCGACGATCGGTTGCAGCTGGCTGCGGAACAGTGCCTGGATGCGCTCCAGCGCCGCCTCGTCGTCGCCCTCGAAGCGCAGCACCAGTACCGGGGTGGTGTTGGAGGCGCGCACCAGTCCCCAGCCGTCGGGGAAATCCACGCGCAGGCCGTCGATGGTCGACAGGCGGCCACCCACATACGGGTTGTCCGGCGACTGCGCTGCCGCCACCAGCATCGCCACCAGGGCGTGCGGCGTGCCCTCGGACACCGGCACCTTCAGCTCCGGTGTGGCCACCATCTCCGGCAGTCCGGACAGCACCTCATCCGGGGTTTCCTCGCGCTGGGCGAGGATCTCCAGCAGGCGCGCGGCGGCGTACAGCCCGTCATCGAAGCCGAACCAGCGTTCCTTGAAGAAGAAGTGGCCGCTCATCTCGCCCGCCAGCTCGGCGTCGGTCTCGCGCATCTTCGCCTTCATCAGCGAGTGCCCGGTCTTCCACATCAGCGGGCTGCCGCCGTTGCGCAGCACGTGGTCGGACAGCTTGCCCGTGCACTTCACGTCGTAGATCACCATCGCCCCGGGATTGCGCATCAGCACATCGGCGGCGAACAGCATCAGCAGGCGGTCGGCGTAGATGATCCTGCCCTCGCCGGTGACCACGCCCAGGCGGTCGCCGTCACCGTCGAAGGCCACGCCGAGATCAGCGCCAAAGCGTTTGACCGTCTGTACGAGGTCCTGCAGGTTGTCCGGCTCGCTGGGGTCGGGATGATGATTGGGGAAGGTGCCATCAACATCGCAGTAAAGCGGAATCACCTCGGCACCGATCGCTTCCAGCAGCTGCGGGGCCAGCGCACCGGCAACCCCGTTGCCGGCGTCGGCCACCACCTTCAGCGGGCGGTCGAGCTGCACGTCGTCGGCGATCCGCTGGATGTAATCGGCGCCGACATCGCGCTGCTGGTAGTCACCCGGTTCTGCCGCCTGCACCAGGCGGCCCTCGACGATGCGCTGGTACAGGCCGGTGATGGCATCGCCGGACAGCGTTTCGCCGCCGATGACGACCTTGAAGCCGTTGTACTCGGGAGGATTGTGGCTGCCGGTCACCGCCACGCAGGTGCCGGTACGCAGGTGGAATGCGGCGTAATAGACGACCGGCGTGGGCGCCAGGCCGATGTCGATGACCGCGCAGCCGGCACGGCGCAGGCCTTCGGCCAGGCCGGCTGCCAGCTCGGGGCCGGACAGGCGCCCGTCACGGCCGATCACCACCTCGCGCAGGCCCTGTTCCAGCGCAGCCGTACCGATGGCCTGGCCGATCAGCGCGGCGGTCTTTGCAGTCAGTTCGCTGCCCACCACACCGCGGATGTCGTAGGCCCGGAAGATGCCCGCTGCCAGCGCTTCCGCCGGGACCGGCGGCGGAGGGGCCACTGTGGCGTCGGCGGCAGCTTCGGCGGCCTGTGGCGGCGCCATCTGCAGGCTCTCGCGCAGCGTCGGGCCCTCATCCACCTCGACGGCGGACGTGCGCCGCGGCAGCGGCAGGCGCTTCGGCAGGCGGTCGCGACCGACCAGCAGCAGCACGGCGATGAAGGCCAGCAGCAGCGCGACGATGCCGCTGGCCAGCGCGCCCAGACCGAGCGGGCCGGGTTCGACGTTGGGCACGGCCGCTGCCAGCCGCAGCGGGGTGCCGGCAATCGGCCTTGCCTGCGCCTCGGCGATCTGCGCCAGGCCGGAATCGCCCTGGGTGACCAGATCGTGCGTGCCCTGGCGCAGGCCGAGGAAACCACTGGCAGGTGCGCGGATCTGATCCAGCGGCGCGGTCAGGCGCAGCAGCGGCTGACGGACGTAGACGACCGCCGGCCCCAGACTGCCCAGTTGCACCGGCGCAGCCAGGCCGAGGCGGTTGCCTCCCCCATCGCGGACCACCCGCAGGCTCGGCCGGTCCTCGCCCAATGCCTGCTCCAGCAGGGCCAGGCGCGCATAGCCAAAGGTGGCCGGATCGGCGTAGGCAGCGGCCAGGTCGGCGCCCAGCACCTCCACCCGCTCCACGCCGGACCAGCTCTCGCGCAGGGCCAGCGCAGCGGCGGACGCATCGCCGGCCTGCAGCGCCTGCTGCAGACGCTCGTTCTTCAACTGCTGCTGCAGCTGCTGCAACTGGCCGCTGGCGGCCTGTTGCAGGCCCTGCACGGCCTGGTCACGCGCCTCTTCCAGCGCCTTGCCACCTGCCTCCTGGCGCCACTGCTGCACGGCGCTCCAGCCGAACCAGCCGGCCAGCAACACGAGCAGCACTGCCAGCAGCGGTGCGCTGCGCCCCAACGACCGTCCCTGCTGCCTTTCCCCGATGCCGCTCATCGATGTCCCCCGTCAACGCACCCCGGTATGGCCGAATCCACCCGTTCCCCGCACGCTGTCGGTGAAAGTATCCACCACCTGCAGGCTGACGCGGGCAATCGGAACCACCACCAGCTGCGCGATGCGGTCACCCGGCTCGATCGTGAAGGCCTCGCGGCCCCGGTTCCAGACGCTGATCAGCAGCGGACCCTGGTAGTCGGCGTCGATGAGGCCGGTGCCGTTGCCGAGGACGATGCCGTGGCGATGGCCCAGGCCCGAACGCGGCAGGATGACCGCGCACAGGTGCGGATCGGCAATGTGGATGGCCAGGCCACTGGGAACCAGCGCGGTATCGCCCGGCTGCAAAGTCAGCGCGGTGTCCAGCGCTGCGCGCAGGTCCATGCCGGCACTGGCCTCGGTGGCATACGCCGGCAGCGGCCAGCTGTCGCCGAAGCGCGGATCGAGCAGTTTGACCTGCAACGGTTGCGATGAAATCACCTGGGTCATGCCTGAAGTCTCCGCGCGATCAGCGCCAGCAGTTGTTCGGCCAGCTCGCGCTTGGAGGTCGCCGGGAATACCTGTTCGCCGTCCTGCCAGAAGGCCGTGGCGGCGTTGTTGTCACTTTCGAAGCCACCGCCACTGATGCCGACCTGGTTGGCGATCACCAGATCCAGGCGTTTGTCGACCAGCTTGCCACGCGCGTACTTCTCCACGTCGTGGGTTTCGGCGGCGAAACCGACCACCAGCTTCAGCGACTGCGTCTGCGCGGCCACCTCGGCCAGGATGTCCGGGGTACGCACCAGTTCGATCACCAGTGACTGGCTGTCGGCGGTCTTCTTCAGCTTCTGCGGCGCCACCTGCCGAGGGGTGTAGTCGGACACGGCGGCGGCACCGATATAGATGTCGGCCGGCAGCGATGAGAGCACGGCGTCGCGCATCTGTGCGGCCGAGCGCACATCGACGCGCTGCACGCCGACCGGCGTCGGCAGCTGCACGGGACCACTGACCAGCACCACCTGCGCCCCCATCGTCGCCGCGGCCGCGGCCAGTGCGAAGCCCATCTTGCCGCTGCTGCGGTTGCCGACGTAGCGCACCGGGTCGATGTCCTCGTAGGTGGGTCCGGCGCTGATCAGCACACGCAGTCCCTGCAGCGCGCGGGTTGCCGCGGGCGCGGCAGGCGCCACGGCATTGCCGTTGGCCGCCAGCGCGGCAACGATGTCACCCGGCTCGGCCAGCCGCCCCGGGCCGGACTCACCCTCGGCCAACGGCCCGTCGACCGGTCCGATCACCTGCGCGCCACGCTGGCGCAGCAGTGCGATGTTGGCCTGCGTGGCCGGGTGCAGCCACATGCGATGGTTCATGGCCGGACACACGGTCAGCGGCGCGGTACTGGCCAGGCACAACGTGCTGACCAGGTCGTCGGCGTGACCATGGGCCAGGCGCGCCAGCAGGTCGGCGGTGCCCGGTGCGATCACGATGCGGTCGGCCCAGCGCGCCAGCTCGATGTGGCCCATGGCCTGTTCGGCGGCGCTGTCCCACAACGTAGTGCGGGTCGGCTGCCCGGACAGGGCCTGGAAACTGAGCGGGGTCACGAACTGCTGGGCGCCGGCAGTCATCGCCACCTGCACCAGCGCCCCGGCATCGCGCAGCCGCCGCACCAGTTCCAGGGCCTTGTAAGCCGCAATCCCGCCGCCGACACACAACAGCAGTTTCTGGCCTTCCAGCGCGCCGGCCGGCGCGGGGGATGCGTTGGGGGAGTCAGCCACCTGGAATTCCTGTGCAAACGAGGGCGCTAGCTTACCCGATGGTCGGTAATGTCCCGATGCACAGCGCACATAGCTGGCAGCTATCAGCAGATGGAACTTCCACTACCGCAGTTCCCGGGTTCACCCGCCGATGATTCGGAACTTTCCTATACCCGTGCCCTGGTCGGCTTTGCAGAATCGGTACTGGCCACCTCCGGTGCGCCGCTCCGCTTCCCCGAGGATCCCGCGTGCAACCGCGCATCATCATCGCCGACGACCATCCGGTTGTACTGCATGGCATCCGTATCGTGCTGGAGGCTCACCAGATGCAGGTGGCCGGCAGCGCGGCCGACGGTGCCCAGCTGCTCGACCTGCTGCAGCGTGAAACCTGCCATGCCGTCCTCACCGACCTGTCCATGCCCGGCGTCGGCCCCGACGGCCCTGCGCTGCTGGGCGCACTGCGCGAGCGTCATCCGGGCCTGCCGGTGGTGGTGCTGACCGGAGCGCGCCACCCGGGACTGCTGGACAGGCTGCTGCGCGAAGGCATCGATGGCCTGGTCGACAAATGCGCCGGCTTCGCCGAGCTGCCGATGGCGCTCGCGGCAGCCATGTCCGGCCAGGTCTTCGTCTCACAGCAGCTGCGTCATCACCTGCAGTCGCGCGACCTGCTGTTCCAGCGCACACCGGTCTCGCTCTCCGCGCGCGAGCAGGAAGTCCTGCAGCTGCTCGCCGAGGGCCTGAACATCAACGCCATCGCGGCCCGCTGCGGCCGCAGCCCGAAGACGATCAGCCGGCAGAAGGCCGAGGCCAAGCGCAAGCTGGGACTGCAGAGCAACCAGGAACTGTTCGACTACCTGAAGACCGTGCGCGATTGAGGCATCGGCTGACGGTCATCGGCGGCAAGCGCCGATGGGAGCGCCGGGCGCCGCTGGCGATGATGCAGGCATGCCCATCCATGACTGGCCTGAACAGGAACGTCCCCGCGAGAAGCTGCTGGCGCGGGGCCCCACCATGCTGTCCGACGCGGAGTTGCTGGCGCTGTTCCTCGGCTCCGGGGTCGGCGGCCGCGATGCCGTGCAGACCGCACGCGACCTGCTGCACGCGCACGGTCCGCTACGGGTACTGCTGGACCGGCCTGCCGGCGAGCTGGCACGGCTGCCCGGGCTGGGGCCGGCCCGCAGCTGCACCCTGGCCGCCGGCCTGGAACTGGCCCACCGGTACCTGGCCGCCGAACTGCAGCACGGCGAAGCAGTTGGCGACAATCCCGGGGCGGTGGGGCGCTACCTGCAGCACCGTCTGCGCGGGCAGGCCCGCGAACTGTTCCTGGTGCTGTTCCTGGACAACCGCCATCGGCTGATCGCGTGCGAGGAACTGTTTGCCGGAACCCTCACCGCAGCGGCGGTCTATCCGCGGGAGGTCGTGCGGCGCGCCCTGCAGCTCAATGCCGCCGCCGTGATCATCAGCCACAACCACCCGTCCGGCGACCCGGAGCCATCGCCGGCCGACGCGCGCATCACCGAGGAGCTGCAGCAGGCCCTGGCCCTGGTCGACATCCGCCTGCTCGACCATTTCGTAGTGGGCGAAGGCCGTCCTGTTTCGTTTGCTGAACGTGGCCTGCTGGGCCAGCGCCAGGCCCGCCTGTTCGGCTGAGCCCGGCCCCCCGGCCGACCCCGGGGGGACCGCACAGGCAGGCAACGGTCAGCGTGGCCGCCGGCATCTGCGCTAAAATGGGCGATTCCGCCGCTCATTCTCACAGCAGGCCTCGTGAAAAATCTCCTCCGCGCCCTGATCAGCCAAGGCATCGAAGCCTTGCGCGCCAATGGCACCCTGCCCGCCGACTCCCTGCCGCCGGACTTCGTGGTCGAGCGCCCGAAGACCCGTGACCATGGCGACTTCGCCACCAACGCCGCGATGCTGCTGGCCAAGGCCGCGCGCAGCAACCCGCGCGCACTGGCGCAGGCACTGGTCGAGGCGCTGCCGCGCAGCGAGGACGTCAGCAAGGTCGAGATCGCCGGACCCGGCTTCATCAACTTCCACCTGGCTCCGGCCGCGTACCAGCGCGAAGCCGCCTCGGTCATCAAGGAAGGCCACGACTACGGGCGCAACCTGTCCGGCAACGGCCGCACGGTGGGCGTGGAGTATGTGTCGGCCAACCCGACCGGTCCGCTGCACGTCGGCCATGGCCGCGCTGCGGCGATCGGCGACTGCGTGGCCCGCGTGCTCGACGCCAACGGCTGGAACGCCAAGCGTGAGTTCTATTACAACGACGCCGGCGTGCAGATCGAGAACCTGGCGCTGTCGGTGCAGGCCCGCGTCCAGGGCATCGCCCCCGACCAGGAGGGCTGGCCGGAAGGCGGCTACCGCGGCGAGTACATCGCCGATGTCGCGCGAGCCTACATGGCCGGCGCCAGCGTCGACCTGGAAGGCACCCTCGTGGTCGGCGCCAAGGATCCGCACGACATGCAGGCGATCCGCCGCTTCGCGGTGGCCTACCTGCGCAACGAGCAGAACCTGGACCTGGCCGCGTTCGGCGTCGATTTCGACATCTACTTCCTGGAAAGCTCGCTGTACGCCGATGGCAAGGTCGCGGAAACCGTGGCCAAGCTGCAGGCGTCCGGCCACACCTACGAGGAAGGCGGCGCACTGTGGCTGCGCAGCACCGACTTCGGTGACGACAAGGACCGCGTGATGCGCAAGTCCGACGGCACCTTCACCTACTTCGTGCCGGACGTGGCCTACCACCTGTCCAAATGGCAGCGCGGCTACGAGCGCGCGATCACCGAGCTGGGCGCCGACCACCATGGGTCGCTGGCGCGCGTGCGTGCAGGCCTGCAGGCGCTGGAAGTGGGCATCCCGCAGGGCTGGCCCGAGTATGTGCTGCATCAGATGGTCACCGTCATGCGCGGCGGCGAGGAAGTGAAGCTGTCCAAGCGTGCAGGCAGCTACTTCACCCTGCGCGACCTGATCGAAGAAGCTGGACGCGATGCGACCCGCTGGTTCCTGATCGCGCGCAAGCCTGATTCGCAGCTGACCTTCGACATCGATCTGGCCCGCCAGCAGAGCAACGACAACCCGGTGTTCTACGTGCAGTACGCGCATGCCCGCGTGTGCAGCCTGCTCCGCCAGGCGCAGGAGAAGGGCCTGGCCTATGACCAGGGCAGTGGCCTGGGTCAGCTCGTGCGCCTGGCCGATGACGCCTCGCTGCTGCTGATGAACGAGATCTCGCGCTATCCGGAAGTGGTCGAAGCCGCCGGCGTGGCGCTGGAGCCGCATCTGGTGGCGCAGTACCTGCGTGAATTGGCGCATGCCTTCCACACGTGGTATCACGGGACACCGGTGCTGGTGGACGACGCCGACGATCGCAACGCCAAGCTGACGCTGGCCTGCGCGGCGCGTCAGGTGCTGGCCAATGGCCTCGACCTCCTGGGCGTGAGTGCCCCGGAAAAAATGTAAGCATCAGGAGACGCAGTACACATGGCAGCACGACGCGGCAAAAACCAGGCACGACGCAACAGCAGCAGCCAGGGCACCCCGGGATGGGTGTGGCTGGTCGCCGGTGTGGCCATCGCCGCCGTGGTGTTCCTGGCGGCGCCGAATCTGTTCAAGGGCGAGGGCGATGGCTTCCTGCGCGCCGGTCCGCAGCCGAACCCGAACGCGCAGCCGGCGCCGGTCGCCGATGCCGACAGCGATGTCGGCACGCAGCCGGCCGCACAACCGGCCACGCCGAAACCGGCCGAAGCCGAGAAGCCGGCGGCGACCCAGTACGACTTCTACACCCTGCTGCCAGGCAAGGAAGTGGAGATGTCCGATGCCGAACTGGCTGCCAGCACCCGCGCCGAGGAACAGCGCCGGGCCAAGGCCGAAGCGCAGCGCGCGCAGGCGGCGCTGGAAGGCAAACCGGTCCCCGCAACGCCGGCACCGACCGCGACGGCCAGTGTCGCCAGCACGGCACCGGTGACCGCGACCAGCCGTCCGCTGCCTGCCCCGCTGAGCGAACGCCCGGCAACGGCTGCACCGGCCACGACCAGCCCGGCGGCGACCAACACGGCATCGACCGCGCAGGCCGCCCGCGTGGACGCGCCGCCGGCCGCCGCTGCAGCACCGGCCGTGGCCGGCGACAACGCGCGCTACATCCTGCAGGCAGGTGCGTTCGGCGCCTCCGGCGACGCCGAGGCCACCAAGGCCAAGCTGGCGATGATGGGCCTGGCGGCACGGGTGGAGTCGGCGCAGATCAATGGCAAGACCGTGTACCGCGTGCGCATGGGGCCCTACGGCAGCGCCGGTGAGCTGTCCGAAGCCAAGCAGAAGCTGGATGGCACCGGCCTGCAGGCGATGGCGATCAAGGCACAGTGATCGTTCGGGTCTGAACGGAAGAAGCCGGGCATTGCCCGGCTTTCTTTTTTTGGGCCCCGCAGGGCCGACCCACGCCGGGCGGCCCTGAAGGCACGCAGGTCAGCCCTCGCGCGCGACCTGGAAGCCGGCGAACGACTGGCTGACCGGCATCAGTTCCAGGCGGTTGATGTTCAGATGCGGCGGCAGGCTGGCAACCCAGAAGATCTGCTCGGCGATGTCCTCGGCGGTCATCGGGTTGGCGCCGGAATACAGCTTGTCCGACGCGGCCTGGTCACCGTGGGTACGCACCACCGTGAACTCGGTCTCGGCCATGCCCGGCTCGATGGTGGTCACACGCACGCCCGTGCCGTGCAGGTCCGAACGCAGGCCCAGCGAGAACTGGCTGACGAACGCCTTGGTACCGCCATACGCGTTGCCGCCCGGGTACGGGTAGACACCGGCAACCGACGAGATGTTGATGATCGCACCCCTGCGTTCGACCAGCTGCGGCAGCAGGCGGTGGGTCAACGTCACCAGGGCGGTGATGTTGGTATCGATCATCGTCGTCCAGTCCTGCAGGCTGGCGCTCTGCGCCGGAGCGGTGCCCTGCGCGAGACCGGCGTTGTTGACCAGCAGGTCGATCTCACCGAATGCGGGGGGCAGCGCCAGCAGCGCCGCTTCCATTGCGATCGGATCGCGGACATCAAACGCCGCTGCGTGCACCACGTCCTTGCCATAGCGCTCGACCAGCGGTTGCAGGCGATCGCTGCGACGGCCGGTGGCGATCACCTTCCAGCCTGCCTGGGCGAAGCGATGGACGGCGGCGGCGCCAAATCCGGACGTGGCGCCGGTAATCAGGACGGTGCGGGACATCAGGCAACTCCGTGGAGGAACGAGACCCCCATTCTGGCACCGTCGGCAGGACCCTGCCTTGCCTGATCGGTCTTCGCGCCGGGCACACTCAGCGCAGGCGGAACACGCGGGCCTTCGGCAGATCCTCGTCGACCTGCAGGAACCAGCGGCCGGCGATGCCCGGGATCACTTCGATCTGCGGCGCCTGGAGGGCCCTGCGCAGCTTCATCTGTCCCTTCATCACCTGCCATTGCTGTCCGTTGTCGAGGGTGAACACCGTGCCGGGGGCCCAACCGGCCACCTCCCCCACCACGCGTGCGCTGACCGGGCCTTCTTCCAGCCCCAGGTGCATGGCGGCCGGCGCCGGAACATTCGCAGGCAGCGGCGCGCCGGCGGGGGCGGCCGTGACCGCGGAAATGGCAGGCGACGCGGCCTCTGCCTGGCGCAGCACGCGGTTCAACGCCTGCAGCTGGGCCGGGCTCAGCCCCACTTCGGCCAGCTGGGCCGCAGTGAGCCGCTGTTCGACCGGAACAAAGCGGTCCTGGGCATGGGCGGCAACACTGCTGGCCGCCAGCAGGAGGAGAACGAGGTACCGGCGCATCGGAGGAGGTCTCTACGGAACAGCGCTCACGATGCTTCAATCCGGTGACAATCCGGTGACAACGGCCGGACCGCTACAATGGGCCATGATCAACAATGATGTACTGCGCAGCGTGCGCTACTCCCTGGACCTGGGCGACCATCACGTGGTGGCCCTGTGCCAGTTGGCCGACCCGACCTTCCCGGTGGATCTCGAGCAGGCCAGGGCCTGGCTGCGGCGCGAGGATGAAGCCGGCTTCGTGCCGATGGACGACAGTGCGCTGGCGCACTTCCTGGATGGCCTGATCGTGCACCTGCGCGGCCGCGACGAGAGCCAGCCGCAGCGCGCCGTGGAAACCCGCATCGACAACAACCTGGTGCTGAAGAAGCTGCGCGTGGCGTTCCAGCTGCGCGACGTCGATCTGATGGACATCTTCGCCAGCGCCGGCTTCAAGGTATCCAAGTCCGAGATCGGGGCGCTGTTCCGCCAACCCGGGCATGCCAACTACCGACGTTGCCTGGATCAGATGCTGCGCAACTTCCTCAAGGGCCTGAGCCAGCGCCTGCGCGGTTGAGCCGCCCGGTACCGGCCCATGGGTGGCCGATACCATCGTGGCGGCGCCGGCCCGCTAGAAGCTGCCCTGCAGTGCCAGTTCCCAGCGCCCGCCCGCGTTGCCCGGGAACAGGCGTCTGGCCGCGGTATCGGTGTCATGCACGGTGGCCCGCACTTCCCACGCCGGAGCCAACGTGGCGATGGCGCTGAGCTGCCCGTGCAGGTAATCCGGCCCCTGCGCGGCCGCCAGCCAGTAGTGGCCCACGGCCGCTTCAAGCCGGATGCGCTCTTGCAGCGGCAGGCGCACGCCCAACTGTGCGTAGGTACCCCGATGGCCACCGCCCAGGGCATCGCTGGAATGCGCGACCTGCAGCCAGGTCCGCTGCTTCCAGCCCACCGTGGCAGCGAACTCTGTCCAGTCCAGCGCGCGGGCTGTCCCCGGATACACGTAGCGGGTCAGGTTGGCGTCCAGCGTCCAGTCCGCGGCCGGTGTGCCGGACCAGCCCGCTACCAGATCGAACTCGCTGCGTGCGCCGTTGTCCGGCTTGAACGATACGTTCGAGCCCCACGCGCTGGCATACCACCCGGACGCGAGCGCGAGCTTCGCTCCGGCCTGCACCGCCGGGTCGCCGTCACTCTGCGAACTGCCGCGCCAGACGTAGTCACTGGTCAACGTGGCGTTGCCGCTCACCTGTGCCTGCGCGCTGCCCACGCCCAGCAGTCCCGCCAACGCCGCGGCCAACGCCGCGATCATTCCCTTGCTGTCCACTGCACATCATTCCTCATCCAATGGCGGCTCAACCGCCGGGACGGCAGTGTCGATGGCAGGGCCGTAACGGTTCGATGGCGCTACCGTGGCCGGGGCGCAAAATCAGCGTAAAACCGCTTGGCAGTGGCGCGGTATGATGGCCGCCTGTTTCCAGGAACCCCCCCATGGACGCCATCCTGACGCCGGTATCGATCGGCGAGCTGATCGACAAGATCACCATTCTCGAGATCAAGGCCGAACGCATCGGCGATGCCACCAAGCTGGCCAATGTGCGGACGGAGCTGGACGGCCTGCTGCCGTTGCTGCAGCAGCAGCTGCAGGCACAGCCGGCACTTGCCGCGCTGAAGCAGCAGCTGAAGGCCATCAACGAGCGCATGTGGGACATCCAGGACCAGCTGCGCGACAAGGAAGCGGCACAGGTGTTCGATGATGCCTTCGTCCAGCTGGCGCGCGGCGTGTACGGTACCAATGGCGAGCGCGTGCAGGTCAAGAACGAGATCAACCGCGTTGCGGGGTCGGCACTGGTCGAAGAGAAGCAGTACCAAGGGGAATAAGCCCGGGTTTCAGCCGCATTCGAGCAGGTGGCGGATGCGGAACAGCTCGCCGTCACTGCGGATGCCGAGCTTCTGGTAGGCGGCTTTTTTCTGCGAGCTGACCGTGCTTGCGGAACGGCCGAAGCGCTGCGCGACTTCGCCGGTGCTGCAGCCTTCCAGCACCAGGCGCAGCACCTCGCGCTCGCGGCGGCTGAGCGGCATCAATGAGGGCATGCGGCGCGCCCGCGAGCGGCTCAACTGCGGGCGCAGTTCCGGCGGCACGAACCGCCCACCCCGGGCCACCACCTCCACAGCCCGCAGCAGCACGCGCGGTGCGGTCGCCTTGGACAGGAAGCCGCGCGCGCCGGCCTGCATGGCCGTCACCACCGTGCTGGCGTTGCAATGGGCTGAAAGCACCAGCACCGGCAACGACGGCCACTGCTGCGACAGCGTGCGCAGCAGTTGCAGGCCAACCCCTTGGTCACCCAGCGGAAGGGCATCGATCACCAGCAGATCGACACAACCGGGCTGCTGATGCAGCAGCGACAGCAGGTCGGCTTCATTGGCGAAGCTGCCACGGACCTGCAGACCGCTGTGCTCACATAACAACACCTCCAGGCCCAGCCGCAGCACCGGATGCGGATCCAGCAGTGCCAGGCGGCGCAGCTTCCCGGTATGCGGGGTGGCGGGGGCGGGCGGCATCAGGCGGATCCGGCGGAAGTGGATGCCCACCGTAGGTCGCGCTCTGCAACGGCGGAATCCAATTCGTTGCAATGCAGCATCGACTGCGCAGCCGCAGTCAGATTTCATTTCGGTTGGGTGGAACGCAACAGGCCCGGCAGATGCCGGGCCTGTCGATGCACGCAGGGCGCAGAGCGCCTGCAGCGATTACCAGCTGAAGCGCGGGCCGACGGTGTATTCCTTGTCACCGTCGCGGTTCATCTTGAGCTCGCCGTTCAGGCCCCAGTTCTGGTTCAGCTTCACCTGACCACCCAGGCGGCCGTACCACTCGCCTTCCGGATTGATGCCGCGCTTCTTCGAGAAGTCTTCGTAACCAACCATGCCGTAGACTTCGGCGTGGGCACCGAACGCGGTGCGGATGCCGGCTTCAGCGCTGTAGCCGTTGAAATCCAGACCATGCTCCAGGTCACGCTTCTGGTACGCCACGCGGGCCACGAAGTCGGTCGACGGTGCGATTTCCTGGTTGTAGCCGACACCGACCTTCCACTGGTCCAGCTTGAGGTTGGTGTGGTCGATTTCCTGGCGGCTGTAGTCACCGAAGGCGTGGAAGTTCGGCAGGAAGCCGTAGGAACCCTTCACGCCCCAGCCGTCGGCCTTGAACGCGTCGATGTCGGTCTTGGCGTAGTTGGCTTCAGCATAGTTGTAGGACAGGTTCTCGGCAGCCGAGGCGGAGAACGGCAGGGCAGCAGCCAGCGCCAGGGCAATCAGCGAATTCTTCATGGGGGTACACCTTTACTTTCTTATGGTGAGCAGCAGCGCGGAAGCGCCGTCGCATCGGGAATGTAAATTCTCCGTTATTCGCCACAACGCACCCTGAAAACAGCAACCTTCGCATTGCTGAATTTTCTGGCTTGATTCAGGCGGTCTCTGGCATACGCGCGGCGCGCGGGTACGTCCTGAATGCTTCGATCGCGGCCGTGTCGATCTGCCGCGCCCTGGTTCGTCGAACAGAAGAAGGCCGCACATGCAGTGCGGTCCATCACGGAGGCAGGCAATGAGTTACATCGATGGTTTCGTTCTGGCGGTTCCCACCGCCAACAAGGAAAAGTTCCTCGCCCATGCGCGAAGCGGCGACGTGGTCTTCATCGAGTACGGGGCGCTGCGCGTGGTCGAGTGCTGGGGCGATGACGTGCCGCATGGCAAGACGACGGACTTCTTCGGCGCAGTGAAAGCGACACCGGAAGAGACGGTGGTGTTTTCCTGGATCGAGTGGCCTGACAAGGCCACCCGTGATTCCGGCATGCAGAAGATGATGGAAGACCCGCGCCTGGACCCCGCGAAGAACCCGATGCCGTTCGACGGTGCGCGGATGATCTATGGCGGTTTCACACCCATCTACGAACTGACCCGCTGACGCCTTCGCGGCGCTCAGCGCGTACCTGCGTCGTCTTCTCCGGCAGTGCCGGCGCCCAGGGCGGCGCCGGCCCCCAGGCCGAGCCCGCCCATGCCGGCGCCCATGCCCATTCCTCCGCCTCCGCCCGCACGACCGCCCTTGCCTTCGCCTTCAGGGCGGCCCTTGCCGCCCCCGCTGCCGCCCGCGGGCCGGGTCGGGCCCTGCCGTGGAATCTGCAGATCGGCCGGGATCGGCGCCAGATCCAGGGCTTCGCGGACAAAATCGCGCAGCGACACCACCAGCTCATGCGTGTGCACCGGTCGTCCCTGCGCCAGCTCATCGGCGGCGCGCGCGGCCAGCCGCACCTGCTCATCGGTACCCAGCAGCAGGATGTCCGACAAGGCCGCTTCGACGGCATCGCGGATGCGCCTCGCGCGATCCGAGCCGGGTTCGACGATGCCCTGCTCATGGGCGCGCTGGCGCAGGTCGCGCAGATGGCTGGGGTCGACCCCCAGCTCACCGGTGAACGAACCGCCCAGGGTCTTGTAGGCGGCCATCAGCGTGCGCAGCCGTTCGTTGATCTGCCGGTTCTCGCGCTCGCGGCGCTGCTGCAGGGTCTGCATCACCAGCAGGCGGATACCCACACCCAGCAGCGTGATCAGGACCAGGCCGGCCAACGTGGAAAGCACACCCTGCCAGGAACTGAAATCGATGCCGCGCATGATGGGAACTCCAGCGGAGGGACTTCATCTTGCCCCAGGACGACCCCGCAGGCTTCATGCCGGGCCGTTGTCCGCCATGAACGCAGAAGGCCCCACCGCCCGGCAGGGCGGAGGGGCCTTCGCCGCTCGCGCGATTACTTGCGCTTGGCGGCCTTGCGCACGGCCTTCTTCGCCGGGGCCTTCTTGGCAGCGGCCTTCTTCAGCGGTGCAGCCTTGCGGGCGACAGCCTTCTTGGTGGTCGCTGCCTTCTTGGCAACCGTCTTGCGGGTGGCAGCGGCCTTCTTGCCGACAACCTTCTTGGCGGCAGCCGTCTTCTTGGTGGCGACCTTGCGGGTAGCGGCAACCTTCTTGCCGACAACCTTCTTCGCGGCCACGGTCTTCTTGCCAGCCACCTTCTTGGCGGCGACCGTCTTCTTGGCCACGGCCTTCTTGGCGGTGGCCACCTTCTTGCCGACAACCTTCTTCGCGGCGGCGGCCTTCTTGGCAACCGTCTTCTTGGTGGCGGCTGCCTTCTTGGTCGCAGCCTTCTTCACCGTGGCGACCTTCTTGCCGGCAGCCTTGGTGGCGGCCTTCGTGGTCTTCTTGGCAACAGCAGCCTTCTTGGCGACAGTCTTGCCGGCAGCGGCCTTCTTCTTGGCCACTTCCTTCTTCAGGGCAGCGGCTTCGGCCTTGGCATTCTTCTTGGCGGCTTCCAGCTTCTGCTTGGCCTTGGCGACCGTCTTGCCGACCGACTTGGCGGCCTTCTCGGCCTTCTTGGCAACGGTCTTCTCGACCTTGGCCACGGCCTTCTTGGCCTTGGCGACGCGGGTGGTGGCGGCCTTGCGGGCGCGCTTGACGGTCTTCTTCACCGACTTCACTGCGTCTTCAGCGGCGTGGGCGATGGTCTCGCCGACGTTGGTGGCGGTTTCTTTCGCGTTCTCGACGGCGTCGGTCACGACCGACACACCATTACCGTTGCTCATGTTGCCCTCCTGGGGGCGTGGATTGTCAAAACGGGGCGATGCTATACCGACAATGACGATCGTGGAACGGGTGGTACGCCTGCAATCGCGTCTGCTGCGACGATAGTAGTGTATGGGGAGGCTGGTGCTGCTACCGTCGATCCGCAGCAAACCCCTTTTTTTCAGCGCTGCGCCATGGGATTGAGGTGCACGTCGCGGCGACGGGCTGCCTGCACGCCCCTTGCCGGAACCTGCACGCGCGACGTGCCATCGCGCACCTTGGATCGGCGGAACTGCGCAAGTATCAGAGGGTGTCCTGACCACGCCGGCGGACACACCCTATCGGTGTAGCGCCGATGGCCGACCGCACCGCAGGCGGGTCAGCCGTCGTCGGGCGCCGCATCGACGAGGGTCTCTTTCATCGCGCATTTATCCACGCCGCGGCAGATTCATTCAGCTTGTTTTACCGTATGGGCCAACGGCCCCCATCCCACGCCTGCGAACCGACTCCCATGCGACCGCTACCTACCCTTCTCACGCTCGCAATCGCCGCCGCCTTCGGTGGATTCGTCGCCACCGGCATCAACGCCCACCTGGACAACCGCGCCGACGCCGCGCCCTTGCCGGCGGCCCTTCCGGCCACCGCCGCATTGCCGGCTTCGGTCGCCGGCCAGCCGGTGCCTTCGCTGGCACCGATGCTGGAAAAGACCATGCCCGCCGTGGTCAGCGTCAACACCAAGCAGGTGGTACGGGTACGCAACCCCTTCTTCAACGACCCGTTCTTCCGCCGCCTGTTCCCGGACATCCCGCAGGAACGGATCAACGAATCGCTGGGTTCGGGCGTCATCATCGACGCGAAGGAAGGCCTGGTGCTGACCAACCACCACGTCATCGAGAACGCCGATGACGTGCAGGTGACGCTCGCTGACGGGCGCACGGTCAAGGCGGAATTCCTCGGTTCGGACCGCGACACCGACATCGCCCTGATCCGCATCCCGGCGCAGAACCTCACCGAGATCAAGCTCGGCAACAGCGACCAGCTGCGGGTCGGCGACTTCGTGGTGGCGATCGGCAATCCGTTCGGCTTCAGCCAGACGGTGACCTCGGGCATCGTCTCGGCGGTCGGCCGCAGTGGCATCCGTGGGCTGGGCTACCAGAACTTCATCCAGACCGACGCCTCGATCAACCCGGGCAACTCCGGAGGTGCGCTGGTCGATCTGCAGGGCCAGCTGGTCGGCATCAACACCGCCAGCTTCAACCCGCAGGGCAGCATGGCCGGCAACATCGGCCTGGGCCTGGCCATTCCCACCAACCTGGCGCGCAGCGTGGTCGACCAGCTGGTCAAGCATGGCGTGGTGGTGCGCGGCACCCTGGGCGTGGAAAGCCAGAACCTGAGCGCGCAGATCGCCCAGGGCCTGGGCCTGGGCGAAACCCGCGGCGCGCTGATCACCCGGGTACTGGCCGGTTCGGCCGGTGCGGCGGCCGGGCTGAAGCCGGGCGACGTCGTGGTTGCCGCCAACGGTCAGCGCGTGGACAGCGCCGAAGCCCTGCACAACGTGGAGGGCCTGGCAGCGGTAGGCAGCGTACTGGCGCTGGACGTGCGCCGCGAAGGCAAGCCGCTGCAGATCCGGGCGACGCTGAAGGAGCAGGCGCGCGCCGCCAGCGGCGACAGCCTGGACCCGCGCCTGGGCGGCGCGACCTTCGTCGACCTGCCCGAATCGCTGCGCCAGTCCGGCGTACGCGGGGTGCTGGTCAGCGAGGTCAAGCGCGGCAGCCGCGCAGCCGGCAACGGGCTCCAGCAGGGCGACATCATCACTGATGCCACGGTGGGTGAATTCGCCGACCTGGCCAGCTGGCGCGCGAATTTCCAGCAGCGGCCACCGACCCTGGTGCTGCGCATCCTGCGCAACAACGGCCAGCAGCAGGGCCAGTTGGTGATGCGCTGATCGCTCCGCCGTAACACCCCCTATACCCGGCCAGTGCTATTGCTGTACGTCCCTGTCGGCTTAAGCCGATCGTCCGTTCCCCCATCGCAACAGGAGTGATTCGATGAGCCCCACCAATACCGAGAACCTGAAGGAACACCTGGGTGAAGCCGGTTCCCACCTCAAGCAGGCCGCCAGTGCTGCCGGCGGTGCGATCAAGGGCGCGACCGGCGCTGCAACCGACGAACTGCGCATCGGCAAGGCCAACGTCAAGGCCGAGCTGTCCGACACGGCGCTGTCCGGCCTGGCTGCGGCTGAATTCGGCGGCGCTGCCGCCAAGGAACAGGTCGATGCACTGATGGACAAGGGCAAGGATCTGATCGACAGCGCCGCTGAACTGATCCGTGAACGTCCCTTGGCATCGTTCGGTGTTGCCTTCGCCACTGGCTGGATCATCGCCAAGCTGGCTCGCGGCAGCAGCGACAAGTAAGTCCACGGCGTGAGCGAAGACAACACGCAACGCCCCGATCCGGCGGCCACCCCGCCGCTGGACGAGAGCATCCGCCAGGTCGGCGCGGCCGGTCGCGCCGCCGCCGATTCGGCCAAGCACACGCTGCGCTCGCTGCGTCGCCTGGCCTCGTCGGATTTCGCGCTCGCCCGCAGTGCGTTCGGCCGGGCCCTGGCCTGGGCGGGCGTGGCGATCGTGTTCGGGGCCTCGGCCTGGCTGCTGATGGCCGCCACGCTCATCGCCCTGCTGCAGAGCTGGGGCCTGAGTTGGCTGCAGGCGCTTCTGATCACCTCGCTGATCAGCCTCGCGGTAACCGGCTATGCGATCTGGCGGGTGTCCTACTTCTTCCACCACACCGGCATGCACGCTACCCGGCGCCAGCTGTCGCGCCTTGGCCTGTTCGACGAGCCCAGCGAAGACGATCCCGATGCCGGCGTACAGATTCCGGAGGGCAAGCCATGAAGTTCGGCGCATTGCAGCGGCGGGTGAAACGTTGCGAACAGGTAGTGGCCGTGCGCATGGGTGAAACCCAGGACAACTGGACCGTGCTCAGCGAGGTCTGGCGCAGGGGCTGGTCTCCCCTGCGCATCGTGGTGGTCGGCCTGGCCGGTGGCTTCGTGGCCGGCAAGCTGGAAGTGCCGGGCAAAGTGAACGGTGCGCGCTGGCTGCAGATGATCGGCTCGGTCTCCAGCCTGGTGGCCAGCGGCCAGGCAGCGCTGGCTGCCGCCGTGGCAGCCTACGCCGCCGACACCGCAGACGATGCGGCCGACACTGCCGAAGCCGCCGCCGACCCGGTCGCTCCCGCTGCCGCGGCACCCGCTTCCGCGCCACCTGCCGAGCCTGAGGCGCGCGAACCGCGGCCTGCCGAAGCGGCCACCGAACTGTCCGAACGTTGACGAACAGCAACCGCCGCGTTGACCGCGGCGGACGGATAATAGGCTCCCCTTCCCGGTCGGTACGTCGATGAGCGAGTCCCTCCTGTCCCCGTCACCGGCCGAACCCGCACCGTCTGCTGCCGCCCTTCCGCCGCCCACCCGCCCGCGCGGGCCGATGTCGCTGGTGGTGCTGGCAACGCTGGCGGTGGCCTACACGCTGTGGGCCGCACAGGACATCATCCTGCCGGTACTGCTGGCGATGTTCTTCGCGCTGGTCGGCAACCCGATCCTGCGCCTGCTGCAGAAGCTGTGGATTCCGCGGGCGCTGGGAGCGCTGCTGGTTCTCGGTGCCGGCCTGGGCGTGACCAGCTCGCTGGCCGTGCAGCTGATCGGCCCGGCGATGGAATGGGCGCAGGAAGCGCCACAACAGCTGCGCAAGGTCGCCCGGCAGGTACAGGATCTGACCAAGCCGGTGCAGCAGGCCAATCTGGCGGCCGAGAATTTCGCCCGCGTTGCCGGCGGCGACAGCAATCGCAAGGTGCAGGTGATCCGCACCCAGCTGGACGATCCCTATCGCATGCTGACCCGCGCACCCCGGCTGGCCGCCTCGGTACTGGCCGTGGTCCTGCTGACGCTGTTCTTCATGATCTATGGGCAAAGCCTGCAGCGCGCGGCGATCGCATTGTTCCCGAACCGCCAGCAACAGCGCTTCACCAGCGACATCCTGCGCTCGATCGAGCGCGAGGTGTCGCGCTATGTGCTGACCATCAGCGTGATCAACACGCTGGTCGGCCTGGTTTTCGCGGGCGTGCTGATGCTGCTGGGGATCGGCCTGCAGGAAGCGCTGCTGTGGGGGACGGTGGCGGCACTGCTGAACTTCGCGCCCTATGTGGGCCCGTTGATCGGAGCAGCGCTGATGCTGCTGATGGGCTTCGTCGAATTCCGCGACCCGCTGCAGGCACTGCTGCCCGCCGCGGCGTATCTGGGCCTGCATACCCTGGAGGGCCAGCTGGTGACCCCGATCGTGCTGGGCCGGCGCATGAAGCTCTCGCCGCTGGTCCTGATCCTGGCACTGATGGTGTTCGGCTGGGCCTGGGGCATGATCGGGCTGCTGCTGGCGGTGCCGCTGCTGGTCTGCATCAAGCTGGTGCTGGCCCGGCTGGACGGCATGCAGGGCTGGGCGCGCCTGCTGGAATGAAAGCGCGCGCGGGCAGGCGTAGAATGACCGGGTGAATTTCCCCGTCCTTGCCATCACCCTCGACCTCGACGACACGCTGTGGCCGTTCGCACCGATCGGCGCCCGCATCGACCAGGTGCTGCACGACTGGATGCGTGAACACAGCCCGGCCACCGCCGCGATGTATCCGCTGGCGGCGATGCGCGAACTGCGCGAGCGCTCGTTCCGCGAAAACCCGCATCTGCATCATGACCTGAGCGCGCTGCGCCGGCTGACGCTGCGTGAGGCGCTGCAGAACAGCGGCGCCAGCCTGGACCTGCTGGAGCCGGCCTACGAAGCGTTCTATGCCGCGCGCAACCAGGTGGAGTGCTATCCCGATGCCCTCGATGCCCTGGCGCGTATCGCCGCGCGGGTACCGGTGGCCGCGCTGAGCAATGGCAATGCGGACCTGCAGCGGATCGGGCTGGCCCATCATTTCGCCTTCCAGCTGGGTGCGCGCGAACATGGCGCGGCGAAGCCGGAGGCGAGCATTTTCCATGCCGCGTGTGCCCGGCTGGGCGTGGCCCCGGCGCAGGTGCTGCATGTCGGTGACCACATCGAGATGGACGTGGCCGGCGCCATCGCCGCCGGCCTGCGCGGCTGCTGGATCAACCGCGACGCCGCCACCTGGACCCATCCGCAGCTGCAGCCCGACCTGCAGTTCGACACCCTCACCGGCCTGGCCGACTGGTTGGACGCCAACCTCGGCGCCACCGCACCCCGGAGCAATTGACGCATGAGCGAGATCACGGGCTTCACCGCCGACACTTCTGCCGCACTGCCGCTGTACGTGCTGGATCGCGAGCAGTTCGCCCGCTGGAACGCCGGACAGCCGGCCGCCACGCAGGCCTGGCTGGCCTCGCAGGGCTTCACCGCCGGCTCGCACAGCATCGCCCTGCTGCCCGGCAGCGAGGGTCTGGCCGGTGCGGTGATGGGCGTGGGCGATCGCAGCGATGCCTACAGCTATGCGCACGCGCCGCACGCCCTGCCCGAAGGCAGCGTGTGGCAGCTCGCCAGTGAGCTGCCGGCCAGCGAGCAGGCACTGCTGCAGCTGGGCTGGGGCCTGGGCAGCTATCGCTTCGACCGCTACCGCAAGCGCAACCGGCACCCGGCGCAGCTGGTTGCCGCACCGACCGGGGAAGTGGCGGATCTGATCGCCGCCAGCCTGCGCGTGCGCGACTGGGTCAACACGCCCACCGAGGACATGGGTCCGCAGCAGCTGGAAGAGGCCGCACGCACGCTGGCAGCGGCGCACGGCGCCGAGGTCGAAGCGATCACCGGTGATGCGCTGCTGGCGCAGAATTTCCCGGCCATCCATGCCGTCGGCCGCGCATCGCATCGCGCGCCGCGCCTGGTCGTGCTGCGCTGGGGCAAGGCGACGGATCCTGCGCTGGTGCTGGTCGGCAAGGGCGTGTGCTTCGATACCGGTGGGCTGGACATCAAGCCGGCCGATGGCATGCGCAACATGAAGAAGGACATGGGCGGCGCCGCGCACGCGCTGGCCCTGGCAGGACTGGTGATGGCCCAGCAGCTGCCGGTGCGCCTGACCCTGCTGGTGCCGGCGGTGGAGAACGCGATCGGCCCGGATGCGTTCCGTCCGGGCGAAGTCATCGCCACCCGCAAGGGCCTGAGCGTGGAGATCGACAACACCGACGCCGAAGGCCGTGTGATCCTGTGCGACGCGTTGACCTTCGCCGCTGAGCAGAAGCCGGACCTGGTTCTGGACTTCGCGACCCTGACCGGCGCTGCGCGCATCGCGCTGGGCCCGGACCTGCCGGCACTTTTCAGCAACGATGACACCGTCGCCCAGCAGTGGCTGCAGGCCGGAGATGAAACGCGCGACCCGGTCTGGCGCATGCCGCTGTGGCGTCCCTACCTGCGTTACCTGAGCAGCGGCATCGCCGACCTGGCCAATGCCGGTTCGCGCATGGCGGGCTCGGTTACCGCCGCGCTGTACCTGGAGCGCTTCCTTGAGGATGGCCAGCGCTGGGCGCACCTGGATGTGTACGCCTGGAACGATGGCGAACGGCCGGGCCGCCCGGCCGGCGGCGAAGCACTGGCCCTGCGCTCGGCCTGGGCGATGCTGAAGGCACGCTACGCCTGAGCGCAGCCGATGCGCGGGTGGAGCCGGACAGGGGTCCGCTCCACCGGGTTGTGACGAAAAATTGAATTCCGGCCACGGTCGGGTTCTGCGAGGATGTGTCGGTCGACCACCCACACATTCCGTGAAGGCAGGACTCCGACCATGTCGCTCTTCCGCTACACCCGCGCCGGCCAGGGGCCGCGCACACCGCGCAGGCATTCGCCGCTGCCCTGGATCGCGCTGATCGCCCTGATTCTTGGCGGGATCACGCTGGGCTTTGCCTGGCTGGCCGGCTGGGTCGGCCACCGCCTCACCGCGCAACGCTTCACCGACACCATCGAGGCCACCGGCCCGGCCCATCCCGGGTTCCGCCGTGCGCACAGCAAGGGCGTGTGCGTGAGTGGCTGGTTCGCACCCAGTGCACAGGCGCCGACGCTGTCCAGCGCGCGCGTGTTCTCGCAGGCCCGGGTACCGGTGCTGGGCCGCCTGTCGATCGGTGGTGGCGATCCCCATGGGGCCGATGGCAGCGCCCGGGTGCGCAGCATCGCCCTGCAGCTGGTCAGCGACGATGGCCAGGAATGGCGGATGGCGATGAACAGTTTCCCGTTCTTCGCGGTGCCGACGGCGGAAGCCTTCTTCGAACAGACGCAGGCGCAGATACCGGATCCGGCAACCGGCAAGCCCGACCCGCAGAAGATGGCGGCGGTGCTGGCCAAGTACCCCAGCGCGCAGGCGTTCCAGCAATGGGCACGGACCGCGCCGTGGACCGACAGCTGGGCCAATACCCGCTTCAACAGCGTCAACAGCTTCTGGTTCACCAATGCGCAGGGCCAGCGACGCGCCGTGCGCTGGCAATGGCAGCCCCGCACGCCAGTCGCCGAGCTTGATGCCGACGCCCGCAAGCGCGCCGATGTCGATTTCCTCAGCCAGGACCTGCAGCGCCGGCTGGCGGCCGGCCCGGTGCAATGGGACCTGGTTGTCAGCATCGCCGAACCGGGGGACGCCATCGATGACCCGTCGGTGCCCTGGCCGGACGCGCGGGAAACGGTGGTGGCAGGCGTGCTGAGCCTGGAACGCATGCAGTCGCAGGAACAGGGCGCCTGCGGCGAGCTGAACTTCGACCCGCTGATCCTGCCCAGCGGCATCCGCGGCAGTGATGATCCGATCCTGGCCGCGCGGTCGGCGGTCTATTCGCAGTCGTTCAACCGGCGCGAGCGCGAGCGCGCGGCCGGAGCGGCAGCGCAACCGAAGGAGGCTGCACGATGAGTACCGGCAATGGCCACTTCAACCTGTTGGCGCGGGTACTGCACTGGTCGATGGCGGTGATGATCATCGCCATGCTGTTCATCGGCGTGACCATGGTCGCCTCGCTGCACCTGCGGCCGATGCTGCTCGACCTGCACCGCCCGCTGGGCATCGCGATCGGCGTGCTGGTGCTGCTGCGCCTGTACAACCGCCTGCGCCATCGGCCGCCGCCGCTGCCGGCCGATCTTCCGGTGTGGCAGGTGATGGCGGCAAAGGCATCGCACTGGATGCTGTACGCGCTGATGCTGGCAATGCCGCTGGTGGGCTGGGCAATGCTGTCCGCGGGAGGCTACCCCATCGTGCTGGGGGGCGGACTGCACCTGCCACCGATCGTGCCGCACACACCGGCACTGTATGCGGCGCTGCGCAGCGCGCACAGCCTGCTGGCCTACGTGCTGTTCGCCACGGTGCTGATGCATGTCGGTGCCGCCCTCTTCCACCTGTGGGTCCGCCGCGATGGCGTGTTCCAGGCGATGGCGCGCGGGAAGGACTGACGCGACTGCGGCCTGTCGATCGCTCGTGGGCCAGGGAACCCCTCGGGAGCCGCCGGGCATGGCTCGGCTCAAAAGGGTCGAGCCACTCCGCTACAGCCAGCCCTTCTGCCGTGCCAGCCGGTACGCCTCGATCCGGTTGGCCACGCCCAGCTTGCCGATGCACTCGGACAGGTAGTTGCGCACCGTGCCGTGCGACAACCCCAGCTGCTCGGCGATCTCGCTGGCAGTCCGTCCTTCGCCCGCCAGGCGCAGCACGCGCCGCTCGCGGTCGGTCAGCGGGTCCGCCTGTGACCAGGCATCGAGTGCCAGTTGTGGGTCGATCGCACGCACGCCCTGCTTCACCTTGCGCAGTGCATCGGCCAGGTTCTCCGCTGGCGCGTCCTTGAGCAGATAGCCGAGCACGCCTGCGTCCAGCGCGCGGCGCAGGAAACCGGCGCGCGCGAAGGTGGTCACGATCACCACCTTGATGGGCAGTTCGTGGCGTGCGATGCGCTGGGCCAGTTCCAGCCCTGACAGACCGGGCATCTCGATATCGGTCACCAGGATGTCCGGCTTCAGCTGCTGCAGCATGCGCCAGGCGGCCTCGCCATCGGCGGCGCTGCCCAGCACCTCGATGTCCGCCTCCAGGCTGAGCAATGCGGACAGTGCGCCGCGCACCATGGCCTGGTCTTCCGCCAGCAGGATGCGGATCATGCCGCGCCATCCTGCGCCACCGGCGCGGGTGCAGCGGGCGGCAACGGGACAGTGGCCGCCGACAGCGGCACGCGCACGCTCAGCACCGTGCCCTCGCCGCGCGGAGACTGCACGGTGACATACCCGCCCAGCGCCGCAGTGCGCTCACGCATGCCGCTCAGTCCATTGCCCTCGGCCTGCATGCCACCCCGGCCATCATCGCGGATCTGCATCACCAGTACTTTTCCTTCCTTCATGAAGTCCACCCGCGCCTGTGTCGCCTGCGCATGGCGGGCAATATTCGTCGCGGCCTCCCGCAGGACCAGCGCCAGGCCACGCTCCACCTCCACCGGCATCGGCGGCGGCGGCGCGTACTGCAGATGCACCTGCTGGCACTCCAGCAGCAGCCGCGCCGAGGCCAGCTCCCCGGCCAGGTCGCTGGCCCGGATGCCGGTGACCGCACTGCGCACCTGCGCCAGCGCTTCGCGGGCGATGGCCTCGGCCTCGCCAATCTCCTGCCGCGCGCGCGCGTCGCCGCGATCGTGCAGTTTGCGTGCCAGCTCCAGTTTCAGGGTGATCAGCGACAGGGTGTGGCCCAGCAGGTCGTGCAGGTCGCGACCGATCCGCTCACGCTCGGCGGTCGCCGCCAGGCGACGTACTTCCTCCTGCGACAGCTGCAGGGCCGCCTCCTTCTCCTGGTTGAGCGCCTCGACATTGACGACCAGGCCGACGATGTACGACACCGCCGGAATCCACACCAGGCTCTGCCAGGGATACTCGAACGCGAGCGCGACCACGCAGAACACGATGTTCAGACCGGTCAACTGCAGCAGGTACCGCCACCAGCCACCACGCCCGCTGACCCGCATCAGTACGCAGCCGAACACGAAGTAGGTCAGCCCGGACGGATACCAGGGCAGCAGGACCAGGGCCATTGCAATCAGACCCAGCGCATAACGGGTTGCGTGGTGGCGGGGCGACACCAGCACCTTGGCGTACAGCAGCAGGAACAGCGGGTAGCTGGCCAGGGTCAGCAGCAGCCAGCGCAGGGTGAACCCATGGCCCAGCAGCGGGGTCAGGAAGATCCACACCGACCACAGCAGATGGATCGCCTCGCTCCAGGGCGACTTGCCACGCCGCAGCGTGTCGGCGACCGCCGAGTCCGGCGCAGGGCGCAGCAGGGAGGCCAGCCAGCTCGATGACACGGGAGGGTCCAGGCGGGAACGATCGCTGCCGATCATGCCAGTTCAGCCGCTCCTGCGCAGGCGCGGGCGCGCCAGGACGGCCCTGCCGGCCGCGTGCGCTGCCCTCCGCCAGGCCTGCGCAGGCGCAACAGCCCGCTGATCGCGGTACTCTTGCCGGCGCCGTTACGACGCACCTGCACCTGCTGCAGGCCAGCCAGCGACGGGGCGATCGGAGCCATGGGCGGTACCGGTAGCGGGGACGTTGCCATCCTGCGCCCCCTTGGTCACGTTTCGCAGTTGCCACCGTCAAGGTCATCGGATGACAGCTGTCACTGCCGTCATCCCCGTGCCTGCCGTCATGCTGTGCCGCACGCTCCACTGCCGGAACCGCCGCTGTCCGCCCTTCCGGTCACACCCGCCCGAACGCCTGTGATGGAACGAATGAACGCTTCTGCCGAGCTGTTGAAGGAACTCCGTATCGAACGCAAGTCACCGCCGCCTGCCTCTGGTGGTGGTGGCAGCGGGCGCCGCTGGCTGTGGATTGCCGTGATCGCGGTGGTGCTGCTCCTGGCCGCAGGCGCCTTCGCGCTGTTCGGCCGCACTCCGGCCGTGCAGGTGGAAACCGCACCGGCGGTCGCCATCCAGCAGGGCAGCGCCAGCAGCTCGGTCCTCGATGCCAGTGGTTATGTCGTCGCCCGGCGCATGGCTACGGTGTCGGCCAAGATCACCGGCAAGGTGCGCGAGGTGATGATCGAAGAAGGCATGCGCGTGGAGGCCGGACAGATCATGGCCACCCTCGACCCGATCGATGCCGATGCGCAGCGCAGTCTGTATGCCTCGCAGCTGCAGGCCGCACGCAGCCAGGTGGCCGGACTGGAGGCACAGCAGAGGCAGGCGGCGGCAGAGGCCAGCCGGCTGCAGGCGCTGGTCGGGCAGCAGCTGGTCTCGCGCTCGCAGTACGACCAGGCCGTGGCCCAGCGCGACAGCCTGCGCGCGCAGCTGGAAACCGCACAGCGCAACGTGAAGGTCGCCAACGACCAGCTGGCGATCGCCGACCTTGGGGTGGACAACAACATCGTGCGTGCGCCGTTCTCCGGCGTGGTCACGGCCAAGGCGGCACAGCCGGGCGAGATCGTCTCGCCGCTGTCGGCCGGTGGTGGCTTCACCCGCACAGGCATCGGCACCATCGTCGACATGGATTCGCTGGAGATCGAGGTCGAGGTCGGCGAAGCCTTCATCGGCCGCGTGCAACCGAAGATGCCGGTGGAAGCCATCCTCAATGCCTATCCGGAATGGAAGATTCCGGCCGAGGTGATCGCCATCATCCCCACCGCCGACCGGGGCAAGGCGACGGTGAAGGTGCGCGTGGCCCTGAAGCTGAAGGACCCGCGCATCGTGCCGGAGATGGGCGTGCGGGTCAGCTTCCTGGAACAGGCAGCGCCGCAGGCTGAAGCCAAGCCGCAGGGCGTGCGTGTGCCGGCAGGCGCGGTGGTCGAGCGCGAGGGTGCATCGGTGGCCTTCGTGCTCGGCGACGAGAACCGCGTGCAGCAGCGCACGGTCCAGGCTGGCCAGGCCATGGGCAAGGATCGCCAGCTGCTCAAGGGTGTGAATGCCGGCGAGCTGGTGGTGGTCAACCCGCCGGACACCCTGCGCGATGGCACCCGGGTCCAGCAGAAGCAAACGCAGTAGCGGCACGGCGCCTTCCGGGGCGCGGCCAGCGGCACCGTTCGACGACAACACCGTTCCACGCATGCCCGGCCGGCAGCCGGGGTGCGTCACCGTTTCCCGCCTACGTGGAGAACCACCCATGTCGACCCTGGTTTCACTGCGCAACATCACCAAGACCTACCAGCGCGGCCCCGAGAAGGTGCAGGTGCTGCACGGCATCGACCTGGACATCGCCCGCGGCGACTTCGTCGCGTTGATGGGGCCGTCCGGTTCAGGCAAGACCACCCTGCTCAATCTGATCGGTGGCCTGGACAATCCCAGCGGCGGCGAGATCAGCATCGAAGGCGAGCGCATCGATCAGATGAGCGGTGGCCAGCTGTCGACCTGGCGCAGCCACCACGTTGGCTTCGTGTTCCAGTTCTACAACCTGATGCCGATGCTGACCGCGCAGAAGAACGTGGAGCTGCCGCTGCTGCTGACCCATCTCAATGCCGCGCAGCGCCGCCGCAACGCCGAGATCGCGCTGACCCTGGTCGGCCTGGCCGACCGCCGCAACCATCGTCCCAACGAGCTGTCCGGCGGCCAGCAGCAGCGCGTGGCGATCGCCCGTGCGATCGTCTCCGACCCGACCTTCCTGATCTGCGACGAACCCACCGGCGATCTCGACCGCCAGTCCGCCGAGGAGATCCTGGGCCTGCTGCAGCAGCTCAACCGCGAACACGGCAAGACCATCATCATGGTCACCCATGACCCGAAGGCCGCCGAGTACGCCACGCACACGGTGCACCTGGACAAGGGCGAGCTGGCCGACGCGCCGCTGGCCCACTGACGGAGGCCACAGCGATGAAATACTTCTCTCTGGTCTGGGCGCAGCTGTTCCGCAGCCGCACCCGGACCCTGCTGACCCTGCTGTCGGTGGTGGCCGCGTTCCTCCTGTTCGGCATGCTCGACTCGGTGCGCGTGGCATTCACCTCCGGTGGCAGCGTGGAAGGGGCCAACCGCCTGGTGGTGGCCTCGCGCCTGTCGATCACCCAGTCGCTGCCGATCCGCCTGGAAACGCAGATCCGCCAGGTGGCGGGCGTGCGCGACGTGGCCTATGGCATGTGGTTCGGCGGCATCTACCAGGATCCGAAGAACTTCTTCCCGAACTTCTCGGTATCGCCCAACTACTTCGACGTCTACCGCGAACTGCAGATCGACCCGGCGCAGCTGGAAGACTGGAAGAACACCCGCACCGGTGCGATCGTCGGCGAGACCTTGGCCAAGCAGTTCGGCTGGAAAGTCGGCGATACCATCCCGCTGCAGGCGACGATCTTCCCGCGCGGCGGCAGCAACGACTGGCCGCTGGAACTGAAGGGCATCTTCCGTTCCAAGGATCCGGCGCAGGCCTCCAACGAAGAGCGCCAGCTGATGATGAACTGGAAATACTTCGATGAGTCCAACGACTACATCAAGAACCAGGTCAGCTGGTACACGGTGACGCTCGACAACCCCGACCATTCTTCGCGGGTGGCACAGGCCATCGATGCGATTTCCGCCAACTCCGACCACGAGACCAAGACCCAGACCGAATCGGCGTTCCAGCAGGCCTTCGTCAAGCAGTTTGCCGACATCGGCATGATCGTCACCTCGATCATGGGCGCGGTGTTCTTCACCCTGCTGCTGCTGACCGGCAACACCATGGCGCAGGCCGTGCGCGAGCGCGTGCCGGAGCTGGCCACGCTGAAGACACTGGGCTTCAAGGACAGCACGGTGCTGATACTGGTGATGATCGAATCGGTGCTGCTGATCGGTCTCGGTGGCCTGATCGGCATGGGCCTGGCGGCACTGATCCTCCCCGCCATCGGACCGAAGAGCATGGGCCTGCTGCCGCCGCACATCCCCACCCCGACCTGGCTGATGGGCTTGGGCCTGATCGTGGTGATCGGCGCGGTCGTCGGCCTGCTGCCGGCGCTGCGCGCCAAGCGCCTGAAGATCGTCGACGCACTGGCCGGCCGCTGAGGAGGACACCGACATGTTCAAGAACAAGCTCAAGAAGTGGTTCGGCAACACGGTGACCGTGCTGGCGCTGGCAATCGGCCTGGCGGTATGGATTGGCCTGCCGTGGGTGGGCGTGCTTGCCGTGGCGGTGCTGGTCGGGCTGTGGCTGGCGCTGACCCGCAGCGGGCGGCTGGCCCTGGCCGCCACCCGCATCGGCATCGCCAGCCTGCCGCAGCGCTGGGGGGCGTCCTCGGTGATCGTGGTCGGCATCGCCGGCGTGGTCGGGGTGTTGGTGGCGATGCTGGCGATGGGCGAAGGCTTCCAGGCCACGCTCAGCAACACCGGCGATGACACCACCGCCATCGTGCTGCGCGGTGGCTCGCAGGCGGAAACCAATTCGGTCATCACCCGCGAGCAGGTACCGACCCTGTCCACCCTGCCCGGCATCAGCCGCGATGCACAGGGACGGCCGCTGCTGTCGCCTGAACTCTCGCAGGTGGTCAACCTGGTCTCCAAATCGGACGGTACCGACGTCAACGCGCAGTTCCGGGGCGTCGGGCCGCAGGCGTGGGCGGTGCATGACAAGGTCAAGATCATCGAAGGCCGCAAGTTCGCCACCGGCCTGCGCGAGATCGTGGTCGGCCAGGGCGCTAAGGGCCAGTTCCGCGACATGGAGGTCGGCAGGACGCTCACCCTGGGCAACCAGACCTGGACGGTGGTCGGTGTGTTCGCCACCGGTGATGCGCATGACTCGGAGCTGTGGACCGACGCCGATACCCTGGCCACCACGTACCAGCGTAGTGCCTGGCAGTCGATCAGCGTGCGTACCGAGGGCAAGCCGGGCTTCGATCAGTTCAAGGCCGCCGTCGCCGCCGATCCGCGCCTGAAGCTGGACGTGGAAACCACCCGTGCGTACTACAGCAAGCAGGGCGGCGGCCTGACCAAGCTGATCGACATCCTCGGCAAGGTGATCGGTACGATCATGGCGGTGGGCGCGGTGTTCGGCGCGCTCAACACCATGTATGCCGCCGTGGCCACGCGTGCGCGCGAAATCGCCACCATGCGCGCGATTGGTTTCCGCGGCCTGCCGGTGGTGACTGCGGTGATGCTGGAAACGATGCTGCTGGCCCTGCTCGGCGGCCTGCTGGGCTGCACGGTGGCATGGCTGCTGTTCAATGGCTACAGCGTGTCCACCATCGGCAGCAACTTCAGCGCGGTGGTGTTCAAGTTCCACGTATCGCCGGAACTGCTGTGGACGGGGCTGAAGTGGGCGCTGGGCATCGGTCTGGTCGGTGGCCTGTTCCCGGCGCTGCGCGCCGCCCGCCTGCCGATCACCACGGCACTGCGCGAAACCTGATGTGTACGCCGCCATCCGAGGCGGCGCGGACGCGGGACGGGGCCGGTGCTCCGTCCCGCGTTGCTTTCCGGCTCAGCGCTTTGCCGCCCGCATCGTGCGCAGGTTGTCACCGATGAACAGCAGCAGCCCGGCCCAGATCGCTGCGAAACCGACGGCCTTGGCCATGTCGAACGATTCGTGGAAGAAGAACACGCCGAGCAGCAGCTGCAGGCTCGGTGCGATGTACTGCAGGATACCCACCAGCGACAGCGCGATGCGCTTCACACCGTAGGCGAAACCGATCAGCGGCACGGCGGTGACCACGCCGCCGAAGATCAGCAGCAGATCGTTGCGTAGGCCCCAGCCGCTGAAGAATCCGCCACCGTGGCCATTCTCGGCCCAGACCGCGAACGCCAGCGCAGGCAGGAACAGATACAGGCTTTCCACGCCCAGCCCGGCTACGGGATCGACCGAGACCAGCTTGCGCAGCAGGCCGTACAGGCCGAACGAACAGGCCAGGCCCAGCGCGATCCACGGCGGCGTGCCAGCGTCGAGAGTCAGCCAGGCCACGCCCACCGCCGCCATGCCCACCGCCACCCACTGCAGCCGGCGCAGGCGTTCCTTCAGCACCAGCACCCCCAGCAGCACGTTCACCAGCGGGTTGATGAAGTAGCCCAGGCTGGTCTCGATCACGTGGCCGGCATTGACGGCCCAGATGTACAGGCCCCAATTGAACGCGATGGTCAGGCTCGACACCGCCAGGATCGGCAGCGCGCGCGGCTGCGCGGCGATCTTCCGCCACCAGCCCAGCTTCGCACTGAGCAGCAGCCAGGCCACCACCAGCACCGTGCTCCAGATGATGCGATGGGCGATGATCTGGAACGATGGCACTTCATTGAGCAGGTGCCAGTACACCGGCACCAGTCCCCACAGCACGAAAGTGGATGCGGTGACCAGCAGGCCCCGGCGTTGTTCTGTCTCGTCGATGTTCATCGCTTGCGCGTCCTTGCCATTGTCAGTACCACCACGCCCAGCAGAATCACCACCATCGCCAGCACGTCGCGCCAGCCGAAGCGTTCGCTGTTGAGGGCTGCGCCCAGCAGCACCGCGATCACCGGGTTGACGTAGGCGTAGCTGCCGGCCAGCGCCGGGCGTACGTTCTGCAGCAGCCACACGTAGGCCGTGAACGCGACGATCGAACCGAACACGCACAGATAGGCCATGGCCAGCAGGCCACCGGTATCGGGCAGTGTGGTGGGCCGCTCACCCACCGCCAGCCCGATCAGCACCAGCAGCACGCCGCCGCAGATCATCTGCCCGGCGGCCGTCATGAACGGGCCAGGCAGGTCCAGGCCGCGCGCCCACACCGAGCCGAAGGCCCAGCCGATCGGTGCGATCAGCAGCAGCACCAGCCCGGTGGGCGTCGCCGTCAGGCTGCTGCCCGCATTCAGCCAGACAACGCCGAGGAAGCCGATGGCGATGCCCAGCCATTCGCCACGGCTGGCGTGCTGGCCGCGCAGCGCCGAGAACAGCGCCATCCACAGGGGCACCGATGCCACCGCCGTGGCCGCCAGGCCGGACGACACATCGCGTTCGGCCAGCACCACCATGCCATTGCCCAGCACCAGCATGGTCACCCCCATGAGCACCAGGCTGCGCCACTGCCGCAACGTCGGCTTCGGCATTTTCCAGAACAGGCGCAGCGCCAGGTACATCAGGCCCCCGGCGATGATGAAGCGGCTGCCAGAAACCATCGTCAACGGCAGCGCACCGCCGTGCAGGGCCTTGGCGATACCGAGATAGGTCGAGCCCCAGACCACGTAGACCAGCAGCAGCGCCAACACGACAAGGCCGCCCCGGGGGGCAGCCGCAGACGGAACAGGGGGAGCCGACATGACGCACCAAGGGACCGGGGGAAGGCGGATTCTAGGACGTTTTGAGTATGGTCCGGCACCCCGCAAGGTGGCACGCTGTCGTCCATCCATGCACCCTGTCCTGGCCTGCCACCCCGCGTTGACGGGTCATGCAGTACCAAGAAGGCTGCCCGGCTGCGCCACCACATGGTCGGACGCTGTATTTTCCGCGCACGGACGCTATCGCATCGAGGATCCCCGCCCAGATGAGCACCACGCCCCACCCTGCTGTTCCCGCGAACGACGGCGCCGCATTGCGCCGCTCGATCTCCAATACCCTCAAAGGCTCCGCCGGCAACCTGGTGGAGTGGTATGACGTCTACGTGTACTCGGTGTTCGCCGTGTACTTCGAGTCGCAGTTCTTCTCGCCGGAAGACAAGAACTCCACGATGTACGTCTGGGCGATCTTCGCCGCGACCTTCCTGATGCGCCCGATCGGTGCCTGGTTCTTCGGCCGCTTCGCCGACCGCCATGGCCGTCGCCTCGCCCTGACCGTATCGGTCACGCTGATGGCGTTCTGCTCCTTCATCATCGCCATCACCCCCACTGCCGCCAGCATCGGCATCTGGGCGGCGATCATCCTGCTGTTCGCGCGCCTGCTGCAGGGCTTCGCCACCGGTGGCGAGTACGGCGCGAGCGCCACCTACATGTCCGAGGCCGCCATTCCGGGCCGTCGTGGCTTCCTGTCCTCCTTCCACTACGTCACCCTGGTCGGCGGCCATGTGCTGGCCCAGCTGACCCTGTTCCTGATGCTGAACTTCTGGGGCAAGCCGGAGATCTCCGAGTTCGGCTGGCGCATCGCCTTCGGCATCGGTGGCATCGCCGCGGTCGTGGTGTTCTGGCTGCGCCGTGGCATGGATGAGTCGCTGGAAGAATCCTCGATCGAGGCCGCGCGCGAAGGCAAGGCCAAGAAATCCGGTTCGATGTACGAACTGTTCGTGCACCAGTGGCGCCCGCTGCTGCTGTGCTTCCTGATCACCGCCGGCGGCACCATTGCCTTCTACACCTACTCGGTGAACGGCCCGAAGATGATCCAGAGCGCCTTCGCAGGCGACGACCCGATGACCGGCACCCTGATCAACCTGGGCGTGCTGGCCTTCCTGATGGTGCTGCAGCCGGTCGGCGGCTGGCTGTCGGACATCATCGGGCGCAAGAGCCTGCTGGTGTTCTTCGGCGTGGGCGGCGTGCTGTACAGCTGGTACCTGATCACGCAGCTGCCGCACCAGCACGATGCCACCCTCGCCTTCCTCACCCTGGCGCTGGGCTTCGTCATCCTCACCGGCTACACCTCGATCAACGCCGTGGTGAAGGCCGAGCTGTTCCCGACACACGTTCGGGCACTGGGCGTGGGCCTGGGCTACGCGCTGGCCAACTCGCTGTTCGGCGGTACGGCCCCGCTGCTGTACCAGGGCGCGCTGAAGACCGGCCACGTGGACTGGTTCGCCATCTATGTCACTGCCACCATCGCGGTATCGTTGGTGGTCTATGTGTTCTTCCTCACCAACAAGGGCCCGAACTGGCTCGACGGCACCCGCAAGTAAGGATGCCGTGCTGATGGCAGCCACCGGTGCAATGCCGGTGGCTGCCGCAACTCCCGCTACGCCCCTGATGTGGGCCGCCCTGCTGCTGGCGGTGGCAACCACGCTGGCCTGGCTGCTGCGACGCCCGGGCGCGCAGGCGCGCTGGCCACGCACCGGCTTCGGCATCGCCCTTCTGGTCTTCGCCAGCGCGCTGGCAGTGCAGCTGGCAGTGGACCTGGGCAGCGGTCACAGCTCGCTGCGGATGAACCTGCTCGGCCGCTTCAGCGGCCTGCGCACGGTCAGCCTCGGCACCATGATCACCTGCTACCTGGCGGCATTGGCCGCCAGTGCATGGGGTGCCTGGACGCTGCTGCGCAGGCGCTAGCCGTCAGCGGCGTGCCGCCTCGCTCTTGTCGCGGGCAGCGCGGAACTCGGAGTCCTTCTCCCAGGTCGGCCAGCGCCGGCTGTTGGCCAGCTCCGCGCCCAGGTCGTAGACCAGCAGCGTATCGGCGGCATGACCGCTGGGATCCCAGCCCGGCGTCCACGCGTCGCAGGCCTGGTGATAGCAGTCGGCGAAGTACTTCTCGCGCAGCGCGCGCCCGGCGTCCACGCCGCCGTCCAGCTTGTCCAGGCCCGGGCCGATGGTGATCGCCGGTACACCCAGCCGGGCGAAGGCGAAATGGTCGGCGCGGTAGAAGAAACCGGCCTCCAGGTTGGGGTCCGGGCTGTAGCTGCGGCCGCGTGCCTTGGCCACCCGCTCCAGGTCGCCTTCCAGCGATACCCGGCCCTTGCCCCACGAAGCGATGTCACGGGTCGGCCCGTCCGGGCTGAACATCTCGATGTTCAGTACGGCAGCGGTCTTGTCCAGCGGCGCCAGCGGATGCGCAGCGTAGTAGCTGGCCCCCAGCAGTCCCTTTTCTTCAGCCGTCAGCGCCACGAAGTAGAGCGTGCGCTGCGGCTGCGGGCCGGCCGCGAACACCCGGCCCAGTTCCAGCACGGTGGCCACGCCGGTGGCGTTGTCGATGGCGCCACGGCGCACGCGGTCGCCCTTCGCATCGGGCTGGCCGATGCCAAAAGCGTCCCAGTGCGCCGAGAAGATCACCGCTTCATCGCCGTGCTCGCCGCCCGGCAGCTTGGCCACGACGTTGCGGGTCACCACCTGCTCGCGCTTGAGGGCGAAATCGACGCTCAGCCGCGCGTTGTCCAGGGCCACCGGACGGAAGTCGGCACGCATCGCCTTGCGCTTCTCCGCCTCGAAATCGAGGCCGGCGTCGGCGAAGATCGCCTCGGCCAGCTCGCGCTGCATCCAGCCGCGCAGCGGTGTGTGCTGGGCCATCGCCTCGGCCTGGCTGCGCTCGATATCGAACAACGGCGAGGTACCCGAGCTCTTCACCGTCGCCCAGCCATAGGCCGCAGGTGCGGTCTCGTGCACGATCAGCACACCTTCGGCGCCGCGGCGCGCAGCCTCCTCGAACTTGTAGGTCCAGCGGCCGTAGTAGGTCACTGCCTTGCCATCGAACGCGCCGGGAGCGTCGGCCTCGAAATCGGCATCATTGATCAGCACCACGGCAATCTTGCCGTGCAGGTCAATGTCCTTGTAGTCGTTCCAATGGCGTTCCGGTGCGTCGATGCCATAGCCCACGAACACCAGCGGTGCATCCTTGATCTGCACCCGGGCGCGCGGCTGCAGGCTCTGCAGGGTCACATCCACGCCATTGACCAGGGCGCGGCGGCCCTGCTTCAACGCCAGGCTGGCCGTGGCCGCCCCCTCCAGCTGCGCACGCACCAGCGGCACCGGCTGCACCCAGCTGCCGTCCACGCCGCCGGGTTGCAGGCCATAGCTGCGGAACTGCTCGATCAGGTACTGCACGGTGCGCTCTTCGCCTTCGCTGGCCGGAGCACGGCCCTCGAATTCGTCCGACGCCAGTACACGCACGTGGCGCGACAGCGCCTGCGGGTCGATACCGCCGCCGGGAAGGTCATTGGCCGCCTGGGCCAGGCCACCCACGAACAGGCAGGACGACAGCAGCAACACGCGCATCGGGTTCACGGCAATACCACGGCAGGATGGGAAGTCACCAGAGTGTAACGTGACAGCAGTGCCGGCCGCAGTCCCGCTCCGTCAGCGGCGCTCGCGATCCAGCCAGCAGGCCAGGCCCTGCGCGTTGAGCTCGATGTCCATGGCCAGCACAGCCACCACCGCTGCGTCATCCAGCACACAGCCATGCTGCTGCGCGCGCTCCAGGTACAGGGCCTGCAGCGCCGCCAGCAGGCAGCGATGGCGGTCGGGCCGCTCGTCGCACTGGCGGCCGATCGCCGCCATCGCATCGATCTGCTCGAACAGGTCGCCGGCCAGCCGCTGCACCTGCTCCACGCGGCCATAGTGGGTGAGGTACATCGACTGCGGATCGTAGTCGAGCATGCGCTGGATCGACGCCTTCATCGCTTCGGGATCGAACTGCACGGGCGAAGAGGTCGGAAAAATGAAGGCGCCCTGCGCGCTGTCCAGTTCGCGGTAGGAGATACCGAAGGTATCGCCGGTGAACCAGCTGCGGCTGCGCGCATCCCATACGCAGTAGTGATGCAGTGCGTGGCCGGGCGTATGCAGCAGGAGCAGTTCGCGTCCGGCAAGATCGAGGCGATGGCCATCCTCGGCCACCACGACGCGGTGCTCGGGAATCGCCTCGATGCGGCCATAGCTGCGTGCGATCTCCTCCGCGCCGTAGACCGCGGTGGCGCCTGCGATCAGCCGGGTCGGATCGATCATGTGCGGCGCACCGCGCGGATGCAGCAAGGCCCGGGCATTGGGCAGCTGCTGCATCAACAGACCCGCACCGCCGGCATGGTCCAGATGCACATGGGTGAGCAGAAGCCAGTCCACCGCGTCGGGCTGCAGGCCGGCATCGGACAGCGCCCGCAGCATCGCCGGCACGGACAGGCCGGTGCCACAGTCCACGAAGGCGCCCCGCCCGTTCTCGACGATCAGGTAGGCCGCATCGAAGTCGGGACGTTGGAAGCCGGTATCGATGGTGTGGATGCTGGGGTCGGCGATCATCGGCACGCACTTGGCGGAATCGGAATCAGGCGTCCATGGTAGGCGCGCAGGCAGGACCGGTTCGATGCGGCTTTGGTCGGAGGCACGCGCTCTGCCCCGGGACTACAACCATCGCGGTCGCAGCAGCAGTGCCAGCACCAGCACCGCCAGGAAAGCGCCGTAGGCATAGAGCACCGCCAGCACCTGCGGCCAGATCGGCCCCGCGTCGGTCTGCACCAGGCCCAGGTGGTGGCCCCACAGCATCGCCACGATGCTCAGAACAAAGGCCAGCAGCAGCACCAGGCCATCGAACAGGCGCCGCCGCGACGTGCGCGGCTGGCGCGGGAACAGCCAGTACAGGCTGCCCAGCACGACGAACCAGGGCAGGAAAAGCAGCAGCGACAACCACGCCATCGCAGACTCCTTCCATAGCGCCGGGCCCGATGCCCGGCTCCACATCCATCGGTAGCGCCGGGCCATGCCCGGCGGGGTGCATCAGGTAGCGCCGCCGTGCATGGGCCCGGCGTTACAGCACCCTCCGCTCAGGCATCTTCGCGCAGCGCGGCCAGTGCCGCCAGGACCGCGTCAACCTCCGCCTCCAGCTTGAACAGCTCGCTCTGCAGCGCATCACCCTGCTCGGCCTGCTTGATCACGGCGATCAGCTGGCCGGCATCGCGCGGCGAATCAAAACCAATGCTCTGCATCAGCAGCGTGCCGTCGCCGGCGGTCAGCTTGAAGTAGAAGCGACCATCCTTTTCGCGGTACTGCTTGAACTGCGGCGGCGCCACGCGGGCAGCGCCGGCATCCTCGCTGGCGATGTCGCCGGCGGTGGACAGGTCGCGCAACCCCACGGCGTGCCGCAGCTCATCCAGCAGCGGCATCGCGAACGTCTCGCGCAGCTGCTGGCCACGACGCTTCAGCAGCGCCTCGATCTTTTCCGGCTCGGCCATCAGCGCGTTGTAACGCTCGCGCAGCGGTGACAGCTCACCGTCGATGCGCTCGAACAACTGCTGCTTGGCATCGCCCCAGCTGATGCCCTCGGCGAATGCCCGGGCGAAAGCAGCGGTCTGCTCCGGCGTGGCGAAGGCCTGGTACATCTGGAACAGCGCCGAGCCCTCGGTGTCCTTGGGCTCGCCCGGTGCGCGCGAGTCGGTCAGGATCGAGAACACCAGCTTCTTCAACTCCTCGCGCGGCGCGAACAGCGGAATGGTGTTGTGGTAGCTCTTGCTCATCTTGCGGCCGTCGAGACCGGCCAGCGTGGCCACCTGCTCATCGATCACCACCTCCGGCAGCGGGAAGTATTCCCTGCCGTAGACGTGATTGAAGCGCTGGGCGAAGTCGCGGGCCATCTCGATGTGCTGGATCTGGTCACGACCGACCGGCACCTGGTTGGCCTTGAAGATCAGGATGTCGGCAGCCATCAGCACCGGGTACATGAACAGCCCGGCGCTGACGCCGGCATCCTCGTCCAGGCCTTCCTCGCGGTTCTTGTCCACCGCTGCCTTGTAGGCATGGGCACGATTGAGGATGCCCTTGCTGGCGATCGCGGTCAGGAACCACATCAGTTCGGTGGTTTCGCGGATGTCGCTCTGGCGGTAGAACCAGACGTGTTCCGGATCCAGGCCGCAGGCCAGCCAGCTGGCTGCGATCTCCAGGGTCGCGCGCTGGGTGCGCTGCGGATCCTGCGCCTTGATCAGGCTGTGCAGGTCGGCCAGGAAGAAGAAGCTCTCGATCCCCGGGGTGCGGCTGGCCGCGATGGCCGGACGGATGGCGCCAACGTAGTTGCCCAGATGGGGGGTGCCGGAGGGGGTGATGCCGGTAAGGACTCGGGTCGTCATGACTGCGTGGGGAAACCTTCGATGAACGGAACCAGTTTACCGTGCCCACGGCCAACCCCGTCAGGGCCTGCGGGTCGTTCATTCACCCGAGCCCACCGGAGTTCCCACATGAAACGCCTGCTGCCCCTGCTGCTGATCCTGCCCCTGGCCGGCTTCCGCCCGGTTCCGCCGCCACCGCCGATGCCGCAGGACGGCCCTGTGCGGATGACCCTGATCGACCGCGACCGCGGCACCGAACTGCGCAGCCATGCAGCCGATGGACAGCGCTGGGTGGCGGGCGAGCGCGGCCATCGCTATGCGGTACGCCTGTACAACGACAGCCCGCGGCGGGTGCTGGTGGTGCTCTCGGTGGATGGCATCAATGCCATCTCCGGCGAAGATGCCGACCCGTCGCAGACCGGCTATGTGCTCAACCCCGGCCAGCGCGCCGACATCACCGGCTGGCGCAAGAGCCAGGATGAAGTGGCGCAGTTCGTCTTCAGCAGCCCCAGTGGCAGCTATGCCAGCCGTACCGGCCGTGCGGACAACATCGGCGTGATCGGCGCGGCGGTGTTCGAGGAGGCCCGTCGCTGGCCGCTCCGACCGGAGCCGCTGCTGCGCCGTGGCGCCCCGGCGCCGGCCGCTGCGGAATCCGCTGCGGACGCCAGCGCCAGCCGCATGGACGGCTACTCAGCGCGGTCGCAGGCACCGTCGCTGGGCACCGGTCACGGCGCGCGCGAACGCTCCTCGGTGCGTGATACCGCATTCGAACGGGCCAGCCGCACGCCGGCGCAGGTCGTGCAGCTGCGTTACGACAGCGCACGCGCGCTGCGCGCACGCGGCATCGTGCTCGACCCGCCTTCGCGCCTGCCGCGCGAGCCGCAGGCGTTTCCGAACCGCTACGTGCCGGATCCGCCGACACGTTGAGTCCCTGACAGCACGACGCCCGCACCAGAGGGTGCGGGCGTCGACGTGGGGGAACCGCTTACCGCCGGCTACTTACTTGTAGTCCGGGTAGTCCTTGCGCACGCTGTCTTCGAAGTCACGGACTTCCTTCTCGGCGCGGTCCTTGGCCCAGCCATACCGTTCCTGCAGGCGGCCGGCCAGATATTCGGCATTGCCCTCGGCCACATCGAAATCGTCGTTGGTCAGATCGCCCCACTTGGCCTGGGCCTTGCCCTTCAGCTGCGACCACTTGCCGGAAATGATGTCTTTGTTCATTGCTGGGAATCCTTGGTTGCAACGGCGTTCTTACCGTGACTGCAGCTTCCCGCATCCGCTGTTGAAAGGCGGTCAACCGCTCATGAAACACATGCTCACGTGCTTGAATGGTTCACTCCATCGCCACACGCGATGGCGACTACGCGGCCATACACACGCACGAAAAAAAGGCCGGGAAGATCCCGGCCTTTTTCTGTTCCACACCGCGTCGGGCTTAGTTGCCCTTGGCGGCATCCTCGACCTTTTCACCGGCCTTCTGCACGTCCTTGCCGGCACCGGCAACGGTGTTGCAGCCGGCCAGCATGGCCACCGAGAACATCGACAACAGCATCAGGGCAACTACGCGCTTCATGGGCTTCTCCTTGGGTTCGCCGCTTCACCGCTACAACGCGGATGGGGTTCTGTCGCTCGGCAGGCAGGGCCGAAGCCACCGCCGCCGCGTGAGGTGCAATCTGGCGGCTGCGGCGTGCAGCGGGCGTGAACGGATCGGCGATCCGTTCAGGGATGCCCTCAATCGCGCATCAGCGTGGATTTGCCGAACAGGCTTTCCACCAGGTCCACGGCCAGTTCGGCGGTGGCGTTCTGCTTGTCCAGCAGCGGATTGAGCTCGACGATATCCAGCGACCCCATGCGCCCGCTGTCGGCGATCATTTCCATCACCAGCTGCGCTTCGCGGTAGTTCACCCCACCCGGCACCGTGGTGCCGACGCCGGGTGCGATGCTCGGGTCGAGGAAGTCGACATCGAAGCTGACATGCAGATGGGTGCTGTCATCGATTCCGGCCAGCGCGGCCTCCACGGTGCGCTTCATACCGTTCTCGTCGATGTAGCGCATGTCGTAGACGTCGACCTTGTGGGTCTTGATCAGGCGCTTCTCTTCCGGGTCCACCGAGCGGATGCCGATCTGGTGCACCTGGGCGGGCGTGATTGCCGGCGCACTGCCGCCCAGACGGGTCAGTGCCTCCGGCCCCAGCCCGCACAGGCAGGCCACCGGCATGCCGTGGATGTTGCCCGACGGCGTGACATCACTGGTATTGAAGTCCGAGTGTGCATCCAGCCACAGCACGCGCAGGGTCTTGCCCTGCTCGCGGCACCAGCGGGCCACTGCGGTGATCGAGCCGATGCCCAGGCAATGGTCGCCGCCGAGCATGATCGGCATGCGCCCGTCCTGCAGCTCGGCATAGCTGGCCTCCATCAGTGCATGGTTCCAGGCCACCACCTCGTCCAGATGGCGGTAGCCTTCGACCGGCGCGGTCCACGGGTTGCGCGGGCCGTCCAGGTTGCCCAGATCGCGCACGTCCACACCGCGCGCCGCCAGCGCCTCCGGCAGGCCCGCCACGCGCAGCGCTTCCGGCCCCAGCCGCGCGCCCCGATGGCCGGCACCGACATCGGTGGGGACGCCGATCAACGAGACGGAAATGGGATGGGCCATGGGTGCCTCCTGCAACGGAAAAAGAAGCACAGTCTAGCCAGAGCTGTGTGACACGACTCGCGGCGGTGCAGCAGGGCAGATGCGGTCAGCGGTGGCGGAACACCGCATGGCAACACAGTGTCGGAATCAGCACGGCCGGGCGCGTATGGGCGATGTAGCCAGCCCGCACGTGAGCGATGGGCCATGACGACGCATGCGCAGATGGCAGGGCACCCAGGCTGGGCGGATGGCAACACTGTGGCGTCTACCGCAGCGCCGATCCTTCAGCACCATCAGGATCGGCGCTGCACTTGCCGGCCATTGCCGTTAGCATCGTGCTGGCTCGGTCTGCCGCACCGGTTAAGCCAGCTTTACTTCGCGTATGTCGCGTCCATTGCCGTGCGTGGGAATCACTGGAATCCGCCATTGCAAAGGCATCGCGCAGGATGTCGCTTTTGCCTTTACATCGCGCGAAACAGGTCAAAAGCGATAATTCATTTTTTCTTTCGAATCGCACGAAGTCATTGGAAAGAATGACTGGCGGGCGGTGTTTGCGCGTGCGCATGATGAATCGCCACCGACAACGGGTGGCCCGGGCTCCAATCCCGGAAGTCGATGTTGTTTACGCTTGTCAGTCGGCGCCACCTGTCTCGGGGTGGCGCCGGCTGGCAATCCGTCTGCCGATCTACGGCGGGCGGTGCGTGGGGGCCTTGTGCCCGCCGGTTCATCGACTCCGGTATTGGAACCACGCATCGTCCGCCACCCTCTGCGGGTGGCGCCTCTGTTCCGCATGAGGATGTCCCATGACCGCACCCCGCTACCCCTATCTGCTTGCCACCCTGGGCGATGCCGCCGAGCACCTGCCCCGCGAACTGGCAGAGCCGTTGGAAGCTGCGCTTTCCGCTGCCGTTGATCTGCCTGAGCCGATCACGCTGGTGGGCTGCCTGCAGCGTATCCGCAGCGGCGATGCCGCCGATGGTCAGCCGTGGAAAGGCCCCGTACCCAGCCCAGGCCAGGGCGTGACCCGTGCGCGTACCGACCGCGCCGCCGCCGGCCTGGTCACGCTGCTGGAGGTATTCCACGCCGCCGAGCGCGTGCGTGTGGATGGCGCCGAGAAGGACGACATCGGCGACGGCGCGCGCGAAGGCCTGCTGCTGGCCTGCCGGGGGCTGGCGGAGTATGTGGAGCTGCAGGCGCGGCTGTGAGAGTGCGCAGCTCACATGTTCAGCGCCGTGGATCGAACGAACTGTCACCCCAATGCCCGGTGGTTATTGGGATGGGCATGGGAAAAAGTAACATTGCTGGAATACAGGCCCACGTCGAGCACGCACCCATTCCTCCATTATCGACATAGGCCGACTGCAGCGCCCCATTCAATCTCCCCTCAGGCACCCATAGAGAGGCCCGCCGCGCAAGCTGTCGGATTCTGCACGGAAACTGCACTGCAAGAGCGCTTGAGACCACCACGCAGGCGCCCTTGGAAGAGGCACTCGAATTTTGAGAAAAGAGGGAAATTCTGACGGATTTGCCTGCTATCTGCGGCCGCCGACAAGTACGTGCCAGGCTGCCAGCTGTCCAAATACCCTCCTCACGGAATTTACGGCCGCACAACCGTAAGAGATGATGGGAATTCAGTCGCGCACATAAATTGAACAATGAGAATCGCATCTGGATATCTGCTTCTATGCATATCCATCCTGGCATGCATGCCAGCGTGCAGCCCTCCGAACAGAAAATTCAGCAATGACCACCTCAGGGAAAAATTGATCTCATCTGAACAAAAGACCATGGGTTCCCTGGGCACAGGCGAAGACATGACCGCTGACAATGACGCCACGATGGACTTTTTCAGCGATGAAGAATCACTGGACGCCGCCAAGAGATTCTATAGATACAACAAATACGCGCTTAAGGAAGTCCTTGGACAAATGCCGAAAGATTGGCGGACCGCCAATAGAAAAGACCAGAAAGCGTGGAACAGGTCGAAGAATGAGAAATGCGGCACTGTTGGCGGCGCGCGGTACAGATCAAAAACAATCCGTGAACGCACCGACACCCTCAACTGCCACTCAAGCGCCATCACGTGGAGAGCGGCTCGTCTTGTTCTGGAGGCTGACCGTTTCCACCGAGAAGGCCGGCAGCAAGGCCAACCATAGCGTCGACCGGACACGCCATTTCGCCAAATTTCATGCATAGACATTTCCCCCAACAATTCGCTCCAGCAACACACACGATCACTGATGAAAATGCATGCAATAGCTCGAACCTTCATTCTGGCGGGATCCTGCTTCAGTGCTGCTGACTTTGCCGATGCAACCCCGCTTGGAATAGGGAGAGAGGCGCAGGTCATCCTTGTCGATGGTATTCCGGCGATCTGCGTCCCAAGCAAGAGCAGAACTTCATTTGCAGTTGGCCGCGTGATGATCCATGAGAGCCGCGCACCAAGTGGAACCTGGGCTATTGAGCTGGCAGCGGGCGCCAAGCCCCTGACACTCATGCCGGGTGATTGCATGTCATACGGAAAGGTGCCGGATGGCTATATTCCAGTATCCACCCATGAAAGGGCGCTCAATCCAACGCTTTCACTGAACAGGCCGTATGTATTCAGTATGGATACCGCTCGCACGGTCGAGAGTGTTGTTCAGACCCGCTTTTATTCCACCGTGTTCTGCATCAAGACTGGAGGGAGCGGAGAGCTTGCAGTTCATAAGGGGCAGGCCTGCGTCGGCAATCATTGAAGCGGTGCGAAGCGGCAGGCGTCACCACATCGCGGGAGATCCTGCGTACCACCTAGCGCGTGCGTGTGGATGGCGCCTAGGAGGACGACATCGGCGACGGCGCGCGCGCAGGCCTGCTGCTGGCCTGCCGGGGGCTGGCGGAGTATGTGGAGCTGCAGTTGCACGCGGCATGAGCCGCGCCGCCACGCCCGCCGATTGTTTTGATTTGGCAAATAGTGATGGCGCTTTATAGGCGTTTATCCGGCCAATGCCGAGGACTACCTTGAGGCTCATCGATCCCCTTCTGGAGAATCCCATGAGCAAGCGCAATGCCGTTTTCCCGGCCGGCCGGCAGGACCTGTACACCTCGCAGACCTATTCGGCCGCGATCCAGTCGGGTGACCTGCTGTTCGTGTCCGGCCAGGTGGGCAGCCGCAGCGACGGGACGCCCGAGCCCGACTTCGAGGCGCAGGTCCGCCTGGCCTTCGCGAACCTGGAGGCAACCCTGAAGGCCGGTGGTTGCGGGCTTGACGACATCGTCGACGTGACCACCTTCCATACGGACCCGCAGAACCAGTTCGGAACCGTCATGACCGTAAAGAGCGAGGTCTTCCCCGAGAAGCCCTATCCCAACTGGACGGCGGTGGGCGTCAACTGGCTTGCCGGATTCGACTTCGAGATCAAGGTGATCGCCCGCATTCCGGACTGAGCATGCCGCCTCCGGGAGATCGTGTGCGCGAGCGCGTGCCGCTCAGGTAGCGGTCGCGAAATCAGGACTCCGCTCGCCGGACAGCGCCCGATAGGGCACGCGCGATATCGCCCAGTGCCTTGGCAGTGAAGGCCGAATCGCCATTGCTTTCGACGATGCAGGCATCGAGATAGGCGACCATTTCTTCAGGCGTACGGAGATGCGTGGCCACGTCAAATGCTTCGAGTTCACTCTTACTTTTGACAGCCCTGCGTATGCGACTCCGGCGCCTGGCAAACGCGCTGCAATTCGCCACAGGAGAAAGAACGCTGCGGAAGCCAGCGACTGCGGGATGGTGCCGCTTATCCGAATCGAACGGATGACCTACTGTTTACAAGACAGTTGCTCTACCAACTGAGCTAAAGCGGCATGGGTGACGCACGGGCGGCAGCGCCGCAGTGGGGGGATTCTAGCGCAGTCGCGCGCATTCCAGCGACTGTTGCCGGGCGGCGCCGCTGCGCTGCTGCACCTGCGCAGGCTGTGCGGTGCCGGCCAGCTGCCCGTCCAGCCACCACTGGCCGGCATCACCGCTGGCCACCAGGCGCGGCTGGAATCCGGCGGCCTGCACCGCAGCGATACGCCGCTCGGCGCCTTCGCGGTTGCGGTACTGGCCCAGCGCCACGGCGTTAGCGTCCTCACCCTGGCTGATGATGTAGTAGTCGCCCAGGCCCGCAGCGACGATGCGCTTGACCGTGGCCTGCGCCTCTTCGCGGCTGGCGGCGGCCGGCAGCAGCACGCGGTAGCGGGCGCTGCCGCTGGCGGCCGGCTGCTCGCGCAGGCGTGCCTGGTTGAGCAGCGTGCCGGCCCGGCCCTGCGCCGCGCTGGCGGCGGCACGATCGGCGAACGGACCCAACGCGATGCAGCGCGGCGGCTCGCTGGCGGCAGGCGCCTGCGCGACCGGCGGTGCGACCGGCGCCGGCGCTGGCGTCGGGCTGGAGGTTGCTTCCGCAGCCGGCGCCTTGGCCGGCGCGGCAGGGGCAGGAGTGGACGCCACGGCGGTCGCCGCTGCGGGGTCGCGCTCCACCAGTGCTGGCGCCGGTGCCTCCGACGATGCCTGCGCGGCCACCGCCGCATCGGTGCCGCCGGGCACCCAGCGCAGTTCGGCCACGCCGGCGGGCCGCGGTGGCGGCGCAGGCTTCTGCGGCGCATCGCGCAGCAGCCACCAGCAGGCAACGCCAAGATTGAGGATGGCCAGGACGACGATCAGGGCACGGGTGAGCATGCGCGGATACTAGCCTGCAGGCTGGTGCACCGCCCAGCGGGCGAGGCCGTCCAGCACCAGCGAGGGGTGGTAGTCGGCGCCGTCCAGCAATGGCATCAGCGCGGGCGCGCCGCCACCGTGCACCAGCAGCGACGGCATCACACCCAGCAGTGCCTGCGCCTGCTGCGCACTGCGCTCGACCAGCGCCACCGCAGCACCATCGCAACCGGAGGCGAGTGCGTCGGCGGTGTCATTGGCAAACTCGCTGTAATCGCCGCCACTGGCGGGCAGCTGCACGGCGCGCGCATGCAGTGCTTCGCGCATGGTGGTGGGTGATGCGGCGATGCGGCCGCCGTGATGCTGGCCACTGGCATCGAGCAGGTCGATGGTAAGCGCCGTGCCCACGCCCACCACCAGCACCGGGCGCTGCGCCTTGGCGGCGGCCAGCAGGGCAAGGAAACGATCCACACCGAACTTCTCCGGGCGCGCGTAGGCGATGCGCACGCCTGCGCATTCGGCGCTGGTGCGCACCACATGCACCTGGTCGAAGCGCCGCTGCAGCTGGTCCAGCATGGCGCTGGTCAGCGAAGGTGCGGCCACGCTGGCGACGAACGCCGTCGCGCCGCTGGGCAGGCTGTGCGGCGGCTGCCCGGCCATGCCTTCGGCGCCATGCGCCCAGGCCTGTACGTCACCCGCGCGATCCCCCTGCAACGGCGCGAACTTGAAGCGCGAATTGCCCAGGTCGAACAACCAGTCGCTCATGCCGCCCTCACCGTGACTTCGCCGGCATGCAGGCGGCGCTCGCAGCCGTCGATGCTCACGCGCAGCGCGCCGTCATCGGCCAGGCCGAGTGCGGTGCCGTGCTGCCACTGCCCCTCCAGCTCGACGCGCACCTCGCGGCCGGCCAGCATGTCGAAGGCGGCGTAGCGCGGCAGGAACGGCGCCAGCCCTTCGCGATCGAATTCCTCCAGCGCCGGCAGCAGCCGTGCGAGCACGGCCGCGACGACGATGTTGCGGTCGACCGGCGCGCCGGCCAGTGTGTCCAGATCCACCCAGGGCTGGGTGATCTGCTCGGCGAACGAGGGCGGCATGTGCGTGTTGATGCCGATGCCGATCACCGCGCGGGCCGGACCGGCGTATTCGCCGCCGCCTTCGGCGAGCAGGCCGACCAGCTTGCGACGGCCATCGACGATCAGATCATTCGGCCACTTCAGCTGCGCCTGGGTGAAACCCAGATCGTGCAGCGCTTCGGCCACGGCGATGCCGGCAACCAGGCTCAGCCCCGCCAGCCGGCCAAGGCCCCCGGAGAACAGGCGCAGCACCGACAGATAGACATGGGCCGCCAGCGGCGAGGCCCAGGTGCGGCCGCGCCGCCCCCGCCCTCCGGTCTGGCGTTCGGCCAGCAGGACGCTGACCCCGCGCTGGGGCGCGCTGCACCGCAGCAATTCGGCATTGGTGGAATCCACCGTCCAGGCCACCTGCAGGTCATGCAGCAGGGACAGGGCATCGGCCGGCAGGGCGGCACGGATCGTCGCCGGGTCCAGCAGCTCGACCGGGCGGGTCAGGCCGTAACCCTCGCCGGCACGGCCCTCGATATCGACACCTGCGGCCCTAAGCCCTTGAATGCGCTTCCAAATTGCCGCCCGGGTCTGGCCCAGCTCACGGGCCAGGGCGTCGCCGGACAGGCGACCGGCAGCGAGTTTGGCCAGCAATTGGCGATCGTCCACGGCAGCTTCCACGAAGTCAGGACGGAATTATGCGGGAAAGCCGCCAGCGACGCCCGCCACGGGGCCGGCGGCGGGCTTCCAATCCGGTGCCGGGTTCGGGCTAGAATCGGGAACTCACCTTCCCTTAACGTGGATGTCGTCAATGCGCCGTTATGCCCATTGCCTGATCCTGCTGACGATGCCCTTCGCGGCGTCGGCCACAGCAGCACTGGATGACAGCCGCGGCGCCTGTGTGTCCTCCAACGGCGATGCCGCCTCGCAGCGCGCACCGACGGCATCGACCACCACGGCCAAGCCTGCTCCGGCACGCCCAGCGGCCAGCAGCGCGACCAGCACCGGCGGTGGCGGCAGCGATGAGGACATGCTGCAGCGGCTGCGTGCGCCGAAGTGGCACAGCTACCTGCCGGGAATGTTCCGCTGATCAAGTCGTTGCTGCAGTGGCTGCGGCCCGCACCGCGGCCGATCGACGACGCGTACTGGGATGAGGCCTGCCGCCGTACGGCATGGCTGCAGGGGCTTTCCGACGAACGACGCGCCCGGCTGCGCACGCTGGCGGCGCGCTTCCTGCATGAGAAGACCATCACCCCGATCGGCAACCTGCAGCTGCAGGCCGCCGATGGCGTGCTGCTGGCGGCCCTGTGCTGCCTGCCACTGCTCGAGTTCGGCGAGGTGGGGCTGCAGGGCTGGTCGCAGCTGATCGTGTACCCCGACGCATTCCGCGTGCATCGCAGCCACATGGATGCGGCGGGCGTGCTGCACGAATGGGACGACGAGCTGATCGGCGAATCGTGGGACAGCGGGCCGTTGATCCTGTCCTGGGCCGACGTGCAGGCCGATCTGGCCGCACCGCACGAGGGCTACTGCGTGGCCGTGCACGAGATGGTGCACAAGCTCGATGCGCTTGACGGCGCGATGGACGGCACACCGCCGCTGCCGCGTGCGTGGCAACGTGAGTGGGCTGCTGTCTTCCAGCAGTCCTACGATGCGTTCTGCGCGCAGGTGGATGCCGGCCAGGAGACGCTGATCGACCCGTATGCCGCCGAAGCACCGGAGGAGTTCTTCGCGGTCGCCAGCGAGTACCACTTCTCCGCTCCGGACGTGCTTGCCGAAGCGCTGCCCGATGTCGCCGCGCATCTGCGGCGCTTCTATGGTGAACCACCGGCGCTGGGCGGCTGAGTCATGTCATCGGTTCGCCGGGCGTGGCCCGGCGCTGCCTGCATTCGCGTTGACCGGTGGATCGAAGCAGGCCCGCCCTACGGGCCCGGCGGCAGACGCACTTCGAAGCGGGCGCCTTCCAGTTCGCTGGAACGGCCGACCGCCAGTTCGCCGCGGTAATCCTTGATCAGGTCCTGCACGATCGACAGGCCGATGCCGTGGCCCTGCACGCGTTCGTCGCCACGTACGCCACGCTGCAGCACCTTGCCGATATCCTCCGGCGCGATGCCCGGGCCGTCGTCGTCCACGGCCAGCAGCAGGCCGGCGCGGCGTGCATTCGGTGCCGGCAGGGGCTGCGCGGTCAGCAGGACACGGCGCTTGGCCCACTTGAAGGCGTTTTCCAGCAGATTGCCCAGCAGTTCCTGCAGGTCACCCGGCTCGCCATGGAAGCGCGCGGCCGGATCGATGTCGAACTCGCACAGCACGCCCTTGGCCGCATAGACCTTTTCCAGGCCCCGCACGATCTCTTCGGCGTTGGACTCGATCGGCAACGGTGCGGAGAACAGCTTGTGGCCCGACGACGCAGCGCGCGCCAGCTGATAGGACACCAGGTTGTTCATGCGTTGCAGCTGCACGTCCAGCTCTTCGCGCAGCGCGCCATCACCGGCACCGCTGTCCATCTGCGTGCGCAGCACCGCGATCGGCGTTTTCAGGCTGTGCGCAAGATCCGCCAGCGTGTTGCGCTGGCGTTCGAGGTTCTCGCGCTCACTTTCGATGAAGGCATTGATGCTGTCGGTCAGCGGTTCCAGCTCGCGTGGGTGGCGCTCGCTCATGCGCTCGGTCTCGCCGCGCTGCACCTTGGTCAGCTCGGTGATCACGCGACGCAGCGGACGCAGGCTCCACTGCAGGATGACGGTCTGCAGCAGCAGCAGGATCAGGCCGATGCCACCCAGGTAGAACCAGACACGGCTGCGGAACACCCGCAGCTGCGCACCGAGCGCGCGCGAGTCTTCCATCACGTAGATGGTGTACGGGAACTCGGTGGCGGGATCGGCATCGGCGTCCCACACCAGGCCCAGGCCGTAGCGGTACACCGAACCCTGGCTGCCGTCGATCTGGATCATCGGCAGCGGGCCTTCGAATACCTCCTGGCGTGGCGCAAGCAGGCCGCCGCCGACGGTGGGCAGCATCGGGCCTTCGGCCGACATCGAATTGCCCTTGCCGTCCGGCATCACCACCTGCAGGTAGAGACCGCTGCCGGGCACGTCGAAGCGCGGGTCCGGTGGCTGCTCGCGGATGTACAGCGAACGATCGCGGGTGAAGTCGATGCCGGCCGCATAGGCGGTGGCGTAGTTCTTCAGGCGCTCACGCAGGTTGGCCTTCGCCGTATCGGCGAAGGCGGCGTCGAGCGCGTAACCGGCCAGGGCCAGGAATGCGACCAGGCCCACGGACGCGGCGAACAGCTGGCGCGCCTGCAGGGAGCGCGGCCGCCAGCGTCGGAAGAACCACAGACGGCCGGACATCGTGCAATCGCCAGGGTGAGCCGGCTCAGCCCTCGTTGCGCGGGATCGCGAAACGGTAGCCGCGGCCGCGCACGGTCTCGATCGGCTTCAGTTCACCGTCCGGGTCCAGCTTCTTGCGCAGGCGGCCGATGAACACTTCCAGCACGTTCGAGTCGCGGTCGAAGTCCTGCTGGTAGATGTGCTCGGTGAGGTCGGCCTTGGAGACCAGTTCACCGGCATGCATCATCAGGTACTCCAGCACCTTGTACTCGTAGCTGGTCAGGTCGACATTGCTGCCGGAAACGCTGACCGTCTGCGCGGCAAGATCCAAGGCGACCGGGCCGCATTCCAGCGTCGGCTTGCTCCAGCCGGCGGCGCGGCGCAGCAGCGCGTTGACGCGGGCCAGCAGCTCTTCGACGTGGAACGGCTTGACCAGGTAATCGTCGGCGCCCTGCTTCAGGCCCTCGACCTTGTCCTGCCAGCTCGACCGCGCGGTCAGGATCAGCACCGGGAACTTCTTGCCCTCGTCACGCAGCGCCTTGATCAGCTCCATGCCCGACATCTTGGGCAGGCCGAGGTCGATGATGCCGACGTCGAACGGGACTTCGCGCCCCATGTAGAGGCCTTCCTCGCCGTCCTGCGCAGCATCGACGGCAAAGCCTTCGCGCTTGAGCCGGGCTGCCAGGGTCTCACGCAGCGGGGCTTCGTCTTCGACCAGAAGGATACGCATGAACTCTCCCTAGTGTCCTGGGTGTGGCCCGGAGGCCAGTGGGGTACGGGTTGATAGCGACAACTATCCCTGTTCAGGGGTTATCGCCGCGTAGTGAAGACATATCCGACCGCGGCGTGCGCGGCTGTGAACGCGACGGGGCGGGGTCGTCCATGTAGCGGACCCGGCCCCGGTCGTCCATGTACTTGACCCGGTTGATGTCACGACCATCGAACGGCACCCGTTCGGCGCCCAGGATGTGGCCACCGGTGGTGCGCTGCACGCGGCGCACGGCATCGGACAGCGAGCGCTCGTCGCCACGGCCACCCCGCTCGCTCCGCTCCATCATCTCCGCCCGGCCGTGTTCCGCACGCGGGGGCTGCTGTGCCATTGCCGACGACAGCGGCGCAGCCGCCAGCACCACGCAGGTGGCCAGGGCAATGCGGCAATGGAGGGGAGCGGAAGACATCGATGCGATCCTAGCCGAGCACGGCGATTCGTTCAAAAGTCGTAAATCCGGGAACCGGGTGCGGGACCCGGTCTTTACAATTCCTTTGCAAATTCTTGGTTTGGGGCAGTGAATCCGATCTGAACTTTTCCGGGCGAACCGCAGGTTTGTTCATCTAAGTGAACATTCGGGACGAATCGGCCGGCGTTGTCAAGTCAGGAATGTGACGAACGTCACGCAGCGGCACGGTCAGCGTCGCGCTCGGTGACGGCAAGGGCCTGTTCGACCAATGTCCAGTCGGCGCCTGGACGGTGCGCACCCTCGCTCAATACCTGGCGGAACGCGCGCCCACCGGGCTGCCCATGGAACAGGCCGAGCAGGTGACGGGTGATGTGCTTCAGGGCCATGCCCTCGCCCAGACGGGCCTCGACATACGGGCGCAGCGCGCGCAGCAGGTCCGCGCGCGACCGCAGCGGCGTACCGGTGTGCAGCGCTTCCAGCTGATGCAGCAGATAGGGATCGTGGTACGCGGCCCGGCCCAGCATCACGCCATCGACATGGCCGGCCTGGGCCTGCACGGCTTCGATGCTGGCCAGGCCGCCATTGAGCACCACCGGCAGCGCGGGCCGCTCCTGCTTCAGGCGGTAGGCCCAGTCGTACTTCAGCGGCGGAACCTCACGGTTCTCCTTGGGTGACAGGCCCTTCAGCCAGGCATTGCGCGCGTGCACCACCACCATCGCTGCACCGGCAGCGACCTGGCGGTCGACGAAGCTGGCGAACGCCTCGTACTCGTTGTCCTCATCCACGCCCAGACGGCACTTCACGGTCACCGGGATGTCGACCGCATCGACCATCGCGGCCACGCATTCGGCCACCAGCACCGGCTCTCGCATCAGGCAGGCACCGAAGCGGCCCGCCTGCACGCGATCGGACGGGCAGCCGCAGTTGAGGTTGACCTCGTCGTAGCCCCAGTCCGCGGCGATGCGCGCGGCCTGCGCCAGCAGGGCCGGATCGCTGCCACCCAGCTGCAGGGCCAGCGGCTGTTCGCTGCGGTCGAAGCCGAGCAGGCGCTCGCGGTCACCATGGATGACCGCGTTGGCGTGCACCATCTCCGTGTACAGCCGCGCCCCGGGAGCCAGCACGCGATGGAACACGCGGCAATGGCGGTCCGTCCAGTCCATCATGGGGGCAACGGACAGGCGAATATCACTCAAATTCAAGGATTTCATAGGCTTATCTTCATCAGTGGCACCCTAAAGCACCCAAATATTCCCGATATTTCCCGCGTTTTCCCGTTCGTCTGTACCATCTGTGTGCCAGGCAGGCCTTGGCACAACAGGGAATGGCACAACGATGGCAACACTGCAGAACCGCAACGGCCGGTGGCGCGCTATGGTGCGCCGCAAAGGTCACAAAGACCAAACCCGCACGTTCCCCACAAAGACCGCCGCCAAGACCTGGGCTGATCGCGTGGAGCGCGAGATGGCCGATCTTGAGGCCCGAGGCGGCGCCACCGGCGATGGCACAACCATCGCCGAGCTGATCACCTGGCGTACCGAAGCCTTGGCCAGCGTAAAAGCGGTGTCCAAGACCCAGACCGGCAACATGACGCGCCTGCAGGAGAGCCTCGGGCACATCGTGGCCAGGCAGCTCACTGCCGGCGACGTCATCGAGCACGCCCGGCGACGGATCAGCGGCAACCACATGACGGGAAAGGGGGTCATTATCCCCGCTTGCGCTCCCGCGACCATGAACGTAGAGCTGGGCTACCTGTCCGAGCTGCTCAAACTGGCCGCGCCAATGAAGGGCGTGAAGCTCGTTATAGACCCTGTCGCAGAAGCCCGGCCGGCGTTGCGCTTGCTGGGCCTGGTAGGGAAGTCCAAGCGGCGCGATCGACGGCCGACAGAGGCGGAGCTGCAGCAGCTGAGGGACCACTTCGGGCGGGCGGCGTGGCGTTCGCAGATCCCAATGGTGGACATCATCGATTTCGCCATCCAGTCAGCGAAGCGCGAGGGCGAGATAACGCGGCTGCTGTGGTCGGACGTCGACCTGGCCACGCGCACCGCCCTGCTCAGGGATGCCAAACATCCCCGGAAGAAGGCTGGCAACCACAAGCGATTTCCGCTCTTGGGCGACGCCTGGACCATCGTGCAGCGGCAGCCGCGGACTGCGGGCGAGGACAGGATCTTCCCCTACAACACGAAGTCGATCAGCACCGCGTTCACGCGGGCCTGCATCCGCTTGGCCATCACGGATCTGTGCTTCCACGATCTGCGGCATGAAGCCACATCGAGGTTGTTTGAACAGGGCTACGACATTCCCGAGGTGGCGTCGGTCACGCTGCATGAGTCCTGGAACGAGTTGAAGCGCTACACCCAGCTCCGACCCGAAACGCTGCACCGCCTTCCCGTAGAGCCGGCCTGACCAGGCCGCCGGCAGTCGCCTACCCCATCCACCCGAAGGGCGGCTCGATGCTGGCCTTGGCCAGCCTGTTCGCCTGCACCGCCTCACGGTACCGGCGGATCTGGTCGACGTCGTCGCGTAGCCGGGCCACGTGCCTGGCCACCCACATCTCAGCGCCGGCACGCCCCTGCTCGTAGCTGCTGCAGCGCCTGGACGGTCCACCTGGCCCATTCCGGTGCCGGTCGAGGGTGGCCACCCAGCAGCCGTCGTCTACGCGCTGGAACATGGCCACCACCCACACCCCATCGCACACGATCACGGTCGGCAGCTCGCCAGGGCGGCTGGCCGAGCGCGTGGTCCACTGGAAGCCGGGCGGCAAGGTCATGCGCGGCAGGATACGCCCAGCGGTCGCACCGGCTGCGACGGATCCAGCGACAACCAGGTGGCGGCGGAGCGTGCGCGGCGAGAGCGTGGAGATAGCGGCGAGAGGGTGCGTTGGCCACCTCCCCCGCCCTTTTATGCAATTTAGGTCGTGGCCATCGGAAACCAGCAATTTCTGCAACCATCCCAGATGAAAGTAAAATTATCCTTATTACTCAATTACTTATCTAACTTTTTTCAACGCAACAATAGGGCAATGAAAGAGCAACCTGATTGCCTAATTTGAGGGCAACAGGACAGCTAGAAAAAACCGTTTGAAATCAATGACATTACAAATCGCCCCGGCAGACATTGCAGAATATTGCCCTCGGTCGCAATTCAACAATCCTTACGAAACAGTCACTTAGACGCCCTCACGGCGGGCCATTGCGGAAATTGCTCGTTTCCGGACCCACCCCATCCTCTAAGCCGTCGCCAAGCCCGCCAGGCCGCTCCTGAAATGCCCCTCCGCGCGCAGGGATCCGCAGGGATCGGCACGCCCTCCCGAACGCCAGCGCCCCCTGCTACGGCGTGCGCTGGGCGGGGGCGCAGGGGTGCGGAAAAAAAGGGGGGAAAAGACCGCAGGCGTGGCGGGGCGACGACTGCGCGCGCCGGGGGGTGAGGCCTCACTCGCCGCCCTGGCTCCGTCCCTCGCCCTGCATCTGGCCCCTCGCCCGCCCCAGCCGCCCGGCAGCGCCGCCGCAGCCCCGCCGGGCGACCGTGGTAGCCATCTAATCCCGTCGTCCGCACGCGCGCGCACAGGGCGGCATGCACGTGCCGCTTGCACTTCGACAACTTGACTGCGACCGTAACCTTGCGACCATGCACCCGACCGAAAGGCAGGCCTTCGCGCGTGCGCCGCCCACGAAAAAGGCCGCTCGTGCAAGCGGCCTTTCTCATGGGGAGGGCGGAAGGGAGATCGGCGGTAACATGCGTGCCTATCCAGCCACGCGAGGACCGCATGCTTCGAATGATCAACATCCGCGTCGACGACGCCAAGCTCACCCTGCCCGCTCGCTACTCAAGCGGCCCAGCGCTGGAACTGAAGGGCACGTTGGAGATCGCCCACCGGCTGGTGGCAGGGGAAAACGAGCACGACGTGACGAAATATCCGGTCGTCATTGATGTGGTTTCGTACCCTGAACCGCCAGAGCAGGAAGGGCTGTTCTGGGTAGACCCGCACGCGAAGACTATCAAGGTCATGATCAACGCAGCCGAAGCGACCTTTGACCGCATGGTCACGCAGCTTTCTAATCCGGCTACAAAAAAGCTGGTGTGGCTGGAGGTCCATGGCTTGGGCCACACCGACGACAATGGTGGAACGCTGCACTGGAGCGGCCCACAGGTCACCAACGGGTACCCGGTCAATTCTGCCGGTATGACCATCCAGCTCGTGTCTGCAAGCTGAGTGATTGAAAGGGGGCCGGAAGGCCCCCTCCTGATTACTGAAGGTTGGCCAGCCTTGAACGGGCTACCTGCGAGTAGTGCTCGGTGACCTCGCAGCCGGTCCAGCCGAACCCTTCCATCTGGGCGGCCACCAGCGTCGTGCCCGACCCTGCGAACGGATCCAGGATCCGGCCGCCCGCCTCGCAGATCCGCACGACCTGGCGCATCAGATCAGTCGGCTTGCCGGTCATCTGCAGCTTGTCGTCGCGGCGTACCTTCGCCTTGATCACGCCCGGCAGCACCGGCGCGTTGCGGTCCAGCGGCATGGCGCCCTTGCTGCCCCAAACGATGTACTCGGCCTGGTTACGGAAACGGCCGCGCTGAGGGCGTACACCCTCGGTCTTGTCCCACACCGTCACCCCGCGCCAAGTGAACCCGGCGCACTGCAGCGCATCGGTGGTGAGCGGCAGCTGCCGCCAGTCGGTGAAGACGCACACGGGCGAGCCTTCCTTGAGCAGGCGGCCGCATTCGCTCAACCACATCACCATCCACCGCAGGTGCGAGCGCTGGTCGCGCTCATCGCCCAAGAAGTCGGCATGAAGATCGGATCGAACGTACTTCTCCGATGGCGGCCGCTGGCGCGCGGCGGCGGTCAGGCCACCGCTGGCATAGGGCGGATCAGTGATCAGGGCATCGAACGAGCCGGCCTCGAGAGTCGGCAGCAGGGACAGGGCGTCGCCCTTCAACAGCAGGTTTTTCATGGCAGGAGCCTTCTTCAAGTCGCTCGCGGCGAACTGAGGGGAGGCTCTCGGCCTTCATGTGGTTGAGCGTGCCGCAGCGCGGGCACTTGATCTGTAGCTCGGCATAGCCGAGGGCGCGGGCGAGCAGCTTGGCGCACTCGCCGCAGCGCAGGTTCTGCATGGCCGGCGGCATTACGCGCCACCGCCCAGGGCTTCCGGGTCGAAGGCATCGAACGCGATCACCTCCTGACCGATCCAGTCGTTCACTCGCAGCATGCGCGTCTGCATGGCCGCAAGTTCCGTCTTGCCCCACACCGTGTAGGCGTCGCGGATGGACCCGAAGCCACCAGCGTTCTGCGGCACCACCCCGAGCAGCTGCGGCGGGATCCGCAGCGATGCCAGAACGTCATCGCGGGTGACGCTCTTGATCCCAGTGAATTCATCCTTGGCGGCCACCTCGCTGACCGGGATCAGCTGCAGGCCATCCTTCTTACCGTTGGGCGAGTGCAGGAACAGGTTGCGGAAGTTGCCCACGCCCCGGGTGCTTTTCAGCGACTCGCGCAGCGCGTCCACGTCGGCGTCATCGATCTGATCGTCGGTCAGGTAGAGGATGAAGCCGGCATGCGAGCCGTTGTTGTAGTACTTGCGTCGGAACAGGGTGGCCGACTCGTTCAGCAGGGCCGACTGCAGCGAAGGCATCCACTCCGGCAGACCGTAGATCTCCTGGTTGACGTCGGCCTCCCGCAGCTGGAACACGCTGCCCGGCTCAAACTCATGCTCATCCTTCCAGCCGCGGACCTGGTAGAAAGTGCCCGGCTCGACGCCACGCCGCATGTACTTGGCCAGTGCCGGCACCAGCGCCATCGCGTTGCCGATCACCGAATTTCGGCGCTCCAGGTAGCCCATGCCGAAATGCACCCAATCCATGGCGAACTGCTCAAACGCCTCACGGCTGAGGATCTTGTTCGGCTTGAAGGAGCGGACCAGCATGTTGGTCTTGAAGCGCAGGCCGGATCCCAGGTAAACGTTGGCGCGGGTTGCCCGCGCTAGGCCGTCCAGCGACACCGGCGGCTCGTAGTAGCGCCCGTTCTGCCAGCAGTGGACGTAGTCGAGGATGCCCCCCGATTCCAGAACTGGTACCGGATCCCCGAAGGTGAAGCTGACCGTGCGGGCGGTGGCCGCAGGTGCGGCGACGTCGTTCATGCGTTGATCTCCAATCGGCTGCGCCGCGCCGATGCGTGCGGGCGCTCAAGCGGTTCGTTGTGCAGGGCATGGAACAGCGCCCACGCCAGATCGGCGTGGCCCGTCTCTTCGCTTCGCCCTGCCGTATAGGTGACCTGTCGCTGACTCTTGGTCAGGGTTTTCTTGATGGCCATGATCGACCGTGTCAGGTCGAGCATGCCGGCGTCGTATTCCAGACGCCCATTGCTGATCACGTCGTAAGCCTTCAGCACCAGCCTGGCCTTTACCTCGGGCGAGTAGCTGAAAGTGACCAGGTTCGGGAAGAAGGTCTTCACGATCTGGGCCACACCGGTGCCCATGCCGGTCGTGTCGATGCCGATGTAGGTAACCCAGTAGCGCTGGGTGATCTTGCGGATGATCTCGGCCTGAGCGGCGAAGTCATTTCCCTTGAACTGGAAGCGTTCCAGCACGCGGAACTTGCCGCCCTGCTCGCTGGGGGGCGCCACCACGACCAGACCGGCACTGTCACCCGTCTCGGCAGGGTCGTAGCCAACCCACACAGGGCGGTCGCCATAGGGACGCTGGGCAAAGGGCCGGTAGTCGCCTGCCCAATCCACATAGCTGTCAACGCCGCATGTCTGCAGCAGGCTCAGGGGGAACACACTGGCGCTGTCGTCCACGAACCCGCACATCAGCAGGTTCTCGAAGGCATCCGCGCTGTACTCTTCGCGCAGTTCATCGATGTCGAACAGATCGCAGCCCCGGCGTTCGGCGTCCAGGATGGTGACGATCTGTCGCCATAGCTTGTCCTGCCCGAGGTGGCCACCCGCCAACGCATCGTGCGAGGTGTCGATCTTGATGCGCTGGTCAGCCGGCTTGCCCCGGTTCCGGCGCTCGCCGGTCCAGAAGCTGTACGCCTGGTGGGCCATGGTGGACGGCGTGCTGAAATAGGTCTTACGCCACTTCTTGTGCATGGCCATGCCGCTGGCCACCTTGTTCAGCTCATCGAACCCGTGCGTCCAGAAGAACTCATCGAAGTAGAAGTTGCCGTGGTAGCCCTGCGCGGTGCGGGCGTTGGTTCCCAGGAAGAACAGCTCTGCGCCGTTGGCCAGGACGATGCTGTCGCCGCCCTTGAGATCCTTGTCCAGCGTCTCGCGCACGAAGGCCTGCATGTACCCACGAAACAGGAACGCCTGCGCCTTCGATGCGCTCAGGAAGATCTGGTTCCGGCCGGTCTTGACCGCATCGATCAACGCCTCGCGGGCGAAGTAGTAGGTGGCGCCGATCTGGCGCGACTTGAGGATCGCGCGGGTGCGCAGGTTGCTGGCCTTGTACCAGTCCAGCTGATAGTCAAAGCACCCCTCGACAAACGCGGTCGTGAGCTGCTCGACCTCAGTCTCACTGAACTCGTTTCGGCGTTCCTTCTTCTTCGGGCCTGCGTTGCGGTTGGCCACGGCCGGATTCAGATCGGTCTCTGTGCCGCCGCCCTGGTAGCGCTGGATCCGAGCCTGCCGTTCCAGCTGGCGGTGCAGGAGATCGATTTCCTTGAAGTCGCCGCCGGTCTTTCCCTCTTTCAGGATCAGCTGCACGAGGCGCTGTTCAAGCGCACCGCCGATGCGTTCGACGTTGTCGGCGCGGTCCCACTCGTCACGCGCCTTCCAGCTGTGTATGGTTTTCTCTTTCTCGCCAATCGCCTCTGCGATCTCGGTGACACGCCAGCCCATCCAGTACAGGAATTTGGCCTGTCTGCGGCTGTCGGTTTGGAGTTGGGCGGCGACGTCGTTCACCGCACTAGGGTCGCGTCCGGCGACCGATTCATACAGAAATCAATGACGTAGCGCCGTGTCTTACAACTCGGTTGCGTTGCTGCTGTTTGTCGCTCTGCCGACCATGGACCTGTTGAAGCGCGATCCGCGCACACGGCCAAAATCAGCAGAGGACACCATGTCGGATCCCAAGAAGAAGTACCGCAGCAAGTTCTTCCGCGTCGCTGTGGAAGGCGACACCACCGATGGCCGTGTGATCGAGCGTGGCTGGATCCAGCAGATGGCCGGCAGCTACAACCCGTCGCTGTATGGCGCCCGCATCAACCTGGAACACATCCGCGGCATCCTGCCGGATAGCCCGTTCAAGGCCTACGGCGATGTGGTGGCGGTGAAGGCCGAAGAGGTCGACATCGACGGCAAGAAGAAGCTGGCGCTGTTCGCCCAGCTGGAACCGACCGATGCCCTGGTGAGCATGGTCAACAACGACAAGCAGAAGATCTACACCAGCATCGAAGTGTCGCCTAACTTCGCCAAGACCGGCGGCGCCTACCTGGTCGGCCTGGCCGTCACCGACAGCCCGGCCAGCCTGGGCACCGAAAAGCTGTCCTTCGCTGCCAAGCACCCCGAGGCCAAGCTGTTCGATGACCGCAAGCTCAACGCGGAGAACGTGTTCACCGCGTCGTGCGAATCCAGCATCGAGCTGGAAGAGGTCAGCGCTGATGGAGCTGCCGGCGGCGACGCCACCGGCAAGCTGCTCTCCGGCATCGCCGGCCTGTTGGAGCGCTTCACCGGCAAGGGCAACCCTCCGCCGGCACCGGTGACGCCGCCGGCCCCGGAGGGCGCAGCTGATACGCAGGCGTTCGCTGGCCTGGCTGAGGTGCTGACCGGCATCGCCGACAGCATCAAGGACCAGGGCGCGCAGTTCGCCGCGCTGCGCAAGGACTTGGACGAAAGCCGTGCCGAGTTCAGCGCTCTGGAGCAGAAGCTGTCTACCACCGCAGCGACCACGCAGGCCTTCCGCCCCTCCGTGACCGGCCAGAACGACAAGACCGCCCTGACCGACTGTTGACGCGAAGCCGCGCCGCAGTCCACCGCCCAACCCCGCTTCTCGGAGACCTTCCATGCGTAATGAAACCCGCCGCCTGTACGCCGCGTATCTGGCACAGCTGGCCACCATCAACGGCGTCGAGAGCGCCGGCCATTCGTTCAGTGTCGACCCGACCGTCCAGCAGACTCTGGAGACCAGGATTCAGGAGTCCAGCGAGTTCCTGGGCCGGATCAACATGATCGGCGTCAGGGAGCTCAAGGGTCAGAAGGTTGGCATCGGTGTTTCCAGCACCATCGCCGGCCGCACCGACACCACCGGCAACGGTGAGCGCTCCCCGCGCGACGTCTCGGGCCTGAGCAGCCAGGACTACGAGTGCAAGCAGACCAACTTCGACACCGCCATTCGCTTCCAGCTGCTGGACGCCTGGGCGAAGTTCCCCGACTTCCAGGCCAAGCTGCGCGACGCCATCATCAAGCGTCAGGCACTGGACCGTCTGATGATCGGCTTCCATGGCACCAGCGCGGCAGCAACCACCGACCGTGCCGCCCACCCGAATCTGGAAGACGTCAACATCGGCTGGCTGCAGCAGTACCGCACCAACGCCCCGGCGCGCGTCATGCGTGAAGTGAAGGCTGGCTCGGGCAAGGTGGTGGTCGGTGCCGAGGGTGACTACAAGAACCTGGACGCCCTGGTCTACGACGCGGTGAGCAACCTGATCGACCCGTGGCACCGCAAGGATCCGGGCCTGGTCGCGGTGGTTGGCCGTGGCCTGCTGCACGACAAGTACTTCCCGCTGGTCAACGCCGATCAGCCCTCCACCGAGAAGCTGGCCACCGACATCATCCTGTCGCAGCGCCGCCTGGGCGGCCTGCAGGTTGCAGAGGTGCCGTACATCCCGGATGGCACCCTGCTGGTCACCTCGCTGTCCAACCTGTCGATCTACTGGCAGGAAGAAGGTCGCCGCCGCTACGTCATCGAGAACCCGAAGAAGAACCAGATCGAGAACTACGAGTCGTCCAACGATGCGTACGTGGTCGAGGACTACGGCTTCGGCTGCGTGATCGAGAACATCGCCGAAGCCGAAGCGGCTGGGGGCTGATCCATGGCCGCCAGTCCCGCCAAGATGCACCTCAGCCGCATTCGCGCGGCTGAGGAATCGGCCCGGCGCCAAGGTTCGGCACCGGTGGACAACGCGTCCGAGTACGAGCTGCACATGATGAAGCTGCAGGACCACCGCCTGCGCCTCAAGCAGATCCAGTCGGGCGAGGCCAAGGGCAAGTTCAAGGCCGAGATCCTGGACGACTACGCGCCCTACCTGCAGGGCGTGCTGCAGGCCGATGCCGGCGGCGACGATGAGGTGGTTGCCACCCTGATGCTCTGGCACATCGATGCCGGTGACTTCGCCGGGGCGCTGCCGCTGGCCGACTACGCCCTGCGTCACAACCTGGCCATGCCCGACCGCTTCGCCCGCACCACCGGCTGCCTGATTGCCGAGGAAGTGGCCGATGCTGCCCTGCGCGCCCAGGTGGCGGGTGCTGACTTCGATGTGGTGGTGCTGGATACCACCACCGCGCTGACCGCCAAGCAGGACATGCCCGACCAAGTCCGCGCCAAGCTCTACCTGGCCGCCGGCCGCAGCGTGATCCGCGCTGACGACGTCGAAGACAACCCGCCGCCCTTCGACCAGCTGGTCAAGTGCGTGGCCAACCTCAACCGCGCCCTGGAGCTGGATACGGCGTGCGGTGGGAAGAAAGACCTGGAGCGCGCAGCCCGCCTCCTCAAGAAACACGCTCCGCCCACGGCTGATGCCCCGCAGAACATCGCAGCGGATGGCAACGGCGACACCGGCACCGGCCCTGCGCCGGATGCCGGTACCGGCAACGCTGGCGACTCGCCTGCGGCTGACGGCGCCACCGGGCAGAGCTAATCGAGCGTCCCCGCAACCCCCGCCGGCTCGGGGCCGATCCACAACGACCTCTCTCCCGTTGTGGTGACGCCCCGACCACCGGCGACTATTCCGAGGCCTTATGTCTGCATTCATCGCCCCCGGCAAGAACGCCCCCAGCGACGACATCACGTCGGGCAGCTGGTGGCCGTCCATCTCGCCGTCGCAGGTGCGAGAGGACATGAGGATTGCGGGCGCGGTTACCGAGCCGCGCCTGCGCAACAGCCTGATCAACGCGGTGACCACGGTGAACACCGCGCTCGCGCCCTGGGCCAAGCAGCGCGTTGCCGATGGCCACGAATCGCTGGCCGACGTGCCCGCCGATGCGATCTCCGGCGTCTCGCGCCTGGTGCTGCTGTACCGCCGCGCGGTGGCGACCTACGCCGCCGCCGAGCTGACCGAGCGCTACCGGTCCTATGACGCCACCGACAGCGCCAACCAGCGTGCCGACGACCTGACCCCGTCCATCGGCGAGATCCGCCGCGATCACCGCTGGGCCATGCGCGATCTGCAGGGCCTGCCGCGCACCACGGTGGACCTCATCTGATGCTGGTCATCGCAGCCCAAGGCGACACCCTGGACGCCATCTGCTACCGCTACCTGGGCACCACTGCCGCGTGTGTGGAGCAGGCTCTGGCACTCAATCCCGGTCTGGCCGCTCTCGGCCCGATCCTGCCCCAAGGCACCTCCGTGGTGCTGCCCGACACCACCACCCCAGCCGCCGCCACGCGCCCGCTGGTACAGCTCTGGGACTGACGATGACCGAACCAACCTCCACCGGCACCCTCTTCGCGCTGGCCACCAGCGTCGGGCTGGCTTCGCTGCTGCCTGGCGTCAATCCCGACGCCCTGATCGGTGCCTTCGCCGGCGCCACCCTGTTCGTGGTGTCGGCCAAGGATCTGCTGCTCTGGAAGCGGCTGTTCTATCTCGCAGTGAGTGTCGTGCCCGGCTACATGGGCGCCACCGACGTCATGCGCCGCTTCGGCTTGGAGTCGGCCGGGCTGGCGGCCTTCCTGCTGGCGGCCTGCGTGGTGACCATCACCCTGCGGCTGATCGAGGGCAGCGGGAGCATCGACTTCAAGTCCTTCCGCCGCGGAGACCGAAATGGCTGAGATCACCACCTTCCTCGCCCTGCTGGCCAGCCTGGCTATCTGCGGCCGCCTGATCACCTACCGCGCTCACGCAGGCGCTACGCACCGCCCAGGCGTCTCAGTGGTGGCGTGGGTGCTGATCGCCTCCACCGGCGGCCAGGCGCTGCAGATCCTGCTGTACGGCCCCCGCGCACACGTCAGCCCTTGGCAGCTGGGCCTGCTGCTGGTGGTGCTGCTGCTGACCTTCCAGTCCAAGGGCAACGTCGCCCGCATTCTGAGGACCGACCCGTGACCCTGACCGATGACATCCTTGCCCGCGCCATGCAGATGCCGGCTGCGCGCGTGCAGCGCTGGACCCAGCCACTCAACGCGGCCATGGCCGAATTCGGCATCACGACCCGTCGCCAGGTCGCCTACTTCCTCGCCCAGCTCGGCCATGAAAGCGTCAGCCTGACCCGCGTGGAAGAAGGCCTCAGCTACAGCACGGCCGAGCGGGTGGTGGCGGTGTTCCGGCGCTTCGACCTCAACGGCAACCGCAAGATCGAGCCGGAGGAGCTGGCCTTCGCCAAGGGCTTCCTGAACAACCCGCAGAAGCTGGCCAACTACGTGTACGCCGGGCGCGGCGGCAACGGCAACGAAGCCAGCGGCGACGGCTGGCGCTACCGTGGTCGCGGCCCGATCCAGAACACCCTCAAGGGCGGCTACGCCCGCATGGGCTTGCTGCTGGGCCTGCCCCTGGTGCAGAACCCCGACCTGCTGCTGGAGCCGGTCAACGGTGCACGTGCAGCGGCGGCCTACTGGAAAGACAACGGCCTCAACCGCTGGGCCGATGCCGGCGACGTGCTGGCTCTGAGCCGCGCCATCAACCTGGGCAACCCGCGCTCCAAGGCCAAGCCCGAAGGTCTGGAAGACCGCATCGCCCGCACCAACCGCGCCGTCGCGCTGCTGGAGGCCGCGTGATGGGCCTGAGCCTCGATCCGATCCGCCCCTACCTGACCACTGCCCGCTGGGCTGCGGTGGCCATCCTGCTGATCGCTTGGGCGTGGTTCTGGCACGGCCAAGGCGCTGCCAAATGGGAAGGCAAGTACAACACCGAGCAGGCGGCCCACCAGGCCGCGCTGAAAGCCCACGCCGCTGTGCTGGCTGGGCTGGCCAAGGCCACGGCCGAGACGGCCGCCAAGGCCCGCGCTGCTGCGCTGGCGCTGGCCCACGACCGCACCGACAACGATGACCGTTACGACAAGAAGGTGGACGATGCGAAACAAGCCCGTGATGACCTTGCTGCTGCTCTGCGTCGCGGCGACGTGCAGCTGCAGCCGTGGTGGCAGTGTGGTGCTGCGTCCGGATCCGACCCCAATGCAGCTGCAGCCCTTGCCGAAAGCGAAGATGCAGCCGCCGACCTTCGGGCAGCGGACACGGCAGCGACTGTTGAGGACGCCGACCATGCCGACGCCTGGATCGGCTGGCTCCAAGACGAACTGACCAGCACCCGCCGGCAAGCCGTGGCTGCCGGCTGCGCGGTGCAGGCCGAGCCATGAAAAAGCCGGCCTCCCTCCGTGCTGCGATTGAGGCCGCCGTCCCCGAGCTGGCCACCGACAAGGATCGCCTGCTCGCCTTTATCGACAACGGCAGCATCGTCTGCACGTCCGTGGAATCGCGCTCGTTTGAGTGGCGCTACACGATGAACATGATCATCACCGACTATGCCGGCGACCCGAACCGGCTGTGGCTGGCCCTGCTGGACTGGGTGAGGGTGAACCAATCCCCGCTGCTGGCCGGACCCAGCCTGCAGGAGCAGATCCGATTCGAGGTAGACATCCTGGCCGACGACAAGGTCGACCTGGACATCAAGCTGCCACTCACCGAAAACGTGGTCGTCGCCCCGGATGACCAGGGCAACGACGCCCCAGACGCCGTCGATGAGCCGCTACCGACGTGGATGACCTGACCTCGCTGGAAGGCTGGATCGGGCCGCTGCTGCAGCGCCTTGAGCCAGCAGGCCGCGCCCGACTCGCCCGCCGCATCGCGCAGGATCTGCAGCGCGCCCAGAGCGAGCGCATCGGACAACAGCGCGCCCCGGACGGAAGCCAGTACGCCCGCCGCAAGAACCAGAAGCGGCAGAAGGGCGGGCGGATCCGCCGGCGCAAGATGTTTGCCCGGCTCCGACAGTCCAAGCACCTCAAGGCACGCGGCAACGCCAGCGAGGCCTCGGTGTTCTTCATCCGCCGCGCCGCCGCCATTGCCCGCGTCCATCAGGAAGGCCTGGTCGACCAGGTGCGACGCGGCGGGCCACGCGTGCGCTACGAGCGTCGCGAGCTGCTGGGCTTCGCCGATAGCGACAGGCAGCGGGTGGTCGACACACTGCTCAATCACCTGGCCGGGTTGTAGCGCACACCGGTACAGCGCCAGCTTCTGTCGCGCGCGCGTGGGGCTGGCGACCATGACGGCATGACAACTTTCTCCGCCGTCGACCTGTCCCGCCTGCCCGCACCTAGCGCGGTCGAAGTCATCGACTACGAGGTTCTGCTCGGCCAGTGGTTGGACATGTATCGCGCGCAGGATCCCAGCTACAGCGCGGTGGTCGAGTCCGACCCGGTCTACAAGCTCGCCCAGGTCGGTGCCTACCGCGAGATGCTGCTGCGTCAGCGCGTGAACGAGGGCATCAAGTCCGTGCTGCTGGCCTACGCAGAAGATTCCATGCTCGACCACCTGGGCGCGTTCTTCGGCGTCGAGCGTCGCGTGGTGACCGAGGCCAACCCCGCCCTCGGCACGCCGGCAGTGATGGAGCTGGATGGCGAGTTCCGCCGCCGGATCCAGATGGCGCCGGAGGGCTTCTCTGTCGCTGGCCCCGCTGGCGCCTACATCTTCCACGCCCTTGCCGCTGACCCTCGCGTGCTGGACGCCTCGGCCGACAGCCCCCAGCCCGGCCACGTTTCTGTCTACGTGCTCTCACGCGAGGGCGATGGCACCGCGCCCGATGATCTGCTGGCCAAGGTGGCCACGGCGATCAATCACGTCGACGTGCGCCCGCTCACCGACTTTGTGTCCGTGATGAGCGCGGCGATTATCGAGTACGAGATCGAGGCAGTGCTCGACATCTCCCCCGGCCCGGATCCGGCCGTGGTGCTGAAAGCCGCTCAGGACGAGGCGGCCGCCTACGCCGAGAGGAACTCGCGCATGGCATCCATGGTCAGCCGCTCGGCACTGGACCGTGCGCTGCATCAGGAGGGTGTGGTCGACGTCACCCTAATCAGCCCCGCCCAGAACATCGCGGTCGGCATAGGCGAGGCCAGCCGCTGCACCGGTATCCGCATCACCCACCGAACGGTGGGCAATGTCTAGCCTGCTGCCGCCCAACGCCACCCCGCAGGAGGTGGCGGTCGCAAAGACCATGGCCCGAGTGTCGGATGTGCCGGCACCTTTCGATAGCGCGCTCGATCCGATGCGCGCGTCCGAGGCCATGCTGCCGTGGCTCGCCTGGTCGTTCAGCGTGGACACGTGGGGGCCGGATTGGCCGGTGTACGTGCGTCGGCGCACCGTTCAGCAGGCAATCAAGATCCACCGCCGCAAGGGCACCGTAGGCGCGTTGCTCGATGCGATCGATGCCATCGGTGTGCCCGTACAGATTGAGGAATGGCACCAACGCGTACCGCAGGGCACCCCATACACCTTCCGGGTGTTGGTCGATTCGGTGGCCACGCCTTTCACGCAGACAGACATGGCGCGACTGCTGGTCGCCATCGACGCCAACAAGAACCTGCGCTCGCACATGACTGAACTGGTGCCGGGCGGCAGTAGCTACAGCCTGGCCCACAGCGCCGCCGTTTCAATGCAGGGCATCGAGCGCGAGATTGCACCGAAGTATCAAGACATCTCGCTCCTGCTGGTCGCCTTGGACGAAGGCGAAGCCGAAGTCGAGCTCGCCGCAGATCGGCTGAATCTTCACCTCCACACCACTCTTCCCCAGCAGCAACGGACCGCCAATGAGCCTGCAGAACAAGGTTGACCGATTCATCAACGACAGCGACATCGCGCACGAAATCATCCACGGCAAGCGCAGCGCCGTGGTGGACACTGAGGGCGGCCCGGTTCCTACGCTCGCCAACGCCATCGGCTCGGTGTCCAACCTCGGTGAGCGCCTGGTAGCCCTTGAAGACGGGCAGTCGGCGGGGCGGATCGTGAAGGCCACCTGGTCCGAATTGGCCGCTGTGCCCACCACCGGTGGCGGCGGACGCGGCGCGAGTGTGCTGGCCGATAGCGGTACCCACGTCGATCCCGTCTCCGGCGCCCAGGTACCCAACGCCGGTGAGTACACCGAGCATGCCGGCGGCTGGCAGTGGGCGCGTGCTGACGGCTTGGCGGCCAAGGCGGACAAGGAAGCTGTCGCAGCGGTTGCCGGCGTCAAATCGGCAGCTCCTGCGGCGGGCAACTATTTGGAGGTGGATCTGGACGCGATGGGCAACGTCGCCCGCGCCGTCCACGCCGATGGCACCTACGAGTACCTGCGCACCAAGGTGGGTACGCTGACCATGGGGCGGGACGCCAACGGTATGGCTCTTGTGGATGGCCATGCGCGCTGGCACGGGGTGTACGAGGAATGGTCACAGCCGCTTGCCGGCCGCTTCGCCGACGCACTGGAAGTGCACATCGATGCGCAGTTCCATGTGGGGTACGTGCGATTCAGCGATGGAACCGAGTGGCGCGTGGGTACGGTCGACCCATCGCCCAGCGTGGGCAGTGCATCTCTGCAGGAGGCAATCTCGCTGCCTGATGCCACCTACCCCAACCGCAACGGCGGCTTCACCTGCACCGGTCTGGATTTGATCACTACGGGCAAGTTCCGCGGCTGCTGGGTTGTCGGCAACGACGGTAGGCAGCGCGAGGGGTCCAACGACTTCTACTGTTCGGTGCTGATTCTGAGTCCCGACATGCGGCGGGTGGTGCGCGAGTTCATGTGCAACACGCCGACTTTTCCTGGGATCAAGTCCATCCAAGGTGTCGCGTGGGATCCCACGGACGACACGATCTGGTTTGTCGACAAGACCAACAAGACGCTCCGCCACATCAACACCGCAGGGGCCAAGCTGGCCGATGAGATCGTGGTCAGCCACACGGCCAACGGACTGGCCTATGACGCGGCAACCGATGCGCTCTGGTCGCCCGACGAAGGCACCACCACTCTCTACATCCTGTCCTGCGCCACCGGTCAGGTCGTGCGCACCCTGGACGGCGTGGCGACCGATGCTGACCACGTGCACCTGGTGCCCTCGCGCGGCGAAGTCTGGATCACGCGCGGCAGCAATGGTGCCGATGGCCAGCTGGTGATCTACGACCAGGCCATGACGCGCAAGCACGCCATCACGCTCCCCGGCTCTCAAGCAATCGAGGGCGGCCACTACGACACCGCCACCGGCATCTTCACCAACGTCAACGACGGCGCGTTCCATGAGAGCGCCAATCCGCCGCTGGCCCTGGCCAACAAGCACCACATCAAGGGCATCTGACCGCTATGACCATCATCAAACGATTCGCCGCACCGGCCGCTTTCCCCGACACCCTGATCCTGGACATCGAGCCGCAGGTGGCCTATCCGGCAGGCAACCTGCTGGGCGCTTATCGCTTCAAGCGGAGCGCCAAGGCCAGCGCCGCACCGAAGGCTGGCAGCTGGGGTGCCTTCGATGTGTCTGGCGCTGGTGATGAACCCAAGTGGGATGCCGCCTCAGTGGTCTGCACGGGTCAGATCCTGGCCGTCACCGGGCAGGGCTTGCCCAACACGGGCAACCTCACCTTCGCTGCGGTGGTTCGCCAGGCGTACCCGGATGGCTCGCCCACCACGGGCACGCAGTTCTTCATCGGCCGCACTGGCGCTGCCGCACAGACGATTGGCCTCATCCGTGGATCCGGCGGCACCCTGGCGTTCACCTGCGGCGGGGTGAACGTCGGTATCCCGGCCGATGGCGGTGACCGCTTCGAGCTGTTCCTCGGCACCTACAATCGCGCGACCGGCGCAACGTCCATCTACCGACCGCGCACCAAGACCAGCGCTGCCAGCGCCGTGACCGCCGAACTGCCCAGCGGCGGCACCGTCCGCCTGTCCGGGCCTGCGTCGAGCAGCTACGCCGGCCACACCCAGCAGGTATGGAACTGCTGCTACAACCGCCTGCTGACCACGGCGGAGATGGATGACCTGTACGCCAGCCTCAAGGCGTCTCTGGCCGTCGGCGGCGTCGAGATCTGAGGACAGACCATGGCTCAGTACAGCACCCGCCACACCGACTACGGCCTGCGCCGGCTCAATGCTGCGCGGCTTGGCGGTGCAGAAATGCGCTTGGCCGAGATCGCCTTCGGAGACGGCAACGGCAATCCCATCGATCCGGACGCCTTCGACGGGTCGGCCATCGGCCTGGTCCGTGAGCGCTACCGGACCAGCATCAACCGGATCTACCAGGATCCCGAGAATCCCCTGGTGTACTACGCCGAGGGCATCGTTCCGCCCACCGCTGGTGGCTTCGTGCTGCGTGAGATGGCCGTGTTCGACGCTGACGGCGGCATGGTGGCCATGGCCAACATGCCCGACGTCTACCAGCCACTGGCCAGCGACGGGGCCATCGGCGACGGCCTGTACCGCATGGCATTTGCGGTGGGAAATGCCGGCAACGTGCAGATCAAGCTGGACCCCAACACCGTGATGGCCTCGCGGCAGTGGGTCATCAGCTCGGTGAACTCGGCAACGGTGCTGCCGGGCGGCACGACTGGCCAGATCGCACGTAAGCGAAGTAATGCCGATGGCGACATCGAATGGGGCGACGCGGGCGAAGTGAACGTTCTGGTCAACACCATCGAAGAGCGCCAGACGCTCGCCGCAGGCCAGACACGCATCGTGCTGGCCATCACTACCACGCTGGGGTTGGCGATCTACATCAATGGCCAGCGCATCTCACGCGGTGGCGCGGCTGATGAATGGCTGCCCGATCCCGATGACGGAACCCAGCTGACGCTGGGCCAAGCCTATGCGGCGGGGACCCGTGTGATCGCGGCTCAGAACGAGCCGGCAGGCAACGCCGGTGCCCCGCTGCAGCGGGGGGAGAATCTGGCCGACGTGGCCGACAAGGCCCAAGGTCGAAAGAACCTCGGTGTCGTCAGCGCCGAGGAAACCCGGCAGATGGCGCCTGCCGGCATGATCGGAACGTTCGCCGGCAGCAACGCGCCCACGGGCTGGCTCAAGGCCAACGGTGCCCAGGTGGCCAAGGATGCCTACCCTGCCCTCTACGCGGCGGTGGGCGACCTCTACACGCCCCCCGGCCAGTCCCCGTCCGCCGGCAGCTTCTTCCTGCCCGATCTGCGCGGCCTGTTCCCCCGCTTCTGGGATGACGGCCGGGGTAACGACGCAGGACGCTCGCTCGGCAGCAATCAGGGCGACCAGCTGGCCGCGCACGCCCACAGCGGCCGCACTGCAGATGCCGGCGACCACGCACACGACTCGGCGTTCGGTGAGGGCAACAAGCACATTGCAGCTGCACCCTACGGCATGAGCGAACATCGCCCAGGCGGCCGTAACGCCGGATCCAGCGGCGGCATCGACTACGACAACTACGCCTGGCAAACCTCCACCGATGGCAGGCACGCACACGACTTCACCACGGGCGTCTCCGGCGGCAATGAAACCCGCCCGAAGAACGTCGCCCTGCTGGCCTGCATCAAGTACTGACCATGGCCACCAAGACGGTCTACCTTGTCGATACGGCCGGCCTGCTGGCCGGCACCGCCCAGGCCGATGAGTCGCCCCTGCAGCCAGGCACCTGGCTGCTGCCGGCCGGCGCAGTGGAGACCCCGCCGCCGGCAGAGTTCCCCGCAGGCCGCTGGCCTCGCTGGATCGGCAGCGGTTGGGTGCTGGCCACCGCACCACCCTCGCGCATCAAGGGGCTGTAGCGACGACCGCTACACCCCGCACGCCGTGCGGCCTCCCGCGCGCACGAGCAGCATGGGCATATGGACCTTGCCCGCCTGATCTCCAACCTCATTCGCACCGGCACCGTCGTGTCGGTCGACATCGACGCTGGCCTGTGCCGCGTCGCATCTGGCGATCTGACCACCAACTGGATCCCGTGGCTGACCCTGCGCGCAGGCACCACGGTCATCTGGTCGGCCCCCACGCCGGGCGAGCAGGTGATCCTGCTCTCGCCTGAAGGCGACACGGCCAATGCCATCGCGCTGTGCGGCCTGTACTCGGAGCAGGTGCCTGCCCCTGCTGCCAGCGGTGCCGTCAGCCTGCTGCGCTTTGCCGATGGCGCGCAGCTGCGCTACGACGCAGACACGCACGCACTGGAAGCCCTGCTGCCGTCTGGCGGCACCTTCACTGTCACCGCCGACGGCGGCAGCACCATCAACGGCCCCCTGACCGTAAACGGCGAGACCACCCTCAACGGCAACACGGCCGTGGTGGGCAATGCCTCTGTAAGCGGGACCGCCACCGCTGACGTCGACGTGGTCGGCGCCGGCATCAGCCTCAAGGGACACGTGCACCTCGGCGTACAGCGTGGCAGCGGCCTGACGGATCCGCCGCAGTGAGGGGCATGTCCGCCACCACCGGCCGTGCCATCGAAGGTGCCGAGCACCTGGCACAGTCCATCAACGACGTGCTGACCACGCCGCTCAACACCCGTGTGATGCGCCGCGACTACGGCTCGCTGATGCCCGAGCTGGTCGACCAGCCGTTCACCGGCCAGACCCGGACCCTGCTTTTTGGTGCGGTGGCCACGGCGCTGATGCGTTGGGAGCCGCGGATCCGCATCAGCAAGCTCTCGATCTCGCAGGGGGATGCCCCCGGCGCGTTTGTCCTGGACGTGGAGGGCACCCGGACCGACGTCACCCAGGGCAGTGGCTACACCCGCCTGACCATCCCCCTCCGCTTCCGCTAACTGGAGATACCCCATGGACTACCATCACGGCGTCCGCGTCGTCGAAGTGAATACCGGCGTCCGCGCCATCCGCACCGTGGCCACCGCCGTGATCGGCCTGGTGGCCACGGGCGATGCCGCCGACGTGGCGCTGTTCCCGCTGAACAAGCCGGTGCTGATCACCGATATCGACGGCGCCATCACCAAGGCCGGCGCCACCGGCACGCTCAAGGCCTCGCTGGAAGCCATCGCCGATCAGACCAAGCCGGTGCTGGTGGTCGTGCGCGTCAAGGAAGAAGACAACGACGGCGAGCAGTCCATCGCCGTCATCGGTGCCAAGACCAACGGCGAGTACTCGGGCCTGCAGGCGCTGCTGGCCGCCGAGGCGCAGGTAGGCGTCAAGCCGCGCATCATCGGCGCACCGGGCCTGGACACCCAGGTGGTTGCCGCTGAGCTGGCGGTCGTCGCCCAGCGCCTGCGTGCGATGGCCTACATCAGCGCCGGTACCGCCAAGACCGTCACCGAGGCCACCGCCTATCGCGAGGAATTCGGTGCGCGCGAGCTGATGATCATCTGGCCGGACTTCACCGCCCTGGACAGCACCACCGGCCTGATCGGCATGGCCTACGCCGTCGCCCGCGCCCTGGGACTGCGTGCGCTGATCGACAAGGAACAGGGCTGGCACAAGAACATCTCCAACGTGGCGGTCAACGGTGTCACCGGGATCTCGCGCGATGTCTTCTTCGATCTGCAGGATCCGGCCAGCGATGCCGGCGTGCTCAATGCCGGCGACGTCACCACCCTGATCCAGATGAACGGCTACCGCTTCTGGGGCTCGCGTACCTGCAGCGACGATGTGCTGTTCGCTTTCGAGACCGCCACGCGCACGGCGCAGATCCTCAAGGACACCATCGCCGACGCAATGGCGATCTATGTCGACAAGCCGATGCACGCCTCGCTGATCAAGGACATCATCGAGAGCATCAATGCCAAGTTCCGCGAGCTGAAAGGCAGCGGCTACATCATCGATGCCAAGGCGTGGTACGACCCGGACGCCAATACGCAGACCACGCTCAGTTCCGGCGCGCTCACCATCGACTACGACTTCACCCCGGTCCCGCCGCTGGAAAACCTGATGCTGCGCCAGCGCATCACTGACAAGTACCTGGCCAGCTTCGCCTCGGCCATCGCCAACTGATTCCACCCTGCCTGCGGCGGTCAGGTCCTGACCGCCTTGGCTCCGCATCGGAGAAAACCCCATGGGCCTGCCCCGCAAACTGAAAGGCTTCAACACGTTCACCGCCGGCGAGAGCTTCCTCGGCGAAGCAAAGACCATCACGCTGCCCGAGCTGAAACGCATCATGGAGGCCTACCGTGGCGGCGGCATGAGCGGCCCGGTGAAGATCGACCTCGGCCAGGATGAGATCCAGATCAAGGTGGTCTACGGCGGCCTTATGCGCCCTATCCTGCGCCAGTACGCCGAGACCAGCCACGACGGCGTGCAGATCCGTTTTGCCGGCGGCTACCAGCGCGACGACAACGGCCAGGTCGACGCGGTCGAGGTGGTCATCCGCGGCCGCCATGAAGGCATCGAGTTCGGCGATTCCGAGGCCGGCTCTGACACCGAGTTCACCGTTACCACGGCCTGCAGCTACTACAAGCTGACCTGGAACGGTGAGGTGCTGATCGAGATTGACCTGGTGAACATGGTCGAGAACGTCGGCGGCATTGATCGCCTGCTGTCCCTGCGCAACGCCATCGGCGCGTAACCCAACCCCATCCCGCGACGGGCGCCACGCGCCCGCTCGCTTCCCCCTGCATCACTCCGGAGAGATTCCATGACCGCAACCACCATCCCCACCCCCGAATCCAACACCCAGAAAGCGGCGCGCAAGGCCACCGTCAAGCTGGAAGAGCCGTTGGAGCGTGGCGGGGCACTGATCAAGTCCGTCGACGTCCGCCGCCCCGGCTCCGGCGAGCTGCGCGGCCTCAAGTTGGCCGAAGTTCTGAACATGGACGTCACTGCGCTCTGCGTCCTGTTGCCCCGTATCACCAACCCGACCCTGACCGGCGCCGACGTCGCCGCGCTGGATCCATCCGATCTGCTGCAGTTCGGAATGGAAGTAACCAATTTTTTCATGACGCGGGAACAGGCGACTGCCCTGGGCTACCCGACCGCGTAGAAGAGGCTATGGCCGACGTAGCCACCATCTTCCACTGGCCACCAACAGAAATGGACTGCTGGTCGGTAGAGGAACTGATGGAGTGGCGCGAGCGCGCCCGGAAACGCAGCGGCGCCCCCGATTGAGGGCGCCGTTTTCACATACGGAGATCATGTAGATGAGCGAGAACATGCGGTTGCGCGTCCTGCTGGACGCAATCGACAAGGCAACCGGGCCGATGCGCCGTATTCTGGGCGGCAGTCGGACTCTTACCGAATCGCTTCGCTCGCAGCGCGAGGCACTGCGCGGTCTCAATGCGCAGCAGCGTGACGTGTCGGCCTTCCGGGAGCTTGCGGAGAAGTCCAAAGCGTCGGCGGCAGCGTTGAAGGACCAGCGCGCCAAGGTGCGGCTGCTGGCGGCGGAAATGCGTGCCGCAACGCAGCCCAGCGAAGAGCTGGCGCAGAAGTTTGCTGCCGCCACCCGAACCGCCGGGCGGATGAAGTACGAGGTCAGCCGTAACGCCGAGCGCCTGCAGGGACTGCGCACCCGGCTGGCCGCTGCTGGCATCAGCACCAGCGAGCTGGGAAGTCATGAGCGCCGCCTGCGTTCCGATATCGTCCGGGCCAACGAAGCCATCGAGCGGCAGCAGCGGCGGCTGATGGCGCTCAACGCCCAACAGAAGCGATCCCAGGCGATGCAGAGCGCCGGCATGAAAGCCACAGCGCTGGGTGCCGGCATGGCGTTCGGCGGCCGTAAAGCACTCGATGCGGCAGTGCTTCCGGCCAGCGAGGCGGTGGGGTTTGAATCGGCCATGGCCGACGTGCGCAAGGTGGTCGACTTCGATACCCCACGCCAGTTCGCGCAGATGGGCCTGGACATCGAGGATCTGTCCCGCCGCTTGCCGATGGTGCCCAACGAGATCGCCAAGATCGTCGCCGCCGCCGGTCAGGCGTCGATCCCGCGCAAGGAGCTGCTGCAGTTCGCAGAAGACGCCACCAAGCTGGGTGTCGCCTTCGACACCACCGCCGAGGATGCTGGCCAGACCATGGCCACCTGGCGCACCGCGTTCCGCATGGGCCAGGCCGAGGTGGTCACCCTAGCCGACAAGATCAACTACCTGGGCAACACCGGCCCAGCCAGCGTCCAGAAGATCAGCGACGTGGTGAACCGCATCGGCGCGCTGGGCGAGGTGGCCGGCCTGCAGAGCGGCCCGCTGGCTGCCCTGGGCGCGACGGTGGCCGGCATGGGCATCGAGTCCGAGGTATCGGCCACCGGCATCAAGAACATGCTGCTCACCCTGTCCTCGGGCGAGGCGGCCACCAAGCGCCAGCTCGCCGCGTTCGACAAGCTGGGCCTCAGCTCCACCAAGATGGCCCAGGCCATGCAGAAGGATGCCGGCGGCGCGATCCTCGATGTGCTGGAGCGGTTGAAGCAGCTGCCGGCGGCGTCGCAGGCGGCCACCATGACCACGCTATTCGGGCGCGAGTCCATCGGCGCGATCGCGCCGCTGCTGACCAACCTGGACCTGCTCAAGACCAACTTCGACAAGGTCACCGACGCCCAGCAGTACGCTGGGTCTATGGAGAAGGAGTACGCCTCGCGCGTGGCCACCTCCGAGAACGCCATGCAGCTGGCCAAGAACACCCTGCTGGTGATGGCCGGCACGCTCGGCCGCACCCTGCTGCCCGACATCAAAGCCGGCTCCGAGGCCGTGGGCCGCGTGGTAGGCGGCTTCATCAGCTGGACGCGAGAGAACCCGAAGCTGGCGCGCGCGCTCACCGTGAGCGCGGTGGCAGGCGCTGCGTTGGTGACGGCGCTGGGCGCGCTGCTGACCGTAGGCGGCCTGGCCGCGATGGCGCTGGGCCAGATCAGCGGCGCGGTGGCCCTGCTGTCCGGAGGCGGTGGTGTCGGCGCGCTGATCGCGCGCTTTGGCACGCTGGCCGCCCAGGTACTGCCTACCCTGCTCAACGTCGGCCGCGCCCTGATGGTGGTGCTCGGCGGCGTCAGCTGGCCGGTGCTGGCCATCGCCGCAGCCGTCGCCGTCGTCGCCGCCGTGGTGTGGAAGTATTGGGGGCCGATCAAGGCCTTCATGATCGGCGTCTGGCAGGGGCTGCAGGACGCCTTCGCGCCCGTGCTTGCCGAGCTGCGCACTGCGCTGGCACCGCTGGCACCGCTGTGGGATCAACTGTCCTCCGCCATCGGCAAGGTGTGGGACTGGATCAAACAGCTGTTCGCCCCGTTTGAGGCCACCACCGAACAGCTGGAAGGTGCCACCAGCGCCGGTCGCACGTTCGGCCAGTTCCTGGGCGTGGCCCTCACCGTGCAGCTGCGCATGGCCGTCAAGGCCATCGGCTGGCTGGTCACCGCTGCCACCACCATGCAGGAGGTGGTCATGCGCGTGGTCGGCGGGCTGGGCCAGTACCTGGGCGGCGCCTGGTCGGTGATCGTGGGTCTGTTCACCGGCAACGGTCAGCGCATCACCCAAGGCCTGCAGAGCATGTGGACCGGCATCAACACCCTGCTGGCCAGCTGGCCGGCGAAGATGATGCAGGCGGGCATGGACATGGTCATGGGCCTGGTCAACGGCATCCGGTCGAAGATCTCCGCCGCGACCTCGGCCGTGTCCGGGGTGGGCCGGGGGGTGATCGATCAGTTCAAGGGCATGCTCGGGATCCACAGCCCCTCCCGCGTGTTCGCCGAGCTGGGCGGCTTCACCATGCAGGGCTTGGCCAACGGCCTGCAGGCCGGCCAGAACGGCCCGCTCGCTGCCCTGCAGGGCATCACCCGCCGCATCCAACAGGTGGGCGCTGGCGCGGCGCTGGCGGCGCTTGCCGGGCCGGTGGGGGCGGTGGACAGCCGCCCGCCCGTGTCGGCCAGCCAAGGCGCGTCTGCGGCCCCCATCGGCAAGATCGAGATCCACATCCATACGCAGGCCGGCCAGGACGCAGCGGACATCGCCCGGGCCGTCCGCGCCGAGTTTGAAGCCCTGCAGCGACAGCAACAGGCCCGCGCGCGTTCCGCGCTGGGCGATAGGGAGTAACCGCCGATGATGATGTGCCTTGGAACCTTCGTTTTCTCCCTGCGTGACGGCGCCTACGAGCAGCTGGTACGCAACCTGTCCTGGCGTCACGCCCGCACCGAGCGCGTGGGCGCTCGGGCGGCGTCGCAGTTCGTAGGCGTGGGTGAGGACACCGTCGAACTGAGCGGCCTGATCGCCCCGCCGCTGACCGGCGAGTTTTCCTCGCTGGTCACCCTGCAGGAGATGGCCGACACGGGCCAGCCTTGGGCGCTGGTGGGTGGCGACGGCACCCTGCTGGGGGCATACACCATCGCCAGCCTCAAGCAGACGCACAGCGTCTTCTTCCCCGATGGCACACCGCGCAAGGTCGAGTTCCAGCTCAGCCTGGAGCGCGTGCCGGATGAGGCTATGGCCGAGGACCAGGCATGAGCAGCCGCACCGGCTACCCGGTTCCCGCCTGGCGCGTCACCTTGGACGGCAAGGATCTGACCGACCGCATCGCGCCCCGCCTGATCGAGCTGACCCTCAAGGAATGCCGCAGCGGCGAGGCGGACCAGCTGGATCTGCGGATCCACGACCATGACGGCCGCATGGCGCTGCCGCGCAAGGGCGTCACGCTCACCGTGGCGCTGGGCTGGCGCGACGCCGGCCTGATCGACAAGGGCACCTTCGTGGTCGATGAGGTCGAGCACAGCGGCCCACCCGACGTCATCACCATCCGCGCGCGCAGCGCCGAGCTGACCAAGACGATGCGCACGCGGCGGGATCGCAGCTGGCACGACACCACGGTCGGTGCGGTGATCGGCGCCATTGCCGGCGAGCACAGCCTACGCGCGCGCGTGGCGTCCGATCTGGCCGGCCTGGCACTGGACCACCTGGACCAGTCGAACGAGAGCGACGTGGCGCTGCTGACGCGGTTGGGTAAGCGCTTCGACGCGGTGGCCACGGTCAAGGCCGGCAACCTGGTGTTTTCCCCCATCGACAGCGGCACCACGCCCGCCGGCATCGAGTTGCCCCGTGCCTCGATCACCCGCGCCGATGGGGATAGCCACCGTTTCAGCGAGGCCGAGCGGGACACCTACAGCGGCGTTCGCGCGTACTGGAACGACAAGAAGGGTGCCCGCCGCAAGGCAGTGCTGGTAGGCACGTCGACCAACGCCAAGAACCTGCGCGAGACCTACGACAGCGAGAAGACCGCGCGGGAGCATGCCGACGCCGAATGGAAGCGCGTGCAGCGCGGCGCGGCCAAGATGGATTACTCGCTCGCCCTGGGGCGAGCGGATCTGTACCCGGAGCAGCGGATCGATGTGTCCGGGTTCAAGGCCGAGATCGACGGGCGCACCTGGTTGATCGCCGAGACGACCCACAGCATCACTGGTAGCAACGGTTTCACCACCGCGCTGGTGCTGGAAACGTCCAGCGCCAATGCAAAGCCGGCAGATCCGTCGACGGACGACATACCCGACGCCGAGGACGACGGGTCTACCTGACGGGGCGCAGGCGGCGCACGGATCCGGCCACGGCCTGCCGCAGCCACCGCGCCGAGGATCTGATCACGCCCGGCGTCACGTACCGGGCGCTGGCTCCACCAGCCAAAAACAGCAGCGCATGCAGCGCGTGCGTGCTGGGGGTGGACCCCCCTGTCGGCAGCGCCAGCCAGGCCTGCCAGATGGCGATGGTCAGCAGCGCCGTGGCCAGCGGCGCACTGCCTGCGCGCCGCCGGTCGTCGTCTTTGGCCTGCTGCCGATCCGCCGCGATGGGGCACGTCATCTCGACGTGCCCCGTGAACACCTGTCCGATGGTTGCACCCTCGAACACCGTGGTACTGCCGCACCGGCAACCTGCCGGCATTCCTTCATCCGTACTGCCACACCGCATAGTCCTTCACACTCCAATTGCGCAGTCATGCGCCCCCTGATGGAGGGAAGTAAACCGGGTCCAGCTCGGAATGAAAGTTAGCGAGTGGGCTTCTTCGTTCCGCCGCTGCGCTTCACGACCAGCTTCTGACCACGCAGATCCACATCGCCGCTGAACTGCTGGCCGATGCTGGTGTCATTGAACTGCGTTCGCGGGGCTGCGCCCAAGGTGCTGGCGTGGGACACACCGCCGGTCAATGCCGTCATCGCGGCGGCGCGAGCAGGAGCCGGGGCAGCGCGCCAGGCATCGAGCAGCTCGGCATCAGCGGTGGCCAGGCGTTCGTGCTTCCCGACCAATACATATGCAACATCTATGCCCAAATCGTGGGCCAGTGCCAGGTAGGCAGCGCTCGCGCCAACCTCATCCTTTTCGTAGTGGATCTGCGTGCGCTTAGTGACGCCACAGGCCACGCCCATGGCCTCCTGACTCAGGCGCAGTCGATTCCTTTCTTCCTTCAGCCGGTCGCCCACACTCACGCTCAAATCTCCTTGACAGGTGAATAATCTTTCACCAACATTGGTGAAAGAAGTTTCACTAACACAGCATTCAGCTTTTACACAGGGGAAACGGAATGGCGGCACAACGGACTGGTGTAAGGAAGCTGCGCACACCGGAAGAAGCCCGGCAGTTCCTTCGCGACAACGGCATCACTGTCGTTGAGTTCGCAAGGCAGAACGGCCTGGACCGCCATGCGGTCAACGATGCGCTTCGCGGCGTCGGCAAGGGCAACTTCGGCAAGTCTCACCAGGCGGCCATTGCGCTCGGCATCAAGCGCGACCCGGATTCTTGCACAAAACCCGCCAATTCCCGACAGAAACCCACACCGGGTGCCAAGTCGGGCAAAGCCGTTAGCGCCAAGTCGGGGAGCAAGAAACGGTAATGAGCGCTTCGACCAGCAGCCGCGCAACGTTCTCCTGTGAAGCCTGCGATACGCCGTTGCTCAAACGCACCAGCCGTCTGCAGCACCGCCATCTGCGTTCGGATGTTTGGGTGTGTCAGAACCCGCTGTGCGGCGCGACCTACGCCGGCAATTCCGAACTGACCAGCATCGCCAGCCCGAGCGGCATGCCCGACGCGCCGGCATCCGAGTTGCCGCCGACGCCTGGCTACACCAGGGCGCTGCTGCAGATGCAGTGGAAGCTGGAACATGGATCCCGGCAGCTGGACATGCTCGATGCAATCGAGTTTGTGGAAGCGTCTCGGATCGATGCCGGCGGCGAGGCGCGACCGCACCAGGCGGCTGCGCCCTAACGCGTTACCACACCCTTTCCAACCTGCTGGTCTGTCGGCTATGCCGACGGCGATGGACTGCTGCGCATGAACGTTCTGGCATCTGAAATGTTTTCCCACACTTTCCCTCATTTCCCCTTGACTTCCATCCGGGGGGAGAGCACAGTTCGCCGCAAGGAGCCTAAGAACTCTGAGGATACAGCGGCATCCGCGCCCGACAGCATCGCGGTTTTTTTGCGCCTGCAATTCGTGCGCGCCGACGCTTTCTGCGTCGGGAGGGCGGCAGCCATACAACACCCGCAAGGGGAAAACTGCCCGCCGGTCTGTATCCCGGTTCTTAGCCTCCCGACATCCTCGGTGCGACGCCTAAGAACGTCTCTCCGAGGCCAATCCTCGGATACAGGAGACGTCTCCATGGCGCATGACGCCCCTTCCACGCCCGGACCCAGCTCCGCGCGTCAGATCTCGCTCGTTTTCGGCTTCATCGCCGACACCCTTGAATGGCCCCATGCCGACTACCAGGCGCTGATTGTGCGTCTGGAAGCCACCGGAAAGCCGGCGCTGTCCATCACCCTCGATGACGTCCTGTCGGCCTACACGGCCCAGCAGAAGGCGCGCAGCGGCAATGCCGCCGGCCAGAAGGGGACGCACTGATGGCCGCTACGCCCCCGCCCCTGCCGGTCGCGCTTCGACCTGTGATCGAACTGGCAACGCCGGTGCCGGGCATCGCCCTGCGCTGCTCCTTCGACCAGAAGCACATGCTGTACGTCGCGCTGGTACACCTTGCCAGCAATGCAGCGCTGACCGTATCAGCGCACACCAGCAGCACCATCCGCGTTGCGGCGACCCACAGCCTGCAGTGCGGCTCGATGGTGTACCTGCTGGCTGCCGGCGAAGCCGAGCGATTCCTCACCTGGCTCCGCAACGGCGGCAGCACCCCGAACGGAGTGAACTGATGGACAAGGACAATCGCGGCCCGCTGCCGCCTCCCCTCCGTAACCCCGGCCCGCCGCTGCCCAAGGGCCTGACCGCCAAGGGTGAGTACAGCCAGGTCGTCACCGGCGACGACTACGACCGCCTCTGGCGCATCGCCTATGCGGTGGAGCTGCTGGCGGCGCTGCCGGCGGAAGCGGCCAAGGTGCTGGGCATCACGGCGGACCATACCCATGCCGTCGCCGAGTACATCTCCGAAGACCTGCGCGGGATCCTTTCCCGCTCCAAGCCGGCGGACGAATAGGACACACGGCCCAGGGCAGCGCACCACCGCTGCCTTGCGCTGACAGGAGAGAACCATGCACCACCTGGCACCGCCGCCCCGCTTCTTCTAGACCGACCGCACCACACATCCCCAACGGCGCACCACCGCCGCCGGGGATGCCAGGAGAGAACCATGCACCACTACCACGCCGCTGCTGCGGCTCGACAGGGCTGATTCGGCATGCAGGAAGAGATCCGCCAGCAGGTTCTGTCGCGCATCGAGCGCGACTATGGCCTCAAGCACCGCAATGGCACGCCCTACATGCGCGGGGGCAAGTGCCCTCACTGCAGCAAGAAGGAGCTGTACACCAGCTACGAAAAGCCGTGGGTACTGCGCTGCGGCCGACAGGCCAAGTGCGGGCAGGAAGTGCGTGTGCGCGACCTGTATGACGATCTGTTCGACGATTATTCCAAGGCCAATCCGCAGACCGCCACAGCGCCGAATGCCGCCGCTGATGCCTACCTGGCCACCGGCCGAGGCTTCAACGTCAAGGCGCTGAAAGGCCTGTATACGCAGGAGGACTACTACGACCGCGCCAAGCGCGAAGGCACCGCCACCGTCCGATTCCCCCTGGTCAAAGGCGGCTGGTGGGAGCGGCTGATCGACCGGCCGCACCGGTTCGGGAAGATGAAGGCGCGCTTCGCCCCAGGCGAGAGCTACGCCGGTGTGTGGTGGGGTGCCGCCGCGATGGACCAGCTGCGCACCGCGCGCCAGGTGTGGATTGTGGAGGGAATCTTCGACGCCATCGCGCTGCTGCAGCGCGGTGTATGCGCCGTCGCGGCTATGTCCAGCAATGCCTACCCCGAGCTGTCGCTCAAGGAACTGCGTGACGCCCGGCCCAACGACCTGCCCACCCTGGTGTGGGGCCTGGACAACGAGCCGAGCGCCCGCGCCTACACCATCAAGCACGTCCGCCGCGCCGAGAAGCTCGGCTTCACCTGCAAGGCGGCGCAGATCGAACAACCGGGCGACAGGAAGACCGACTGGAATGACCTGCATCTGCGCGCCCAGGCGGCGGAAGACGGCGATGCGGTCTGGCAGGCGGACGTGGACCTGGCCCTGCACAACGGCGCGTTGTTGCTGGCCAAGACCGCCATGGAAAAGGGCCTGATCATCTATGGGCGCGAGCAGCGCACGCAGTTCCACATGGACCACCGCAACCGGCTCTACTGGTTTGAATTCGACCCGGTACGGTTCGACAAGCTGTGCCGCGAGCAGGCCACCCGCAAGGAAGACATCGAGGAAGACCTGGACGAAGAGACGGTGGAGAAGATCCGCCGCGGCTGCTGCAACGTGCGCGAGATCGCCAACTGCTTCCCCAAGGCGCTGTACTACCAGCGCAACGAAGTCACCGACGACGCCTGGTACTACTTTCGCGTGGATTTCCCTCACGACGGTGCAGCAGCCACCGGCACCTTCACGTCGTCGCAGGCGCTCAACGCCCCGTCGTTCCGCGACCGCCTGGGCCACATTGCGCGTGGCGCCATCTTCGACGGCACCGCCGGCCAGCTGCTGCAGATCATGAAGATCCAGCTGGACAACATCAAAGAGGTCCACACGGTCGATTTCGTGGGCTACACCCCCGACCACCAGGCGTACATCTTTGGTGACCTGGCCGTGCGCCATGGCGAGATCGCCCAGGCCAACGCCGAGGACTACTTCGACTTCAAGAAGCTGCGCATCAAGACCACCCAGCGCTCCATCCGCATGGACATTCAGCGTGACCACGATAGCTACCGCAAGGAATGGCTGCAGTGGATGTGGACCTGCTTTGGCACCAACGGCATGGTCGCCCTGGTGTTCTGGTTTGGCTCGCTGTTCGCCAATCAGATCCGCAGCACGCACAAGTCGTTCCCGTTCTTGGAGGCCACCGGTGAAGCCGGTGCCGGCAAAACCACCCTGCTGACGTTCCTGTGGAAGCTGCTGGCGCGCAGCGATTACGAGGGCTTCGACCCAGCCAAGTCATCCAAGGCCGGCCGTGCCCGTGCGATGGGCCAGACCTCGGGCATGCCTGTGGTGCTGCTGGAAGCCGACCGCGATACGCCCGACAAGGCGCATTCCAGGTCGTTTGAATGGGATGAACTGAAGGACTACTACGGCGGCGGCACGCTGGCCACCCGTGGCGTCCGCAACGGCGGCAACGAGACCTACGAGCCGCCGTTCCGGGGAACCATCGTCATCAGCCAGAACGCGGCAGTCGATGCCAGCGAGGCGATCATGACCCGTATCGTCAAGCTGCACTTCCGAAAGCCACACGCCACCACCGAGAGCCGCCAGGCGGCCGACAACCTCAACGCGCTGCAGGTCGAGGATCTGAGCTACTTCCTGATCAAGGCTGTGCGGGCGGAAGCGCAGGTGCTGGAAAAGTTCGGCGAGCGCGTGCGGTTCTACGAGGCGAAGCTGCGCGAGAACAAGGATCTGCGCATGGAGCGCCTGATCAAGAACCACTCCCAGATGCTGGCGCTGCTCGACGGCCTGCGCCTGGTGGTGGACATTCCCAAGGCGATGGTCGAGGAAACCCGGCAGAAGCTGGTGGACATGGCGTTGGAGCGCCAGTCGGCGATCAGTGCGGACCATCCCCTGGTCAATGAGTTCTGGGAAACCTACGAGTACCTGGAAAGCACCGGTAACGGAGAACGGCCGGTCCTCAACCACTCGCGCAATCCGCAGCACATCGCGATCAACCTCAACGACTTCTTGGCCAAGGCGGCGTACCACAGCCAGCCCGTGCCAGACCTCAAGCTGCTGCGCACCTATCTGCGTGATTCGCGGCGCTACAAGCTGGTGGACCCGAATCTGACGGTCAACAGCTGCATCAAGACCAACACGGCCGGAGCAGGCGTAGCCGTTCGCTGCTGGGTGTTTCAAAAATGACCAACGGAGATCGGATGTCCACTGCCAGCACCCCCTTCGTCCTCGCCATCGAGCCTGATGTGACCAACCTCCACGCGGTTCGCCTCAGCGCGGTCGTAGCCCTTTACGCGGCCCGCACACAGGAAGAGCGTGCCGCGCTGTTTGAGCAAGCGGCGCTTTTGTCGACCGCGCTCGGCCTTCCGGTTCCGGTGCTTCCACCGGACAAGACCGGCATGGCTAGCGCCACCGTTGCGGCGTTCTGGATCGTGGTGGGGGAAGCCGTTGCAACCGGGATGCTGCACGACCACTCGCATACGGCTGATCGCCTGGCGGTGAGTCTGCCCGAGGTCAGGAACGTCGCCGAAAAGCTGGGGCGGCCGCTACCACCGGGGGCTTCACTGACCCGGGCGCTGGCGCGCTGCCCTCGACTCATTGCACCGAACTACACGGTGAACAGTCGCATCCGAGAGAAAGGAGGAAAGGGCATCGCGGTTCGATGCTGGGTGTTCAAGAAGTAACCGTAAAAGCGGCCCGGCGGGCAGAGCACCACCTCTTACCCCAAGGCCATCCACCAACGAAGTTCAGGAGAGAACCATGCACGACATGATCAGCAACACCGACCACACCAGGGCAAATACGGAGGTTTCAGGCACCGGACCAGGGGCGAAGGCTATCACGGGTGACGGACTGTGTGGACTTGCCCCCAGCCCTGCCAAGGGCTGCAGCGCAACGCTGACGATGCACATCACCCGCAACCGGGTGGTCGTCACCGCGCAGCTGGATATGGGTGGCCATAAGACCGCCCAGCGCGTGCTCGAGCGTCGCCGGGGCAGCCAGGGCGGCTGGGTGATGACCGGGATCGGTGAGGACTTCGCCGTCGACGGCGACTGGATCTCCGCCGAGCTGGCCGCCCTGGCCGACCGACTGCCCTTCCCCTTCGCCGTGGCCAACATGCTTCCGGGCGCAAGGGCCAGCCACAGCGCTGTGGCCGCTGCCGCTCAGGAGGTGGCCCATGGGTAAGCCCAACACCCAGCGTGGTCAGCAGCGTGGCGCCCAGGCCCTCTCGCGCGTCGTTTACGGCCCGCATCGAAGCGGCAAGACCACCCACGGAAAGGCCATCGCCGATCACCTGGGCCTGGAACACGTTCGGGATCTGGACGACGTCCAGTTCAGTGGTGACCGGCTGCAGCGTCGCGGCCACCTGTACTTGGCCGTCGACCGGGGCTACGCGCAGCGAGCCGCCGATCTGATCGGGAGCGAGCTGCTGCCCATCGGCAGAGCGCTGGCCATGATCGGTGCCGGCAGCAAGGGGGTGGCCCGTGCTTGAGCTGATTCTTCTCTGCATCGCCCCCGCCGCCGGCGGCGCGGCACTGCACAAGCTGTGGATCACCCGGCCAGCTCGCCAGCGCCACAGCGGCACGGCAGTGGGCCAGATCCCGCAGCAGATCCGCCGTCGCGCCCGCATGGCCGTGCGCCGCGCCGGGGGCGACGACCATGAATGAAGTTTGTGCACCCGCCTTCCGGTACCACGGATCAAAGTTCCGACTGGCACCGTGGATCACCCAGCACCTTCCGGCGCATCGCATCTACGTCGAGCCATTTGGCGGTGCAGCCGGTGTACTTCTCCAAAAGCCCCGCAGCTATGCAGAGGTCTACAACGATCTCGACGGTGAAGTGGTCAATTTCTTCCGGGTGCTTCAGAAACCTGTTGATCGCGAACGGTTGGTCGAGGCGTGCGTACTCACGCCCTATGCTCGAGCCGAGTTCGAACAAGCCTGGGAACCCGCCTCGGATCCGGTCGAGAGGGCGCGACGGCTGTTGATCCGTGCTCAGATGGGTTTTGGGTCAGCTGGGGCTACGAAGACCAGTACTGGCTTCCGAATCGATTCACACCGTGCGTATGGAACCGCCCAGCAGCTGTGGGCGCGCTTCCCTAGCGGCATCGCCGCGATCGCGGATCGATTCTCAGAAGTTCTGGTCGAGAACAAGTCCGCGATCGAGGTCATTCGTCAACACGACTCGGCGGAGACCTTGCACTACTTGGACCCACCGTACTTGCACAGCACGCGAGTGATGCACGCTGGAACGACTGGCTACTATCGTCATGAGATGACCGAGGATGATCATCTGCAGCTGCTGGAGATGATTCAGAGCCTACAGGGCATGGTCGTCATTTCCGGCTACCGCTCTGAGCTCTATGACGAACGCCTGCAGTCCTGGAGGAGGCTAGAAACTCGATCTCGAATCGCTGCGGGACGTGGGTGTACGCTGCGAACCGAGTGCATCTGGCTCAGCCCTGCCGCTTCTAGTTCGGCGCTCCAGCAAGGCCTGCCGCTGGAGGGCGTTGCATGACCCAGCGCCAAATGACACCTCCTCGGCCCATTCCGCCCTGCCCCAAAGACCACCCTGCCAGGTACATCGTCGACTGCCGGCGGATGGAGGCGCGGGGTGGTCACTTCATCGAATGCCCTTGTAGCCGAACGACGAAGCATCCGACTTTTGACCTGGCGTGGGCACACTGGCACAAGCAGCACGCGCTGCAGGCGGTACAGCCGCCTGCAGCCACCCCTGTGCCGGCACCCCAGCTGCAGCTGAGGCTGGTGGGAGGCACAGGTTGATGGCTGCACCGGGAACTATGGGCGGCGGTGGATTCGGTACGTTCTGGATGCTGTTCGGCCAGTTCGGTGCCACGCTTACCGTCGAGCAGTTGCGGGACGCCTACTTCCCGGCGTCCAGCATGAAGACGATGGCGAACAAGCACAGCGCTGGCCTGCTGCCGCCCCGTACTGGCGAGGTCTACGACACCCGCGACGTCGCTGACTGGTGGGACGAACAACGGACGAAGAAGTCGCACTGATTAGGTAACGAAGAAGCCGCCGTGAGGCGGCTTTTTCAATGCTCCGGCACGAATGACGCGTGCCAATAATGTGCCATCACCCCTGAAACCGCTGTGCCGCAACGCAGTCGCACCAGTCCATCATCGGGGCGACGGACAGGCGCAGGGATTCGGCGTAACGGGCGGTGGCGGACGTCATCGGGGCGTTGATCGTGGAGACCGGCATTGCCAGTGAGATCAATAGTTTACACCGGGTGGCTGAATGCGCCCGGTCAGCCGCGCGGCGAGCGCCGGTTGGGCCCGGTTCCGGCTGGCGGCCGGGCATGGCCCGGCGCCACCAGCATGCCCTACGCGATCAGTGCCCGCCGCGTGCGCCACCCACCTGCTCGATCAGCGTCTGGCTGGCCGCATTGAGCCCCACCACGGTTACCTCTGCTCCGTGCGCGGCCAACTTTTCCTGCGCGCGCTCCAGCGCGGCCACGGCGGTCAGATCCCACAGGTGGGCATCGCGCAGATCAATCTGCACCTTCGGCGCCACATGCTGATAGTCGAACGCTGCGCCCAACTGCCCCGCCGAGGCAAAGAACACCTGCCCGCGCACGCGGTAGACCTGCGTCTCATGGGCATCGTCGCGCTGCACCTCCAGCAAGCGGCCTACTTTGCGCGCGAAGAACAACGCCGACAGCAGCACGCCGCTGAGCACGCCCTTGGCCAGGTCGTGGGTGGCCACGGTGACCACCACGGTCAGCAACATCACGGCCGAGGAACTGCGCGGGTGCGTGCGCAGGTCGCGCAGCGAGCGCCAGCTGAAGGTGCCGATGCTGACCATGATCATCACCGCCACCAGGGCGGCCATCGGGATCTGCCGCACCAGGTCGCTGCCGTACACCACCAGTACCAGCAGCAGCACGCCAGCCACCAGGCACGACAGGCGGCCACGGCCACCGGAGGTCACGTTGATGACCGACTGGCCGATCATCGCGCAGCCGGCCATGCCGCCGAGAAAGCCGGTTACCGTATTCGCCACGCCCTGGCCGATGCATTCGCGATTGCGCTCGCTGGGTGTCTCGGTGATGTCCTCGACGATCTGCAGGGTCATCATCGATTCGAGCAGGCCGACCACGGCCAGCGTGGCCGACACCGGCAGCAGGATGCGCAGCGTCTCCCAGCTGAGCGGGACATCGGGCAGCAGGAAATGCGGCAGGCTGTCGGGCAGCTGGCCCATGTCGCCAACACTGCGCACGTCGATACCGAAGCCGATCACCACCGCGGTGAGCATCACGATGGCCACCAGCGGCGAGGGCACGGCGCGGGTGAGGCGCGGCAGCAGATAGATGATGACCAGCGCCGCCGCGCACAGCACGTAGACCGTAGGACCGCGGCCGATCAGTTCCGGCATCTGCGCCAGGAAGATCAGGATCGCCAGCGCATTGACGAAGCCGGTGATGACCGAGCGCGAGACGAAGCGCATCAGCGAGCCCAGTTTGAACACGCCTGCCAGCACCTGCAGCAAGCCGGCCAGGATGCTGGCGGCGAACAGGTACTGCAGGCCGTGATCCTTCACCAGGTCGACCATCACCAGCGCCATCGCGCCAGTGGCAGCAGAGATCATGCCAGGGCGGCCACCCGCGATGGCGGTGATGACGGCGATGGAGAAGGCGGCGTACAGGCCGACCTTGGGGTCGACGCCGGCAATGAGCGAGAACGCGATGGCCTCGGGAATCAGGGCCAGGGCGACGACGATGCCGGACAACAGGTCGCCACGGACGTTGCCGAGCCATTGCTGGCGCAGGGGATAGGACGTTTGCATGGGAAAGCTCCGCGCGCAGGCGGGCGTGGCCGCATGGCGCTGCAGTGGAAAGACACGGGTTCCTGAGCCGGGCGGGCCGGCTGCCGATGTGCGGCAAGGGTCAGGGTGGCGTGATCACTGCAGGCGGATGTCGGTACGTGGGAGGGGCGCAGTCTACGGGAAGCGGCTGCATGAAGGTAGCGCGGTCGGCCGCCAGACGCAGCGGAGCATGGCTCCGCTCTACAATCGGGTCATGGCTACCGATCGCCCCCACTTCTTCGACCCCACCACCGAACAGGGGGTGCTGCGCCTGTCGATTGCCGGTGCGTTGCTGCTGGCGCTGACTGCGGTGGTGTTCGGCCTGCTGGCCAATTCCTCGCTCATCATCTTCGATGGCATCTACGGGCTGATCGATGTGGTGATGACCTGGCTGTCGCTGCTGGTCGCGCGCCTGATCGCGCTGTCGACCAATACCGATGCGCTGCAGTCGCGCCTCAACCAGCGCTTCACAATGGGCTTCTGGCACCTGGAACCGATCGTGCTGGGCGTGAGCGGCACGCTGATGATCGGTGCGGCGCTGTATGCACTGGTCAATGCCGTGGACGCGCTGATGTCCGGCGGCCGCCACATCGCGCTGGGGCCGGCGATGATCTTCGCCGCGCTGTCCCTGCTGGCCGAGGCAGCGCTGGGCGTGTTCGTGCTGCGCGCCAACCGCCGCATCGGTTCGGAGTTCATCGCGCTGGACGCGAAGAACTGGATGATCGCGGCCAGCATGTCGGCCTGTTATCTGGTCGCCTTCCTGGGCGGCGCGCTGGTGCGTGGCACTGCGTGGGACTGGATCGGGCCGTACATCGACCCGGCCATCCTCGCCTTCGTCTGCGTACTGGTGATGATCGCGCCGCTGGGCACGGTGCGGCGGGCATTGGCCGGCATCCTGCTGGTGACCCCACCGGAGCTGCAGGCCCACGTGGACGCGGTGGCGCGCACGATCGTCGCCAGGCATGGCTTCGTCGAACACCGCAGCTATGTGGCGCAGGTGGGACGTGGCGAGCAGATCGAGCTGTTCTTCGTGGTCCCGGCCGATGATCCGCCGCGGCCCCTGCGGGAGTGGGACCAACTGCGTGACGAGATCGGCGATGCACTGGGCGAAGCCTCGCCGGACCGGTGGCTGACGATCATGTTCACCACCGATCGGGAATGGACGATCTAGACAGCAGGACGATCGGTCAAATTTCTCAGACGGTCTGTCACCCATCGTCCTTGGAAAGCGGGCAAAGTAGGCTCCAACGCACTACCACCCACTGACCAGGAGCATCCCGATGTCCATCGAAAAGGTTCTGTACACCGCCCAGGCGACCTCCACCGGCGGCCGCGAAGGCCGTTCCGTCTCCTCCGACAACGTGCTCGACATCCAGCTGTCGACCCCGCGCGAGCTGGGCGGCGCGGGCGGCCCGGGCACCAACCCGGAGCAGCTGTTCGCCGCCGGTTACTCGGCCTGCTTCCTGGGCGCGCTGAAGTTCGTGGCCGGCCAGGCCAAGGTCGCGCTGCCGGCCGACACCACCGTGACCGGCAAGGTGGGCATCGGCCAGATTCCGACCGGCTTCGGCATCGAGGCCGAGCTGACCATCAACGTGCCGGGCGTGCCGCGCGAGCAGGTTGAAGCGCTTGTGCAGAAGGCGCACATCGTGTGCCCGTACTCGAATGCCACCCGCGGCAACATCGACGTGACGCTGATCGTCGCCTGACCGCAAAAAAATGGGCGGATGCCGGTCGAAACCAGGCATCCGCCCATCCCACCCCGGGTGGGCCCCGGCACGCGGCCAGGGACGCATTCGCTTACTTCTCGCTGGTGATGAGCTGTACGACGCTGGAGAAATCCAGCTTGCCGCGCCCGGCCTGGTGATTCATCGAATACAGGTTGCGGGCCACTTCACCCAGCGGGATGGAGGCGCCGACACTCATCGCCGCTTCCACTGCCAGGCCCATGTCCTTGAGCATGAGGTCGCTGCCGAAGCCGCCGCTGTAGCCACGCGAGGCTGGCGCATTCTCCAGCACGCCCGGCCACGGATTGCACACTTCGGTGGCCCAGCTGCGGCCGGTGCTCACCGCCATCATCTGCGACAGCACCTTCGGGTCCAGACCGTGCGCCACGCCCAGTGCGATGGCCTCGCCGGTGACGGCCATGATCACGCCCAGCGCCATGTTGTTGCACAGCTTGGCCACCTGGCCGGCACCACTGCCGCCCACGTGGAAGATGTTCCTGCCCATCGCCTGCAGCACCGGGCGCGCACGCTCCAGTGCATCCTCTTCACCACCGACGATGAAGGTGAGGGTGCCGGCCTGGGCACCGGCCGTGCCGCCGGAAACCGGCGCATCGATCATCTGCAGGCCGCGTGCGGCCGCCGCTTCGGACACCTTGCGGGCGCTGGCCGGAGCGATCGTGCTGCAATCGATGACCAGCGCGCCGGCCGGAATCGCGGCGAGAATGCCGTCATCGCCGAGGTACAGGCCTTCGACGTGGCGACTGGCCGGCAGCATCGAGATCACCACCTCGGCGTCGGCCAGGGTGTCACGTGCTGACGACGCGGCACCGGCACCGGCGTCGACGGCGGCCTGCACGGCGGCCGGCACCAGATCGAACACGCGCACGGTGTGGCCGTTCTTGACCAGATTGGCGGCCATCGGGCCACCCATGTTGCCCAACCCAATGAATGCAATGCGGCTCATGCCAGGCTCCTTTCAGCGGCAGGGGTACCCAGGTCGGCCAGCGGATGCGCGGCATCGGCCCAGGGCGAAGCGAAGAACGTATCGGCCCACAGGGCGCTGGCTTCGGCCAGCGTGGCCGGGTTCCACGACGGCGTGCGGTCCTTGTCGATCAGCAGCGCACGGATGCCTTCGGCGAAATCGCCGTGGGCAGCGCAGTGCAGGGCGACGATGTATTCCAGGCGGTAGACCGCAGCCAGATCCTGGCCCGCGCTGCGGCGCTGCAGCTCGAACGCCAGCCGCGCCGAACCGGGCGCGCCGGCCGCGAGGGTCTTCTGGGCGGCCTGCAGCCAGGCATCCTCGGTCTGCAGGTGGGCGATGCCTTCGACGATGGCATCGAGGTCATCGCCGCTGCACAGTGCGTCGACCTTCGCCGCGTTGGCCAGCAGCGGACCGGTCGCGGCATCGCTGGCATACGATTGCAGCAGGTGGCCCAGGCGCTCGTGGTTGCTCGCGGCGTCGCGCGACCAGGCCACCTGCAGCAGTGCATCGAACACATCGCTGCGGCGCGCTTCGGCCACGTGCACGTCGGCCAGGCCGGCATAGATCGCATCGCCCGGGTTGAGCAGTGCACCGGTCAAGGCCAGGAACAGGCCACCCTTGCCCGGCACGCGCGGCAGCAGCCAGCTGCCACCCACGTCCGGGAACAGACCGACGGTGATCTCCGGGAACGCGAGCTTGGAGCGCTCGCTGACCACGCGGTGGCTGGCACCGGACATCAGGCCGATGCCCCCTCCCATGACGATGCCATGGCCCCAGCACAGGATCGGCTTGGCATAGGTGTGGATGAGGTAATCCACGCGGTACTCGACGTCGAAGAACTCGGCCGCGTAGTCGTTGTCGCGGATATCGCTGCGGCCGGCCTCGCGGAATGCACGCATGCTCTGGTACAGGCTGTGCAGGTCACCGCCGGCGCAGAACGCCTTTTCACCGGCGCCCTGCAGCACCACCATCGCGATGCCGTCGTCGTCGGCCCAGGCATTGAGCTGCTTCAGCAGCAGGTGCGCCATCGGCAGCGAGAAGCCATTGAGCGTGCGCGGCGCGTTCAGCGTGGCGATGCCAATGCGCGCGCCATTGCCGGCCACGCGCTCTTCGAACAGGACCGGCGCTTCGTCGGCGACCGTGGTCATGCGTTCTTCCACTGCGCGGCGCGCTTTTCCAGGAAGGCGTTCACGCCCTCGACCTGGTCGGCGGTATCGAACAGATCGACGAAGGCCTCGCGTTCGGCCACCAGCGCCGAGGCGTGGGTACCGGTGCGGGTGGACTGCACCAGCGTCTTGCAGGCCGCGATGCTGGTCGGGCTCTGCTTGCCGGCCTTCTTCGCCCATTCCAGCGCCAGCGCCTTGGACTCGCCCTTGCCGACCTTCTCCTCGGCCAGGCCGATGCGCAGCGCGGTCTCGGCATTGATGCGCTCGCCCAGCAGGATCATGCGCTTGGCCCAGCCCTCGCCCACCAGCCGTGGCAGGTTCTGGGTACCACCGGCGCACGGCAGCAGGCCGACGGTGGCCTCCGGCAGCGCGACCTGGGCATGGTCTTCGATGATGCGCAGGTCGCAGGCCAGCGCGCATTCCAGCCCGCCGCCCATCGCATAGCCGTTGATTGCGGCGATCGACACGCCGCGGAAGCCGGACAGCGCCTCGAAGGCTTCGCCGAAGCGGCGTGCGGCCTCGCGCGCGGCGGCCTTGTCGCCGGAGGCGAACTGGTTCAGATCCGCGCCGGCGGAGAAGAACTTTTCGCCGTCACCGGTGATCACCAGCGCGTAGATGTCGCGGTCCGCATTGAGCGCAGCCACCAGGTCGCGCAGCGCGGACAGGCTGTGCACGGTCCAGGTATGCGCCGGCGGGTTGTGCAGGGTGACCACGGCGGTGTGGCCATCGGCCTCGACCTTCAGGCCCACGTGCTCCTGGGTACGCCAATCCTTCATCGCAGTTCCTCTTCGGTGTTGAGCAGGTGACGGGCAACGATCACCCGCATGATCTCGTTGGTGCCTTCCAGGATCTGGTGCACGCGGCAGTCACGCAGCAGGCGTTCGATCGGGTATTCGCGGATGTAGCCGTAGCCGCCGTGGATCTGCAGCGCTTCGTTGCAGACAGTGAAACCGGCATCGGTGGCGAAGCGCTTGGCCATTGCGCACCACACGTTGGCGTCGCTGGCGCCGGCATCGAGCTTGCGCGCGGCGGTATGCACCATCTGCCGGGCGGCCACCAGCTGGGTGACCATGTCGGCCAGCTTGAACTGCAGTGCCTGGAACTCGGCCAGCGCCTTGCCGAACTGGCGACGCTCGCCCATGTAGCGGCGTGCGGCATCCAGCGCGCCCTGCGCGGCACCCAGCGAACAGGCGGCGATGTTGATGCGGCCGCCATCGAGTCCCTTCATCGCCAGCTTGAAGCCACCGCCTTCCTCTCCCAGAAGGTGGCTGACCGGCACGCGGACGTTCTCGAAGGTGATGCCCCGGGTGGGCTGGCTGTTCCAGCCCATCTTCTCTTCCTTGCGGCCGAAGCTGATGCCCGGCAGATCCGACGGCACCGCGATGGCGCTGACGCCGCCGGCACCGGCACCGCCGGTGCGCGCCATCACCACCAGCAGTTCGGTGGCGCCGGCGCCGGAGATGAAGGCCTTGGCGCCGTTCAGCACGAAGTGGTCGCCATCGCGCACGGCGGTGGTTTTCAGCGAGGCGGCATCGGAACCGGCGCCCGGTTCGGTCAGGCAGTACGAGGCCAGCTTGATGCCCGCCGCCAGATCGTTGCCCCACGCGTCGCGCAGTGCCGGCTGACCCCACTTGGACACCATCCACGAGGCCATGTTGTGGATGCTGATGTAGGCCGCCGTCGAGGGGTCGACACTGGCGAGCTCCTCGATGACGACGGCGGCGTCCAGCCGGCTCAGGCCGCTGCCACCCACTTCCGGGTCCATGTACAGACCGCAGAAGCCCAGTTCACCGGCCTTGGCGATCGCCTCGCGCGGAAAGATGCCCTCCGCATCCCATCGCGCGGCGTGCGGCGCCAGTTCGGCCAGTGCGAAGTCGCGGGCGGCCTCGCGGTAGGCCTGCTGCGCTTCTTCCAGTTCCGTCGTCATCGAGTGGCTCATGGCTGCTCCTGCCGTTACTTCAGGCTGATCGTGGTGTTGACGCCGTGGCTCAGCGTCTCGTCATCGAACCAGCGCGCGGTGACGGTCTTGGTCTGGGTGTAGAACAGCACCACCTGCTTGCCGTACGGGCCGAGGTCACCCAGCTTGGAGGCGCGCGAACCGGTGAAGGAGAACAGCGGCACCGGCACCGGGATCGGCACGTTGATGCCGACCTGGCCGACGTCGATGTCTTCCTGGAACCTGCGCGCGGCGGCGCCGGACTGGGTGAACAGTGCGGTGCCGTTGCCGTTCGGGTTGCTGTTGACCATCGCGATGGCGTCTTCCAGCGTTTCCGCTTCCAGGATCACCAGCACCGGCCCGAAGATTTCTTCCTGGTAGATGCGCATGTCGGTGGTGACACCGGCAAAGATGGTCGGGCCGACGAAGTTGCCCTTCTCGAAGCCATCGACCTGCGGATTGCGGCCATCGAGCACCAGCTGCGCGCCCTGCTCCACGCCCGAGGCGATCAGGCCTTCCACGCGCTCGCGCGCGCTGCAGGAAATCACCGGGCCGACATCGGTACCGGACACGGTGCCACCGCTGACCTTCAGGGTCTTGGCCTTGGCCACCAGATCCTGCACCCAGCCGCGCGCTTCACCCACCAGCACCAGCGTAGAGGCCGCCATGCAGCGCTGGCCGGCGGCACCGAAGGCGGCACCGACCATCGCATTGAGGGTCTGCTCCTTGTTGGCATCCGGCAGCACCACGGCGTGGTTCTTGGCGCCCATCATGCACTGCACGCGCTTGCCGGCCAGCGACGCACGGTTGTACACGTGGGTACCCACGCGGGTGGAACCCACGAAGGAGACCGCCTTGATGTCCGGGTGGTCGCAGATCGCGTTGACCACTTCCTCGCCACCGTGGACCACATTCAGCACGCCCTTCGGAATGCCGGCTTCCAGCGCCAGTTCAACCAGGCGCATGGTGACCATCGGGTCCTGCTCGGACGGCTTGAGAATGAAGGTGTTGCCGGTGGCGATGGCCATCGGGAACATCCACAGCGGAATCATCGCCGGGAAGTTGAACGGGGTGATGCCGGCGCACACGCCCAGCGGCTGCATGATCGTGTAGGTATCCACGCCATTGGCCACGTTGTTGGCCAGCTCGCCCAGTTGCAGGTTGCCGATGGCGGCGGCGTGCTCGACCACTTCCAGGCCGCGGAACACATCGCCTTCGGCATCCGGCAGGGTCTTGCCCTGTTCGGCAGTGAGGATGTGCGCCAGCTCGCTCATGTTCTCGCGGATCAGCTGCTGGTACTTCAGGAAGATGCGCGCACGGGTGCCGATCGGGGTCTTGCGCCAGGTCTTGAACGCTTCCTTGGCGGCGGCCACGGCAGCGTCCACTTCAGCGGTGGTGGCGAACGGGACCTGGGCCAGCACGTCCTGGGTGGCCGGGTTGATCACGTCCTGCCAGTGGGAGGTCGCCGATTCGACGAACTGGCCATCGATCAGCATGCGGATACGGGGCGCTGCAACAGTCATGACGACATCCAGGGGTGCGAAAGATGCTTGGCATTATTCACAGCCGCCGCCTCGATTTCCGGCCTGAATCCGCTTAATCTGGCCAACACCCCTCACGATTCCTGTTAATTCTGTGAATCTGCCGTCCTCACAGCGCCAGCTGGGCCTGCGCCTGCTGCGCCTGCGCGAGCAGCGCGGCTACAGCCAGATCGACCTGGCCCGCGCCCTGGGCCTGTCTGCCAGCTACCTGAACCAGATCGAGCGCAACAAACGCCCGTTGACGCCCGCCGTGCAGAAGAAGCTGGGGGAGGTGTTGGGCGACGTTTCCGCCCTGTTCGACGAGGATGAACCCGCGGCATTGCAGGAATCATTGGCCGAAACCCTGCGGGACCTGGGGCTGGCCGACGTCAGTGCCACCGAGCTGCGGGCACTGGCCGGCAACCTGCCGCAGGTGAGCCGGGCGCTGCTGGACCTGCATCGCCGCCACCTGGCGTTGCGGGAACATGCCGCCGCACTGGAGTTCCAGCTGGGCGAACCCGGTGCCGGCAGCACCCTGCCGGCGGGCGACCAGGTGCGCGAGTTCTTCAACCGCATGCACAACCACATCCCGGAGCTGGATGAGCTGGCCGAGCGGTTGTTTGCCGAATGGGGACTGTCGCCGGGGCACGTCGCCCCGCGCCTGCGCCAGTTGCTGGCCGATCGCCACGGCGTGCTGGTGGAAGTGACTGCCTTGCAGGCCGGGCGCGAGAAGCGCCACTACGATGCCGGTGCCCGCCGGCTGTGGCTGCCGGACTACCTGGAGCCGGGCCAGCAGGCCTTCCAGATGGCCGCCGAACTGGCACTGCATGGCTACCTGCCGCAGATCGATGCGGTGATTGCCCGCGCCGGATTCAGCGACGAGGCGCGCATCGCGCAGGCGCGCATCGGCCTGTCGAACTATTTCGCCGGGGCCCTGGTAATGCCCTACCTGCGCTTCCTGCGTGCGGCCGAAGCCAGCAGCTACGACATCGAGCTGCTGGCGCACCAGTTCGGTGTCGGCTTCGAAGCAGTCTGCCACCGGCTGAGCACGCTGGCCCGCCGCAGCGCGCCCGGCCTGCCGTTCTTCTTCATCCGTGTGGACCGCGCCGGCAACGTCTCCAAGCGTCACTCGGCCACCGACTTCCACTTCTCGCAGGTGGGTGGCTCATGCCCGCTGTGGATCGTCTACGAGGCGTTCAACCAGCCCGGCCGCATCCTGACCCAGACCGCGCGCATGCCCGATGGGCGGCGCCACTTCTGGCTGGCCCGGCAGGTCAGCAGCGGCCCGGTTGGTCACGGCCAACCACGCAAGACCTTCGCAGTAGCGCTGGGCTGCGACCTGCAGCATGCCGAGCGGCTGGTGTATTCGCTGGGGCTGGATGTGCAGAGCCCGGGCAATTCGGTGTCGATCGGCCCGGGTTGCCGGGTGTGCCCGCGCGAGGACTGCATGCAGCGCGCGTTCGCGCAGCTGCCGGGGCGATAGGGTTGGTTCGGCAGGGCTGCGCCCTGCACCTGCACAGGCCGAAGCAACGGCAACGGCAAAAGCTGGCATTCCGCGGGATGGCGGGGCGGATCCGGTTGCGGGGGACGGCGCAAGTACGTCCATGTAGCCTCGGTCGCGCCATCCATGGCGCTCACGCCCCCGCAACCGGACCCACCCCGCCTTCGACAGATCTCCGCAAGCTGTCAGAACGACGCATTGCCCTGGTGGGTGTCGACCTTGGTCGACACGAACGCTGGCGATGAGCCACCGCAGGGATCAGATCGTGCCGACCAAGGTCGGCACCCACCAGACAAGGTCGGCACCCGCCGGAACAGTTCAATCGGCTGCGGCAGCGGTCAGTAGATCGGCGTCACCTTCATCTGCGGCAGCGGCCGTGGTGCGCCGTCGGTGAGGTCCGGGCCGAGATCCTCCCAGCTGCGGCCCTGCTCCACCATCAGCCCCCACAACTGCTGTGACGCCAGCCGCTTGTCCTCCGAGCCCAGCTTGTACGACGGCGGCGACGGCACGCCGGCAGCCACCATCGTGTACGCCGCCCGATAGGCCAGCACCTGCTGCGCGGGATCGTCGGTACGCGCCACTTCCAGCGTGTAACGCTGGTAGGCCGAGGCCAGGTTGCGCCAGCGGATCCAGTAGTGATTCTCGAAGGAGAACGCGCAGAAGCGTGCACCGGCCAGGCTGCCCTTGTCGGCGATGCGGGTCAGCACCTCCTGCGGCATGTCCAGGTTCATGCCGCCCTCGTCTCCCTGCAGGGTCACGTGCACGATGCGGTCGCGATAGCCCGGAGCACGCGCCTGCAGCAGGTCGCGCCAGTTCTGCATGGTTGCCACCACCGCGAACAGGAAACGGCCGAGCTCGCCGGCGGCCACCGGTGCGGCGATGGACTGGTAGGTGCGTTGCCAGCCATGACGGTTTTCGCTGGGCAGGAACACCGATCGCTCCAGCGCCTGCCGTGCATTGCCGCCGGAGCTGACCTCCTCCGCATGCTGTGGATAGACCAGGTTGATGGCGAAGGTCGGCCAGCGCGGAAGCGCCGCGTCGAACAGATGGATCGGGAAGTTGCTGCTGATGCCCCCATCGGAGAACCAGCAGATCCGGAAGGCGGTGATCACCGGGCCGCAGGCCTGGCCGGCACTGGTCAGCCCCTCCATGCTGTCGGCCACGTTGTGTTCCGGATCGGAGGCGGTCGCTCCAGGCTCGCATCGGCGCTCGCGGCGCGAGGGCTCATGCAGCGGCACTGCGCTGATCAGCAACGGGAAACTCAGGCTCATCCGCGTTGCCACCAGTACCGGCAGCTGCGGCCCCTGCGGCAGGCGGTAATAGAGTCGTCCATCCACGCCCAGCGGCGGACCCGCATGGTTGACCAGCCACTGCACCACGCTGGCCGGGAACAGCTGGTCGAACTCTTCGCGCAGGAACCAGAACTGCGCGCCGCCCAACGGCAGCGTGCGGGGTTCGTTGTGCGATACGCAGGTGGTGATCATCTGCAGGGTGATGGCATGCGGGCTGTCCGGCTCGTCGGCATAGCGCGGCGCATCGTGCAGGTCGGCAAAGGTAAGCGGCACATCGGCCGGCTTGCCTGACAGCTGCTGCAGGCAGCCGTGCAGCCATTCCGTCAACGCCGGCCGGCGCGCGTCGCTGCCGAGGCCGCTGCACAGGCCCAGCAGATTGCGTCGTGCCACCCGCGCGACCCGCAGCGCGGCCCCGGCCACGCCAGCGCCGTAGGCGCACAGCAGGGACGGCAGCAACGTTGCCGCCACTCCACTCCAGCCGCCGCCCCACGCGCCCAGCGCGAGCAGCAATGCCAGCGACACCAGCACTTCCAGCGGCGCAATCTGGAACACGGCGATGGCCAGGCACAGCAGCTTGCGGGGCCAGCCTGCATTGCCAGTCAGCACCACCAGCAGCCGATAGGCTGCACGCGCGCCCCGCGCCGGCTGGAACAGACCGTAGATGAACCCGCGCCGCGACAGCTGCGCCGACACCGCCGACAATCCACCGTACCCGGCATCGCCGGGCAGCGGCTCGCCCGCCTGCTGGCGGCGATCACCATAGGCCGCCGCCGCAGCCACCGCGGCGGCGATGGCACCTGCCGAGGTGCCACCGATGCTCTTGAAGCGATACTCGCGCGCCAGCGCCAGTACCGCATTGGGGTACACGATGCCGCTGGTGATGCCACCTTTCATGACCAGATCGCAGTACTTCGCCGCCACACGTCACCTCCCGTCCGTCGGTTCCCAGTATCGCAAGCCGGCCTCTCACGGCCTGAGAAAGGCGCCACATCCCGGTGGTGTGATGCCGGGCCTTGACCATTGCTGCCAACCGGCCTACCTTGTGCACGCCGAAGGTATTCATCTCTTCATGCGAATGAAGGGATGAATTTAAACGGGAATCCGGTGAAGGCGCTTCGCGCGCCCATTCCGGAGCTGCCCCGCAGCGGTGAATGGAAACGAATCCTGCCAACAGCACTGGGCTCGCGCCTGGGAAGCGGCAGGTAGTAGGTGGGCTGCGGCCCGCGTCCAACAGCCCGAATACCGGCCCCGGCCGGGGGACACGACCGTCCTCTGACTCGACCTGGAATCTCCGCGGGGAGGTTGCCGGGGCCGTCGTCGTCCTGCGCCTGCAGGGTGCGCGGCCACGTGCGTCCTTTTCACGGCATCCGGTTCGCCCGCGGGGGCGAAGGTCGCTGGCAAGACGCCCGTGGGCCGGCAACGGCACGCGTCGTCCTGCGGTTCCTTCGTTCCTCAATGCCGACATGCAATGAGGACACGCTGCAATGACCACTGTTACCAACCTGGGCTTTCCCCGCATCGGCGCCAAGCGCGAACTGAAGCGGGCGCTCGAACGCCACTGGGCCGGCGAGGACGACGCCGCCACCCTGCAGGCCACCGCCGCGGCGCTGCGTGCCCGGCACTGGCAGCTGCAGATCGAGGCCGGCGTCGATGTACCGCCGAGCAACGACTTCAGCCTGTACGACCAGGTGCTCGACACCGCATGGCTGTTCGATGCCATTCCCGAACGCTACCGCGAACTGGCCGCGCACGATCCACTGGCCGCCTACTTCGCCACGGCCCGTGGCCTGCAGCGCGATGGCATCGACCTGCGCGCGCTGGAGATGACCAAGTGGTTCGACACCAACTATCACTATCTGGTGCCGGAACTGCACGCGGACCAGGCCTTCGCCCTGCGCGGTGACAAGCCGCTGGCGGAGTTCAACGAGGCCAGGGCGCTGGGCATCCATACCCGTCCGGTGCTGCTGGGGCCGGTGAGCTTCCTGCTGCTGTCCAAGACCACCGACGGCAGCACCGCGCTGGACCTGCTGGATGCGCTGCTGCCGGCCTATGTGCAGCTGCTCGGCCAGCTGGCCGACGCCGGTGCGGATTGGGTGCAGCTGGATGAGCCGCTGCTGGTGCAGGATCTCGACGCCGATGCGCAGGCAGCCTATGAGCGCGCCTATGCCCGGTTGGCCACGGCACGGCGTCCGAAACTGCTGGTCGCGACCTATTTCGGTGCGCTCGAGGACAACCTGGCGTTGGCCACCGGCCTGCCGGTGGACGGACTGCACGTGGACCTGGTGCGCGCGCCGGAGCAGCTGGACGCCGTGTTGAAGGCGCTGCCGGCCGAGCGCGTGCTGTCGGCCGGCCTGGTCAACGGCCGCAACATCTGGCGCACCCATCTGGACAACGCACTGATCCTGGCCCGGTTTGCCCAGGTGGACCGCGGCGCCGACCGGCTCTGGCTGGCACCGTCCTGTTCCCTGCTGCACACGCCCGTAGATCTTGCGCTGGAAAAGAAGCTGGATGACGAACTGAAGGGCTGGCTGGCGTTCTCCCGGCAGAAGCTGCAGGAACTGCGCCTGCTGGCCGACTCGCTCGATGGCAGGGCGGATGCGGAAGCGGGCCTGGCTGCCAATCGCGCTGCGCTGGAGGGGCGTCGTCGCTCGCCACGCGTGCACAACCCGGCCGTGGCCGCACGCCTGGCCGCGCTGACCGTGGCCGATGCGCAGCGGCACACCGCCTACCCGCAGCGCCGCGCCGCGCAGCATGCGGCGCTGCAGCTGCCGCTGCTGCCCACCACCACGATCGGTTCCTTCCCGCAGACGCTGGAGGTGCGCGAGGCACGCGCCCGGCACAAGTCCGGCAAGCTGGGCCTGGCCGAGTACGAGGCCTTCCTGGAACAGCAGACCGCGCATGCGGTACGCGTGCAGGAAGCGCTGGGCCTGGACGTGCTGGTCCACGGCGAGTTCGAGCGCAACGACATGGTCGAGTACTTCGGCGAGCAGCTGGAAGGCTTCGCCTTTACCGGCAACGGCTGGGTGCAGAGCTATGGATCGCGCTGCGTCAAACCGCCGGTGATCTTCGGCGACGTCAGCCGCCCGCAGCCGATGACGGTGCGCTGGTCCAGTTACGCGCAATCGCTCACCGACAAGCCGATGAAGGGCATGCTGACCGGTCCGGTGACGGTACTGCAGTGGTCGTTCGTGCGCGACGACCAGGAACGCGATGTGACCTGCCGGCAGATCGCGCTGGCCCTGCGGGACGAAGTGCAGGACCTGGAAGCAGCCGGCATCGGCGTGATCCAGGTGGACGAGCCGGCCATCCGCGAGGGGTTGCCGTTGCGCCGCGCCCACTGGCGCGCCTACCTGGACTGGGCGGTGGAATCGTTCCGCATCAGTACCAGCGGCGTGCGCGATGCCACCCAGATCCACACCCACATGTGCTATTCGGAGTTCAACGACATCATCCACTCGGTCGCAGCGATGGACGCGGACGTGATCTCGATCGAGACCTCACGCTCGCGCATGGAACTGCTGGATGCCTTCGTGAAGTTCAACTATCCCAATGAGATCGGCCCGGGCGTGTATGACATCCACTCCCCCCGCGTGCCGGACAAGGCGGAGATGGTGGACCTGCTGCGCAAGGCGCTGGCCGTGCTGAAGCCGGAGCAGCTGTGGGTCAACCCGGACTGCGGGCTGAAGACCCGTGGCTGGCCGGAAACCCGCGCTGCACTGCAGGCACTGGTTGCCGCCGCAGTGGAACTGCGTGCCGAGCACGCCGACGCCCGCGTCGCCTGACCTGTCTCTCCACCCCGATGCACGGGCCGCCGCCGTTGCCGGCGGTCCGTGCGGTACCTGATGATGACCGAGCTCCAACGCCCCACCCTGTCCCTGCCCGCCGACGGCAAGCGCCTGCTGCTGCATTCGTGCTGTGCGCCCTGCTCCGGCGAAGTGATGGAGGCGATCACCGCCTCCGGGATCGACTACGCGATCTTCTTCTACAACCCCAACATCCATCCGGTGAAGGAATACGAGCTCCGCAAGCAGGAGAACATCCGCTTCGCCGAGCAGCATGGCGTCCCCTTCATCGACTGCGACTACGACACCGACAACTGGTTCAGCCGCGCGCGCGGCATGGAGAACGAACCCGAGCGCGGCATCCGCTGCACGATGTGCTTCGACATGCGCTTCGAGCGCACGGCGCTGTACGCGCATGAGCACGGCTACGACACCATCAGCTCGTCGCTGGGCATCTCGCGCTGGAAGAACATGGCGCAGATCAATGACTGCGGCATCCGCGCCGCGGCGCGCTACGAGGGCCTGCAGTACTGGGATTACAACTGGCGCAAGGGCGGTGGTGCCAGCCGCATGATCGAGATCAGCAAGCGCGAGCGGTTCTACCAGCAGGAGTACTGTGGCTGCGTGTACTCGCTGCGCGATGCCAACCGGCACCGCCGGGAGACCGGCCGCGAGCGGATCCGGATCGGGCTGCTGTATTACGGCCAGGACAACGAAACGCCGCAGGGCGATTGACGTGTGGCGAGGGGGCGGCCACGCTGGTCGCCTCTTCCGCCGTGCTGGAACGTCCATGCCCACCCTGCCCGCCACTGTCGCCCTGCTGGTGATCGATCTGCAGCCGGACTTCATGCCCGGTGGCGCGCTGGCCTGCGACCGTGGCGATGCGCTGGTCGCGCCGATCGCGCAGCTGCTGGCGCAGCGCCGCTACCGTACCGTAGTGGCCACCCAGGACTGGCATCCCGCGGACCATGCTTCGTTCGCCAGCCAGCACTCCGGCCATCGTCCGTTCGAAACGATCCTGCTGCATGCGCAACCGCAGACCCTGTGGCCGGACCACTGCGTGCAGGGCAGCTCCGGTGCCGCCCTGCATCCGCAGGTGGACTGGAACATGGCCGACCTGATCCTGCGCAAGGGCACCCGCCAGCAGGTGGATTCCTACAGCGCCTTCCGCGAGAACCACGGCCCCGATGGCGGACGCCCCGCCACTGGCCTGGCCGGCTGGCTGCATGAGCGCGGCATCGACGAGGTGCACGTCTGTGGCCTGGCCCGCGACTACTGCGTGCTGTGGAGCGCGCAGGACGCAGCCACGTCCGGCTTCAGGGTGAAATTCCTCTGGGACCTGACCCGGCCGGTGACCGAGGCCAACGACGGGATGGTGCGCGAAGCACTGGGCACTGCGGGGATCGGGATCCTCTGACGCACGTCCGGCCGGGCAGGTATCAGCGGAACACCACCGTGCGGTGCCCGTTGAGCAGGATGCGGTGCTCCACATGGCGGCGCACGGCACGCGCCAGCACCTGCGATTCGGTATCGCTGCCCAGGCGTACCAGGTCGCGCGGCGTCATCGCATGATCGACCCGGGCCACGTCCTGTTCGATGATCGGACCTTCGTCCAGATCCTCGGTGACATAGTGCGCGGTGGCACCGATGATCTTTACCCCGCGCGCGTGCGCCTGGTGATAGGGCTGCGCGCCCTTGAAGCTGGGCAGGAAGCTGTGATGGATGTTGATCGCCCGGCCGGCCAGCGCGCGGCACAGGGTGGGTGAAAGAATCTGCATGTAGCGCGCCAGCACCACCAGGTCGATACGCTCGTGTTCGACCAGATCGATGATCTGCTGCTCCTGCACCGCACGCGTATCCGCGTTCACCGGCAGATGGTGGAACGGCACGCCGTAGGACGCAGCCAGCGGTGCGAAATCGGCATGGTTGGACACCACTGCCGCGATATCCACTTTCAGTTGCCCGCTGTGCGCGCGGAACAGCAGGTCATTCAGGCAGTGGCCCTGCTTGCTGACCAGCACCAGCAGGCGCGCACGACGCCGACCGTCCTGCAGCTGCCAGTCCATGCCGAACTCGCGGGCCAGTGCCGCCATGGACGCATGTACCGTGTCCAGGGGCAGGCTGGCGTCGCGGTCGAAATGCACGCGCAGGAAGAACCGGCCGCTTTCCTCGTCGCCGAACTGCTGGGCGTCGAGGATGTTGCAGCCATGATCGAACAACAGGCCCGACACGCGGTAGACGATGCCGGTACGGTCGGGGCAGGACAGGGTGAGGATGGAATCGGGTCGCATCCTGCAAGTGTAGGGCAGCACCCCGCCCGCGTGATCCATTGTCACCGATGCAACGAACCACTTCGGACAGTTCCAAGTGATCGTGGCGGGCTTTCGTGGCACGCTGGCGGGTCATGAACCTGTTGCAGCTGATCCGCAGCTTCACCCGCACCGCAGACACCGGCAGTATTGCCGCTGCGGCCCGCAGCCTTGGCATCAGCGCCACCGCCGTCGGCCAGAACATCCATCGCCTGGAGGCACACCTGGGCGTGCGCCTGCTGAACCGCAGCACGCGCCAGCTGGCGCTGAGCGAGGCCGGTGCGCTGTACCTGGCGCAGGTGCGCCACATCGAAACCGATCTGGCGCGGGCGCAGGCCCTGGTCACCAGCGGTGACATCGAGCCGGCCGGGCCATTGCGCATCGCCAGCAGCCGCGCGTTCGGCCGCCACGTGCTGGCGCCCCTGCTGCCTTCACTGCAGCAACGCTATCCGCAGCTGCAGCTGGAACTGCGGCTGTCCGACCGGGCCGTGCAGCATGGTCCGGAGGCGGTCGATGCCAGCATCCGCATCGATGCGCAGCTGGAGGACGGCGTCGTGGCGCGGCCGCTGGCACGCATTCCCTTCGTCTTCTGCGCCTCGCCTGCCTACCTGCAGGCGCATGGCTGGCCACAGGAGCCGTCCGATCTGCGCGGCCATCGGGGTGTGCTGCATCGTTTCCCCACCGATGGGCGGCCTCTGCGCTGGGGCCTGCGCAAGGGCGACCAGCGCGCGGATGCGCCGCTGCCGCCCGGCATGGTGTGCGATGACATCGACGCGCTGGCCGAACTGGCCGCGGCCGGTGCCGGCATCACCCGGCTGGCGGCCTTCGTGGCCGATCCCTTTCTGCGCGATGGCCGGTTGCAGGCGGTGTTCGGCGCGGACAGCGCATGGCGCCCGGAACCGATGGAGGTCTATTTCTGCGTCAGCGACCGCCGCGACTTCACCGCCAGGATCCGTGCGCTGTTCGATCACCTGCAGGCCGGCCTGCCGCCGGCCTGGCGGGCATGACCTTCAGCGCGGGGTGAACACGCCGCGTGCCTCACGCGGCTCGCAGCGCAGGTACTGCGCGGCCGGCACCACGCTGTCGCCCAGCGCGGCTGCCGCGTGCCAGGGCCAGCGCGGGTCGTAGAGGATGCCGCGGGCCAGGGCGATGGCATCGGCGTGGCGATGACGCAGGATCGATTCGGCCTGCTCCGGTTCGGTGATCATCCCCACCGCGATGACCGGCATGCGCACCTTGGCCTTGATCGCGGCCGCGAACGGCACCTGGTAGCCCGGCCCGACGCTGATCTTCTGGCGCTCATCCAGGCCGCCGCTGGAGACGTGCAGGAAATCGCAGCCACGCGCGTCCAGCACCTGGGACAGCGCTTCGCTCTGCAGCAGATCCCAGCCACCGTCGACCCAGTCGCTGGCGGAGATGCGCACGCCGACGGCCACCTTGTCGGACACTGCCGCGCGCACGGCATCGAATACCTCTACCAGCAGGCGCAGGCGATTGGGCAGCGAACCCCCGTAGCCATCGGTGCGCCGGTTGCTCAGCGGTGACAGGAACTGGTGCAGCAGATAGCCGTGCGCGGCATGCACTTCGATCAGTTCGAAGCCCAGGCGTTCGGCGCGCACCGCGCTGGCGGCGAAGGCAGCAACGATTCCCGCGATGCCCGCCTCATCCAGTTCCTGCGGCGCGGGATCGGCAGCATGGAACGGCAGCGCTGACGGCGCCACCGTGGTCCAGCCACGTGCATCATCGGCCGGCAGCTGGCCACCGCCGTCCCAGGGACGCTGTACCGAGGCCTTGCGGCCGGCATGGCCCAGCTGGATGCCCAGCGGCATCGGCGACCAGCGCCGCACGCTGGCCAGCACGTGTGCCAGCGCAGCTTCGGTACCGTCATCCCACAGGCCGAGGTCGGCCCAGCTGATGCGTCCACGCGGCTCAACCGCCGTCGCTTCCAGGATCAGCAGGCCGGCACCGGATTGCGCCAGGTTGCCCAGATGCATGGCATGCCAGTCGCTGGCGCGCCCGTCTTCGGCGGAATACTGGCACATCGGCGCGATGACGATGCGGTTGGACAGGGTCAGGCGGCCGAAGGTGATCGGCGAGAACAGCTGGCTCACGAGGGGTGCAGGGACGGGCAGAGGGGGGTGCGTATTGCACCGCTGCAAGGGCGGCGAATCAACCATGTGGATGGATCGCTGTTTCGCGGTGGCGCTGCATGCTCGCCGGGCATGGCCTGGCGCTACCCGATGACGAACCCGGCCAGCGCTTCAGCGCAATCGCGCTCGTCCTTGAACTGCAGCAGGTCGTCGGCACGGGTGCGGCCACGGTTCACGGCAGCCACCGGCAATCCGGCCTTTGCTGCGGCCTGCACGAAACGGAAGCCGGAATAGACCATCAGCGAGGACCCCACCACCAGCACGGCATCGGCCTGCTGCAGGTGCTCATGCACTGCCGCCACGCGTTCACGCGGCACGTTCTCGCCGAAGAACACCACGTCCGGCTTCAGCAGGCCGCCACAGGACGGACAGTCGGGCACCACGAAGGAGGAAAAATCGGTCTCCAGATCAGCGTCGCCGTCGGGGGCGATGCCGGCCTCGAGCGTGTCCCAGCCGGGATTGGCGTCCAGCAGGCGCTGCTGGAACGCCTGGCGACCGCTGCGGCGCTCGCAGCCCATGCAGCGCACCAGGTCCAGCCGCCCATGCAGGTCGATCACGTTCCGGCTGCCGGCGCGCTGGTGCAGGCCATCCACGTTCTGGGTCAGCAGCAACTGCACCTTGCCTTGCTTCTCCAGCGCGGCCAGCGCCTGGTGGGTGCCGTTGGGCTGGGCCAGGCCGAAGCGCGGCCAGCCCAGCAGGCTGCGTGCCCAGTAGCGCTGGCGGGTGGCGGCCTCGCCCATGAATGCCTGGTAGGTGACCGGCGGCGTGCGTTTCCATTGGCCATCGGTATCCCGGTAATCGGGGATTCCCGAGGCCGTGCTGCAGCCAGCGCCGGTCAGCACGAACAGGCGCTGGGCGCGGTCGATGAAGTCGGTCAGCGGCGGGGTCATGCCACCCAGATGGGGGCAGCACGGCGCCCCCACAAGCGCCGGCTCAGGGCGCCGGCAGCGGCGGCACCGCGATCGGCTGGCCCGCCTCGTCCAGCGCGATCATCACGAAGTGGCCGCGGGTGCAGAGCCTGCGCTCGCCGCTGTGCAGGTCTTCGGCAATCAGTTCCACCTCGACCTTCATCGAGCTGCGGCCGACCTCGACGATGCGGCCGATCGTTTCCACCATCTGGCCGATGCGGATCGGCAGCTTGAAGTCGACCTGGTCGCTGCGCGCGGTCACCACGGTGCGGCGCGAGTAGCGGGCGGCGGCGAGGAAGGCGGCCTTGTCCATCCACGCCAGCGCCTGGCCACCAAACAGCGTGCCCATATGGTTGGTATGGTTGGGAAAGACGATTTCGGCCATGCGCACTTCGATCGGTGGCACGGTTTCAGGGATCGGGGTCATGGGTAGGGCTTCGGTGTGGGGTGCGGCAATGTTAAGCCAGGCCCCGTACAGGCAGCGCTACACTGCGCCACGCCCACTGCCAGGACTGCCCATGCCCGCGACCTCCGATCTGCTGGCGTTCGCCCTCATCTCGCTGGGCATGGTGCTCACGCCCGGGCCGAACATGATCTACCTGGTCTCGCGCTCGATCTGCCAGGGCCGCCGCGCCGGCCTGGTCTCGCTGGGTGGGGTGGTGCTGGGTTTCGTGTTCTACATGCTGTGCGCGGCGCTGGGCATCACCGCCCTGCTGATGACGGTGCCGTTCGCCTACGACGCGCTGCGCATCGGGGGGGCGTTCTACCTGCTGTACCTGGCCTGGCAGGCGCTCAAACCCGGTGGCCGCTCGCCGTTCGCGGTGCGCGACCTGCCGCAGGACACCCCACGCAGATTGTTTGCGATGGGCTTTCTGACCAATCTGCTGAACCCGAAGATCGCGGTGATGTACCTGTCCCTGCTGCCGCAGTTCCTGCATCCGGACGGGCACGGCAGCGTGCTGATGCAGTCGCTGGTTCTGGGTGCTACCCAGATCGTGGTGAGCCTGAGCGTGAACGCGGTGATCGTGGTGCTGGCCGGCAGCATCGCGGCATTTCTCGCCGCGCGCCCCACCTGGCAGGCGGCACAGCGCTGGCTGATGGGCACGGTCCTGGCCGGGCTGGCGGTGCGCATGGCGGTGGAAGGGCGGCGGTAGCGCCGGGCCATGCCCGGCGAGCGCGCAGCGCGGTCGACGCTGCGCGCAGCCCCGGGCGGTACACGCCGGGCATGGCCCGGCGCTACCCACAAAAAACCCCGGCATCGGCCGGGGTTTTCGCTGCGACAGGCCTGACCGGACGGGTCAGAAGTTCATGTCGAAGGCAACTTCGCCCTGCACGCCGACCTGGTAGGCCGAAACGCGGCGTTCGAAGAAGTTGGTCAGCTCCTGCACGTCCTGCAGTTCCATGAACGGCAGCGGGTTGCGCACGTTGTACTTCTTTTCCATGCCCAGCTTGGCGAAGTGCTGGTCGGCGCAGTGCTGCAGGTACTGGCGCATGTCGCGCGTGGAGATGCCCGCCACGCCGCCGGACAGCACGTCCTCGGCGAACTGCACTTCGCATTCGATCGCTTCGGCCAGCATGTCGTACACCTGCTGCTTCATCTCGTCATCGAACAGGTCCGGCTCTTCCTCGCGGACCACGCGCACCGACTCGAACGCGAACTCCATGTGGGCGCTTTCGTCGCGGAACACCCAGTTGGTGCCCGAGGCCAGGCCCGGCAGCAGGCCGCGCGAACGGAAGTAGTACACGTAGGCGAACGCAGCAAAGAAGAACAGGCCTTCGATGCAGGCGGCGAAGCAGATCTGGTTGAGCAGGAACTGGCGGCGCTGTTCGCGGGTCTCGATGCGGGTCAGGTCCTGGATCGAGTCGATCCACTTGAAACAGAAATCGGCCTTTTTCTTGATCGAGTCGATGTTCTCCACCGCCGAGAACGCCTTGGCGCGCTCTTCCGGGTCCGGCAGGTAGTTGTCGAGCAGGGTCAGGTAGAACTGCACGTGCAGCGCTTCTTCATACAGCTGGCGCGACAGGTACATGCGCGCTTCCGGCGCATTGAGGTGCTGGTACAGGTTCAGCACCAGGTTGTTGGACACGATCGAATCGCCGGTGGCGAAGAACGCGACCAGGCGATGGATCAGGTGGCGCTCACCCGGCGACATCTTGCTGTGCAGGTCGGTGATGTCGATCTGGAAATTGATCTCTTCCACCGTCCAGGTGTTCTTGATCGCATTCCGGTACATGTCATAGAACTGCGGGTAGCGCATCGGGCGCAACGTCAGTTCAAAACCGGGATCGAGCAGCATCTGCTTGGGCTTGTCGGCCATGGGTGTTTCCTTGTCTTCTCGGGTCAAAACGCCGGGCATGGCCCGGCGCTACCTTGTCATTGCGCAGCCGGGCCGAGCCCGGCTCCATCTACGGCACAGCGCGCGATTACTGGCAGGCCTCGCAGGCTTCCGGGTTCTCCAGCGAGCAGGCGATGGCTTCGTCCGGGCTGAACACCTTGGCCGGGGCCGCGTTGCTGACCGTGGTCTTGGCGATCTTGGTGGCCGGACGCGAGCGCAGGTAGTAGGTGGTCTTGATGCCCTGCTTCCACGCGTACATGTACATGGACGACATCGCGCCGATGTTCGGGCTTTCCATGAACAGGTTGAGCGAGGCCGACTGGTCGATGAAGGCGCCACGCTCGGCGGCCATGTCGATCAGCGAACGCATCGGCAATTCCCACGCGGTGCGGTAGACCTCACGCAGGGTTTCCGGAATCTGCGTCAGGCCGGCGATGGAACCTTCGGCCAGCTTGATGGCATCGCGCATGTCGGCGGTCCACAGGCCCAGCTTCTTCAGCTCGTTCACCAGGTAGCGGTTGACCTGCAGGAAGTCACCGGACAGGGTTTCGCGCTTGAACAGGTTGGACACCTGCGGCTCGACGCACTCGTAGCAGCCGGCGATGGAGGCGATGGTCGCGGTCGGGGCAATGGCGATCATCAGCGAGTTGCGCAGGCCGTGCTCCTTGATGCGGGCACGCAGGGCATCCCAGCGCGCGGTGTCTTCCGGCACCACGTTCCAGGCGTCGAACTGCAGTTCGCCACTGGCGGCACGGGTATCGTTGAACGACGGGTGCTTGCCGCGTTCCTGGGCCAGCTCGGTCGAGGTTTCCAGCGCGTGGAAGTAGATCGTCTCGGCGATCTTCTTCGACAGGGCACGGGCTTCGGCACTGTCGAACGGCAGGCGCTTGCGGAAGAACACGTCCTGCAGGCCCATGCAGCCCAGGCCGACGGGGCGCCAGCGCAGGTTGGCGCGGCGGGCGGTTTCGATCGGGTAGAAGTTCAGGTCGATGACACGGTCGAGCTGGCGCACGGCCAGGCGCACGGTCTCGGCCAGCTTCTCGAAGTCGAACTCGTTGTGCTCGTCGAAGTGGTTGCCCAGGTTGATCGAACCCAGGTTGCACACCGCGGTTTCATCGTTGGAGGTGACCTCCAGGATTTCCGTGCACAGGTTGGACAGGTGGATCACGTTGCCCGGACGCAGGGTCTGGTTGCTGGCGCGGTTGCACTTGTCCTTGAAGGTCATCCAGCCGTTGCCGGTCTCGGCCAGCGTACGCATCATGCGGGCGTACAGCTTGCGGGCAGAGATGGTGCGGTTGGCCTTGCCCTGGGCTTCGGCCTGCAGATAGGCCTGCTCGAAGGCTTCGCCGAACAGATCGGTGAACTCCGGCACGACGCGCGGATCGAACAGCGACCATTCCTGGTCGGCCTCGACGCGCTTCATGAACAGGTCCGGCACCCAGTTGGCCAGGTTCAGGTTGTGGGTACGGCGGGCTTCGTCACCGGTGTTGTCACGCAGCTCGAGGAAATCCTCGATGTCGGCGTGCCAGGTTTCCAGATACACGCAGGCCGCGCCCTTGCGCTTGCCACCCTGGTTCACCGCCGCCACGGACGAGTCCATGGTCTTCAGCCACGGCACGATGCCGTTGGAATGGCCGTTGGTGGACTTGATGAGCGAACCACGCGAACGCACGCGGGTGTAGCTGACGCCGATGCCGCCGGAGAACTTCGACAGCTGGGCGATGTCGCCGTACTTGGAGTAGATCGACTCCAGCGAGTCCTGCGGCGAATCGAGCAGGAAGCACGAGGACAGCTGCTCGTGGGTGGTGCCGGAGTTGAACAGGGTCGGGCTGGACGGCAGGTAGTCCAGGTTGCCCATGCGCTTGTACAGCGCCAGGGTCTCGGACACGTCCTCGCTCAGCGCGCTGGCGATGCGCAGGAAGAACTGCTGCGGGGTCTCGATCACCTTGCGGGTGTGCGGATGGCGCAGCAGGTAGCGGTCGTACAGGGTACGCAGGCCGAAGTAATCGAAGTTCAGGTCCAGCGAGATGTCGATCGCATCGTTGAGCTTGCGCGCGTTGGTCTGCACGAAGTTCAGCAGGCGGTCGTTGATCAGGCCGACTTCATGGCCACGGCTGACCGACTGCGAGAAGGCATAGATTTCCTGGCCCGACACTTCCTTGGCGATGTAGTTGGCCAGCAGGCGCGCGGCCAGACGGCCGTACTCGGGTTCTTCACCGATCAGCAGGGCGGCGGTGCGGATGGACAGCTCGTCCAGTTCGCGGGTGGTGGCGCCGTTGTACAGGCCGGAAATGGTGCGGGTGGCCACGCGCATCGGATCGACGGCGTGCAGGCCTTCGGAGGAACGCTGCACCGCACGCACGATCTTGTTCAGATCCACCAGTTCGGTCGTGCCATTGCGCTTGGTCACACTCATCGCGTTGGCCGTCGGCGGCGACGTCAACAGGAACTCGCTTTCCTTTTCGATGGTGGCGCTGGTTTCGGTGGTCACGGCGTGTGTCCTCTTGGCGTGATGGGGTGGTTGCAGGTGCATCGGTGGCGCGGCCCAGGACATGACGGTCCAGGATGGCAGCTGGGCGTCGCAGGAGGTGAGACCTGCGCCTGCCGCTGCCGTGACGGTCGCCGACGGGTATCGCTGTGGACGGGGGTGCCGCGTGGCTCCCGCCTCTGCGCCTTCCCCGTTGTCCTTGCGACTTGGGGTCGCTGCGACCGATGGCCACAAGATAGTGGGGGTGGTGGGGTCCGTCAACGCCAAATGTAGTGAAATTCGGCAATCCCTTGCGCCGCAAGGATCGTGCCATCGGCGCCCGGATCGGACGCTTTGGACCTGCCGGAACGGGCCGCGCAGTCAAGACCGGAACGCGTCATTCCGGCGGTACAACGGCGTGCGGAAACAGAACAATGACAGCTTCACATGACAGTAACGGAATGACCAAGGGACAACCCTGTGGATAGAAGGTGGGCAGCCGGTGGGATTCCGGTGGACGGCGTGACTTCCGGCCGATGACGGACACGCCGGAGAGGCGGACGCTGGGCTCTGGCGACTGGAAAAGGAATGTCCAATGGACCTGCGACTGCCTGCCCTGGCAGTGCTGTCGGCGCTGTGCATCATGCCGGCGCAGGCGGCCGACGCGCCGAAGCTGCACGCGGACCAGTGTGGCATCCGCACGGACTATGACGTGCTGGTGGACAGCGGCGGCATCTGGCTGCGACACGGCCCACAGGCGCCGCACGAGGTGGTGTTCCACGATGGTGTGCTGAGCCTGGATGACACGATCGTGCCGGTCAGCGACGCCGATGCCGCCCGCCTGCGCCAGCTGGAGGCCGGCGCGCGCCGGTTGATGCCCGCCGCCACGGCATTGGCGCGCGATGTCAGCCAGCTGAGCTTCGACGCGCTCGATGGCGTCTACGAGAGCCTGACCGGCACCGCCAACAGCCGCAAGGTCAGGCGCCTGCGGCGGCAGGCGGATGACTGGATCGAGGGGACGCTCGGAAAGGGCTACTGGGAACAGGCGACCTTCGGTCCCGGATTCGAGGCGAAGGTGCAGGACATGGCCGAGACGCTGTCCGGCTCGATCGCCCGCAGCGTGCTCTGGCAGGTCTTCACCGGCCGCAGCGACGCCATGGAGGAACGCGCCGAGCGCCTGGATGCCGAGCTGGACCGGCGCCTGGAAGCCGGTGCCCAGCGCGTGGAGGCCAGCGCCATGGCGTTGTGCCCGCTGGTGCGTGCGCTGGCCGATACCCACGATGCGCTGGAAGTGCGTTACCAGGGCCAGCCGCTGCGGCTGCTGGAGCGCAGCGACGACGGCCTGCAGCTGTCGACCGGGCCGGAGGAGCGGCCGCAGGGGAACGCACTGGCGCCCAGCCGGTAACGTCGAGCTGCCGCTGCAGCGCCTGCGCGCGGCTGCCCTCCCGGCAGATCGTGCAGCTCCCTGGCCCTCACGCCCGGTGCGGGGTACCCAGGTATTCAGCGCTCTGCATTTCGATCAGGCGCGAGGCGGTACGCTCGAACGCACCCTGCAGGCGGGTGCCGGTGTACAGCTCGACCGGCGAGGTGCTGGCGGTGCAGACCAGGTTGACGTGGCGGTCATACAGTTCGTCGATCAGGTTGACGAAGCGGCGCGCGGCATCCTCGTTCAGGCGATCGAAGGCGGGAATGCCGCCCAGCAGCACCGTATTGAACTCGTGCGCGATCTCGATGTAGTCCGATGGGCCGCGCGGGCCTTCGCACAGGGCGGCGAAGTCGAACCAGGCGATGCTCTTGCCCCGGCCGCGGACCGGAATCTTGCGGCCTTCGATCTCGATGTTGCCGGCCTTGGCGGGTTGGCCGCCACTCAGTTCGTTCCAGCGCGTGGCGAGCCAGTCGTCGCTGTCGGCGGCCAGCGGCGCGCGGTACACCGGCGAGCGGGTCAGCGCGCGCATCCGGTAATCCTCCGTGCCTTCGGCGTACAGCTCGACGCAGAAGCGCTGGAGCAGGCTGATGGCGGGCAGGAAGCTCTCGCGCTGCAGGCCATTGAGATACAGGTTCTCCACCGCCGTATTGGAGGTGGTGACCAGGGTCACGCCCTCGGCGAACAGGCGTTCGAGCAGGCGCGCCAGCAGCATGGCGTCGCCGATGTCGGTGACGAAGAATTCGTCCAGCACCAGCACGCGCAGGTTGCTGCGCCATTCCTGGGCGATCTTCGCCAACGGGTCGCTCTGGCCCTGGTGCTCGCGCAGGCGCTCGTGGACGCTGCGCATGAAACGATGGAAGTGGGTGCGGTACTTCTGCTTGATTGGCAGCCCGTCGTAGAACAGATCCACCAGGAAGGTCTTGCCGCGGCCGACACCCCCCCAGAAATACAGCCCCTTGACCGGCTCGGGCTTCTTCCAGAACGAGGACAACCGGTCCAGCCAGCCGTCGTCGGCGTTGTCCAGCAGGCCCACGTGGATGCGGTCCAGCTCGGCCAGCGCCGCGTGCTGGGCGGGGTCGTCCTGCCAGTCACCCCGGGCAACCCCGGCCGCATACCGCTGCGACGGGGTCAACTCGACTGCACTCATGCCGCTGCGCCCAGCCAGTGCTTGACGCCGTGGGTCAACGCACCCCGCAGGTCGATCAGCTTGCGATGGAAGAAGTGGCTGGTGTCGGGCATCCGCACCAGCTCATGCGGAGCCTGCAGCGCGTCCAGCCACTGATAGACCGCCTGCGGGTCGACGATCTCGTCCTGCTCGCCCTGGATCACCAGCCAGCGGGCCGGTGGCTGCACGCCGTCGAAATCCCAGCGGCCGGCCGGCGGCGCGATCGAGATCAGCGCCTCCGGCTGCAGCGTGGCGGCTGCCTTCAGCGAAACGAACGCACCAAAGCTGAAGCCGGCCAGCCACAGGCGGTCGTCGGGGCGCTGGCTGCGCACCCAGGCGGTCACGGCCTTCAGGTCATCCTGCTCGCCCACGCCGCCATCGAAGGTGCCCGCCGAACCACCGACGCTGCGGAAGTTGAAGCGCACCGTGGCGATGCCCAGCTCGCGCAGGGTGCTGGCGGTCATGGTGACCACCTTGTTGTGCAGGGTGCCGCCCTCGGTGGACAGCGGGTGGCAGACGATGGCCACGATCGGCTGCACCGGCACATCGGCCTTGGGCAGGTCGACGACCACTTCCAGCGGGCCGGCCGGGCCGTCCAGTTCGAGGCAGGCGGTTTCGCCGGGGGCGACGGGGAACGAAGGCTTGTGCATGGCACCATGATACCGTCCCCCGCCCCTGCCCTGTGCCCGCCCCATGCTCTACCTGTCTTTGGCCGTGATCTGCAGCGTGCTGGTTTCGGTGTTGTTGAAGGTGGCCGGACGCCGCCAACTGGATGTTGCGCAGATGGTCACCTGGAACTACCTGGTGGCCGCGACCCTGACCGCCGTGGTGCTGCAGCCGCCGCTGGACGCACTGCGCACACCACACGCGCCGTGGGCTGCGCTGCTGGCGCTGGCGGTGGTGCTGCCCTCGATCTTCCTGGTGCTGGGCCGCGCGGTGGCGGTGGCCGGCATCGTCCGCAGCGACGTGGCGCAGCGGCTGTCGCTGCTGCTGTCACTGGCGGCGGCGTTCCTGTTCTTCGGCCAGACCGCCACGCCGTGGAAGCTGGCCGGGCTCGGCCTGGGCCTGCTGGCGATGGTGGCCATCAGCCTGCGCCCGCGCGGCCCGGCGGTGGCGTCCTCGCCGGGTGGCTGGGGCTGGCTGCTGGGCGTGTGGGGCGGCTTCGCGGTGGTGGACGTGCTGCTCAAGCAGGTGGCGCTGTCCGGCACGCCGTCGATGGCGGCGGTGCTGGCCAGCTTCAGCGTGGCCTTCGTACTGATGCTGGCATTGCAGCTGTGGCGGCACTTCAGCGGTCGCAGCCGGCTGGCCTGGCACAACCTCGGCGCGGGTGCGCTGCTGGGCCTGCTCAACGGCGGCAACATCCTGTTCTATGTGCACGCGCACCAGGCGATGCCGGACAGCCCGGCCACGGTGTTCGCCGGCATGAACATCGGCGTGGTGGTACTGGGCGCGCTGGTGGGCGTGTTTGCCTTTGGCGAACCGACCACGAAGTGGAACCGGGCCGGCCTGGCGCTGGCAGTGCTGGCGATCGGATTGATCGCCTGGGGGTGAGTACGGCCCGGGGGTCGGATCCCATTCCAACGGAATGGGATCCGACCCCGGCGTTGGGCATTACTTGTCGAAGCCCAGCAGCAGCGGGTCGTGGTCGGAACTGCGCCATGGGCCGGGCACATTGCGCCCCTGGTAGCCGCTGGCGTCCTGCTCGTCGGCATTGCTGTGCCATTCGGCGGCGCCCGCCAGGCGGCGTGCCATGGACGGACTCAGCAGGGCGTGGTCGAGGCGGCCGCTGTAGCCGTTGTAGACGTAGCTGTAGGGATGTTCGACCTTGGCCACCTTGAAGGCGTCCTGCCAGCCCAGCGTGTGCAGCGTGCGGATCGGATCCTCCATCGCATAGGCGTTGAAATCGCCCAGCATCACCACATCCTTCACCTTCAGGCGCGCGGCTTCGGCCTGCACCCACTGGTTGAGCTGGCGGGCCGATTCGACGCGCGTCGCATTCCAGCAGCCCTGGCCATCGTTGCGGTCGGCGTCGGCACCGCTGGCGTCGCGGCACCCCTTGGACTTGAAGTGGTTGGCGACCACCATGAACGGCGCGCCCTTGCCCTGGAAAGCCTGTGCCAGCGGTGCGCGGCTGTGCTCGGCAAACGGGCCGTCAAGCTTGGTCAACGGCGGGCCCAATGTCTTGAACGCACCGCGCTTGTAGATGATGCCGACGCGGATGGGATTGGTGCCGGGGCCTTCGCCCGGATCGACCGCCACCCATGCGTCGTCCGGCCCGGAGTGTGGCCGGTCATTGAGCGCGGCCAGCAGCTCGGCAATGGCCGACTGCGGTCCGTAGCCATCGTTCTCCAGCTCCATCAGGGCGGCGATGTGGGTATCGAGCGCATTGATGGTGGCGACCAGCTTGGCCACCTGGGCCTTGTGCTCCTCCAGCGTGCGGGCACCGCGCAACGTCGGGAAGCCGCCGCCCTGGCCGTCGCCATTGAAGTAGTTTTCCAGGTTGAACGCCGCGATACGCAGGCTGCCAGGCACCTCCGGCACCGCCGGCCGCTGCAGTGCGGGCAGGCTCAGCGTGCCTTCGACCCGCAGCTGGGGGCGGCCCTGCGCGTCCACGCGGACAGTGCCTTCCACATTGCGCAGCAGCATGCCGGTGCGCAGCACCGGGTTGCCCGGCAGGTAGGCCACGCTGCCCGGATCACGCACGTCGCTGCCATCGTCCAGGACCAGGCGGCGGCGCAGGTTGTCAGCCATCACCTGTTCGATGCCGGCGGTGCCTGGCGCGGCCACTTCGGTCGGCTGCCACAGGCGACCGCCGAAGGCGACCGTCAGCTGGCCGGAGCGTTCCAGAGCGTCGGTGCCGGCCAGGGTCAGCGGCGCAGCGATGCGCACACGCTGGCCGTCCAGCGCGCGCCAGTCGGCCGGCGCGGTGGCCAGTACAACGGTGGAGTTGCGTGGGGTGGACGTCGCCGGGGCCGGCATGGCCTGCGGCTGGGCCTGGGCAAAGGCAGATGCCGGCAGCAGCAGGGACAGGACGAGAACAAGGGAACGGCGGCGCATCGACGGGCAGACTCCACGGAATGGGGGCACAGACTAACCCCGAAATACGAACGCCCGACTGCAGCCCGGCGATCTGCCCAGGTGGGCAAAGCCCCGGGGGCCGTCGACGACGGGATCGCAGCGCCGGGCCCATGCCCGGCAGCCGCCCATGCAGGTGGAGCAGAGGCTGCCGAGGGCAGGCCCGGCGCTGCGGAAAGGCCCTACTTCAGGTTGCCCAGCATCCAGTCCACGGTGGCGTGGATCTGTTCCTCGGTCAGCGCCGGGTTGCCGCCCTTGGGAGGCATGATGCCGCCGTCCGGGCCGGTGTAGCCCTCGATGGCGTGCTTGTAGAGCGTGTCCTTGCCCTGCGTGATGCGCTGGTCCCAGTGCGCGCGGTCCAGGGTCGGCGCCTGGCCCACCCCGGTGGTGTGGCAGGCGGTGCACAGGTTGTCGAAGATGACCTTGCCATCGGTGGTGCCGCCGTAGGCCACCTGCGAGGCGGCCTTGGCCAGCGCGGCCGCCTTGGCCGCCGCCTGCGCGGCTGCACCGGTACTGCCGGCGTACACCGCTCCGGTCGGCGCGATGCGCTGTTCGGTGCGTTTGGCCGCAGTGGGCGACACCTCGGGCGGAATCCGGGTGTGCAGGAAGGCGGCAAGGAAGATCAGACCCAGAGTGATGGCCATCAACAGCGCGATCACCATGGAGAAGCGTTTCAGGAACTCCAGATCGTAATTCCGCACTCTTCGTTACCCCTGGCTGGTAGTCGTTGGACCACGGCTGAGCGACTGCGTGATGGGCCGAGTATAGAACGCGCCCTGCGCGCGACAACAGGCTTCGCTGCTGGTGCGGCGCAACATTGCGGGATCGGCCACGTGCGGTAGCGCCGGGCCATGCCCGGCGAGCGCGCAGCGCGGCAGAAACCGCCGGGCATGGCCCGGCGCTACCGCTTCACAGGTGCGCCGATGGCACGCAGGCAGAAGCTGCAGATGGCGTCGACCAGCGCATCCTCGTCGCGATGCGCTTCACGGCTGGGCGCAGTCGGGCCAACCATCGCTTCGGTGAAGGCGCCGACCAGGCACGCGGCCGCCACATGCGCATCCTGCGCAGGCAGTTCGCCGGCAGCCACGCCTTCCTCCACCAGGCGCAGGAACACATCACCGAAGGCACGGCGGCCGCGCATGCGCTCGGCTTCCACGTCCGGATCGACCGGTTCGACGATGAAGGCGTGGGCCAGCCCCGGACCCGCCAGGGCGCGACGCACGAAGGCGGCGATGGCCAGCCGCAGGCGCTCGCTGGCGGCCTCCGGGCCGCTGGCGATGCGTTCCATGATCGCCACTTCATGGGCCACCGCCGCGTTGAGCACCTCCACGAACAGGTCGGCCTTGGAGGGGAAATGACGGTAGATCAGGCCGGTGGAGACCCCCGCCTGGGTTGCCACGGCGGTCACCGGGGCGTTTCGCCAGCCGCCGGTGGCGACCCGTTCACGGGTTGCCAGCAGGATCCGCTCGCGGGCCCCGGCCAGGCGTTCTTCCATCAGTGCAGAGCGTTTGTAGGCCATGTTTTGATTCTGGTTTCAATTTTTGAATTTGTGTTCACTTCTTTCCCGAACCCCGTTACGCTGGGGCCTCGCCCGTGCCGGCGCGGTCCTGGAAACCATCGCCGGCAAGCCCTGGGTGCGTCCATCCCCCACTTTGCCGCCGTGGAGCCGCTGTAATGCACGTGCCATCCCTGAACTTCGATCTCGGTGAAGAGATCGACCTGCTGCGCCAGAGCGTGGCCCATTTTGCCGCCGCCGAGATCGCGCCGCTGGCGGCCGAGGCCGATGCGACCAACCAGTTCCCGCAGGCACTGTGGCCGAAACTGGGCGAACAGGGCCTGCTCGGCCTTACCGTCGAGGAAGAATACGGCGGTACCGGCATGGGCTACCTGGCCCACGTGGTGGCGATGGAAGAGGTCTCGCGCGCCTCCGGCGGCATCGGCCTGTCCTATGGCGCGCACTCCAACCTGTGCGTGAACCAGCTGCGCAAGAACGGCAGCGAGGCGCAGAAGCAGCGCTTCCTGCCCGACCTGTGCAGCGGCGCCAAGGTGGGCGCACTGGCGATGAGCGAACCCGGCGCCGGTTCGGACGTGGTATCGATGAAGCTGCGCGCCGACAAGCGTGGCGATCGCTATGTCCTCAACGGCAACAAGATGTGGATCACCAACGGCCCGGACGCCGATGTGCTGGTGGTCTATGCCAAAACCGACATGGACGCCGGCGCCAGGGGCATCACCGCCTTCCTGGTTGAAAAGGGCATGCCGGGTTTCTCCACCGCGCAGAAGCTGGACAAGCTGGGCATGCGCTCCTCGCCGACCTGCGAGCTGGTGTTCCAGGACTGCGAGATTCCCGAAGAGAACGTGCTCGGCAGCGTCGGCGGTGGCGTGCGCGTGCTGATGTCCGGCCTGGACTACGAGCGCGTGGTGCTGTCCGGCGGCCCGCTGGGGCTGATGGCTGCGGCCATGGACGTGGTGATGCCGTACGTGCACGAACGCCACCAGTTCGGCGAAGCGATCGGCAGCTTCCAGCTGATCCAGGCCAAGATCGCCGACATGTACGTGGGCCTGGGCGCCTGCCGCGCCTACGTGTACGCCGTGGCACGCGCCTGCGACCAGGGCCGTACCACCCGCCAGGACGCGGCCGGTGCGATCCTGTACGCCGCCGAGAAGGCCACCTGGCTGACCGGGCAGGCGATCCAGATCCTCGGTGGCAACGGCTACATCAACGAGTACCCGACCGGCCGCCTGTGGCGCGACGCCAAGCTGTACGAGATCGGTGCGGGCACGTCGGAGATCCGCCGCATGCTGATCGGCCGTGAATTGTTCCAGCGCACCCTGTAAGGCCACCCCATGACCGTCCTGAACAGCCAGCTGCAACCGGGCAGCGACACGTTTGAAAGCAACCGCGCGGCGATGCAGGCCGTGGTCGACGATCTGCACGCCACCCTCGCCCGCACTGCCCTGGGCGGCAGCGAGGCGGCACGCGCCAAGCACACCGCGCGCGGCAAGCTGCTGGTACGCGACCGCATCGACGCCCTGCTCGATGCCGGCAGTGCCTTCCTGGAAATCGCGCCGCTGGCTGCTCATGGCATGTATGACGACGCTGTGCCGGCAGCCGGCGTGGTCGCCGGTATCGGCCGGGTCAGCGGCGTGGAGTGCGTGATCGTGGCCAACGATGCCACGGTCAAGGGCGGCACCTATTACCCGATGACGGTGAAGAAGCACCTGCGTGCACAGGAGATCGCCGAGCAGAACCACCTGCCGTGCATCTATCTGGTCGACTCCGGTGGCGCCTTCCTGCCGCTGCAGGACGAGGTGTTCCCCGACCGCGACCACTTCGGCCGCATCTTCTACAACCAGGCCAACCTGTCCGCGCAGGGCATCCCGCAGATCGCCTGCGTCATGGGCAGCTGCACCGCCGGTGGCGCCTACGTGCCGGCGATGAGCGATGAAACGGTGATCGTGCGTGAGCAGGGCACCATTTTCCTCGGCGGCCCGCCGCTGGTGAAGGCGGCCACCGGTGAAGTGGTGACGGCCGAGGAACTGGGCGGCGCGGACGTGCACACGCGCATTTCCGGCGTGGCCGACCACATGGCCGACAACGACCTGCAGGCGCTGGCACGGGTCCGCGCGATCATTGCCCAGCTGAACTGGCGCAAGCCGGAACCGGCGATGGCGATGCAGCCGCCGGAGGAACCGTTGCTGCCGGCGCACGAACTGTACGGCGTGATCCCGGCCGATACGCGCAAGCCCTACGACGTGCGCGAGGTGATCGCACGCCTGGTCGATGGCTCGCGCTTCGATGAGTTCAAGCCGCGCTATGGCGCCACCCTGGTCACCGGCTTCGCCCATCTGAACGGCTACCCGATCGGCATCATCGCCAACAACGGCATCCTGTTCTCCGAGTCCGCGCTGAAGGGCGCGCACTTCATCGAGCTGTGCACCCAGCGCGGCATCCCGCTGCTGTTCCTGCAGAACATCACCGGCTTCATGGTCGGGCGCAAGTACGAACAGGGCGGTATCGCCAAGGACGGTGCCAAGCTGGTGATGGCGGTCGCCTGCGCGAAGGTGCCCAAGTTCACCGTGGTGATCGGCGGCTCGTTCGGCGCCGGCAACTACGGTATGTGTGGGCGGGCCTATTCGCCGAATTTCCTGTGGATGTGGCCCAACGCACGCATCGGCGTGATGGGTGGCGAACAGGCCGCCAGCGTGCTGGCCACGGTGCGTCGCGATGGCATCGAAGCCAAGGGCGGGCAATGGCCCGCTGCGGAAGAGGACGCGTTCAAGGCGCCGATCCGCGAGCAGTTCGAGCAGCAGGGCCACCCGTACTACGCCAGCGCGCGCCTGTGGGACGACGGCGTGATCGATCCGGCCGATACCCGTCGGGTGTTGGCCCTGGCGCTGTCGGCCAGCCTCAACGCCGCCCCGCAGCAGACGCGCTTCGGCGTGTTCCGCATGTAACCCGCGCCATGACCGAGCCTGTCGCCATGTTCACCAAAGTCCTGATCGCCAACCGTGGCGAAATCGCCTGCCGCGTCATCGCCACCTGCCGCCGCCTCGGCATCGCCACCGTGGCCGTGTATTCCGATGCGGACCGCAACGCCCGCCACGTGCGCCTGGCCGACGAGGCCATCCACATCGGGCCGGCCGCCGCACGCGAGAGCTATCTGCGCGGCGAGGCCCTGCTCGACGCCGCACGCCGGAGCGGCGCGCAGGCGATCCATCCCGGATACGGCTTCCTGTCCGAGAACGCCGACTTCGCCGATGCCTGTGCCGTCGCCGGCATCACCTTCATCGGGCCGCCGGCCAGCGCGATCCGCGCGATGGGTGACAAGAGCGCGGCCAAGGCCTTGATGGCCAAAGCCGGCGTGCCGCTGACGCCGGGTTATCACGGTAACCAGCAGGCGCCGGACTTCCTGCGCGCGCAGGCCGATACGATCGGCTATCCGGTGCTGATCAAGGCCAGCGCCGGCGGTGGCGGCAAGGGCATGCGCAAGGTCGAACGCAGCGAGGACTTCATCGATGCGCTGGCCAGCTGCCAGCGCGAAGCCGCCTCGGCGTTCGGCAACGACCATGTGCTGGTCGAGAAGTATGTCGAGCGCCCGCGCCATATCGAGATCCAGGTGTTCGGCGACAGCCACGGTGATGCGGTCTACCTGTTCGAGCGTGACTGCTCGGTGCAACGCCGGCACCAGAAGGTACTGGAAGAAGCCCCGGCACCGGGCATGAGTGCCGAGCGCCGCGCGGCAATGGGCCAGGCGGCGGTCGACGCTGCACGCGCCGTGGGCTACGTCGGCGCGGGCACGGTGGAGTTCATCGCCGGCCCGGACGGTGATTTCTACTTCATGGAAATGAACACCCGCCTGCAGGTCGAGCATCCGGTCACCGAGTTCATCACCGGTACCGACCTGGTGGAATGGCAGCTGCGCGTGGCCTGTGGCCAGCCACTGCCGCTGCGCCAGGACCAGCTGGCCATCCAAGGCCACGCGATCGAAGCACGGCTGTACGCCGAAGATGCCGACCGCGGCTTCCTGCCGTCCACCGGTACCCTGCGCCGCCTGCGCCTGCCGGCTGCTTCGGCCAACGTGCGCGTGGATACCGGCGTGGAGGAAGGCGACGCCATCACGCCGTATTACGACCCGATGATCGCCAAGCTGATCGTCTGGGATGTGGACCGCGACAGCGCATTGCGGCGCATGAGCCAGGCGCTGGCTGACTGCCAGGTGGTGGGCGTGACCACCAATGCCGGTTTCCTGCGCCGGCTGGTCCACACCGATTCATTCGCGCACGCCCGGCTGGATACCGCACTGATCGAACGCGAGCAGGCCGCCCTGAGTGCCGTCGGTGACAGCGACGATGCACTGTGGCAGTTGGCCGCGGTCGCCGCGGTTGCCAGCACGGCCGACGCCGGCAGCGACCCGCGCGACCCCCATTCGCCCTGGCGCGCACAGGATGGCTGGCGCCTGGGTGCGCCCGCGCCCCGCGTGCTGCCGCTGCAGCAGGGAGAGCGCCGGCACGTGCTGAAGGTGTGGGCACAGGCCGATGGCTGGCGTGTGCAATGTGATGATGCGGCCCCGCAGTCGGTGCTCGGTCGCCTCGACAGCCAGCACCTGACGGTGCAGCTGGACGGCCGTCGCTGGTCACTGCAGCTGCTGCGCGAGGGTGACCAGCTGTATCTGTTCGGCGCCGATGGCCAGCACCGCTTCACCCTGCACGACCCGGTCGGCGAGTCGGAGCATGCGGTGGCCGATGCAGGCAGCCTGCTGGCGCCGATGCCCGGCAGGATCGTGGCCACGCTGGTCGAGGCCGGTGCCCAGGTCAAGCGCGGCACGCCGCTGGTGGTACTCGAGGCGATGAAGATGGAGCACACCCTGCAGGCACCGGCCGACGGCACAGTGAAGGGTTACCGGGCGAAGGCCGGCGACCAGGTCGGGGATGGCGCGGTGCTGGTCGACTTCGAAGCGGCCTGAGCCACGCTACGGCGTGATCCTGGCGGGCCAGACACGGCCCGCCGGGTCCATCTCCGAGGTCTGCATCGTTGCCGCGCGCCAGCCGAAGCCGCATACCGCCAGCGCGCCTTCCGCCATCGGCTGCAGGGCAAGCGCGCGCGCGGCCTCGGCCTCGTTGATGGCCGCCGTGACGAACGCGCCCAGGCCCTGTGCGGTGGCCGCGCTGTAGAACGCCTGCGAGATGTGCCCGGCGTCGAGCATGACCGCACGGTAGGCCTTGGCGTGGTTGCGGTACTTCCAGAAGGTGCGCTCGAAGCGGCACACCAGTACCAGCAGCACGTGGGCATCGGCGAACCAGTGCTGGCCCGCCAGCAGGCGCAGGCGGAACCCTGCGGGATCGTCGGGCTGCACCGGCAGCGGGGCCAGTTCATGCGCGACTGCGTGGTAATGGTAGAGCCCCGGCGCCAGGCCCTGCACGTCGCGCACCATCAGATAGGCTTCCAGCGGATGCAGGCTGCCGGCCGAGGGCACGTTCTTCTTCAGGAACCGCACGTCCGGATCGGTTTCCACCTGTGCCTGCGCCATCAGCACCTGCTGCAGCAGCCGTGCCAGCAACGGCAGCGGCAGCGCGCGGGTCGCATCGAAATTCCGGCAGGTGGCACGCGCCTGCAGCAGTTCCTGCATCGGATCATCATCGCAGCGGGGCAGCGCAAGCGCGCCGGGCTGGCGTGGCGGCGCCTCCGGCGGCGGATTGCCGAAGCTGCGGACCAGGTCGCGCGCGGTCACCAGCTGCTGACGCTGCATGTCCGCGCTGCTGTCCACGCCATCCCAGCAGGATTGCTGGTAGTGCAGCGCCGACAGCGGCCACCAGTGGCTGTCGCGCACGCGCTGCTCGGCCGCACAGGCCTCGGCATGGGCCGGATCGTCGCTCACCAGCAGTCCCTGCTGCAGCAGCGCCAGTACGCGGCGGCGGCAGGCCGCATCCTCCGGCATCGGCTGCCAATGCTCGGCGCTGCAGGCCAACAGCCAGGCGCAGCTGTCGGCATCGATCTCGCATGCCGAAGGCAGGTGGGCGGTACGCACCTGCAGCCGCTGCTCGAAGGTCACCCCGGTGCCGCCGGCCATCAGGTCGGCCAATGCAAAGGCCGGGCGTTCGACCGGCTCGACGAACAGTGTCCGGCAACGGCGGAATCTCATCGGCGTGCAATCGAAAGGCCTGCGGGGGCGCCGATCATAGCGCGATGCACGTGCCTGCCATCAACTTCGCACGATCGCCGCCGATACTTCCATTTTCCCAGCCCGTCGGTTGCACGCCATGTCTTCTTCACCGCTTCCCACCCACGTCGTCCAGCAGCTGCTGGAACGCCTGTCCAGCAACGATGACTTCCGCAAGGCTTTCGCCGCTGATCCGGGCCAGGCACTGCTCGATCTGGGCGCCGATGAAGACTGCGTGCGCGCCTGCCATACGCCGCTGGCCACGCTGGGCAGCAAGGCCGAGTTCGCCAAGGCCGCTCCGCGCCTGCGGGAGCTGCTGGACGCGCGTGCCTCGTTCACCGTGCCGTTCCTGTTCGAGGATGGCCTGCCCGGCCTGGATCGATAGACCGGCCTCAGGGCGCGGCCACCGTGCTCTTGTCAGGCATCACTGCGGCGGCGCGGCCTGCCGCCAGCCGCTGCACATCCATCGCGTTCAGTGGCAACAGAGCGTAGTCACCGGTGTCTTCAGCAAATGCCAGGCCGGCGTGGCGCTGCAGCCACGCCGCCTGCCGTGCGACCGCGGCCTGGTCGCCGCGCGCGGTCACCAGATCCAGCTGCAGCACCCGCCACTGGAACAGGTTCGCCGACGGCTGCTGCGCCAGCAGGTCCTGCGCCTGGTCCAGGTCACCCTGGTCGAAGGCCATGCGGGCACGCAGCAGGTTCCAGAGCTCGCGCAGACGCGGATCCGCGTCGCGCTCGGGCAGGGCCTGCAGCGGGTCCCTGCGCTGCATCACCACCGAGGCGTGGCCTGCGCGCGCGGCATGATAGGCCGCCGCCAGGGCGATGAATGCATTGCGGCGCGCTGGCGCAGGATGGCGACGGTCGACCGCGGCCAGCGCCCGGTCCAGCACACGCAGGTATTCCTGCGCCGTCACGTGGTCGCCTTCCTGTTCGCGCCAGGCCAGTGCCTGCAGCGCGTAGATGTCGCACAGCCCACCGACCGTCGTGCACTGGGCAGCCACCTGCCGCATGTCGGTGGCTGCCTCGTGCGCGCGCTCCTGCATGGCCAGCACCGCCGCGCGCAGCATGCGCGTCCCCGGCCCCGATACGGGCATCGCCGCAAAGCCGGCATTGGCGGCCTCGAAATCACCAGCCAGCGCGGCGATCACCGGCTCCATGCCATCGCCATTCCAGCCCGGATGAAGGCGTGCGCCACGCAGCGCCGCTTCGGCTGCGGCGACTTCGCCACGGGCCAGCTGCACCCGCGCCACGAACACCAGCACCAGCGCACGCCGAGAATGCTGGCGGGCCAGCAGCGGCTGCGTTGCGGCCAGGGCGCCGTCATAGTCGCCCTGGGTGTACAGGATCTTGGCGTAGTTCATCCAACCGGCCGGGTCGTCCGGGTACAGCTCGGTCAGCAGGCGCCACTTGTCGGCGATGCGCATGGGCGGTGCACCTGCGAAATCCGCTGCCCACGCGTCAAGGTACAGCTGGTCGCGTGCGGTCAGGTGGGCACGCTGGCTGACCGCCTTTCGGTACAGCACGGCGGCCTGCTCCAGGTTGCCCTTGGCGTGCTGGATGGTCATCTGCCCCACATAGGCAAAGGCGAATGCGGGATCGAGCCGGGTGGCCTGCTCGTAGAACATCAGTGCGTCGTCGTAGCGGGCGGCCGCCGTGGCATCGACGCCCTTGGCGTAGGCATGCAGGGCATCGAGATTGGCCGTCGCCACGGTGGGCAGTGGTCGCTGATCGCGACCGACATCACGCAACGCTTCGCCCAGGTCGGCGCGCAGCGCTGCCACCACGTGGTCGGTGGAGGTCAGGATCGATTCCAGGCCTCGACCATCGGCGTAGCGCGTATAGACGGTCTGGCCGCTGTGCGGATCGACCACTTCGACACTGACCCGCACCTTGCCGTTGAGCTCGAGCACGCTCGGTACCAGCACCGCGCGTGCGCCGTCGCGCAGGGCCACCTCGATGGCCAGGCCTCGGTCGAGCCGTGCCTGTGGCGAGCGCTGCATCAGCTGCAGGGTGTCGCGCACCTTCAACTCGCTGAGGATGTTGACGAAGCGTGACTGACCCAGGCTGATGTACAGCGCCTGCTCCAGGCTGCTGTCCAGCTGCGGATAGGCGGTGGTGTTCTGCACCGCGGCCAGGATCACCCAGTCCCGTTCGGCGAAGGCGATGGCCGGCGCCGGGCGCAGCAGCATCCACAGCAGCACGCCCAGCGTCACCGCCAGCGCGGCCTCGGTGACCACAGCCGCGGGACGCCGCCACAAGGGTAGATCGCGCCATGCCTTCTCGCCCGAACGCGGTCGACGCAGCGGCGCACTGCCACGCAGGCCGATCTCGAACACATCCTGGCGCTCGGTGATGCCCTTGAAGCGCCAGCGCCCATGGTGCTTCCAGCGCAGCGCCTCGCTGGCCCAGGGCAGCGTGGAGGTAGCGCGCCGTGCCATGTGCTCGGCGGTGGCCGACAGCAACACCTGGCCCGGCCATGCCAGCTGCATCAGCCGCGCCGCCATCGGCTTGGCCAGGCCCTCCACCTCCACCGGCTTGGCGCCATGGGCCATTGCTTCGGCACTGTTGTTCCACAACAGCACGTCACCGACATGCAGGCCCGCACGCGCGCGCAGCACGATGCCGCGCTCACGCCCCAGCGCCTCCACCGCAGTCTGATAGGCCAGGGCAAAACCGACGCCATCGATGGTGCGCTCGAACAGTACGAACAGGCCGTCGGAACGGTCGATCAGCTGCCCGTTCCAGCGCTGCTGCAGACCCAGCACCAGACGGTCATGCTGCTGGAACAGCTCGGCCGCCGCCACATCACCGATCCGCTCAACCAGCTGCAGCGAATCGCACAGGTCGGTGAACAGCAGCGCGCGCAGCTGCTGGTTGTGTGGCGCCGACGTTCCTTTGTCGCCCTTCATCACCGGTGTCTCCGCTCTAGTGCCCGTCCGGCGCGTCCACCCAGCGCAGGCAGTTGCCGCCATCGCGCTTGGCCTGGTACAGCGCGCGGTCCGCACGCGCATACCACTCGCTCCAGTCCGCATCCGGCGCCAGCAGGCTGGCGCCGATGCTCACCAGGCTCACATGGGGCGTGCCATGGCTGCGTTCGAGTAGACCATGCACTGCGCTGAGGATGAACTCGGCGGCATGCTGCACGATTTCGTGGGTGCCGCGCCGCAGGATGAGGCAGAACTCATCGCCGCCCAGGCGGCAGGCCAGGTCGTGTTCGCCGGCCATCGAGCGCAGGATGTTGCCCATGCTCTGCAGCACCCGGTCGCCGGCCTGGTGACCGTGCCGGTCGTTGATCTGCTTGAAGCGATCACAATCGATCAGCAGCAGGCCCTGCGGTGCGCCCTGCCCATCGGCCCGGCACTCCTGCAGGTACAGGGTCAGCCCGCGGCGGTTGTGCAGCCCGGTCAGTTCGTCGGTACGCACCAGCTCACGGGTGTGCGTGAGCTGGTGGGTGGTGATGTACAGATTGTCGAGCGCCGTTTCCAGATCGTGGTTGCGGCGCCGCAGCTGGCTGATCAGGGCCTGCTCGTTGGTCAGCACGCGCATGATCGTACGGCGCAGGAAGTAGGCCACCAGCCCTGGATCGGCATCGACCAGACGCTGGAAATCGGCCGGCCCCAGTTCCAGCACCTGGCAATCGACCAGCGCACGTGCACCGGCACTGCGCAGGTGATCGCCGACCAGCAGGCCCAGCTCGCCGAAGAACTCCTGGTGGCCGAGGACCTTGATCACCAGATCCTCGCCGAAATCCAGTTCGATCCGGCCTTCCAGGATCACATACATGCGCTCGCCACGATGGCCGCGCTGGAACAGCCACTGCCCGGCTTCGAGCCGGCGCGGCCGGCCGAATCTGGCGAACAATGCGACCTCGGCATCGGACAGCAGCGCATGCACGATCTCGGCCATCGCCACATGGGCGATACCGGTCGTTGCATCAGTGTTCTCGGCCGCACCCCTGCCGGTCATTCCCTGCACCCGCCGCCAGCGTCCCCTGGTGAGCCGCGGAGCATAGCACCGCTTTAAAGTGTGCGCCCTATCTCATTTTTACGAATCGACAGCCGGTAGGTGCGTGGAGACCGGGGGCTGCACCTTGGGAGCACGACTGTCCGTAAAAATTCCTGCCGGATCAAGCTGATGCCCGTCTTCACAGGGTTTGGGCCAAGTTGCGTGGCGAGGCGTGCGCCCGATTGACGCGGATGCCATGCGGGACCGGGCCGAGGGGATACAACAACGCCGGCAGGTCCCCCGACCGGCCGGCGTTGTCTGGCCCTTCCCTGGCCACCCTGAGCGGTGTCGGCAGCCGATCGCACGGCCACCGTTGGATCAGGCCGCGCGTTCGCTGTGGAACTGCTCTTCTTCGGTCGAACCGGTCAGCGCGGTGGTGGAGGACTGTCCCTGCTGGATCGCCTGGGTGACCGCGTCGAAGTAACCGGTGCCGACCTCGCGCTGGTGCTTGACCGCGGTGAAGCCGCGCTCGGCCGCTTCGAACTCCGCCTCCTGCAACTCGACGAAGGCGCTCATCTGCCGGCGCGCGTATCCGTGGGCCAGGTTGAACATGCCGTAGTTCAGCGCGTGGAAACCGGCCAGGGTGATGAACTGGAACTTGTAGCCATAGCTGCCCAGCTCCTTCTGGAACTTGGCGATGGTGGCGTCGTCCAGGTTCTTCTTCCAGTTGAAGCTCGGCGAGCAGTTGTAGGCCAGCAGCTTGCCGGGGAACTTCGCATGGATGGCTTCGGCGAACCTGCGCGCGAACTCCAGGTCCGGCTTGCCGGTCTCGCACCACACCAGATCGGCATACGGTGCATAGGCCAGGCCGCGGCTGATGGCCTGTTCCAGGCCGTTGCGGGTCTTGTAGAAGCCTTCGACGGTGCGCTCGCCGGTGGTGAACGGCTTATCGTTGCCGTCGATGTCACTGGTCAGCAGGTCGGCCGCTTCGGCGTCGGTGCGCGCCACCAGCAGGGTCGGCACACCCAGCACATCGGCCGCCAGCCGTGCCGCGTTGAGCTTCTCGATGGCCTCGCGGGTCGGCACCAGCACCTTGCCGCCCATGTGGCCGCACTTCTTCACCGATGCCAGCTGGTCCTCGAAATGCACGCCCGCGGCGCCGGCTTCGATCATCGCCTTCATCAGTTCGAACGCATTGAGCACGCCACCGAAGCCGGCCTCGGCATCGGCCACGATCGGCTGCAGGAAATCGATGTCGTCCTTGCCTTCAGCGTGATGCAGCTGGTCGGCGCGCAGCAGCGTGTTGTTGATGCGCTTGACCACCGCAGGCACAGAATCGGCCGGATACAGCGACTGGTCCGGATACATCTGCCCGGCCAGGTTGGCATCGGCCGCCACCTGCCAGCCGGACAGGTAGATGGCCTTCAGGCCGGCCTTGACCTGCTGCATGGCCTGGTTGCCGGTCAGTGCGCCCAGCGCGTTGACGAACTCGCGCTCGTGCAGCGACTTCCACAGCTTCTCCGCGCCCAGCCGGGCCAGCGAATGCTCGATATGGACAGTGCCGCGCAGGCGCACCACGTCGGCGGCGCTGTAGTTGCGCTGGATGCCTTCCCAGCGCGGGTTGGTATCCCAGTCGTGCTGGATCTGTTCGGCAGTGGGCAGGGTGCTCATGTCTATCTCCAGTTCAGTGGTGCGTGCAGCGGGAAGGGAAGCGGCGTGGAAACGGGCGCGGGGATCAGTCGATGCGCGCGTAGGCCGGCAGGGTCAGGAAGTCGGTCAGTTCATCGTTTCGGCTCAGTTCGCCAAGCAGGGCGATGGCTTCGCCGATGCGCGCGCCGCCGGGCAGCGCCGTGGTATCACCCAGGCGTGCGGGCAGCTGCGCCAGGGTGGTGTCGAGCAGTGCCAGGTCGATGGCAGTGCCGTCGTCCAGCTGCTGGCCCGGGGTATGCAACCACTGCCACAACTGGCTGCGGCTGATCTCGGCGGTGGCCGCGTCTTCCATCAGGTGATGGATGGGCACGCAACCGTTGCCGTCCAGCCACGCGGCCAGGTAGCGCACGCAGACTTCGACATTGCCCTCGAAGCCGGCGCGGGTGATGGTGCCCGGCGGACGCGCGATCAGTTCGTCGCGGCCCACGCGCACGTCCTGACGCAGGACGTGGTGCTGGTTGGGCGCAGGCATGTGCTCGTCGAAGATCGCCATCGCCACCGGAATCAGCGCCGGATGCGCGACCCAGGTGCCGTCATGGCCTGCACTCACCTCGCGCAGCTTGTCGGCACGCACACGCGCCATCGCCTGCTCGTTGGCAGCGGCGTCGTTGTTGATCGGAATCTGCGCCGCCATGCCGCCCATCGCATGTGCCCCCCGGCGGTGGCACGTCTGGATCAGCAGTTCCGAATACGCCTTCAGGAACGGCTGGGTCATGGTCACCTGGCCGCGCTCGGGCAGCACGCGGTCGGCGTGGCGGCGGAAGGTCTTCAGGTAAGAGAAGATGTAGTCCCAGCGCCCGCAGTTCAGGCCGACGATGCGGTCGCGCAGCGCGTGCAGGATCTCGTCCATCTCGAACACCGCCGGCAGCGTTTCGATCAGCACGGTCACCTTGATCTGCCCGTGCGGCAGGCCCAGCATGCCTTCGATGTGCGACAGCGCGGTCTCCCACAGGGCCGCCTCTTCCATGCTCTGCAGCTTGGGCAGGTAGAAGTACGGGCCACGATCCTTGCGCTGCAGCGTGCGGGCGTTGTGGAAGGCGAACACTGCCGCGTCGAACAGCCCACCGGCCAGGAACTGGCCATCGATGCGGACGTGCTTCTCGTCCAGATGCCAGCCACGCGGGCGCACGATCAGCACGGCCTGCTCGTCGTACGGGCGCAGGGTGTAGTGCTTGCCGTTGGCCGCGGTGAACTCCAGGTCACCACGCACCGCAGCGGCCAGCGACTGCTGCCCGGCCAGCAGGTTGCGCCAGGTCGGCGAGGTCGAATCCTCGAAGTCGGCCATGAACACCTTGGCGCCGGAGTTCAGCGCGTTGATGACCATCTTCGGATCGGTCGGGCCGGTGATCTCGACGCGGCGGTCCTGCAGCGCGGCCGGCAGCGGTGCGACGGTCCAGTCGCCGCTGCGGATCGCGGCGGTGTCCTCACGGAAGTCCGGCAGGCCGCCGCGGTCGAAGAACGCCTGGCGCTCACGGCGAGCCTGCAGCCGCGCCTGCCGACCCGGCTCCACCGCCCGGTGCAGCGACACCAGCAGGGCCAGCAGCGGCGCCGGCAGCAGGGTGTCCTGGCCGGCCACCCGGGTCGCCAGGGCGATGCCGGGCGTGGCCTTGGCGGCGGGGGAGGGAACAGCGGAAGCGACGGCGGACATGGGACGACTCCAGCAGTGGGGAACATCTCCACCGTGCCGCTGGCGCTCAGTATTTGGCAAAACAGTTTTTGCAATGCTTTACATAAATTGTGCTAATACTCGTTACGCCATGACCACGCACAGCTCGCCAAGTCCTCGTTTTTCCTACAAATCCGACCGCCTGAAGCCCTTGCGTGCGTTCTGCCAGACCGTGCGTCTGGGTTCAGTCTCACGGGCGGCTGAGGCGCTTTTCGTCAGCCAGCCGGCCATCAGCCTGCAATTGCAGGCGCTGGAGCGGGAGCTGGGCGTACCGCTGTTCGAGCGCAGCGGCCGCCGCTTGGTGCCCAGCCGCGAGGGCCAGCTGCTGTACGAAATGGCGCAACCGCTGGTGGAGAGCCTGGACGGGCTGGAGGCGCGCTTCCGCGACAAGGTGCGCGGGCTGGATGCGGGCGAACTGAACATCGCGGCCAACAGTTCGACCATCCTGTACCTGCTGCCGAAGATCGTCGAGCGCTTCCGCATGCATCACCCGGACGTGCGCCTGACCCTGCACAACGCGATCAGCGCGGACGGCACCGACCTGCTGCGCGAGGACGCCGCTGACCTGGCCATCGGCTCGATGACCGACGTGCCCGCCGACCTCAGCTACGCCTCGGCCTATCGTTTCGAGCAGGTGCTGATCGCGCCGCATGACCATCCGCTGGCCCGGGGCGCGGAGCTGGAGCTGGCCGACATCGCCCGCTATCCGCTGGTGCTGCCGCCGAAGCGGCAGATCACCTACCGTCTGGTCGACCAGGTGTTCCAGCGCCATCGCATCGCGTACACCGTCGCCCTCGAGGTGGGCGGCTGGGAAGTAATCAAGCAGTACGTGGCGATGGGCATGGGTATTTCCATCGTGCCGGCGCTGTGCCTGAACGAGGCCGACCACGAGCGGCTGGCGGCGCGGTCGATGAAGCGCTGGTTCCCGGAGCGCAGCTATGGCGTGATCGTGCGCCGCGGCAAGGCGCTGTCGGCGCAGGCACGAGCGTTCATCGAGCTGATCCAGCCGGAACTGTTCAGCCCGCGCGATTACGACCAGAGCGGGCATTCCGAGCGGTGAGGGGGTTCTGGTTTGCAGGGCTGCCGCCCTGCATCTGCCGAAGCCTCAAGCCGAAGCAACGGCAACAGCTGGCTATGTGTGGGACGGCGGGGTGGGTCCGGTTGCGGGGGACGCCGTAAACCCGTCCATGGGGGCTTGGTCGCGGCATCCATGCCGCTCACACCCCCGCAACCGGACCCACCCCGCCTTCGACAGTTTCCCTCTGCTGTTTAGTGCCAGCTGCTGTTGGCGGATGCCGACCGTTGGTCGGCACGGGGTCGGATCCAACCTCTGATTCATTTCCGGCTGGCGATGAATAGACTGGGCGCATGTCCATCGAACTGCGCCACCTGCGCTATTTCCTTGCCGTTGCCGAGACCCTGCACTTCGGCCAGGCGGCCGAGCGGCTGGGCATGTCGCAGCCGCCGCTCAGCCAGCAGATCCGCCAGCTGGAGGACCTGATCGGGGCGCGCCTGTTCGTGCGCAGCCATCGCCGCGTGCAGCTGACGCCTGCCGGTGACCTGCTGCAGGAGCGCGCGCGGGCCATCGTGCAGCAGGTGGAGACGGCAGTGGACGAGGTGCAGCGCGCACAGCGCGGCGAACAGGGTGAGCTGCATATCGGGCTGACCCGGGCCACACCGCTGTCGCCGCAGATTCCGCGCTCGATCCTGCGCTACCGCCAGCAGTATCCGCAGGTGCGGCTGCAGCTGAGCGAGATGAACACGCTGCAGCAGATCGACGCCCTGCTCGACGGTTCACTGGACGTGGGCATCATCCGCAAGCGCGCGCTGCCGCCGGAACTGGTTGCGCACAGCCTGTTCGTCGATCCGCTGGCGTTGATCGTGCATGCCGACCACCCTGCCCTGCGCCGGCTCCCGGAACAGGGAACGCTGTCGCTGCGTGCGTTCGCGCAGGAACCGTTCGTGGCATTTCGACGCAGTGCCGGCGCCGGCATCCATGACCACATGATCGCGCTGTGCGCGGCTGCCGGATTCACTCCACGCATCGTGCAGGAAGCCGGTGAGGCGTCCACGCTGATCAGCCTGGCGGCGGCTGGCCTGGGTGCGGCGATCCTGCCGTCCTCGTGCGACCACATCCGGGTGGAAGGCGCGCGCTTTGTCGCGCTGGCCGATGCCGGCGCGCACTCGGAGGTGCAGCTGGCATGGCGCCGTGAGGGAGTGACGCCGCTGATCCGCAACTTCGCCGGCCTGCTGCGCGGCGCATTCGCCGAAGAGTGAAGCGCCGCGCTGCGCGCTCGCCGGGCATGGCCCGGCGAGCATCAGGCCGTCACCGGCTGCGGGGCCCGCTGCTGCAACGCCCAGACGATGCCACCGCCAAGCAGGGTCAGCACTGCCGCGAACGCGCACACCCCCAGCCAGTCCCACGCGGCGTAGGCAAGCCCGCCCACACCGCCCAGCACGCTCGACCCCAGGTAGTAGGCGAACAGATACAGTGCCGAGGCTTCCGCGCGCATCATGCCCGCCCGGCTGCCGACCCAGCTGCTGGCGACCGAATGACCGCCGAAGAAGCCGAAGGTCACCAGCGCGATGCCCAGCGCCATCGTGGTCAGCCACGGCATCGCCAGCAGCGCGATGCCGGCACCGATAAGCACGAAGGAGATCGACAGGACGCGCCCACGGCCGTACCGCGTGGCCTGTTGGCCCATCCATGCCGAGCTGAACGTACCGACCAGGTAGACGCTGAAGATCAGCCCGACCACGGTCTGGCTGAGGTGGTACGGCGGCGCCAGCAGGTGATAGCCGAGGTAGTTGTAGAGGGTGACGAATACGCCCATCAACACGAAGGAGGTGGCGAACAGCCACGGCAGGCCGGGATCGGCGAACAACGTGCGCCAGCGCGACGGCAGCTGGCGCAGGCCGCCGCGACGGGCCTGGAAATGCCGCGATGGCGGCAGCTGCAGCCACAGCAACACGGTGCTGGCCACGGCGATGATCGAGACCACGCCGATGCCCCAGCGCCACCCCCAATGGTCGGCGATGATGCCGGCGAGCAGGCGCCCGCTCATGCCACCAATCGCGTTGCCGCCGATGTACAGGCCCATCGCCAGGCCCAGTGCGCGGCTGTCCATTTCTTCGACCAGATAGGTCATCGCCACCGCCGGCACGCCACTCAGGGCCAGGCCCAGCAGGGTGCGCAGCACCAGCAGCGTGGTCCAGTCATCGACCAGGGCGGTACTCAGCGAGAGGATGGCCGAGGCCAGCAGGGCGACGATCATCAACGGCCTGCGGCCCACGGCGTCGGACAGCAGCCCGGCCAGCAGCATCGCCACGGCCAGCGTGCCGGTGGTCAGTGACAGCGACATCGCGCTGCCGGCGGCGGAGACGCCGAAGTGGCGGCTGAACTCGGGCAGCAACGGCTGCACCGTGTACAGCAGGCCAAAGGTGGAGAAGCCGGCCAGGAACAGCGCGACCGCCGTGCGGCGGAACGCTGGCGTGCCCTGCTGGATGCGCGTCTCGGGGCTGTAATCGGCAGGAGGGAAGCGACGTTCGGGGGCCGCGGCGGTTTCGCCAGTCATGGGATCGATGGGCCGTTGGGGGCGGCCGGGGTGGAGGGAACGGGCCCCAGACTAGGCCCGTCCACCCAGTCGATCCATAACCTGAAAAGTCAGGATTGATATCCCTGACGTATCGATTCAGCTCACAGGTGCTGCCACTGGAAGCCATCGCCGCGGCGGTAGTAGACGGCCACGGCGCGCCCGTAGACTTTGTCGGCGTCGACAAAGCCGAAGAAGCGGCCATCGAAACTGTTGCCGCGATGATCCCCCAGTACCAGCAGCTTGCCGGCCGGTACCACCAGGTCCGCAATGTCGGGACCACCGCCCATGTCCAGGTCCAGGCGGGCACGGCGGCTGCCGAAGGCCTCCACGTCCTGCAGGTCGGCCATCTGCAGCGGGTGGCCGTTGATGCTCAGGTGGCCCTCGTGCAGTTGCACGTGGTCGCCGGCCACGGCGGCGACCCGCTTGATCAGGCGGGTGCCGTCGGCAGGCGAATCGAATACCGCCACCTCGCCGCGCTGCGGCTGGCCGGTGGACAGCAGGGACGTGTTGGTGAACGGCAGGCGCAGGCCATAGGCACGCATGTCCACCACCACCCGGTCACCGGGCTGCAGGGTCGGCTGCATCGAGCCACTGGGCACCACGTAATGATTGGCGAGGGTGTCGCGGGCGGCGGCGAGCAGGCCCAGCATGAGCAGCAGCGGCAGCGCCTCCTTCTTCAGCCAGGCGAGAGCGCGTTGCGGGAACGGCGGTCGGGCAACAGCATCCATGTCAGGTTCCGATGGGGTGGCAGGGTCTTCAGACCCCATCCGGGTGCAAGAGGTTCCCGGTCGCGCCGGGCCATGCCCGGCCGAGTGTTGGAACGGCCGCGCCATGTGCTCGCCGGGCATGGCCCGGCGCTGCCGATGCAGGGTTACAGAGGTTTTACGCCCGGGCCCGGCGCCCGGCATCGCACCTTTACGGGCACTGCGCGCATCGTCTGCCCACCGCGCCGAACGGCGCTTTCCGCAAGGTGTTGTATGACCCTCCTGGTGATCCGCCACGCCTCTTCATCGGCACCGCGTCCGCAGCTGCCGGCGCAGTTGTCCGGCCACCGCGTGCTGTGCAGCGACTGCGCCAGCCTGTCCGAAGTGCGCCAGTGCCTGTGCCAGCCGCAGGCGCGCTCGGCCGACTGGGTGCTGCTGGACGTGGGCGTGGCCGACGAGGCGCAATGGCAGGCCGAGGGCAGCGCGCTGCAGGCCGCCCTGGAGCGGCTGCCGGCGCATTACATCGAACTGCAGAGCGCCCGCGAACCCGGTCTGGACGCGCGCCTGCGCCTGCAGCATGGGCCGGCCGCGGTGGTGGTCGACCAGCGCAGCCAGCAGGCCGGTTATCCGCTGTCGCTGGCCATCGTCGGCCGCCGCCTGGCGCAGGAGGGCTGAGCCATGTCGATCTTCATCATCCGCGGCCCGGAAGCGGCCGGCACATTGATCCGTACCGCACTGCCGCTGCCGGCACCGGTACTGAAGTCGCTGGTACACCGTGCGATCGATGCCGGCACCAGCGTGGCCATCCGTGCCTGCGGTTCGGAACAGGAACTGCTGGATGCCCTGCGCGTGGCCGATCACAGCCGCGGCGAAGTGACATTGCTCGATCCCGGCGCGTGTGCCGGCAGCCTGCGTCTGCAGCGCCTGCTGCCCTATCTGCACAACGCCTACGTGGAGGTGCATGACGACGGCGCGGTGGCTGAGCCCTGTCTGCCGGCCGGCATCGGCCAGCGCCTGGGCATCGCCGCCGGCTATGGCGCGCAGAGCTACGTGCTGGCGCTGGATATCGCGCTGGATCACCTGGGCCTTGCCGAACAGGCGAACCGGGTGCACGTGGGGACGTAAGGCTGTTTGTAGAGCCGAGCCCATGCTCGGCTGCCTTTCCAGGAAACATCAGCCGAGCATGGGCTCGGCTCTACAGAAGAACGTCGAGCATGGCTCGACGCTACAGAAAGAAAAACGGCGGGGTCGCCCCCGCCGTTTTCGCTTTCTTACTTCAGCCCGCGGAACTTCAGCAGCGGTTCCACCGACGGGTCCTTGCCGCGGAAATCGCGGTACAGGGTCGACAGCTCCACGCTGTTGCCGCGCGAGAGGATCTTGTCGCGGAATTGCTGGCCATTGGCCGCGGTCAGGCCGCCGTTCTCGGTGAACCACTGGAAGGCGTCATGGTCGAGCACTTCCGCCCAGAAGTAGGCGTAGTAGCCGGCCGAGTAGCCACCGCCCCAGATGTGGTCGAAGTAGGTGGTGCGGTAGCGCGGCGGAACCTGCGGCAGATCGACCTTGAACTTCTTCAGCGCGCTGGCTTCGAAGGCTCCGACATCCTGCAGCGGCGCGTCGGCCTTCTGCGTGTGCCAGGCCAGGTCCAGCAGCGCAGCCGACAGGTACTCGGTGGTGGCGTAGCCCTGGTTGAAGCTGCGCGCCTTGAGGATCTTGTCGACCAGTTCCTGCGGCATCGGCTCGCCGGTCTTGTAGTTCTTGGCGTAGTTGGCGAACACCTTCGGATCCAGCGCCCAGTGCTCGTTGAACTGCGACGGGAACTCGACGAAATCGCGCGAGGTGGCCGTGCCGGCGATCGAGGGGTACTTCACGTTCGAGAACATGCCGTGCAGGGCGTGGCCGAACTCGTGGAACAGGGTGGTGACGTCGTCGAAGCTCAGCAGCGCCGGCTGACCTTCGGCCGGCTTGGTGAAGTTGCAGACGTTGTAGACCACCGGCTTGGCGCCGGTCAGGCCATCCTGCTCGACGAACACGTCCATCCACGCGCCACCGGACTTGCTGTCACGCTTGAAGTAGTCGGTGTAGAACAGGGCCAGCGAGGTGCCGTCCTTGTCGAACACTTCGTACACCTTCATGTCCGGGTGGTAGGTCGGAATGTCGGTACGTGGCTTGAAGGTGATGCCGTACAGCTGGGTGGCGGCGTAGAAGACGCCGTTCTGCAGCACGTTGTCCAGCTCGAAATAGGGCTTGATCTGCGACTCATCCAGATCGTACTTGGCCTTGCGTACCTGCTCGGCGTAGAAGTCCCAGTCCGAGGCCGCAACCTGGAAACCGCCCTTCTGCGCGTCGATCACCTTCTGGATCTCGCCGGCTTCGGCACGTGCCTTGGCGGTGGCAGCCGGCACGGTGTCGGTCAGCAGCTTCAGCGCGGCGGCCGGGGTCTTGGCCATCTGGTCGCCCAGCTGGTAGTCGGCGAAGGTGTCGAAACCCAGCAGCTTGGCCTTCTGCGCACGCAGCTGGGCCAGGCGCTGCACGGTCTGGCGGGTATCGTTGGCATCACCGCGCTCGGCGCGGGTTTCCGAGGCCTTGAGCACGGCGGCGCGCTGGTCGCGGTCGCTCAGCGAACCAAGCACCGGCTGCTGGGTGGTGTTCTGCAGCGGCAGCAGGAACTTGCCGTCAAGCTTGCGCGCCTTCGCATCGGCAGCTGCGGTGTTGATCGCGTTCTCATCCAGGCCGGCCAGCTTGGCCTTGTCGTCCACGATGACGGCAGCGGCAGCGGTGGCGGCGACCAGGCGGGTATGGAACTGGGTGGAAAGCGTGGTCTCTTCCACGTTGAGCTTGCGCAGGCTGGCCTTGTCGGCGTCGGACAGCTGCGCACCGGCACGCACCAGGCCGTCGTAGTAATGCTCGACCAGGCGCTTCTGCACCGGGTCCAGGCCCAGCGTGTCACGCTGGTCGTACAGCGACTTCACGCGTGCGAACAGCTTCGGGTCGAGGCTGATCTCGTCCTGGTGCGCGGCCAGTTTCGGCGCGACTTCTTCCTGGATCTTCTGGCGCGCATCGTTGGTATCGGCCTGCACCAGGCCGAAGAAGATGCGCGACACGCGGGTCAGGGTCTCACCGCTGCGCTCCATCGCCACGATGGTGTTGTCGAAGGTGGCCGGCTCGCTGTTGTCGGCGATCTTGCGCACGTCGGCCAGGTGCTGGCGCATGCCTTCCTCGAACGCCGGCAGGTAGTCGCTGTCCTTGATCTTGTCGAACGGCGGCGCCTGGAACGGCAGCGTGCTGGCGCTCAGCAGCGGGTTGGTGGAGGCATCGGCCGGCTGCTGGGCCGGGGTATTCTGGGCTGCGGACACGGGGGTGGACTCCTTGCCGGAACAGGCCGCCAGCGCCAGGCTGATGGCGGCGGCCAGGACTACGGTACGCGACATGTAAAACGCTCCTTGGGCAGACGGGATGGGATGCCGACCGTCCACCCTACTCCTGTCGCGCTCGCCCGGCATGTGCCGGACGTGGCGTCTGGACCTTCACTGGCGGCCGGCTCAGACCGTACCGCGGGTCTTGCCGATCCAGGGCCGGTAGAACTCGCGGATGGCGGCCATGTCGGCCACGTCATCGCCGGTGGGATGGAACAGCGGACCGACGCCGATGACCTTCTCCGGATAATGGAAATAGGCGGTCAGGATCGGCACGTCGGCCATCCGCGCGATCTTCAGGAATCCGGCCTTCCATTCCTTGACCGCCTTGCGGGTGCCTTCCGGGGTGATCGCGAACCACATCCTGTCGTTGTTGCGGATCAGGTCCACGGCCTGGCCGACGGTTCCCTGCGGCGAGCTGCGGTCCAGCGGGATCACGCCCAGCCGGTGCAGCAGCGGGCCCAGCGGCCACCAGAACAGCGACGCCTTGCCCAGCACCTTGACCTTCATGCCCAGTGCGATCTTGGCCGCCATGCCCCAGAACCCGTCCCAGTTGGACGAGTGCGGGGCGATGATGAAGACCAGCTTCGGGATGTCCGGCAGGGTGCCGACCACCTTCCAGCCGCCCATGCGCAGGGTGCAGCGCGCCAGCCAGCGCAGGAACGGGTTGGATCTGACCTGCGGCATGTTCGGCGGGATGGCCGGCAGCAACGGAGTCGGGTTGTTCAAGCAATCACTCCCAGTCACGTGAGGAGCGCCCGCGCTTGATCTGCGCGCGCCCGCGTTTGGCGTCCAGACGACGCAGTTTCGACCCGAGGGTCGGCTTGGTGGCCTTGCGCGGTTTGGGCACGCTCAACCCGGCCTGGATGAAGGCCGCCAGCCGCTCGCGCGCATCCTCGCGATTGCGATCCTGGGTCCGGAAGCGTTGCGCGTCGATGACCAGCACGCCTTCGCCGGTCATCCGCCGGTCACGCCGCGCCAGCAGGCGCGCGCGCAACGGTTCGGGCAACGAGGGCGAGTTGGCCACGTCGAAACGCAGTTCCACCGCGGTGGACACCTTGTTGACGTTCTGGCCACCGGCACCACTGGCACGCACGAAACGCTCGACGATCTCGCCGTCGGGGATTTCAAGCTGCGCGCTGATGGTGACCGGTCCACTGCCCATCCGCGCATTGTAACGGCAGCCACGTGGCGGAGTGCGGCATCGCGCGCCGTATGCCGCCGATCAGGCACCGAACACGCCGCCTTCGCCTTGCCAGCGGGTATGCTGGCCGTCCCATGTACCGCAGGAAGCTTCGCATGATCCGCTCCGCATCCACCCTGCCCGCCCTGCTGCGCCGTGCTGCCCTTCTGCTGGCGCTTGCCGTGGCCAGCGCCCCGGTCCTGGCCGCCGCGCCGACCGACGGCGACATCAACCGCCTGCTGTCGGCCTCCCGCGCGCAGAGCATGATCGACACCATGCTGCCGCAGATCGAGGCGATGCAGCAGCAGCAGTTCCAGCAGGTCGCGTCGCAGCGCCAGCTCAATGCCCAGCAGCAGGAGCAGCTCAAGCGCATCCAGGCACGGACCAGCCAGACCCTGCGCCAGGCCCTGTCATGGCAGCAGCTGCGGCCGATGTACGTGGATCTCTACAAGAAGACCTTCAGCAAGGAAGACGTGCTGGCGATGGCCGAGTTCTACGAGAGCCCGGCGGGCCAGAGTCTGCTGGACAAGACCCCGGCGCTGATGCAGAACGTGATGGTGGCCATCCAGTCGCGCATGCAGCCGCTGTTCGCCGACCTGCAGAAGGATCTGGAAGCGATCGTCAACGAGCCGGAAAAGAAGTGAGGCGGTAGCGCCGGGCCATGCCCGGCGCTGCCTTCACTCCACCCGCCAGCCGAACAGGTCCAGTGCCTTCTGGAATTCCCGGTCCAGCGGCGCCCGCACATCCACCGTGCCGCCCTCGGGATGCGGAAAACGCAGGCGCTCGGCGTGCAGCAGCATGCGGTGCACCCCCTGCATGCGGAAGATGCGGTTGTGGCGGCCGTCGCCGTGGCTGGTATCGCCGATCATGTGGTGCGAAAGATGCTTGAGATGCCGGCGGATCTGCCGGAACCGTCCGGTCTGCGGCTGGCAGCGCAGCAGCGCATAGCGCGAACGGGCGAACTCGCCGACCGGCACCGGCAGCTCGCCGGTAGCCAGGCACTGGAAGTCGGTGATGGCAGGCTTCTTGACCGGTTTTCCGGGGCCGCCGTCGAGGTCGTGGTCGACCCGCCAGGACGCCTCGGCCGGCCAGCCGCGGCAGATCGTCAGGTAGTCCTTGGCCACCTCGCCGCCCATCAGGGCCTTGCCCAGCGCACTGGCGGTGTCACGGTCGAAGGCCAGCAGCAGGCAGCCACTGGTGGCACGATCCAGCCGATGCACCAGAAAGATCGGGCGCCCGAGCTGCTCACGCAGGCGATCGGCCAGGAAATCATCTTCGCCACGGGCCAGCTTGCTGTCATGGACCATCAGCCCGGCCGGCTTGTCGACCACCGCCAGGCGTTCATCCAGGTGCAGGAGCCGAAGGGGGGCGGTGTCGGTCTCGACCGCGGCGAGGGTATCGGGTTCGGTGCTCACCGCGCGATTATACGGGCGGCCGGTATGGGGTCAGATCCCTTTTCCTGCGGAAAAGGGACCTGACCCCGGGTTTGTGCCGCGAGGCAGTCAAACGTTGCGCAGTGCCAGCAGTTCACCGTTGCCCACCGGCACCAGGCTGACGCTGACATCAGGATCGGCCACCAGTGCTGCACGCAGCGGCTCCATCTGTTCGGCGTGGGAGATCGCGTTGTCCACCACCAGCAGGCCACCGGGCCGCAGCACGCGGCGCAGGTGCGGCCACCAGCCAGCGTACTGCTCGCGATCCGAATCGAGGAACAGCAGGTCGATGCTGGCATCGGCCGCCTGCGCCAGCCACGCCCCGGCGTCAGCGTGCATCAGGGTGATATGCGCCTGCAGGCCGCTGCGGGCGAAGGTCGCGCCGGCCAGGGCCACCTTGTCGGCAGCGTACTCCAGCGTGGTCACATGGCCGTCAATGGCAGCGGCAGCCTCGGCCAGCCACAGGGTGGAATAGCCGTTGGAGGTGCCGATCTCCAGCACGCGCCGGGCCTGTCCGAAACGTACCAGCAGCGACAGCAGCGCACCGGTATCCGGCGTGATGTTCAGCATGCGCCGGGCCCGCTCGCTTTCGCGCGCATCGTTATCGGCGCCAAAGCGCACCAGTTCGTCCTTGAGCGCCTGCAGCACGGCGGCTACTTCCACCACGCCCGGGCCAATGCGGCCACACCCACCGCGCCCGACAGCCAGCTCCACATCGGCAGGTCGCCCCAGTACCAGCCGGGCGGCTGCAACACGTACATCAAGGCGGCAATGGCAAGCAGGCCGACGCCGGTGATGGCACCGACCGCATGCTTCTGCAGGCGCTGCACGCTGGCATCGAGCGATACCAGATCGCGCGAGCGCATCGCCAGCTCGTGACGTCCCTCCACCTGCTGGGTCAGCCAGGCATGCACCAGGCGGGGCATGTCCGGTGCGTGGGTCATGATTTCCGGCAGGCGCTTGCCGAGCTCGCGCATCACCCTGCGCGGGCTGTAGCGCTCGCGCAGGATCTTCGCCAGTACCGGCTTGGCCACCGCCCAGATATCGATCTGCGGGTCGAGCTGGCGACCGACGCCTTCGATGTTCAACAGGGTCTTCTGCAGCAGGATCAGCTGCGGCTGCAGCGTCAGCTGGTAGCGCTGCGCCACGCGGAACAGCTTCATCAGCACTTCCGCCAGCGAGATCTGCGACAGCGGGCGGGTGAAGTACGGCTCGCACACCGACCGCACCGCCGCTTCCAGGTCGTCGATGCGCACGTGGTCCGGCATCCAGCGCGCCTGCACGTGCAGCTCGGCGATGCGGCGGTAGTCGCGGTTGAAGATGGCCATGAAGTTCTCGGCCAGGTAGTACTGATCTTCCTGCGACAGCTGGCCCATGATGCCGAAGTCCAGCGCGATGAAGCGCGGATCGCTGCGGCGTGCCGGATCGGGGTCGACCCAGATGTTGCCGGCATGCGCATCGGCGTGGAAGAAGTTGTCGCGGAACACCTGGGTGTAGAACACCCGCACGCCCTTGGCGGCCAGCGCCTTGCGATCGATCCCGGCGGCGTCCAGTGCCACGATGTCATCGGAGGGAATGCCCCACACGCGCTCCAGGGTCAGCGCGCGCTCGGCCGTGTGGCTCCAGATCACTTCCGGCACGTACAGGTCGTCGGAGTTCTCCCAGAAGCGGCGCAGCACGCTGGCGTTGGCGCCTTCGCGCTGCAGGTCCAGCTCGGCGGCCAGGGTGTTCTCCACTTCCGCCACGACTTCGCGCGGGCGGATCTTGTCGGCACGCGGGTGGGTGCGCTCAACCAGCGCGGCCAGTGAATTGAGCAGGGCGATATCGGCGTCGATCTGCTTCTCGATGCCCGGGCGCAGCACCTTGACCACCACCTGGCGGCCATCGGCCAGCGTGGCCGCATGGACCTGCGCGATCGAGGCCGACGCCAGCGGTTCGGTATCGAAGCTGGCAAAGGCTTCGCTGACCGGCAGGCCCAGCGCGTCCTCGACGATGCGGCGCGCGGTGTCGCCGTCGAACGGCTTGACCCGGTCCTGCAGCAGGGTCAGTTCGTTGGCCACGTCCGGCGGCACCAGGTCGCGACGGGTCGACAGGATCTGCCCGAACTTGACGAAGATCGGACCCAGGTCCTGCAGCGCCAGGCGCAGGCGTGCGCCACGCGATTGCGCGGCGATGTCGGCCGAGGCCCGCGGAACGAAGGGTTTGGCCAGGCGCAGCCAGCGTTCGGCCGGCGTGTCCTGCAGCAGGTCATCCAGGCGGTAGCGCAGGATCACCCGGCCGATGCGGCTGGCCCGCAGCACCGCCTTCATGCCGCACCCCGCAGGCGCTGCACGCGTGCACCCAGGCGCTCGACATCATCGCGCAGCACATCCACATCGTCGTGGAACGCGTCCAGCTCGGCGCGCGGCACCACGTCGCGCGATTCTTCGGTAATGAATTCGGCTGCACTGTGCGCCAGATCGATCACGCCCTGGCGGGCGTGCTGCAGCGCGCCGCGCAGTGTGTTGGCCACCTGTACGCCCAGCACCTCGCCGAACACGCTGACGAACGGCTGCTGCCAGTCCGGGTCGAAGCCCTTGGCCAGCTGCTGCAGGCGGCGCGCCAGCTCGGCATCGCCGGCCACGCGCACGCGTCCCTTGCCGGTGCTGTCGGCGCGCCGGGCATTGGCCAGCAGCGGCAGCTGGGCCAGCACCCCCGACAGGCTGCTGCGTACGGCCAGATCGGCTTCCTGGGCATCCACCGGCCCCACCCGCAGCTGGTCACCGTCAACGCTGATGCGCATGGCCAGCGCAGGAGCCTCCAGGGTCAGATCGATATGGCGGCCATCCAGACCGGCCAACGCGTGGCGGGTATCCGGATCCAGCGCCAGGGCGCGGTTCAGGGCGATCTGCAGGGCACGGCCGGCGACCGGCTTGAGGGACTTGAGCAGGGAAAGAGCCATGGCCCCATTCTACCTTCGTGGGTGCCGGGCTTGGGCCGGGCAGCGCGGATGGGTGCGGGTTCATCTCCGCCTCACCTGCCGGGCGAAGGAAGGTCCATGCTGTGGGGCCACGCAACGTCCAGGACATCGCATTGCCCATGAGCAGGACCCGGGTCGGCATCATTTTCGGTGGTACGTCCTCCGAGCACGAAGTCTCGCTGCAGTCGGCGAAGAACATCCTCGACGCACTCGACCACGAGCGCTTCGAGCCGGTGCTGATCGGCATCGACAAGCAGGGCCGATGGCATCTGAGCCAGGCCGGGAGCTTCCTGCTCAACGCCGATGATCCGGCGCGCATCGCGCTGCACCGGTCCGGCGTCGCGCTGGCGGTGCACCCGGGCGCCGGACAGGCGCAGCTGCAGCCCGCCGATCCGGCTGCCGTGCTCGGCCAGATCGACGTTGTCCTGCCGATCGTGCATGGTCCGCTGGGTGAGGATGGCGCGCTGCAGGGCCTGCTGCGCATGGCCAACCTGCCCTTCGTCGGTTCACCGGTGCTGGGCTCGGCCGTGGCCATGGACAAGGACGTGACCAAGCGCCTGCTGCGCGATGCCGGCCTGCAGGTGGCGCCCTGGCAGTGCATCCGTCGCCACCAGGCTGCGACCATCGATGTCGACGGCGTCATCGCCCAGCTCGGTCTGCCGCTGTTCGTGAAGCCGGCCAACCAGGGTTCGTCGGTGGGGGTGAGCAAGGTCAAGGACGCTGCCGGCTTCGCGGCCGCGCTGGAACGGGCGCTGCGCTACGACCACAAGGTTCTGGTGGAAGCGGCCGTGGCCGGCCGCGAGATCGAATGTGCGGTGCTCGGCAACGAGCAGCCGCAGGCCAGCGTGTGTGGCGAAGTGGCGGTGCACGACGAGTTCTATGCCTACGACACCAAGTACCTCAACGAGAATGGCGCCGACGTTGTGGTCCCGGCCGACATCGATGATGCCACCCAGCAGCGGATCAGGCAGATCGCCCTGCAGGCGTATCAGGCGCTGGAGTGCGCCGGCATGGCCAGAGTGGATGTGTTCCTGACCGGCGATGGCCGCGTCGTCATCAACGAGGTCAACACGCTGCCGGGCTTCACCCGCATCAGCATGTACCCGAAGCTGTGGGGCGCCAGTGGCGTGGATTACACCACGCTGATCACGCGCCTGATCGAACTGGCGCTGGAACGGCACGAAGCCGATCAGAGGCTGCTGTAGGCCAGGCAGTACCCGGTACTACAGCAAACAACCGCTTCCGCCGGAGCAGTACCGGCCATCGACCGGCACTGCTCCGGGGCTCACTAGCCGCGCTTGCGGAACATCGAGATCACCGCCAGGACCAGGAACACCACGAACAGGATCCAGGCAATGTTGCTGGCCGCGCCGGCGATGCCGGAGAAACCGAGCACGGCGGCGATGATGGCGATGACGAAGAAAATGACGGCGTAATGCAGCATGGCGCTCCTCGCAGATATTCGGCCGTGGGTGGCGTGGGGTCCATCCTCCCGGTCCGGCGGTGTGCAACCGGTGATGGCCGGTTCTGCGCGCGATGAAGTCTTCAGCGCCGTGAGGCTGCCGTCATGACGACGCGGCCTGCAGCCGACGCAGCCCTTCCTCGATGCTGACCTGCGGCACATAGCCGAAATCACGGCGCGCCGGCTCCATGCTGTACCAGTGCGGCGTGCACAGCTGCTCGGCGAGGAAACGCGTCAACGGCGGCTCGCCGCGCAACCGCAGCAGCGGCCACAGGCGCTCGCAGATCGCACCGATCCGGTAGGCGGTCCTGAAGCTGATTGCCTTCTCCACAGGGGGGGCGCCCACGGCCTGCAGCAACTTGTTGACCAGCTCGCGCATCGGCAGTGGCTCGCCATTGGAGATGAAGTAGGCCTTGCCGGCGCAGGCCGCCGCCGGGCCCAGCGCCTCGAATGCCAGGAAGTGCGCCAGCGCGGCGTTGTCGATGTAGGTGGTGTCGACCTTGTTGCTGCCATCACCGACCAGGCGCAGCCGGCCCTGCCGTGCGCGCTCGGCCAGGCGCGGCACCAGCTGCTGGTCGCCCGGCCCCCAGATCAGGCGCGGGCGCAGCGCCACCGTGGCCAGCGTCGCGTCGTTGGCGGCCAGCACCCGTTGTTCGGCGATCGCCTTGGTCGCCGCGTACGGCGCCTGGAAATCCTCGCCGTAGGGCACCTCGTCCGCGCCCAGTCCTTCCACCGGGTGGGTGGCACGATGGGTCACGCTCGGTGTGGAGGTATAGACCAGCCTGCCGATGCCATGCGCACGGCAGGCAGCGATGACATTGTCGGTGCCGACCACATTGGCCTGGTGGTAGCTGTCGTAACTGCCCCAGGCGCCGGCCTTGGCACCGTTGTGGAACACCGCATCGACACCGGCCACCGCATGCAGCACGGCCTGCGGGTCCGCCAGGTCGCCACGGATCTGGCCCACTCCCAGCGCCTGCAGCGCCGGGTAGTGGCTGCGGTTGAATGCCAGCACCTGGTGGCCGCGCTCGACCAGCCCGCGGCACAGCGCCTGGCCAAGGAAACCACCACCACCGGTGACCAGGATCTTCATGCGCGCTTCTCCAGTTCGGCGCTGGCCCAGACGGCGAGCTTCTCGCGGCCGATCTTGGCGTTGTGACGGATATCCACGGGAAACGCCGGATGCACCAGGAAGTGCTGCAGCCCGGCCTCGGGCAGGCGTGCGCCGGCAAGGGCGCGCAGCGCTTCATGCAGCGCCGGGCTGTCGGACTGTCCACGCTGCAGCTCCACGCACAGGACCGGCACCTGCGCGCCCGCGGGACCCACGCCGACCAGCGCGGTGCGTGCCACGCCCTGCACCGTGTTGAACACCGGCTCGACCTGTTCGGTGTAGAGCGGGCCGTGCGGGGTTTCCACGCGCTGGGTCTTGCGTCCGCAGAACCACAAACGGCCCTGCGCGTCGAAATAGCCGACATCGCCCATGCGATGCACGATGCGGGTACTGCCATCGGCCAGCGTTTCGGCAATCTTCGCCGCAGCGGTGGCCTGCGGACGATTGAAATAGCTGTCGGTGGCGGTGGGGCCGGCCACGGTGATCTCGCCCACCTCGCCGGTGGTCAGCACGCGTACCTGCGACCAGTCGGCCAGCGGTGCATCGTCGATGGCGATGATGCGCACTTCGTTCGGGGCCACCACGTTGCCCACGCAGGTACCCGCACCGCCCTCGGTGGCCGCACGGGTGCGCTCCAGTTCATGGCCTTCCACCACCGCCACCGGCAGGCATTCGGTGGCACCGTACGGCGTCCAGAACTGCGCGCCGGCCGGCAGCAGGCCACGGATGGTGGCGACCACATCCGGCGGAACCGGGGCACCGGCCGAGGTCACCCGCGTCACCGACGGCAGCGGCCGGCCATGGCGGGCCAGGACCCGCATCAGCGCAGGCGAGCCGAACAGCTGGGTCACGCCGAAGCGTTGGATCGCATCATGCAGGCGTGCCGGATCGGCCTGCGCGGGCCGCGTGGGGTCCATGTCCGGGATCACCGAGGTCAACCCCAATGCGGGATCGAACAGGGCGAAGGGCGGGAAGGTCGGCAGGTCCACCCCGCCGGCCTCCATGCCGAAGGCGCTGCCCAGCAGCTCGATCTGGCCCAGGAAATGGCGATGGCGGTAGACCACGCCCTTGGGCACGCCCGTGGAGCCGCTGGTGAACAGGATCGCGGCCATGTCCTCGCCATCGGTGGCCGCCAGCATCGGCCCGGCCTGCGCGCCCGCGCGCTCCAGCGCGGCCAGGGTGGTCCCGCCCCAGGCCAGCCGCCGTCCCACCGTGACCAGGCGGGTCGCCGACGGCGCCCAGCGCAGCGCCAGCCGTGCCACGTGGGCCAGCGGGATGCCGATGAAGGCCTCCGGCTGGGCTTCGTCCAGGCACTGCTTCAGCGCGCGCCGGTCGATGCCGGGATCGACCAGCACCGGCACCGCACCCAGCTTGAACAGGGCGAACATCAGCAGGAAGAACTCCGGCGAGGGCCGCACCATCACCACCGTGCGCACGCCGCGCCCGATCCCGTAGCCGGCCAGGCCGGCGGCCATGGCGTCGCTGCGGGCATCCAGCTGCCGATAGTCCAGGGTCACATCGTAGGCCGCCATGCCGTTGCCGGCGCCGCGGCGGCCGGGGCAGCGGATGGCGATCTGGTCGGGGCGTTCACGGGCCAGTTCAGGCAACCGCGCAGCAATGTTGCAGGGTCGGTTCATCCGTTCATTGTCGCCGCTTACGGAATTTCTTGCGCGGCGGCTCACTTCGTGGAAAATCCGCAGCCTCGTTCCCGATTCCGACTGCCGCCCGAGGCGGCTTGCCCATGCAACACCCCTGCATGACCTGCGGCGCCTGCTGCACCCAGTACCGCGTGGCCTTCCACTGGATGGAATCGGACGAGGTCACCCCGGGCGGCGTGCCCCACCAGCTGACCGAAGTGCTCGACCCGCATCGCCTGTGCATGCGCGGCACCCACTCCAAACCGGTGCGCTGCGTGGCACTGGATGCGCAGATCGGCGTGTATTCGCGCTGCACGATCCACCCCAACCGGCCCAGCGTGTGCCGCGAAGTGGATGCCTCATGGGAGTACGGCAAGGCCAGCCCGCAGTGCGACAAGGCCCGCATCGCCTACGGCCTGGACCCGCTGACGCTGGCCGACTGGCGCTGGCGCGACGAGGCGGACAACGACGACGATCATCCGGACGACAACGGCAGCAGCCCGTCGTCTCCGCCGCAGGCGCCGATCGCGGCGTGACGGTCGGGGTCGGGCCCGTTTCCGGCACGGAAGGGCTCTGACCCCTGTACGACAGCGCCGGGCATGGCCCGGCGCTACCGAGGGGATCCGATCAGATCGGGTTCGCGTCCAGGAAGGCGCGGATCTCCGGCACCAGCACCTCGTGCTTGTCTTCCAGCACGTAGTGGCCCGCGTCCTTGAAGGCATGCACCTGGGCCTGCGGCAGCGCCGCCTGGAAGCCCTGCAGGAAATGGTGGTCGAACACGAAGTCGCGCAGGCCCCAGCCTATGAAGGCCGGGCGATCGGCAAACGACGGCAGCGCCTTGCCTGCACGCTCCAGCAGCGACCACGCCTTGTCGGCCGGGCCCAGCGGAATGTCCTGCATGAAGCGGATGGTGCTGATGCGGTTGGCATAGCTGTTGTACGGCGATACATACGCGCGGCGCACGTCGGCGGGCATCTTCCGCTCAACGCCCAGCCACGATGCGCCGGCGGAGAAGGCATTGAAGGTGCGGATGATCCACTCGCCGATCTTCCAGTGCCGTCCGAGCGCGATCTGCCACGGCATCTTCTTCGCTGCCGGCATCGGGAACGCGGCGGTGTTGAGCACCACCAGCCGCTTGACCTGCGCGTGGTGCGACAGCGCCCAGCCAAAGCCGATCATGCCGCCCCAGTCGTGCACGGCCAGGGTCACCGGGCCGGTGATGCCCAGGTGCCTGAGCAGCGCATCCAGGTCATCCACGCGCGATTGCAGCGTGTACGCATAGCCACGGTCATCGGGCTTGTCCGACAGGCCCATGCCGATGTGGTCGGGCACGATGCAACGGTACTTGTCCGACAGGCCGGCCACCAGCGTGCGCCAGTAATAGCTCCACGACGGATTGCCGTGCACCATCACCACCACCTCACCGTCGCGCGGGCCCTCGTCGAGATAGTTCATCGACAGGCCAGGGCGGACCTCGAAGCGTTGGGGATGGGCGGGGTAACCGGGAAGCTTGGACATCAGGTCGCACCTGTAAAAAGGGCCGGTAGTACCGGCCCCAGGATTCAACGCAGGGGTCTGTTTACCAGACCACTTCGGCCATCGAGCAGTTCAGGCCCGAGCCGATGCCCAGAAGCGCGATGCGATCACCCTTCTTCAGCTTGCCCAGCTGCTTGAGCTTGCTCAGCACGATCGGTACCGACGCCGGGCCGATGTTGCCGTGCTCGCCGAAGATGGTCATGACCTTCTTCGGGTCGATGCCGAAGTTCTTGATGAACGCTGCGGTGTGCGGCTGGCTGACCTGGTGGATGACGAACTGGTCCAGTTCTTCCACCGCCCAGCCCAGCGCGATCTTGGCCGCAGTGAACGTCTTCTGCGCCAGCTTGATGCCTTCGATCAGCAGCAGGCGGGTGTCGGTCACCATGCGGTCCAGGTTGCCCAAGCACAGCTGGTTCCATTCGGTCGCCGAACGGGTGACGCCGCCCTTGTAGCGCGGGGCATCCGGCACCAGTTCCGAGCGCGCCATCACCATGGCGGCAGCGCCCGAACCGGTGGTCAGCGCCGCCAGTTCGTTGCGGAAATCGTCGGCGGTGACGTCCGGCGCGGTCATGCGCTCCAGCGTCTTCTCGTACACCAGGTTGGCGGTTTCGCCGTCCACCACCAGCGCATAGTCGATGTCACCGCGCTCGATCATGCGCGCTGCGATGTCCATGCCGTTGATGAAAGCCAGGCAGGCATTTGCGACATCGAACGTCATGCATTCGTCGCTGACACCCAGATTGCCCGAGACGATGGAGGCCGTGGACGGCTCCAGGTAGTCGCGGCTGACCGAGGTATTGACCAGCAGGCCGACCTGGGTGGCTTCGATGCCGGCATCTTCCAGTGCCTTGCGACCGGCCATGGTGGCCGCGTCCGAGGCCAGCACGCCGTTGTCCCACAGGCGGCGGGCGTGGATGCCGGCGATATCGCCGAGCACGTCGGTGCGGATGCCCAGCCGGTCCAGCGTCGGCTGCAGGCGTTCGTTGATTTCCTTCGTCGTCAGCGTATGAGGCGCATCGACGTGTGCCAGGCCGGCGATCGAGACATTCTTGAAGAGCATCGAGGTTAGCGCCAAGGCTCAGGCAAAAGGGGGCGCTATTCTATAACCCCCCGGGCCTTCACCGCATCTTTACGAATTCAGGCTTGCCCGTATGGTGAAGGATTCAGCGCGGCGGGCACTGGAAGGCGGCAAAGCGCTGGCTGCCATCGGCCGGCGGTGCGGCGGCCTGTACGGCATTGGCGCCGGCGCTGGGGGCCTCGTTGCGGGCCAGCGTTTCCAGTTCTTCCTGCACGCGCAGCGGGTTGCGGTTGTAGAAGCCGACCTTGCTCTTCACGGTGACCACCACCTCGCCCTTGGTGATGCAGCCGGTCGGCGCCGGCCCGGCCGGCAGCACGCGGACGGTCTTCCCGGCCGGTTCGATCGGCACCCAGGTACAGGCGGTGACGGTGAGCAGCAGGGAGGAAAGCAGCAGAACGCGCATGGGCAGATCCTGGAAGGGTATGAGGGGGATTCTGCCTGAACCGCCTGAATCGAGGGTAGCCGGGAGGCCTGCCCGCCGTGGCGGGCAGGCCTGTCCCTTACTTCTTGACCGGCTTGCCTTCGGCATCCAGCACGGTCACCTCGCCCAGGTTCAGCGCGCGCACGGCCGCCTCGGTCTGCTTGAGGTCGCCCACCACTACCCAGGTCAGCGCCTGCGGCTTGATCTCGGCCGCAGCCTGCTGCACCTGGGCCGGCGTCATCGCCTCGATCTCGGCCTTGCGACGCAGCACATAGTCATCCGGCCGCTTGAACTGCACGATGCTGCTGATGGTCGCGGCGACCGCACTGGCGGTCTCATAGGCGCCCGGCAGGCTCAGCGTCTGGATGTTGCGGATGCGGTTGACCTCGGCAGCGGTGGCCGGCTTGCTGCCCGTGCTGAACTCGACGATTTCCTTCTGCATCTCGGCCAGCGCCGGGCCGGTCTTGTCGATCTGCACGGGGGCACTGGCCGCCCACGGCCGCTGTCCGACCGAGTTCGGCGCACTGCTGCGCGCACCATAGGACCAGTGCTTGTCCTCGCGCAGGTTCATGTTCAGCCGCGAGGTGAAGTCACCGCCGATCACACCGTTGGCGATATCGAAGCGGGTCGAGCTGGCGTCACTGGACGGTGGTACCACCTGGCCGGCGAACAGGTTTGCCTGGATCGCGCCGGGCTGGTCGATCAGGAACACGCGCGGGCCCTTCGGCAGCGCCACATCGGTGGCCGCCTTCACCTGCGGCGCATCGCCCGTGGCCTTCCAGTCGCCCAGCTGCTTGTCCAGCAGGGGCACGATCTCGGCCAGCGTGGTATCGCCCACCACGATCAGGGTGCCGTCCTGCGGGCGCAGCCAGTCGCGGTGGAAGTCGACCAGATCCTCGCGGGTGAGGCTGCTGATGGCCGCTTCATCACCGCTGCCGGTGAACGGAATGGCGTACGGATGGCCTTTGCCGTACAGCAGCGGCGGCAGCACGCGCATGGCCACCGCGTTCGGGTTGACCTTCTCCTGCTGGATGCCGGCGATCCAGGTGGCCTTGACCCGGTCGATCTCGGCCTGTTCGAAGCGCGGCTCGCGCAGCAGATCGCGGTACAGGGCCAGCGATGGCACCAGGTTCTCCTTCAGTGCCGACAGGTCCACGGTCACCGAATCCAGGCCGGCACCGGCGTCCAGGCTTGCACCCAGCGCATCGGCGGCATCGGCGAAGGCCAGCGAGCCGAGCTTGCCGGCGCCTTCGGTCATCAGGTTCATGGTGAAGTTGGCGGTGCCCGGCTTGCGGCCCTGGTCGGCGGTGAATCCACCCGGGAACTGGTAGCTGAACTGCACCACCGGAATCTCGTGGCGCTCGGCCAGCACCACCTGGGTGCCGTTCTTCAGCGTGGCGCGCTGCAGGGCGGGGAACTTCAGCTGCGGGAATTCACGGGTCTGCGGCACGCCGGCCTTGCGGTCCACCTGCTCCGGCAGAGTGCTGTACTTCGGGTCCACCGCCGGCACGTTGAACGGCTTCGGCGCCTGTGAGGGATCTTCCTTCAGCGCCACGCGCTCGCCCGGTTCGACCACCAGCGTGTGGCTGCCGACGTCCAGCCACTGTGCGCCCAGGCGCTTCAGGTCGGCCGCGGTCGCCTTGTCGATGTTGGCCAGCGACGTGCGGAAGCAGCCCGGGTCGCCGGTGTAGACCGCGCATTCGGCCAGTGCGTCGGCCTTGCCACCGAAACCACCGATGCGCTCGATGCCGCGGATGAACGCTGCGCGCGAGCCGGTCTTGGCACGCGCCAGCTCGTCGGCCGTGGGGCCCTCCTTGATCAACCGGTCCAGTTCTTCGTCGATGATCTTCTCGACCTTGGCCGGATCCTGGCCCTGCTTCACCGTGGCCATGACGATGAAGTTGGAACCCAGCTGCGAGGCGTAGGCGCCGGCGCTGATGTTGTCCACCAGCTTGTCCTGGTGCTGCAGTCGCTGGCTCAGGCGCGAGGACTTGGCGCCGCCGAGCACATAGGCCAGCAGCTGCAGCTGGTCGACGTCGGTGGTGCCGACCTGCGGCACGTTCCAGGCGCGGTAGATGCGCGACTGCGGCACCTTGTCGGTCATCGTCTCGCGGGTGTCGGCCGGGCGCTTGGCCACGTCGACCTTCGGCTGCGCCATGCTCGGACCGGCCGGGATGCTGCCGAAGTAACGGGCCACCTTCTCCTTGGCGGTGGCCACGTCGATATCGCCTGCCAGCACCAGCACCGCGTTGTTCGGGCCATACCAGGTGCGGAACCAGGTCTTGACGTCATCCAGCGAGGCCGCGTTGAGGTCGTTCATCGAGCCGATCACGCTGTGGTGATATGGGTGGCCGGCCGGGTACATCGCACGGTTGAGCTTCTCCCAGGCCTGGCCGTAGGGCTGGTTCTCGCCCTGGCGCTTCTCGTTCTGCACCACGCCACGCTGCTCGTCCAGCGCCGCCTGGTCGATCGCACCGAGCAGATGGCCCATGCGGTCCGACTCCATCCACAACGCCATGTCCAGCGCGGTGGTCGGCACGTTCTCGAAGTAATTGGTGCGATCGGTATTGGTGGTGCCGTTCTGGCCGGTGGCACCCACCTGCTTGAACGGTTCGAAATACTCGCCGTCGTGGTTTTCGCTGCTCTGGAACATCAGGTGTTCGAACAGGTGGGCGAAACCGGTGCGGCCCGCAGGCTCGTCCTTGCTGCCGACGTGATACCAGACGTTGACCGCCACGATCGGCGCCTTGCGATCGGTATGCACGATCACGCGCAGCCCGTTGGGCAGGGTGAACTGCTCGAACGGAATATCGACCTTGGCCGGCGTGACCGTCTTGGCCGCCAGTGCAGGAGTGGGCGCGAGCGTGCCCAGGGCAGTGCTGAGGGCAACAGCGAGCAGTGCAGCACGCGGGCGCAGGGCGAGAGACATTTCCGGATCCTTGGTCACGTTGGTGAAGCCCGATCCTAGCGTGCCCATCCGGTGCCCGGAATCCGCCAGCAGTCACTGGGGGTGTTTGCCCTCGCAGCCGTTCAGGGCCTTGTCGACGGCCCCCGACAGCAGTCACGTCTCCCCCGCCCCCGCGTCCGGACAGTGTCCGCGCCCCCTCGGATGGACAGGTGTCCGCCCCGCGGACACTTTCAGGCGGAATAAAAACCCTTTCAAATCAATGATTAAAAGTTGGCACGGGGTTTGCTTGGTACTTCCTGCGCCAAGAAGGGCTTCAGACAAAAGCTGACTGAAGACTGAACAAACGCAAGAAATCGAAAATTTCCCTTGCATCCCCCGAATTGGTGTTCTACCTTACTACCACACCACCGATCAACAACACTAAACAGGCCCCGTCATGAACGCCAAGACCATTGCCATCGCCATCGCCCTGATCGCCGGCACCGCGGTTGTTTCGTCGGTGCAGGCCTCCGAATCCATCAAGACCCTGGCCACCGTGCAGGTTCGCCCGGCCGCCGACCAACTGGCCCAGCAGGCCTGGGAACAGGCCAGCGGCATTCCGACCCTGGCCACCGTGGAAGTGCGCCCCAGCGCCGACCAGCTGGCCGAACGCGACGGCTTCACCGCCGCCCCGGTCGCCGCCGCCCTGCCGATCACCACCCTGGCCGCGGTGGAAGTGCGCCCGAGCCTGGAACAGCGCGTCGCCCTGGCCGCCGAACTGGAAGCACAGCGCTACGCAGCCACCCTGGCCGCCGCCGCCACCAGCGTTGCCAACCAGGTGATCGTCAACCTGCCGACCCTGCAGGTGCGTCCGAGCGCGGCCGACCTGCAGGCCCTGGCCACCGAAACCGCCCAGGTCCTGCTGCGCCCGTAAGCGGTGCCCGCCCTGCCCTGGCAGGGCGTGCGCCGTACTGGCAGCCGTCGCAGGTACACTGCGCCGATGAATGCCGCACCCCAGTTCCACGTGATCCTGTTCCAACCGGAAATCCCGCCCAACACGGGCAATGTGATCCGGCTCTGCGCCAACACCGGCGCGCAGCTGCACCTGGTCGAGCCACTCGGCTTCGCACTGGAAGACAAGCAGCTCAAGCGCGCCGGCCTGGACTACCACGAGTACTCGCGCCTGCAGGTGCACCCCGACCTGGACACCGCGCTGGCGCGGATCGCACCGAATCGGTTGTTCGCACTCAGTACCCGCGCCAGCGTGCGCTACGACAGCGTGGCCTTTGAAGAGGGCGATGCCTTCCTGTTCGGCCCGGAAAGCCGTGGCCTGCCGCAGGACGTGCTCGATGCACTGCCGGATGGCCGGCGCCTGCGCCTGCCGATGCGGCCGGACAACCGCAGCCTCAATCTTTCCAACACCGTTGCCGTGGTGATGTATGAAGCCTGGCGGCAGCACGGGTTTGCCGGCGGCGCGTAATTTGCGTGTGTCACTTTCTTTGCTCGCGCAAAGAAAGTAACCAAAGAAACGCGCCGCCGCCCGCGAGCCGGTGCTGCGCACCGGTACCCTGCGCTCCTCGGCCCGCCGGGGGACGGCGCGGAACTCGCTGCGCTCAGACACCCGCGCCTCTTCGCCCCCGCCGGACCTGCGGTGCTCGGCTCGCTTCAAGGCGGACCCAACAGCCGCGCGGTAGATCCACGCCATGCGTGGATGCCTTCCGCCTGGATCAATCAGGAGTGGGCGCCCTTGCGTTGCCCGGGGCGCGTGCGATTGCCGACAGAAGAAAACTCCAGACCATCAATATCGGCATGCGCACCGCACATGCCCAAGCCCGTCACCGTCGGGTCGATCCCGCCGGATGAGACTCTCAGCGCACCTGCATGTTTCTCGATAGCCACTGTGCCTAGTTCGGACTGATGAATCAGTTTTCCGCCTTCTGGCTTCATATGCAGCACGAAGGAGCAGACGTGCTGCATCGCCTGGGTACTGTGCAGCTCAACCCTATAGCCTAGTGATTCTTCGACGATCGACAGGCGGTCCCTGAACCCATCGCGGCAACTACGTCCGTTGCCAGGTTCGGTACACAGATCGCTCGCCTGCGAATAGCTGCCTGCCCATGCCCCATCATCTCCGTCGCCTGCCCACGCCATCTGCAGCACGGAGGCTTGGAAGAGCAACGGGAGACACAGCAGCCTTACAACGGGATTGTTCTTCATTCAGCTTGCATCTCCGGATAGGCGTCCCATGTCGCCCACCCTACTCGGCAACGCCGGCCAGCGGCCGGCACTACCGGTGCACTCAGAACGCGTTGATGCCGGTCAGTTCGCGGCCAATCACCAGCTGATGCACGGTCTCGGTGCCTTCATAGGTGATCACCGATTCGAGGTTCAGCGCGTGCCGGATCGCCACGTGTTCGGTGGTGATGCCAGCCCCACCGAGCAGATCGCGACACTCGCGGGCGATGTCGATGGCCATGCGGCAGTTGTTCCACTTGGCCAGGCTGACCTGCTGTGGCTGCAGCTGGCTGGCTTCCTTCAGCCGGCCCAGTTGCAGGGCCAGCAGCTGGGCGGTGGTGATGCGGCGGGCCATTTCCGCCAGCTTGATCTGCGCGCTCTGGGTGGCGGCCAGCGGGCGGCCGAACAGCACGCGCTCCTTGGCGTAGCCCAGCGCTTCATCCAGGCAGGCGATGGCCGCGCCGATCGGGCCCCAGCTGATCCCATAACGCGCCTGGGTCAGGCACCCGAGCGGCCCCTTCAGGCCCTTCACGTTCGGCAGGCGGTGGCTGTCGGGCACGCGCACATCGTCGAAGAACAGCGCGCCGGTCAACGAGGCGCGCAGGCTCATCTTGTGCTTGATTTCCTGCGTGGTGAAACCGGCCATGCCCTTCTCCAGCACGAAGCCCTGGATGCCGTCCTCGGTCTGTGCCCAGACGATGGCCAGGTCGGCCACCGGGCCGCTGGTGATCCACATCTTGCTGCCGCTGATGCGCCAGTCGCTGCCGTCGCGTACCGCTCGGGTCTTCATGCTGGCCGGGTCGGACCCACCGTGCGCCTCGGTCAGGCCGAAGCAGCCGATCAGTTCGCCGCGTGCCATCGCCGGCAACCACTGCTGGCGCTGTTCCTCGCTGCCGTACGCGTAGATGGGATACATGCACAGCGAGCTCTGCACCGAAACGAAGCTGCGCAGGCCCGAATCGCCGCGCTCCAGCTCCTGGCAGATCAGGCCATAGCTGACCGCGCCGAGGCCACCGCCACCGTATTCGGCCGGCAGTGTCGCGCCCAGCAGGCCCAGCGATGCGATCTCCGGTACCAGTTCGGCCGGGAAGCGCGCCTGGTCAAATGCATCGCCGATGATCGGCAGCACGCGCTCGTTGGTGAAACGGGCCACGCTGTCCTGTACGGCGCGCTCTTCCTCGCTGAGCAGGGAACGGACATCGAACAGGTCGTACGGATCCAGGGCCATGGCACTCACACGCAGTCGGGACCGGGCCATTGTCGGTCATCCGGGAAGCGCGTGCCGACCAGGGTCGGCACCCACCCGGCTGCGGGCGTGCGCTGCAGTGCAGCAATCACGACGTGAACATCGGCGATCTAGCTCGATCACGCCCGTCCCGGTACCCTGACACATTCAAACAACCGTTTCGCCGTGGCTGCACGCGCGATTTCCAGGCAACCGCCGGTGGCCCTGCTACCGGCACTACCCACGAGTCATGCAATCGATGAGCGCTGAAGCCAACGCCCTGCCCCCGCGTGAAGTAATGGAGTTCGACGTGGTGATCGTCGGTGCCGGCCCAGCCGGGCTGGCCACCGCGATCCGCCTGCGCCAGCGTGCGATCGAAGCCGGCCGCGAACTGTCGGTGTGCGTGCTGGAGAAGGGCTCCGAGCCCGGTGCACATGTTCTGTCCGGTGCGGTGATGGACCCGCGCGCCCTGACCGAACTGTTCCCGGACTGGGCCGAACGCGGCGCACCGCTGAAGCAGAAGGTCACCCGCGACGAGTTCCTGTTCCTCAGCGAGACCGGGTCGCGCAGCACGCCCAATGCGCTGCTGCCGGAGTGCTTCCACAACGAAGGCAACTACATCATCAGCCTGGGCGAAGTGACCCGCTGGCTGGCGCAGCAGGCCGAGGCGCTGGAAGTGGCGATCTTCCCCGGCTTCGCCGCCGCCGAGGTGCTGTACGGCGACACCGGCGAAGTGATCGGCGTGGCCACCGGCGACATGGGCATCGAGAAGGACGGCAGCATCGGCCCGGCCTTCGAGCGCGGCATGGCACTGCACGCCAAGTACACGGTCTTCGCCGAAGGCGCGCGCGGCCACCTCGGCCGCCAGCTGATCGCCCGCTACAAGCTGGACGAAGGCAAGGACCCGCAGGCCTACGGCATCGGCATCAAGGAACTGTGGCAGATCGACCCGGCCAGGCATGAGCCGGGCCTGGTGGTGCACGCCGCCGGCTGGCCGCTGGACAGCGACACCTACGGCGGCGCGTTCCTCTACCACGCCGACGGCGGCAAGGTCGCCATCGGCTACGTGGTCGGCCTGGACTACAAGAACCCCTGGCTGAGCCCGTTCGAGGAATTCCAGCGCTTCAAGACCCATCCGGATATCCGCAAGCATCTGGAAGGCGGTACCCGCATCGGCTACGGCGCGCGTGCGATCACCGCCGGCGGCCTGCTGTCGCTGCCGAAGACGGTGTTCCCCGGTGGCGCGCTGGTCGGTTGCGAGGCCGGTTATCTCAACGCCAGCCGCATCAAGGGCAGCCACGCCGCGATCAAGACCGGCATGCTGTGCGCCGACGCCGCGTTCGACGCGCTGGCCGCCGATCGCCAGCACGATGAACTGAGCGCCTATCCGCAGGCCTTCGAAGCCAGCTGGCTGTTCACCGAACTGCAGCAGGCCAAGAACTTCAAGCAGTGGTTCAAGAAGGGCCAGACCGTGGCCACGCTGATGACCGGTGTGGAGCAGTGGCTGCTGCCCAAGCTGGGCGTGCGCAACCCGCCGTGGACGCTGCACCGTACGCAGCCGGACCACGCCTGCCTGGAGCCGGCGGCCCAGCACACCCGCATCAGCTACCCGAAGCCGGACGGGGTGCTGACCTTCGACCGTCTCAGTTCGGTGTTCCTGAGCAGCACCAACCACGACGAGAACCAGCCCAGCCACCTGACCCTGAAGGACCCGAGCATTCCGGTGAAGGTGAACCTGGCCGAGTACGCCGGCCCGGAAGCGCGCTACTGCCCGGCCGGCGTGTACGAGTTCGTTGGCGAAGCCGACAACGCACGCCTGCAGATCAACGCGCAGAACTGCGTGCACTGCAAGACCTGCGACATCAAGGATCCCACCCAGAACATCGTCTGGGTGACCCCCCAGGGCGGCGGCGGCCCGAACTACTCGGGCATGTGACCGCAGCGGGCTGCGACCGCGTGTCGCAGCCCGGCCCGCGGCGGCCACGGCTATCCTCTCCGCCCATGCGTGCCTTCCGTCTGCTCCCTGCCCTCGTCCTGCTGCTGGCGTGCAGCGGCTGCCAGCGCACGGCCACGCCACCGGCCACGCCTGAGCAGGCGCGACAACAGGCGATGCAGCGCGCATTCGAACTGTGTGCGGGCTGCCACACGGTGCAGGCCGGTGGCATCCACCGGTTCGGCCCCAACCTGCACGGTGTGATCGGACGCCGCGCTGGCAGCCTGCCCGACTATGGCTATTCGCAGGGCATGCGCCGGGCCGACATCGTCTGGACCGCGCAGACCCTGGATGCCTTCCTGCAGTCACCAACGCAGCAGGTGCCCGGCACGCGCATGTACAACGCGTTTCCCAGCGCCGAACGACGTGCGCTGGTGATCGCTTACCTGCAGCAGCAGTCCGCTCAGTGAGACAGCCCCTGCAGCTGCTGCTGCAGGCGTGACAGGAACGCCTGGACCTCGGCGAACAACGGCGCGCTGTCCACTTCTCCGGCGTCTTCCAGGCGTTCGACCAGGGCATTGGCCTGCGTTGCCAGCGCATGCGCACCCACCGCCCCGAGCCCCCCGGCCTGGCGATGCAGGTGCAGGGCGGCGGCCTCGCGGTCGCCGGCCTGCACCGCACGCTGCACGGCCGCGATATCCACCTCGCTGGCCTGCAGCAGGGTGGCGGCCAGCTGCACGGCGACCGCATGCGAACCGAAGCGCCGCTGCAGGCCCGCCAGGTCCAGCGATGCGTCGCCCTCCACCGCTGCGGACGACTCGGCGGTCGCCTCCGGTGCCACGGACGCCTGCGGCAGCCATCGCATCAACGCCGCGCGCAGCGTAGCCAGCGACAACGGCTTGGCCAGCACCTCATCCATGCCGGCCTCGCGGCAACGTCGCGCGTCGTCGTCCAGCACGCTGGCCGTCAATGCCAGTACCGGCATGCGCGCCTGGCCCTGGCGGCCTTCGCGCTCGCGCAGCAGGCGGGTGAACGCAAAGCCATCGAGAACCGGCATGCGGCAATCGGTGATCACCAGGTCGAAGTGTTCCGACGCCAACCGGTCCAGCGCCTGCTGGCCATCACTCACCAGCACGTGCGGAAGGCCCAGCTGCTGCAGCCGCCAGGCCATCATCGCCTGGTTGGTCGGATGATCCTCGATCACCAGCACGCGGCTCTGGCGCAGCGCGGTCGGCAGCAGCGCCGCCTGCTCGTGCTCGCTCGCCAGCACGGCGACGTCCTCGATGCCGGCTTCCACCAGCGACAGACGGACCTCCGCGCGGGTGCCCTCGCCGAGCGTGCTCTGCAGGGTCAACGTGCCGTCCATCATCTGCACCAGCCGCTGGCAGATGCTCAGGCCCAGGCCGGTTCCGCCGTGGTCGCGCTGGATGTATGCACCGGCCTGGGTGAACGGCGCGAAGAGGTGCTGCAGCTGTTCCGGCGCGATGCCCATGCCGGTATCGATGACGCTCAGGCACAACGGCTGACTGCCATCGGTGGTGGTCGGCCCGAGCACCTCCAGCCGCAGCCACACATCGCCCTGCGCGGTGAACTTGATGGCATTGCTGAGCAGGTTGAAGACGATCTGCCGCAGGCGCACGCCATCCACTTCATGCGCCGCAGCCAGCTGCGGATCGATCTGCACGTGCAGGGCCAGGCCACGCGCGCTGGCCTGCGCCGACATCAGCCGGCACACGCCTTCCAGCAGGGTCCGCAGTGACAATGGCACCGGTTCCAGGCGCAGCGCACCGGCTTCGATGCGCGAGTAGTCGAGGATGTCATCGAGGATCTGCCGCAGCATCTGCGCAGAATCCTCGATCACGGCAAGGATGCGCTGCTGTTCTGCATCCAGCGGCGAGTGCGCCAGCACTTCCAGCATGCCCAGTACACCGCTCATCGGCGTGCGGATCTCATGACTCATCGTGGCCAGGAAGCGTGATTTGGCCTCGGCCGCCTGTTCCGCCTCGATCTTGGCCGCCGCCAGCGCATCGGCCTGTACGCGTGCCTGGGTCACGTCCACCCAGTAGCCGCTCCAGGTGACGGCGCCGGCCTCGGTGGCGTAAGGGTGAGCCTGGCTGCGTACCCAGCGCGCGGGCGTGCCGTCATCACCCGGCAGCAGGCGGAACTCGAAGGCCAGCGGCGCGAACTGGCGGGCCGCCTGGTCGATGGCCTGCAGCACGGCCTGGCGGTCGGTGTCCTCGATCCGCGCCAGCAGCGCCTGCGCATCCTGCTCGGCACGCTGCCGCGGAATGCCGAACAGTGCCTGCAGGTCGCCTGCGATGAAGGGGAAGGCCAGGCTGCCGTCCGCGTCGCGACGTGCCTGGTAGACCACCGCAGGCAGATTGTCGGTGACCTCGGCCAGGCGCTGCTCCAGATGGCGGCGACCGGCCACCTCCCGGCGCAGCCGCCAGTGACCGACGCCATGCACCACCGCCCCGGTCAGCAGCACCAGCAGCAGCGGAAGCCCCCAATGCAGCACGGCGTCCCAGTCCACGCCACTGCGATATTCCACGGCCAGCCAGTCGCCCCGCAGCGCCTCATGCTCCCGCGGTGACATCTGCAGCAGCAGGCGGTCGAAGGTGGTCGCCAGGGCGGCATGGCGACGGTCGACAGCCAGCGCCAGCTGGTCGCCGAATCCGGCCGGCGCAAGGATCTGCAGACGGCCCGGGAAGCGGTTGCGCAACAGGTGATCGACCAGGACCAGGTTGCCCACGTAGGCATCGGCCTCGCCATTGGCCAATCGCTGCAACGCCTGCTCGCCACTGCGCGCGGGAATGATCTTTGCCCGTGGCGCCTGCTGCAGCACGTAGCCGCGCAGGCGTTCCGGGTCGGACAGCAGCACGCGCTTGCCCTGCAGATCGGCCAGCCCCAGGATCGCCGGGCTGTCGCGCGTGCCGACGATCACGCTCGGCACGCTGATGAAGGGCTGGCTGAACACCCAGTCCGGCCCCAGGTAGCGCGAATCGGTGGGAATGCCCATCACCGCCTGCACCTCACCCTGCAGCGCCTTCTCGCGCACCTCGAACCAGTCGTGGCTGGTTTCCACCTCCAGGTTGGCGCCGACCTGGATCAGCCGCCGCAGGTACTCGCTGGTCAGGCCGCTGGGCTGGCCGTCGTCGTCGGTGAACGAAAGCGGCGCGGCATTGGGCGCGAAGGTGATCTTCAACGGCTGCTGCAGCACGCGCTTTTCGGCCTGGCTCAGGGCCAGCTGCGCCGACGCGGACCATTCCGGAGGCCGCAGCCAGCGCTGGGCCAGCGCGTCCCGCTGCGCCTGGCTGGTGGCAGCCAGCGCAAGATCCAATGCCTCGGCCAGCGGTTGCTTGCTGTTGGGGACGCCGAAGTGCGCCCGCTCCGGCGGCAGATCGCTGGGCCGCAGCAGCACCACTCCCTTCAGCTGATGGGCCGCGATCAGCTCGGTGGCGACATAGGCATTACCGATATAGACGTCGGCCTTGTCGTCTCTGACCATCTGCAACGCCGCCAAAGTGCCATTTGCGACAAGTTGTCGAGCGCGTGGAAACCGTGCACGCACCTGCGGTGCGGTCAGGAAATCCTGCTCGATCACGACGCGCAGTCCGTCAAGATCCGGCATCTCCGAAGCACGCAGGTCTCCAGGTCGTCCGACCACCGCCAGCGGCGCTTCGACATAGGCCGAGGTGTAGACCATGCAACGGGTTCGGTCGGCACTCAGGCCGATGTTCATGACCACATCGATCTCGCCCCGGCATGCCGCGTCCAGCACGGATGTCCAGTCCGGATAGCGGCGTGCCTCGACTTTCACGCCCAAACGACGAGCCAAAAGCGACAAGTAGTCCGGTCCCAGGCCGACCTGCTGGCCTTCGTGGATCGACTCGAAAGGGGGCCAACCGCTGTCATACTGCCCGACGACGATGCGAGGGTGCGCGGTCAGGTATTCGCGTTGCAGGGGACTCAACGGCAATGGGCCGGGCGCGAGTTGCGCCCAAGCGACGGCAGGACCCAACATGGCCAGCAGCAGGACCCGCCCGCGAACAGCCCAGCTACGCATCGGCGTTGATCTCCTAGAATCCTGCCAGGAGCCGCGATGGTCGCGGCCCGGCGTGCCCGGTGGTCATACTAGAGCATGAGCTTGCGCATCATCATCGCAGACGACCACCCCGTGGTCCGTATCGGAACCCGCGCCGTCATCGAGTCCAGCGGCGTTGGCCAGGTCGTCGGTGAAGCCGACAGCGCCCAGGCGCTGATGGCGCTGCTGACCAGCCAGCCATGCGACCTGCTGGTCACCGACTATTCGATGCCCGGCAGTCCCCAGGCCGATGGCTTCGCCATGATCGGCATGATCCGGCGCCGCCATCCCGACCTCAAGGTGCTGATGCTCAGCGTTTCCAGCAACCTGGCGATCCTGCGCATGGTGCTCGACAGCGGCGTGCTCGGCCTGGTCGACAAGAGTTCGTCGATGGACGAGCTGCCGCAGGCGATCCAGGCGGTGAACCGCGGCCAGCTGTATATCAGCCGCAGCCTGCGCGAGCGGGTCGAGGCCGCCGGCAGCTGGCGCATGCGCGAAGGCGACGGCAAACCGCTGTCGCCGCGCGAACTGGAGGTGCTGAGGTTGCTCGGCACCGGCATGACGGTGAAGGAGATCTCGGTGCAGCTGCACAAGAGCGTCAGCACCATCAGCCGGCAGAAGGGCGATGCGATGCTGAAGCTGGGCCTGAAAGGCGATGCGGAGCTGTTCGACTATCTGCGTGACGGCAAAATCTGAATCCTGTCCATCCGGCCATTGAACTTTCAGGCAGGCTTCATGCCGCCTGACGCTAGATGAATACGCACGCCGCCCAGTGGCCCACGCAATGTTCCGGCAATCTCCGGGCGCCAGCGTGGTCACTACGGCAGCCAGGGCGCCCGCGCCCTCCCTGCCCACCGTGGCATGCCCCTACAGGAGAACCGAACATGCTCAGTACTTCCGCTCTCAGCTTCCGTGGCGTGGCGATGGCCCTGGCCCTGCTGCCGGTGTCGCCGTGGTCAGCGACGCCAGCGCCATGTCGAGGAAGGACAAGCGCACCGTCGTCGGTGCGGTGGTGGGCGGCGTCGCCGGCCACCTGATCTCCAACGGCGATCCGGCCGCCACCGTCGGCGGTGCCGTGGCCGGCGGCGCGATCGGCAACCTGACCACCCCGGACCGCCACGACCGTCGTTATGACCGCCGCTACGACCGCGGCTACGACCGGGGCTATGGCTATCGGGACCGCGGTCATGACCGCCGCTGGCGCGACAGCGACCGCCGTTACTATCACGACCGCGGTCGCCATCGCGGCTGGTAACCCTCGCCGGCACTGCCCGGCATCACCGGCAACGGGCGGGTCGATGACCCGCCCGTTTGCGTCCGGGCCGTCCATGGCGTTGAATGCGCAGCCCTGGATGACTCCTTTGCCCCCGGCCCCCGCATGACCTCCACCGCCCACCGCGTGCAGGGCCTCAACAACGATGAGGTCGCTGCCGACTGGCCCGCGATCGATGCAGCCGAGGTTGCCTGGCTGGCCCGCCGTTATCCGGTGCTGGACGCGGACAGCGCCCTGCGTTGGCACAGCCCCCGGCCGTTGTCGGCCGCCGCGCTGGTCGAGGGTACCCGCGGCCGGGTGTTCATCAAGCGCCACCACCGCAGCGTGCGCAGTGCCGCCTGCCTGCAGGAAGAACACCGCTTCATCGCCCATCTGGACGCTGCCGGCATGCCGGTGGTGAAGGTTCTGCCCACCGCCGGAGGCGACAGCGCCATCGAGCATGGGCCTTGGACCTATGAACTGCATTCACCGGGGGTGGGTGACGATCTGTACCGCGACGCCGCCTCCTGGACGCTGCTGACGGACATCGCACGGGCGCGTTCTGCCGGACGCATGCTGGCCCGGCTGCATCAGGCCGCCGCCAGCTACCACGCCCCGCAGCGCAGCACGCATGTCCTGGTGGCACGCGACGAGCTGATCCGCGCCGCCGACCCCATCGGCGCGCTGGAAGCGGGTCTTCCCGACCGCCCGGGACTGGCGCGCTACCTGGCGCGGATTCCGTGGCAGGCGCAGCTGCGCCGCGACGTCCTGCCCTGGCATGCCGGCCTGGCCGAGCGCCTGTCCGCCGAGCCGCCGCTGTGGGCGCACAACGACTGGCATGTGTCCAACCTGCTGTGGCGCGGCGACGACGTCAGCACCGTGCTGGATTTCGGCCTCGCCTCACCCACCAGCGCGCTGTTCGACCTGGCCACCGCGATCGAGCGCAATGCCGTGGCCTGGCTGGAGCTGGAGCGGGGCCATGAGGCGGTGCGCATCGACATCGCGCTGGCGCTGCTCGACGGCTACCGCGAAGTGCTGCCGTTGTCGGCCACCCGCCTGCACCTGCTGGCGGACCTGCTGCCGATGGTCCACTTCGACTTCGCACTGTCCGAAGTGGAGTACTTCGAAGGCATCACCGGCTCGACGGCGAACGCCGATGTCGCCTGGTATCCCTTCATGCTGGGCCATGCCGCGTGGTTCGCCAGCGCACCCGGCCAGGCCCTGCTGCAGGCGCTGCATGCCGCCGCCTGAAGGGCATCGGCTCGCAAATCCCTGCCATCTGTAGTGAAATAGCGGCCTGAAGCGGGGGTGCCTGGATCTGCAGGCTGAGAGAGTCCCTTGGAACCTGATCCGGTTTGCACCGGCGTAGGGAGCTTTGAGCCGCAACCACACCCCCGTTCCGGGCCGGTGCACCTGCGCGCCGTCGCTTCGTCTCCCCTGTTGTCCGAAGACGAATCGAATGAACCGCTGCCTGCGTCCCACCCTGCTCGCTCTCGCCCTCTGTGCCGCGCTGCCACTGCATGCCAGCGAGGCTGGAGCCTCCCCCGACCTGGCAGCCGACAGCGGCGAACGTTCGCCCACCGAGCTGGCAGCGGTCCGCGTGCAGGCCGGCAGGCCGGCGGCCGACAGCGCGCGGGTCAGTGCGTTCGGCAGCGGATCCTGGAAGGACACCCCGGCCTCGGTGAACGTGCTCGAACGCGACTACCTCGACCGTCGACAGGTGCGCTCGTTGTCCGAACTGGCCAGCAATGACGCCTCGCTCGGTGATGCCTACGCGCCGGTGGGCTACTACCAGAACGTCGCCATCCGCGGCTTCGCGCTCGATGCCGCCACCGGCTACCGCTTCAACGGCCTGGCCATCGCCGGCGAACAGCGGCTGGCGCTGGAGAACGTGCAGGCGGTGGAGATCCTGAAGGGTGAAGCCGGCCTCGCCGCGGGGGTGATGGCACCCGGCGGCATCATCAACTACATCGGCAAGCGCCCGGCGGAAGTGCGCACGGCTACCCTTGGCACCGATTCGGAAGGCTCGCGCTATGCCGCCGTCGATGTCGGCCACTGGATCACGCCGCGTTTCGGCATCCGCCTCAATGCCGCCTGGGAGGGCAGCGAGTCCTACGTCGAGCACGCCGACGGCCGCCGCAACTTCTATTCGCTTGCAGCGGACTGGCTGATCGGTGAGCGCGGCAAGCTGGAAGTGGACGCCAACTACCAGACCAGTTCGCAGCGCTCGGTGTCCGGTTACCAGCTGCTGGGCGCACGGGAGCTGCCTCGTGGCGTCGACCGCGAGCACCTGCTGGGCTATCAGCCGTGGCAGCGCCCGGTGGAGATCGCCAGCACCAACATCACCGCCGTACACACCTACGACTTCAACGAGCGCTGGCAGTCGCGGCTGTCGGTGGGCCACAGCCGCTCGGTGATCGACGACAATGTCGCCTTCGCCTATGGCTGCTACTACGCCGACGCATGCGCTGACGGCAGCGTGCCCGGCAACTACTTCGCCCCCAACGGCGACTACGACATCTACGACTACCGCAGTCCGGACGATACGCGCCGCAACCAGCAGGCGCGCGCCGAGCTGCGTGGCCGCTTCGACACCGGCAGCGTCGGCCACCAGCTGACGGTCGGCGCCGACACGTTCCGCCGCACGGTGGACAGGCGACCGAGCGTCAACGAGTACGTAGGCAGCAGCAACATCCACGACACGCAGGTGCCGGTGTACGAGCCCTCGCCGCTGATGCCCGGCCCGTCCGCACGGCGTCTGGACAGCCGCCAGACCGCCGTGTTCGCGCTGGACCGCATGCAGTTCGGCGATGACTGGCAGTGGCTGGCCGGTGGCCGCTTCGTCCGCCTGGACGAGCGCGCGTACGACAAGCGCGGCACGCCGCAGCGGCACAGCCGGCTGTCGCGCTTCCTGCCGCAGACCGCGCTGGTATGGAAGGCCACCGACCAGCTCAACGCGTACGCCAGTTATGTGCGCGGCATTGCGCTGGGCCAGGAGGCACCGTTCTGGACCTCCAACGCCGATGCCTTCCTGCCGGCGGTGCAGTCACGGCAGCTGGAAGCCGGCGTCAAGTACGTGCCAGCTGCCTCGCTCACCCTGGGCGCCGCGCTGTTCCGCATCTCGCAGCCCTACCAGTACGCCATGCCGGATGACAGCGATGCCGGTTACACCTTCGTCGAGCGCGGCACGCAGACCCATACCGGCCTGGAGCTGACCGCCAACGGCCAGCTGACCGATGCGCTGCAGATCGTCGCCAGCGCCAGCGTGCTGCAGGCGCGTGCACGCGATACCGGCACGCCGGGCCAGGAAGGCCATCAGCTGGTGAACGTGCCGAAGGTGCGTGCCAGTGTGCACCTGGCCTACGCACTGCCGTTCGTGCAGGGCCTGGATGTCACCGGTGGCTGGCGCTATGCCGCCGCCAATGTGGCCCGTGCCGACGGCGGCGTACGCGCGCCGGACTATTCGGTGTTCGATGCCGGCCTGCGCTTCCGCCACCGCGTGCATGAGCGCGCCGTGACCTGGAACCTGTCGGTGGACAACGTGTTCAACCGCTTCTACTGGCGCGACACCGGCAGCAGCGGCGGTGACTACTACCTGTTCCCCGGCGCACCGCGACAGGCACGCCTGTCGGTGACGTTCGCGCTGTGAGCGGCGCCGTGCTCGAGTGGACCGCCGCGCTGTGCAGCGTGCTGGGCGTATGGCTGATGGCGCGCCGGCGGCTGGCAGCGTGGCCGGTTGGCCTGCTGTCGGTGGCGCTGTACGGCCTGGTGTTCGCCGAGGCCAGGCTGTACTCCGACACGCTGCTGCAGGTCGCCTTCGCCGGCTTCCTGGTCTATGGCTGGATCAACTGGCGCCAGCACGCCGCCGATGAGGGCAGCATCCGCATCGTGCCCCTGGCACGCGGAAAACTGCTGCGTGACCTGATCATCGGCCTGTGCGGCGGCGTGGCGCTGGGCACGGTCATGCACACCTTCACCGATGCGGCGCTGCCATGGCTGGACGCGATGCTGACCGCCCTGAGCCTGGTCGGCCAGTGGTGGCAGGCGCGCCGCCATGTGGCGTGCTGGTGGGTGTGGATCGGGGTGGACGTGGTCTATGTGGGCGCGTACCTGTTCAAGTCGCTGCACGTCACGGCCGCGCTGTATGTGTTCTTCCTGGGGCTGGCGGTATTCGGCCTGCGCGCCTGGAGTGCGGCGGCGCGGGAGCGCGAGCTGCTGCCGGCGCGGTAGTGCCGCGCGGTACACCTCACTTCGGCTGCAGCACCAGCCCCAACCGCAACGGCTGGCGCATGTCGCCCGGTGGCGCCGACGACAGCGGCGCCGACTGCAGTGTCGCGCGCAGATCCGCGTCCGCCTGCGCATCGCCGAGACTGTCGAATTCCAGTTTCGCGATGCGGCCATCGGCTGCGATCCAGAGGCTGACCGGCAGCGGCGTGGGCACCTGTGGGTGCGCCTGCAGCCAGGCCAGCACGCGCTGCACCTTCGGGTCCTGCTCCTGCTGCAGGCGCTGCTGCAGTTCACTGCCTGCCGTGGCGGCGTAGGCCATCCAGTGCGGTGGAGCCTCCTCGGCCGAGACGGCCCCGGCGCCGCCCAGCGCCAGAAGGCCGATCAGCGATGCCAGCGGTCGCCACCATCGGCGACGGTCGGCGCGAAGTACGGATTCCATGGCAGCACCCTCATGCAGTCGTCCAGCGCTCCATCGTCGACGGCGCGGATGACAGGCAGATGGCGGGCAGGCATCACCCGCCCAGGTCGGCCAGCACCTTGCGCGAAGGCGCGAAGAAGGTCACGCCGGTCATCGCGGTGGAGAAGTCCAGGATGCGGTCATGCAGCGGCGCAGGGTTGCCGATGAACATGCGCTCGAGCATCTTCTCGATCACCCACAGGCGGCGCGTGTAGCCGATGAAGTACGTACCGTACTCACCGCGCCCCGGATTGGCGAAGGGCATGTTGTCGCGCAGGATGTCGTGCTCGCCGTCGGCGTCCTCGATGGTGCACAGCGTCTTGTGCGACTTCTGCGCGTCGGCCGGCGCATCGTCCAGCTCGGTGTTGTCGTGCTTGGTGCGGCCGATGATCGCCTCCTGCACCTCGGTCTTCTGCGCGCGCCATGCGTCGAGGTTGTGCAGGTACTTCTGCACCACCACGTAGCTGCCGCCGGCATGCGCGGGATCCTCGTCGCCGACGATCGTGGCTTCCGGCAGCGACAACCCTTCGGGATTGGCCGTGCCGTCAACGAAATCGAGCAGGTCGCGGCCGTCGAAATAGCGGAAGCCGGCCACCTCATCGACCGTCTCCACCGCATCGCCGAACGCCATCAGCAGGTTGCGCTCGAACGCCACGATCAGGTCCATCGTGCGTGCCCGGATGTGGTACAGCAGATCGCCCGGGGTCGACACCGCGGTGTGGGTGGCGCCCTTGATCTCGCGGAACGGATGCAGCTCGCGCGGCGGCGTGCTGCCAACCAGCGGCTGCCACACACGGTGGCCGATCGCCACATTGCAGGTGAAGGTCCGTTCGATCTCGCGGATGGCCGTGTTCTTGATCAGGTCATCGGTGCTGGCCAGCACGTCGCGCACCTTCGCGATCGAGTCCGCATCATCCTTCACCTTCAGCACCAGGAAGGCGGCCGAGTGGGTCAGCGGCGCAGTGATCTGCTGCGGCTCGTTGTCGAGCGTGTGATTGAGGGCGGTGATCGGTGCGGGCTGGGAATTCACGGCAGTTCCTGCGGGCTTGAGGCGGGCGCATCGCGCATGGCGCGGCGATGTGCGGGCGATCATAGCGGAACGGCTTCCGCTGCGACGGAGCGGTTCTCAGTCGCGCGCCAGCCGCTTGGGGCGCAGAAAAGTGAAGCCCGGCGCGAGGCCGGGCTTCGATGGCGTGCGGGAGAGAGAGAGAGAGTCACACGCCAGTTACACGCACTAACGACAGAGCGTTTCTTACCAGGTGAAGCGCGGGCCGACGAACCACTCGCGGTCGCCCGCCTTGGCCAGCTTCACTTCGCCACTCAGGCCCCAGTTCTGGTTGAACTTGGCGGTGGCACCGACGCGGCCGTAGAACTCGCCGTCCGGGTTGTAGCCGTGCTTCTTGCTGAAATCTTCGTAGCCGGCCAGCGCGTAGCCTTCCAGGTACGGGTTGAACGCGGTGCGCACGCCCACTTCAGTGGAGTAGCCATTGAAGTCCAGGCCGCGCTTCTCGTCGTACTTCTGATAGGCCACGCGGGCCACCAGGTCGGTGTTCGGTGCGATGCCGTAGTTGTAGCCGACACCCAGGCGCCACTGGTCGACGTCATTCTTGAAGCGGTCGGTTTCCTGCGCGCTGTAGTCGCCGAAGATGTGGAAGTTCGGGTGGACGGCCACCGAGCCCTTCACGCCCCAGCCATCGGCGTCGCCGCCCTTGGCATCGGTGTTCACGTAGCCGCCTTCAACGTAGTTGTACGACAGGCCATCGGCAGCCGATGCAGCGAACGGCAGGGCAGCCAGCAGACCCAGGGCAAGCAGCGAATTCTTGTTCATCGGGACACACCTTTAATTATTTTGGTTTCGTCGACCGCCTCCCGGGAGGGGGAGAGAGGAGAGGCGGTCGACAGGTGTGAATTATCCGTTTGTTGGCGAAATCAGCCCTGAATATTGAACTGACCGGTACATGAATGAAGTTGCTGTTCAGGGAACTCCGGGGCTGGTCGACAGCAGCATGCTGCTGCATGCCAGCGCCACCTACCCGTCATGTCCCTTCAGGCGGCTGACACCTGTCACTGGTTCGGGAAGGCTCCGGCGCGAATAGTACGCGTCACCGCCCGGCGCCACTGCACCGGCACTCACCCAAGGGGACCTGTCATGAGCCTGTTCCAGCAACTCCTTTCGCATACGCCGATCTGGGTCTGGGTGCTGATGGTGTTTCTCATCACCCGAGGCATCGCGGCCATGAAGCCCGGCGAAACCTCGCTGCCCACGCTGGCGATCGTGCCGGCGGTGTTCGCGGCATGGGGGGTGTGGTCCATCAGCCACCGCTACGGCGCATCGTGGTCGGCCTGGGGCGAGTGGCTGGTCGGCATCGGCGCAGGAACGGGCCTGGGTTGGCTGTTGCTGCGCCGGGCGCGTGTGGCCATGAACCGTGCGACGGGACGGCTGTGGCGCAGCGCGGATTACAGCCTGCTGCCGCTGCTGCTGATCACGTTCCTGGTGAAGTATGGCTTCGAAACGGCGCTCGCAGTGTCGCCCGCGCTGAGCGCCAACGCAGGTTTCAGCGCTGCCTACCTGCTGCTGTCCGGTGGATTCACCGGCATCTTCATCGGCCGCTACTGCCGGTATCTGTCGGCGGCTCGCCTTGAGGGGCACAGCCGGATGGGGGCTGCCAGCTGAGGCGGGTGCACCCGGGAGGCGTCGCGCAGTGCCGTCACCCGGTGCCGGCTGCGGTCGTCGCCCCTGCGGCCTGCGCCAGCACTGCCGCTGCAGCGTCGCCCTTGCGCTCGCTGTAGCGATCCACCAGGTAGTCCGCCCGGCCCCGCGTCAACAGAGTGAACTTCACCAGTTCCTCCATGACATCCACCACCCGGTCGTAGTATGGCGAGGGCTTCATTCGTCCGTCCTCATCGAACTCCTGCCAGGCCTTGGCCACCGAAGACTGGTTGGGGATGGTCAGCATGCGCATCCAGCGCCCCAACACCCTCAGGGTGTTGACGGTGTTGAACGATTGGGAGCCGCCACTCACCTGCATCACGGCCAACGTTCTGCCCTGCGTGGGTCGCACGCTGCCGTCCTCCAGCGGCAGCCAGTCGATCTGGTTCTTGAACACGCCGGTGACGGTACCGTGCCGTTCCGGGCTGACCCACACCTGCCCCTCAGACCACTGCGACCACGCGCGCAGCCGCTGCACTTCGGGATGGCTCCTGTCCACGCTGTCCACCATCGGAAGCGCATGTGGATCGAACACCCGGGTTTCGCAGCCCAGATGCTGCAGGAGCCGCTCGGCTTCCAGGGCCAGCTTGCGACTGAATGACTGCGGCCTCAGCGAACCGTAGAGCAGCAGGATGCGGGGAGGTCCCAGATTCCCCGCGGCGAGCAGGCTGGGGTCGGGCCGGGGCAACGAAGCTTCCCTCAGATTCGGCAGCTGGCTACTTGCGATCGTCTCATTCATTCGACTATTCTAGAAATATGGAAACGTCAAATGCAATTACCGCGCTTACCGCGTTGGGCCACGCCACCCGCCTGGCGGCCTTCCGCCTGCTGGTGGAAGCTGGTCCAGCGGGGCGCGTGGCCGGTGACATCGCGGCGGCCCTGCAGGTGCCACCAGCCACACTCAGCTTCCACCTGAAGGAGCTGGTACAGGCCGGGCTGGTGGAAAGCGAGAGCCAGGGCCGCAATGTCTGTTACCGCGCCAACTTCGCCGCCATGACCGGCTTGATCGAGTACCTCACGCACAACTGCTGCGCGGGTTCGCCGAGCGATGAGTGCACTCCCGCTGCACCGGCGTGCAAGTGCTGAAGCCACACCCGACCTCCTGCCATCACAACGACTGCACCATGACACGCAACGTCCTGTTCCTCTGTACCGGCAACAGCGCCCGCAGCATCCTTGCCGAAGCCACGCTGCGAGCCTGGGGCGCCGAACGTTTCAATGCATTCAGCGCAGGCAGCCACCCCACCGGCCAGGTCAACCCATTCGCGCTCGCACAACTGCAGGCCGAAGGAATCACCATCGATGGGCTACGCAGCAAATCGTGGGATGAGTTCGTGGATGCTGCGCCCATGGATCTGGTGATCACCGTGTGCGATTCGGCCGCGGCAGACGCCTGCCCGGTGGTGTTTGGCGACTTCATTCGCAGCCACTGGGGCCAGCCGGATCCCGCCGCAGTTGCAGGCAGCGATGCCGAGAAAGCAGCCGCATTTGCGCGCGCGCATGCCATCGTAAAATCGCGGCTGCGTGCGTTGATCGATCTGCCCGGATCGTTGTGGTCCGACCGCGAGGCAATGCAGAACGCGCTGGATCAGATCGGCCGGTTGCAGCCGACCGACAGCACACCGTGACGGTACCCGCGCGCATGCGTCTGTTCGAGCGCTACCTCACCCTGTGGGTCGCGCTGTGCATCGCGGCCGGTACCCTGCTGGGACACCTCCTGCCCGGCGCCTTTGCGGCACTGGCGTCCGCCGAAGTGGCCAAGGTCAACCTGCCGGTCGCGGCACTGATCTGGCTGATGATCATCCCGATGCTGCTGAAGGTCGACTACGGCGCAATGCGCCAGTTGCAGCAGCACTGGAAAGGCATCGGCGTAACGTTGTTCATCAACTGGGCGGTCAAGCCCTTTTCGATGGCACTGCTGGGCTGGGTATTCCTGCGTCACCTCTTCGCGGAATGGCTGCCAGCCGGCCAGATCGACAGCTATATCGCCGGCCTGATCCTGCTGGCAGCCGCGCCCTGCACCGCGATGGTGTTCGTGTGGAGCAACCTGTGCCGCGGCGATGCGAACTTCACGTTGAGCCAGGTCGCGCTGAACGACGCGATCATGGTGGTGGCCTATGCGCCGGTGGTCGCATTGCTGCTCGGCATGTCCGCGATCACTGTTCCGTGGGACACCCTGCTGCTGTCAGTGGGTTTGTACATCGTTGCACCTGTCGGTGTTGCCACCCTGCTGCGGCGCTGGATGCTTTCGCGCAGCGGCGAGGCCGGTCTGCAGCTGGCGCTGACCCGACTCGGCCCGGTTTCGCTGTCGGCCCTTCTACTGACACTGGTGCTGCTGTTCGGCTTTCAAGGTCAGCAGATCGTCGAGCAGCCGCTGGTCATCGCGCTGATCGCCGTGCCCATCCTGATCCAGGTCTATTTCACTTCGGGCCTGGCCTATCTGCTCAACCGTCGTCTGGGCGTCGCCCATTGCGTGGCCGGCCCGTCGGCGCTGATCGGCGCGAGCAACTTCTTCGAGCTGGCGGTCGCCACCGCCGTCGGGCTCTTCGGTGTGCATTCGGGCGCCGCACTGGCCACCGTTGTCGGTGTGCTGATCGAGGTGCCGGTGATGTTGTCGGTCGTTCGTATCGTGAACCGTACTGAAGGCTGGTACGAGAGGCAGGGTGCGGGTGACCGCGGGCAGTCGTAGAGGGGCGATGCCTGCTTCTGGCCCGCGCTGTCGCAATCGTCCAGGTTTCGCGGCACCCCGAAGCACTCAACCACGACTCGTGTCGCAAATTCCCCGAATGCGTGAGGCCCTTGCGCCATCAACGTCTGCGACTACTTAACCGTGTGCGAGGATGCTGAAAGCGTCGAGCATCGTGGGTTGAATACAACTCGGCTCATTGGCGTTGCGCAGTGACACAGGTACAGATGCGGTGCCACCCCAAAAGGTGGCCGGGCATCGAAAACCCGTGGAGTTGCTTGATTACGGTTGCCAGCCGGTGTCACCTCGTGTGGTGCCGGCTGGCAACGCGTCCGCCGGCCATGGCGGGCGGAGCGTGGAGGCCTTGTGCCTGCCGGCCTAGCAACCTCCCGGTTTTCGAGCCACGTCTCCGCCCGCCACCTTTATCCGTGGCGGCTACCGTCTGTCCTGCACGGAGCCTCATCAATGACCACACCCGAGTTTCCCCCTCCGCATTCCGACAGCGCGCCGGCCAACGATGCCGATGCGACCCCCCAACAGTCCCCGTCCGACCCCAACACCTTCATCGCCACGCTGAAACGGATCGGCAGCGGCGCAGCCGCCGATGGCCTGCCCTGGCCGGAACGCCATCCGCTGCCTGGCCGTCAGCTGGCGCTGGCCGATGCCGACTGCGCGCACGCCGGCCTGCGGGTGGCGCTGGAGATGCTGCTGGCCGCCGAGCGTGTCCGGCAGAACGGGCCGGAGGAGCAGTACGTGGGCGATCGCGTGATGGAAGGACTGGTGATGGCCTGCCTGTCACTGTCAGTGCAGGCCGGCACCTTGCTGCGTCCGGGCTGACAGGGAGGTTTCGCGCACCCTCGGCCGCGCGATCCGGGGCCGGCCCGTGTGGTTATTCTTGCGGCCAGGCTTCTGCCACCGCCCGGGACTCTTCGCATGCGCCGACCCTTCCATGCCGCGATCCTTCTTGCCACCGTGCTGCTGGCCGGTCCTGCCCTCGCGCAGCACGCCAGCAGCGCACCGCCGCCCGCTGGACGCCTGCCCGACGTGGCACTGCCTGCGGCACTGGATCGCGTGCTGCGCGACTACGAGCGGGCGTGGAGCGCGGGCGATGGCAAGGCACTGGCGGCGCTGTTCGCCGAAGACGGATTCATCCTGCAAAGCCACCAGCCGCCGGTGCGCGGGCGCGACGCGATCGCGGCCGCCTACGCCGGACAGGGTGGAAGCCCGCTGCGCCTGCGTGCGCTGGCGTACGCGGTGGACAGGAGCACGGCCTACATCATTGGTGCCTACACGTTTGGCGCCAACGTCGGCGATACCGGAAAGTTCACGCTGACGCTGAAGCGCGCGGGCGATGGACCCTGGCTGATCTTCTCGGACATGGACAACGGCAACGCGCCGCCACGGGCGCGGTGATCGGGCGTTGCAGTGGATCCACGCCATGCGTGGATATGCTGCACGCGTGATGCCAAGCAAGCTTGGCACCCACCAAAGTCTGTCTCCGGTCCGGCACCCGCATGGGTACTCCCTGATGAAAAAACCCCGGCGCATGGCCGGGGTTTTCGGTTACTTGAACAGCGTGTCCGGATATTCCGGTTTCTGTTCGCGCGCCAGCAATGCGCGCAGGCCCTCTGCCGGGGTCTGCTCGCCGTGCAGTACGGCGCGTACGCCATCGGAGATCGGCAGGTCGATGCCGTGTCGGCGTGCCTGACGCATCACCTCATCGGCCGTCTGCACCGATTCAACCACCTGCCCGATCTCGCGCACGGCATCCTGCAGCGTCTGCCCGCGGCCCAGGGCCAGGCCCAGGCGGCGGTTGCGCGACAGGTCGCCGGTGCAGGTCAGCACCAGATCGCCCAGGCCCGCCAGACCCATCAGGGTTTCCGGCTTGGCACCGATCGCCGCGGCCAGCCGCAGCATCTCGTTGAGGCCGCGGGTGATCAGGCCGGCACGGGCGTTGAGGCCCAGCTGCATGCCATCGGCAACGCCGGTGGCCACGGCCAGCACGTTCTTCATCGCGCCCCCCAGCTCGGCACCGACCATGTCGTCGCCGGTGTAGGCACGGAACGCCGGGCCATGCATCGCTTCGGCCACGGTCTGCGCGAACGACGGCACGTCGCCGTGCACGGTGATCGCGGTGGGCAGGCCCTGGGTGACTTCCTTGGCGAACGACGGCCCGGTGACGACAGCCAGCGGCACGTCCTCGCCGAGGATCTCGCGCGCGACTTCATGCAGGAAACGGCCGGAGCCGGGCTCGAAACCCTTGGTCGCCCAGGCCACGCCGGCACCGGCCGGACGCAGCGGCGCCAGCGCGCGCACGGTCTCATTGAACGCGTGCGACGGGGTCACCACCAGGATCCAGGCGGCACCGTGCACCGCCGACGCCAGGTCGGTGGTGGCATGCAGGCTGCCCGGCAGCGGAATGCCCGGCAGATAGCGCGGATTCTCGTGGCGCTGGTCGATGGCCTCGACCACGGCGGCATCACGCCCCCACAGCACGGTCGGATGACCGTGCCGGGCGAGCAGGCTGGCCAGCGCGGTTCCCCAGGAACCGGCGCCCAGCACGGCGATCTTGTCAGCGGTAGTGCTCATCCGTGACGTCGCGACGGATTCAGGCGTTGCCGGCCGGCTCGGAGTCAGCCAGCGACGGTGCGTCGCCCTGCTCCTGGCGCTGGCGCAGGGTTTCTGCGTACAGGCCTTCGAAGTTGATCGGCTGCAGGAAGAACGGCGGGAAGCCGCCGGCCTGGATCAGATCGCTGACCAGCTGGCGCACGTACGGGAACAGGATGTTCGGGCACTGGGTGCCGAGCAGCACGTCGATCGACTGCGGGTCCAGGCCGACCAGGCCGAACACGCCGGCCTGCTTCACTTCGGCCACGTAGGCGGTGCGCTCACCGGCCTGGCAGGTCAGGGTGACGGCCAGCACGACTTCGAACGCGTTCTCACCCAGGCGCTGCACCTGCTGGTTCAGATTCAGCTGCAGCTCCGGCTGCACCTGGTCATTGAAGATGGTCGGTGCGTTCGGCGACTCGAAGGAGACGTCCTTGACGTAGATCTTCTCGACGGTGAAAGCGGGGCCGGTAGCGGCATCGACCGGCGCAGCGGCGCCGTTGGTGATCTCTTCGGACATTTCCAGTAACTCCAGGTGAATGCAATGAAAACTAGGGTCGAATTACTGCGATGGGGGCGGCATCAGGCCCATACAAGGCCGGATCCGCCACCTGCGGCAATCAGTTGCGGCCCTTGACCAGCGGCAGTTCGGCCTGCTGCCAGGCGGGAATGCCGCCCTCGAGCACGAAGACCTTTTCGAAACCGGCCTTCTTCAGCGCCTTGGCGGCGGTTTCCGATGCGTTGCCGTTGCGGCACACCAGAACCACCGGCGCCTGCTTGGCGCTGGCCACGAGCTTGTGCTCCGGGCCGAACGCGCTGGCCTGCGCATTGCGGCTGCCGGCGATGTGCCCCTTTTCGAAGTCACCGCTGGCGGACAGGTCCACCACCACCGTGCCGCCCGCATTCATCAGCTGGGTCAGTTCGGCGGGCTTGATGCCCTTGAAGCCCCGGAACAGGCGGCGGATTTCGGTGACGATGAGGGCCACGGTCAGGCCGACCAGGGCCGCGGACAGCATCGGGTTTCGGCCTGCAAAGGCCAGCAACTCTTCGTAATTCACTCAGGTCACGGGTCGATAAGCGGGCGCCGATTGTCGCACAAGCCGGACGCGGCCCGTCACTGCCCCTGCCACAGATCCGGCAGGCCACCGGCCTGCCACCAGCGCTTGGCCTCGGCATCCCAGCGCCACCGCTCGGTCACCACCACGGTGCGCTCGGCCTGGGTGTTCTGGTTGATGACGCCGATTTCCACCCGGCGCTCGACCTGGCCATCGGGCAGCGAGGCGCTGCTGCGCTCGCGGTAGGAGGACACCCGCAGCTGTGCATAACGGTTGAGCTCGAACTCGGTGGGCGGCTTTTCCTTGCGCAGCACCGGATCCAGGTAGCCGATGGCGTCGTCCATGCTGCCCCAGCGGATCGTCGCCCCGTAGGCGATCTGGGTCTCTTCCAGCATCTTGCGCTGCTTGCGGCTCAGCTCGTCGGCACCGGCCATGGCGCTGACCAGCAGCAGGGAACACAACAGGATCTGGATGAGGCGGCGCATCAGGGGTTTCCGCAGGGCGTCAGCCTGCCATCCTACCCTTTGGCGAAGGCAACGAAGCGACCGCTGAACTCGGCAGCGGCCCGGCCGTCGGCGGCCGGCTGGGTAGCGATGATGCTGATGCGGGCCTTGCGACGCTGGCGGAAGGTGGCCAGGAAAGTGTCCCAGGCACCGCTTTCGGCCGCCTCGGCCTGCGCGTGCAGGTCTTCGTAGACCGGTGCCAGGTAGCGCAGGTTGCTGTCGGCCACGTAGACCTCGGCGTCGTGGCCGGCCAGGCGCAGGCGCAGGCTGACCAGCGCCCAGCCGGACAGGGTCAGCACCGAGGCCAGGCTGCCGCCGAAGGCGTTGCCCTTGTCGTTGACGTTCGCCGTCAGCGGCGCGGTGATGCGCAGCACGCCATCGGCATAGCCGTCCAGGCGGATCTGCATGGCACGGACCGCAGGCATGCAGTCCAGCACCTCCTGCAGGGAGGCCAACGAGGAGCTCAGGGCATCAACGGACATCGGAGCAGCAACCACGACAACGGCGGGCCCGCATAATGCAGGCAATGGATGACCATACGATACCCACTGGCAGCGCGTGCCGCGGCGCGGGCTGGACGCTGATCTCGCTGCGTCCGCAGGGCCAGCATGCGGCGCTGCGCCGCGCCGTTGCTGGGCTCGGCGGGCAGCTGGTGGCGCTGTCGCCGTGGCGGCTGCAACGCTTGCAGGGCCCTGCCGTGGTGCGCCAGCTGCAACGCGCGCTGAACTGCGATCGGGTGGTGTTCACCAGCCCCGCAGCCGTCACGGCGGCTGCCGCGCTGCTGCCGCTGCGCCCGGCGCAGCACAGCCCGTGGCTGACGGTTGGCGAGGGCACCACACGCGCGTTGCAGGCGCACGGCATCAGCGAGGTCCACGCGCCGCAGCGGATGGACAGCGAGGGGCTGCTGGCCCTGCCGGTACTGGCGGCGGTACAGGGCCTGCGGATCGGGCTGGTCACCGCGCCCGGTGGCCGGGGCCTGATTGCCGCCCGGCTGCAGGCGGCGGGTGCCAGCATCGAACGTGCCGATGTCTATCGGCGCCAACCACTGCGCCTGTCGCCTCGCGCCCTGTCACGGCTGGGAGAGTGTTCTGCGCCCTGGCTGATGGCGGTCAGCAGCGGTGAAGCCCTGCAACGTGTGTGGGAGCAGCTGTCGCCGCAGTGGCAGCAGCGGCTGCAGGCCCATGCCACCGCACTGGTCGCCAGCGAACGGCTGGGCGTGCAGGCGCAGGCGCTGGGCCTGCGGGTGGTGCGCAGCGCGGGGCCGACCACCCCGCAGTTGATCGCCGCTGCACACACCACGCTCACCGGGCCGGCAGCGACCTGAACAGGGACGTGGGTCACGCTTGCCGCTGTCGTCGGCAACAGGGATGCTGTGCCTGACGCTGCCTGCCGGAACCCTTCCGGCGACGCCGCCGACAAGGAAGCCTGATGAACGACACCGCCCCCGTTTCCCCACCCCGCCGCTCCCTGCGCTGGCTGCTGCTGCCGCTGGCGGTGGTGGCCGTGCTCGGTGGAGGGGGCTATGCCGGTTGGCGTTTCTGGCAGCAGCAACAGCATGAGCAGGAAGCACAGTCGCGGACGATGGCGGTGCAGTTGCAGGGCCTGGAGGCCACGCTGGATGCGCTGCGTCGCGACCAGCGCGCAACCAGCCAACGCCTGCAGGACGCGGCCGCAACCAACCGTGTGCTGCGCGACGAGATGCTGGGCCTGTCGCAGCGCAGCGCGCTGCTGGAGGAAAACCTCGCCAAGCTCGCCGACAGCGCCAACCAGGGCCGGCAGGCCGTGCAGCGCGACGAGGCCGAACTGCTGCTGACCCAGGCCGCACAGCGCTTGAACTACGCCGACGATGTCGAAGGTGCCCGCCGTCTTTATGCACAGGCCGCGACCGCGCTGGCCGCGCTGCCCGACAGCGAGGGCCTGAACCTGCGCCAGGCGCTGGTACAGGAGCGCGATGCCCTCGATGCGTTGGGTGCCGGACCCCGCGTTCAGGCGCTGCAGCGACTGGATGCGTTGGCCGGCGCCCTGCAGGGGCTGCCGACCCAGGTGGCCAGTACGCCGGCCGGCGACCAGACGCGACCGTGGTGGCAGGCCGCTTTGGCGCCCTTCGTCGATATCAGCCCGAGCCGCCAGAACGGTCCGCTGACCGCCGCCGAACGGCGCAACGCCGACGATGCACTGCAACTGGAACTGACCCTGGCCCGGGCGGCGATCGAGCGCGGCGACCGTGCCGGCCGTGACGCCGCGCTGTCGCGCGTGGAGCAGTGGGCACAGCGGCGCTGGCCGGATTCACCGGCCCTGCGCGCGCAGCGTGCTGAACTGCAGGCCTTGCGCGAGCTTCCCTTGCAGACCAGCAACACCGCCCTAGGCAGCACCCTGCAACAGCTGCGCACCCAGACCGACCGGAGGCTACCCGAATGAAACCCCTGCAATCCCTGGTCGTGCTGTTGCTGGCCGTGGCCATTGGTGTGGTCGCCGCGCAATGGCTCGGCACCGACGATCTCAACCGCTACGGCGAAGTGATTCTGCGCTATGGCGGCTACGACTATCACAGCAATCTGCCGAAGGTGGCGCTGCTGACGGTGATTGCAGTGCTGGTGCTGTGGCTGCTGTGGAGCCTGATCGCCGCACCGTTCCGTGCGTGGGGCCGCTACCGCCGCAAGCAGGGCCGGGTGCGCCTGATCGATGGCCTGCAGGCTTACGAGCACGGGCAGTGGCAGCGTGCGGAAAAGCTGCTCGACGGCGCCGCCAAGGATCCGGAAGTGAGCGCGGTGGCGCTGGCCAATGCCGTACGCAGTGCACAGGCACGTGCTGACGCCAGCGCAGGTGAGGCGCTGCTGCAGCGGCTGGGTGAATCCGATGCCACCCTGCAGGCGCTGCTGCGCGCCGAGCAACTGCTGGCGCGCGACCTGCCGGTGGACGCGATCAACGTGCTGGACGTGGCCGCGATCCAGCCGCTTCCGCCGCGTGGCCTGTGGCTGCGCACCGAGGCACTGGCCCGCGCCGGTCGTGCGCACGAAGCGTATGGACAGCTGGGCGCCCTGCGTCAGAGCAAGGTGCTGCCGGCCGAATCCAACAGCGAACTGGAAGCGCGCCTGGCCGCGCAGGCGCTGCTGGAAGCGGCCGACGTCAATGCGTTGGCCGCGCAGTGGGAAGCCACGCCGAAAGCGCTGCGGCCGACCCCCGACGTGGTGGGCGCCTATGCCAGCCGCGCGGTGGCGCTGAACTGGGACGAGCCGGCGCTGCTGGCGCTGGAGCACGCCCTGGACCAGCGTTGGGACGACGAACTGGTGGCCCTGTATGGCCGCCTGCCCGCCGAACGCCTCGCCACCCGCCAGGCCAACCTGCAGCGCTGGCGCAACGTGCATGACGATTCGGCGGCGCTGCGCCTGGCACAGGGCCGCGTCGCCCTGGCCCAGCAGCAATGGGACGCTGCCGATACGTTCCTGCACGAAGCGATCGCCAGCGGCGCCGGTGCCCCGGCCTGGGAAGCGCTGGGTGAGCTGTTCGCCCAGCGGGGTGAACATGCCCTGGCTGCACAGTGCCTGGCCAACGCGCTGCGCCTGCAGCGCGGCGAGGACAGTGTGGCGCTGGTGCGCACGGCAGGGGCCGGTGCCGATGAAGTGCCGCCGCGCGCCACCGTGGAAGATCTGCCGACGGTGCCGCAACCCCCGGTGTACAACGCCAACGAAGAGCGCGACGAGTTCGGCAACCCCCGTCTTCCCTGACCGGTGCAGTGCCGGCGAAGGGTCGGCACCCCACCGGGTCCGCAACGAAAAAGCCGCCCATCCGGGCGGCTTTTTCATGTACAGCCTTCTGCAGCGATCAGCGATCAGCGATCAGCGCTCGACGATCGCCACCACGCCCATGCCGCCTGCCGTGCAGATCGACACCAGCGCGCGGCCGCCGCCGCGTTCGGCCAGCTGCTTTGCGGCCGTGGCGATCACACGCGCACCGGTAGCGGCAAACGGGTGACCGGTAGCCAGCGACGAGCCCAGCAGATTGATCTTGTCCGGATCGATGCGGCCCAGCGGTGCCTCCAGGCCCAGCCGGTTGCGGCAGTAATCCTCGCTCTCCCACGCGCGCAGGGTGCACAGCACCTGTGCGGCAAACGCTTCGTGGATTTCGTAGATGTCGAAGTCCTGCAGGGTCAGGCCGTTGCGCTTGAGCATCTCGGGCACGGCCACGGTCGGTGCCATCAGCAGCCCTTCGCCGTGCACGAAATCGACCGCCGAGACATGCGCATCGCGCAGGTAGGCCTGCGGCTCGTGCCCGTGGGCGCGGGCCCATTCCTCGCTGGCCAGCAGCACCGCCGCGGCACCATCGGTGAGCGGCGTGGAGTTGGCGGCGGTCAGGGTGCCGCGGCCGGACACCTTGTCGAACGCAGGCTTCAGCGTGGCCAGCTTTTCCAGCGAGGTATCCGGGCGCAGGATGTTGTCGCGCTCCACGCCGCGGAACGGCGCGATCAGGTCGTTGAAGAAGCCACGCTCATAGGCGGCGGCCAGCTTCTTGTGCGAGGACACCGCCCACTCGTCCTGCGAGTCACGCGAGATGTTCCATTCCTTGGCCATGTCCTCGCAATGATCGCCCATGCTCTTGCCGGTGCGCGGTTCGGCCACGCCCGGGAACTCGGGCTTGAGTTCGGAGAACTTGAAGCCGGAGGTCAGCGCGCGGATCTTGTCGCCGGTGCTCTTGGCGCGGTTGGCGGCCAGCAGGCGTGCACGCAGCTTCTTGCCGTACACGATCGGCACGTCGGAAGTGGTGTCCGACCCGCCGCCGATGCCCGATTCGATCTGGCCCAGGGCAATCTTGTTGGCGACGGTGATGATGCTGTCCAGCGACGTGCCGCAGGCACGCTGCAGGGTGATGCCCGGGGTGAGCGGCGACAGTCCGGAGGACAGCGTGGCTTCGCGGCCCAGGTTCCAGTCGCTGGAGTGCTTGATCACCGCACCCATCGCCACTTCACCCAGCTGCTGGCCGTGCAGGCCGAAGCGTTCGACCAGCGCACCCAGCGTGCGTACCGACATGCCGAGGTTGCCGACATCCGAATACGCGGTGTTCTGGCGGCAGAACGGAATGCGGACGCCACCGAGAATGGCGACGGGACGAGCGTTGGGCATGGAGATACCTGGCATGGATGAGGGTGTCTGCAACATGGCCTGCACGACAGAGCAGGCATAATGGGGCCAAGTGTAGCTGCCGCCCTGTGATGGGCCAACCGTGGAACCATGAGCAAACCCGACCCCGCGATGAATGCCATTGGCGTGCTGGCCCTGGAACTGGCCGGCGGCGAGATCCCCCGCCAGGCGGTACTCAGCGCAGACCAGGCCGGTGAACTGGCCGAGCGCGTCGGCCGCGACCTGTCCAAGCTGGTACCGGCCGTGGCCGAGCTGGACCTGGTCCTGGCCGCCGCCCATTTCGACCCGGCCGAAGTGCTGCGCCCGGGCTGGCCGATCCATCGCCGTCTGGAAGAACTGCAGATGCGCGCGCCGGGCCGCAACCAGGGCCCGCGGCTGCTGGCCTTCGGCACCGATGCCAATGGCGATGTGCCGCTGCCGTTCCAGGCCGATGCGACGCTGGTGGGTGGCGGCCTGCGTGTGCTGCCGTTCCTGCTGACCGGCAGTGATGTGGCGACCACCCGTGCGGTGGCCGATGCGTTGGAAGAGGTGCTGCTGGCCAATGGCATGGCCCATGCCGATACCGCGCTGATGGCGCAGAACAGTTTCGGTGCCCGCATCGAGCATGCGCGCTATTTCACCGTGAACGACCTGGCCGCGATGATGTCGATGCAGTACGACAACCAGGGCCTGGCCGCGCTGTGGCCGTTGATCGAGACAGCGATCATGGCGCCGGGCGAGGATGAGTGGCTTGAGGCCGCACCGGAGCCGTTGCTGCGCTACAGCCATGGCGAGGCGCGCATGGCGTTGTTCGATCCGGCCGGCTGGTGCGCCCACTACAGTCATGACAGTGGCGACTGCGATCGCCTGCAGGGCATCTATGAGCAGTTCCTGATGCGCCAGCGGCAGATGGCGGCAGTGCTGGAAGCACACGGTGTGCCGGTGCTGTTCGTGCATTGCGAGGCGGGACAGGACGCGCGCGAGTTGCTGGCGCGCTGACAAGGAAACGGCGGCCGCGTGTTGTAGAGCCGAGCCCATGCTCGGCTCAGGCCGCCGGAAGAGCAGCCGAGCGTGGGCTCGGCTCTACAGAAAGGGATGCAAAGAAAAACGCCGGCCTGCGCCGGCGTTTTCCAATCCAGCGGGCCCGGCCTTACGGGGCCTTCTGGATCACTGCGCAGGCCAGGCGCGCACCTGCGTTGCCGGTCGGCTGGCTGGTGTAGTCATCCGGATCGGCGTGGACGATCAGGCCACGGCCGATGATGTCGAAATCATCGCCCTTGCCGATGTTCACGTTGCTCGACACCGGGCCATCGATGGTGGCCACGCCCTTGTCGTCGGCCTTGATGTTGGGCATGTCGCCACCGTGGTGCGGATCACTGGCCACGCTGCCATGGTCCTGCTTGCCCGGGTTGAAATGACCGCCGGCGCTGGTGCCGTCCGGCGCACTGCAGTCGCCCTTCTCGTGGATGTGGAAACCGTGTTCGCTGCCGGGCTTCAGGCCACTGATCTGGCCCGTGACGTGCACTTTGCCGTCAACCCGCTTGAAGGTGACGCTGCCCTTGGTCTCGTTGCCCTGGGTGGGTGCCAGCTCGGCCGTGGCCGAGGCATCGGCGGTGGACGCCGGTTCTGCAGCGGGCGCCGGTTCGGTGGTTGCGCTCTCGGCCGGCGCGGCCGGCGGCGTCTCGGTCTGCGGGGTGTCGGCCGGCTTGCCGCAGGCCGCCAGGCCCAGGGCGGCGATGGCCGCGAACAGCGAAGTATGGATCAGACGCATGGATGCTCTCCTTGGAAGATGGCCGGCGGCGATCAGCGCGTCACGCGGATCACGCCGCAGGCGATGCGAACGCCGGCATTGCCGGCAGGCTGGCTGCGATAGTCATCGGCATTGGCATGCACGACCAATGCGCGTCCTGCGATATCGGTGGCGGCGCCTCCGCCCAGAGTAACGCCCTTGAGGTGGATGTCGACGTTGGCGCGGCCCTGGGCATCGGCACGCAGGTTGTCGATGTCGCCCAGGTGATGCGTGCCGGCACCGGCGCGACCGTGCGCGACGCCGCCGGGATTGAAGTGATTGCCCGCACTGCTGGCATCCACAGCGCTGCAATCACCACGCTCGTGGATATGGAAGCCTGCCTGCTGCATCGGCTGCAGGCCACCGACCAGGCCGGTGATATGTACGCCTGCCGGTTCGACCTTCAGCACCAGCCGGCCACTGACGATGCTGGCCGACGCCGGGGCCAGATTCGCCTCGGCCTGCTGTGCGGTACTGGTCACGACCGGCGGCGGTGGCGTGGGCTGCGGCTTCGGCGTACTGCCACACGCGGACAGCAGCGCGGCGGCGGACAGCGGAAGAAGGGCAGGTAACAGGCGCATCGAAGACTCCTTGCAGGTGACACTACGGACGGCATCGTCCATGAGGGATCAACGGTTCGGCAAGCGGATGCGAGGATCGCGTGCAGGGACCGTTCAATGGGGGCCGCGGCGGCGGCCTGCGCCCAGCTTGCGGGTCAGCGTGTTGCGGCCCAGGCCCAGCCGCGCCGCTGCTTCCGCGCGGCGACCGTGGGTGATCTGCAGGGCAGCGTCCAGCAGCGCGTGATCGACACGCTCGCGCACCTGCGCATGCAGCCCTTCCACGCCCTCCGCCAGTTGCCGCCGCGCCCACTCCGACAGCAGCGCCTCCCACTGCCCCGGGTCGGTGCCGCCGGTGCTGCTGCGCCGGGTGCGTGCCCGGTTGAGCGCGGTATCCACGTCGGCCACGCCGATGGTGTCGGCAGCAGCCAGTGCGGCCATCCGCCAGCACACGTTCTCCAGTTCGCGCACATTGCCCGGCCAGTCGTGCTCGCGCAGCGCCTGCAAGGCAGCGGCGGTCAAGCGCTTGGTCGGCGTATCCAGCCGGCGTGCGGCCGCCGCCAGGAAGGTGGTGGCCAGCTGCGCGATGTCCTCGCGGCGCTCACGCAGCGGCGGCAGCTGCAGGCGCACCACGTCCAGGCGATGCAGCAGGTCGGCGCGGAACAGCCCCTGCGCCACCCGTCCTTCCAGGTCCTGGTGGGTCGCTGCGATCACGCGCACATCGACACGGATCAGTTCACGACCGCCGACACGGAAGAACTCGCCCTGCGCCAGCACGCGCAGCAGGCGCGTCTGCAGCGGCAGGGGCATGTCGCCGATTTCATCGAGGAACAGGGTGCCACCGTCGGCCTGCTCGAAGCGGCCGATGTGCCGGCGCTGTGCGCCGGTGAATGCGCCGGCTTCATGGCCGAACAGTTCACTCTCCAGCAGCTCGGCGGGAATGGCGGCGGTGTTCAATGCCACGAACGGGCCCTGCGCACGCGGCGATTCGCGGTGCAGCGCGTTGGCCACCAGCTCCTTGCCGGTGCCGGTTTCACCGGTGATGAGTACCGCCAGCGGCGCCTGCGCGAGCCGGCCGATGGCGCGGAACAGCGCGCGCATCGGCGGCGTATCGCCAACCAGCTGCGGCGACGGGTCGGCGGAGGCCTCCGTGGCCGGTACCGGCGCGGCCAGTGCCGGCGCGACCGCCGGCAGCACGCGCTGGGCCAGCGCCACGGCATCATCCAGATCGAACGGCTTGGACAGGAATTCGTGCGCGCCGCCGCGGAAGGCGCCCGCCGTGCTGGCGACATCGGTGTAGGCCGACATCACCACCACCGGCAGCTGTGGCAAGGCAGCCTTGAGCTTGTCGAGCAGCACCAGGCCGTCATCGCCGGGCATGCGCACATCGGTGAACAGCAGTGCCGGCGGAGACCCCTCGGCCAGCGCCTGCAGGGCGGCGGCGGCGCTGTCGAAATCATCGACCCGGTAGCCCGCCTCGCGCAGCGCGGTGCACAGCACGAAGCGCACGGCGCGGTCATCGTCGACCACCCAGATCCGCTGGGGTGAAGCGGACGCGTCAGACATCGCGCGGGGCCTCCTCGGCCGGAACGGTGCCGCTGCCGATCGGCAGCAGCAGGGTGAATACGGTATGGCCGGGCCGCGAGCGGTAGGTCAGCGTGCCGCGATGCTCGCGCGCGACCTGCTGGGCCAGCGCCAGGCCCAGGCCGGTGCCTTCAGCGCGACCACTGACCAGGGGCAGGAACAGGTGTTCGGCCAGCTCCTCGGGTACGCCACGACCGTCGTCGGCGATCTCCAGCCGCAGCGCCAGCGTATGCAGCCGCTCGGCAACCCGCGCACCATGCTCCACGCGCGTGCGCAGGGTGATGGTGCCCGCGCCGGCCTGGATCGCATTGCGCACCAGGTTCCACACTGCCTGGGTAAGGCGGTCGGCGTCGCCATCCAGCTCGGGAATGCTGGGGTCGTAGTCGCGTTGCAGGCGCACCGCCCAGCCCGCTTCGTTCTCGGCCAGGCGCAGCACGCGCTCCAGTGCTGCATGAATGTTCAAGGCGGCATGCGGTGCGGCCGGCGCCGGCGACAGCAGCTGGTCAAGCAACCCGTTGAGGCGTTCGATCTCCGAACCGATCAGTTCGATCAGTTCGCGCTCGCTGGCATCGCGCTGTGCGGCACGGCGCGCCAGCAGCTGCGCCGCGCCTTTCAGGCCAGCCAGCGGGTTGCGCAGTTCGTGGGCCAGGCCCTTCAGCGCCGCGCTGAGTGCGCTCGGCAAGGCCTGGGTGGGGTCAAGCCCGGGGAACTCATCGACCGGATGCGCCTCCAGCAGCCAGCCGCCATCATCACGGCGGCTCATCCAGCCTTCGGCGAAGCGGGGTGCCTCTCCCGGTACCGCAAGTGCCAGCCGGTGCAGGCGCAGGCTGTCACGCTCGTCGCGGGCCAGGAAGTGGGCCAGCGCCTCTCCCTGCACCTCCAGCGCCGCCAGGGGCTGGCCCAGCAGGCGACGGCCGCTGACGCCCAGCCAGCGGCCGAAGGCCGGATTGCAGCCGGTGATGCGGCCGTCGGCAGCGGCCCAGGCCAAGGGGGTACCCAGGGCATCGAGGGACGGTGGCGGCGCGGGGTCGGACATTGCACCAATGTAGTGCAAAAGCGTGGCAGATGCGTTCCTTCCGCAGCCCGAAGCGCCCCGCCGGGCTACAGCTTCATGCTGAGGCCGACGAAGACGGTGCGGCCGGGGGCAGGCGAGAACATCGGCCGGGCACTGTCCCAGAAGAAGCTGTCGTACCACGCGTAGGCGTACTCGCGTCCGGTGATGTTCTTCAGCTGCAGGTCCACGCTCCAGCGCGGATTGATCCGGTACGCGGCAGTGAGGTCGAGCACGGCGAAGCCGCCGAATCTGCCGGCCACGTTGCGCTCTTCCAGGTAGTAGTCGCCCTGCGCGCGCGCCTGCAGGCCCAGCCGCAGTGCCTGGCTGGCCTGGTAGTCCACGCCCAGGTTGCTGATGTGGCGCGGGGTGGCGGCCACTTCGCGACCCTGCAGGGACACGCCGGGGGCGCGGTTGTCGCGGGTGATCTTCGCTTCCTGGTACGCATGCGAGGCCCACACCGTCCAATCGTCGCCCACCTGCAGGCTCAACTGCGCGTCCACGCCACGGCGCCGGGTCTTGCCCAGGGTGACGGTGGTGCCGGTGGCCGGCATGTTGGACACCTCGTTCTCCGCATCCTGCTGCCATATCGCCAGGCGGGCCTGGGCGCCGTCAAAGGGCTGGAACTTCAGGCCCAGCTCCATGCCGGTGTTGGTGGAAGGGCGCATCGGCGTCTGCCCGGGCGTGAGATAGGCCGGCGCGGTGGCGCCGGTCAGCACCTGGAACGTGCGGCCCCAGTTCGCGTAGACGTGGGTGGTGTCGCCCAGGCTGTGGATGACGCTCAGCTTGGGCTGGCCGATGGTGCCGTAGTCCTGCAGCCGCCCGCGGGTGCCATCCATCAACCGCGTGCGACCATTGAAGCGGTCCACGCGATAGGCCGGCACGATCTTCCAGGCGGCGGCTGGCTGATAGATGGCCTGCAGATAAGCGCCCACGTTGTCGAAGCTGTGGCGGTCGTCGTTCTGCACGCGGGCCGGCGGGCGGGTGAAATCGGTGGGTTCGGCGTAGGCATACCGCTCGCGGATGTAACCGTTGTCCTGCTGCTCGTAGTTCAACCCGCCCTCCACCGTCAGCGTGGCTGCGGGCTGCCAGGTAAGCGTGGTGAGCAGGCCGGCCTGGCGCTCGTCCCACAGCCGCCGCTGGCGCGGCAGGTTGCCGGTGGGCAGGTCGCTGAAGGTCACGCGCCGATCGTCCTGGTAACGGTTGTAGTACAGCCGGGTGCCGAGAACGAGCGCGTCGGACAGCTTCAGGTCCAGATGCGCAGCGAACTGGCGCATGTCGCGGTCGTCGCCGTCATGGGCGTTGCGCAGGTCGCTGCCACGGCGGTGCGTGCGCAGTTCCTCGGCCGTCATGAAGCCGGGTTCGTCCGCCTCGTGGTGATAGGCGCGCGCGGTCAGGCCCACGCGCAGGCCATCGTCCAGTGAACCGTAGAACCACTTGCCACCCAGCGAGTACTTCCTGGAGGTGTCGTGCTCGCGATAACCGTCGCTGGCCTGGGTGCCGATGAAGTAGTTCTGCGCGAAGCCGTTGGATTCGCGGCCCACCGCCAGCTGCGCATCGCGCGTGTTGTAGCTGCCATAGGCCAGCCGCGCATCGGTGTAACTGCCGCCCTGGCGGGTGCCGAAGTTCACGTTGCCGCCGATGTTGTGCAGCCCATAACGCGGATCGTTGGTCCCGCGCACCACCTCGATGTAGCTGATTTCCAGCGGGAACAGCATGTCGATGAAGCGCTGGTTGCCGCTGTTGACGTTGCTCGGGATGCCATCGATCAGGGTCTTGATGGCATTGAGGTAACCCTCGCCATTGAAGGCGCGGAAGCTGACCTTGCCCGACTCGGCACCCTGGCGTGTTTCGGTCAGCTGGATGCCGGGCATCTGCCCCAGCAGTTCCCAGCTGTGGGACACGGTGCGGTCTTCAATCTGGTCTGCGCCCAGAACGTCAACGGAGGTGAGTACCTGGTGCGCGCTGAGGGCGCCTTCCCGGTGCTGGTGGACATCGACCTTGCCCAGGGTGAGCGCCGCGTCGGCTGACTGCGCCAATGCGTCAGGGGCAAGGGGAGCCGCCGCCAGGGCGGCCAGCAGCGTGGGGGTCTTCATGGGGCAGGAGATGGAGTGCCAAAAATGAAACTTTATAACATTTCAGTTCTGGCAGCCATCGGGGACGCCGGTTTGCCGGGCGTCAGGCAGACGGATACCCGGTCGCTTCCCTGGCCTTCTTCCACGCGATTTCAAATTCGCGCGCGCTGATCTCGTCGTCGGAATCGAAATCCAGGAACGAGACGGGCTGGTCGGCCAGCATGAAACGGTCATCGCTCTGGCCGTTTTCATCGGCCCATACCAGCTTGGAGCCGTAGATCTCCACCTGGCGGACGATCCTGTCGCCCCGTGCTTCCATCAGCACGTTGCCCTTGCCGAGGCCCGATTCGGCCCAGTGCTTGTAGTACTTCTTTGCGTTCTTCATTGCCGGAGTCCTGGCTGTGGAGGCAGCCGGAGAGTTCAGAGGGCGGCATTATCGCCCAGCGGGCACCGCAGGGGCCCTGCGATGACCTGCCATGCGCCCGTCGATCACAGCAGAGGGCCCCGGCTCACCGCCGGGGCCCTGCACTCACTTCTGCTGCAGGAAGGCCAGCAGGTCCTGGTTGACCTTGTCCTTGTGGGTTTCGGTCAGGCCATGCGGCGCACCCGGGTAGACGATCAGGCGGGCGCCCTTGATCAGCTTGGCCGACATGCGGCCGGCAACGTCGATCGGCACGATCTGATCGTCATCACCGTGGATCACCAGCGTCGGCACGTCGAACTTCTTCAGGTCCTGGCGGAAATCGGTTGCCGAGAATGCGGCGATCGAATCGTAGGTGTTCTTGTGCCCGCCCAGCATGCCCTGCGCCCACCAGGCGTCGATCATGGCCTGCGAAACCTTCGCGCCCGGGCGGTTGAAGCCATAGAACGGGCCGGAGGGAATGTCGCGGTACAGCTGCGAGCGGTTTTCCAGCTGCGCCTTGCGCAGACCATCGAACACTTCGATCGGTACGCCGCCGGGGTTGTCGGCGGTCTTGAGCATGAGCGGCGGCACCGAGCTGATCAGCACGGCCTTCTTCACCCGGCCGGTACCGTGGCGGCCGATGTAGCGCGCCACTTCGCCCCCCCCGGTGGAGAAGCCCACCAGCGTCACGTCATGCAGATCCAGCGTGTTGATCACCGTGGCCAGGTCATCGGCATAGTGGTCCATGTCGTTGCCTTCCCACGGCTGGCTGGAGCGTCCATGACCGCGGCGGTCATGCGCGATCACGCGGTAGCCATGGTCGGCCAGGAAGATCATCTGCGATTCCCAGCTGTCCGAGTCCAGCGGCCAGCCGTGGCTGAAGGTGACCACCGGGCCATCCTTCGGACCCCAGTCCTTGTAGTAGAGCTGCACGCCATCGGCGGTGGTGAGGGTGCTGGCGGTACGGGCGACGGCGGTGACGGCGGTGGAGGGCGCCGCTTGCGCAGCCTGGGCGGACAGGCCGGCCTGCAGGGACAGAGCCAGGGCAGTGGCGGCCAGGGTGCGGGTGACGGTGTTCATGGTGGAATCTCCTGCGAAGTGAGTGGGTTTCGACAGGTCCACTTTGCGCCCCTTTCCAGGACTGTTTGCTACGCAAAGTCCTTAAAATTTGACCGTTCGTCCGCCAATCCCCATGGCCCGCGACCGCTACCTCGCGCGGGCATCGCCGCGGCCCGGTCAGCGGTCAGCGGTCAGCGGGCCGGCAATGCCGCACCCTTCGGCCACAGCATCCACAGGCTGCCCTGCTGCTTCATGTCGCCGGCCAGCTTCCCAGCGGCATCACCGGTGCCCCAGTACAGGTCGGCGCGGACTTCGCCGGCAATGGCGCCACCGGTATCCTGCGCGGCCACCGGGCGTACCAGCGGCGTACCGTCCGGACGGGTGGTCGACAGCCACAGCAGGCTGCCCAGCGGTACCACGGTGCGATCCACGGCAACGCTGTAGCCGGCAGTCAGCGGTACGTTCAACGAACCGCGCGGGCCTTCCGGGCTGTCGGCGCTGCGCACGAAGAACACGTAGCTGGGATTGCTGCGCAGCAGCTCCGGAACACGCGCGGGATTGGCCTTCGCCCACGTGCGGATGGCGTCCATGGTGACGTCTTCCTTGCGCAGCTCGCCCTGCTCCACCAGCCAGCGGCCGATGGCGCGATAGGGATGGCCGTTCTGCTCGGCGTAGGCCAGCCGCACCTGCGTGCCATCGGCCAGGCGCACCCGGCCCGAGCCCTGGATCTGCAGCAGCTGCAGGTCCATCGGATCGGTCAGCCAGGCCAGTACCGGCGCCTTGGCACCCTTGCCGGCGATGGTGCCTGCGTCGTCATAGGGCTTGAGTACCTTGCCGTCCAGGCGGCCGCGCAGGCGCTTGCCCTTCAGTTCGGGGTAGACGCTGTCCAGCTGCACCACGATCAGATCATCGGGGGTGCCATAGACCGGCACTGTTGCCGTGTCCGTGCGGCTGAGGCTGCCGGGATAGATCGGCTCGTAGTAGCCGGTGATCAGGCCTTCGGCCTGCTGGCCACCCGCACGCAGCGCATAGACGTCCAGATCACGCTGCAGGAACTGGCGGATGGCGACCGAGTCCTTGTCTGAAACCGCAGCGGCTGTGGCGCAGGGTCTGGCCCAGACCGCATCGTTCTTCAGGCGGGTGCAGCTGCTGCGCCAGGCGACGAAGCCGGCCTGCAGGTCGCTGTCCGAGACCGGTGGCAGCGCACTCCATTCAACCCTGGCGTAGGTGGCCGCAGCGGGCGTGGCAGCGGCAGGTGCGCCTGGGCGGGTGCCGGTGGTGGAACACGCGGCGAGCAGGGCTGCACCGAGCAGGAGGAGCAGCGCGCGCGGCAACGACTTAACAGTGATCATGGTCGCAATGTAGTGGGGCGGGTGCTGGCCCGGCAACCTCATGCAGGTGTAGCGCCGGCCCATGGCCGGCGGAAGCGGATCCCGCGCTGTGCGCTCGCCGGGCATGGCCCGGCGCTACCGGCATTCCGACCCGGCGCTGGCGGTCACGGCGTCTGCAGCAGCAGCGAGTACAGGATGCGGGCGTCTTCCGCATCCAGCGTCTTCGGCAGATCATCGCTGCCACGGAATCGACGGTGGAACGCAGCTACCGCCGCGTCCCTGTCCTCCAGCGGGTAACCGAAGCGGGCCAGCGCATTCCAGGCATCGAAGCCTTCCGGTGCGGGACCATCGCTGGCACGCGGCCACACGCCGAAGCCGGCCTCTGCCAGCTGCTGCCACGGGAAGAAACGGCTGGGATCCTGCTTGCGCGTCGGCGCCAGGTCGGCGTGGCCGATGACCTGTCGCGGCGGAATGTCCAGGCGCGCGGTGAGGTCGCGCAGCAGCACGATCAACGATTCGATCTGCGCCGCGCTGAAGGGTGTGCGGCCGTTGTTGTCCAGCTCGATGCCGATGGACGCCGAGTTGAGGTCGGTGATGGTGCCCCATCGGCCCGTGCCGGCATGCCAGGCACGACGTTGATCGCTCACCAGCTGGTAGCGATGGCCATCGGCGCCGATCAGGTAATGCGCGCTGACCCGGCCGCCACTGTTGGCGGTGCGCAGCGTGCGCAGGCTCTGCTGCACCGAATCCTGTTCGGTGTGGTGGATGACGATGATGACCGGACCCCGCGCGTTGTGGTTCGGCGAGGGCACCCAGGTCGCGAGCGGATTGCGCGGCTCCGGCGGAGCGGACGCACAGGCGGCCAGCAGCAGGCAGGCCGAGAGCAGCAGGGACGTGCGGATCGGGTGCATGCCCCTGATTGTGCGCGATCGGGATGGATCGTGCATGGAGGCGCACGCGGCGCGTGGCCGGTGCCCTGACGGACGCAGCCGGGCATGGCCCGGCTGCACAGCGTGCGGGCGGCCCTTCCGGACCGCCCGCCCTGCATCAGGCCTCGTACGCGGATTCGCCGTGCGAGGTGACGTCCAGGCCGGTACGTTCGGCCTCTTCGGTCACGCGCAGGCCGACCACCACCTTCACCAGCAGCAGGATGACCGCGGTCACCACGGCGGACCAGACCACCGTCAGGCCGACGCTGACCACCTGCACCCACACCTGGTGGCCGATATCCAGATCGGCCTTGGTGCCGCCCAGCGACTGCGCACTGAACACACCGGTGAGGATCGCGCCGACGATGCCGCCGACGCCGTGCACGCCGAACACGTCGGCCGTGTCATCCACCTTCAGCAGGCGCTTGAGACCGGTGACGCCCCACACGCAGACGGTGCCGGCGACGAAACCAATGACGATGGCCCCCAGCGGCCCGACCGTGCCGCACGCGGGCGTGATGCCGACCAGGCCGGCCACCGCGCCGGAGGCCGCACCCAGCGCCGACGGCTTGCCCTTGCCGATGGCTTCCACCAGCGTCCAGCCCAGCACTGCGGCGGCGGTGGCCAGCACGGTGTTGAGGAAGGCCAGCGATGCCACGGTGTCGGCCGCGGCGGCGGAGCCGGCGTTGAAGCCGAACCAGCCCACCCACAGCAGCATCGCGCCGATGTAGGTGAACGGTACGTTGTGCGGCTTCAGCGCGGTCTGGCCGTAGCCGAGGCGCTTGCCGACGAACCACGCGGCGACCAGGCCGGCAACGCCGGCGTTGATGTGCACCACGGTACCGCCAGCGAAGTCGATCGCGCCCAACTCACCCAGGTAGCCACCGCCCCAGACGATATGCGCCATCGGGATGTAGCTGAAGGTGAACCACAATGCCGAGAACAGCAGCACCGCACGGAACTTGATGCGCTCGGCGAAGGCACCGACGATCAGCGCGGTGGTGATGCCGGCGAAAGTCGACTGGAAGGCGACGAACAGATAATCCGGCAGGCCCGCGATCGGCGTGTTGCCCACCGAGTCGGGCGTGAAGCCCTTGAGGAACGCGAACTCGGTGAATGAACCGAAGAACGGATTGCCGGCGCTGAACACCGCGCTGTAGCCGTAGGACACCCACAGCAGCAGCACCAGCGAGAACACCACCAGGATCTGGCTCAGCACGGACAGCACGTTCTTCGAACGCACCAGGCCGCCGTAGAACAGGGCCAGGCCCGGCACCACCATCAACAGCACCAGCAGGGTGGAGGTCAGCATCCAGGCGACGTCGCCGTGATCGAAGGCCGGGGCCGCAGCCTCGGCAGCCGCGGGAGCGGCGGCGGCCGGTGCCTGCAGCGGCTCGACCGCTACCGGTTCACTGCTCAACGGTGTCACCTGGGCCTGGGCGTGGGCGTTGCCCGGCCAGACGCCCGCGGCCAGCGCGCTGAGCAGCATCAGCAGGCACACGAGATGGAACCGGGCTTGCCACCCGGTAAGAAGGCGCATCTTCATTGGGGGAGTCTCCGGAAGGGGGTTACAGCGCGTCTGCACCGATTTCGCCGGTGCGGATGCGGATGACCTGTTCGACGGCGGTGACGAAGATCTTGCCGTCACCGATCTTGCCGGTACCTGCCGACGATTGGATCGCCTCGATCACCGCATCGGCGCGCTCGTCGGTGACCACGGTTTCGATCTTGATCTTGGGCAGGAAATCGACGACGTACTCTGCGCCGCGGTACAGCTCGGTATGGCCCTTCTGGCGGCCGAAGCCTTTCACTTCGGTCACGGTGATGCCCGACACGCCAGCATCGGAGAGGGCCTCGCGGACCTCGTCGAGCTTGAACGGTCGGATGATGGCGGAGATCAGTTTCATGCGCATGTCCCGATGGTGGATGGGGCCAGCGCGCCAACGCGCGATGGCATCAGGCAACCACGGGCCATCACATCGATGGCCGTGGCTGTTGCACCGGACACGAACGGGGCCGGGACGGTCGTGCCTCTCTCCTTGCACGACCGACGCGGGAGGGAGGGCGGCCCATGTCGCGTATCCGGTCTCTCTTGCCCCTGGATCAACGGACCCACGGTCCGCTCTACCACGGTGGGCCGGAGCCCACCCTGCGGCTCCCCAGCCGCAAAGATCGGAGGCGATGGCGGCGGGTGGGAGGGGGAAGCCCGCCGCCATCGCCGCCCGGTCAACTGGCGTAGTACAGCTGGTATTCCAGCGGGTGGGTCGCCGCGCGGAACTTGGTCACTTCCTGCATCTTCAGGGCGATGTAGCCGTCGATGAAGTCATCGCTCATCACGCCGCCGGCCTTCAGGAACTCACGGTCCTTGTCCAGCGCTTCCAGCGCCTGGTCCAGCGAGGAGCAGACCTGCGGAATCAGCTTCTCTTCTTCCGGCGGCAGGTCGTACAGGTCCTTGTCGCTCGGTGCGCCCGGGTCGATCTGGTTCTTGATGCCGTCCAGGCCGGCCATCATCAGCGCGGTGAAGGTCAGGTAGCCGGACTGGATCGGATCGGGGAAGCGCATTTCGATGCGGCGTGCCTTCGGGTTGGAGACCCACGGAATGCGGCACGACGCCGAACGGTTGCGCGCCGAATAGGCCAGCATCACCGGTGCTTCGAAGCCCGGCACCAGGCGCTTGTAGCTGTTGGTGCCCGAGTTGGCGAAGGCATTGATGGCTCGGGCATGCTTGAAGATGCCGCCGATGTACCACAGCGCCAGCTGGCTCAGGCCGCCGTAACCGTCGCCGGAGAACAGGTTGGCGCCGCCCTTGGACAGCGACTGGTGCACGTGCATGCCGCTGCCGTTGTCGCCGACGATCGGCTTGGGCATGAAGGTGACGGTCTTGCCGTTGCGGTGCGCGACGTTCTTGATGACGTACTTCATGCGCAGCAGCTCATCGGCCTTCTGCACCAGGGTGCTGAACTTGGTGCCGATCTCGCACTGGCCGGCGGTGGCCACCTCGTGGTGCTGCACTTCCACTTCGATGCCGACCTGTTCCAGCGTCTTGCACATTTCCGCACGCAGGTCGTGCAGGGTGTCGGTCGGCGGCACCGGGAAGTAGCCGCCCTTCACGCCCGGGCGGTAGCCGCTGTTGGCGCCGTCGTACTTCGCGCCGCTGTTCCAGGCGGCTTCTTCCGAGTCGACCTTGAAGAAGGTGTTGCCCATTTCATTGGCGAAACGGACCGAGTCGAAGATGAAGAATTCCGGCTCCGGGCCGAAGAACGCCGATTCGGCGATGCCCGAGGACTTCAGGTAGGCCTCGGCGCGCTTGGCGATGCCGCGCGGGCAGCGGCCGTAGGCCTGCATGGTGGCCGGATCGAGGATGTCGCAGCTGATCACCAGAGTGGGATCGGCGTAGAACGGATCGACATAGGCGCTGGACGGATCCGGCAGCAGGACCATGTCCGATTCGTTGATGCCCTTCCAGCCGGCGATCGAGCTGCCATCGAACATCTTGCCTTCTTCGAACAGCGACGCTTCGACGATGCTGACCGGGAAGGTGACATGCTGTTCGACACCGCGCATGTCGACAAAGCGCAGATCGACGAACTCGATCTGGTTGTCCTTGATCAGCTTCTCAACGTTTTCCACGGACATCGGTACGACCTCGGATGGGAATGAATGCCTGCTGAGGTACAGCAATGACCGTGCCAACTTTTTGCGCCCTGCAAGTCCTTGATTTCACACAGCGTGCACTGAGTCAGTGCGGCACAGCCTGCACCAAAGGGGTGCGCAGGCACGCGGATGCACCCCTTTGGTGCGGCATGGATGGTCTATCCTCTCGACCTTCTTCCGCCGCACGCGCCCGCACTGTCCATGTCCGACCTGCTCTCCGCCCTGCTGCTGGGCATCCTCGAAGGCTTGACCGAATTCCTGCCGATCTCCAGTACCGGCCACCTGCTGATCGCCCAGCATTGGCTGGGCGCACGTTCGGATTTCTTCAACATCATCATCCAGGCCGGCGCGATCCTGGCCGTGGTGCTGGTGTTCCGCCAGCGCCTGTGGAGTCTGGCCACCGGCCTGGGACAGCGCGAGAACCGCGACTACGTGTTCAAGCTGGGCGCGGCATTCCTGGTCACCGCCGTGGTCGGGCTGCCGGTGCGCCTGCTCGGCTGGGAACTTCCGGAAACGGTCAGCCCGATCGCCTGGGCGCTGATCATCGGCGGCATCTGGATGCTGCTGGTGGAGCTGTATACCGCGCGCCTGCCCGACCGCGACCAGGTTACCTGGACGGTGGCGATCGGTGTCGGTCTGGCACAGGTGGTGGCCGGCGTGTTCCCCGGCACCTCGCGCTCGGCGTCGGCCATCTTCCTGGCCATGCTGCTGGGCCTGAGCCGTCGCGCAGCCGCCGCCGAGTTCGTGTTCCTGGTCGGCATTCCCACCATGTTCGCCGCCAGCGCCTATGCGTTCCTCGAGCTGGCCAAGAAGGGACAACTGGCCAGCGAGAACTGGGCCGATGTCGGCGTGGCGTTCGTTGCCGCCGTCATCACCGGCTTCATCGTAGTGAAGTGGCTGCTGGGCTACATCAAATCGCACCGCTTCACCGCGTTCGCCCTGTACCGCATCGCGCTGGGTGCCGCACTGCTGCTGTGGTTGCCGTCCGGCACCTGAACAGCGGCGGGGAACGGCAACCCCGTTGCCGGCCCCGCCCCGTTTCCCCCTCGGTTCCCCAAGGAGAATCACCATGAACCGCAAGCTCACCCTGCTCCTCCCGCTGGCCCTGCTGGCCGCCTGCAGCCAGACCCCGGCCCCGGCCGGAACCGGCGGCGACGACGTGGCCCCGGCGGCGACCAAGGCGGCAGACCAGCAGACGCTGGCGCACCTGGACGCGCAGCGCCTGCAGAGCCAGCACTGGCGGCTGCAGAAGGCCACGGCCGCCGACGGCAAGCGCATCGACGCGCTGTTCGCCCGTGAAGACAAGCCGGTCACCCTGGACTTCGTCGATGGCCGCCTGTCGGTCAGCAATACCTGCAACCGCATGAGTGGCGGTTACACCCTGGCCGACGGAAAGCTGAGTGTCAGCGCGATGGCCTCGACGATGATGGCCTGCGCGGACAAGTCGCTGATGGCGCTGGACGAGGCCGTATCCAGCCGCCTGCAGGGCGAACTGAAGGCGGAGCAGGATGCCGCCGGCACGCTGACCCTGACCAGCGCACAGGGCGACACGCTGGTCTTCGCTCCGGAACCCGCCGCTGAAACCCGCTATGGCGGCGCCGGCGAAACCGTGTTCCTGGAAGTGGCCGCCCGGACCGAGAAGTGCTCGCACCCGCTGATCCCGGACTACCAGTGCCTGCAGGTCCGCGAGGTGAAGTATGACGACAAGGGCCTCAAGCAGGGCGAGCCGGGCAAGTTCGAGAACTTCTACGGCAACATCGAGGGCTACACCCACGAAGACGGCGTGCGCAACGTCGTGCGGGTGAAGCGCTACGAGGTGAAGAACCCGCCGGCCGATGCGCCGTCGCAGGCGTATGTGCTGGACATGGTGGTCGAGTCGGCCGTCGAGAAGAAGTAAGCATGCAGAAGGGCGGCCGCAGGGCCGCCCTTCTTCGTTGCCGCTGGGCGTACTGCCCGGCGCTGCAGAAACACGCTGCGCGGTCAGGCCAGCGCCGGATTCAACGTGTAGGTGCCGTGCAGCGCCGCCTCGGCCAGCACATGGCCATGCATGGCGCGATGGACATCCGCGGCGGTGAAGCGCTCCGGCAACGCCAGCGCGGCCACGTCCAGCGCGAACACACGGAAGAAGTAGCGGTGCAGCCGCTCGTCGTTGAACGGCGGGTACGGGCCGTCGTAGCCCAGGTAATCACCGGCCATGTCCGGATTGCCGGCGAACCAGCCGGTGAAGTCGTTCAGGCCCTGCCGGCTGCCGGCCGGACCGGCCGGTGCGGCCTTGCCCTTGACCACGAAGCCATCGCTGCAGCTGCCCGCGGCGATCTCGTGCACGCTGGCAGGGATGTCGGCCATCACCCAGTGCACGAAGTCGCAGCGCGGCTGGTCGCGTGGCACCGTCATATCGCTGCGGCCGACGGTGTCCGGCACGGTCGGCACATCCGGGTCCACGCAGATCAGCACGAACGAGCGGGTGCCCTCGGGCACATCGCTCCAGGCCAGGTGGGGATTGCGGTCCGGCGCGAAACCGGCGGTGTCGCCGGCGGCGAATTCGCGGTCGATCGGTGCGCCGTTGGTCAGGCTGTGGCTGCTCAGTTTCATCGGACGGTCCTCACTCTTCCGGGTAGCCCAGGCGCACCGCGATCGGTGTCAGCTGGGCGAAAGCGGCGCTCATCACGTCGCGGTAGTGGCGCCAGTGGCCCGGCGGGAAGCGCGGCACGCCAAGCTGGGCTGCCACGGGCATGGGGCGCTCGAACAGGCGTCCCAGCAGCTCGGCCATCGCCTGCGCATCATTGCCGATGTGATCGATCCGCAGCAGCACATGCGGGTACAGATCTTCCTCGTTCAGGGTCGCGACCTGGGCCAGCGCACGCGCCAGCCATTCGCCGGCCTCGGCCAGCGAGGTCATCGCCAGCGGCGCGGCAGCGCCATAGGCCACCCAGTCCAGCAGCATGTCGCGCGGATCACGCAGCACGATCAGCAGGCGGCCCTGCGGCAGCTGCGGGCGCAGCGCCCACAGCAGCGCGTTGTCCCACCACAGCAGCCAGTCGATGATCGTGTCGCCCTGCACGCCGCGCGCCGGCAGCTGCTCGCGCCAGCGCTGCACCAGCCGCTCCGGCGTCAGCACGCCGGACGCCAGGTCCTGCAGCGTGTGGTAGTTCTGGAACGCATCATCCGGCGGGTTGCTGGTGTAGCGATCACTGCGCAGCACCGGGCTGGCAGCGGCCAGGCCGGTCGCCACGCGCTCCACACCCGAACCCGGTGCGCCCCACAGGAAAATCGGCGCCGACGTGTTGGATTCGTCGACACTGCCCTTGTCCGGCCAGCTCGGCGGTGCCTTCGCCTGCGGCGGCAGCGGCAGGCGCTGCGGCGCCTGGTCGGCCTGCAGCGCCAGCCAGGTTGCCAGGGCGGCATCCGGTTGCCCGGCGCGATCCTGGATCTCGCCCAGCCAGGTGCGCAGGTCAGCGCGATGGCCCTCCGCGGCCTGTTCGATCAGCGCCTGCACGCGGGCAACGGCAGCAGCGGGGTCGCGCTGCAGCAGGCCCTCGACAAGGCGGGACTCGGCGCTGACACGGCCCGGCTCGAGGCTGACGATGCGTTCTGCGATGCCTTCAGCCTGTGCGTGCTCACCCGCCATATCGTGCAGCCGCAGACGCGCCTCCAGGGCGGGCACATGGCCAGGCATCGCTTCGATCCAGCGCTCGACCACGGCAACCGCCGCATCGCTGCCCACCTCTTCCACCGACAGGCGTGCCAGCCACAGGTCATGCAGCTGCGGGTTGTTTTCCAGCGCCGCATCCAGGCGTGCGCGTGCTTCTTCCTCGCGGCCCAGCCGCTGCCACGACATCAGCAGCAGCTGCAGCATCTGCCGGTCTGCCGGCTGCGATTCCAGCAGCGGCAGCAGGTGTTCCAGCGCCTGCAAGGGCTGCCCGCTGCGCAGCGCCAGCTCACCGGCCAGGCGCCGCAGCGATGCGTGGTCCATGCCTGGCTGCTGCAGCGCCACCTGCATGGCCTCGGCGGCGGCCTCGAGATTGCCCTGCCGCAACGCCAGCTGCACGACCAGCCCGTGCAGGGACGACAGCGACGGGTTGAGCTCCAGCACGCGGCGGAAGGCCTGCTCGGCGAATGCCAGCATGTCCTTGCCCAGATAGGCAAAGCCCAGTGCATACAGCACGCGCGGATCATTCGGCTGGGCCTGGTTGGCCTGCGACAGCAGGGCCAGCGCGCGATCAGGATCATCACGGCGCAGGGCGATCATGCCGTCGATGTGCAGCAGATCGGGATGATCCGGTTCGACGCGCGCGGCCAGGGTCGACAGGCGCTGGGCTTCGTCGAAGTCATTGCGGCCGATCGCCAGGTGCGCCTGCATAAGGTAGGCGGAAAATGCATTCGGATTGAGATCGGTGGTACGCAGCAGCGCCTCGTCGGCGCCCTGGTATTCGCGCAGCGCCAACAGCAGGCCGGCATGCTGCAGATGCAGCTGGGCATCGTCGGGGGCCAGCCGCAGCGCCTGCTGCAGGGCGTCCATCGCGTCGCCGGGCTTGCCCTGCTGCTGCAGCGCAAGCGCCAGCCAGCGGTGGGCCGCGGCCAGGCCGGGTTCGTCACGGGTCCACGCCTGGGCCAGCTGCACGGCCTGGCCGGCCTCGTTCTGGCGCAACGCTTGGATGATCTGGTCTTGCATGGCGGTCCGGTTCAAGGGCAAACCCGCATTGTAGCGGCCTGCGCGCCGGTCCCGGTTCAGGCCTGCAGAACCCGCCGCAGGCGCTGCGCCACCCAGCGCTCGGAGAAGCCGTCACCACGCCAGTTTTCCAGGAAACCGCAGTGACCGCCCCAGCACGCCGTTTCCAGATGCGCCTGGCGTGGCAGCTGCCAGTCGCGGAATGTGGAATACGGGATCACCGGATCATCCTGTGCCATCAGGATGTCGGCCGGCACCTGCAGCCCGGACAGGCGATCACCGGCAATCGAGTAGCCGTCGAAATACGCCTGCAGCGAACCGAAGGTGGTATGGCGCTCGACCAGCCATGCGGTCAGCGCGCGGATGTCCAGCTTCAGCACGCGATCGTCGCAGTCACTCAACTCGGGGAACAGGTCGCGCTTGCGGCGCAGCGAGACGGTCCACTTGCGGCGGAAATACCAGTCGTACATCGCCGGGCCGTTCTCGATGCTCTCCATGGTCAACGCCGGGTCCAGCACCGGGCACACCGAGGCCACCCGCAGCAGCGGCACGCCGGCTGCCGGCGCACGCAGGGCCAGGCGCAGCACGAAGTTGCCACCCAGCGAGTAGCCAGCGGCGACCAGCGGCAGGTGCGGCCAGCGCTGGGCGACGTCGCCCGCGGCATGCACCACTTCGTCGATCAGGTTGGAATGGAAGATGCCGGGGTTGAGGTGATGGGTGTTGCCATGGTCACGGAAGTTCAGCCGCACCACGTCGAAGCCCTGCTCGAGCATGCGCGCGGCGGCCATGCGCATGTAGCTGGACTCGGCGCTGCCTTCCCAGCCATGCAGCAGCAGTGCGATGCCACGCGGTTCGCGCCCCTCGACGTGGCTGTGCCAGCCCTGCAGGCGCACGCCCTCGCCACCATCGAGGATCATTTCCTCGCTGACCGCGCCGGTGGCGGCCAGCAGCAGCAGGCCGCGCTGCAGGCGCATGCGGCTGGAACTGAGCATCGACTGCAGGTGGGGATTGCGCAGCCAGCGCGGCGGCTGGTAATCGGCCGCAGTCAGCATCGACGCGGATGCGTCGACAGGCGGTGGCGGGACCAGGGCCACCACGGCCTCACTCCCCGCTCATGGCCGCCACGATGCGCGCGCGCGAGGTCTCCGCGATGCGCCGACGGCCTTCCAGGTCCTGGGCACCGATCGGTGCCAGGAAGTGCACTTCCGCACGTCGCGCCGGCTCACCGAGCAGGCGCAGGAAATTGGCGAAGAAACTCTCGCCCGGGCCGAAGGCCACGATCGTCTGCGCGTCGCCCTTCGTTCCGTACACCAGCGCCACCGGCTGCACCGGCACACCGGTCTCGACTGCCGCCTGGAAGATCCGGGCGTGGAACGGGCCCACTTCGTGGCCCCCGCGGGTGCGCCCCTCCGGGAACACGCCCACGGCCTTGCCTTCACGCAGGCGATCGGCCATCACCTGCATCACCCCACCGAGCGACTCGGTGTTGCCACGCTGGTGGAAGATGGTCTGGCCGCGCGCGGCCAGCCAGCCGACCACCGGCCAGCCGGCGATCTCGCGCTTGGCGACGAAGCCCATCATGCGCTGGCTGTGCAGGATGCTGATGTCGACCCAGCTGACGTGGTTGGCGACGAACAGCACCGCGCCGGGCAGCGGCTGGCCGAAGCGCACCAGGCGGAAACCGAAGATCCACATCAGGCCGCCCTGCCACGCGTTCACCACTTTGGCACCGAGACGGTCCTGGCCCACGCGCAGGTTCGCCCACGGCGCGAGCATGCCCAGCAGGGTGAGCGGCAGGAACACGAGGATGTGGACCAACAGCAGCGGTACGCGGTACAGGTAACGGCACACACGCGCCACGCCGCCGCGGGGGGCCGGAGTGGGGGAAGTCATCCGCGCACGATACCGGAGGGCTGCCATCGCTGCCAGCTGGTTCAGGCCATAAATCCGCTTGATCGGGGCAATCGGCGGGGAACGCTGGGTTCCGCCGCTGTCGCGGGCCTGGCCAGGGCCTCAGCCGTGGCCGGCAGCCACCACGGCCAGGGTCAGCCGCGAGATGCACACCAGCCGGCCCTGCTCGTCCTCGATGCGGATCTCCCACAGCTGCGTGCTGCGACCCACGTGCAGCGCGCGTGCGGTACCGGTGACGGTGCCCGAACGCACCGCGCGCACATGGTTGGCGTTGATCTCCAGGCCCACGCAGATCTGCTTGCCGGCCTCCACGCACAGATTCCCCGCGCTGCTGCCCAGGGTCTCGGCCAGCACCACCGATGCGCCGCCATGCAGAATTCCGTAGGGCTGGCGGGTGCGCTCGTCCACCGGCATGGTGGCCTGCAGCCAGTCTTCACCGGCAGCGCTGAAGACGATGCCCAGCGACGCGATGGCCGTGTTGCGGCTGAGCGCATTGAGCTGCTCGAGGGATACGGCTTCGCGGAACACCTGGGTCATGCGGGCACCTTCAGAGGATGGGGACGAGGCCGGCGCCGAACGCGGTCAGCATGCGCACCAGCAGCCACTTCGGTCCGACGTTGACTTCGGGGAAGTCGCCCACGGCAACGTAGCACTGGTGGAAGTCCGGGCTCTGCCGGGGCAGCGGCTGCGGGCAGTCCGGACCCGGCTTGAACTCGTAGTCGGTGGCGTAGCGCCACGGCCAGAAATCGAGGATCGGCAGCGCCTCGGAGGCCTTGCCGACGCTGTAGTTGAGCCCGGACAGCACCGGCGGCTTGGCGCGTGGCGCGACCGTCCAGGAGTTCTGCGGGTGGATGTCGCGCAGGATGCTCTGCGCCAGCTGCTCGGCGAACACCGGATCGTCGATGATCACCGCACCTTCGGTGTTGTAGTTCTCGCTGCGCGGATCGAAGTTGTGGGTGCCGACCACGCCGATGCGGCGGTCGACCACCAGCGACTTCGCGTGCAACCCCATGCGCGCACCCTTGCGGGTCACAGGCAGCGGCTTGTTGACCGCCTTGCTGCCCAGGAACGAGGGCCGCGTCTCGGTGCGCAGCAGACGCGTTTCCACTTCACTGCCGGCGGCGCGGCGGCGCGCCCGCGCATTCTCGTAGGCGCTGCCGGTGCGGGGGCGGAAAACCGCCGGCGCTTCGTCGGCGCCAGTCGTGGTGGCGGCGGCGTCGGTGGCGGTGGACGTACCGCCGCTGCGGGCATTGCTGCCGGCAGCGCTGCCGCCGATCAGCGGATTGCGTCCGCCACTGTCCTGGCCCGGCGGCGCCTCGATCGGGTCCGGCAGCAGGTTGCGGTAGTCGACCGGCGCATCGAGCGGGAACGGCTTGTATTCGAAGATGTTGAAGCCCAGCTCACGCATGTTGCGCCGCTTGTACTTGTACGACAGCGCGTAGACGATCGGGTTGTCGGTGGCCGCCAGGCTGTTGGTGGACACCAGCACGCGCGGCGGCTGCGGACGCTTGCGTAGATCGCGGAACAACGTCTGCGCGGGTTTGGACAGCACCAGGTACGGCGTCTGCAGGATCACTTCGTGCTGCGCGCTGGCGATCAGTGCGTCGAGCTGTGGCTCGGTGACGTGCTGGCTGGCCAGCGGCGCATCGACCTTTTCGCGCCGATGCTTTCGCGGCAGGTCGGCGACGTAGCGCACCGACGCCACCGGCAACGCGGTGTCGACGAAGGAGCGGGTGACGAAGTCCATGTCGTTGGCCTCCGCGCTGACCCGCTGCACCCGCTCGGGACGGCGGAAGGTGGCGGGCGGCAGGGCCGGCACGCCCTCGCGCAGCAGCGTGCGTCCGACGTCGTTCAGGCGTTCGGCCGGCACGCTGCGGCGGGCGCGCCAGAACGCATCGAAGTTGGCCGCCATCTCGCGCACTTCCGGGCCGGCGATCAATACGTCGCGATCGCGGAAGTTGTACTCGCGGTCCCAGTCGTAATAGTCGTCCTGGTAGTTGCGGCCGCCAACCACGCCGATTGCGTCATCAATCACCAGCAGCTTGTTGTGCATGCGCTGGTTGAAGCGGCGGAAACAGCACAGCACGCTGCCGGCATAGTCGAAGTAGTTCAGCCGCGCCTTGCCGAAGGTGGGGTTGTACACCCGCAGCTGGAAGTTCTCGTGGGCGCCGGACAGGGCGCCGAGAATCTGCAGGTCGGAGATGGCCGAGAGCTGGTCGATCAGCAGCCGCACCTTCACTCCCCGCTTCGAGGCGGCGAGCAGTTCATCGATGACCAGCCGGGCACTGTCGTCCTTGTCGAAGATATAGGTCTGCAGATCGATGCTGCGGGTGGCACTGCGCAACAGGTTCAGGCGCGCGACCAGTGCGCCCTCTCCCTCATCCAGCAGGGTGGCGTAATGACGGGGACGGGTTTCGGTGGACTCGCTGAATGCGCGGCCAGCGAGCGCGCGCAGCGGCGACTCCTGCGCGCAGCGATCGGCACGCTGGCACTCGACCTCGGTGGAGCGCGCCTGCACGGCAATCGCTTCGGCACGGTCGCGCTCGGCGTGCGACAGCGACGCACAGCCACTGCCAAGCAACACCGTTGCCAGCGCCAGCACCCGCAGCAGCAGATTCACGGTTTCGGCGCCTCGCTCAGGCGCGCTCGCAATACGAAGGTCACTCGGTCACTCAAGGCAAGCTGCCAGCTGTCCATGCCATACCGGCCTCGTTGCACGGTACCGCGGCTGACGACGTCGCAATCATAGCCGGGTCGGGCGCACTGCGCCTTCTCGACCCGCAGCGATTCAGGATGGCTGACCCCGCGCAGGGTCAGACGGCCTTCGATGTCGCCGCCTTCGGCCACCGTGTCGGGCCAGTAGGGCAGCGAATCGAACTCCACCATGGGGTGCCGCCCGGCGTCGAAGAACTCCTCGCCCCGCATCCAGCCGGTGTAGCGGGCCTTGCCGGGAATCTCCACCGAACGGGTGAACATCTTCAGGTGCACCTGGTGGCGGCCGTCGGAGAGCACCTCGATGCGCCCCTCGAACTGCGGGAACACCCCCTCGATGCGCTGCCCGAAGCGGGTGCGTACTTCGAAGCCGATGCGCGAATGCTGGCTGTCGAGCAGCAGCACGCGGGGGCCATCGGCGCGCACCGGAGGCAACGTGGTTGGCTGGGGCACGCCCGCCCAGGCCGGGGCGAGTGCCAGCAGCAGGGGCAACAGGCAGCGGCCGGGCCACCGCAGGCTCATCGGCTCACGGCCACCAGAAGGCGTTCAGGCTGGCCACGCCCGGCTCGATCGCCGCTTCGCGCGGGAAGCCGAGCACCGCGATGCCGGCCGGCGGCATGCCGCGGTAATCGCTGCTGCTGCCTTCGGTCATCAGGGCCACCAGCCGTTCCAGGCCGGGGTTGTGGCCCACGACCAGCACGCGGTCGAGATCGCGGCGTTCATCCACCAGTGCCGCCAGGGTGCCCGGGGTGGCTTCGTAGATGCGGTCTTCCAGGCGCTTTTCGACATAGCCGATGGCCGCCATCACCGCTTCCAGGGTTTCGCGGGTCCGCCGCGAAGGCGAGCACAGCACGCAATCCGGCAGCAGCTTGTTCTCCTTCAGCCAGCGGCCGGCGGCTTCGGCTTCGGCAAGCCCGACCGGCGACAGGGGCCGGTCGAGGTCGGCCTGGCCCGGGGTGGCCGGTTCGGCGTGGGCATGGCGCAGCAGGATCAGTTCACGCATCGCGGATATCCATGGAATCGGGGAGTGGAGCAAGGGCCCAGGCGTGAACGGTCACAGCTTCAGCCAGGACAGCAGAGGTTCCCAGTCGGCCTGGTGCTCGCGCACCTGGGCGGAGCGATAGTCGAACAGGCTGCGGCCCAGGCCGGTCATGACCACGTAGCTCTGGCTGTCGCGCAGCTGTGCGACCACCGGGTACGGCCATTCGGCCAGCATCTGCAGCGCCTGCTGCGAGGTCTGGGTCCAGGGCTTGGTGCGGTTGAGCACCAGCCCCACCGGCAGCTTGCGGCTGTGCACGCGCGGCACCTGGGCCAGGCTGTTGAGGAAGCCGACGATGGCTTCGATGTCCAGCGCCGAGGGCAGCACCGGCACCACCACCGCATCGGCGGCATCAAGGAAATGGGGGATATCGTCGGCCAACGCGCCGGCAGGCGCATCGATGATGACGGTCTCGGTGCCATCGGGCAGCTTCTGGGCCCATTGCTTCTTCCGGTACACGTCGATCGGCAGCACCGCGCTTTCCAGGCCGGCGCGGCGCTGTGCCCAGCGGGTGCTGGAGCCCTGCGGGTCGGCATCGGCGATCACCGTGGCCTTGCCCTGCAATGCCGCGTACGCGGCCAGGTGGGTGGCGACGGTGGTCTTGCCCACCCCGCCCTTGGAACCGGCCACCAGGATCGTCTTCATGCCAGCCTCGCTTCCGGGTACGTGCCCCGAGCGTACACCGGCGATGGTGACGGGAGGTAGAGCCGCGCTGAACCTGTCGGCATCGGCTTTGCTATGGTGACGCCCCCGAAGGATCGAACCCGCATGAGCGAACTGCAGGACCTGAGCGCGCTGATCCGCGCCAATACCCCCCTGATCGTGGTGGAGACCCAGGACGAGGGCCGCATCGTCGAGTTGTTCCGGCAGACACTGATGCATGTATGGCGGGCCCTGCACCGCTGGTCGATCACCGAGGGCCTGCGCCGCATCGATCTGGACAGCGAGGATGCGCCGGTCGGACCGCCCGATGCCAGCGCGGCGCTGCAGATGATCCGCCAGGCCGACCAGCGCGGGGTGTACCTGCTGCTCGATTTCCATCCCTATCTGGGCTATGCCAGCCACCAGCGCGCGCTGCGCGACCTGATCCAGCGCCGCCACAGCGAACCCCATGTGCTGGTGCTGATCGGTGCCAAGGTCGAACTGCCGGCCGAGCTGGAAGCCCTGGCGGTGCGCTTCAACCCGCGCCTGCCCGACGCCAATGCGCTGCTGAAGATGCTGCGCGAAGAGGCCGATGCCTATGCACGCGAGCACGGCGGCCGCCGCGTGGAGGTCGACAGCGAGGCGGTGAAGAAGATCCTGAAGAACCTGCAGGGCCTGAGCCTGGTCGACGCCCGGCGCATCGCCCGGCAGCTCATCTACGCCGACGGTGCGCTGCGCGACGACGACCTGCCACAGCTGGCGCGGCTGAAGTTCGAGCTGCTCAACCGCAGCGGCCACCTGTTCTTCGAGCATGACAGCGCGCGCTTCGGCGACGTGGCCGGCGCCAACCGGCTCAAGCGCTGGATCAACCAGCGCCGTGTCGCCTTCATCGCCGGCTCGGCACCGGCAGGGCTGGATCCACCGCGCGGCATGCTGCTGCTGGGCGTGCAGGGCTGCGGCAAGTCGATGCTGGCCAAGGCCACCGCCGCCGGGTTCGGCGTACCGCTGCTGCGCCTGGACGTGGGCGCGCTGTACAACAAGTACCACGGCGAGACCGAGTCCAACCTGCGCCAGGCCCTGGCCTCGGCCGAGCAGCTGGCGCCCTGCGTGCTGTGGATGGACGAGATCGAGAAGGGCCTGGCCAGTGGTGGCGACGACGGTGGGGTATCGCGCCGCGTGCTTGGCTACCTGCTGACCTGGATGGCCGAACGCAAGGCGCCGGTGTTCATCGTCGCTACCGCCAACCAGGTGCATGAGCTGCCCGCGGAGCTGCTGCGCAAGGGACGCTTCGACGAGATCTTCTTCGTCGACCTGCCCTCGCCCGAGGTGCGGGTGGAACTGCTGCGCCTGCACCTGGGGCGACGCCAGCTCACTGCGGACGACTTCGCGCTGCCGGCGCTTGCCGCAGCGTCCAACGGGTTCTCCGGTGCGGAGATCGAGCAGGCCATCGTGGCCGGGCTGTATGCGGCCCATGCCGAGAACCGGCCGCTGGATACCGAAACGCTGATGGGCGAGATCCGGGCGACACGGCCCTTGTCGGTGCTGATGGCCGAGCAGGTGGCGGCGTTGCGCGAGTGGGCGTCCGGTCGCACGGTGTCTGCGGACGACTGAGCGGTCTGCCACCCGCGGCGCAGGCTGTTGCCCTCTGCAGGTGCCGGGTGCACCCCGGCACCACGCCTGCCCTCAGGGCCAGGCCGGCGGCGCGGCAGCCCAGGCCTGCTGTACTTCGGCCAGCGACGCGCGCTCGTCCTCGCGCCACTGCGGCAGCAGCTGCGCGTAGCGGCTGCTGTCGCTCCACTGCGACGGTTCGGTGCGCACGGCAGCGGCGTACCACTGCACGGCCTGCTCCTTCTGCCCCAGGCGCCACAGTGCCAACGCGTAGCTTGGCGGCAACCAGCTCGGCTTGCTGAGCGTACTGCCGGCGGCGGCCTGCCACTGCTCCAGCGCGGCCTCCGGCTGCCCCTGCCGCAGCAGGTCCCAACCATAGTTCCAGCGTACGCCGCGACCGACGCTGCTCTGCACCGGGGCATCCTTCAATGCTTCGCGGTACAGCTGCTCGCCAAGTTCGCTACGGCCCTGCGCGATCGCCACCGAGGCCAGCTGCACGGTCGCTTCCACCACGCGCCGGCCACGCTCGCGCTGCTTGAGCAGCTGCGCCACCAGGGCATCGCCCTGCGACTGCTGCACGACCACCATCGGCGCAGCCGCGGCATCGTTGTCGAAATAGAACTCCTGTGGCGCCGGCAATACCGGCGCCGCCCACGCGGAGGCCGCCCCCGAGACCAGCAGGATGCCGGTCAGGATCTTTACTGCCACTGACATTCCTTCTTCCCCCGGGCTGCGACCGCAGCCCCTCTCTCTCCTCCTGATCCTAACCGCAGCATGGCCGCCGGCGCGAGTGCCGGGGCCTGCGCGGCCTCACTGCTACAATTCGCGCCTTCCCCGTCGCGTGCCTGCACGCGGCCGGTGCCAGCCGATCCTGACCGGGCCAGCCATGACCAGTACCGCGCAACTCACCTCGCCCTCTTCCGCCGACCTGATCGACCGTGATTACACGCTCGATCACAAGTACACCCGCAACGAGGGACGGATCTACCTGAGCGGGGTGCAGGCGCTGGTGCGGCTGCCGCTGATGCAGCGGCTGCGGGATGCCGCCGAAGGCATCGACAGCGCGGGGTTCATCAGCGGCTACCGCGGCAGCCCCCTGGGCGGCTTCGATCTGGAGCTGTGGCGCGCCCGCACGCACCTGGAGGCCGCGCGGGTGAAGTTCACCCCGGGCCTGAACGAGGACCTGGGCGCCACCATGGTCTGGGGTACCCAGCAGACCAACCTGTTCCCCGGCGCCAACGTGCAGGGCGTGTTCGGCATGTGGTACGGCAAGGGCCCGGGCGTGGACCGCTGCGGCGACGTCTTCAAGCACGCCAATGCGGCAGGCACGTCCCGTCATGGCGGCGTGCTGGCGCTGGCGGCCGATGACCATGCCTGCCGCAGCTCCACCCTGCCGCACGGCAGCGAGGACGAATTCGTCAGCGCGATGATGCCGGTGCTGAATCCGGCGGGCGTGCAGGACATTCTCGACATGGGCCTGCTCGGCTGGGCGATGAGCCGGTATACCGGGCGCTGGGTCGGCTTCAAGACCATCGCCGAGACGGTGGAATCGTCGGCATCGGTCGACGTGGATCCGCTGGCGCGTCGCATCGTGCTGCCGGACGACTTCCCGATGCCGGCCGGCGGCCTCAACATCCGTTGGCCGGACCCGCCGCTGGACCAGGAGATGCGCCTGCACCGCTATGCCGTGAAGGCGGCGCAGGCCTTCGCCCGCGCCAACGGCATCGACCGGGTGGTGATGGACGCGCCGCGTGCACGGCTGGGCATCGTCACCACCGGCAAGAGCTACCTGGATGTGCTGCAGGCACTGGAGTACCTGGGCCTGGACGAGGCCGCCTGCGCCGACATCGGCATCCGCGTCTACAAGGTCGGCATGACCTGGCCGCTGGAGCCGGAAGGCATTGCCCGCTTCGCGCAGGGCCTGGACGACATCATCGTGGTGGAGGAGAAGCGCGCCTTCATCGAGCGGCAGATGAAGGAGCAGTTCTTCAACTGGCCGGCCAGCTGGGGCCCGCGCCCGTCCATCGTCGGCAAGTACGACGAAGCCGGTGAATGGATCCTGCCGTCCACCGGCGAGCTGACCCCGGCCACCATCGCCGGCGTGATCGGCCGGCGCATCCAGCGGTTCTTCAACAACGAGTCGATCGAACAGCGCCTGCAGTGGATGCAGCAGAAGGAGGCCGAGCTCGCGTTGCCGCGCGCCAGCTTCCCGCGCGTACCGCACTACTGCTCGGGCTGCCCGCACAACACCTCCACCACGGTGCCGGACGGTTCACGTGCGTTGGCCGGCATCGGTTGCCATTACATGGTGACCTGGATGGACCGCAGCACCGACACGTTCACCCACATGGGTGGCGAAGGCGTGACCTGGGCAGGGCAGGCGCCGTTCACCGATACCCCGCACGTGTTCCAGAATCTGGGCGACGGCACCTATTTCCACAGCGGCTCGCTGGCGATCCGCCAGGCGATCGCGGCCGGCGTCAACATCACCTACAAGATCCTCTACAACGATGCAGTGGCGATGACCGGTGGCCAGCCGGTGGATGGCCCGCTCAGCGTGCCGGATATCGCCCGGCAGATGCGCGCCGAAGGCATCCACACCATCGTGGTGCTGTCCGACGACATCGCCAAGTGGACCCGCCAGCGCGAGCATTTCCCCAGTGACGTCGAGTTCCACGACCGCAGCGCGCTGGACGAGGTGCAGAAGCGCCTGCGCGAGGTGAAGGGGGTCTCGATCCTGATCTACGAACAGACCTGCGCCACCGAGAAGCGGCGGCGCCGCAAGCGCGGCAAGCTGGAAGATCCCGCCAAGCGCGTGATGATCAACTCGCTGGTCTGCGAGGGCTGCGGCGACTGTGGCAAGAAGAGCTTCTGCGTATCGGTGCTGCCGAAGGAAACCGAGTTCGGGCGCAAGCGCGAGATCGACCAGTCCAACTGCAACAAGGACTACTCGTGCGTGAATGGCTTCTGCCCGAGTTTCGTCACGGTGCATGGCGGGAAGCCGCGAAAGGGCAACCGGCGCGATGCATCGTCCCTGCTGGACAACCTGCCGGCGCCGACGGTGCGCGGCAGCCTGGAGCAGCCCTGGAACATCCTCATCACCGGCGTGGGCGGTACCGGCGTGGTCACCATCGGCGCGTTGCTGGGCATGGCCGGCCACCTCGAAGGCAAGGGCGCCACGGTGCTCGACCAGACCGGCCTGGCGCAGAAGGGCGGCGCGGTGACCACCCACATCCGCATCGCACGCCGGCCGGAGGACATCCACGCCGTGCGCATCGCCGCCGGTGAGGCCGACCTCGTACTGGGCTGCGACATGGTGGTGGTCAACGATTACTGGGCACTGTCGAAGGTGCGCGCGGGCCGCTCGCAGGTCGTGCTCAACACCTACGAAGCGATGCCGGGCACGTTCACCACCCGTCCCGACATGCAGTTCCCGGCGGCCGACATCATCGCTGGCGTGCGCGTGGCGCTGGGCGGCGATGAGCCGCTGCTGCTCGATGCCACCCAACTGGCCACGGCGCTGCTGGGCGATGCGATCGCCGCGAACCTGTTCATCCTCGGCTACGCCTGGCAGCAGGGCCTGGTGCCGCTGTCGTTCGAATCGCTGATGCGTGCCATCGAGCTCAACGGCGCGGCGGTGGCGATGAACCAGCAGGCCTTCGCCTGGGGCCGGCTGGCGGCGATCGATCCGCAGGCCGTGCAGGAGGCCGCCGGCCTGGTGCGCAACCGCCATACCGATACGGAATCCACGCCCGGCCCGCTGCATCCGCTGCCACCGGGCGAGTGGGAAGGCAACGAGTGGGGTGCCACCGCTGCGCCACGCAACACCGGCGACGAACGCGAACTGCGTGGCCTGCCCTCGCATGGCGGCGAGGTTGCCTTCCTGCCGCTGGACGACGCGCGCCTGTCGCGCTCGCTGGATGAAATGATCGAACGCCGCGCCGCGTTCCTGGTCGACTACCAGGACGCCGCCTACGCCGATCGCTACCGCAGCGTGGTCGAACGCGTGCGCGCCGCCGAACGCGAGCGCATCGGCGGCTCGACCGCGCTGACCGAGACCGTGGCCCGCTATCTGTTCAAGCTGATGGCCTACAAGGACGAATACGAAGTCGCCCGCCTGTACACCAGCGGTGATTTCCAGCGCCGGCTGCAGCAGCAGTTCGAGGGTGACTACCAGCTGCGCTTCCATCTGGCGCCGCCGCTGTTCGCGAAGAAGGATGAACAGGGCCGGCTGCAGAAGAAGGAGTACGGTCCGTGGATGTTCAAGGCGTTCGGCCTGCTGGCGAAGCTGAAGTTCCTGCGGGGCGGTGCCTTCGATGTGTTCGGCCGCACTGCCGAGCGCCGCATGGAGCGCAAGCTGATCGGCGACTACGAAGCCACCGTGCAGCTGCTGCTGGACGGGCTGGATGACGGTCGCCTGGCGTTGGCCGTGGAGATCGCCAGCATCCCCGAGCACATCCGCGGCTTCGGCCACGTCAAGGAAGCGCATGTGGAGAGCGCCAAGGCGCGGGAAGCTGCGCTGCTGGCGCAGTGGCGCAACCCGAAGGCGCTGCATATCGTGCAGGTGGCTTGAGCCGGAGGAGCACCGGCCACCGTCAGCCGCGGCGGTTGCCTAGCCCAACCGCCACACCAACAGGCGGTTGTTGGCCGGCATCGCCACATCGCGCAGGCGGGTGAAGCCGCTTTCCGCGGCCAGCGCCTGCACGGCCTCCGCATCGCGGACGCCGCTGCGCGGATCCCGCGCCTTCAGCCAGGCATCGAACCGCGCATTGCTGTCACTGGTGTAGCGGCCGCCGTAGTTGAAGGGGCCATACACCGCCAGCAGTGCGCCATGTCGCAGCACCGACGGCAACGCGGCGAACAGGGCCTGCACATGGTCCCAGCTCATGATGTGCAGCGTATTGGCACTGAATGCGGCGTCGAACAGGCTGCCCTCGGGCAACGACAGCCCTGCTGCCGGTGGCAGTTCCACCTGCAGCGCCACCGGCGGCAGCAGGTTCAGCAGTGCCGCCTCGGCGCGCCACGCCTCGATACCCGGCAGATGGTCCGGGTGATCACTGGGCTGCCAGCGCAGCCAGGGCCAGCGTTCGGCGAAGAACACGGCGTGCTGGCCGGTGCCGCTGCCGATCTCCAGTACCCGGTGGCGGTCGCCCATCCACGGATCGAGCGCGGCAGCGATCGGTTCGCGGTTGCGTTCGCAGGCTTCTGAATACGGCTTGCTCGACATCGGGACGGCATCCGGACGGGGTCGGGCCATTGTGCACGAGGGAGGGTGTCCGGCAGGGCTGCGCCCTGCACCCACCGAAGCAACATCAACGTCAAAAGCGGACTATCCGTGGGTTGGCGGGGTGGGTCCGGTTGCGGGGGACGGCGTGAATACGTCCCTGTAGCCTCGGTCGCGCCATCCATGGCGCTCACGCCCCCGCAACCGGACCCACCCCGCCTTCGACAGTTGGCCGCGATCTGTCGGAAATACTCTTGGGGTCAGATCCGTTTTCCACAGGAAAACGGATCTGACCCCGGAATTTGATTCGATATCCAACAGCTTTCGTCCATGCATGGCGTGGATCTGCTGGCCGCCGGCCAACTGTCGAAGGTGGGGCGCTGTGGGTTTGCGGGGTGTGAGCCGCATGGATGCGGCGACCAAGCCCCCATGGACGGGTTTACGGCGCCCCCGCAAACCCACAGCGCCCCGCCATCCCACGGAATGCCCGCTTTTGACGTTGACGTTGATTCCAGCAGGTGCAGGGCGGCAAGCCCTGCCGCGCCCCACCCATGACTGCAGTCACTTGTGCTGATTGCCCTCCGCTGGCGAAAGTCGAGCAGTTGACGTGATCGGCTTGGCCCGTTGCCGGCCGCACGCGAGTGAGAGAGAGCGCTGTGCAACGACGTGAGTTCCTGGCTTTATCCGGTCTGGGCATGGCCGGCCTGCTGCTGCCGCACGCGCGGTTGATCGCCGCCGAGCAGCTGCTCGAACCGGGCGACATGGCCCGCAGGAAGGTGCTGGCCGAGGCCGCGCTGGCCGCTGCCAAGCGGGCCGGGGCGACCTACTGCGATGTGCGCATCGGCCGCTACCTCAACCAGGCCGTGATCACCCGCGAAGCGCGGGTGCAGAACGTCACCAACAGCGAGTCGTCCGGCATCGGCATCCGGGTCATCGTCAACGGTGCATGGGGCTTCGCCGCCACCCGCGAGCAGACCCCCGCCGCGGTCCTGGCCGCCGTCGGGCAGGCCGCCGCCATCGCACGCGCCAACGCCCCCCTGCAGAGCCGGCCGGTGCAGCTGGCACCGGTCACCGGCGTCGGCGATGTGAGCTGGAAGACCCCGATCCGCAAGAACGCGATGGCAGTGCCGATCCAGGACAAGGTCGACCTGCTGCTGAGCCTGAATGCGGCGGCGATGAACGCCGGTGCCGACTACATCAATTCCACCCTGTTCCTGGTCAACGAACAGAAGTACTTCGCCTCCAGCGACGGCTCGTTCATCGATCAGGACATCCATCGCATCTGGCTGCCCTTCACGGCCACCGCCATCGACAAGGCCACCGGCAAGTTCCGCACCCGCGCCGGTCTGTCCTCGCCGATGGGCATGGGCTACGAGTTCCTCGATGGCGACGCGCGCGGCAAGGTGCAGCTGCCCGGCGGCATCACCGCCTACCGCGACTCCTACGATCCGGTTGAAGATGCGATCGCAGCGGCGCGGCATGCGCGCGAGAAGCTGAAGGCGCCGTCGGTGAAGCCCGGCAAGTACGATCTGGTACTGGATCCCTCCAACCTGTTCCTGACCATCCACGAGAACGTCGGCCATCCGTTGGAGCTGGACCGCGTGCTGGGCTACGAGGCCAACTACGCCGGCACCAGCTTCGCCACCCTGGACAAGCGCGATGCGGGCTTCCGCTGGGGCAGCGACATCGTCAACTTCTTTGCCGACAAGACCCAACCGGGCAGCCTCGGTGCCGTCGGCTATGACGACGAGGGCGTCAAGACGCTGCGCTGGGACCTGGTCCGCGACGGCATCCTGGTCGATTACCAGGCCACGCGCGATGAGGCACACATCCTCGGCCGCGATGCGTCGCATGGCTGCAGCTACGCCGATTCCTGGTCCAGCGTGCAGTTCCAGCGCATGGCCAATGTCTCACTGGCGCCGGGCAAGCAGCCACTGAGCGTGGAGGACATGATCAAGGACGTGGAGAACGGCATCTACATCCACGGCCGTGGTTCCTATTCCATCGACCAGCAGCGCTACAACGCGCAGTTCGGCGGCCAGCTGTACTACCAGATCAAGGACGGAAAGATCGCCGGCATGGTCGAGGACGCGGCCTACCAGATCCGCACGCCGGAGTTCTGGAACGCCTGTACGGCCATCTGCGACGAACGCGACTTCCGCCTTGGCGGCTCGTTCTTCGACGGCAAGGGCCAGCCGGGCCAGGTCTCGGCGGTGTCGCACGGTTCGTCCACCACCCGCTTCAACGGCATCAACATCATCAACACCGCGCGCAGTCTCGGCGCTTGAGCCACCCCATCGTTCATGGAGAGCAGCCTTGCACAGACGTGACTTCCTGGCCCTGACCGGGCTTACCGCGGGCGGCCTGATCGTGCCGTCCTTCTTCGGCAAAGTGATCGCCGCCGAGCAGCTGCAGTCCAGCCTTGACCCCGCGCTGAAGAAGCGCCTGGCCGATGCTGCCCTGCAGGCCGCCCGCAGTGCCGGCGCCACCTACTGCGACGTGCGCATCGGCCGCTATCTGCGGCAGTTCGTGATCACCCGCGAAGACAAGGTGCAGAACGTGGTGAACACCGAGTCCACCGGTGTGGGCATCCGCGTGATCGTCAACGGTGCCTGGGGCTTCGCCGCCACCAACGCATTGGGTACTGCCGACGTGGCCAGGGCCGCCCAGCAGGCTGCGGCCATCGCCAAGGCCAACGCAGGCGTGCAGAGCGCGCCGGTGCAGCTGGCCAGCACGCCCGGCGTGGGCGAGGTCAGCTGGCGCACGCCGATCCGCAAGAATGCGATGGAGGTGCCGATCAAGGAGAAGGTCGACCTGCTGCTGGACGTCAATGCCGCAGCGATCGGCGCCGGTGCCAGCTTCGTCAATTCGATGCTGTTCCTGGTCAATGAACAGAAGTACTTCGCGTCCACCGATGGCTCCTACATCGACCAGGACGTGCACCGCATCTGGGCACCGATGACCGTCACCGCCATCGACAAGACCAGTGGCAAGTTCCGCACCCGCGAAGGCCTGTCTGCGCCGATGGGCCTGGGCTACGAGTATCTGGACGGCGCCGCCGCCGGCAAGGTCGTCAGCCCCAACGGCGTGGTCAACTACAGCTCCTCCTACGACATGAAGGAGGACGCCATCGCGGCCGCCAAGCAGGCGCAGGAGAAACTGAAGGCGCCGTCGGTGAAGCCGGGCAAGTACGACCTGGTGCTGGACCCGTCGCACACCTGGCTGACCATCCACGAGTCGATCGGCCATCCGCTGGAGCTGGACCGCGTGCTCGGCTACGAGGCCAACTACGCGGGCACCAGCTTCGCCACCCTGGACAAGCGCGAGCAGCGCTTCCAGTACGGCAGCGAGCTGGTGAACGTGTTCGCCGACAAGACCCAGCCGGGCAGCCTCGGCGCGGTCGCGTACGACGATGAAGGCGTGAAGTGCAAGCGCTGGGACCTGATCAGCAACGGCAAGCTGGTCGACTACCAGACCATCCGCGACCAGGCCCACATCCTCGGCAAGACCGAGTCCGATGGCTGCTGCTATGCCGACTCGTGGTCCAGCGTGCAGTTCCAGCGCATGGCCAACGTGTCGATGGCGCCGGGAAAGACGCCGCTGAGCGTGCCGGACCTGATCAAGGACGTGGAGAACGGCATCTACATCATCGGCGACGGCTCGTTCTCGATCGACCAGCAGCGCTACAACGCCCAGTTCGGCGGCCAGCTGTTCTACGAGATCAAGAACGGCCAGATCACCCGCATGCTGGAGGACGTGGCCTACCAGATCCGCACGCCGGAGTTCTGGAACGCCTGCACCGCCGTGGCCGACGAACGCGATTACCGCCTGGGCGGCTCGTTCTTCGACGGCAAGGGCCAGCCGGGCCAGGTCTCGGCGGTTTCGCACGGCTCGTCGACCGCACGCTTCAACGGCATCAATGTCATCAACACCGCACGCAGCCTCGGCTGACCGGTCAGGAGCCCTTACACCATGAGTATCTTCACCGAAGCCCAGGCCAAGGCCATCCTCGACAAGGTCATCGCCCTGTCCAAGGCCGATGAATGCACCGCCGTGCTGGCGGGATCGATCGCCGGCAACATCCGTTTCGCCCTGAACAACGTTTCCACCAGCGGCATCGTGGACAACACCGAGCTTGCCGTTACCGTGGCCTTCGGCAAGCGAGTGGGCACCGCCTCGATCAACGAGTTCGACGACGCCGCACTGGAACGCGTGGTGCGCCGCGCCGAGGATCTGGCCCGCCTGGCACCGGAGAACCCGGAGTTCATGCCCGCCATCGGCAAGCAGACCTACCGGCCGAGCCCGACCTTCAGCGAGTCCACCGCCGCCATCGATCCGGCATTCCGCGCCAAGGTGGCCGCCGATTCGATCGCGCCCTGCCGTGGCAACGGACTGATTGCCGCAGGCTTCCTTGAAGATGGCCAGGGCTTCTACGCCACTGCCAACAGCAACGGCAACTTCGGTTACCAGCGCACCACCAACTTCGACTACACCTGCACCGTGCGTACCGAGGACGGCCGCGGATCGGGCTGGGTCGGCCGCAACCTGAAGGACGCGGCGGACTTCAAGGCCGACCAGGATGTCCGCATCGCCATGCGCAAGGCCACCGAGTCGGCCGAAGCCAGGGCGCTGGAGCCGGGCAAGTACACGGTCATCCTGGAGCCGGCCGCGGCCGCAGGCCTGATCAGCTTCATGATGAATTTCTTCAGTGCGCGCTCGGCCGACGAAGGCCGCAGCTTCCTGTCGAAGAAGGGCGGCGGCAACAAGCTCGGTGAGCAGGTCTACGACCCACGCGTGAACATGTATGCCGATCCGTGGCACCCGGAAGCGCCGGTGCTGCCGTGGGACAACGAGGGCATGCCGCGCGAGCGCCTGGCCATCATCGAGAACGGCAAGGTGGCCAACCTGGACTACTCGCGCTTCTGGGCGCAGAAGCAGGGCAAGACCGCCAAGGCCACGCCGGGCAACCTGCTGATGAGCGGTGGCGAGAAGAGCACCGCCGAGCTGGTGCGTGGCACCCAGAAGGGCATCCTGGTCACCCGCACCTGGTACATCCGCATGGTCGATCCGCAGACCGTGCTGCTGACCGGCCTGACCCGTGACGGCACCTTCTACATCGAGAACGGCCAGATCAAGCACCCGGTGAAGAACTTCCGCTTCAACGAATCGCCGGTGATCATGCTCAACAACATCGAAGAGCTGGGCAAGCCGGTGCGCGTGGCCGGCGACGAGTCGAGCTTCGTGATGATGATCCCGCCGATGAAGCTGCGCGATTTCACCTTCACCTCGTTGTCCGACGCCGTCTGATGGATCGCCGGGCCTGCCTGCGCTGGTTGGCTGCTGCCGCTTCGGCGGCCGCGCTTCCGGCCTGGGCACAGGCAGGCCCGCGCAGTTCGCGCTACGACTTCTGGTTCACCCGCCTGCAGTACGACTCGGGCGACTGGGACGTGGACGCGCGCATGCCGTCCAACCTGATCACTTCGCTGATCGACTACACCTCGCTGCGCGTGGACCCGCAGGAACACGTGGTGGCACTGGCCGACCCACGCATGCTGGAAGCGCCCTTCTGCTACCTGGCCGGGCACACGCTGGTGGAATTCAACGCGGCCGAGCGGCAGAACTTCGTGCGCTACGTGCGCAACGGAGGCTTCGTCTTCGTCGATGACTGCAACCATGACATCGATGGCCTGTTCGCAACCTCCTTCGAGGCGCAGATGGGCCGCCTGTTCGGGCCCAGGGCGCTGCAGAAGCTGCCCAACAGCCACGCGCTGTACCGCAGCTTCTTCCGCTTCCCCGATGGACCACCGGCCACCAGCTTCGAGTTGAACGGCTGGGGCGACGATCTGGTGCACGACTATCTGAAGGGCATCGAGGTCGATGGCCGCCTGGGCGTGCTGTACAGCAACAAGGATTATGGCTGCGAGTGGGATTACGACTGGCGCAACAAGCGCTTCCTGGCCGAGGACAACACGCGCTTCGGCGTCAACATCGTGATGTACGCATTGAACAATTGAGTGAGAGCCCCCCATGACCCGCCCTGATCTCGATTCCCTGCTGCCGCGCCTGCACGATCTGCGCGCCGCCCTGGCCCGTGCCGTGGTCGGCCAGCACACGGTGGTCGAGCAGCTGCTGATCGGACTGCTGGCCGGCGGCCACTGCCTGCTGGAAGGCGCGCCCGGCCTGGGCAAGACCCTGCTGGTGCGTTCGCTGGGGCAGGCGCTGGAGCTGCAGTTCCGACGCGTGCAGTTCACGCCGGACCTGATGCCCAGCGACATTCTGGGTACCGAGCTGCTGGAGGAAGACCACGGCACCGGCCATCGTCATTTCCGCTTCCAGCAGGGGCCGGTCTTCACCAATCTGCTGCTGGCGGATGAGCTCAACCGCACGCCGCCCAAGACCCAGGCCGCGCTGCTGGAAGCCATGCAGGAACGCACCGTCAGCTATGCCGGCACCACCTATGCGCTGCCCGCGCCGTTCTTCGTGCTGGCCACGCAGAATCCGATCGAACAGGCCGGTACCTATCCGCTGCCGGAGGCCCAGCTGGACCGCTTCCTGCTGCACGTCCTGGTCGATTACCCCAGCGAGGCCGAGGAGCGCCAGATCCTGGAACAGACCACCGGCGGTGCCGGCGAGGCGGTGCCGAAGGTGATGGACGCCGCTGCGGTCATCGCCCTGCAGGCGGCAGTGCGCCAGGTGCACGTCAGCCCCGATGTGCTGGCCTGGATCACGCGGCTGGTGCGTGCCAGCCGACCCGGGCCGGAAGCGCCCGCGGCGATCAACCAGTGGGTGAAGTGGGGTGCGGGACCACGCGCCGGGCAATCGCTGGTGCTCGCGGCCAAGGCGCGCGCGTTGCTGCAGGGCCGCTTCGCCGCCACCCGCGAGGACGTGCAGGCCCTGGCTGCACCGGTGATGCGCCACCGCCTGCTGCTGTCGTTCGCCGCCGAAGCCGAACAGAAGCGCGCCGACGACGTGGTCGCCGCTCTGCTGCACGCCGTGCCGTTCCCCGGGTGATCCACGCGTGAGTGCTGGCACGCTGGTCCTGCCTCCCGAACTGCGAGCGCGCCTGCGCGCGCTGCGGTTGCGGCCACGTCTGGCCAGCGGCGCGAGCGGCATCGGCCAGCACGCGAGCCGCAGTCGTGGCGCCGGCCTGGAATTCGCCCAGTACCGCGCCTACGAACCCGGCGATGAACTGCGCCAGATCGACTGGAAACTGTACGCGCGCTCGGACCGCTTCTTCGTGCGCGAGTCGGAGCGCGAAAGCCCGATCACGGTATGGCTGCTGCTCGATGCCACCGCATCGGCCGGCCAGTCCGACCGTGGCGCGCCGGCACGCAGCCGCCTGGATCACATGCGCATGCTGGCCGCCTGTGTCTGCGAGCTGGCACTGCAGCAGGGCGATCATTTCGGCCTGCTGACCGTCACCGGCGACGGCCTGCAGCTGGTACCCGCAGCGCAGGGCGCACGCCAGCGCGACCGCGTGCACCTGCAACTGCATGCCCTGCAGCCACGAGGCGGCTGGCCCGCCCGTGACACGCTGCGCCCGCTGTGGGAGCGCGTTCGCCCGGGCGACCTGCTGCTGGCCATCGGCGATGGCTTTGATGACGCCGGCATCGTGCTGCTGGAGCAGCTGGCCAGTGCACGCCGCGAGGTACTGCTGCTGCAGGTGCTGACCGCCGACGAGCGCGACTTCCCATTCGATGCCGGCCATCGGTTCCGCGACCCTGAAACCGGCGAGGAACTGCTCGGCGATGGCGCGGCGATCCGCGCCGACTACCTGCAGCGTTTCACCGCTGCACACACAGCACTGCACCTGCGGCTGCAGGCCAGTGGCATCGCCAGTGCCACCGGCTGGCTCGATCAACCGGTGGACCAGCCGCTGCAGGCGCTGTTCGGCCGCGGGGGCGGCGCGTGAGCCTGCTGTTTCCGCTCGGGCTGGCCGCACTGGCGGCGTGGCTGCTGCCGCTGCTGATCCATCTCGCGCGTCGCCATCCCTACACGCCGCTGGACTTCGCCGCGCTGCGCTGGCTGCGTGCACGGATCCGCCCGCGCCAGCGCATTCGCTTCGATGACTGGCCGCTGCTGCTGGTGCGGTTGCTGCTGCTTGCCGCGCTGGCCGTGCTGCTGGCGCGGCCGGCATTGACCGGACCGGCGCCGGCTACCGGCGCATGGACGGTCGTCGCACCCGGTCTGGATGCGACCGCGCTGCATGCCGGCGCTCCTGCCGGCGACGACAACTGGCGCTGGCTTGCGCCCGGATTCCCCACCATCGACCAGCCACCACCGGCCACGGATGTGGCCCTGCCCAGCCTGCTGCGCGAACTGGATGCGCAGCTGCCGACCGGCACCGCGCTGACCGTGCACGTGCCCGATCCGCTGCCCGGCCTCGACGGCATGCGCCTGCAGCTCTCGCGGGCGGTGCAATGGCAGACACATCCCCGTGCGACTGCTGCAACGGCCGCGCCCACCCCGCTGCCGCAACTGCGCATGCACGCTGATGCCCCGGCCGCGGCACAGCGCTGGCTGGCTGCGCTGCAGCGCGCATGGGGCACCCGATCACCCGCGCCCGCCTTGCCTGCGGATGCGCTGCCCGCTTCGGGTGAAGTCGGTGTCTGGAGCCGCGCCGATGCGCTGCCCGCTCACTGGCAGGCATGGCTGCAGGCCGGTGGCAGCGTGCTGACCGCCGCCCGGCCGGCAGCGGATGCACGCGCGCTGCTGCGCGACGCCGAGGGCGCGACGCTGCTGTGGCAGCAGCGCGTTGGCCACGGCCGCCTGCTGTCCCTGCCCGGCGAATGGAACGCCGCAGGCAATGCCGCGCTGCGCGATGCCCGCCTGCCGCACACCCTGCTGCAGGCGCTGCAACCCGCGCCGCCGCCGCGCTCAGGCGATGCGCAGGATCACGCACCGCGCCAGGTCGCCCTGCCGGCTGCCACGCCTGCCGTGCGTGAGCCCACCGCCTGGCTGCTGCTGGCAATCGTGCTGTTGTTCGCACTGGAGCGCTGGATGGCCAGCAACACGCGACGGAGGCTGCCCGCATGACGATGCTGCAACGCGCCTGGCAGCGCGCACGGCGCCGCAGCGGCGCCATCACTCTGCTGCTGGGACTGCCGTGGGCGCTGGCGGCGACCACACTTGCACTGCGCCTGGGCGGTTTCGATATCGCCTGCATCGTTGCTACCGCCACTCTGCTCGCCTGCACGGTGCTGGCCACGGTCCGTGCCCGCCGCTTGGACCGCCACTGGGTGCAGCGCCGGCTTGACGGCAGCGGGGCCAGCGAAGACAGCGCCGACCTGCTGTTCGCCGATCCGGCCGTACTCAATCCGCTGCAGCAGCGCCAGCGCGACCATGTGCAGGCCGCGCTCGAACGCGCCATGCCGGAACTGCGCCCGCGCTGGCCGCGCGGCGCGTTGCTGCTGTGCTGGGTCGGGGGTGTCGCCGTCGCACTGCTTGCGTTGGGCTGGCCACGGTCCGGTCCGTCCATGCCGGGCATGTCCTCGTCGCGCCCCGCTGACCCGGCCGCTGCGGGCCCGTTGCAGCTGCAGTCCACCCGCCTGCGCATCGAGGCTCCGGCCTATACGGGTCAACCACCCCGTAACCAGAACGCACTCGATGCCAAGGTCGCCGCCGACAGCCGCCTGTCGTGGTCGCTGCGCTTCGATCGTGCGCCCCGCAGCGCATGGCTGCAGTTCCACGATGGCCGGCGCGTGCCGCTGACCGAACGCGACGGCCACTGGCAGGCGCAGGATGTGGCCCGTGCACCGGTGCTGTACCGCGTGGTCAGCGAACCGGCACTGGCCACGACACGCCTGTACCGCCTGGACGTGGTGGCGGACCGCGCCCCGACCGTACGCGTGCTGGAGCCCGCTGCCAGCCTGGTACTGGGCACGCCCGGGCAGCGGCAGTGGGCACTGCGCTTCGAGGCCAGCGACGATCACGGCGTGGCCACGCAGGCCCGCCTGTCGATCACCCTCACCCAGGGCAGCGGCGAGAACATCACCTTCGTCCAGCGCAGCGTGACGCTCACCGGCAGTGGCGAAGCAACGGCGCGACGGTTCGCTCACACGCTGGATCTGGGTGCACTGGGAGCGCAGCCCGGCAACGATGTGATCGCCCAGCTGGAGGTGCGCGACAACCATGCCCCGACACCCCAGACCGGCCGCAGCAGCAGCGTGATCCTGCGCCTGCCCAGCAGCGAGGCGGTGCTGGGCGCCGAGCTGGAAGGCCGCATCAAGAAGACCCTGCCGGCCTACTTCCGCAGCCAACGGCAGATCATCCTCGATGCGGAGGCGCTGATCCGCCAGCGGCGCAGCCTGGCCGCCGATGACTTCGTCAAGCGCAGCGACGCCATCGGCGTCGACCAGCGCATCCTGCGCCTGCGCTACGGCCAGTTCCTTGGCGAAGAGAGCGAAGGCGCACCGAAGCCGCCGCCAACCAGCGACCTGCCGACCAGTGACACTCCCACCGCAGACGATCACGACGACGATCACGACCATGATCACGACCACGCGGCGCAGCCGCAGGCCGGCGACCACGACGCGCATGGCCACGACCACGGCGGCAACGCAGGCAACGCCGAGACGCCACCGGTGTTCGGCAGCGCCACGGACGTGCTGACCGAGTATGGCCACACGCACGACCACGCCGAGGCGGCGACCCTGCTCGATCCGCAGACCCGCGCGACGTTGAAAGCGGCACTCGACCAGATGTGGGCCTCCGAAGGCGAGCTGCGCCAGGGACGCCCGGAGCAGGCGCTGCCCTACGCCTACAAGGCATTGGGATTCATCAAGCATGTCCAGCAGGCCGAACGCATCTACCTGGCCCGCGTTGGCCCGGAACTTCCGCCCATCGATGAGGGCCGGCGCCTGGGCGGTGACCGCGCCGGGCTGGCCAGCCGACAGCTGCCACTGACGGCACGCACGGCACCGGACCCGGCCATCGTCGAGGCGTGGCAGCGACTGGGCGACGGCAACGGCACGCCGGATCTGGACGCGCTGGCGGGCTGGCAGCAGCGCAATGCGACCTACCTGCCCGACGCGCTCGACCTGGCGGCCGCCATCGAACAGTTGCGCATCGAGCCAGGCTGTGCCGACTGCCGGCAGCGCCTGCGGTCACAGCTGTGGAGGGCGCTGCAGCGCCCCGTGCCGCAGGCCACACGCCGCAGCGCGGCCGATGCGATGGGGCAGCGATACCTGGATGCACTGGAGGCGCAGCCATGAACCTGTCGGCACCGGCTCTGTGGGTCGCGCTCGTCCTGGTGCTGATCGTACTCGTCGCCAGCGCGCGCCAGCTGCGCGCACCGGTGCGACCGCGTGGCCCGCTGTTGGCCGTGCTCGGCCTGCAGGTCATCGCCGCTGCACTGCTGTACGCATGCCTGCTGCCGCCCGCACGGCAGCAGCCCGCTGCGGGCCTGGTGGTGCTGGGTGCCGATGCCGGAAGGGCCAGCGCGCAGCCGGCAAGCGAGGGACCGCTCCTCCTGTTGCCCGAAGCCACCCAGGTGCCGGGCGCGAAGCGTGTGCCGGACCTGGCGACGGCGCTGCGCCAGCATCCCTCGACGCGGCTGACCCTGGTCGGCGCCGGCCTGGAGGCACGCGACCGCGACGCCGCGCTGCCCGCGCAGGTCCATTGGCAGGCACCGCCCGCCCCTCGCGGCTGGACCGCGCTGCAGCTGCCCGCGGATATCGCCCCTGGCGCGCGCTTCGACGTGCAGGCGCAGGCCCGCGGCGTCCCCCGCGCACAGGCTGAGCTGCTGGACCCGGCTGACACGGTGATCGACCGCGCCCCGCTGGGCGAGGACGGACGGGTACGACTGAGTGGCGTGGCCCGTGCCGAAGGCCGCAGCGTGTTCCGCCTGCGCCTGCTGGATGGCGAAGGCCATGTTGTCGATACCGTTCCGGTACCCCAGCAGACCCTGCCGGCCACGCGGGTCCGCCTGCAGATCCGCGCCGGCACGCCGGGACCCGAACTGAAATACCTGCGACGCTGGGCCACCGATGCCGGCATCGACGTGCAGATGCAGGCCGACACCGGCGCCGGCCTCAGCATCAGCGAAGGTCAGGTCGGTCTGGACGCGGCATCGTTGGCGCGCACCGACCTGCTGCTGCTGGACGAGCGCAGCCTGGCCACGCTGGGGAGTGGCCAGCTCGCAGCGGTGCGCCAGGCCATGCACGAGGGCCTGGGTGTGCTGGTCCGCAGTGCCGGCGTGCCATCGGCCGGAGCGCGGCAACGCCTGCGCGAGCTCGGCCTGCCCGTGCAGGGCGATGGCGCCAGCCGCAGCGTCACGCTGCCCGGCGATGGTGACAGCGCGATGCTGGCAGCCCGACGCGGTCCGCTGGCGTCCGGCACGCTGCCTACTCGCGATGGCGAAGAGGCTGATCGTGATTCGCATGCCGCCGCGCTGCCCACCTTGGAACAGCTTGCGCTGCAGGTGCCTGCCACCACCGCACTGCTGCACGACCGCAGCGGCGCTGCCATCGGAGGCTGGCGCGATGCCGGCAAGGGTCGCATCGGCCTGCTGCCGCTGACCGACACGTGGCGCTGGGTGCTGGCCGGCCGCGACGATCGCCATGGCGAGCTGTGGAGCGATGTGGTCGGCACCCTGGCGCGCGCGCAGGGCGGCAGCACCGCGCCGTGGTCGCCGCAGCCGATTGCGTGGGCCGGGGAACGACAGGCCCTGTGCGATGTGCAGGCGCCGTTGCAGATGTTCGATGCACAGGGCGCGTCGGTGGCGCTGATCGTGGACGGCGGTACCGGCAGCGCACGCTGTGCCGGCTGGTGGCCACGCGAGGCCGGTTGGCACCGGTTGCAGCAGGGCGAACGCTCCTACTGGCGCTATGTGTTCGACAGGACGGATGCAGCGGCGCTGCACCGGCAGGGAATGATCGATGCGACGGCGCAGGCCCTGGCCACCTCCGCACCGGTCAAGGCACAGGCGACACAGCCCGTGCCGGGATCACGCTGGCCATGGTGGCTGGCCTTCGTGCTGTGTGCGTCGCTGCTGTGGTGGCTGGAACGGCGGCCGCCTGGCGTTGCCCGTACGGCATAGCTTCCCCCCATCCTTCGCTCACTTCAGCGGCGGTGCACCACCGCAACCCTCCTGCTGCGCACAGAACTGCAGCGCGCGACGCTGCTGTTCCGCGCTCAGTTCCGGCGGTGGCCGTGCGATGGCGGACTGGATCTGATCCGGCCCCCCGGTGATCTTGTTCAAGCCCTTGCCCGCCGCCAGCAAGCCCTTGACCACGCCCATCATCACGTAGCCGCCGGCCATGCTTACCTGCTCGGGCGTCGGCGGTTCACTCCAGTTGCGGCTGAAGCGGTTGTTCTCGATCTTCACCGGGTTCCTGAAGCGGTACAGATCCAGTGGCTGATCGTCTTCAGGCTTCAGCGCGCGCACTTCGCCGAGGGTGGTGACGTTGCCCTGCGCGGGCGTGCCTTCGGGGGTCACGACAGGCTCCGGCAGTGCGGCGACGGTCTGCCCGGGTTCGGGCACCACCGATACGGGGGATGGCGCCTGCTGCGCCTGCGCGGTACCGGCCAGCACCAGGCCGGCCAGAAGTGCTCCCTGCGTTGCTCGTCGTGCCACCCCTACCGCCCCTGTTGGTTGCGTCCTTCGCCTGAGGATACGGATGGCGGCTTCAGATTTCGTTGGAACGGCGCGCGCTGTTCAGCCCGCGCTGAAGTGGATTGCACGTTCGCGCCCGCGAGGTGCACCTGTCATTTGTTCGAGGCGGGCCAGCCCGTTGTTCCGGCGCACGCGGCAGGCGTTTCACTGGATTCGACGTCCGGCTGCCGCCCGCGCACTGAACGGTTCACTCCGTCCCGCTGCGGGGTCTCACATCCTGAGACCCATCTGTGGTGCCATGTGCCCCCCTGGAATCCGTGCACCCATGGCCTACGAACTCGCCAAGCGCACCGCCGACGCGGAGCAGCAACTCGCGACCCGCGACGGTCTCCCCGCCCGCGACGGTGCCCTGCTCAGCGCGCGCCTGCAGCGCCGCTACCACGACCGCATCACCGGCAGCTTTGCCATCCCCGGCCGCGAGGGCCGCTATGCGCCCATTCCGGAATCGGTACCGCCGGCCCTTGCCGCCGCATTGAAGGCACGTGGCATCGAACAGCTGTACAGCCACCAGGCCGAGGCCTGGGAGGCCAGCCAGCGCGGCGAGCATGTGGCCATCGTTACCCCAACCGCCAGCGGCAAGTCGCTGTGCTACACCCTGCCGGTGGTCAGCGCGGCCATGCAGGACAACGCCAAGGCGCTGTACCTGTTCCCCACCAAGGCGCTGGCGCAGGACCAGGTGGCCGAACTGCTGGAGCTCAACCGCGCCGGCGATCTCGGGGTGAAGGCGTTCACCTTCGATGGCGACACGCCCGGGGACGCGCGGCAGGCGATCCGCCTGCATGGCGACATCGTGGTATCCAATCCCGACATGCTGCACCAGGCGATCCTGCCGCATCACACCAAGTGGGCGCAGTTCTTCGAGAACCTGCGCTATATCGTCATCGACGAAGTGCATACCTACCGCGGCGTGTTCGGCAGCCATGTCACCAACGTGCTGCGCCGGCTCAAGCGCATCTGTGCGTTCTATGGCGTGCAACCCCAGTTCATCCTGTGCTCGGCCACCATCGGCAATCCGCAGGCCCATGCCGAAGCCCTGATCGAAGCACCGGTCACGGCCATCACCGAATCCGGTGCGCCCAGCGGACCGAAGCAGGTGCTGCTGTGGAACCCGCCGGTCATCAACCCGGACCTGGGCCTGCGTGCATCGGCGCGTTCGCAGAGCAACCGCATCGCCCGCATCGCGATCAAGTCCGGCCTCAAGACCCTGGTGTTCGCGCAGACGCGGCTGATGGTCGAAGTGCTCACCAAGTACCTGAAGGACATCTTCGACCACGATCCGCGCAAGCCACCGCGCATCCGCGCCTATCGCGGCGGTTACCTGCCCACCGAGCGTCGCGAGACCGAACGCGCCATGCGCGCGGGCAGCATCGATGGCATCGTCAGCACCTCGGCGCTGGAGCTGGGCGTGGATATCGGCAGCCTGGACGTGGTGATCCTCAACGGCTATCCGGGCAGCGTGGCCGCCACCTGGCAGCGTTTCGGCCGCGCCGGACGCCGCCAGCAGCCCGCGCTGGGCGTGATGGTGGCCAGTTCGCAGCCACTGGACCAGTACGTGGTACGCCATCCGGACTTCTTCGCCGAAGCCTCGCCCGAACATGCGCGCATCGCCCCGGACCAGCCACTGATCCTGTTCGACCACATCCGCTGCGCGGCCTTCGAGCTGCCGTTCCGGGTCGGCGATGGCTTCGGCCCGATCGATCCGGAGGTGTTCCTGGAAGCCCTGGCCGAGACCGACGTGGTCCATCGCGAAGGCGAGCGCTGGGAGTGGATTGCCGACAGCTATCCGGCCAACGCGGTGAGCCTGCGCGCGGTGGCCGACGGCAACTTCGTGGTGGTCGACCGCAGCGACGGCCGCCAGCAGATCATCGCCGAGGTCGATTACTCCGCCGCCGCGCTGACCCTGTACGAGGGCGCCATCCACATGGTGCAGTCCACGCCGTACCAGGTGGAGACGCTGGACTGGGAGGGGCGCAAGGCCTACGTCACCCGCACCCACGTGGACTACTACACCGACAGCATCGACTTCACCAAGCTCAAGGTGCTGGATCGTTTCGACGGCGGCGTGGCCGGGCGCGGCGATTCGCACCACGGCGAGGTGCACGTGGTGCGCCGCGTGGCCGGCTACAAGAAGATCCGGTACTACACCCACGAGAACATCGGCTACGGCCCGGTCAACCTGCCCGACCAGGAACTGCACACCACCGCAGTGTGGTGGCAGCTCCCGCAGGCGCTGCTGCTGCGTGCGTTCGCCAGCCGGCAAGACGCGCTGGATGGCTTCCTGGGTGCCGCCTACGCGCTGCACATCGTCGCTACGGTGGCGGTGATGGCCGACGCACGCGATCTGCAGAAGTCGGTCGGCAATGGCGACGGTGCATGGTTCGCGGTCGCCGACCAGAGCGGCCGCGGCCAGCTGCGCGGCAGCGATGGCGATCCGGGCGCGGTCGAGCTGCTGCAGGTGTTCGTGCCGACCGTGTACCTGTACGACAACTTCCCGGGCGGCGTCGGCCTGAGCGAACCCCTGTGGCAGCGCCAGGCGGAGCTGGTGCAGCGCGCGCGCGAACTCGTGCAGCGCTGCGACTGCACGGCGGGCTGTCCGGCCTGCGTCGGCCCGGTACTGGCGGCGCAGGAGGAGGACGAGACCTCGCCGCGCGCACTGGCATTGCGCGTGCTGGACCTGTTCGATGCCGACGCCTGCCAGCACGTGCCCGATGCGGTGCCCGCCACCCGTGGCGCCGTGGAGCTGCTGGCACCGTGAGCCTGAGCCTGGACAAGCTGCGTCTGCTGCGGAAGCAGGCGGGCGACCCGAAGGCCGGGCCGCCGGCTGTCACGGCGGCGGCGCCCGCAGCGGTCGTCCCGGCAGCGGCCAATGATGCACGGCAGCCACCGGCCGAACGCTCGGTATTCGCCTGGGTTGAACAGGAGATCCGCCACAAGCCGACCGGCCCGGCCGTCATGACACCCGCCCCCACCACGCCACCGTTGCGGCAGCCCCACGTCGGCAGCCTGCATCGCCTGCTGGGATTGCGCACACGCGGCAGCGCAGCGCCCCTGCACGCGACCGCACAGGACCGGCGGCTGCCCGGCGAGGAGATCGCGCCAGGCCTGTTCCTGATCGAATCCCTGCAGCCGCAGCCGGTTCCGAAGGTTCCCCTGTCGCTGGCGTTCGCCCGGCGCGAGAACGAGCACGTGGCCGCGCACGACCTGCTGTTCTTCGATACCGAGACCACCGGGCTGGCCGGCGGCACCGGTACCCGCGCCTTCATGATCGGTGCTGCCGACTGGTACACCTGCCCGCAGCGCGGCGAAGGCCTGCGCATCCGCCAGCTGCTGATATCGACGATGGCTGCCGAAGAGGCGATGCTGGCCACCTTCGCCGGCTGGCTGCAGCCCTCCACGGTGTTCTGCAGCTACAACGGCCGCAGCTACGATGCGCCCCTGCTGAAGGCGCGCTACCGGCTGGCGCGCCAGCGCGACCCGATCAGTGCCCTGGACCATGTCGACCTGCTGTATCCGACCCGCCGCCGCTATCGTGGCACCTGGGAGAACTGCAGGCTGTCCACCATCGAGCGCCAGCTGCTGCGCGTGATCCGCGAAGACGATCTGCCGGGATCGGAGGCACCGGGCGCGTGGCTGCGGTTCCTGCGCGGCGGCGACGCGGTGAACCTGCGCCGGGTGGCCGATCACAATCACCAGGACGTGGTGACCCTGGCCCTGCTGCTGCAGCGGCTGGTCCGCGAGGAAGCACAGGAGCGCGAACTGCTCGCCCTGCAGGCGCCGCCCGGCATGGCCTGAGCCGGGTCCTGTGTGTTCGCGGACGGTGTCACTTTATGACTGAATGCGATGGGGTTGGCAGAATGATGCCCTGCCGCTGGACCCCCAGGCGGCCCCGCCGGAGACTGGCGCGGCTCACGACACGGAGGTTCCATGAGCACCCAGGTCCCGGGCTCCCAGCTGCGCTCCCTTGCTGCCCTGCTGGCCGGCACGGAGGCGTCCAGCACGCTGGCCGCATTCCATGGCGAGGACCAGGCGGCGCTGCTGGCCCGGCTGGATGACGGGCAACTGGCCAGCCTGCTGCCGATGGCTCTGGGGTGCGACGGCCTGCCGCTCACGGATAGCGCGCGCCAGTGGGCGCACCGCATTCTCGACGCCGACGCGCAGCGGCAGCCCCGTCTTACCGTTGCGATCTGCGCCGCTGCACTGCTGCGCTTGTCCCGGCGCAGCACCGGTACACGGTCGGGCGCGCTTCGTCCGGTCGACGGCGTGGCCCTGCTTGCGCGCTGCACCGAGCCCGGCCACGAGCGGCTGCAGGCGCCCGCGCTGGCATTGCTGCAGCACTGCGGCCTGCACGCCGGGGCAAGCGTCGAAGCCGGCAGCGATGCACTGTCGCTGCTGGCATTGGCGCGCTGTGCCGGTGCCGACGGCAGCGGAACGCTGGCCTCGCTGCTGGACGGCTGCAGCGCGCACCCGCTGCTGCGTGATGAGCTGCGCCTGGTGGCGCACTGGCCGTTGCAGGACCTGTTGCGCCATGCCCGCATCGCCGAGCTGTACCCCACCGAGGCCGACATCGATCCGGCACCCGCCGATCTGCAGCCACTGAGCGAACACGACACCTACCTGCAGTTCGCCGAGCACGCATTGCAGCAGGCAGCGCAGCGCCTGCAGGCGATCCACAGTGGGCAGGCGCCCTACATCGCTGACCGTGCCTTCAGCATCGCCGAAGCCGGTGTGCTCTGGCGTGCCACGCGCGCGGCACTGGAATGCGATGCGCCCTGGCTGCGGCCCTTGCTGGCGCAGGTGCTGCCACCGGTGTGCGTTGCCCCGACCGCCGCCCGGACCCTGCCCTCGCAATCGGTGGCTGTGGCGCTGGCCAAGGCGGTCAATGCGATGCCCACCCCCGAGGCCATCGCCGCGCTGGCGCTGGCGCGGTCGCAGGTGCGCCATGCCGGTATCGCGCGGAAGCTGGACCGCCATCTGGCCGCCGCCGAACGCCGCCTCGCACAGCGCCCGCAACTGCTGCTGCGCCTGCCGGTCATTGCCGCCGGCAGGCGCTCACTGGCCAGCCTGGCCCGTGCCCTGGAGGCCACGTTCGTGCTGGGCGGCGAGTGGGCACTGCAGGACTGGCGCGACGCGTGCCGGCAACCGGCATTGGCCACCCTGCTGCAGGGCCTGGTCTGGCAGCTCGCGGATGCGCGCGGGCACTGGATCGATGCGATGCCGGTGGACGGCGCAGAGGCGTTCGCCGATGCGCATGGCATCGTGGTCGCGTTGCAGGGCCGCAACCGCCTGCGCCTGTGGCATCCCGCCCGCAGCCAACCCCATCTGCGCGCCGCCTGGCGCGCGCGGCTGATCGAGCAGCGCTGCCGGCAACCGCTTCGCCAGGTGTTCCGCGAACACTATCTGGACGCCCGCGGCGAACCCGCCGATACCGCTGCATTCAATGGGCTGACGCTGTCGGTGGCGACCTTGGCCGGGCTGGCCCGTCGGCAAGGCTGGCACGGCGATGACGGCGGCCAGCTGATGTTGGCCAAAGGCCCGTGGCGGATCGGCTGGCAGTTGTCAGCACCGCTGTCGCATGGCCTTGCCGGTGAGATCCGCAGCGGCCGCGTGCAGTTCCAGCGGCAGCATCGCGACGCGTGGCAACCGGTGCAGGCGCGCGAGCTGCCCGCAGTGGTGGCGTCCGAACTGCTGCGCGAACTCGACCTGCTGGCCAGCACCTGCGCATGCGGTGGCGAGGGCATGCCACTGCCGCCGGCCCGCATGGTCCGCTTGCGCGGGCGAACCCTGGAGCATCTGCTGGCCGCTCATCCGCAGCGTGACCTGATGACCTTCCAGCGCCGCCATGTGCAGGTCGGCCACTACAGGCTGCACCTGGCCACCGCCCGCGCCAGCCTTGCCGGGCAGACGCTGGCCTTGCCGGACCTGCCGGCGCGGCCACGCCGCTGGCTGCCTTACGACGACGCCGTGCTGGCGCAGCTGCTGGGCCGCATCGAACAGCTCGCCGAACGGGTATTGACGCCCCCTGAAGCCCCGATCGATGAGACTGTCGGCTCCTGATGCGTGGAGGATCCGCGATGCGTTCCAGTCTCTGGTTGATGCTCGGTTGTACCCTGCCGCTGGCCGCCTGCAGCCATGCGGGCGGCAGTGCAGGCAGTGGCAGCAGCAGCGATCCTGCACCCCGGCCTCCGCATGTCGCAGGAAGCCCGCAGCGATGCAACCCGGAAAAGCTGGAGGGGCTGGCAGGCAGGGCCGCCGACGAGGCCACGGTGAAGCAGGTGGTTCAAGCCAGTGGTGCACGCACGGCGCGGGTGGTGAAGCCCGGCATGGCGGTGACCATGGATTTCCGCGAGGACCGGGTCACCATCGAGGTCGACGCGCAGAACCGGATCGTGCGCGCCAACTGCGGTTGAGCCGCTAACACCGGGCATGGCCCGGCGGTTTCCATCCGCATGCACGGCGCTGGGCACGCCGGGCATGGCCCGGCGCTACCGCCGCTTCACAGCTGCTGGGCCTTGCCATTGGCCAGCGCACGGGCGATCACCTGCTGCGCCTGTCGCGAGGCCTGCTCGTGCAGGCGTGCCTGCCGTTCGCCGAGCGCGGCCTGCTGGCTGCCCAGCGCCGCCTGGCGGCTGGCCAGCGCGGCCTGCTCTCCGGCCAGCCGACCCATCTCGCTGCTCCGCCCCGACTGGCGTTCGTCATCACGAGCAGCCTGAAGGGCGCGCCGCGCTTCAGCGGCGGCCTGCCGCGCGAGCGCTGCATCGTCGACCGAGTCACGCGCGGCCCTGGCCGCTTCGGCCGCCGCTTCACGATTGATGTCATGGGCAGCCATCGCACTGCGCGCAGTACGCATCGCATCCTGCGCGATCTGGCGTGCATGTTCGCTCTGCAACCGGCCCAGTTCACCCTGCCGACGGCCGAGCTCGCCCTGCTGGCGACCCAGCACGCTCTGCTGGCGACCCAGTTCGCCCTGCTGACGGCCCAGTTCCGCCGCGCCGGCATAGGCACGTTGCAGTGACTGCACCAGCATCGGATCACGCACCACGTAGCGCTTGTCACCCTGGCGGAACCACAGTGCCGGTCCCTTGCCGAGCTGCCTGCGGGCCTGCGCCACGTCATCGATGCCGCCATTGGCGAAGGTCGAATCCCCATCCACCAGCACGTAGGCCTGGCGCGGCGACTCGCCCAGATCCAACGTCCCGTAGGTAGTGATGGAGGTGCCGGTAGAGGTCATGCCGTCATGGTCCTCGTCCACGTCGGTCCCATCGTCGAAGGCCCCCACATCGGCATCATCGGGTCCGGTCACATCGTCCGGCCCGGTCACGTCAGCCGGCGGCGCGGGGGGAACCGGCACGGCCGGCAGGTGCGCCGACGCTGCCGGCGCCGGCGGTGCCTTCGGAGCCGGCGGCGGCGACAGGGGCTTCGGGGCCGCCGGCGGTGCGGGAGGCGCCGGCGGCACCGGCGCTGCGACCAGTCGCATGGGTGCCACACCCACCACCAGCACCACGGCCGTCAGGGCAACCGCGAGCACGCGCGGGCAGGCTTTGCGCGGCTGCAGCGAAAGCAGCCGGCGCTTGAGGCTGGTCGTGTCCGGCGCGGCACTGGCCACCCCCAGGTGCGGCTGCGGTGCAACGCCCAGCTGCAGCAGCAGACGCCCGTACGCGTGGCGACTGGCCCCATGCTGGCCCACCACCGCCTCATCCACCGCTTCTTCCCGGGCCTGGGCGTACTCACGCACAGACAGCCGCAGCAGCGGGTGGAAGAAGAACAGGTGCTGCGCCAGTGCCGGCAACAATCCCCACTGCAGGTCACGGCGCTGCAGGTGCTGCAGTTCATGGGTCAATGCCAGGTCCAGCGCGTCGCCCTGCAGTGCAGTGGCGCCGGCCGGCAGCAGCAGCACCGGGCGCAGCGGCCCGACCAGCTGCGGCGCATCGATCTGTGCGCTCATCCACAGGCGCGGCGGGCGGCGAAGTCCATGCGCGTCGGCGGCCAGGTGCAGCGCCTGCACCAGCGCCGCGTCCTCGCAGGGATACGCGGCGGCCAGCAGCGCGCGGCAACGCCGCCACTCCGCCAGGGTGCGCCAGGCCATCAGCAGGACACCGGAGGCCCACAGCGCGGCCAGTGCAAGCGCCCACCACGCTGTTGCGGGCGTCGCCACGACCTCTGCCGGCATCGTGGCCAGCAGCTGCGCGGAGCCTTCCGCAGACAGCGGATAGACCACATCGGCGGCGATATCGGTAGCGGTCATCGCCACCGACGGCGACGCGGGCAACCAGGGCAGCTGCACCGGCTGGCTCCACACCAGGCCGAGCACGGCCTGCAACGAAACCAGCCACCACAACCGGCAACGCGTGGCGGCCGACAGCGACGGCATCAGCCGGCACACGGCATACACCAGCGCCACCAGCAGCACGGTCTGCAGGCTGGTCCAGCCCAGCCGTTCCAGCATCGGGATCAGCATCGTGGTGTCCATGACTCAGCCCTCGTGGCGACGCGATTGGAGTTGGGCGACCAGCGCTTCCAGCTCGGCCAGCTCGTTGTCGCTGACCTGCTGGCGCTGCGAAAGATAGGCCACGAACGGCGACACCGAGCCCTGCAGGGTGTTGTCGACGAACTGGGCCACCGCGCCCTGCAGCACGCTGTCAGGGCCACGCGTGGCCTGGTAGCGGTACAGGCCTTCGTGCTGCCGGCGCTGCAGGTAACCCTTGGTGCGCAGCCGCTCCATCATCGTCAGCACGGTGGAACGGGCCAGCCCGCGCGCCTCGCCATAGCCGCTGGCGACCTCGCCGACACTGGCCGGCGCATGTTCATCGATGTACTGCAGCAGGGCCAGCTCCTGGTCCCCGATGGTTTTGCCGCGCATGACAGGCTCCCTTGACTACACGTGTCGTCACTGTCGGCGTGACGACACCTGTAGTCAACCCCCCGGAAGTCATGGGCCGACGAACGGTAGGGGGCAAGCGCAGCGTATGCAGCCGACGCGGCAGCTGCTGGGCTGGGAACCGGCGAGGCGAGCACTGAGTCATTGGTCGATCCCACCCTGCAAATATGACTTGTGCCGAGCATCAAGGCCCAGGCTCAGCATATTTCAGGCCTTGGAATAGCTCGCAAGAAGTAACTCTGCATCTCGAGCGAGCCCCTCCTCGACCTCCACATCCGCTGCAAAATCGGACAACGCACGAAACTCCGCCGCGCTTCTGATTTTTCCACGCTTCAGAATTTCGCGAACCTTGGCCAACTTCCTATCCATAAAGAATTCAAAACTGAATCCATAAGTGGAGATCAGATACTCTCTGGCGATGCGCCTCGCATCCTCAGGAAGATCACTCAAATCCTCGGATATATCGCTTGCCAGCTCGTAGAGTTTTGGGCTGCGAGAAAAGTGCGTAACCAGTTTTCGCCTCAACTCAACAAGGTGCGGAATATCTTCAGGAGAAGACAGCATTGTTATCCCGTCCTGACACCACTTCTCCAGAACTTCCAGATCCATTGTCATTCCCCAAAATCAGCTAAAGCATGCCGCTGCGAGCCAGCGGGACGACAGGCACATGTGACAGCATGACTTATCGTACGCCCGGAAACGCTTCCTCCACTTGCCGATCCGATAGAGTTGGCCTTGGCGACGAGCCTTCTCTTCTCCATCTTCAGGAATCGCATGCATGCGCACTCCGGTTGGCCGCTGGCTGCGGCGGCCTTCAACAGCCTCCCTCCTTGCGGCGTGCCTGTCCGCCGCTCTGCCCGCGCATGCTGCAGACGCAGGCAATGCACTTTCCAGTGGCCGCGCACTGCTGGAGCGAATCACAGGCAACGAGGAGGGGCGTGAGTGCAGCGACGCACTGTGCCGCGCTCGCGCGGTGTCCTGGGCCCAGGGTTACATCGCGGCAGTCGCCGACAGCAGCGCCGGGCAATGGTGTGGACGAGCCACGGTCCTACCCCATGAGCTTGTGGATCGCGTGTACAGCCACCTGAAGGCGCTTCCGCGCGCCCGCCTCGAGGAAGACGCATCGACGCTGACGCGGGAAGCGCTGGTTCACTCTTTCCCGTGTTCCCATGCGGCTCCATCGAGCAACAGCAGACCTGCCCAGGAGTGATGATGCCCCGATCCTTGATCAGTGCGTTCGCATTGCTTGTGCTGCACATTCCCGCCTCACATGCGTGGGAGTGCGAGACGGATCCTGCGAAGTTCAGGTTCACATCGGACTCGCCTTCCACGTTCAACCTGGGTGAGCGGGAGGAAGTGGACAGGGCCTACGCCGCCCTGGCCAAGCACCTGCAACCGCTGCAGGGCTATCGGGCACCGAGGATCTTCTATTCAAAGGGCTTCAGCGCGATCCGGGAACATGACTGCAAGGCCGGAAAGTGCACCGCCATGGAGGTGCTGGAAGGCCTCCAGGAATGCGGCGCAGGCGGAATGAGCAGGCAGGATGCCTGTTACCCGTTGGCAGTCGTGCATGAAGGCAGGCTCTATTGCCTTCTGTACCCTGGCCAGAAGGACTTCGATCCTTCCAGGCCGTTTACACCCTATGTGCCCTTCAACAATAGCTGATGCGCGGGATCAGTCCCGCAGATCCTGCAGCTGATCGCGCGGGAAGAAGTCCGGATCGTCCTGTCCATCCAGCATTGCCTCGACCCGTTCGTCGAACTCGCGGGCGGCGGCAGCGGAGGCGTCGGGCCCCAGGAATGCGGAGTGTCCGTTTCCAGCAAGCCCAAGCGCGGCGACCGTTCTCCGTTCGCCGTCCTCGCCCCACAGATAGTCGTGGACAACGACCAGGCCGGCATCGTCCGTGGCCAGGAACTCGGCTGCGCTGCGCCCCAGGGCCAGAAAGAACAGGATGTCGTAGAGACTCTCCGAATAGGTCAACGACCCGGCAACGAAGTGTCTTCCCTGATGGTCATAGGCCGCAATCCTGATGTTCTCCGCCTCTGCCGATCCCAGCACGAACTCCAGTGCCGCGCGGTTGTCCCGATGGCGCGCCAACATCGCGTTGCAGTCTGAAATGAGTGTCTGCAGACCCGGAGCATCCGGGTCGGAAAGATCCCCGCCTCCGGGAAGACTCCACTGCCCGCCGATGGAGCGCCAGTCCGACCAGCGGGACACGTCCGGCGGTGCTGCCGCAAGCCACCGCGCAAGATCTGCGCGTGACATGCTCAAGCTGAGAAAAGCCGAGTACGGTTCGGACATCGCCGCCCTTCCTCCTGGGCATGGGTCTGCGTTGCGTGCAGCGGACAGACTGTAGCAAGTCCGGCAGCAGGCATCCTCCGTTCAGTATCGGCATCAACGCAGTCAGGGTGGACTGCCGGCTCCGCTGGAATGTCCTCCCTCCCGGAAAGTCGCAACGGCAGCATCTAAACCCTCCTGCTGCCTGCTGCATCCCATCCGCACATCCCGCCGGGAATAACCCATGTTCCGCCCATCGCTCCCCCTTCTGCTCCTGCTGCTTGCTGCTCTGCCCCTCTCGCCGGCGTCAGCCAGCCCGGAGCCGGCGAACGAACAGGCTCGCCGCCTGATCCGCCAGACATTGCAGGACGAGCGCATTCCAGGCCTGCAGATCGCAGTGGTCAAGGGCGGCCAGGTCGTGCTGTCCGAAGCGTTCGGCTTGGCCAACGTGGAAAACGGCGTGCCCGCCACACGCAGCACGCGATTCCCGTTGAACTCCGCCACCAAGGCCTTTACCGGCGTCGCCGCCGCACAGCTGGCACAGCAGGGCCGGCTGGATCTGGAAGCACCGCTGTCGCGCTATCTGGATGCACTTCCGGCCGCCTGGCAGACCGTGCGCGTACGTCAGCTGCTGGCCCACACCTCCGGCCTGCCGGACATCCTTGACGAGCGCGGGCTGCTGGGCGGAGGCACCGAGGCACAGGCCTGGCAGGCCGTGACCGCACAGCCGATGGATGCAGCACCTGGCCAGCGTTTCGCCTACAACCAGACCAACTATCTGCTCCTGGCGCGGATCATCGCGCGGCAGTCGGGCGTGCCCTACGACCGCTTCCTGGCCAGCCGGCAGTTCGGCGCCGCCGGCATGGAACGCACCACCTTCGGCGACAGTTACGACCTGATCCCCGACGCCGCCACGATGTACAGCCTGGCCCCGCGCGCGACCGAAGCCGCCGATACTCCGCCACGGCTGTCGCACTGGTTCTACGACGTGCCGCCCAGCCTGTGGTCCGGCGGCGGCATCCTTACCACCGCCGATGACACCGCGCGCTGGCTGGTCGCACTGCTGGACGGGCGACTGCTGCGCGAGGACGGGCGCACACGGATGTGGACCGCCGAGCCGCTGGCCGATGGCAGGGCGGGCCCGTGGTCTGCCGGCTGGCCGGTACTGCAGGGTGCGCCGGACCGCCAGGTCGCCGGCATCGGTGGCGCGCGCTCGGCCTTCATCGTCTACCCTGACCGCGGCATCGCCGTGGTGGTGCTCACCAACCTGGTCGGCGCCAACCCGCAGCGCTTCATTCCGCGCATCGCCGATCTGTATGCGCCCCCGGTCAGCCCCGCGGGCCGCCCATCACCGGCAGGATCACCCCGCTGATGTAGCTGGCGCAGGCCGGTGACGCCAGGAACACATAGGCCGGAGACAGCTCCTCCGGCTGTGCCGGGCGCCCCATGTCACTGTCCTTGCCGAACTCGGCCACGTCGGGGGCCTGCTTGTCCGCAGGATTGAGCGGCGTCCACACCGGGCCGGGGGCCACGCAGTTGACCCGGATGCCACGCGGCAGCAGCTGGCTGGCCAAGGCTTTGGTGAAAGCGTGGATCGCTCCCTTGGTCGCCGAATAGTCGATCAGCGCCTTGCTGCCGAAGAGGCCGGTTTCCGAACCCGTGTTGATGATGCTGGCGCCCTCGCCCAGGTGTGGCAGCACGGCCCGTGCCATCTGCACGTAGCCGCCGATATTGGTCTGCAGCGTCTCCTGCAGATGCTCGTCCTCCAGGTCCTCCAGGCGCTCGCAGTGCAGCTGGAAGGCGGCGTTGTTGACCAGGATGTCGACGCCCCCGAAGGCCTTGGCGACCTGCTTCACCGCCTTGTTGCAGAAACGCGGATCGCGCACGTCGCCCGCAATCACCACGCAGCGTCCGCCCTCGCTCTCCACATGCTGGCGGGTGATCTCGGCATCCTCGGCCTCATCAAGGTGCAGCACCGCCACGTCCGCCCCCTCGCGCGCGAACAGGACAGCGACGGCGCGTCCGATCCCGGAATCGCCGCCGGTGACGATCGCGCGCATGCCCTGCAGCTTGCCGCTGCCGACGTAGTCCGGTGCGAGGAAGCGCGGGGCCAGGTCCAGTTCGTGCTCATGTCCCGGCTTGGCCAGGTGCTGGGCGGGCAGGCTCTCCGGCTGGCGTCGCGTGCCCGCCTGGGTCGCCTTCTTCCTGGTCGCCTTCTTCGCCGCACGCGCATCCTTGGCCTTTTCCTGGTCCTGCAGGCGTCGCTGCCGGGCCGCAACCCGGGCGGCACGTGGATCGCCGGCGGCGGCCTTGCGGGTCGCCGTCTTCACCACGCGGGGGCGTTCGGCCGCTGCTGCAGTGCTGCCCTCGGCAGCTGCCTTCGTACCCTTGCGCACTTTGGGCGACGCCTTGCGGCGGGCGGGAACCTTCTTGCTCGTAGCCATGCGGTCTCCTTCAGGTGTGGGGAATCGGGTGGGTTCAGGCGCGATCGGCCACGCCCTGCACGCCGGCATGGCCAGCGCAGTGCGCACAGCAGAAGATCTGCCCGTTGCCTTCGACGCCGTGGCCGATCACGGTGCAGTTGCAGTGCGCACAGCGTGGCGCGAAGGCGTGGATCGCGCATTCGAACGAGTCGAACGTGCCGCTGCGCCCGCCCTGCTGCAGGGTGAAACTCTTGTCGTAGTCGTTGCCGCATACATCACAGGTGGCCATGTCATACCTCCGTGGCGTGCCAGTACATGCAGTGTGGCCATCGCCGCTGTCGGCGACGGTGAATACACCGTGTCCCGCATGTGCACGCCGTTCATGCCGCCACCACGCCGCGCGCGGCACGCTGGCGTCCTCATCACCATGGAGCAGGATCATGATCCGCGCATTCAGCGTAGCCGCACTGACCTTTGCCGTCGCCGCATGCAGCAGCACGCCAGTCGCACAGGTTCAACCGATCGACGGCGTGATCTCCGGCCAGTGCCACAGCGACATGGTGCGCGGCGCCGTCGGTCTGGCAGCGTCGGCGGCCACCGTTGAACGTGCACGCGTGGACAGCGACAGCCTGCACGTGCAGGTGCTGCGCCACGACGGTCCGCGTGTTCCGCCCGCCAGCGAAGGCGGTGATCGCCTGACCATCGAGAAGGGACGCACCAACAACATCACGGCGATCTATTGCGGCTGAGCCGGCTATTGCGGCTGAGCCGGCGTGCCCGCCGCAGTACACGCAACGTGGCCTGTTCCCACTGCCGCGGGCCGCGTAGGCCCGCCAGCGCGGTGAGTTCGCCACGCTCCCAGCCGGCGAACACACAGGGATCGATATATGCCCTGCGGCACACCGCAGGGGTGTTGCCCAGACGCGCGGCAACCTGGCAGACCACCTCGCGCTGTGCTGCGGCCAGTGCGCGCTGGCTGGCGGGCTCGGGCAGCGCGGTGGCAGCCAGTGCCTGCACCGCCGCCACCGTGCCGCCCCAGGTACGGAAATCCTTGGCGGTGAAGTCCTCACCCATCACGTCGCGCAGGTACTCGTTCACTGCGCCGGAATCGACCGGCTGCACCTGGCCATCATCGTCGCGGTACTGGAACAACGACTGCCCCGGCAGCTGCTGCAACCGTCGCACCATCTGGCCCAGGCGGCGGTCGCCCACTGTCACCTCCTGCAGTTGGCCGGACTTGCCCCGGAACCGCATGCGTACCCGCCCGCCGCGAAGCAGCTCGAGGTGGCGGTTGCGCAGGGTGGTCAGCCCGAACGAGCGGTTCTCGCGGGCGTAGGTCTCATTGCCGATCCGTACCAGCGTATCGGCCAGCAGCGCCACCACCACGGCCAGCACCTTGGTCCGCGGAAATCCGGACTGCCGGAGATCGCGTGCCAGCCGCCGCCGCAGCGTGGGCAGTGCCTCGCCGAACGCAATGATCCGATCGAACTTGCCGGCATCGCGCACCTTCGCCCAGTCGGCGTGATAGCGGTACTGCTTGCGGCCACGCGCATCGCGGCCGGTCGCCTGCAGGTGGCCGTTGGCGTGCGCGCAGATCCATACCGCGGTGTAAGCCGGGGGGATGGCCAATGCGCGGATACGCTGCAGCGTCACCGCATCGCGCACTGCGTGGCCGTCAGCATCACGGTAACGGAAGCCTTTGCCTGCACGCAGCCGGGTGAAGCCCGGTTGGGTGTCATCAACGTAGCGCAGGCCGGCCGCGCGCGCCGCCGCGCGCTCGGGTGTGGGGGACGTGGGCATGGCAGCAGTGTGGCGATCGACATGACGCGGCCGCGTCAATAACGCAAGACAAACACGTGAGGATGGGTTCGCGGCTATGCTCCGGCTTTCACAGTCCCTTCCGGAGTCATGATGTCGTTCCCGATTCGCGCCCGTTCGCTCTCCGCCCTGCTGCTGCCGGCCGTGCTGGCCTTGTCCGCCTGCCAGGCGCCGGCGCTGGATGAACAGGATTCGGCCACGGCCCACGCCCAGCAGGCCGCCGAAGCTGCCAAGGCACCGGCCGATGAAGCCGGCAAGGCCACCGAGGCACCGCCGGTGGGCACCTGCGACGCCAGCCAGGTGCAGAGCCTGGTCGGCCAGGCCTACACCGATGCGCTGGGCAAGCAGGCCCAGGAAGATGCCGGTGCTCAGCAGGTGCGCGTGCTGCACCCCAGTGACGCGACCACGATGGAGTTCCTGGGCGACCGGCTGAACATCGAAGTGGACGCCAAGGACGTGGTCAGCGGCGTCCGCTGCGGCTGATCCCGGCCCGCGCCGGCGGATCACCGCCGGCGCTTTCCGTTGCACCTGCAACCGTGTATTGCGGCGCTGCAGCAACCTGTGCTTTATTCGAGGCATCCGGTGGCCTCACGATGCGCTCCAGGGATTGGGCGGGCTTGAGTGTCCCCGCTCATTTCATTCCGCATCGAGGTAGAGATGGCCCCCCGCAACCGCCAAGGGCTTTACGACCCGCGCTCCGAGCGCGATGCCTGTGGATTCGGCATGGTCGCGCAGCTCGACGACCAGCCGTCGCGCCTGCTGGTGGATACCGCCATCGCCGCGCTTTCGCGGATGACCCATCGCGGCGGCGTCGCCGCTGACGGGCTCACCGGTGATGGCTGCGGGCTGCTGCTGCGTCGCCCCGATGCATTCCTGAAACTGCTGGCCAGCGAAGCCGGCATCACCGTGGCCGCCCGCTTCGCGGCGGGCCTGGTGTTCCTTCCGCACGACGCCGACGCCGCGCAGGCCTGCCGGACGCAGCTGCAGGTGCAGCTTGAAGCGGTGGGCTGCCGCGTGGCGGGCTGGCGCGAGGTTCCCATCGACGACAGTGTCTGCGGCCAGCTCGCGCGCGATACGCTGCCGCGCATCGAGCAGGTGTTCGTCGATGCCGGTGTCGGCCAGGACGGCACCGGCTTCGCCCTGGCGCTGTACCTCGCACGCCGTCGCAGCGAACAGCAGCTGCGCGACCATGGCGATTTCTACGTCACCACGCTCACCCCGGATGCAATCAGCTACAAGGGCATGGTCCTGCCGGACAAGCTCAGCCGCTTCTATCCGGACCTGCAGCGGCGCGAGCTGGCCTCCAGCGCGATCGTGTTCCACCAGCGCTTCTCCACCAACACGCTGCCGCGCTGGCCGCTGGCGCATCCGTTCCGCCTGCTCGCGCACAACGGCGAGATCAACACCATCGAGGGCAACCGTCGCTGGGCGCAGGCGCGCAGCAAGGTGTGGAAGACACCGCGCTTCGACATCGCCGAGTTCGATCCGGTGATCTCCATGCATGGTTCGGACTCGCAGAGCCTGGACAACATGCTGGAACTGATGGTCGCCGGCGGCATGGAATTGATCCAGGCGCTGCGCATCCTGGTGCCACCGGCGACGCAGTCGCTGGAGTTCAAGGATCCGGATCTGGCCGCGTTCTACGAGTTCCATGGCCTCAACAGCGAGCCCTGGGACGGCCCGGCCGGCATCGTCGCCTGCGACAGCCGCTATGCGGTGTGTACGCTGGACCGCAACGGCCTGCGCCCGGCGCGCTGGATGCTGACCGCCGACCGCCACTTCCTGGTCGCCTCCGAAGCGGGCGTGTGGGAAGTGCCGACCGAGCGCGTGGTACGCAAGGGCAAGCTCGGCCCCGGTGAAATGGTGGCCATCGACCTCAAGCGCGGCGACCTGCTCGATTCGGACGCGGTGGACCGCATCAACCGCGGCCGCGCACCGTACAAGCAGTGGCTGCAGCAGGGCGTGACCTACCTGCAGACCGAACTGATCGATCCTTCGCTGGTGGAGGAGCCCTTCGACGAGGGCACCCTGCGCAGTTACCACAAGCTGTACCAGCTCAGCAGCGAGGAGGTGGAGCAGGTGCTGCGGCCGCTGGCCGAGACCGAGCAGGAAGCCACCGGCTCGATGGGCGATGACACGCCGATGGCGGTACTGAGCCAGCGCAGCCGGCCGCTGTACGACTATTTCCGGCAGGCATTCGCGCAGGTCACCAATCCGCCGATCGATCCGCTGCGCGAAGACTGCGCCATGTCCCTGTCCACCCAGCTCGGCAAGGAGACCAACATCTTCCATGCCGGCCCGGAGACGGTGAACCACGTCATCCTCAACTCGCCGGTATTGAGCCAACGCAAGCTGCGCCAGCTGCTGAAGATGGACCAGTACCTGCAGGCCAACCGCCTGCTCGACCTGTCCTACAGCGAGGAAGAAGGGCTGCGCAACGGCATCGAGCGCATCTGTGCGGAGGCCGAACGCGCCGCACGCGAAGGCATGGTGATGCTGCTGCTGTCCGACCGCTATCCGGTGGCCGGGCGACCGATGGTGCACGCCCTGCTGGCCACCAGTGCGGTGCATCATCACCTCTCGCGGCTGGGGCTGCGCTGCGACGTCAACCTGATCGTCGAGACCGGCACTGCGCGCGACCCGCACCATATGGCCTGCCTGCTCGGCTTCGGGGCCACCGCGGTGTACCCGTATCTTGCCTACCAGACCTTGTTCGACCTCGGCCGGCGCGGCATCCTCAAGCTCAGCAAGGGCGGTGAGCAGTCGCAGATCGGCCGCCGCTACCGCAAGGGCGTCTACAAGGGCCTGTCGAAAATCATCTCGAAGATGGGCATCTGTACCGTGGCCAGCTACCGCGGCGCGCAGCTGTTCGAGATCATCGGCCTGGAGCCGGAAGTGGTCGCGCTGTGCTTCCCCGACACCGCCTCGCGCATCGGCGGCGCCGGCTTCGCGCGGCTGGATGCCGATGCGCGCGAACTGTGCGCGCAGGCCTGGGATGCACAGCAGGATGTCGATGTCGGCGGCCTGCTGAAGTACGTGCACGGCGGCGAGTACCACATGTACAACCCGGACGTGGTCACCACCCTGCAGCGCGCGGCGCGCAGTGGTGATGCCCGCGCCTGGCAGCAGTACTGCGATGCCGTGCATGCCCGGCCGCCATCGGCGTTGCGTGACCTGCTGCAGCTGGTGCCGGCGCCGACACCCACGCCGCTGGACGAGGTGGCGCCGGCCAGCGAACTGTTCCCGCGCTTCGACACCGCCGCGATCAGCCTCGGCGCGCTGTCGCCGGAAGCGCATGAGGCGCTGGCCATCGCGATGAACCGCCTCGGCGGCCGCAGCAATTCCGGCGAAGGTGGCGAAGACCCGGCCCGCTACGGCACCCCACGGCGCAGCAAGATCAAGCAGGTGGCGTCGGGTCGCTTCGGTGTCACCGCCGAGTATCTGGTCAATGCCGAGGTGCTGCAGATCAAGGTCGCGCAGGGCGCCAAGCCCGGCGAAGGCGGCCAGCTGCCGGGGCACAAGGTCAACGAGCTGATCGCCCGCCTGCGCTACGCGCGGCCGGGCATCGGCCTGATCTCGCCGCCACCGCACCACGACATCTATTCCATCGAGGACCTGGCGCAGCTCATCTACGATCTCAAGCAGGTCAACCCGACCGCGCTGGTATCGGTGAAGCTGGTCAGCCATGCCGGCGTCGGCACCATCGCCGCCGGCGTGGTCAAGGCCGGCGCGGACCTGATCACCATCTCCGGCCACGACGGCGGCACCGGTGCCTCGCCGGTCAGCTCGATCCGCTACGCCGGTGTGCCGTGGGAACTGGGCGTGGCCGAAGCGCACCAGGCGCTGCTGGCCAACGACCTGCGCGGGCGCACCCTGCTGCAGACCGATGGTGGCCTGAAGACCGGCCTGGACGTGGTCAAGGCCGCGCTGCTGGGTGCGGACAGCTTCGGCTTCGGCACCGCGCCGATGATCGTGCTGGGCTGCAAGTACCTGCGCATCTGCCACCTCAACAACTGCGCCACCGGCGTGGCCACCCAGGACGAACGCCTGCGCGAGAACCACTTCACCGGCCAGCCCGAGCGCGTGGAGAATTTCTTCCGCCTGCTGGCCGAGGAAGTGCGTGGCTGGCTGTCGTACCTGGGCGCGCGTTCGCTGGAGGAGATCGTCGGCCGCACCGACCTGCTGCGGCAGATCGAGGCCGCACCGCGCGACGGCGTGCGCGTGGACCTGTCGCGCCTGCTGGCAGATGCGCGCTACGAAGGCAGCCACTGCGCGGCGCAGCGGCTGTACGAATCGCCGGACAGCCTGGCCACGCAGATGGATGGCCTGCTGGCGGACGCGATCGAACAGCGCAGGGGGGGCGAACATCGCTTCCTGATCCACAACACCGACCGCAGCATCGGCACCCGCCTGGCCGGCGCGGTGGCGCGCGCGCACGGCAACCAGGGCATGGCCGACGCCCCCCTGGAGCTGCGCTTCCGTGGCAGCGCCGGACAGAGCTTCGGCGCCTTCAATGTCGGCGGCCTGCATCTGGAAGTGGAGGGCGAAGCCAACGACTACGTCGGCAAAGGCATGGCCGGCGGCCGCCTGGTGGTACGTCCGCCGCGCGGCGCGCGGTTCGAGGCGCGCAGCACTGCGATCATCGGCAACACCTGCCTGTATGGCGCCACCGGTGGCGAGCTGTTCGCCGCCGGACGTGCCGGCGAGCGCTTCGCGGTCCGCAATTCCGGTGCGCTCGCGGTCGTGGAAGGCGCCGGCGATCACTGCTGCGAGTACATGACCGACGGCGTGGTGCTGGTGCTGGGCAAGGTCGGCCTGAACTTCGGTGCCGGCTTCACCGGGGGGTTGGCCTACGTGCTGGATGTGGACCGCGACTTCGTGGACCGTTACAACCACGAGCTGATCGACATCCATCGCGTGTCCGCCGAAGGCTTCGAGAACTACCGCCAGCACCTGCACCGCCTGATCGGCCGCCATCGCGAACTGACCGGCAGCATCTGGGCGCAGCAGATCCTGGACGAGTTCCGCGATTACATCGGCAAGTTCTGGCTGGTCAAACCGAAGGCCGCCAGCATCGAATCGCTGACCGAGACCCTTCGACGCGCGGCGTAAGCGCCTCCGGCGCGCCGCCCGCAACCGGCGCGCGCCTGCTCCCTCACCGCAGTAGTGCCGGCCTCTGGCCGGCCATCGAAATCACAGAGCCCGCCATGAGCCGCAAGCACGCCTTCCAGTTCCTCGATCTGCCCCGCACCATGCCGCAGCGCATTCCGGTTGAACTGCGCACCTCCGGCGACTGGGGCGAGCTGTACGGAAAGTTCGGCAAGGAGGATGCGCAGTACCAGGCCGGGCGCTGCCTGGACTGCGGCAACCCTTACTGCAGCTGGAAATGCCCGGTACACAACGCCATTCCACAGTGGCTGCAGCTGGTGCAGGAGAACCGCATCCACGAGGCCGCCACGCTGTGCCACAGCACCAACCCGCTGCCGGAAGTGTGCGGCCGGGTCTGCCCGCAGGATCGCCTGTGCGAAGGCAGCTGCACCCTTGAGGAATTCGGTGCGGTGACCATCGGCGCGGTGGAGAAGTACATCGTCGATACCGCACTCGCCAGTGGCTGGCGTCCGGACCTGGGTGCCGTGCAGCCCACCGGCCACAGCGTGGCGGTGATCGGTGCCGGTCCGGCGGGTCTGGCCTGTGCCGATCGCCTGGCCCGGGCCGGCATCACCGCCGTGGTGTACGACCGCTACGAGCAGATCGGCGGCCTGCTGCAGTTCGGCATCCCCAGCTTCAAGCTGGACAAGGACGTCATCCATCGTCGCCGCGAGGTGCTCGAAGGGATGGGCGTGCAGTTCCGCCTGGGCGTGGAGATCGGCCGCGACATCAGCGTGCAGCAGCTGCTGGACAGCCACGACGCGGTGTTCGTCGGCACCGGGGCCTACCGCTACACCGACGGCGGCCTGCCGGGCCAGGACCTGAAGGGGGTGCTGCCGGCCCTGCCGTTCCTGGTGCAGAACAGCCGCATCGTCGGCGGCGATGACCCGCAGGGTCGACCGATCGCCGGCTGGGAGGACCAGATCGCACTGCCCGACCTCAACGGCAAGCGCGTGGTCGTGCTCGGCGGCGGCGACACCGGCATGGACTGCGTGCGCAGCGCGGTGCGGCTGGGCGCAGCCAAGGTCACCTGCGCGTACCGTCGCGACGAGGCCAACATGCCCGGCAGCGCGCGTGAAGTCGCCAATGCGCGCGAGGAAGGCGTGCGCTTCCTGTTCAACCGGCAGCCGCTGTCGATCGAGGCCGGCGCCGACGACGAAGCGATCGGCGTGACCGTGGTTGAAACCCGGTTGGGTGAGGCCGATGCCCAGGGACGCCGCAACGCGGTGCCGATCGAGGGCAGCGAGTCGCTGCTGGAGGCGGACGTGGTCATCATCGCCTTCGGTTTCGCGCCGAGCGTTCCGGCCTGGCTGGCCGAACACGGTGTGCAGGGCCAGGCGAACGGTCGCATCGTTGCCGGCGGCAAGGACCGGCTGCCCTTCCAGACCGCGCATCCGCGCCTGTTCGCCGGCGGTGATGCGGTACGCGGCGCCGACCTGGTGGTAACCGCTGTGGCTGAAGGCCGCGACGCCGCCGCCAGCATCGTCCGTCTACTGTCCAACTGAGCCGGGTTCCATTGCCGGCAGTACGTCGGCCAGCGTCGCGCGCAACCCCTGGGTGTCGACCGGCTTGGCCAGGAACCGGTCGATGCCGGCGGCACGACAGGCCTCGCGCGTGCTCTCCAGCACGCTGGCCGTCAGCGCGATGATCGGCACCCGTGCACGCGAAGGGCAGGGGTCTTCGCGGATCGCACGCGCCAGCGCGAACCCGTCCATGCCGGGCATGTGGCAATCGGTAACGACAACATCGAAGCCCTGCGCCCGCCATGCCGCCAGCGCCTGCAGGCCATCGGCAGTGGCGTGCACCTGCAGGCCCAGCTCGCGCAGCCGCTGCACCAGCAGTTGCAGGTTGGTCGGGTGGTCCTCGGCCACCAGCACCCGTGCCGCAGGCAGTCGCGCGACCACCTCGGCCATGGCCGGCACCGCCTCCAGTGGCGCCAGGCAGCTGGCGAACTCCAGGTCGAACCAGATGCGCGTGCCCTTGCCCGGCGAGCTTTGCAGCTGCAGCTCGCCGCCCATCGAGGCCACCAGGTCCCGGCAGATGGCCAGGCCCAGGCCGCTGCCGCCGAACCGGCGCCCCGTCGACGGCTCGGCCTGGATGTAATCGGCGAACACGGCCTGCTGCCGCTCGGGACTGATGCCTACGCCACTGTCGCTCACCTGCAGGCGCAGGCATTGTCCTGCCGCCTGCGTCCGCAGCACCCGCAGCCGCAGTTCCACACCTCCGTGCAGGGTGAACTTCAGTGCGTTGCCCACCAGGTTGAACAGGACCTGGCGCACGCGCAGGCCATCGGCCAGCAGCCACCGCTGCAGCGCAGGATCAAGCACGCACCGCAGGTGCAACGCACGGCTGGCCGCCATCGGTGCCAGCAGCTGCTGCACGGCCGTGGCCAGCGCACCCATGTCGGTGGCACGCAGCTGCAACGGCAGCGCCTGCAACCGATGACTGTCGAGCACATCATCGAGAATCTGCCGCAGCATCTGCGCGGCCACATCGACGGTGGACAGGACCTGCCGCTGGCACGGGTCCAGGGGGCTGTCCGCCAGGCATTCGAGCATGCCCAGCAGCGTGCTCATCGGTGTGCGGATCTGGTGGCTCATGGTGGCCAGGAAGTGCGTCTTCGCCGCTGCAGTCTCTTCGGCCTGATGGCGTGCCCCGGCCAGGGCACGGGTGCGTGCCTGCGCCTGGCTGACGTCCATCCAGTAGCCACTCCACTCGATGTCGTCGCTCTCGCCCGGCAACGGCCTGCCATGCGAACGGATCCAGCGCCAGCCATGGGGACCCAGCGTGCGGAAGGTGATGTCGATCGGCGCACGGGCCCGCGCTGCGGCTTCCAGATGATCCAGCACCGGCTTGCGATCGTCGACATGCACCGCCGCCATGAGCCGGCGATGGTCCAGCCGCACACTGTCCAGACTCATGCCGAACAGCGACTGCACGTCGCCGGCGACCAGCGGCAGGCTGTAGTCGCCCTCGCCGCTGCGGCGCGCCCGGTAGACCACCGCAGGCAGGTTGGCGGTCACTTCCTGCAGTCGCTGTTCCAGCGCGCGGCGCTGGCTGCTTTCGCGATGCAGCCTCCAGTAGCCGAAGGCATACACCAGGATCAGCGCCAGCGCGACCAGCAGCACCGGCACCAGCCAGCGCAACGGCGACCGTGCGGGCGGCGCGCGTGCTCCGCTGGGCGCCCACGTCGCACGGAGCGCGTCGCGCTGCGCGTCGTCCAGTTCCTGCAGCACGGTGTCGAAGGCGGCGACGGTGGCCGCACAGGCCGGCGCAGCCGCCAGCACCCAGGCATCATCGAAGCCGGCCGGCGCGGCGATCACCAGGGCATCGCTGCCGGGCGTGCGCAATGCGGCTTCCACTTCGGCCAACGTGGCAACTACCGCGTCGACCTGGCCGATGGCCAGCAGCTGCAGCGCATGATCGAGCGCGTCGACCTGCAGCAGCCATGCGCCCGACGCCTGCTCACGCAGGTGGGCCGCCAGTGGCACCGTGTCGAGGCTGGCGACGCGGCGGCCGCGCAGACCGCCCAGTCCCTGCAGTGGCGTGTCGTTGCGACGGCGCACGATCACCTGTGACAGCTGCAGGTAGGGCCTGCTCACGACCCAGCCGTCGGGCACCTGCTCGCGCGGCCATCCCAGCACGGCCTGGGTACCGGCCGGCAGCGCCCCGACCGCGCCGGCCGCGGCGGGAAGCGGATGTGGACGCAGCGCGATCTGCTCGCCCAGCCGCCGCAGGTAGTCGGCAACCAGGCCGCCGGGCTGGCCCTGCGCGCTGAAGGACAGTGGCGGGCGGTCACTGGGCCAGGCCACGGCCAGGGGCATGTCGCACCCGTCGGCCCGCGTGATCATGGGCCACAGCAACAGGGCAGGCAGCACGATGCGGGGTCGCAGCCACGGGCAGGAGCGTGCAATGGATGCGGCCGCAGGGCCGGCGGCATTCACGATGAGCATCCTCGAATCGCAGGCGGAGACGACGGCCGCGCAGCGGTACCGCTCTGCCTGCCACGCTAGCGACGCACGGCACAGCAACAATGAGGAAAGTTGCAAAGCGCGCAGAATTGGCCGTTCACGACATAAACTGCCGCTTCCACCAGCCCACGGAGCGTTCGATGCGTATCGGCCTGGCCGCCAACCGGCTCCACCACCAGGATGCGCGCGCCGCCCTGTTCCGCTGGCTGCGTGCCTGCGAACCGGGCCTGCGCGAACTGGGCATCACGCTGCACGCTGTCGGCCGCACCCATGATGCGATTGGGCGCCACGGCTTCCTCGACGGCTATGCCGGCCTCCATCGCTATCCCTACGGCCGCGAGGGCGGGCTGATGAAGCTGGTCGCCGAGGTGGTCGGCATGGGCCCGCAGCGCACGCTCGACGGTGCCATCTATCTGATCGATCCGGTCGATCCGTCCTCGGTGTTTCCCGAAGCGACCGCGCTCAAGCGGCAGTGCGTGATCCACGGCAAACCTTTCATTTCCACGGTCGCCACCGCACGCGACTGGATCGAGGTGGAGCGCGTGCACGCCGGCCTGCAGGCCGACGCCGGTGCCGACGATCTGCATGCCTTCGGTACCCAGACCCTGGCACTGATCGCGCACGATGCGATGAAGCCGGCGATGCTCGCCTTCGCCGACGAGCACTTCGACGTGCTGGCACGCTTCGGCGAGCGGGTGGCGACCGGGACCACCGGTCAGCGCCTCAACGAGCTGGCATGGAGCCGCGGCTGGCCCAGCGACACGCCCTGGGTGACGCGCTACCAGAGCGGGCCGATGGGCGGCGATGCGCAGATCGCCGACCGCGTGCTGGAGGGCCGTTGCCAGCGCGCCATCTTCTTCGAGGACCCGCACGTGGCACGCCAGCACGAGGCAGACATCCAGCTGCTGGAACGCGCGGTGACCACGGTGACCGACCAGGCGGTGTGCATCACGGCTCCGGTGGTGGCGGCGCGCTGGGCGACGGCTGCCGCCCGGCGCGCTGGGTCACAGCGCTGACCACCTGCGCAGCTGCGCCGGGCGCGCATCGATCGGCATGACCGCCGCACCCGTGGGAGAGGGTGCCGGGCCGCGGCGGCCATGCACGGGTGTCAGGCGGCCATGTCCAGTACCACGCGCCCGTCGATGGTGCCCGCGCGCATGCGGGCGAACACCTCGTTGATGTTTTCCAGGCGGTCGGTGCTGACCGTGGCCGCCACCTTGCCCTCGGCGGCGAACTGCAGCGACTCCTGCAGATCCAGCCGCGTGCCGACGATCGAACCGCGCACCGTCACGCCATTGAGGACCATGCCGAAGATGTCCAGTGGGAAGTTGCCCGGTGGCAGTCCGTTGAGCGAGACCGTGCCGCCCCGCCGGACCATGCCCAGCGCCTGCTCGAAGGCCTTGGGCGATACCGCGGTGACCAGCGCCCCGTGTGCGCCACCGATCTCCTTCTTCAGGAATGCTGCCGGATCGGTCGTGCGCGCGTTGACCGTGACCTGCGCGCCCAGCCGCCGCGCGAGTGCCAGCTTGCTGTCCTCCACGTCGATGGCAGCCACGTTCAGGCCCATCGCACGCGCGTACTGCACCGCCATGTGGCCCAGGCCACCGATGCCGGAGATCGCCACCCAGTCACCGGGCTTCGTGTCCGTCACCTTCAGGCCCTTGTAGACCGTCACGCCGGCGCACAGCACCGGCGCGATCTCGACGAAGCCCACCTCCTTCGGAAGCAGGCCGACATAGTTGGCATCGGCCAGTGCGAACTCGGCGAAGCCGCCGTTGACCGAGTAGCCGGTGTTGCGCTGCGTCTCGCACAGCGTTTCCCAGCCGCCCAGGCAGTGTTCGCAATGGCCACACGCCGAGTACAACCAGGGGATGCCGACCCTGTCGCCTTCCTTGACATGCCCGACCCCGCCGCCCACGGCCACGATGTGCCCCACGCCCTCGTGGCCGGGGATGAACGGCGGGTCCGGTTTCACCGGCCAGTCGCCCTCGGCGGCATGCAGGTCGGTGTGGCAGACACCGCAGGCTTCGATCCTGACCAGCACCTCGCCCGCCCCCGGGCGCGGTACCGGAACTTCCTCGATGACCAGTGGGCTGCCGAACTCGCGAACGACAGCGGCCTTCATGGTTCTGTTCATGGGTTTTCCTCCGTCGTGCGCTTGCAGACAGAGTGACGCCGGCACGAGGCCGGCGCTTTGATCCCGATCAAATCCTGGAAGATTGCCTGCCGGTTCAGCCCGCAAGCACGGACGCCTCGCGTGCCAGGCGTTCGATCGCGCCCCAGTCGCGGGTCTGCAGCAAGGCCGCCGTGGTCAGCCATGAACCGCCCACGCACAGCACGTTCGGCAGGTGCAGGAACTGCGCCGCGGTCTGGGCGCTGATGCCACCGGTCGGGCAGAAGCGCACGTCGGCGAAGGGGCCGTGCCAGGCCGCCAGCAGTGCCGCGCCGCCGGCCTGCACCGCGGGGAAGAACTTGAAGGTATCCAGGCCATGCTCGAGGCCAAGGATCAGCTCGGACCCCGTGGCCACGCCCGGCAGATACGGCAGGTCGGCATCGCGCGCGGCCGCGTACAGCGTCGGCGTTGCGCCCGGCGACACCGCGAAGCGCGCACCTGCGGCCCTGGCCGCCTCCATCTGCGCGGGCGTCAGCACCGTTCCGGCCCCCACCACCGCGTCGGGTACGGCCTCGACCATTGCCCGGATGGCATCCATCGCACGGGGTGTGCGCAGGGTGACCTCGATCACCGGCAGACCGCCCCGGAACAGCGCCTGCGCCACCTGCACGGCATCGTCGACATCATCGGGGGTGAACACCGGAATCACCGGTGCCAGTTTCAGTACCGCGCGAACGCGCGGATCAGCGCCGGACATCGAATCGCTCCTCGCCCATCTGGGCCAGCACGTCAGCTTCGCTGACAGGATTGAAATCGCCGGGGATGGAATGCTTCAGTCCGCCGGCAGCCAGGCCGAAACGCACGGTGGCGTCGGCATCGAAGCCTGACAGGATGCCATGCAGGATGCCTGCCGCGAAGGCATCGCCGCCGCCGATGCGATCGATGATGCCGGTCAGCTGCCGCACGGGCGCCTGCGCACGCACGCTCTCACGGCCCAGCAGCAGGGCGCCCAGCGCATGATGGTCCACGCTCAGCGCCTGCCGTTGCGTGCATGCCAGCCATTGCAGCCGCGGGAACGCGGCGAATGCCGCCGCTGCGGCAGCGTCCACGCGCTCCACGGCGCCGGCCTGGGTAAAGCGCTGGCCCAGGATCACTTCGATATCGCGGTAGTCGGCGAACACAATGTCAGCCTGGTCGAACAGGGCATGCAGGATCGCCTGCGCGTCGCCGCCCCAGCGCTGCCACAGCGTGGGCCGGAAATTGCCGTCGAAGGAAACGCGCACGCCACTGGCACGCGCGGCGCATGCCGCCGCCAGCGTCGCCTCGGCCACCTGCGGCCCCAGCGCAGGGCTGACGCCGGACAGGTGCAGCCAGTCCGCGCCCTGCAGCAGCGCCGGCCAGTCATGATCGGCTGCAGTGCTGCGCGCGAAGGCCGAATCGGCCCGGTCGTACACCACCTCGCTGGCACGTTGCACCGCGCCGGTGGTGAGGAAGTACAGGCCCATGCGACCGTCCGCCACCTCGCGCACCGCCCGCGTATCGACGCCATGGCGGCGCAGTTCACCCAGTGCGTGCGCCCCCAGGGCATTGCCGGGCACCGTGCTGACCATGGCCACGTCATGTCCGAATCGGGACAGCGAGACACCCACGTTTGCTTCCGCCCCGCCCACGTGCACCTGCAGCTGCGGCGACTGCAGCAGCAGCTCGCGACCGGGCGCGCCGAGCCGCAGCAGCAGTTCCCCGAAACATACGATACGCCCCATCTCCACTCCTCCCCGCTTGCCGCCAGCATGTGAAACTGCACGGCGTGAATGTGTACCACGCGTCGGCGCGGCGTTTGGCCATCGGTGTCATTCTAGCCTTCCGATGCGCCCCACGCACCCGTAGGAACTGACGGAAGCATTGTCCTGCAAGCCTCTTGGAGACATTTCAGATCTGTTGCGGTGCAAGATGCCGGATCCGGGACGTGCTGCTAACGTCCGCTCTGACCAGCGGTGTCATCACGCTGAAACAGCCGCAGCACCAGACCTTTGGGAGAGGGGAAAGGCATGCAGTCTCGGAACCACCAAAAAAAGACACCGGTTACCTTGCTCGCTATGGCCGTCGGGCTGGCCCTGGCGGCCAATGCGACCGCCCAGCAGCAGAGCAGCGCCGCCGGCGCCACGGACCTGGATACGGTCACCGTCACCGGCTACCGCGCCAGCGTGGAGAAGGCGCTGGACATCAAGCGTGGCGAGGCCGGCGTGGTCGACGCCATCGTCGCCGAGGACATCGGCAAGTTCCCGGATCTGAACCTGGCCGAGTCGTTGCAGCGCATCCCGGGTGTGGTCATCACCCGCGAGGCCGGCGAGGGCCGCAACATCTCGGTGCGCGGCCTCGGCCCGGATTTCACCCGCGTGCGCATCAACGGCATGGAGGCGCTGACCACCGTCGGCGCCGGTGACCAGAGCGGTGGTACCAACCGCGGCCGTGGCTTCGACTTCAATGTCTTCGCCTCCGACCTGTTCTCGCAGCTGGTGGTGCGCAAGACCGCTTCGGCCGATGTCGAAGAAGGTTCGCTGGGCGCCACCGTCGATCTGCGCACGGCGAGGCCGTTCGACTATGACGGCTTCACCTTCGCCGCCAGCGGCCAGGCCGGCTACAACGCGATGGCGGAGAAGGCCGACCCGCGCATGGCCGCGCTGGTGTCGAACATCTTCGCCGACGGTACGTTCGGCGCCCTGCTGTCGGTGGCCTACTCCGAGCGCCAGGCGCTGGAGGAGGGCTCCAACACGGGCCGCTGGGCCAACGGCCCGAGCAACGGCAACTTCAGTGCCTCGTCCCCGTTCACCGCCGCGCGCAGTGCCGACGTCTACCACCCGCGCTTCCCGCGCTACGTGCAGATGGAACATGAGCAGAAGCGCCTGGGCGTGACCGGTACGCTGCAGTGGAAGCCCAGCGACGCGACCGAGATCTCGCTGGACGCGCTGTACTCGAAAATCGATGCCACCCGCGACGAGCACTACATCGAGGCGATTTCCTTCAGCCGCGGTGCCAACACCAGCCAGCCACGCCTGGCCGGCAAGCCGTCGATGATCGTCAGGAACGGCGTCATCGAGAACAACGCGCTGGTCTACGGCGAGTTCGACAACGTCGACATCCGCAGCGAGAACCGCCACGACGAGTGGAGCACCGAGTTCAAGCAGATCAGCCTCAACGGCCAGCACCGCTTCAGCGACGACTTCACCCTGTCCGGCAAGCTGGGGGTCTCGCGGTCCCGGCATGAGAACCCGGTGCAGACCACCATCATCATGGACAAGTACGACGTCGACGGCTACAGCTACGACTACCGGGGCAACAACCGCTCGCCGATCCTCAACTACGGCATCGATCCCACCGATCCCAACGGCTGGGAACTGGCGGAGATCCGCCTGCGACCGCAGTACGTGGACAATGATTTCGATACCGGCCAGATCGACTTCAACTGGAACATCAGCCCCGGCTTCCGCCTCAAGGGTGGCGTGCTGGCCAAGGATTACACGTTCAAGACCACCGAACTGCGCCGTGGCAGCGAGCTGGCCGTGCCCACCTTCGCCGATGGCAGCAGGATCGTTCCGGTGGACATGACCACGCAGGCCGGCCTGAAGGGCATCAGCGGCAATCCCTCGAACTGGGTGGTGCCGGATCTGGACGCCGTCGCCGATCAGTTCGACATCTACAGCAACAGCGGCATCTACGCCGTCGCACCGCGCGCCAACAACGTGCGCAGCGTGGAAGAGAAGGATCGCGGTGCCTACCTGATGGGTGAGTTCTCCACCGAGATCGGCTCGCTGCCGCTGTCCGGCAACGTCGGCGTACGCTATGTGCGCACCAAGCAGTCCTCCACCGGGCTGTCGACGCTGGCCAGTGGCACCACGTCCACCACCGCCACCCGCACCTACGACGACACCCTGCCCTCGTTCAACCTGGTTGCCGAAGTCACCCCCGATTTCCTGATCCGCCTGGGTGCGGCCAAGGTGATGACCCGACCCGGCCTGGGCAGCCTGACGCCGGGTGCCACTGTGGCCGTGGCCGGTGGCGCACGCACCATCTCCAGCGGCAACCCCAACCTGGATCCGACCCGCGCGACCAATGTCGATCTGAGTTTCGAGTGGTACTTCGCCGAAGGCGCCATGGCCGGCCTTGGCCTGTTCTACAAGGACATCGAAACCTCCGTACAGACGCTGCGCGAGAATCGGCCGTACACCGACAGCGGCCTGCCTGCCGAACTGCTGATCGGCACCGGCGCATCGCCGACCGATGAGTTCACCTTCACCCGTCCGGTCAACACCCCGGGTGGCGAGCTGTTCGGCGCAGAAGCGAACTACACCCAGCCCTTCACCTTCCTGCCGGGCAAGTGGGCCAACCTCGGTCTGCAGCTGAACTACACCTGGGTGGATTCGAAGATCCAGTACATCAACTCGGCCGGTCAGCCGGTGATGAAGAACGATCTGCTGGGCCTGTCCAACACCTCGTGGAACGCGACCCTGTTCTACGAAGGCACCACCTTCTCCGGGCGCATCTCGGCCACCAACCGCGATGACTACCTGACCCAGGTGCCGGGCCAGGAAACCGGCTTCAATCTGGACGGTTACCACGGCATGACCGGTACCACGGTCATCGATGCGTCGATCCGTTACCGGATCAGTGACCAGCTGGAACTGAGCCTGGAAGGCGTGAACCTGACCAACGAAGCGTCCGATGAGTGGGTGTATTCGCCCGCGACCGGCCGCCTGCCGTTGCAGTACACCGAGACCGGCCGTCAGTTCCTGCTCGGCGTGCGCTACAAGTTCTGAGCAGCGCCGGCGATGCGCCGACCGGTGCATCGCCGTTCGCCACGACCGCTGCTGCGCCGCAAGGTGCCGTGGCGGCGTGGCCTTGCTACGGTCCGGCGGCTCTACGCCGGCTGTCGCCCGTTGAAAGGAAACATCTGATGCCGCATCGCTCGACCCTGTCCCGCTGCCTGCTGCTGGCAGTGGCCCTGGCTGCTGGCCCTGCGACAGCTGCCGATGGCCCAACCCTGCTGTTCCACGTCGACGCCAACCAGGGCCTGCAGGCCACCGTGGCGCACGGCGAGGCGATACCGAACTTCCGCGACAGGGTGGCGGTGGTCGATGACGGTGTACGCGGCAAGGCCATCCAATGGCAGGACGATGGCGTCCTGGCGTGGGATGCACCGGGCAACATCCTGGCCCAGCGCGGCACCCTGGCCTTCGATTGGCGGGCGCGGTACGCGGTGGGCGAAGCCCCGTTCGTGATCTTCCGCGTCGGCTATGCCGATCACAGCAGCTGGGACATGGCGTGGCTGCGCATCGACTGGAACGGCCACGGTTTCGATGCGTTCGTCACCGATGCCAATCTTGCCCGCACCCGCGTCTCGTTCCGCATGGACACGCCGCCACGCGCGGACCAGTGGCTGCATCTGGCCTTCGCCTGGGACGAGGACCAGGGTGTACGCCTGTTCATCGATGGACGCGAAGTGGCCCGCGCGCAGACCACCGGCGACTACGATGCCGCGCTGGACCAGCTTGGCCTGGCCGGTCGGGTGATGGCACCGTACCAGGTACAGAGCCGTTACAACTTCCTGCGCGGCAGCGATTTCCAGCACATCCGCATCTATGACCGCATGCTGGATGCGCCGGCCGTGGCGGCGCTGGCCCGTGGCGTTACGCCCACCACCGCCGAGGTTCCCGAGGCAGGCCTGCGTGCCTGGCGCCATCGCTTCGGCTGGGACGGCGCCGCACCACCGGCGCTGACCGCGCCGACCACCCGCATCCGCAAGGTCGAATTCGCCGACACCCGCGATCTGAAGGCGTGGATGTGGAAGGCCACCGACGGCATCGCCGAGACCACATGGCCCGGCGTCTACAACCGCTCGCGGCTGCCCGGACGCAACGACTACTTCCAGCTGCCGGACTGGAACACCTACGTGGAGGGTGGAAAGCACCTGGACCTGACGCTGCCGGACGGCGAGACGGTCAACCGCATCGAGATCCGCGGCGCGGCCTTCGGCACGCTGGCACATGGCAGCGACGCCGCGCACGCCACCCGCACCCTGTTCACCCGCCCGCGCGGCGTGGTGCGCAGCGTCGATCCGATCCCGTCCCTCAGCGGCGGCGTGCTGCGCTTCAGCAACGTCGAGCAGGAAACGCCGATCCAGGAAATCTGGGCCTACGCCGTGAGCGAGGGCAGCGAGCCGGACGGCACGGTCAAGCAGACCTACACGATCGACAGCCAGGCGCTGCCTGACTACACCAATCTGGATGCCCTGCGCCGCTACATCGACGGTCGCTACCCCGAGGCCGAACGCAGCACGGTGATGGCGCTGCCCAAGGGGGCCGGCTCACGCCGCCGCGATGCCGGTACCCTGCCCGCGCAGCCGCGCCCGATCGTGCACGTGCTCATTCCTTCCGGGGTAGGCGATGCGCCGCCCGACCAGCCGCTGATCCGCAGCTGGGCCTACAGCTGGGAGAACATGCACGACGGCCTGGACGGCGTTGCCATCGATCTTCCCGCGCTGGATCTGGCGGCCACGCATGAAGGCCTGATTCCGCTCAACATCCGCATCAAGGACCCGATCTGGCCGGCGCGCGACATGATCGACGTGTCGGTCTCGGTGCAGCCGGGACAGAAGCGCACCCTGTGGCTGGACCTGCGCGACCGCATCCTCACCCCTGACAGCCTGTGGTTGAGCATCGCCTCGGCCGCCCCCGGCTTCGATGCCCGGGCGCTCGATGGCGCGCAGATCCGGCTGGTGTTCAAGCCGCGCGCCGAAGCGCTGAAGGAGCACGTGGCCGACCGCTTCAACCAGGTGCGCGACAACTGGGGATTCCTGGTGGAGGAGCACACCACCTCCAAGCGACAGCGCCTGTATGCGCGCGTCTACGCCGACCTGAGCGACCTGCTGCGGGTCGATCCGGACCACGCACTGGGGCGGCAGTACTGGAACTACATCAGCTACAACAGCCAGGGCCGGCCGCCCTACTCCGCACCGGCGGTGCCCGCCGGTGTGCCGGCCTGGGCCTTCCACCAGGTGCAGGACCTCGCACAGGTGCGTCGCTTCGTCGACTGGTGGATCGACCATCGCCAGGTGCCCTACGGCGACTTCGGCGGCGGCATCTCCGATGATTCCGATCTCACCCAGCAGTGGCCGGGCCTGGCGCTGATGGGTGTGCAGCCGGACCGCCTCAATGCCTCGCTCACCGCCCTGTCCGATGCGGTGTATCGCAATGGCATGTTCAGCAACGGCCTGAGCACCATCGAAACCGATGAGCTGCATGCCTACGAAGAGGGCATCAACACCAACAGCGCGATGCTGTACCTCAACTGGGGCGATCCGCTGACGCTGGAACGGCTGATGGAGACGGTCAAGGCATTCGACGAGCGGATCATCCTGCCCAATCCGCAGGGACACCTGCTGTTCTCCAGCAACTGGTTCGGCGGCAACAGGATCTACCGCGAACCGAACTGGCAATGGCAGAAGCCGTATTCGTTCCCGGTGCTGCACCCCGCGTTCCTGCTGGGCCAGTACAACACCGATCCGACCGGGCGCCGGCTGGTGACCGGCCTGGCCGACAGCTATCTCGCCCATGCCGGCACGGACGCGAAAGGACGCTTCACCCTGCCCAACGAGATCCACTGGGCCACCGGCGCCACCCGCGGCGGTGAACTCAACGACGGTTCCGGCGGCGGCGACACGCTGCATACCTTCTGGGCCGCCTGGCGCTGGACCGGCGATACGAAGTACCTGCAGGCGCTGGACTATCGCGTGGCACGCGGGGGACCGGGCGCGCTGGCCAATCTCGGCGAGAACATCGTCGAGGTGCTGGGACGCCAGCAGGACTGGTATCCGCAGCTGACTGCCGAAGCCGACGCCGGAAAGACCGGTTTCGCCAGCCTGATGGCCTGGCAGGCCAGTGGTGACCTGAAGTACATCGATGCACTGCATGCCGAAGGACTGCAGGCGAAGGTGCTGCGGGCCTACATGAACACCGAGGGCCACTGGTGGTCCGATCGCGTGGAAGCACCCAGCGAGTTCCTGCAGCGCGCCCGGCTGGGGGGCATCGCGCTCAAGCGCAACCAGAGCTGGCCCGGGCATACGGTCAGCTGGCGCTTCGATCGCGACGGTGCCGCCGAACAGGTTGCACTGCTGGTGCATGCGCCCTCGCGCGAGCGCTTCACCATCACCAGCCACAATCTGGGTAACCGCACCATCAGTGCCGACATGACCGGCTGGAACGTTGCCAGCGGCACGTGGCGCATCCGTGCCGGCGTGGATGCCGATGGAGATGGACGCATCGATGGCACGCCGACGGAGCGCACGGTGCGGCTGGAAACCAGCAGCGCGGTGCCGATGCAGTTCCGTCCCGGGCGCACGGAACTGTTCGAGTTCGAGCGCGTCGTCGCCGGCAGCCCGGTGGAAACACGCGCCGACCTGGGCGTCGGCCGCGGTGATGTGCAGGTGGACGGCCAGCGTGTGCGGGTGACCGTGCACAGCCTGGGCCACGTGGCCACCGGCGCGGGCGTGGCGATCCTGGAAGACATCACGGGCCGTGAGATCGCGCGTACCGATGTGCCCGCGATGGCGGCACCCGATGACCTGGAACCGAAGACCACCCACGTGACACTGATGATCCCCGCCGGTCATCGGGGTGGCCTGCGCGTGCGCGTGGCCCTCGCTGACGGTGGCGAGGAAGTGACCCTGCTCAACAACGTCGTGGACGTGCCGCGCTGAACGCGGCGGCCGGCGCGGGCTATGCCGCGTCGGTCTCCATCCGCTTCACCCGTCGCTGGTACCAGTCATCGCCCAGCGGCTCGAACACCGCGCTGCGCTCCATCACGCCCTGGTAGACGTGCAGCGACACGGCCACATCGGCATCGCTGGCATTGCGCAGCGTGTGGTATTCGTGCGGGGGAATCAGGCTGCCGGCGCTGCCGCGCTGGCCGTACAGTGTCGGCTGCGCGGCAAAGCGGTGGCGAGTGCCCTTCCGCTCCAGCAGCGCATACGGCGTGACCAGCAGTTCTCCCTGCCAGACGCCTTCCACGCACCACATCGCATCGTGATCGTGCAGCGGCGTACCCTGCCCCGGGCCCCAGCACATGGCGATGACGCTGTACCCCAGGGTCCGGCTGCGGTGCAGTTCACGACGTGCGTAGTGACCACGCACCGGTCGCCGTACACACGGCGGCAGCTGTATCGAAGGATCGGTGATGGCATCACGCAGCACGCGCTGCAGGCCCTCGGTGATCGCGTGCGGATCCGCCAGTGCTACCGCACCATCAATGGCGGCAAGCAGGCGCTCCCGGCCGGCGAACGGCAGTGGCGTGAACGTGTCTCCCATGACCCGACTCTAGCCGAGCGGAGTTAACAGAATGTTTGTGCTGCGGTGTCATCACTGCGTGCCGCGCTGCACGAAAGGCACTTTTCCGTAGAGCGCGCGCTCGCCTGCGCGCGGATCGTCAACCGCGCGACTGGTGCGATCGAACAGCATTGTCCGCCGTTGCGGCAGCGTATAAGGGGCCCATTGCGACAATCCGGCGTGATTGGGGTCGCCGCTGCGGGCGAAGGCGATCAAGGCCTCGCTCATGGTCGCCGCGAGCGCACGCGCATCATCGCCCCCCCCGGTGCGCGCGCCCGGCAGCCCTGCGTTGTCGAAGACCAGCGGGATGTCCAGCGTATGGAAAGCACGCAGGCGCCCCTCCTCCACCGGCGACCCCCAATCCAGCTGGTACGCCCAGGTCGGTGCTGCACCCGCGGGCTGGCGCGCCCGCGCTTCCAGTTCCTCCACCGCTCCGCGCCAGCTGCGGCCAGCCGTGGTTGCAGCAAAAAACACTTCAGAGGGCGTGTAGTGCGGATACAGGCGGCGATACTCGGCGATCACGGTCTCCGGCCGCAGATCGACGAACTGCTGTCGTTCGAGCTGTGCCGGCAGTGTTTCCCAAGTCAGGGCGAAGTTGGCGGGATCGTTGCCGAGGAACGCGCGGGTCTCGTCGCGGGTGTTGCCGATCACCATCGGAATCGCCCCCGACTGCTGCGGCGCCTGTGGCCAGAACGGATGCACCGGCAGCACCACATCGTCCAGCACCGGGCCGAAGTACAGCGACGTGCTTTCCACGCGCGAGGGATCGCGCGCACGAGTGGCTTCCAGCAATACGTCGACCGGCAGGTCCAGCAGGGCCTGGACGTCACGTGCAGCAACGGCCTGCATCGCGATCGCAGCCCGCTGCGCGGCCGCGCGCGGTCCGGCAGCGGTGACCTGCTGGCCACTCATCGTCCACGCGCGCTGGAACAGCCCTCGGGCCGCAGGCATCGCCATCAGCGTGGCGATCTTGGCGCCCCCGCCGGACTGCCCGAACACCGTGATGTTCGCCGCGTCGCCACCGAAGACCGCCGCGTGCTGCCGCACCCACTGCAGCGCCTGTACCAGGTCGAGCTGGCCGACGTTGCCCGAGGCGGCGTAGCGCGGATCGCCCAACGCCCCCAGGTAGAGATAGCCGAACGTGTTGAGGCGATGATTGAGGGTGACCACCACCACATCGCCGCGGCGACACAGCGCAGCGCCGTCGTACAGCGGATCACTGCCGGACCCGTTGTTGAATCCACCGCCGTGCACGTACACCAGCACCGGCCTGCGTCCGCCGTCGCCGAGCGCGGGTGTCCACACATTGAGGAACAGGCAGTCCTCGCTGCCGGGCCCTTCACTGCCGCCCTGCGGTGCGGCCGGACCGTACTCCAGTGCATCGGCGATGCCGCGCCAGGCAGCTTCATGCCGCGGCGGCTGGAAGCGGTGGCGAGCGGTATCGGCACCATAGCGAAGCCCACGGAACACCAGTACCCCGTGCTCGCGCTGGCCACGCACACGTCCGCCACGGACCCGGGCCAATGGCAGGCGGTCGTCGCGGACACCCGGCACGCTGGCCAGCGTTGGCAATGCGGTGAAGGCAGCCGTAGCGGACGCGGTGGCCAGCGCCCAGCGGGCGCTGTCGCGCAGGAACCGCCGACGCTGCAGGTCGGCCGGCGCATCGTTCATCGCGCGTCCTCCGCAGGGCCCAGCCAGCGTTGCGCGAGCAGCGGCCAGAGTGCCAGCGTCGACCGCGCGGGAATGTCCATGCCAAAGCCGTGACCGCCATGGGCGAAGACGTGCAGTTCGTGCTCGACACCGGCACCCACCAGTGCCTGCGCCATGAGTTCACTGTTGCGCACCGACACCACGGCGTCGTCGGCGGCGTGGACCAGCAGCGTCGGCGGCATGTCGCCACGTACCCGCTGCTGCATCGAATAGTCTGCCTGCAGCGAGGTCCCCGGATGCTCACCCAGCAGGCGGGCGCGCGAGCCGCTGTGCGCATGCGCGCCCATGTCGATCACCGGGTAGACCAGCACGGCACGGCTCGGGCGGGCGCTCAGCCTGTCGAGGTCATCCCGTGCGGGATGGACGGCGATGTCGAAGCCGGTGGCCAGCCGCGCCGCGACGTGGCCGCCCGCCGAGAAGCCCATCACCGCCACATCGTTCGCGTCCAGTCCGCGCCGTCGCGCCTGGTCGCGCACCACCCGCAGCGCGCGCTGCGCGTCGGCAAGCGCGGCCTGGCGGTCGCGCCCCGGCTGCGGCAGGCGGTAGCGCAGGACGAACAGGGTGTAGCCGGCGCCGTCCACCCAGAACGGAACCAGCGCGCTGCCCTCCTTGTCGATCACCACCCGCTGGTAGCCGCCGCCGGGGATCACCAGCAGGGCCCGGCCGTTCGGCCGGGCGGGTGTGTACACCTGCAGAGAGGGCGCGTCGATCTGGTCGGCGTAGCGGTCCGGGCGTGCAGGGTCCGCACTGCGCTCGACCACCCGCGTCGGACGTGCGGGGCCGGGTTCGCCCGGCACTGCGCCTGCCGGCCACAACGGCAGCTGCTCGCCGGGCAACGCCTGGGCCACACGCTCGCCTTCGCGCAACGACGTGTCGACCGCGCAGGCGGGCGCCGCCGGCAGCAGCAGGGACAGGCACAGCAACACGATGGGCAGACGCATGACTGACGGGGCTCCAACAGGACAGGACAGGGCGCTGGCGGCGTCGGCAAAGACGGCGTGATGCGCTGCCGCTTGCGTGATGACACCGGTTTACCATATACACGTCCTGCAGACGCTGTCGATAGGCAGCGCAACAACGCCAGAGGGAGACGTTCTTGAGCAACGAACACGGCACACATGGGCACACGCCGCCGGCCGATGCGGCCGCGATTGCCCAGGCCTTCACCACCGCACGCCTTGCGGGCCAGGCACTGGAGGCGTTCCCGGGCGACATCCCGGCGGACCTGGTCGCGGCCTACCAGGTCCAGGACCTGGCCATCGCCCGCTGGAACCAGCCGGTGGTCGGCTGGAAGGTCGGCTACATCGCTGCCGAGCGCCGCGATGCGTCCGGGGACGAACGGCTGCTGGGCCCGATCTTCAAGCCTCAGCTCAAAAATGCTACCGGTGGAACAACGGATGTTCCGGTGTTCGTCGGCGGTTTCGCCGCGATCGAGGCCGAGTACGTGCTGGAACTGCTGGAGGATGCCCCCGCCGACCAGCTGCACTGGTCGCCGGAACAGGCTGAAGCGTTGCCGGCCCGCCTGTACCTCGGTGTCGAGGTTGCCAGCAGCCCGCTGGCAACGATCAACGAGCTGGGCCCGCGCGTGGTGGTATCCGACTTCGGCAACAACAACGGCCTCGTGCTGGGGCCGGAGATCGGCAACTGGACGTCCCTCGATGAGTCGGCGTTGCGCGCCGAGACCCTGATCGAGGGTGAGGTGGTCGGGGTCGGCGGCGCGAGCCGCCTGCCCGGTGGCCTGCGCGCAGCGTACGCGTTCGCGTTGTCCCGTTCCGCGCTTCGCGGCCGGCCCCTGCGGCGTGGCGACCTGATCGCCACCGGCAATGCGACCGGCATCCACGACATCCAGGCAGGACAAACGGCGCTGGTGCGCTTCGCCGGCTTCGGCGAGATTGCCTGCAGGGCCGTGCCGGCCGGGTAAGCCGCGGCACGATCCAGTGAACACGCGCGGGAGGGCGCAGATGATCACACGACGACATTTCCTGGCCGGTGGCGCCACTGCACTTGCCACTCCCCTGCTCGCCGCCTGTGGCCGCGGGCCGGGCCCTGACGCAGCCGGCGGCCAACTGCTGACGGCGACCGATGTGCACGTGGCCGATTACCCCACCGTGACAGCGGTGAAGTGGATCGGCGAGACCCTGCAGCGTGAGACCCAGGGACGCCTGCGTCTGCGCCAGTACCACTCGGGCCAGCTCGGCCGCGAGTCCGAAGCGATCGACATGGCCCGCTTCGGCGCCATCGACATCACCCGTGTCTATGCGGGCGCGCTGAACAACGCGTTTCCGCTGACCCAGGCGCTGTGCCTGCCCTACGTGTTCGAATCGGTGGCGCATCAGCGGGCAGCGCTTGATGGCGGCGTGGCCGATGCCGTGCTGCGCGGCTTCGAACGCCGCGACCTGGTCGGCCTGGCCATCTACGATTCCGGTGCGCGCTGCTTCTACAACACCCGGCATCCGATCACGCAGCCCGGTGACCTGCACGGGCTGAAGCTGCGCGTCGCATCATCGGACATCTTCATCCAGCTGATGCGGCTGCTCGGCGCCAACCCGACGCCGATGTCGCTGGGCGATACGTTCTCCGGCATGGAGACGCACATGATCGACGGTGCCGAGAACAACATGCGCAGCTTCCACTCCAGCCGTCACTTCGAGGCTGCGCACTACTGGTCGCAGAGCGATCACTCCTATGCACCGGACGTGCTGCTGATGTCACGCGCCAGTTTCGAGCGGCTGCAGCCGGATGACCGCCAGCTGCTGCTGGAGACCGCACGTGCGTCGGTGAAGGTGATGCGCGACCAGTGGGATGCCTCCGAGGATGCGGCACGACGCGCGGTGCTGGCGTACGGCGTGAAGGCCAACGAGGTCGACATGCCGGCGTTCCGCGCCGCCGCGCAGCCCCTGCTGCAGCAGTACCTGCAGCACGCGGAAATCGCCGCGCTGGTCGATCGCATCCGCGGTGCAGCCTGAGGACACAGCCATGACCGAAACGACGACATTTTCCCCACCCGGCCCCGGGCAGCGCCTGCTGGACCGCATCGCCGACATTGCCATCTACACCGCCGTGGCGGCCCTGCTGGGGCTGGTGGTGGTGCAGGGCTGGCAGGTCTTCGCGCGCTATGTGATCAACGATTCCCCGAGCTGGACCGAACCGGTGACCCTGCTGCTGCTCAGCACCGCGATGAGCCTGGGCGCGGCCTGTGGCGTGCACACCAACCGCCACTTCGGCTTCTTCCTGCTGCATGCCTACATGGCGCCGGCGCTGCGCCGCGCTGTGGACGTGCTGGTGCAACTGGTGGTGGCCGTGCTGGGCGCGTTCATCGCAGTGTGGTCGGCCGAGCTTCTTCTCGACGGCCTGGACATCAAGACCGCCGGTGCCGAGCTTCCGCAGAGCATCAACTACCTGCCGCTGGCGCTGGGCGGCGTGCTGATGGTGGTGTTCGCGCTGAACCGTGCGTGGAAGGCCACGCAGTCCACGCCGGCAGACGCTGCCGCCGATGACGCTGAAGGAGATCGTTGATCCATGGGTATCGCCATTCTGTTCTCGGTGTTCGCAGTGTTCCTGCTGCTGGGCGTGCCGGTGGCCTACGCGCTGGCTGCGGCCGCCCTTGCCACCCTGCTCTACCTGGACATCCCGTCCATCGTTCTGGTCCAGCAGATTTCGGCAGGTACCGGGTCTGCATCGCTGATCGCCATTCCACTGTTCATCTTCGCTGGCGAGATCATGATGCGCGGCGGCATCTCCGAGCGCCTGATCGCGCTGGCGTCCTCGCTGGTGGGGCGCCTGCGTGGTGGCCTGGGCCAGGTTTCGATCCTGTCCTCGCTGTTCTTCGGCGGCGTCTCCGGCTCGGCCATCGCGGATGTCTCGGCGGTGGGTGGCACGATGATTCCGCAGATGGTCAAGCGCGGCTATGACCGCGATTTCGCCGTCAATGTCAGCATCACCGCCGCCCTGGTCGCACTGCTGGTTCCGCCCTCGCACAACCTGATCCTGTTCTCGGCCGCAGCCGGTGGCGGCCTCTCGATCGCCGATCTGTTCGCGGCCGGCATCGTTCCGGCACTGCTGATGACGCTGGCATTGATGATCACCGGCTACGTCGTCGCGCGCCGCCGCGGCTATGGCGTGGAGGTGTTCCCGGGCTGGCGCGCGGTGCTGCTGCGGATGATCTCCGCCCTGCCCGGCCTCGGTCTGGTCGCGCTGATCTTCGTCGGCATCCGCGCTGGCATCTTCACTGCGGTGGAAAGCGCGGCGATCGCCGTGGTGTACGCACTGCTGGTGACCACGGTGCTGTATCGGCAACTGCGCTGGCGCGAGTTCTTCGCCACGGTCGTCCACGCCGCACGCAGCACCGGCGTGATCCTGTTCGTGATCGCCACCGCTGCGGTATTCGGCTGGCTGCTGGCCTACCTGCAGGTGCCGGCGGCGGCGGTGGATTTCCTGCAGTCCTTCGCGCACAGCCAGTTCATGGTGCTGCTGATGATCGTGGTGATGCTGTTGCTGCTGGGAACCTTCATGGACCTGGCACCGATGATCCTGATCTGCACGCCGATCTTCCTGCCGGTGGCGCGCGCGTACGGCATCGATCCGATCCACTTCGGGCTGGTGCTGGTGCTGACCGGCGGCCTGGGCCTGGTGACACCGCCGGTGGGCTCGGTGCTGTTCATCGGTACCGCCATCGGCAAGATCAGCGTGGGCCAGAGCATGCGTACCATCTGGCCGTTCTGGTTCGCTGCGCTGGGCGTGCTGCTGGTGGTCACCTTCTTCCCTGCCCTGTCGCTGTGGCTGCCGGCCACGCTGCGCAGCTGAGCCGGAGACCGCTGCCATGCACCGTCCGCTTCGCCGTATCCCTGCCGTGGCCCTGGCCAGCCTGCTTCTGGCCGCGCTTCCGGCGCTGGCCTCCGGCCCGGCCTCACCGACCTGGGCACGTGGGCTGGAGAACCAGCGCCAGGCCGATCTCGGCGACGGCACCTACCTGAACCCGGTGCTGGCCGGCGACCGCCCCGATCCGTCGGTCCTGAAGGACGGACAGGACTACTACCTGACCCTGTCCTCCTTCGACGCCTATCCCGGCCTGCCGATCTGGCATTCGCGGGACCTGGTCAACTGGCAGCCGCTGGGTCATGCCATCACCCGCAACGTGGGTGCGATCTGGGCACCGGACATCGTCAAGCACCAGGGTCGCTACTTCATCTACTTCCCGGCCCGGACCGGCGAACACCGCAGCAACTTCGTGGTGTGGGCCGATGACATCCGCGGGCCGTGGAGCGATCCGATCGACATCGGCCTGGGCGGCTACATCGACCCCGGCCATGCGGTGGGCGAGGACGGCAAGCGCTACCTGTTCCTCAGCGGAGGCGACTATGTGCAGCTGGCCGATGACGGGCTGAGCGTGGTCGGCACACCGAAGCATGTCTACGACGGCTGGCGCTATCCGCAGAGCTGGGATGTGGAAGCCTATGCGCAGGAAGGACCGAAGATCCACTTCCGCGAGGGCTGGTACTACATGACCACCGCCGTGGGAGGCACCGCCGGCCCACCCACCGGGCACATGGTGATCACTGCGCGCTCGCGTTCCATCCATGGGCCCTGGCAGAACGCACCGAACAATCCGATCACGCGCACGCAGTCGGCGTCCGAGCCGTGGTGGTCGCGAGGCCACGCGACAGTGATCGAAGGCACCGACGGTCGCTGGTGGATGATGTACCACGGGTATGAGAACGGCTTCTGGACCCTGGGCCGGCAGACCCTGCTGGACCCGATCGAGTGGACGGACGATGGCTGGTTCGTGGCCAGGGGCGGTGACCTCGGCCAACCGCTGCGCAAGCCTTCCGGAAGCGCCCTGGCACCGCACGGCATGGCGCTTTCGGATGATTTCCGCGGCGGCAGGCTCGGGCCACAGTGGGCGTTCTTCAACCCGGGCAGTGACGAGTACCGGCGCCTGCGCTTCAGCGGCGATGGGCTGGTGATGCAGGGCAAGGGCAGTGCGCCGCGCGATGCGTCTCCGCTGACCACCATCGCCGGCGATCCGGCCTACCAGTTCGAGGTGGAGCTGGAGGTAGCGCCAGGCGCAGTCGGCGGCGCGCTGCTGTTCTACAGCGACCGCCTCTATGTGGGCGTGGGCAGCAACGGCGAGCAGTTCATCATGCACCGTTACGGCGAGGAACGCCCTGCCCGCCTTGCGCCCAGCGACCGCGGCGGGCGGCTCTGGCTGCGCGTCACCAACAACCGCCATATCGTCACCTTCCATACCAGCAGCGACGGCCGGACCTGGCAGAAGTACCCGGTTCAGATGGAAACCTCGGGTTACCATCACAATGTGGCTGGTAAGTTTCTCGCCCTGAAGCCGGCGCTGTACGCTGCCGGTGACGGTGCGGTGACCTTCCGCAGCTTCCGCTACCGCGCGCTGGACTGAGTGCGCGGCCGGAAATCCCCCGACTTACCTGGTCCATTACATGTCAGTGCGCAACAAGAATGATGCCGCCACGCCGGCATTGGCCAAAGGCAAGGCAGCCACGATCAACGACATCGCGCGACTGTCCGGAGTGTCCAAGAAAACGGTTTCAAGGATCATCAACAACTCACCGCTGGTGCGCAAGGACACGCGCGACAAGGTCGAGGCGCTGATGCGCGAGGTGGGCTATACGCCCGATCCGCTGGCGCGCGGCCTGGCCTTCCGTCGATCCTTCCTGATCGGCATGGTCTACGACAACCCCACCGCCCAGTACATCGTGGACATGCAGTACGGTGCACTCGACGCGCTGCGCGGTTCCAGCTTCGAGCTGGTCGTGCACCCCTGCGACAGCCGCAGCCCGGGCTACATCGACGGCGTGCGCCGCTTCGTGCAGCAGCAGAAGCTGCATGGGGTGATCCTGGTACCGCGTGCCTCCGAGGACCAGGCGCTGGCGGACATGCTGGATGAGATCGGCTGCCGCTTCACCCGCGTGGCCGCGCTGCCGCTGGACGAGAGTTCGCAGATGGTGGTCACCCACGATCGTGACGGCGCCGCCGAAGCGGCCGACTACCTGCTCTCGCTGGGCCACCGCGACATCGCCCTGGTGACCGGGCCCAGCGCCTATCGTTCGGCGCACGAGCGTACCGCCGGCTTCATTGATGCGCTGTCGCAGCGTGGCATCGAGCTGCCCAAGGACCGCATCATCGAGGCGGGCTACACCTTTGAATCGGGCGTGGCCGCCGCCGAGAAGCTGCTGCTGGGCAAGCGCCGGCCGACCGCGATCTTCACCGGGAACGATGAAATGGCGGCGGGCATCTACAAGGTGGCGCTGCGTGCAGGCATCAACATCCCGCGCCAGCTGTCCATCATCGGCTACGACGACAGCCCGCTGGCCTCGCGCCTTTGGCCGTCGCTGACCTCGGTACGGCGCCATACCCGCGATACCGGCCGCACCGCTGCGGCGATGCTGATCCAGCCCGACGGCCAGCCGGCGCTGCAGATCGCCAGCGTGCGCCCGCACCTGATCGTACGCGACTCCTGCCAGCCGCCGGAGGACTGATCCGGCGGGGATCAGTCCGGTAGCCCGCAGGCCTGCCTGCGACTCCGTTGAAGCCGCCTCACCTTGCCGCGACCGTTGAGCGCTATCGTGCGGCGCAAAATGACACCGGTTACCAACGTCGCTAGAATCCCCCTGAACCGTGCCGGGGCCGAATGATCGGCCCGCCCCCTGCTCTGGAGATGCCATGTACTGCAAGACCCACTACGCCACCCATCCCGACGCCATCAAGGGCGCCAGCAACGACCAGCTGCGCGAGCTGTACCTGCTCGACGGCCTGTTCAACCCCGGCCAGGTGACGCTGAAGTACACCCACTACGAGCGCTTCGTACTCGGTGGCGCGGCGCCCCTGGATGCGCCGCTGGCGCTGCCGGTGCAGACCGAACCGGCGTCGGCCGCCGGCCATCCGTTCCTGGAGCGTCGCGAGCTGGGCGTGATCAACGTCGGCAGCGGTACCGGTACGGTCACCGTCGACGGCACCGTCTACACGCTGGGCCCGAAGGATGGCCTGTACGTGGCGATGGGCAGCAAGGACGTCGTGTTCGCCTCGCAGGACGCCGCCAACCCCGCTCAGTTCTACCTGGCCTCGACCCCGGCCCATGCGCGCTTTGAAACCAAGCAGCTGTCGATCAAGGACGCGGTAGCGCTGGACCGCGGCGCGCTGGAGACCAGCAACGAGCGCACCATCTACCAGTACATCGTGCCGGCCACCTGCCAGTCCTCGCAGCTGCTGCTGGGCCTGACCGTGCTCAAGCCCGGCAGCGTGTGGAACACCATGCCGCCGCACCTGCATGACCGCCGCAGCGAGGTCTATTTCTACTTCGACCTGGGCGACAACGACCGCGTGTACCACTTCATGGGCGAACCGGACGCGCAGCGCCACATCGTCATCCAGAACAACGAAGCCGTGGTATCGCCGCCGTGGTCGATCCACATGGGTGCCGGTACCAGCAACTACGCCTTCATCTGGGCGATGGGCGGCGAGAACCTGGATTACACCGACATGCACGTGCTGGACATCTGCCAGCTCAAGTAAGTCCTGCCTGGCCGCCGCGCACGCGTGCCGGTGGCCGTTCGCCTGCATCACGCACACCACTACCAAGGAACGCACACGCAATGGCCAATCCCTTCAGCCTGGAAGGCAAAGTCGCTCTGGTAACCGGTGGTAATACCGGTCTGGGCCAAGGTATCGCGGTTGCGCTGGCCACCGCCGGCGCCGATGTCGCCGTGGCCGGCATCGCGCCGCCCACCGAAACCATCGAGAAGATCACCGCGCTCGGCCGACGCTGCCTGGCGGTGGAAGCCAACCTGATCAGCATCGAGCCGGTCGAGCGCGTGGTGCGCGAAACCATCGAGGGACTGGGTGGCCTGGATATCCTGGTCAACAATGCCGGCCTGATCCGCCGCGCCGACGCGGTGGAGTTCAGCGAACAGGACTGGGATGACGTGATGAACGTCAACATCAAGTCGGCGTTCTTCATCTCGCAGGCGGCGGGCCGTCATTTCATCGCCCAGGGCAGCGGCAAGATCATCAACATCGCCTCGATGCTGTCGTTCCAGGGCGGCATCCGGGTGCCGTCGTACACCGCCAGCAAGAGTGGCATCGCCGGCATCACCCGCCTGCTGGCCAACGAATGGGCCGGCAAGGGCGTCAACATCAACGCGATCGCGCCGGGCTACATGGCCACGGACAACACGGCGGCCCTACGTGCCGATGCCGACCGCAACAAGGCGATCCTGGATCGCATTCCGGCCGGCCGTTGGGGCACGCCGGAGGACCTGGCCGGCGCGGCGGTGTTCCTGGCATCCAGCGCATCGGATTACATCAACGGCGCCGTGCTGCCGGTCGATGGTGGCTGGTTGGCGCGCTGAGGCACACCGGTCTGTAGAGCCGAGCCCATGCTCGGCTGTCGCGCTCTGATCGAAAAACAGCCGAGCATGGCTCGGCTCTACAGGAGTGCCGCGATGCGAAGGCTGTTGCTGTTGTTGCTGCTGTCGTGCACCACCGCGCAGGCGGCGCCGGTGCGGGTGTTCATCGCCGGTGACTCCACCGCGGCCGAGTACGGTCCCGAGCGCGCGCCGCAGGCGGGCTGGGGCCAGGCCCTGCAGAGCTACCTCGATCCGGCGCGGTTCGAAGTGCGCAACCACGCCCGGGGAGGCCGCAGCACGCGCAGCTTCATCGATGAAGGCCGCCTGGATGCGATCGCCACCGAGCTGCGCCGTGGCGACGTGCTGCTGATCCAGTTCGGCCATAACGACGCCAAGTTCGAAGATCCCACGCGCTATACCGATCCGGACAGCGACTATCCGCGCCTGCTGATGCGTTACGTGCAGGTGGCGCGCGACAAGGGCGCCACGCCGGTGCTGGTCACGCCGGTGGCGCGGCTGCTGTATGACTTCGGTTCGCTGCTGGACACACATGCGCGTTACACGCGGGCGATGCAGCAGCTGGCCGCGCGCGAGCGCGTTGCCCTGATCGAACTCAACGACCGCAGCACGCGCTGGATACGCGCGCTGGGCGAGCAGGGTGCACGACCCTACTTCCTGTTCGTGCCCGAGCAGGGCAAGGCCGACGGCACCCACTTCAGTGTGGCCGGCGCCAACGCCGTTGCCTGCCTAGTGCTGCGCGAGTGGAGGGTGCTGCAGCCGGGGCTGGAAGATGCACTCGTGCGCGACATCGACTGTGACGTGGGCGCGGCGGCGGGGCAGGGCGGGCAACCGGCGCAGCCCTCGCGCGTGGTCCATGAGCATGACATCGCCATCCGCCAGCCCGGCCCGCATGGTGGCGCCGGGCCGACCACGGCCTATCCGTTCTTCGCCGGAGAGAAGGACCTGCCGTTCGTGCTGCGCAAGCGCGTACTGCACAAGGGTGCAGGCATCGGCCTGCATCCGCAGCACAAGGACGAGATCTACTACATCGTCAGCGGGAAGGGCAGCTACGTGCTGGACGGAACGCAGTACGACGTCAGCGCAGGCGATGCCCTGCTGACGCGCAAAGGCAGTTCGCATGCACTGCAGCAGGTGGGTGACGAGGATCTGGTGCTGCTGCTGGCATACCCGCGCTGACCCGTGGAGCCGGGCGTGGAGCCGGCCTTACGGATGCCCCTGCCGCATCACACGTCGCCGCCGTCGGCCCAGCCTTCGCCGGTTCCCTTCTGGAACACACGGTCGTCGGCCTGCACGTCACCGGCCGGCAGGTGCTGCTGCTCGGCCAGCGAGGCATAGATCGGGGTGAAGTCCGGCGACGTCGCCTGCATCAGCTGCTCGAAGCTGTCGATGACGAAGTAGGTCTTCTGGAAGGTATCGATGCGGTAGCGCGTGCGCATGATGCGCTGCAGGTCGAAGCCGATACGGTTGGGCGCGGCCGATTCCAGCGAGTACAGCGATTCGCCCTTTGACGAGACGATACCGGCGCCGTAGATGCGCAGGCCATCCGGGGTATCGATCAGGCCGAACTCCACCGTGTACCAGTACAGGCGCGTGAGGTTCTGCAGCGCCTCCGGGCCGATGGCGTGGGCTTTGACACCGCCACGGCCGTAGGCCTCCATGTAATCGGCAAACACCGGATTCATCAGCAGCGGCACATGGCCGAACAGATCGTGGAACAGGTCCGGCTCGGCGATGTAGTCGATCTGGTCGGGGCGACGGATCCACCACGTGACCGGGAAGCGGCGGTTGGCCAGGTGGTCGAAGAAATCCAGCTCCGGCAGCAGCCCCTCCACGCCCACCAGCGTCCAGCCGGTGGCTGCGCCGAGTACTTCATTCAGCTGGTCGAAGCGCGGAATCATGTGCGCGCTCATGCCCATCTCGTCCTGCGCGTCCAGGAACTCCCGGCACGCACGGCCAACCAGCAGCTCGCGCTGGCGCTGGTACAGCGTGCTCCACGTCGCGTGGTCATCGGCGCTGTAGGTATCCCACGGCTGCTCGACGAGCGCGGTGGTGTACACCGGCACGTAGCCCTTGTCGGTCTGCTGGTGTTCGACGCGGCGGGGCTGGGCGGGATCCATGGGACGCTCCTTGAAGGGATGTCCACGATGCTAGGGCAGGGCGGGCGCAACAGGGTTGCAAAAGTTGCGCGGAATGACCTTGCTGGCGCAATATCCTTGCGTACACACCATGTTGCGGGGCAACAATGGCCGGAGAAGTCCAGTTCGATCGCACGGATATACGCCTGCTGGCCGAAATCCAGCGGGATGGTCGCGCCACCAATGCCGAGCTCGCGGCCCGGGTGAACCTCTCCCCCTCCGCCTGCCTGCGCCGCCTGCAGCGGCTGGAGAGCGAGGGTGTGATCGTCGGCTATGGCGCGCGCCTGGAACCCCGGCAGCTGCGGCTGGGCCTGCAGGCGTTCGTGCGGGTGCAACTGGAAAAGCACGACCAGGCGGCCATCGCGCATTTCGTGGACAGCGTGCAGGGCTGGGATGAAGTGGTGGCCTGCCATGCGCTCACCGGCGACATGGATTACCTGTTGCACGTCTACGTGCGCGACCTCGAGCACTTCTCGCGCTTCCTGCTGGACCGCCTGCTCAATGCCGGTGGCGTGGCCGATGCCAATTCCAGCTTCGTGCTGCGCACGGTGAAGGGCTTCCAGGCGTTGCCACTGTCGCAGCTGGAACCCTGAGCACCGGTCAGCGCGGGCGAGGGCTCAGCACTTGTCCTTGCGCCCCATCAGCCTGCCCAGCCGCGAGGTCTCCTCGCACTTCGGCGCGGCTACCGGTGGCGGTACCAGCGCGGCGGCGCGCGCCTTCTGCAGCTGCTGGATCTTCGCGCGGATCTGCGGCATCGCGGCCATCGCCGCCTTTTCCCCCTCCAGGATCGCGGTCCCGCGCTGGCTGAAATCAGCCGCACCGATATCCAGCACGCGCGGGCGGATCACGATGTCGGCGCGGGCCAGTTCCTGCTCGCCCAGGCGCTGGCCCATGATCGCGATCGACTGGTTGACGATGCCGAGCATGTCAGTCGGTGCCTTGCCACTGGCCTTGCTGGAGATGTCCACGGCGATCACGAAGTCGGCACCGAGCTGGCGCGCGGCATCGACCGGCACCGGGCTGACCACGCCGCCATCGACGTAGTTGCGTCCGCCGATCTTCACCGGCTCGAACACGCCGGGGATGCTGCTGGACGCACGGACGGCCTGGCCCACATTGCCGCGCACGAAGATCGCGCGTTCGCCGGTTTCGAGCTGGGTGGCGACGGCGGCGAACGGCTTCTTCAGGCGCTCTGCCGGACGGTTGGCGACCTGCTCGTTGACGTAGTCCTGCAGCTTCTGGCCCTGCACCAGCCCGCCGGAGAACAGGCGCACGTCGCGGATGCTGGCTTCATCCAGCGCGACGGCCCGGCTCTGCATCTGGAACGCATCCATGCCGCTGGCGTACAACGCGCCGACCACACTGCCGGCGCTGGTGCCGGACACCACCACCGGCTCGAAGCCGTTGGCCTCGAGCATCTTGATCACGCCGATGTGGGCAAAGCCCTTGGCCGCGCCGCCGCCCAGCGCGATGCCGATCTTCACCGGCTTGGCCTGCGGCACCACGGTCGGCGCCGGCGGCGGCGCCGGACGCACCGGATCGCCACCGCAACCGGCCAGCAGGCCAAGCAGGGCAACGGACAGCAGCACGCGGGGACGGAACAGGCTCATCGGCAATGCGCTCGCGGCGCCGGATTCAGGGAAGGGCGCCAGCATACCGAAGCCACGGCGGGCCGGGCAGGGCAGGACGACGCCCTATTCATGGACCGCCATGGGTAGCGCCGGGCATGGCCTGGCGGGCAGTTCAGGGCCGCTGCGCTCGCCGGGCATGGCCCGGCGCTACCCGCGGGCGATCAGAACCGGTTGTCGCCGTCGAGGATGCGGCCGATGCCGCCCAGCACCGAGCCTTCGCCGCGGTTCTGCCCACCTCCCTGCGGCGCGGCCATCCACATCCGGCCGGCCAGGCGCGAGAACGGCAGCGATTGCAGCCAGACCTTGCCCGGTCCGGTCAGGGTTGCCAGGAACACGCCCTCGCCACCGAACACCATGCTCTTGATGCCACTGACCCGGCGCACGTCCATGTCCACCGTCGGGTGGTAGGCGACCACGCAGCCGGTATCGACGTCCAGGCGCTCGCCGGCGGCCAGTTCGCGCTCGACCACACAGCCTCCGGCGTGGATGAACACCCAGCCATCGCCTTCCAGCTTCTGCATGATGAAGCCTTCGCCGCCGAACAGGCCGGTCATGATCTTGCGCTGGAACTGCACGCCGATCTGCACGCCGCGCGCCCCCGCCAGGAAGCTGTCCTTCTGGCAGACCAGGCGGCCGCCGTGCTGGTCCAGCTTCATGGCCAGCACGGTGCCGGGGTAGGGCGCGGCGAAAGCGACCTTGGCCTTGCCCTGCCCGGTATGCGTATAGAGCGTGGCGAACAGGCTCTCGCCGGTCAGCACGCGTTTGCCGGCCGACATCAGCTTGTCCATGATGCCGCCGCCCTGGCCGCTGTGCGTGCCGTCGCCGAACACCGTATCCATCTGCACCGAGGCGTCCTTGAACATCAGCGCGCCGGCTTCGGCGATGGCGCTCTCGCCGGGATCCAGCTCGATCTCCACGAACTGCATCTCATGGCCGACGATGCGGAAGTCGATGTCGTCGGCCCGGCCCCGCGCAGGCCCGCCCGGCACGGGTGGCGGCGTGTTGGGCATGCCCGGGGCGGGCGCCTGCAGCTCGGGCACCTCGGCGATGGCGGTCCAGCCGCTCATGCCCTGGCACCAGGCCAGCGCGCGGGGGTTGGCCTGCGCGTAGCGGCGCGCGGCTTCGTCATCGAGCGGCCCGATGCGGTCGGCCTGGGCGGAGGAATGGAAGTACCACTGGGTCATGGCGGTGCGCCGGGTCGGGGTGGGAAAGCCCGAGTCTAGCGACCCTCCCCGGTGGCCCGCGACCGCGCCATGAACAGCGGCCATTTGCGGCGCAGGTGCTGTATTGCAACAATTATCTGGTAGCGCCGTTTTACCACCCCTCCAAACACAGCCTACCGCCATGTCCCCGACCCGCACTTCCCGCGGCCGTATTCCGGTCGCGCGCCCCCTCGTTGCCGCTCTCTCCGCCCTGCTGCCGCTGGTTGCAGCCGCCCAGGAAACCCCCGCCGCCAAGGATCCGGTCGCGCTCGATACCCTGCAGGTGACGGCCCAGCGCCGCGTCGAGAATGCCAAGGACGTGCCGGTCGCGATCACCGCGATCCAGGGCGAGAAGCTCGATGTGCTCGGCTCGGCCGGCGACGACACCCGCTTCCTGGCCGCGCGCGTACCCAGCCTCAACATCGAATCGTCCTATGGCCGTGCCTTCCCGCGCTTCTACATGCGCGGCCTCGGCAACACCGACTTCGACCTCAATGCCTCGCAGCCGGTCTCGCTGGTGTACGACGACGTGGTGCAGGAAAGCCCGCTGCTGAAGGGCTTCCCGTTGTTCGACCTGGCCAACGTGGAAGTGCTGCGTGGGCCGCAGGGCACCCTGTTCGGCCGCAACACGCCGGCCGGCGTGGTCAAGTTCGATTCGGCGCGTCCGTCGCAGGATGCCGATGGCTACGTCCGCGTCGGCTACGGCAGCTACAACAGCTGGAACGTGCAGGGCGCCTACGGCGGCCCGCTGACCGACCGCTGGTCGGCACGCGTTTCGGCGATCTACCAGCGCCGTGACGACTGGGTCGACAACACCCGCGTCGGCGCGCCCAACAGTGGTTTTGAAGGCTATGACGAGGCCGCCGGCCGCGTGCAGTTCCTGTACGAGGGCGACGATTTCGAGGCCCTGTTCAACCTGCACAAGCGCAAGCTCAACGGCACCGCCCGCCTGTTCCGCGCCAACATCATCCAGAAGGGCAGCAACGCGCTGGTCGAGAACTTCGACCGCGACAAGGTGGCCAACGACGGCGTGAACTTCTCCGACCTGGAAACCTGGGGCGGCAGCGCGCGCCTGCAGTGGAACCTCGGCTCGGTGACCCTGCACTCCATCACCGGCTACGAGACTGCCGAATCGCTCAACCGCGGCGATATCGACGGTGGCTACGGTGCTTCGTTCCTCGGCGCCGGCAACTATGGCCCGGGCTTCATTCCGTTCCCGTCCGAATCGGCCGATGGCCTGCCGCACCACCGCCAGTGGACCCAGGAATTCCGCGTGGAATCCAATGAGTGGGGCCGCTTCGACTGGCAGGCCGGTGTCTTCTACTTCGATGAAGACGTCACCATCGACAGCTTCAACTACGACTCGCTGACGCCGGGCAATCCGCAGACCGGCCATGCCGTGCAGAGCCAGCGCAACAAGGCGTGGGCGGTGTTCGCATCGGGCGACTTCGATGTCACCGACCGCTTCAAGCTGCGCGCCGGCGTGCGCTACACGCAGGACAAGAAGGACTTCACCGCGCGCGTGCTGCAGGCCGTGCAGGGCGGCACCCCGGTGAGCGGGCCGTACCTGGCCAACACCGACGTCGATGACGTCAGTTGGGATGTCAGCGGTGTGTACAAGCTGACCGACAACGTCAATGCGTATGCGCGCGTGGCCAAGGGCTTCCGCGCGCCGTCGATCCAGGGCCGTCTGGCCTTCGGTGGCGTGTCGCAGGCCGATTCCGAGAAGGTGATCTCGTACGAAGCCGGCATCAAGGCCGACCTGTTCGATCGCCGCGCCCGCCTGGGCTTCAGCGTGTTCCGCTACGACGTCGACGGCCAGCAGCTGATCGCGGTCGGCGGCAGCAACAATACCGCCACCCTGCTCAACGCCGACAAGACCATCGGCCAGGGCGTGGAACTGGACCTGGAAGCCTACCTGGCCGACAACGTCCTGCTGACCCTGGGCAGCAGCTACAACGACACCGAGATCAAGGACGGAAACCTGGCCGTGGCGATCTGCGGCGGTGGCTGCACCATCACCGATCCGACCACGGTGATCAACGGCGGCACCTACGCCCTGGTCAACGGCAATCCGCTGCCGCAGGCGCCGAAGTGGATCCACAACATGACCCTGCGCGTGGGCTTCCCGCTCACCGATGGCAGCGAGCTGTACGCCTACACCGACTGGGCCTACCGCAGCCCGGTGAACTTCTTCATCTACGAGTCGCCGGAGTTCCGCAGCCGCAGTTCGCTGGAAGGCGGCCTGCGCCTCGGCTACAACTGGGAGTACGGCCAGTACGACGTGGCGGTGTTCGGCCGCAACCTCACCAACCAGACCCGCGTGGTCGGTGCGATCGACTTCAACAACCTGACCGGCTTCCTCAACGAGCCGCGGACCTGGGGCGTGGAGTTCACCGCGAAGTTCTGATGCGGTCGCTGTACCGAGGCACTGCAGAAGGGCCGGCGCAATGCCGGCCCTTCTGCGTTCGGTGTCCGCCGGGCGTGGCCCGGCGCCACCTGTGCGCCGCGAGCGCTTACAGCGCGCTCTGCGGGCGCACCTTCAGCACTGCCTCTTCGGCGGTGCAGTTGCGGCTGGAGTGCAGGCCGGCCTTGCGCGCGGCGGCGATCTCGCTGCGTGCCGCCAGCAGGTCGCGCTGGAACGCGGCATTGTCATGCAGCCGGGCAACGGCAGCAGCCCCCATGAAACGGCCTTCGAGGATGTCGCTCTGCCAGTGCACGTTGCACACCAGGCGGCTCTCGCCGTAGTTGCGGCCGCGGGCCTGGATGGCATCGGCACGGTCCGGCGCGATCTCCGACAGGATCAGGGCCCATGCCCAGCCGATCGAGGTGTGGCCGGACGGATAGGAACCGTTGCTGCGCAGCCCCGCTTCATCATCCGGCGTGCAGGTCGGCTCGCCATTGACCATGAACGGGCGCGGGCGCTGGTAGTGGTTCTTGGCGACCTTGGTGGCAGCGCTGGCGTCGATCCGGCTGCGCTCCAGCAGGCGGTACAGCGCGGGCGTCTTCACCGCGTCCACATCGATGTCGACCGCGCAGGAAAACTGGTTGGCACCTTCCGGAAAGCCCAGTTCGGCATCCAGTGTGGCCTGGGCGAAGCGTGGGCTGCCGCGCAGTGCACGCGCTTCGCGGCTGACCTGTTCATCCAGGGCGAAGCCCGCCGAGCCCGCGGCGGGTGGCGCCGGAACCAGGGCCAGGCTGGCCGGTACGGCGCGCGCGTCCAGATAGCCCACGGCCTTGGTGGTGACGTTGGCTTCGACGGCGGTCGGCCGGGCAGCAGACGCGGCACAGCCGGCCAGCGCCAGCACGATGGCCAGGCCAAGCAGGGGACGGGCAGGGCGGAAGATCACAGACATGGTCAGGCTCAGCAGAGGAAACACCACGCCATGATCGCAGCCCGCAGCCGGCGTCGCAGTGGCCGTCGGTCATACGGCCAGACCCGGCATGGTCATCAAAACGGGGCAAAAGCGTCATCGCGCTCCGCCATTCTCCCGAATCCGGGCGCAGCGCACGGACTTTCACGCGCCGGGGCATCGAGCATCGGCGCAACGATGGCATGCGTGCCATTCCATTCCAGCCGGGTCGGGGGGATCCGCTGACAGAGGGAGAGAAGCGATGCGCAGCACCGCAACAGGAAGTACCGTCCTGGTCCTGCTCGCCACCATGGCCGTCACGCCGGCCACCGCCGCCGATGTGGTCGGCGTGGCCTTCGTGCACGGCACCGGCGCGCAGACCAACGCAACCCAGGACTACTGGCAACCGGCGATCATCGACACCGTCCGCCAGGGGCTGCCGAACAGCAGCAACTATGTGGTCATCAACTGCGATTTCACGCAGTACATGTGGAAGCCGGAAGCCGCCGGCTGCCTGGCCGACCAGCTCACCGGCTTCATCAACAGCCGCGGCATCACCCAGCTGGTGGTCATCACCCATTCCAACGGCGGCAACGTGATGCGCTGGATCCTCTCCAACCCGACCTACGACAGCCGCTACCTGAACATCATCCGCACGGTGCGCAAGGTCAACGCGCTGGCACCCTCATCGGCGGGTACGCCGCTGGCCGATGCCGTGCTCAACGGCAACACCTTCGAAACCTCGCTGGGCTGGCTGCTCGGTTACAAGAACGATGCCGTGCGCATGCAGCAGGTCGCCAGCATGGCCACCTACAACGCGCAGAACCTGTACGGCACGGCCGGTCGGCCGGCACTGCCCAAGCCATTCCGCGCGGTGGTCGGCAGCGATGTCGAATCGGCCGTGTGGGACAGCAACAGCTACTGCGGCGGCTACGCGGCCAACGTCGGCCTGGAGTTCACCCAGAACTGGCTGTCCTCGTGCTCGGACGGTTTCCTGGAGTGCAGCAGCCAGAAGGCAGCGGGCAGCACCTGGTTCACCGACACGGCGCGTACCCAGGGCGCCGAGCCGTTGAGCCACAACCAGAGCCGCCGCGAGTGCTTCGGCCTGGGCGCCATCCTGCGCAACGACCTGGCCCAGTGAGGACGACGACGATGACGATGAATTCCCTTCCGCTGACCACCGCCGTGCTGGCAGCCCTGGCCACAGCCTCCGTCACGGTGCACGCTGCGCAGCCGCTGCGCGCCCTCCCCGGCGACCAGGTGGTAGCCGCGCTGGTGGCCGCACCGCTGCCGCCTGACGACAGCGAACACGCGCCCCTGGCGTTTGCCTGGGCACTGGACCCGGCGCAGACCCTGCAGGCCTCCACGCCCTACGCCTCGGTCAGCCGCAGCTACTGGCAGCAGGTCGATGGCGCGCAGCTGCAACGTGGCCTGGAGCTGCCGCTGACCGCCCCCGATGCGGTGATCCAGCTGAGCCCGGCAGCCGGTGCGCGCGCGGTTCCGGCGCAGTCACTGCAGGTCCGGGATCCGGCCGGCCGCAGCAGCGTCGCCCGCGCCGTCGACGCGCGCCAGCTGCAGGACGCCGGCATGCCCGTGGGCGAAGGCAGCAGCATGCTGCGCACCGGCACGGACAGTGCTGCGGGAAATTACCGCCTGCAGAGCGCGCAGGCGCAGGGCCGCTACGTCGTACAGGTGCTTGAACCCAACAGCCCGTTGCGGCTGGAGGTGCAGGCCAGCCAGGCGCAGGTCCTGGCCGGCGGCAGCATACAGCTGCGGGCACGCCTGCTTGAAGACGGAGCCAGTCCCGCCCAGTTGCAGGCGCGCCGCGGAGGACTGGGCGGCGAAGCCTTGCTGGTCGCACCCGATGGCCGCAGCTGGCCGCAGCGGTTGCTGCGTACGGCCGACGGCAGCCTGCACGCGCAGGTACGGATTCCCGCCGAGGCCAGCAACACGCAGGGGCTGTGGGAACTGCAGGTGTTCGCCCAGGCCGATGGCGTACTGCGCGACGGCAAGGTCGCCTTCGCCGTAGCCCGGTCGACCGCCCGCTTCGTCGGGCAGGCCACACCGGACCAGGCCAGCCGGCGCGTGGCGCTGCCGTTGCAGGTCGCCGCCGCCGGGCGCTACGAAGCGCGCGGCACCCTGCACGCCACGGGCCCGGATGGCCAACTGCGTCCGGTCGCGCAGGCGCACGCCGCCGCATGGTTCGACGGTCCCGGTCGCGGCCAACTGGTGCTGCCGTTCGACCAGGCAGCGCTGCCGGCCGGCTTCGGTGCCCCCTTCGAACTGCGCGAGCTGCAGTTGCATGACCAGAGCCGGATGGCACCGATCGAGTCACGCGCAGTCGCGTTGCGGTTCTGAGGCATGACGTGGCGGGCCGGAATGCCGGCCCGCTACCCTGCACCGCCTGCAGCGCCACGCCGACGCCGGCACTGCGCAGGCGTACTGCTCACCCCGCGTACGCCGTCAGCCGGCCATCCTGTTCAACCACCCGGATCGGCCCGCCGAACACCGCCGACAGAGGCTCGTCACACAGCAGCGTGGCCCGACTGCCGTCGGCCAGCACGCGGCCGTCGCGCAGCAGCACCACCCGCTCGATCTCGGGAATGACCTCTTCAATGTGATGGGTCACCAGCACCAGGGTGATGCCCTGCTGCGCCAGTGCCCGCATGGTCGCGATCAGCTGCTGGCGGGCGACCAGATCCAGGCCGGTGGAGGGTTCGTCCAGCAGCAGCGCCTGCGGCCGGTTCACCAGCGCGCGCGCGATCAGCACCCGGCGCGTCTCGCCGGCAGAGAGCTCTGCATAGGCGCGCTCGCGCAGGGCCAGCGCACCGGTCATCGCCAGTGTCTCGCCGGCGCGGGCACGCATCTCGGCGGTCACCTCACGGAAAGCCGGCACCACGCAGCTGGCGAAGAAACCGGACAGCACGGCCTGCTCGACGGTCAGCCCCGGCATCTCGGACAGCGTGCTGCTGAGGTCACCGGTGACGATGCCCAGCTGCGAGCGCAGCCGGTCCACCTGCCAGCGGTTCTGGCCCAGTACCTTCACCGCGACCGCGCCGTCGCCCTGCGCCAGCGGGTAGAGCTCGCGGGTGATCAGCTTGATGAAGGTCGATTTGCCGCAGCCATTCGGGCCGAGCAGGGCGGTGTGCTGGCCCTGCGCGATGCGCAGGCTCAGCCCATGCAGGACCTTCACCTGGCCGCGCATCACGCTGGCGCGGTCCAGTTCGATCAACGGCGGCCGCTCCCCGGCGGACGGGACGGCGACAACGGCGCGGGCGCGCGGATCCAGGCTCGACAACTCAGGTCCCCAACTGTGAACGGTGCCACGGAAGCGGTGCTGGCGCACCGCGGTCAGAGGTGCAGTTTGCAACGCAAGCGGCCATGATGTCTGCCATCCCCGTGCGATCCGGAGAGCCTCCATGTCCGATGCCCTGATATCCCTGTTGACCGGTGGCGTGCTCGGCCTGGGAGGGTGGGCCATGCTGGCGGTGCTGCTGGTCTTCACCCAGATCACCATCTTCTCGGTGACGCTCTACCTGCATCGCAGCCAGGCCCATCGAGGCGTCGATTTCCATCCGGCACTGGCCCACGTGTTCCGCTTCTGGCTGTGGCTGACCACCTCGATGATCACCCGCGAGTGGGTGGCCATCCATCGCAAGCACCACGCCAAGGTGGAGACCGAGGACGACCCGCACAGCCCGGTCACGCGCGGCATCGGCACGGTGTTCTGGCGGGGAGTGGAGCTGTATCGGGAAGCACGCGGCATGCGCGCGGATATCGAGCAGTACGGACGCGGCACGCCCGACGATGCCATCGAGCGCCACCTGTATACCCCGCATGCGACCCTCGGCCCGGTGCTGCTGCTGGCCATCAACAGCGTACTGTTCGGCCTGCCGGGCGTAGCACTGTGGGCAATCCAGATGGCGTGGATTCCGTTCTGGGCGGCCGGCGTGGTCAATGGCCTGGGGCACTGGTGGGGTTACCGCAACTACGAATCGGCCGACACCTCCACCAACCTGACACCGTGGGGCGTCTGGATCGGTGGCGAGGAACTGCACAACAACCACCATGCCTTCCCCAGTTCGGCACGCTTTGCCATGCGGCGCTGGGAAGTCGACATCGGCTGGTGCGCGATCCGCCTGCTGCAGGCCCTGCGCCTGGCCAGGGTGCTGCGCGTCGCACCGGCGATGGATGTGCGCCCGAACATCGCCGTGCCCGACGCCGAGACCCTGAAGGCACTGCTGTCGCATCGCTTCCAGGCGATGACCGATTACCAGCGCAACGTCTTCATGCCGGCCTTGCGCGAGGAAGCCGCCCAGGCGGGCGCCAAGCTGCGCCGGCTGCTGCCGCGGCGGCTGCGCCGCGGCCTGGTCAACGATGGGCGCTGGCTGAAGCCGGACAACCGTGCCCAGCTCAGCGAGTGGGTGGCGCAACGCCCGCGCATCCGTGTGCTGGTCGAATACCGCGCGCGGCTGGCTGCGGTGCTGGAGGCGCGCGGGCACGATGCCGCCGAGCGCCTGCGACACCTGCAGGCGTGGTGCCGCGAGGCCGAGGGGAGCGGAATCGCGGCGCTGCAGGCCTATGCCGAACGGCTGAAGGGCTACACGCTGGTGGGCGCATGAGGGCAGGGGCGCTGCTGCTGGCCGCGCTGCTGCCGGCCGCCGCCCCGGCCCAGGTCAGCGACACCCGCAGCTACCTGCAGAAGATGGACAGCGACGGCGACGGCCGGGTCAGCGAGACCGAGTACGTGCAGTGGATGCTGTATGCCTTCGACCGCATGGACCGCAATGGCGATGGCGTGCTGACTACCGATGAACTGCCCGGTGGCAAGGGCAGAGCGATCACCCGCGAGCAGCAGCGGCAGGTCATCGTGCAGCGCTTCCACAAGCAGGATGCCAACGGTGACGGGTTTCTCGACGCCCGTGAGCTGTCCGCGCCCCCGCGTTGAGCGGGCGTAGAATCGGGGCATGCCTGAACTGCCCGAAGTCGAAACCACCCGCCGCGGCCTGGCCCCGCATCTGCAGGACCGCCGCGTCCACGGCGTGATCCTGCGCCGCGCCGACCTGCGCTGGCCGATTCCGCCGGAGATTGCGCAGCTGCTGCCGGGACAGTGCATCGAAGGCATCCGCCGGCGCGCGAAGTACCTGCTGCTGGACACGGCCATCGGCAGCGCCGTACTGCATCTGGGCATGTCCGGCAGCCTGCGTGTACTGCCCGGAGATACCCCACTGCGGCCACATGACCACGTGGATATCAGCCTGGACAACGGGCGCCTGCTGCGCTTCAACGATCCGCGCCGCTTCGGCAGCCTGCTCTGGCAACCGGCCGGGCAGGTCCATCCGCTGCTGCAGGGGCTGGGGCCTGAACCGCTGGACGAGGCCTTCCATGGCGATTACCTGTTCGCCCGCAGCCGCGGCCGCAGCGCCCCGGTCAAGACCTTCCTCATGGACCAGGCGGTGGTCGTGGGCGTCGGTAACATCTATGCCGCCGAGAGCCTGTTCAAGGCCGGCATCAGCCCGCTGCGCGAGGCCGGCAAGGTCTCACGCGAGCGCTACCAGCGGCTGGCCACCGCGGTGAAGGAAACGCTGGGCTACGCGATCACCCGCGGTGGCACCACACTGCGTGATTTCATCAGCCCCGATGGCGCACCGGGCTACTTCGAGCAGGAACTGCTGGTCTATGGCCGCGACGGGCTGCCCTGCCCGACCTGCGGACGCCCGCTCAAGCACGCCATGATCGGCCAGCGTGCCAGCGTGTGGTGCAGCCACTGCCAGCGCTGAGGCGGTCCAGCCAGCGGCAGCTGAATGGGAGGTTGCGCTCTCCGCTGCCCGTTAACGTTTGTCTGCCTATGATGGCCGACCCTTCCCTGTGCCTGACGCGCCTGCATGCAACGACGCGACTTCATCCGCAACGCCTCCCTGGCCCTGGCAGCCTTCGGCCTGCCGTCCCTGCCCGCCTGCGCCGCCAGCAGGAACGGCCAGGTCGGCCTGCGCCGCCTCGGCCAGCCGCAGCCGTTCAGCTTCGCCACCCTGAAGGGGCAGGCACGCGCACTGGCACAGGCCCCCTACCAGAGCCACAAGCGGGTGCTGCCGGGCCGGCTTGAAGCGCTGGACTGGGACCAGTACCAGTCCATCAGCTATCGCCAGGACCACGCGCTGTGGGCCGATCAACCGGGCAAGTTCCAGGCCAAGTTCTTCCACCTGGGCCTGTACTTCCATTCGCCGGTGCGCATGTTCGACGTGGTCGACGGCCAGGCGCAGGAACTGGCGTATGACGGTGCAGCGTTCAACTACGGCAAGAGCGGGATCCGCAACGGCGAACTGCCGGCGGACCTGGGCTTCGCCGGGTTCCGCCTGAACACCCGCAAGGATACCGACCGCGATTTCGCGGCGTTCCTTGGCGCCAGCTATTTCCGCGCGGTCGGCAAGGAAGGCCAGTACGGGCAGTCCGCGCGCGGCCTGGCGATCGATACCGGCATGGGCAGGCCGGAGGAGTTTCCCGACTTCATCGCCTATTACCTCGAACAGCCTGCCGCCGATTCGGACACCATCATCGTCTATGCGTTGCTGGACTCGCCCAGCGTAGCCGGCGCCTACCGCTTCGCCATCACCAACGGCGATGTGCTGCTGATGGACATCGACAGTGCGCTCTACCCACGCAAGGCGATCGAGCGCCTGGGCATCGCGCCGTGCACCAGCATGTACCAGGTGGGTGAGAACGACCGCCGCATGGACTGGGACTGGCGCCCGGAGATCCACGATACCGATGGCCTGTCGATGTGGACCGGGGCCGGTGAGTGGATCTGGCGGCCGCTGTGCAATCCGCGCAACCTGCGCTTCAACATGTTCGTCGACCGCAATCCGCGTGGCTTCGGCCTTCTGCAGCGCGACCGCAACTTCGATCACTACCAGGACGACGGCGTCTTCTATGAGAAGCGCCCCTGCCTGTGGATCGAGCCGAAGGGCGAATGGGGCGAGGGCTCGGTGCAGCTGGTGGAGATCCCCACGGTCGATGAGACCTTCGACAACATCGTCGCCTTCTGGAATCCGAAGGAGAAGCCGCAGCCGGGACAGGAGCTGCTGGTCGGCTACCGCCTGTACTGGGGCGCCGAGCCGCCGGCACGGCCACCGCTGGCGCATTGCGTGGCCAGCCGCACGGGGCTGGGCGGTGTGGTCGGCAAGAAGCGCGAGTACTTCTCGTGGCGCTTCGCCGTGGACTTCGAAGGCGGCGAACTGGCCAAGCTGATCGACAAGGCCGAGGTCGAGGCAGTGGTGGAAACCAGCCGGGGCCGTGTCGAGATCGTATCGGCGCGTCCGCTGCGCGAGATCGACGGTTACCGCGCGATGTTCGACCTGGTGCCGCCGGAGGGCAGCACCGAACAGATCGACATCCGCCTGTACCTGCGCAGCGGTGGCAAGCCGCTGACCGAAACCTGGCTGTACCAGTACACGCCGCCGCCGGCCGGTGCACCGGAGCGGACGCTGTACTGAAGCAGACGGGTGCCGGCCAAGTGCCGGCACCGATAACTCACGGCTTGGCGTCGGTGGCGTGCGACTGCGTCGGCACGCCCACTTCCACCGTGCCACGGCGGATCTTCATCCAGGTTTCGTCCTGCCAGCGTTCGTACTGCTTGGGATCCCAGTACTTCGGATCGTACATGCGATCAGCCTTGATCGTGCGGGAGATGCCGCCGTCCATGTATACGATGTCCACATTGTTGGACATCGAGCCGACACGGCTGCCGGTCATCTCGCGCCGTCCCTTCCTCAGCACTTCCGCCATGCGCGGGCGGGCAACCTCGTCGCCATACTCGGCCCGCAGCGCGTTGGCCTGCGCACGCGCGGCCTCATGCTGCTCCAGTGGCAGCGCGGCCCAGTACTCGTTGCGCAGGTCCACGAACAGGGGGTAGCCGCGCTCGGCCGCCACATCCATCCAGGCAAATGCCATGAGCGGATCGCGCGGCTGGTTCACTCCATACCAGTACAGTTCGCCCAGGTATCCCTGCGCAGGCTTGTCCGCGTAGCGTGCGGCCAGCCGGAAATTATCCATCGCGCCTTTGACATCATTGCGGTGCAGGGCGTTTACACCCCATTGCCGGTACATCATGTCCGGATGGTTGTCCATGAAGCCTGCGCCCAGCAGCGTGGGATCCTGCTCCACCGGAGGACGATCGGCGGCGAAGGCGGGCAGCCCCAGCGGCAGCAGAAGCAGCGGCAACAACAGAAGCGTGGAACGCATGGCGGACTTCCTGTTCGGCAGCAGACGTGGCCGCAGCCTAGGACCACTGGCCTGCAGCTGTAAACTGCCGGAGGTCACGCGTGCAGCGGCATGAGCCGGCGGATCACAGCGGCAGGGGCGCCTGCATCGGCTCGATGCGGCCTTCACCGCGGGTGATCTTCTTGAACTCGGCCCGGCTCACCGACACATAGCGGTCGTTGCCGCCGATCTCCACCTGCGGGCCGTCCTGCACGGCATGCCCGTGCTCATCCACGCGGACGGTCATGATCGCCTTCTTGCCGCTGTGGCAGATGGTCTTGATCTCCTGCATCTCGTCGGCCCATGCCAGCAGGTACTGGCTGCCTTCGAACAGTTCACCGCGGAAATCGGTGCGCAACCCGTAGCACAGCACCGGGATGCGCAGCTGGTCGACCACTTCGCTGAGCTGCCAGACCTGCGCGCGGGTCAGGAACTGTGCTTCGTCCACCAGCAGGCAGCCCATCGGCCCGTTCGATGCCAGGTCCTGTTCGGCCCAGCGCTGCAGGTCGGTGTCGCGGTCGAACGCCATGCCTTCGGCGCGCAGCCCGATGCGCGAGGCCACCACGCCTGCGCCCGCGCGATCATCCAGGCGCGGGGTCAGGATCGCCACCCGCATGCCGCGCTCGCGGTAATTGTGCGCGCTCTGCAGCAGGGTGGTGGTCTTGCCGGCGTTCATCGCCGAGTAGTAGAAGTAGAGCTTGGCCATCGACGGATTGTACGCCGCAGCCCCGCTTGGCCGAAGCTGTTCAGCAACCCCACCGGCTGTCCGGCTGTGGTCCTCACCCGGCCCCGCTACAATCCCCCTCCCATGCACGGTCTCAATCCTCCCCAAGCCGCCGCCGTCCTGCACATCGAAGGCCCGTTGCTGGTGCTGGCCGGTGCCGGCAGCGGCAAGACGCGCGTGATCGTGGAGAAGATCGCCCACCTGATCGGCTGCGGCCGCTACCCGGCCCGCCGCATCGCCGCGATCACCTTCACCAACAAGTCGGCCAAGGAGATGCGCGAACGTGTGGCCAAGCGTCTGCGCGAGCAGGACGCCGACGAGGTGACCATCTGCACCTTCCACGCCCTGGGCCTGAAGTTCCTGCAGATCGAGCATGCGGCGGTGGGCCTGAAGCGCGGCTTCTCGATCTTCGATGCCGATGACGCCGCCGCGCAGATCAAGGACCTGATGCATGGCGCCAAGCCCGACGATATCGAGGACATGAAGAACCTGGTGTCGCGGGCGAAGAATGCCGGTCTCTCGCCCGAGCAGGCGATGGCTGCCGCGCGCAGCAACCGCGAGAAGGAAGCAGCCAGCGTCTACGAGCGCTACCAGCTGCGCCTGACCGCTTTCAACGCGGTCGACTTCGACGACCTGATCCGCCTGCCGGTGCAGATCCTGGAGGAGAACCCGGAGATCGCCCTGGCCTGGCGCGAACGCATCGGCTACCTGCTGGTGGACGAATGCCAGGACACCAACGACGCGCAGTACCGCCTGCTCAAGCAGCTGGCCGGGGACAAGGGCAACTTCACCTGCGTGGGTGACGATGACCAGTCCATCTACGCCTGGCGTGGCGCCAACCCCGAGAACCTGCAGCAGATGGGGCGCGACTACCCCACGCTGGAGATCATCAAGCTGGAGCAGAACTACCGCTGCTCCAACCGCGTGCTGCGCGCGGCCAATGCGTTGATCGCCAACAACCCGCACGAGCACCTGAAGAAACTGTGGAGCGATCAGGCCGACGGTGAGCGCATCCGCGTATGGGAATGCCGCAACAGCGAGCACGAGGCAGAGAAGGTGGCCGCCGAGATCGCCTTCGTGGCGCAGTCGCGCAACGTGCCGTGGAGTGACTTCTGCATCCTGTTCCGCGGCAACTTCCAGTCGCGGCCGCTGGAGAAGGCGATGCAGCTGCTGCGTATTCCCTACCACCTGACCGGCGGCACCATGTTCCTGGAGCGCCAGGAAGTGAAGGACACGCTGGCCTGGCTGCGGCTGCTGGTGAACCCGGACGACGACACCGCATTCATGCGTGCCGTGCAGGCGCCCAAGCGTGACGTGGGTGCCGGAACGCTGGCCAGGCTGGCCGAACTGGCATCGGAAAAAGACATGCCGATGGCCCAGGCGGCCGAGGCGATCGGCGCGCTGTCGCAGCTGCCGCCGCGCGCTGCCAACAGCCTGGCGCGTTTCACCGACATCCTGCGCGACCTGCGCGCACAGATGCGGCAGGTCAGCTCCGGTGACATGATCCGCAAGGTCGCCAAGGAATCGGGCCTGCTCAGCGAGCTGCGCCAGCAGGCCAAGGAAGAGGCCAGCTACCAGCGCCGCGCCAACAACATCGAGGAACTTGCGCAGTGGTTTGAAGGCGGGCCGCGCGGTGCCACCGCCGCCGATCTGGCCGGCCAGCTAGCACTGTTGTCGCGCAGCGACAAGGATGAGGGCGGCAACCAGGTGCGGATGATGACCCTGCATGCCTCCAAGGGCCTGGAGTTCCCGTATGTCTTCATCGTCGGCTGCGAGGACGGCGTGCTGCCGCACCAGGTCAGCCTCGATGAAGGCAACCTGCAGGAGGAGCGGCGGCTGCTGTACGTGGGTATCACCCGCGCCAAGATCCAGCTGTGGATGAGCTACAGCAAGCTCACCCGCAAGTTCGGCGAGCATGTGCGGCTCAAGCCCAGCCGCTTCTTCGACGAGATCCCGGCCGAGGAGATCCAGCGCGACGGCGCCGATCCGGTGGCCGATGCCGCGCGCAAGAAGGAGCGGGCAACGGCGGGGCTGGCGGCGATCGAGGCCCTGTTCGACTGACCGGCGTCGGATCCCTTCCCGCAGGGAAGGGCTCTGACCCCAGCACATCGCCCTACAATCGGGCCTCTCCACCCACAGGTCTGCGCATGCATCCCATCGAAAGCGAACGCCTGCGGCTCCGCCGCATCGAGCCTGATCGTGATGCGGCGCCGATGCTGGCGCTGCTCAACGATCCTGGTTTCGTGCGCTTCATTGGTGACCGCAACGTGCACAGCGAAGCGCAGGCCCGCGAGTACATCGCCCTGCGCGTGCTGCACAGCTATGCGTTGAACGGGTTCGGCATGTATGCCATCGAGCGTCTGTCCGATGGCGCCTGGCTGGGCAATGCCGGGCTGGTCCGGCGCGACGGCCTGCCGGGGCCGGACATCGGCTATGCACTGTTGTCGGAGTACACGGGGCACGGCTACGCAGGGGAAGCAGCGCGGGCGGTCTTCACCCACGCGCGCGGCGCCCTTGGCCTGCAGGACCTCTATGGCATCACCGACCTGGACAACGTCGTGTCCGGGAAAATCCTGCTGGGCCTGGGCATGTGCGAACAGGGGGTCATCCAGCTGCCGGGCATCGCCACGCCCAGCCGTCTGTATGCCACGCCGGGAGCGGCGCCGGTCGGCTAGTCCGCCTGTACCGCATCGACAGCGTTGGGCCAGGCCCGGCGGGCCGCCTCAGCCGCGCAGGTCCGCCAGCTGCGCCTGCAGTTCGGCCACTGCCGCCTCCAGCTGGGCCACCCGTTCAACCAGGCCCGGGTCGGCCGGCTCGCTGCCACCGGCACCGCCTGCGTACCGTGCCGCCAGTGCCGCCGCGTCCACCTCGCCGCACAGCAGGTGCATATAGCGGTCCTCGCGCTGGCCGCTGGCGCGCGGCAGCACGATGAGCAGCGCGCGCTGCTGCAGGCGCTCGATGGCGTGGCGGGCTTCGTCCACATCGGCGAAGCGGTACAGGCGTTCGCTGCGCGTGATCAGTTCACCCAGCGTCTGCGGCCCACGCAGCAGCAGCATCGCCAGCAGCACGGTCTGCTGCCGGGTCAGATCCAGCGCGGCCTGCAGGCGATGCTCGTAGCGGTCTGCACGCGAGGAGAAGTGCTGGCGCGCCAGGCCCATCGACTCCAGCTGGCGCAGCGCGTGCTGGACACTGCCGGCGTCGATGTTCATCACCGGCTCGCGCGCGGTCTTCTGGTTGGCGGCCGACTGGGCGGCGTTGACCGTCAGCGGGTAGGTGTCCGGCGTGGTCGCCTCCTTCTCCACCAGGCAGCCCAGCAGGCGGGCCTGCACGGGGTCGAGCAGGGGACGGTCGGGGGTCTGGATGGCATCGGTCATGGCGGCCTCCGGGAAGGCATCGGGTCAACCGCCAAGCATAGCCGTCCCGATGGCGCCTTTGCCGGTAAAATGAGCCAATATCTGTTGCCGGTGAATGCCATGCGTCGTCCTGTTTCCCTGTCCCTCACCCTGCTCGCCACGGCGCTGCTGGGTCTGTCCGCCTGCAAGCGCGTCGAGACCCCGGCCACCGACGCGGCCGCTCCGGTGGCCCCGGCTGCCAAGACCGGGGCGGCCGGCGAAGCGACCGCCAACGACAACCTCAACGCGGTGCTGTGGATGCAGCGCGCGCAGGAGTACCGCGCGATCACCGAGCAGACCTACCGTGCCGCCGCCGACCGCCTGGACGGCGCGCTGAAGGAAGCCCACTGGGACGCGCTGGTGCCGGAAGAGCGCGGCAACGAGGCCAAGGGCCTGAAGCCCGCGGTGGTGCTGGACGTGGACGAAACCGTGCTGGACAACTCGCCCTACCAGGCGCGCCTGGTGCGCGATGGCAAGGAATACGACGAGCTGAGCTGGGACCAGTGGGTCGCGGAGAAGAAGGCCAAGGCGATTCCCGGCGTAGTCGATTTCGCCAAGGCGGCCAATGCCCGCGGCGTGACCCTTCTGTACATCTCCAACCGCGCCGTGCACCTGAAGGAAGCGACCCTGGCCAACCTGCGCGAGCAGGGCCTGCCGGTCGCCGATGACAGCGTGTTCCTGGGCCTGGGCACCGTGGTCGAAGGCTGCGAGCAGGCCGGCAGCGAGAAGAACTGCCGCCGGCGCCTGGCCGGGCAGAAGTACCGCGTGCTGATGCAGTTCGGCGACCAGCTGGGCGACTTCGTGGAAGTGACCGCCAACACCAATGAAGGGCGTGACGCACTGCTGCAGCAGTACCACGACTGGTTCGGCGAGCGCTGGTGGATGCTGCCGAACCCGACCTACGGCGGCTTCGAGCCGGCGCAGTTCAACAATGACTACAGCCAGTCGCGCCAGGCACGCCATGATGCCAAGCGCGCTGCCCTGGACTACGCGCCGTGAGCCGCGCACCGCTGCCGCTGCGCGACGATGAGCGCCTGATCTTCGCGCTGGATGTCCCTGACCGCGTACAGGCACTGGAGTGGGTCGACCGCCTCGGCGAGAGCGTGGCCTTCTACAAGATCGGCATGGAACTGCTGGCGTCCGGTGACTACTTCCAGGTGCTGGATGAGCTGGCGCGCCGCGACAAGCGCGTGTTCGTCGATCTGAAGTTCTTCGACATCCCCGCTACCGCGGCGGCGGTGATCCGGCGGCTGTCGCAGTGGCCGGTCAGTTACGCCACCATCCACGGCTGGCATCCGGCAATGATGGAAGCCTGCGCCGCGGCCAGCACCGGCGACATGCGCCTGCTGGCGGTCACCGTGCTGACCTCGATGGGGCGTCCGGACCTGGCGCAGATGGGGATCGACCGCGAGCCGGTGGACGTGGTGGTCGAGCGCGCGCTGGCCGCGCAGGCCGCCGGTATCGACGGAGTGATCGCATCAGGCCAGGAAGCCGCGCCGATCCGTGCCGCGAGCGGTGCCGGCTTCTCGATCGTCTGCCCGGGCATCCGCCCCGGGGGTCCGGTCGGCGACGATCAGAAGCGTACCGTCGGCGTCGCCCAGGCGTTTGCCGATGGCGCCGACGCCATCGTGGTCGGTCGACCGATCCGCCTGGCGGCCGATCCGCAGGCAGCGGCGCGGTCGATCCAGCAGGAAATCGCGTCGGCTTTGGCTGCACGCTGAGTCCCGCACCAACAGCGATCACGGTGACATCATGAACGCCATCGCGCTGCATGCGGGATGGCGTTCGCAATTGTGGCTCCCGTAATGACGCGACCGTCCCCACACCGATGAACTGTGAGCCCGCTCGCAGTGCGCGGGGGTGGTCGCCCTTCCAATCGATGCACCGGCGTGGACCGCGGCTTCGCCGGTTCCAATCATCGATAGAGGGAGTACAAGGATATGTATCGCAGCACCTCTTTGCTGTTCGGTGGCCTGCTGGCCGCTGCCATCTTTCCTGCCACCGCAGCAGCACCGGCGACCGGGTCGCCCCACATCATCGGCGGCGCCCCGGCCGTGCCCGGCGAGTATCCGTTCATGGTCAGCCTGCAGGGCCTGGAGCTGGGGGACAGTGACTTCGACCGCCACGTCTGCGGCGGCACGGTGATCTCGCCGTCCTGGATCCTGACCGCCGCGCACTGCGTACAGGGCAACTCGCCCGCGCGGCTGGCGGTGCTGGCCGGCAGCACCACGCTGGCCACCGCGCCATCGCCTCGAGCGTCCAACATCAGGGCGATCCACGTGCACCCGGCCTTCAACAGCGGCAACACCCTGGAGCACGACGTGGCCCTGATCCACCTCAGCGCGCCGCTGGCCGACGTGCAGCCGGTTGCCCTGCGCCTGCGTCCGGACGCCAGCTATCTCAAGCCGGGTCGTGATTTCACCGTGATCGGCTGGGGTGACACCGGCATCGATGACGACGTGATCTACCCGACCGAGCTGCAGGCGGTGCGGACGCCCTTCGTGCCCTTCACGCAATGCCAGCAGGCGTACGCCGGTGAGCTGGCCCGCGGCAAGGTGATCTGTGCCGGTCGCGAGGGCATCGACAGCTGCCAGGGCGATTCGGGCGGGCCCCTGCTGTTGCGCCTGCGGGAGGGCTGGACCCAGTTCGGCATCGTCAGCTGGGGCGAAGGCTGTGCCATGGCCGGCTACCCGGGGGTTTATGCCCGAATCGCCGAAAAACATGCCGTGGATTTCATCGAATCCGTGTGGCAACGCGATTGATTCAATAAAATCAATAAGTTGAATAACATTACATCATGTGTTGCCTTAAGTTGTGCGGCGGCGTAGGATCGCGCCATCCGGTCTTCGGACCGGACCTGCGCCACAACACTGTCCTCCGGCCTCGAGCCGGCTTGAGGAGCCTGTGATCCCCGTGATCCGGGCTCTTTTTTTATCCCGGTGGCGGCGCTGGGGTCAGATCCCTTCTGCCGCAGCAGAGGGGATCTGACCCCCTTGGCTGGAAACCGTGACGTCCCGGCTTGCCGCTGTCACCTTGCAGGCCGCAAGATGCGGACCGGTCCGGGGAGTCCGAAGGCATGAGCACGGTAGTGCGAACGAAGTCTGCACGAGGGTGGGGGCTGGCGGCCATGGTGCTGCTGGCCGTGGCCGCGTGCCGCGAGCCAGGCAGTGATCCGGCCCGACCGGCAGCCGAACCGGTGGCCGCCGTGCAGGCGATGGCGCAGCGTCTGGCCGAGGACGATCTGCTCGGCTACGCGAAGCTGTCGGTGCCCCCCAGCCAGTACCAGCGGCTGCAGCAGGCCTGGGCGGACGGACACAGCCAATGGCCGCTGACCGAACTGCCGCTGGGTGACCAGCTGCTGCCGATGCTGGCCGCCCTGCGCAGGCCCGGCGCCAGCGCCGAACTGCAGCGCAGTTTCGACCGCCAGCTGGCCGGGCAGTCCGGCGCGGTGCGCCAGGCCGCGCAGTCGATGGGCAACTTCGGGGTGCAGTACCTGCGCCATCAGAAGGGATACACGCCCAGCCAGCAGGCCCACTACATCGCCCTGGTGGAGGCCCTGTCCGGCTGGGCGCAGGGCGCACCGATCAGCGATCGCGCACGGGCGCGCAGCAGCATCGCTGCGCTCGTCGGCGCCGCCACCCAGGTCGGCTTCCAGGATGATGCCGGCCTGCAGGCCGCGGGGATGGAGGGCAGCCTGCAGCAGCTGGCGCCGTTCATCCACACGCTCAAGGCCGTGCTGGCCAGCTACGGGCTGGGGGTGGACGAAGCCCTGCGCAGCATCCGCGGCGAAGTGCTGTCACTGGAGGGCGACAACGCGCTGGTCCGCCTGCAGTACGACCTGGCCGGGCGCGAGCTGACCCTGCAGCTGCCGCTGAGCCGGCGCGAAGGTCACTGGTACCTGACCCGCACTCTGGCCGATACCGACGCGATACTGCGCCAGGCCGACGCGGCCCGTGCGGCAGCCGCGCCCGCCCCGGCCGAACCCACCGATGCAGGCGAAGAAGCGGCAATGCCGCCGCCTAAGCCATAATGGCGCCGATGTCGAAACAGAACCCGCTGCCGTTCCCCGGCGAAGAATCCCAGTCGACGCCCGCCGAAACGGCGCTGGCGTCCCCCTCGACCAGTACCGGCCCGAATCCGGTGCCGCCGCCCGTGCACGCCCGTCCTCCCGGCCGCCGCCCGCTGTGGGCACGGCTGCTCGGCCGCCTGGTCGAGCCGTGGCTGTCGCTGAAGATCGAACCTGAGGATCCGGGCCAGTACAACGATGGCCGTCCGGTGATGTACGTGCTGGAAGACTACGGGCTGTCCAATGCGCTGATCCTGGACAAGGCGTGCCGCCAGGCGGGCCTGCCGTCACCGCTGGTGCCGCTGGCCGGCGACCCGACCGGTCGCAAACGCGCCTACCTGGCACTGTCGCGGCGCAGTTCCAGCAACTCGCTGATTCCGGAACAGCGTGGCGCCAAGACCCATTCCGATTCGCTGGCCAAGGTCCTGCAGGCGCATCGCGTGCATGAGGATCTGGACGTGCACCTGGTGCCCGTGTCGATCTTCGTCGGCCGCGCGCCGGATAAGCAGAGCGGGTGGTTTGCCGTACTGTTCTCGGAGAACTGGGCGCTGGTCGGCCGTTTCCGCCGCCTGCTGGCGGTCCTGCTCAACGGCCGCAGCACCATCGTCCGCTTCGCTCCGCCGATTTCGCTGCGCTCCACCGTCAACGAGGGCCTGGAGCCCGAGCGTACGGTCCGCAAGCTGCAACGCGTGCTGCGCACCCATTTCCGCCGTATCCGCGAATCGGTGATCGGCCCGGACCTTTCCACCCGCCGCCTGCTGGTGGACCAGGTGCTGGCCGCCGAGCCGGTACGCGAAGCGATCGCCGCGCAGGCCAAGCGCGACAATTCCAAGCCGGCCGATGCCTGGAAGAAGGCGCATGCCTACGCCTGGGAAATCGCTGCGGACTATTCCAGCCCGGTGGTGCGCTCGGCCAGCTTCATGCTCAGCCATGTCTGGAACCGGATCTATGCCGGTGTGCTGGTTCACCATCTGGACAAGTTCAAGGCGGCCGCGCCGGGCCATGAAGTGGTGTACGTGCCCAGCCACCGCAGCCACATGGACTATCTGCTGCTGTCCTACCTGCTGTACGACCGCGGCATCGTGCCGCCGCACATCGTGGCCGGCATCAACCTCAACCTGCCGGTGGTCGGCACGCTGCTGCGCAAGGGCGGCGCGTTCTTCATCCGCCGCTCGATCCGCGGCAACGCGCTGTACTCGGCGGTGCTCAGCGAGTACGTCGCGCAGCTGGTGGCCGGTGGCTATTCCATCGAGTACTTCGTCGAGGGCGGCCGTTCGCGTACCGGCCGCCTGCTGCAGCCCAAGGGCGGCATGATCTCGATGACCCTGCGTGCCTTCCTGCGCCAGCCGCGCAAGCCGGTGCTGTTCCAGCCTGTCTACATCGGCTACGAGAAGCTGATGGAAGGCGGCAGCTACCTGGACGAACTCTCCGGCCGACCGAAGGAAAAGGAATCGATCTGGCAGCTGCTGTGGGGCATCCCCAAGGTGCTCAAGCAGAACTACGGGCAGGTGGTGGTCAACTTCGGCGAGCCGATCGCGCTGAACGACGTGCTGGCCGAGAAGGCGCCGGAGTGGAAGGGTGAGGCGGTGCCGGAAGACGAGAAGCCGGCATGGCTGTCGACCACTGTCGATACACTGGCCGAGCGCATCCAGGAACGCATCAATGGTGCGGCGGACGTCAACCCGATCAATCTGCTGGCATTGGCCCTGCTGTCCACGCCCAAGCATGCAATGGGCGAGGCGGACCTGATCGCGCAGATCGAACTGTGCAAGACCCTGCTGGTCGAGATGCCGTATTCGGACCGGGTGACGGTGACTCCGCATTCGCCGGAGCGGATCATCGCCCACGCCGAGGAGATCAACGTCCTCACCCGCATCAAGCACCCGCTGGGCGACGTGCTCAGTGTGAGCGGCGACACCGCGGTGCTGCTGAGCTACTTCCGCAACAACGTGCTGCACCTGTTCACCGCCTCCTCGTGGGTGGCGTGCTGTTTCCAGAACAACCGCCGCATGAGCCGCACCGGCCTGGTCCAGCTGGGCCGCACCGTCTACCCGTTCCTGCAGGCCGAGCTGTTCCTGCCGTGGACCGAGGACGAGTTCGCCCAGCGCATCGACCAGACCATCGACGTGTTCGTGCGTGAGGGACTGCTGCAGAACGTCAACGAGGACGATGGCGGCATTCTTGCCCGCAACACCGGGCAGACCGACGAAGTGTTCCGCCTGCGTGCGATCGGCCACTCCCTGCAGCAGGCCTTCGAGCGCTACTACATCGCCATTTCGGTGCTGGTGAAGAACGGGCCGGGCACGCTCGGCGCCGCCGAACTGGAAAGCCTGTGCCAGCAGGCCGCACAGCGCCTGAGCCTGCTCTACGCGCCGGCGGCACCGGAGTTCTTCGACAAGGCCCTGTTCCGCAGCTTCATCCAGAAGCTGCGCGAACTGCGCCTGGTATGGCCCGACGAGAACAGCAAGCTGCTGTTCGACCAGCGCCTGGATGCCTGGGCCAAGGACGCCAAGTTCATCCTCGGTCGCGAACTGCGCCACACCATCGAGCGGGTCAGCCCGGAAGCCGCACGCCCGGACGAGCCTGCGCCGCAGGATTGAAGGTCGCGCCGGGTCCTACGGTAGGTGTGGACCTTGGTCCACACACCTTCCAGTCGTGCCAACCAAGGTTGGCACCTACCAGGGCAGAGGCCAACCAAGGTGGGCACCCACCTGAGCCCGGCTCACGCCGGCTCGTCGGGAATCTGCAGGCTTTCCAGCCGGGTGATGCAGTCCTTCAGCTGCAGCTTGCGCCGCTTCAGGCGTTTGGACTCGAGCTCGTCCTCGCCATTGGCCGCCATGCGGGTGATCTGTTCATCCAGCAGGCGGTGCTCGGCGCGCAGGGCGGCGAGGCGTTCGGCGATCTCGGCGGGGCTGTAGGTGTCCACAGCCTCCGAGCATACACAGCGATGATGACCACCGGGAGAGGGCCGGACCGTTCCCCGGCCGGGGCCGCTCCAAGCCGGTAGAATGGCAGGCATGAGTGCCGTGATCTCCCTTCCCGATCCCCTGCCGCGCGCGCCCCGCGATCCGCGCGTGGCCGAGCGCGAGCAGCACAAGCTGGCCAAGCGCCTGCGCCGCCAGGTGGGCGAGGCGATCGCCGACTTCGGCATGATCGAGGCCGGCGACAGGATCATGGTCTGCCTGTCCGGCGGCAAGGACAGCTATACCCTGCTGGACATGCTGGTGCAGCTGCAGAAGAAGGCACCGGTGCCGTTCGAACTGGTGGCGGTGAACCTGGACCAGAAGCAGCCGGGCTTCCCCGAGCATGTGCTGCCGGAGTACCTGGCCGGGCTCGGCGTGCCGTACCACATCATCGAGCAGGACACCTATTCGGTGGTCAGCCGGGTGATTCCGGAAGGCAAGACGATGTGTTCGCTGTGCTCGCGCCTGCGCCGCGGCGCGCTGTACCACCATGCCGAGACCCATGGCTTCACCAAGATCGCGCTCGGCCACCACCGCGACGACATGGTGGCCACGTTCTTCATGAACCTGTTCCACCACGCCAAGCTGTCGGGCATGCCGCCGAAGCTGCGCAGCGATGACGGCCGGCACGTGGTGATCCGGCCGCTGGCCTACGTGCGCGAAAGCGACATCGTCGCGTACGCGCAGGCACGCCGGTTCCCGATCATCCCCTGCAACCTGTGCGGCAGCCAGGAAAACCTGCAGCGCCGCCAGGTCGGCCTGATGCTCAAGCAGTGGGACAGGGACCACCCCGGCCGCATCGAGCAGATCGCGCGCGCCATGGGCCAGGTCCGGCCCTCGCAGCTGGCCGACACGTCCCTGTTCGACTTCATGGCGCTGGGCCGTCGCGATGACGCACCGCTGCCCGATGCCCATGCCTGGCTGGCCGGTACCCCGGTCGACGCCGACGCAGATCCCGAGACGCCCACCGCATAAGGTCGGTCGCCCTTTCTCTTTGCCATCCGGAAATCCATGTTCTTTCGCAACCTGACGTTCTTCCGTTTCCCGACCGCCACTGATTTTTCTGAAATCGATACGCTGCTGCCGCACGCCGTGCTCAAGCCGGTCGGCGCGCTGGAGATGAATTCGCGCGGCTTCATTTCACCGTTCGGCCGCGAGGAGAAGGAACTGCTCTCGCACCGCATCGCCGAGCACCTGTGGCTGACGGTCGGCGGCGAGGACAAGATCCTGCCGGCAGCCGTGGTCAACGACCTGCTCGAGCGCAAGCTGGAGGAGATCGAGGAGAAGGAAGGCCGGCGCCCCGGCGGCCGCGAACGCAAGCGCATGAAGGACGACCTGCTGCATGAACTGCTGCCGCGCGCCTTCGTGAAGTCCTCGCGCAACGACGCCTTCATCGACCTGCAGCACGGCTACGTCGCGGTGGATACGTCCAGCCGCAAGACCGGCGAGTACTTCATGTCCGACATCCGTGGCCTGCTCGGCAGCTTCCCGGCAATGCCGCTGAACGCCGAAGTCGCGCCGCGTTCGATCCTGACCGGCTGGATCGCCGGCGAACCGCTGCCGACCGGGCTCAGCCTGGGCGAGGAGTGCGAGATGAAGGATCCGGTGGAGGGCGGTGCGGTGGTCAAGTGCCAGCACCAGGAACTGCGCTGCGACGAGATCGACAAGCACCTGGACGCCGGCAAGCAGGTGACCAAGCTGGCGCTGATCTTCGAAGACAACCTGTCCTTCGTCATCGGCGACGACCTGATCGTGCGCAAGCTGAAGTTCCTCGACGGCGCCCTGGACCAGCTCGAGCATGCCGACGAGGAGGGCCGTCGCGCCGAGTTCGACGCACGGTTCGCCCTGCAGAGCGCCGAGATCCGCCGCTTGTTCCTGCTGCTGGAAGAGGCGTTCAAGCTCAGCAAGGCTGACTGAACAGGCACCGCGTGGGCCGCCGGTCATCCAGCGGCCCGAAGCGGCGCTATGCTGGCTGCATGAGCCGCCTGCTGCGCCGCCTGATCTCGCCCACACCGCCCGCCACCGTGCAGCGCGATACCGTTCGCCTGCGCCTGGAGGATGCCGAGATCGACGTGCTGCGCGTACGCGATCCGCGCGCGCGCCGCATCAAGCTCAGCGTCGACGAACGCGGCGCGCGCCTGACCCTGCCGCCGCGCGCCAGCCTGGTGATGGGCGAACGTTTCCTGGAGCAGCATCGCGACTGGTTGGCACTGCAGCTGCGCCAGTACCAGGGCCAGGGCCTGCCCGCACCGCTGCAGCCCGGCGTGGACGGGGTGCTGCCCCTGCGCGGGGAGCTGCTGCCGCTGCGCTGGCAGGAAGGCCGCTACGCACGCCTGGACATCGACGAGCACGGCGCCTGCCTGCAGTGGCCGACCCGTGCCGGTGACGCGACCCTGCGCCGTCTGCTGCGCGAGTTCTTCGAGGCGCAGACCCGCGCCGACGTGGGCCGCTGGCTGCCGCGCTACCTGCCCGGCCTGCCACGGGCACCCAGCCGCCTGCGCTTGAAGGTGATGTCCTCGCAGTGGGGTTCGCTGGCTCCCGATGGCAGCATGGCCCTGGATCTTGCGCTGGTCCTGGGGCGTCCGCAGGCATTCGAGTATGTGCTGGTGCATGAGCTCTGCCACCTCATCCAGCCCAACCACTCGCCGGCGTTCTGGCAGGAGGTCGAGCAACGGTTCCCGGCCTGGCGTGAGCAGCGCGACTACTTCCAGCAGGAAGGGCGACGCCTGAAGGCGATGCTGAGGCAGCTGCTGTAAGCCATCACCCTGCCGGTCCGGCCGTACAATGCGGCCATGCCCGGCATGCTCAAGACTGTCTTTCTTTCCATCGTCGCCCTGGCTGGCGCGCTGCTCGCGCTTGCCCTGGTCACCAGTGCCGGTGGCTGGCTGCCTGCACTGCTCGGCCTGCATCCCGGCAGCGAAGCGCAGCTGGGCTGGGACCTGGCGTTCACCGTGCTCGGCGGCATCGCCGCGATCGCCTTCGCCACCTACTACGCGCCCTGCTGGCCGCGCGCGCACGGCACCTCGATCTGGTCGCTGCTGGTGCTGGGCGCAGGCTACGGCCTGTGGACGCTCGGCGCGGATTTCCCACGCTGGTTCGTCATCGGCCTGCTGGTATCACTGCCGGTGCAGCTGCTGCTGGGATGGGGGTTCGGACGCCGGCCCTCACGCAGCGCAACACGGGCTTAACAATCTCCCCCTAGGCTCGGTGCCCGCCGAACGTCGGCAACGCGGCGCAGGGGCCTGTACCCACGGAACCCGGGAACAGGCGCGGCGTAAGACACCACAGGGAACCGGGGAATCATCCGATGCGTTACCAGACCCGGGAGGCCGCCGCCGCGGCCCCCCAAGCGAAGCTGTTGTCCCGCGCCGTACATGCGGTGCTGATCGGCGGCCTGGCCGTGCTGCCCGTCGAAGCGATGGCCGAGGAGGCGATCGATGGCGATACCCGCCAACAGCTGCAGCAGCTGGACACGGTCACCGTGACCGGCAGCTATGCACGGAGCCTGGAGCGCGCCGTCGACCTGAAGCGCGCCAACATCGGCTTCTCCGACTCGATCGTCGCCACCGACGTGGCCGATTTTCCCGAGCAGAATCTCGCCGAAGCGCTGCAGCGCATGCCGGGTGTCACCATCGAACGCAACAAGGGCCTGGGCAGCAGGGTCAGCGTGCGCGGCCTGCCCAGCGAGTTCACCCTGGTCTCGATCAACAACCTGGCGACGGCCTCCGGCAGTGGCGGACGCGACGTGCAGTTCGACATCTTCGCCTCGGACGTGGTGCAGACGGTGACCGTGCAGAAGTCGCCGACCGCCGCCGATGAGGAAGGCGGCATCGCCGGCTCGGTCTACATCGAAACGGCCAAGCCATTCGACTTCCCCGAGCCGAAGTTCAGTGCGTCGGCCGAAGCTTCGCACAACTCGATCAACGGCAAGATCGATCCGAAGATCTCCTTCCTCGCCAGTGACACCTGGGGCAACTGGGGCGGCCTGGTGTCGTTCTCCAAGGCCAAGCGCACCAACCGCACCGACTCCAACTCAGGCATCAACTTCCGTCCCATGGGCCGCTTCCTGGAGGCGTCGGGTACGCGCGGTTCGCAGGCCGCCGCGGTGCTGGCGCGCGATGCCGGCATCGTCGTCAGCAACCGGATGGACAAGGATGAAACCAGCCGGATTGTCTTCCAGGACAAGGTCGGCGACCGCGTCTACCTCAACGAGCAGGACCAGTGGGGCGCCACCGCCTCGCTGCAGTTCAAGCCCAGCGACACGTTCTCGCTCAGCTTCGACGCCATGCTCGGCGGCTACGACACGCACGAGGACGAGTACGATGCCGCAGCGTACTCGGCCTCCAGCCGCAGCACGCTGGACACCATCCACGACTACGACCGTGACACGCTGTCGGCCTACGGCATCACCGTGCTGAAGGACGTGTCCTACACCGCCACCCAGCACGAAATCCTGAGCAAGGAACGCAACGCCAATACCGACTACCGTCAGTTCAGCAGCACGCTGGACTGGAAGGTGGGCAACTGGGACATCGACGCGCTGGTCGGCTACTCCGGCGCGCGCAAGGACTCGGACTACGCCAACCTCAAGCACGTGGCCTACGCGCCGTCGCGCACGCGCTGGACCCGCAACGGCGGCGAGACCGTGCCGAGCACAACCGGCGGTTTCGACATGTACAACGCCGCGGACAAGTACCTGTTCGAAGCGTACGAAACCGAGCTGGAGAAGGTGAAGGATGACAAGTACGCCGCGCAGCTCGACCTGAGGCGGCAGATGAACCTGGCCTTCTTCCCGGCACTGAGCGGCGTGCAGTTCGGCGCGCGCTACACCGACAAGACCAAGGAACGCGCGTTCGGCAGCGGCAAGATCCAGGGCCCGGCCGCCGGCAGCGCCGCGTGGGTCAATACGCGCACGCTGGCCGACAGCAACCCGGTGTGGATCAGCCAGCTGGCACCGGGTGGTGCGTATCGCCCGAGCGACCTGGACTGGCAGCAGGTTTCCAACGCCTATGCGCGCGCTACGTTCCGCTACCCGGGCTATGAAACCCCGATCGATCCGGGCCAGTACTACGAGGTGAAGGAGAAGACCCTGGCCCTGTATGCCATGGCCGATCTCTACTTCGATATCGGACAGGTACCGGTGTACGCCAACCTCGGCGTGCGTTCGATCGACACCGACGTCGATTCGTCAGGCTTCCATCCGGTGCAGAACGCCGATGGCAGCAACGGCTACACGCCGACGCCGATTTCGAGCAGCGGCGACTACAGCAGGATCCTGCCCAGCTTCAACATGACCGCCGAGATCGCCGACGGCCTGGTGCTGCGCGGTGCTGCCTCGGAAACGCTGATGCGTCCATCACTGACCGACATCGCCTACCGACGCACCGTCAGCTGGAGCAGCTTCCGCTTCATGGACGGCAACCCGGCACTGAAGCCGACCACCGCCAGGCAGTGGGAAGTGGGCCTGGAAAATTACCTGCAGAACGGTGGCCTGCTGGCCGCGTCGTACTTCTCCAAGAAGATCGACGGCGTGGTGCGGCAGTCGTTGACCGGCATCGTGCCGAACGTGGAGAAACTCAACGCCAACGGTTCGCTGGACGGCTACTACGACTTCGAGGTCTACCAGCCGGTCAACGCCGACGGTTCCTACAAGGTGACCGGCGTGGAACTGGTCGCGCAGCTGCCGCTGTCGATGCTGCACCCGGCGCTGGAGGGCTGGGGCATCAATGCCAACTACACCCAGCTGGACAACTCACTCACCGGCGCGTCCGACCTGGACATCCCGACGCCGCCGGAAGGCTTGGCCGAGAAGGCGTACAACTTCACCCTGTACTACGAGAACGATCGCTTCAGCGCGCGCGCCTCGTACAACTACAAGGACAAGTACGTCGAGTACATCCATCTGAACATGTATCCGGTTTACCGCGATGCCTATGGCCAGCTCGATGCCTCTATCGGGTTCCGCCTCACCGACACCTGGAAGCTGAACCTGGAGGCGATCAATCTGCTCGACGAGAAGACCACCGGCTACACCATCGACAAGGCCTTCCCGACCCAGTACGAGTTCTCCGGCCGTCGTATCACCTTCGGCATCCGCGCGGACTTCTGAGCCCGCCGCTGCAGGGCCGTGGCCAATGCCCCGGCCCTACAGATCGAGCGACGGCAGGGTCTGCTTCACCGCATCGATGCCCTGCCACGGATCGGCCTTCAGGCGCTTGGCCCGTGCCAGCGCCTTGTCGAGCGGGAAGGCGTCGGCCGCCTTGATCCGCGCAAGCTCTTCCCAGCGCAGCGGCACCGCCACGCCCGCACTTTCGCGGGCGCGCAGCGACCAGGAGCAGACGCTGGTCGCGCCACGCGTATTGCGCAACCAATCGATGAAGATCACACCGCCGCGCTTGGCCTTGCTCATCGTTGCCACATAGCGTTCGGGCGCCTGCTGTGCCATCGCCTGCGCGAAGGCCTCGCAGAATGCCTTGGCCTGTTCCCAGTCGGCGGCGGGCTGCAGGGGGACCACCACATGCACGCCCTTGCCGCCGGACAGCCGCACGAAACTGCGCAGGCCGATCTCCTGCAACCGGTCGCGCACGTCGCGCGCGCCGGCCTTGACCTCGTTCCAGCCGACGCCCTCACCGGGGTCCAGATCGAATACCAGCCGGTCCGGATGTTCGGGATCGGCAACCGTGGCGCCCCAGGGATGCAGCTCGAGCGTGTTCATCTGCACCAGCTGCAGCAGGCCGCGTACATCGTCGATGTAGACGTAGTCCTCGCGACCGCTCTTCTGCTGCAGGGGGACCGCATGCACGGCGTCGCCCAGGCCCGGGCCGTGGTGCTTCTGGAAGAAGCAGGCCTTGCCCGCGCCATCAGGGCAGCGCAGCAGCGAAAGGGGCCTGCCCACGATCCCGGGCAGGATCCAGCGCGCCATCTGCCGGTAGTAGTCGGCCACGTCGCCCTTGCGGATCTTCTTCTTCGCGAAGACCACACGCTCAGGGTGGCTGATGGCAACCGCGTCGTCGCTGCTCGTGGTCTTTGCAGGCATCGCCAGATCCTCGCCGCTCTTGTCGCTGCGCAGCCGCTTGAAGCTGGCCTGTCGCAGCAGCCCCTCCTTGCCCCAGCCACGGAAGGCCACTTCGGCCACCCTCACTGGCTTCACCCAGTGCACGCTGGCGGCGCGGAACGGGACGTGCGCGGGCAGCGCCACCGCAGCGTCCTCCACCGCCAACGGCTTCAGCGTCCGCGCCAGCGCGCGCAGGCTGTCATCGTCGAAGCCGGTGCCGACGCGACCCACGTAGCGCAGGCCGTCCTTGTCGGGAGTTGCCAGCAGCAACGATCCGAACCCCACGCGCGAGCCCTTCGGCGCGGTATGGCCGACGATCAGGAACTCATCGGTATCCTCATGCTTGACCTTCACCCAGCTGCGCGCACGCACGTTGACGTAGGGCGCGTCCACCTGCTTGCTGACGATGCCCTCATACCCGGCCTTACCACTGGCGGCGAAGACCTGCGGCCCATGGCCGAGGACGTGATCGCTGAACGCCAGCGTTCCGGGCGTGTCGCCGATCAACGCCTTGAGCAGCGTCTTGCGCTCAAGCAGCGGTGCCGCGCTGATGTCCACTCCCGCCACGCCGGGCAGGTCGAAGAGAAGGTAGCGTAGCGGCGCCTTCGAGCTGCCATCGATGACCCGCTGCAGAGCGGCGAAATCGCTGCGCCCCTTCTCGTCGAGCACTACCAGTTCACCGTCCAGGCGCGCGTCATCAACCGGCAGCGCCTGCACGGCCTGCACGACTTCAGGGAAGTCCCCGGTCCAGTCCAGCCCGTTGCGCGAGCGGAGCTTCACTTCACCGCCGTGCAGATCGGCCAGCAGGCGATAGCCATCCCACTTGATCTCGTGCAGCCAGCGATCGCCATCGGGCGCGGCATCGCGGTGGTCGGTCAGTTGTGGTTTGAATGCACGCGGATACGGGCGGTCGCGGGCGCCCTGCAGTTTCAGCGCGCGCGCGTGCCAGCGCGACTCCGCCTTGCGTGTCTTCCTGCCCGTCATCTTCTTCGCGCTCCCGGGGTGTTCATGCAATGGCGCGTGCAGCAGGTCGTCGGCCTCTGCGTCGCGGGCCTCGCTGTCCTCGCGCTTGATCAGCAGCCACTGCACCTGGCGTCCCTTCATCGCGGTCCGCACCAGTTTCCATCCCCCGGCCAGCCGCTGGCCATGCAGGACGAAATCGATCTTGCCCGCTGCCAGCGCCTGCAGTGGATCACCCGCGCATGCCCAGGTGCCGTGGTCGAAGACCTCCACGTGACCGGCACCGTAGTGGCCCTCGGGAATATCGCCCTGGAAGCCGGCATAGGACAGGGGATGATCTTCCACTTCCACCGCCAGCCGCTTCTCGCCAACGCGCAGCGATGGCCCTTTGGGCACCGCCCAGCTCTTGAGCACGCCGTCCATTTCGAGGCGGAAATCGAAATGGCGCGAACTGGCGTGGTGCAGCTGGATGACGAAGATCGGCCGCCGCTTCGGATCACCCGGCGCCGGCTGGTCGTCCGGTTCCGGCGTCGGCCCGTTGCCGCCGCCGAGCCGACGCTTCCGCCGGTACTGATGCAGCGACATGGATCACCCTGCCTTGCGCCGTGGCGCGGCCTTCTTCGCTGCCTTCTTCGCGGTCTTCCTGCCTGTCTTGCCGGCCGCCTTCTTCGCCGGCGCCTTGCGCGCGGCCGTCTTGCCCGCGGGGGTTCGCTTGTTCGCATCCAGGCTCTTCTGCAACAGGGCCATGAAATCGACCACGTTGGTGGTGGCGTCCTCGCGCGGTGCAGGTTCTTCGTCCACCCGGGTGGTGCCTCCCTTGGCCTTGATCCGCTTGTTGAGCACCTGCTGCAGGCGCTCGCGGAACTCGTCGTGATACTGCGACGGATCCCAGTCGCCAGCCATCGACTCGATCAGCTGCTCGGCCATCGCCGTTTCCTTGCCGGTGATGCGGTACTCGGACAGGGTGCCGGTGGGCAGCTTGAGGTCCTCCGGATCGACCAGTTCCTGCGGATAGCGGAGGATCATCAGCACCAGGGCGTGCTCTTGCGGCATCACCGCGCAAAGATACTCGCGGGTACGCACGACCACCCGTGCAATGCCGACCTTGCCGGTGCTGCGCAGCGTCTCGCGCAGCAGTACATAGCCCTTCTCGGCCTTCTTGCCCGGCACCAGCAGATAGGGCTTTTCGTAGTAGCGCGGATCGATCTGCGCCGCGTCAACGAAGGTCTCCACCTCCACGGTCTCATGGCTTTCGGGCGCCGCCGATCGGATGTCGCCTTCCTCCAGCACGACATAGCTGCCCTTGTCGTACTCGTAGGCCTTGACGATGTCCTTCCACGGGACCTCCTCACCGGTATCGGCGTTGACCCGTTCGAAACGAATCGGTTTGCGGTCGCGCGAATCGAGCATGCGGAACTGCAGATCGACCTTGCGTTCGCCGGACATCAGCGACACCGGCACGTTGAGCAGGCCGAAGGAGAGTGTTCCGGTCCAGATCGGGCGGGCCATGCGCGCACCTGTGCTTGAGCAGGACCGTCAGCTTCCGGTGCCGGGTGTAAACCACCCGTGTCGATGCCGTGCACGCCGGGTCGGCGCGCAGCATCCCGGCCAGGTCACTGCAGCAGGGGTCTTACCGCCGCTGCCGGAATATGATCCAGCGCGCGCCATGCGTCTTCCACCACCGGCCGCGCCTGCGACCAGCCCAGCCGCGACTGCCCTCGCATCTGTTCCCAATGCTCGGCCAGCTCCTCGCAGGTATCGGCCGCATCCCCACGCGGCCAGTCCGCCGCATGCGTGGTCAGTGCGAAGGCATACACCGGGCACAGGTCACGCCAGTTGCGATGACCGTGACCACGGCGTTCCTCGTAATCGCTGAGCATGTACTGGAGGTAATCCTGGGCCACGGCCTGCGGATCTTCGTGGCGACGCGTCCGGCGCTGCGCGGTGCGCTGGCCGAGCGGATCGAGCAGGGCGTTGAACACGGACGGGGCGGGGCGTTCCAGGCGGGGCATGACCGGCTCCTGCAGCGGGTCGGGTGGGCAGGAATACCGGCGGCAGCGTTATCCAGCCGTGACAGAGATGTTCATGACGCAGGGTTCGCGGTGCCTTTACCTCAGTGGCGGTGTAGTGGTCCTCCCCATGCCCAGGTACCTGATCATGAGCCGAGAGACCTCCCGAGAGCCGCTCCGCGAGAACCGTGCGCCAATTCCCGGCGAGCAGCGCGGCAAGCACGACAACGATGATGCCGACTTCCGTGGCACGGGCGCGCCCTTCTTCGACGCCGCACAGTCCGGCGAGCATCTGCCGGTGAAGCGCGAGGCTGAACAGGCCGCGCTGGACCGCAAGGACGGCGGCGACCGCCATCGGGGAGGGCAGGAGAGCCCGCTCAAGCGACGCGAACGCAAGCAGCACGCCAGCGACAACCAGGACGAGGCGCTGGAGGAAACGTTCCCGGCCAGCGACCCGACGTCACCGTTCGTGCCGGCCAAGGCGCCCGACTGACGGCCCGCAGGCGCCGCCGGTCAGGTCAGCGCCATGACCACTGCAGGCCGACACTGGCGCGGCGGCCCGGGCCGGGCTCGTAGTAGCGGCCGTTGCCATCGTTGACGATCACCGAGCCGATGTAGGCCTGGTCAAGCACGTTCTCCAACCGGGCGAAGGCACGCAGCTCGCCTCCGGGCAGCCGCCACTGGCGGCCCCCTTCCAGATGCAGCAGGGCGTAACCCGGCGCGCGTTCGTCGGCCAGGTCGTTCACCACGGTATCGCTGCTCGCGGTGGCTTCCACCGCCCACTGCCAGTCCGCGGGGGTCCACTGCAGGCGGGCAAAGGCCTGCTGGCGCGGAACACCTGGCAGGCGGCTGCCGGCATCCACGCGGGTATCGGGCACACGGCAGCCACTGCCGGCACAGGTCAGATACGGCGACCGCACCTGTGCCTGCAGCCAGGTCCAGGCCAACTGCAGTTCCAGCTGCTCGGCCAGCGGCTGCCGGTACTGCAGTTCGATGCCCTGGCGCCGCGTACGGCCGATGTTGCGGTAGGTGCTGCGGCCACCGATATTGCTGGCAACGGCCAGCTCGTCGTCGGTATCTGCGCGGAACAGGCTTGCATCCAGCTGCATTCCATCCTGTGCATGCCATTTGCTGCCGATCTCCAGCGTGCGGCTGCGCGCTGCCGCCAGATCCAGCGCCAGCCCGGCCTGGCCGTCGGCGCGATAGCCCAGTTCATTGAAGGTCGGTGTCTCGAAGCCACGGCCCACGGCGGCATGCAGGCGCCACTGCGGGTGGGCTTCAAAGCTGATCCCGGCCACGGGTGTGGTGGCCCGGTAGCGGCGGTGGCCGCTGTCGTCCGGATTGCGGTCGGTGATGTAGCGGTCGTCCGATTCGAAGCGCACGGCACTGTGCCGCACGCCGGCCAGCAGCGACCAGCGCGGACTCCACTGCCACCAGGCCTGGGCGAACTGGTCCACGTTCTGCACGATGTCGATCTGGTCGCGGCGCAGGCGCCCGCGCACGCCCAGCATGCTGCCGACGAAGTTCTCGTAGCCGGTGCGCTGCTGGCGCTGGCGGTCCGCACTGAGCCCGGCGACCAGGTCCAGCGGTCGGCCGGCCACCTCGCCCTGCCAGCTCCAGCGCGCGTCCAGGCCGCCATAGCCACTGTCCAGGTCGATCACACCGCCGGCATGCAACGGGTTGGCCTGGGCCGTCGGCGGGATCGCCAGATACTGGGTGACCGAGCGCTGGCCGGCATAGCCCATCAGCTGCCACCGCTGCGCGCCGGCCTCGCGGCTCCAGCGCAGGCCGGCCTGCTGCTGGCGCACTGATTTGCGGGTGTTGTACTGATGAGCGACGGCGGTGGCCTGGCGCGGGTCGGCCGCCACCTGCGCGCGGGTCAGACCCAGCGGATCCTGCGCATCGGGTGCGTCCAGCGCGTTGAGCAGCAGCTCCAGCCGCCCGCCTGCCAGTTCGCCGCCGACGCGGGCGTTGAGCGATTCGCGCCGGGCACGGCTGTGGTCGCGCCAGCCATCGGTACGGAAGTGGTTGGCCGCGATGTTGTAGTCCAGCACCTGACCCGCGCCGCGCAGCTGCGCACCCACGCTCAGGGTCGTGTCCGCGCCCGCACTGAGCCGCAGCCGCCACGGGTCGCCCGCCCGGCCCTGCGCGCTCCACACCTGCAGCACGCCACCGGAGGAATTGCCGTACAGCGCCGAGAACGGTCCACGCAGCACCTCCACGCGTTCGGCACCCAGCAGGCTGGCGTGCGACAGCTGGCCCTGTCCATCGGGCATGGTCGCCGGCACACCGTCGATCAGCACGCGTACGCCGCGTACGCCGAACGTCGAGCGGGCGCCAAAGCCCCGGATCGACAGCTGGGTGTCCTGCGCGAAGTTCTGCCGGTCGCGGGCCAGCAGGCCCGGCACCCCGCCCAATGCTTCGGACAGCTGCGCCCCGGTGCCGGCGCGGTCAGCATCGATCCAGACCGTATCCTGGCTGGCGGGCAGGGCGAACGGATCGATCCCCTGCACACGGGCTGCCTGCACCTGCACCGGGGGCAGGGCGGTCGTGGACGGCTCCGCCATCGCGACCAGCGGCGACAGCAGCAGGGCGGACAGGGGCAGGCGATTGCGGCGTGCGGCAGGATTCATGATTCAGGTTGATGGATCGGTCGGCAACGCACGCCATGGTACGGGGCCGCGGATGACGATGGTGGCGGCCAGCCCCGGCAGGCTTTGTTACGATGGGCCGTTTTCGGCCGAAATGCCGCAAGCCGCGTGGCGCAATTCCTCCCCCTTTCCGTCTACCGAACGAGTACCGCCGTGTCCTTCTTTGCAAACGTGGAACTGGTCCCAGGCGACCCGATCCTGGGCCTGACCGAGGCATACAACGCCGACAGCCGCCCGACCAAGGTCAACCTGGGTGTGGGCATCTACTACGACGAGAGCGGCCGCATTCCGCTGCTGCGCGCCGTCAAGCAGATCGAGCAGCAGCTCGCCGCCGAAGCCAAACCGCGCGGCTACCTGCCGATCGACGGCCTTCCGGCCTACACGCAGGCGACGCGTGAGCTGGTGTTCGGCAAGGATTCGCCGCTGCTGGCCGCAGGTTGCGTCACCACCGCACAGACCGTCGGTGGCAGCGGTGCGCTGCGCGTCGGCGCCGACGTGCTCAAGAAGCTGCTGCCGCACGCCACCGTCGCGCTGAGCAACCCGAGCTGGGAAAACCACCGCGCGGTGTTCAGTGCCGCCGGCTTCGAGGTGGTGGATTACACCTATTTCGATCCCGCGACCCACGGTGTCGACTTCGACGGCATGCTGGCCGACCTGCAGAAGCTGCAGCCGGGCAGCGTGGTGCTGCTGCACGCCTGCTGCCACAACCCGACCGGTGCCGACCTCACGGTCACGCAGTGGACGCAGGTCGCGCAGCTGCTGAAGGACCGCCAGCTGTTCCCCTTCATCGACATGGCCTACCAGGGCTTCGACAAGGGCATCGAGCAGGATGGCGCCGCCGTGCGCATCATCGCCGAAGCCGGTATCGACAGCTTCATCGTCGCCAACTCGTACTCCAAGTCGTTTTCACTGTACGGCGAGCGCGTGGGTGCACTGTCGATGGTGGCGCCGACCGCCGCCGACGCCAAGGCCGTGCAGTCGCAGGTCAAGCGCGTGATCCGCACCATCTACTCCAGCCCCTCTACCCACGGTGCAGCGCTGGTGGCCGGTGTACTGACCAACCCGGAACTGCGTGCGATGTGGGAGCAGGAGCTGACCGAGATGCGCGAACGCATCCACGCGCTGCGCCAGGGCCTGGTCGAGAAGCTGGCGGCCGCCGGCGCCCCGCAGTTCGGTTTCATCAACGAGCAGGCGGGCATGTTCTCCTACTCCGGCCTGAGCCGCGAGCAGGTCGAGCGCCTGCGCGACGAGTTCGGCATCTACGCCGTCGGCACTGGCCGCATCTGCGTGGCTGCGCTGAACCAGAACAACCTGGAGTATGTCGCCAAGGCCGTGGCCACCGTGGCCAAGGGCTGAACCCACGCTCCAGTGGCTTGAAGACAAAGGCGCCGGAAGGCGCCTTTGTTTTTGCAGCGTGTCCTGCATCGCCTCCCCTTCCCACGAGCCTCGACAAAAGGAAGGCGCTACGAGCGCATCTGGAAACGATTACGCCTTCCCGCGCTCACGCACGCAGCGGCCAGACGGGCGACAATAGGCGTTTTCCCGCTGCCGAGACCTGTCCGCCCATGTCCCGTACCTCGTTGACCCGCTTCCTGATCCAGGAACAGCACGCCGGCCGCATCAATGCCGACCTGCGTCAGCTGATCGCGGTCGTCGCCCGCGCCTGCACCAGCATCTCCATCGCCGTCAGCAAGGGCGCCCTCGGCGGCGTGCTCGGCGACGCCGGTACCGGCAACGTGCAGGGCGAGGCGCAGAAGAAGCTGGATGTCATCAGCAACGAGATCCTGCTCGAAGCCAACGCCTGGGGTGGCCACCTCGCCGCCTGCGCCTCGGAGGAAATGGACCACAGCCAGCCGGTGCCGGACATCTACCCGCGCGGCGATTTCCTGCTGCTGTTCGATCCCCTCGACGGCAGCTCCAACATCGACGTCAACGTCTCCGTCGGCACCATCTTCTCGGTGCTGCGCTGCCCGACCAACGTCGAACTGCCGGGCGATGACGCGTTCCTGCAGCCGGGCAGCAAGCAGATCGCGGCCGGCTACTGCATCTACGGGCCGAGCACCCAGCTGGTACTCACCGTGGGCCACGGAACGCATGCCTTCACCCTGGATCGCGAGAAGGGCGAGTTCGTGCTGACCACCGAGAACATGCAGATTCCGGCGGCCACCCAGGAATTCGCCATCAACATGTCCAACCAGCGCCACTGGGAAGAACCGATGCAGGCCTATGTCGGCGATCTGCTGGCCGGCAAGGAAGGTGCGCGTGGCAAGAACTTCAACATGCGCTGGATCGCCAGCATGGTGGCCGATGTGCATCGCATCCTGACGCGCGGTGGCATCTTCATCTATCCGTGGGACCGGAAGGATCCGTCCAAGGCCGGCAAGCTGCGCCTGATGTACGAAGCCAACCCGATGGGCCTGCTGGTCGAGCAGGCCGGCGGTGCCGCCTGGACCGGCCGCGAGCGCATCCTCGACATCCAGCCCGACCAGCTGCACCAGCGCGTGCCGGTGTTTCTCGGCTCGCGCGAGGAAGTGGCCGAGGCGGTGCGCTACCACCACCAGCACGACGCCGCACAGGCCTGAGCGGCGCACTGCGGACGCGCTCATGGCAGTTCGATGACATGACCGTGGGGTGACACCGACGGCGGCAAACGGCACCATCAAGCCCTTGCCGCCGAAGGAATGCACGCATGCACGAGCAGGGCCCGGTCGATTTCATCGAAGTCATCCACAACGCGGTCCCCACGGAGGTCTGTGCTGCCATCGTCGAGCGCCTGCGTGCCACCCGCGGCCTGATGCCAGGTGCCGTCGGCAGCGGCGTGTTCCCGGAACTCAAGCACAGCAAGGACCTGCGCATCAGCGGCCTGGAGGGCTGGCAGGACGTCGACGTACAGCTGCAGCAGGCCGTGTTCAAGGGCCTGCTGACTTATCTACGCCGTTATCCACAGGCGCTGATCGCACCGTTGATGTTGCAGATCCAGGACAGCGATGGTCAGCCGCGACGCCTGTCGGCCGAGGACTTCCCCGACATGCCGGAGCAGCAGCTGGCCGACCTGGCGCGCACCTGCCTGCGCCCGGGCGCGATCAACCTGCAGTGGTATGCCGCAGGCGAGGGCGGTTACCCGTACTGGCACTGCGAGCTGTACCCGAAGGATGCGCAGGCCGAAACGCTGCACCGGCATGTACTGTGGACGCTGTACCTCAACGATGGATTCGACGAAGGCGAAACCGAGTTCCTGTTCCAGGGCCGCAAGATCGCACCGCGTACCGGCAGCCTGCTGATCGCTCCGACCGCCTTCACCCACACCCATCGCGGCAATCGGCCCCAGGGCGGCGACAAGTTCATCGCGACGAGCTGGATTCTGTTCCAGAGTGCGCAGAAGTTGTTTGGGGGTGGTTGAGGCATCACGGACATCGCCGGATAGGTTCTGGCAGGTCGGTGGTCCTGCCAGCGCCTGCTGGAGAGCCGTCGAGCAATACATCCGGTACGCGGCGTAAGGAAAAGGCGACACAGCGGACGACTGACATCAGCGTCAACGATTGCCTTGTCGTCGAGAGCTTCCGAGTGGGCGCCGTCTATACAGAATGACGGCCGCCGCTACTCCGAATATCGCCATGCCAAGACCTACCATGTCCTTCTCTCCCCAAGCCTCGCCCGACAGAATTCTGCCAATAGTCACCACGAGGAAGTTCACCGGAAGCATCAATAGAAATGCCATGCCAAGCCAGAAAAGTGTTTTCATAATTTTTACTTTCCACAATCGCAGGGCGATGCAGGGTCCGTTACGTTATCTTTTATCCCTTTTGCGACTTCGTTCGCGTCCGACAACTTAGCATTTCCTCGTAGCATGTTCCGGATTCCTTTAGTCAGGCCTGTGACTGAGTTGAAGTTTGACCCACTCCCAGAAAACCGGGCCACCGTAAAGTAGAGACTTCGCCCCGCATGCGCCCCGTGGATCACGAGGAATCAGGCGATGAAGAAGTCCCGTTTCACCGAGGAGCAGATTGCGTACGCGCTCAAGCAGGTCGAGCTGGGCATGGCGGTTAGCGAGGTGTGCCGCAAGATGGGCATTGAGCCTACCCGGCCAATCAGCTACCCGACCTTGCCTACGGATAAAAAAAGCGCCAGATATCACCAGCGCCGCCTTGCCATGGACTCAGTTCTGTCAACGTGCGCTTGGCTAGCTTGCAGGTGAAATGAAGATCAAATTCCTTCTTCTCTCGTCTATAGGAATTTGCCGCGCCAATCATACCCGTAACTTCCACGACACCTTCGCGGCCAGGCAATGGATTTATGTCAACGGAAATTTCGTCGGAAGTCCAGAAGTCAGCTTTGTACGCAAATCCAGACCATCCACTCGAAAAATGTCCATTTTCCAAGCGAAGCTTCTTCATCCCTAGAGCGTCGGCACTACTCGGGTAACCCGTTATTTTTCTGAAATACTGCGAATCAGCAACGCCTTCCCTTTCGGAGAAGATTCTCAAGGATAGAACAGAGCTTGAGCCGGATCGGAGCTGGTGACCGGAATTCGCAGCCCACAAATTCGATTCGAACTCGTTCAATCCACCAAGAGATGACGTCACAATTTCTGCATCATCAACGATGATGCACTCGTGACTCTCACTCGCCCTGACGCCCCCTTGAGTTCTGCAGGATGCAACAAGAAGAACTAGCAACAGGATTCTAGCCAGCAAGATCATTGGTCACACCCGCACTGCGACTTCCGCTCTTTGTTGAAATCGTAGACTTGCTCACGTGCTCGCCGAGTTGCCTCAGGGCTAATATATCGATGATCGTAGTTGTTCGACTTCTCTTGCAACCCTATCGGGCGAGTGAAGTGCAGCCCTTCATGAATTATCGTGTCAAGCAAATTATAGACACCACTCCAATCAAGCACATCCAAGTACCTTTCGTTGAGGTGAATATATCCGTCACCTCCCCGCAGTTGTGCCTCCCCCTCAACACCGCCGCGCGGTATATCGGCCTTTGGCGCACCGGCTCCAAACTTGATATCTGGATTCATCCTCTTTGCGAAGGCAAATGCAGCATCGATATCGCATTGCGTTAACCCGAATGGATCAATTCGGCTAACCGGATTCCCTCCAACATAGGCATACGTGTTGATCCCTCCCGCCAACCCAATCGGATCACTCTGCACATAACGCCCAGCGCTCGCGTCATAGTCACGGAATCCGTTGTACCAGAGCCCACTCTCACTGTCGTAGTACTGCCCCGGGAAACCAATGTTGAGCCCACCGATATCGTCCTTCAGGACGCTGCGCCCGTACGCATAGTTGTACGCTTTCCACACCACCTGCTGCGCCTTGTTGGTCGCGTACTCCGGCCGCCCCCAGAGTGCGCAGAAGCTGTCGGGGGGAGCACCACAAGGAGCTACGTGCTTGGCGTGTGCGTTCGCCCGTATCGCTCCGGTCATCCTGTCGGCGATGAGCACTTTGGCGTTCCGCGAATGGAAAAGCAATGTCGAAGTCCAAATGAGGCTGGCAAGGATGAGTGCTGCAGCTACCCATAGCCACCGTGCGGTCAAAATTCCGGCAACAAGGACAATGCCAATGGGCGCCACAGAAACCAAAGCGATTACGTAGCAGATTGCATATTTAACGTGGCCCAGCTCCGAAATGATTTCGGTTCCGCAGCTTCTACATTCGGTCCTTATCTTCTTCTCGATCGAACGGCGAAGCGGAAAGCCCTGACCCGGAGCACCGCAACTGGGGCATGAAAACTTGAATGGGATTTCAATTCATCTCTCCTCTCCCACCACAGCCGCAGCTGCCAATGCGCCATAACTGTTGTGTGCTGCTTTGATTGCAGATCCGTATGCCGCAAGACCTGCGACCTTAAGTCCAGTTTGGCGACCGAACGCCGAACCAACAGCGTAGGCAACTGCAGTACGAGAAGCTAGCTGTAACGGGTACTTGCTCGCAACTGCAGCCGCCATGGCAGCGTGGAAGCAACGAGAACATCGATGGTTTGCTGCGCCAGTCTCTGCCCAAGGGCGCGGATCTGTCCATGGCCACCCAGGAATATCTCAACCATGTAGCGTGGTTGATGAATACCCGACCGCGTCAGACGCTGGGCTGGAAGACACCTGCAGAGGCCATGAATACCGAACTGCAGGCATCCAGATCACGTGTTGCACTTACAAGTTGAGACCGCCGATATCGGTGCCGTATTTTCTGCATTCGGCCGTTATCTTCTTCTCGATCGAACTGAAAGGTTTGAAACTCGGGCAAAGAGTACAGTAGCGGCAAGGCCTGCGAAATTATGTTTATCTGCAACTCACGAGAAAATTCTTTGCATTCAGAATTTTCTTCATCGGCCGGATATCGACGGCCATGAACATGACGTAACTCGGACCTTCAAGGTCACCGCGATTATATGCGTACAGCATTCTTTCCACGCCATCGCCGGACTCCTGGCCCAAAAGCTCGAATCCATCTGTAGCGGTTACGCCCCTCTTGATGACGCGATGAGAGAACTTTGGGTGACGTCCGATGAAGACTTCCGCGTAATGCCCCTCAGACTCCATAACCCCAAGATCAAAGTCAGGTCCGGGTGGGACCTTTCGAAACTCAACACCAACTGGGAGGTTGGCGCATATCCCATATCGATGGCTGAGTGTGGTGTTACCTTCGGTCGCCTGACAGCCGAGCATCGCCAGCAGAACCATGGAGAATGAAATTCTAGTTACTGCATTGACAGACACGGATTATGGCCTCATTTGAAGGGTCGAGGAGATCCTGTATGTTCTGCTCGGACACGGGACACTGAGATCTCTGCCCATGATTCCGGTCCCATGGTCAGCCAAACCCAACAAGTGACCTGACTCGTGAGCCAATGTCGCGTCTCCCCACTGGCCGGGCATATACCAGACTCCCTCGTTGGCCCAAGGCATCTGCACATACGACTCGCGTGTTCCGGATCGGATGGCGATTCCGTTAGTCGTGGCGGTGTGCCAAACCGGAATGGACTTCACTGTTGTCTTTACGTTGTAGGCCCCGATCTTTCCACTCCAGGCGCTTTCGATCGCCCTCGTTGCCTGCGATATCTGTGCGGAGTTTGCACCCTGGAAGTTGATTGGAATCGAGATACCAACATTGTTTCCCTTTTGACACAGGTACCCGATCAAGCCAAGTGGATCGATCATGCTGATCGGGTTCCCCTCGACATAGGCATACGTATTGATCCCCCCGCCAACTGGAGAGCCGTCGAGCAATACATGTCGCTGTTCCTGTTCGACTCCCAGTAGATCCCGCCATACAGCTTGACGATCCGCCCCCTGACGGTCAGCTCCACCGAGCGTGCCAAGCGGCCATCGCAGAACACCATCAGGCGGTAGTCGGTCTGCTGTCTGTCCATTTTCACTTGCCACTTGTTCTCTGCTGCCTGCTTCAAGAAGAAGGCAGCGACCTGCTCTAGATCAGATTCGAGCTCAGCGTCGAAGACCACCGCCAGGAAGGTGACCTTCTGCAGAATCTGGACATCAGTCGGAGGGAATCCAGAAGGCAGCACGAACGTCCTGGCAGCCCCGCGCAACTCTGCTTCCGTTGGCTTCCCATTCCAATCTCCGCCTCCTATCGAACGGCCCATTGAGAGGTAGGTCGCACCTATCAGGACAGCCACCGCCACGTACAGCAGCGACCGGAAAAACGATTTGGTCTTTACCATCCACTTCCCCAACTGCCGTCTCTTTCCGAGATCGGAGATGACTCTGTTTTCCCTTACTTTTCCGCAGATAGAATCTTGCAGTTTGTCAGCGCAAGAATCGCGAAGAACGCCACCGTCATGCCAATGAGCTCAAACTGAATTGAGTCCGGATGACGCTTGCAGGCTTCAAACGCAGGAACGTCCTCCACATGATCAAGGCACTCTCTGACAAGACGGTAGAGCGACGACGCCCTACTGTAGAAATAGACCAAGGCGCCGACACTTGTAGCCCTCGCCGTCAAAAGAAAGATCTTTACAAACTTGGCATTATTCACATTTTTCTTCCAGATCCTGATTGATGTTTCTTCCATAGCTGGTGGTCGCAGCTTCCATGAATGCACCCTATTGTCACCGCGATCGGGGTCTCATCTGGTCCATCCCGCTTGCATCGGCAGCTTTTGTCTTTCCGAAAAATCGAGGTAGACCGAAAGTACAAACCGACAAGTCAGCCCCTGCTTCTGAGCGTTGCGTGCGTTGTCAGGACCAACATCTCGAACAGTGCGTAGATTGCCCCCAGTGTCGCCAGATAGCTCCATCCGCTTCCGACGTTTGGACCACAGTATTCCCCGGTGAGGCAGTTGAAGAGATGTCGCAGGATCTGCAGCGCACTCCAGAGGGCTGCGCTGGTAACAGCCAGCATCGATAAAAAGATCGCTCGATTCCTAGTCGCCTAGCTCCGTTTCATGGCTAGCCTCCAGCTCCAGCCATGAACGGAGCGGGAGAATACCTACTGCGCCAAGACCAACGAATCCCAGCAGATTGATGAGAGCGCTGAATAGCAAATTGCTCATTTTTTCTCCATGCAGTTAACGCAGTAGCATGGGCCGCATCTGGGGTCATCATGTGGAGGGCCTGATGAGGTCACTGCTGGTTGCAGAAGACAATTCGACCGGCGATTAGCCGTAGGTCGCGGATATGGCCCTCGAAGCGATGTCGCCGCGCGCACTGCTCCTTGAGTGCCCGAATAACCCGTTCGACCATCCCGTTCTGCTGTGGACGATGCTGAGTGATGAACTCAACCCACAGGCGCTCCTTCCAAGTACCGCTGCAGAACTCGCTCGCATACCGTGGGAGCAGCTTCTGCAACAGCACTTGCATATCCAGGTACCGAGTAGTTCGATAACGGCCGAGCGACCTTCTCCTGACCTGATGGAATTAATTGCGTGGGACTTATTTATGGAAAATCGCAAATACCAGGCAACATGTGAGACTGCGGAGCCCGGCATCAGCAACCCCATACTTCTCATTCGCCATCCAGCTAGTCAGAGGCTGGACGGCGCCTGATCGACCATAGCTTTGCAAGCTCTGTGAGCACCAGGGCTGCAACTAGGGCCCACGAGTGCTGTTTGAAAGCGCCCGTGTACTCCAGAAAAAATAGCGACGGCATGAACAGAAGAATTCTAAATGGAGATTGAATAAAAGCGAGGTGTCGCCCTGCATTCCTCCCCTTGATCAACAGGTATCCGGACGCAACAAAAGAAGCCAGTAGAGCTACGCTCACCGCAGAAACAATGACTGGAAATGCGCTTCCATACATTTGCTGCGCTTTGATCGCATCCGATATGTCCGAAAGAAATGGAACCCGCCCCTGGTAGACGTTTGCTCCCACCATAGATGCCAAACCAATGATATCCATCCAGCCCCATAACATCAGCCAAATCGTAGTACTAGACTTGCTCGTGCCTTCAGCCCTCATGGCCCCACTCCGGATTTTTGCATAAGCTCCACGATAGTCATGTTGGTTTGATTTGGCACGCCTGGTTTCCAATGGTAGGAGTAGCCACCAACTGCCCAGCTATCCGGGCCATAAACGAATTTTTGCGTGATTCTACGCTGCGTCCCTTCCCTTATCTCGCGACGGCGCTCACCGCTTTTCTTCTCACCTTCAGGACAATCAATCTTCCACTCCTGAATGACGTCCCTCTTTGTATTCAAAAACTCATTGGGATTGGATCCCGGAATGTTTGATTCCATTCCATGCGAGACTCTGTCGTTCAGGCGATTCAGCCACCATGTGCCATAGTTTGATACAGCGTGATAGTCATATCCGATGGTTACCCATTCCAGCCCCAATGGGTCGACAAGGCTTACTGGGTTGCCATTGGCATAGGCGTAGGTATTGGCCCCACCCGCCAACCCAATCGGATCGCTCTGCACATAGCGCCCGGCGCTCGCGTCATAGTCACGGAATCCGTTGTACCAGAGCCCACTCTCACTGTCGTAGTACTGCCCCGGGAAACCAATGTTGAGCCCACCGATATCGTCCTTCAGGACGCTGCGACCGTACGCATAGTTGTATGCCTTCCACACCACCTGCTGCGCCTTGTTGGTCGCATATTCCGGCCGCCCCAGATGGTCGTTGTGAACGAATTTCACCGACCCGTTCCTGTCGATGCCAACCAGCTCACCACCGAACCACAGGTAGTTCGTCCAGGTGTTTCCGGTCTGTTCGGCCAGAAGCTGGTTCTGACCTGCATAGAAGTAGCGACTGGTCGAGCTCGCGCTGCTCTTGCCCACGCGCTGCCCCTGGGCATTGAGCAGATAGTCCGTTCGTTGCCCGCCTACGTTGCTTTGAATCATCCGGTTGAACGGGCCGTAGGTGAACGTCGAGATGCGGCTGCCCGATGTTTCGCTGATCCTGTTGCCGAGCGCATCGTACTGATACGTACGGGTGCCATCCTGGTTGATGAACTGCAGCATCCGGTTGCTGCTTGCGTCGATGACGTAGCGGGTTGCCTCTGTTTTTGCGTTGAGCGCGGTGTAGTTCCCACCCGCGTCATGGGAAAGCGTATAGGCAATGCCAGCTCGTGTCAGCGTACTCAGGCGTCCCAGTGCGTCATAGCCCAGGACCTGGCTGAGGTTGCTCGTCACATCGTCGTTGATCTTGATGATCTCGTTGTCGCCGTTGTAGCGGTATGACGTGCGGCTGAGAGCGGTGGTCTGCTGATTCCGCACCGCCTGGGCCTCCAGGCGGCCGCCCTGATCGAACGCGTAGCTGCGCGCCAGGCCGTTGCCAAAGGGCATGCGTTGCCGCGCTCCCAGGGCCGAGTAGACGCTGGATCCAATAATCTGTTGCGTCACCGTGCCCTTGGTAAGGGTCATGGACTGCGGAAAGCCTCTACTGTTGTAGACGTACTTCGCGAGCGTGCCATCGGGATAGGTGACGGTGCTGTTCCTCCCGATACTGTCATAGGTGTAGCTGACAGTTCCCTCACTCAGGGTGTTCGCCTGCGAAAGCTGGTCAGTCCGGCTTACCAGCTGTCCTGCGGCGTTGTACGTGAAGCGCGCGCTTGCACCTGGAGCCGAATGGGCACACAGACGCCCCTTGCCGTTCACGCAGTTGTCGTACGTATAGGTCTGCTGCTGCCCCTCAGCATTCTGGCTGGTCAAGCGGCCCAGCCCGTCGTACCCGTAACCGACGGTGCTGCCGTCGTTCAGAACCGTCGCAATGCGCTGGCCCGCCGCGTTGTACTCGTGGTCTGTGCGACCCGTGTCCGGACTGGTCTGCGTCCATAGCTGTCCAAATCCATCGGTCTGGTAGGTCGTTACCAGGCCGCGGGGATCGGTCACAGATGCCAGCCGGTCACCCTTGTCGTAGGCAAAGCGTGTCGTTCCGCCATTCGCATCCGTCTGTACGAGCAATCGACCCAGTGGATCATAGGAGTATCGGCTCACCCGGTTCTGGGAATCGGTGGTCTGCACCAGCCGATCCTCCAGATCATAGGCATAGCGCACATTGCGCCCCTGATCATTACGCTCGGCGACAAGCCTTCCCAGCTCGTCGTAATCGTAGTTCACGGCCGAGACGATGGTGTTGAGCCCCATCATGGCCAAAGCAATTGTGGACATGGTCTTGGCTTTCCTTAGCGGGGTTGTTCACAGAAGATCAGGTTGCAGCTTCCTGTATGGTTCTCGGCTCTGATCGTTACCTGTCCCTTAGGTCCCCAGGCGGTTGCACCGGATGCGAGCTGCCCGAAGTACTGGAACTGGGCAACTCCGCTGCCACTGTTGACCGGCGAGACGTTGATGGTGAAGGTCGCGACGGCACCAGGAGCCACCGTATTGTTGAGCCCCACGGATTGACTCGTCCGCAACGTCGTCAGCGCCAAGTAGGTGTCACCGGGGTTCCAGACAACGTTGCCGGTGTTCCGGAACTGGAACGTCACCGTGGACGTTTCACCATTGAAGATGTGCTCTGGGCCGGCTGACGCCTGCACCAGCTCAGCAGTACGCGAGATGGTTGGAACGGTGAACGTGCCGGACCGATTGATGGCCAGGTTGGGGCCGCCCCAGGGAGAGATGCCATGAACATAAAGCGGCTTTCCGCCATGAACGCTTCGTGTATTTGCATCCAATGCAAGTCCGAACCAGTAAGAGCCTTGTGATTGGCAAGCCTCTTTCACATCGTCATTCGGGATCAACATACCGGTCACACTGCCGAGGTAGGTGCCGCTCCCTGCAGGTCCACCTGCGTAGACATGAACCGTGGTCGCGGCGTTGACTCCTACCGAGCAGGCCCATCCCTGCACGGAATAGTTCCAGTTCCCATCATTCATGATCCCTGCAACATCACCGATGATGTGCGCGGTGGGAATGGAGAAGGTGCTGGAGTTGTCCAGAGCTCGGTTGTACTGCGCGCCCAGCGGAGAGTGGCCGTAGAGCGTGATCTTTTTCCCACCCAGCTGCTGGCGCTGTTCCAGCGTGAGGGGGAGCTGGAATCGATATGCGTTTCCTGTTGCCTGGCACGCGGACGCTACCTGGCTCTCGCTGGCGAGGTTCGCCTGTGCGCTGCCGAGATAGGTTCCGCCCTCCGCATAGCCATCAACCTGGATGGACGAAGCCGATCCCGAGGAGCAGGCCCAGCCTCGCACGAACCAGTTCCATTGCGCGTCGTGGGTGACCTCGTCGATTACGCCCCTGACAACGCTGTCGCTGGAATAGTCCGTCTGCGCGATTTCAGTGCGTGTGCGATTGGATGCGGTGTCATACGTGTGACGCGTCCACAGCCAGTTGCCGTCGCCAATCGGCTGAACTTCGCTCATCAGGCGCCGGCCAGCGTCGTAGCTGTATAGCGTCTTGATTCCCACAGGTGTGGTGATGCTGGCAATGTCGCCCGTCGCGTTGTACGTCGTTGTGGTCGTTGCCCAACCGGACCCTGTGTTGATCCGGTCTACCAGAACACGGCCGCGAGCGTCATAGGTGATTTCACGGACATCGCCATTGGGTCCGGTGATACGGCCCGGCTGCCCCAGTTCGTTGTAGGCGGCGTACGTCACCCTGTGCCCCAACGCGTTGGTGACACTGGACAGATCTCCCTTCGCATTGAAGGTGGACGTGATGTCGTCCTGCGCCAAGGGGCCATCTTCCTTGACGGAAGCCGTCAGTCCATTGGCGTGGTAGGTATACGTGTACTGAGTGGTTCTGGCCTGACCATTGACGCCGGCAGCACTGAGATTTCGTGTCGTGACCGAGCTGACGTTACCGCGGCTGTCATAGCTGAAGCTGGTCTCGCGATCACCAACCCGCGTTTCCTTCAGCAGATGCCGTCCCGCCGCATCCCACTGATAGAGCGTGACACGTTCCGCAGCGCTGCCAACGGCCTCGGCCTTCCTCAGCAGATTGCCATCGGGGCTGTAATCAAAATCGGTTACGTTGTCGACAAAGTCGTGAACGAGGTCAGGATTGCCATTGGCATCGTAGGTGCGTTCCTTGTAACTGGCGGGACAGGTCGTTGATCGGTTGCCGGTCACCGACACCTGGCGTCCGTCCTCATAGGCATACGTTGTGGTGCGACCGAGTGGATTGGTCTCGCTGACCTTCAGTTTGACCGGACGGGTCCGCTCCCCGGCGGCGGCCAACAGCACGCCTTGGGCGCTCGGGTCGGCGGCGATTTGAACTGGGCCGCCGGGCAAGGACCGGGGCTGGATGCAGATATTGCCCTGGCCCGGTCTGTACTCACACCAGCCCGTCTCTTCGTTGCCCCGGATGCCGCCTGGATGCACTGGCGCTGGAGGGACCGCCACCGGCGCGCTGCTCTCGATGGCGTAACTGAAGGTGTGCCGCTCGATACCACCGGCATGTTCCGAGAGCGTTGCTCGCCTGTTGGCATCGTAGGCGAAAGTAGAGTAGCGCACGCCGTTGTAGGACTTGCCGGTGAAGCCACCTGGATATCGCGCGTCCTCGTAGTGGTAGCTGATCGTGGTCTGCGGCGAACCCGGTAGGGTTGCGCTGGCAAGACGCGCACGCCCCGTGCCGAACGCATTCGGGGTATAGGTGTACTGGTAGACGTTGCCCGCAGGATCCTTGACCTGTGTCAGCGATCCGTTGGACCAGACGAACTGAATGCTGCGGCCGGAGGAATGCGTAACCTTCTGCAGATACTTGTCGCTGTACGTGAATGTCCAGAAGACGCCCTGCTCATTGCGAAGCTCGGTAATGTATCCAGCGGCGTCGTACCGCTCGCTGCCCAGCTCCTCGTTGTACAGGGTGAAGCTGCCATCGCTGTTCTTTGTCAGGTAGGCGATCGGCTTGGCACGATCCTCGTTCCAGCGCCCGTTCGCTTCGCTCCAGACGAACTTGAGCCTGCGACCGTCCGGCCGCTGTGCCCAGGCCGTCTTCTGCGCGTTCGAGAATGCGATGCTGTAGTCGAAGTTGCTGATCCAGTGGTTGCCAAACAGGCCCGCAGCACTCCAGTGATGGTTGTAGGTGCGCTCCAGGTACAGGCCCATCTCCCCACCAACGGTGAAGTCCCGTTCGATTTCGACCTTGTTGCCGGTGTAGAGCACGACGGGGTTGCCCTTGCGCTCGCCGCAGTCATCACGACGATCGTCGGTTTCCTGTTCCACCGCTGTCCTGGCAGGCATCGACGCGTCCGAGTGGTAGGACACCCCTATGCCAATCGAGATGACACCTGAAGTGCCAACTGATGGACCACGCAGATGGGTAACGGTGATCTTGTCCAGATCCTTGATTCCGGAGTCCCCGTTGTTGTTCTGATAGAAGATCCTGGTTGCCTTTTTCGCGGACGCAGGAGGAGCCAGGAGGAAGCCCGACATCAGCACGGGCAGCAGAAGTGCGGCGGTGGTAGACACGCCTTTCGAACGGAGCTTCATGCTCGCTTTTATTCCTTGTGTTGCCGGATCTGGAGTCGCATTCGCCTGAACCGTGGGTTCAGGAGGAAGTGGATAGTAATCTGGAGTTCACACAGTTGAACAGAGCGATGTGTGCAGTCGCGATGTCGTATCCGTCGCCGAGGCGCAGATCGCGATCACGGTTTTCCATATGCGTTCCGCAGTAGCGCACTACTTCAGAACAACGACCCCTGAGGCGAATCCACCTTCGGCGGCAGCGGCTTCTGGAAGCGGCTGCAATCCAGTTTCGGCCAGTGGCTGTTCTGGGCGTCGAAGCCCAGGCGCTTGCGCGCCAGCTTGAAGCGGTTGTTCAACAGATCCGCATAGACCCCCTGACCCCGCATGCGCGTGCCGAAGCGGCTGTCATAGTCCTTGCCACCGCGCAGTTGCTGGATGGTGCTCATCACGTGCGCGGCGCGATCCGGATGGTGGGCGTCCAGCCAGTCGCGGAACAGCGGTGCAACCTCCAGAGGCAGGCGCAGCAGCACATAGCCGGCAGTACGCGCGCCCGACGCGTGCGCCGCTTCGAGCACGCCTTCCAGTTCACTGTCATTGATCCACGGAATCACCGGCGCAACCATCACGCCAACCGGAATGCCCGCCTCGTGCAGACGCTTCATCGCGCGCAGGCGCGCGTGCGGTGCAGAGGCGCGCGGCTCGAGCTTCGCCGACAGGCGTGGATCCAGCGAAGTCACCGAGAAATGCACGCTGACCAGGTTCTCTGCCGCCAGTGGCGCAAGCAGGTCGATATCGCGCTCGACCAGCGCGTTCTTGGTGATCAGCGAGAACGGATGCTTCGTCTCCAGCATCACCTCGATCAACTGACGGGTCAGCTTGAACTTGCGCTCGATCGGCTGGTACGCATCGGTATTGATGCCGAGCGCGATCGGTTGCGGGACGTAGCCTGGCCGGGACAGCTCCTTGCGCAGCAGCTGCGGCGCATTGGTCTTGGCAAACAGCTTGGTCTCGAAATCCAGGCCCGGCGACAGGTTCAGATAGGCATGCGACGGGCGCGCGAAGCAGTAGGAACAACCGTGCTCGCAGCCACGATACGGATTGACCGACTGGCTGAAGCCTACGTCCGGGGAGGTATTGCGGCTGATGATGCTGCGCGCGGTTTCAGCGCGTACCTCGGTGCGCAGACGGGGGGCCGCGAACTCTTCGCTTTCATCCACGTCCCAGCCGTCGTCCACTGCCTCGCTGACGGTGCTCTCGAAGCGCCCGGCAAGGTGGGAGCTGGACCCTCGGCCTTTGATCGCGATACCCATGTGGGTAGCCTACGCCGCTGCCGTCTCAGCGGCTGCGACAACAGTATTGGCCCCGCCGGGCAGGGTCCGGCGCTACCTCAGAGCAGCGCCAGATAGCCCCGAACGGTCGCATCCAGCCCGTCATACAGGGCCTCGCCGATCAGCGCATGCCCGATCGAGACCTCCAGCACCTCCGGCACGTTCGCCAGGAAGTCACGCAGGTTGTCCTGCGACAGATCATGGCCGGCGTTCACACCAAGCCCAACGGCCTGCGCGCGGCGCGCGGCCGTGGCGAACAGCGCCAGCATCGCTGCGGCGTCGCCTGCGGCGTGCGCTTCGGCATAGGGTCCGGTGTACAGCTCGATGCGATCGGCGCCGACCTCGGCCGCCTGTTCCAGCAGCGGGTTGCCGGCATCGACGAACAGGCTGACCCGGCAGCCCATCGCCTTCAGCTCGGCCACCAGCGGACGCAGGCGCTCGCCGTCGCGCTCGAAGTCGAAACCGTGGTCGGAGGTGATCTGGCCATCGCCGTCCGGCACCAGGGTGGCCTGCGCCGGACGCGTCTGCGCGCACAGCGGCAGCAGCCCCGGGTAGCCGTCGCGTGGCGGTGCGAAGGGATTGCCTTCGATGTTGAATTCGACGCCACGGACGCGGGTCAGCGTGGACAGCGCCATTACGTCCTCGGCGGTGATATGACGTCGATCGGGTCGCGGATGCACGGTGATGCCATGGGCGCCGGCATCCAGGCAGGCCTGGGCGGCACGCACCACATCGGGTTCGGCACCACCGCGCGAATTGCGCAGGACGGCGATCTTGTTGACGTTGACACTGAGCTGGGTCATCGAACGGTACTACTTGGAAAGAGGGGACGGATCGTGTTCGTCGCGTTGATCCGCGCCACGGGCCTCGGCCTGCTCACGCAGGCGGCGCAGCTCGTCGGCATCGATCAGGGTTGAGGGATCACTCTGCAGATCACCGAACCGGGCCACGTAGCGGCCACGCACCCAGGCCAGCAGGAAGGCGAGGGCCGCCAGCAGCGCCAGCGCCATCAGCCCCGGGCTTGGGGTTTTCAGCGCGAAGGCGAAACAGCCCAGCGCCGGCAGCAGGTACAACCAGTACATAGTCAGGCTCCCCGGATGATCGCCGCAGTGTAGCGCCGCCTTACAGCAGCGGCGAGGCCAGGCGCGCGAAGGCCTCGGGCAGGCGTTGCAGCCACAGCGAGCGGGCCGCGGCCTGGTCGTGCACGCGGGTAGCGCGCTCGAACTCGGCCTCCAGCAGGCCCGCCAGGGCGGCCACCCGCTCGCGGTCGCTGATCATCATCGACAGTTCGAAGTTCAGGCGGAAGCTGCGATGGTCGAAGTTGGCACTGCCGACGATGCAGACGTCGTCGTCGGCGATGAAGGCCTTGGTGTGCAGCATGCGGGGGCCGTACTCGTAGATCTTCACCCCGGCGTGCAGCAGCTCGTCGAAGTAGGACCGTGCGGCCTGGGTCACGAACCAGGAATCGCTCATCTTCGGCACCAGCAGGCGCACGTCCAGTCCCCCCAGCGCGGCCGAGGTCAGCGCCATCCGCGCGGCTTCGCCCGGCACGAAGTAGGGCGTGACCAGCCACACGCGCTCCTGCGCTTCCTGGATGGCCGCCACGTGGAGCCGGTGGATGGTCTCCCAGCCCGAGTCCGGGCCGGACACCAGCACCTGTGCGTTGATCGAGCCTTCGCCGCGGAGCGGCATGTCCGCCGGCCACATCCGCGCGATGTCGAAATGCGAGTGGTCCTGACCGCTGGCGTAGAGCCAGTCCTCGGCAAACACCAGTTGCAGGCTGCGGACCACGTGACCGCGGATGCGCATGTGCAGGTCGCGATAGGCGTTGGCGTTGCGGCTCTCATCCTCGTCATCGGTGATGTTGATGCCGCCGGTGAAGGCGAGGCGGCCATCGACGATCACCAGCTTGCGGTGGGTGCGCAGGTTCAGCCACGGTCGCTTGAAGGGCTTCAGCAGCTGGCGGGGATGGAACCAGACCGCTTCACCGCCGGCGTCGAGCAGCGGCTGCAGGAAGCGTCGCGGCACCGCGGACGAGCCCACTGCATCGAGCAGCAGCCGCACCTGCACGCCGGCGCGGGCACGTTCGACCAGGGCATCACGCAGTGCGGTTCCGGCATGGTCGGGATTGAAGATGTAGTACTCCAGATGCACGTGGTCACGCGCCTGCGCCACCGCTTCCAGCAGCGCGGCATAGGTCGCCGCGCCATCGACCAGCCAGGTCACTTCGGTGGCACTGCTCGGCGCCAGTCCGGTGGTGGCCTGGGCGATCTTGGCCAGCTCGGTGCAATCGGCATCGGGCGGGCAGACGTCGCTGTAATGCTCCATCCCCGATCGCGCGCGGCCACGACGCAGGCGCTGCCGCTTCACCTTCTGCGGACCGAGCAGGTAATAGATGAAAAGGCCGAGGTAGGGCAGCAGGGCCAGCGACAGGATCCAGCTCAGCGTGGCTACCGGTTCGCGCTTCTGCAGCATGATCCAGCCCGCCAGCGCGAGCAGGTACAGCAGGTAGGCCACGGCCAGGATCGAACCCAGGTGGGCAATGCCATCAAGCCAGTGGCGGAGGGAGTCGAAGAGGGCGAGCATGCGCCGATCATAGCGGGCGCGTGAAGTCAGAGGGGGTCAGATCCCTTTTCCGCAGGGAAAGGGATCTGACCCCGTCGGGCTTCGCAGGCACAAAAAAGACGCCCCTGTCTCCAGGGGCGTCTGCAGTCGCGTCATGACTGTTGTGTTGCGGTATTGCGTTTACTGCTGTACGAAGCCGATCTTCTTCATCTGAGCATTCTTCGCGGCAGCCAGAACCTTGGCCATCACGTCGTACTCGGAATCCGGGCTTGCATCGATCCGCAGTTCCGGCTGGTTGGTCGGGTCACGCTGGACCTCCTGTTCCATCCGCTGCTGCAGCTCGCTGGTGCTGATCGGGCTGTTGTTCCACGAGACCTGGTTGCTGGCGTCGATCTTCAGTTCGATCGGCGGCGGCGGTTCGACCAGCTGCGGCGGTGGGTTGAGCACGCGCTGCGGCAGGTCCACGGCGATCGGGTAGGTCATGATCGGCGCGGTCACGATGAAGATGATCAGCAGCACCAGCATCACGTCCACGAGGGGCGTGACGTTGATGTCGGCCATGGGGCCCTTGCCACCACCACTACTGAATGCCATGGCTTATTGCCCCTTTTCTTTGGTCGCGACGAAGCCGACGTCCAGCATGCCCTGCTCCTGCGCGACCTTGGTCAGGTCGTTGATGACGCGCATCTTGGTGGTGCGGTCACCACGCAGGTTCAGCGGCGGCTGCGGGGTCTGCTGGGCGGCGGTCGCCAAGCGCGACTCGAGCGTCTGCTTGGTGATTTCTTCGTCGTTCCAGTAGATCGAGCCGTCTTCCTTGACTGCCAGGGTGATCGGACCGGAGCGCTTTTCGGCGTCATCCGGATTCTGGATCAGGTTGGCTTCCGGCAGATCCACCTTGACCTTGTGGGACATCAGGGGCGCCGTGATGATGAAGATGATCAGCAGCACCAGCATCACGTCCACGAGGGGCGTAACGTTGATGTCGGCCATGGGGCCGCCGCTGTTACCACTACTGAAAGCCATAACGGGCTCCGTCTAGATCTTGATGACTACTTGCTTCGTCGCGGGTGGAAGCGCGCCGCAATCAGCGGACGCGCGAACCGGTGGCGAAGAAGTCGTGCAGGTCGTGCGCGAAGGTATCGAACTTGCTGATGGTCGCGCTGTTGATCTTGCTGAAGAAGTTGAAGGCGAACACGGCCGGGATCGCGACGAACAGACCGATCGCGGTCATGATCAGCGCTTCACCCACCGGGCCGGCAACGGCGTCGATCGAAGCGGAGCCGGTGGCACCGATCTTGATCAGCGCGCCGTAGATGCCCCACACGGTACCCAGCAGACCGACGAACGGAGCGGTCGCGCCGACGGTGGCCAGCAGGGTCATGCCCGACTGCAGCTTGTTGCTTTCGCGGGTGACGGCCTGACGCAGGGCGCGGTCGACGAATTCCGAACGGCTCAGGTTCTCACCCAGGCCACCGGTACCGCCGCCTTCAGCGCGCTGGTGATGGGCAGCTGCCTGGGCAGCGTCCAGGGCGATCTTCGAGAACGGCTCCGAAGCCGGCTGCTCTTCCATCGCACGGATGGCGTCCTGCGCGTTCGGGGTGTCCCAGAACAGGCTGACGACGCGATCGGCAGCGCTCTTCAGGCGGGTGGCGCGGAAGATGTTGATGACGGTCCAGTACCAGGACATGGCCGACATGATCACCAGGGTCAGCAGCACGACCCAGGAAACAGCGAAATCACCCGGCTTGGTGGTCATTTCGTGGATCAGGTGCTCGAAGCCCATCTGCGACAGGGCGTTGGACGGATTGCCCCCGGCAGCAGCGGCGATGAAAATTTCCTGCAGCATGACGCTTACCTTTGTTGTGTGTGGTGATAAAGGGTGTAGCTAAGCTAAACAATCGAACTGGAGCGGGGGTGGCCCGAAGCCACCCGAACGCATCAGTTCAGCGCAAAGTTGACCGGGACGCGAACGCGACCTGCCGTCTTCTTACCGCCAGATTCAGCGGCGTTGAAGCGCCACTTGCGTGCTGCTTCCATCGCAGCACGGTCCAGGTCGCGGTTACGGCTGGACTTTTCCACCGTGACATTGGTGACGTTGCCGCTGGCATCGACATCAATGATCAGGATCACTTCACCCTGGATACCTGCGCGGAATGCTGCCGGCGGATAACGCGGGGGATTCATCGCCTTGGACGAGATGTCCACGCTGGCCTCGATCGACGCCGGCGGGCTTGGCGGCGACGGCGGGGTCGGCGGAGTGACGATATCGTTCGGACGCGGTTCCGGCACGTCCACGACCGGCGCCTGCGGCGGCGGCGGGACCGGCGACGGCTTCGGCGGCGACAGATTCTTCACCGGCGGCGGCGGAGTATCTGTCGGCGGCGGCGGCGGCGGCGGCGGGGGCGGCGGCGGCGGTGCGTCGACGATGGTCACCATCACATTGCGTTCCTTCTCCGCAGCGGCCTTGGGAGCCACGGCAGGGATCAGAAGCATCATGAAGGCGGCCAGATGCAGGGCGATTACAAACGCGATGCCGACGATGCGAGGCCAGCTCAGCCCCTTGTCATCGGGTTGTTCGTACCGGTGAACGACTAGTTGTTCCGTCATGCGCCAAGAGCTCAATAGTGGGGCCGGGATGCCGGGGGCGGAATCCCTGATCAGCGGTGCATGACACCGCAGGAACCTCCAAGCTTATACCAATCCTGAGCGCCTGCGCATCAACTGAGCAGGCGTTCAGGCGTTATTCCTACTTACTTCAGGTTGATGATTTTCTTGGCATCAGCCTGGTTCTTCACGCCCTTCGCCAGCGCCTGCTGGGCGGCCTGCTTGGCCTCGGGGACGCGACCTTCGGCATGCAGGACGCGTGCCAGGTTCAGGTAGGTCTCACCGTCCTTGGACAGCGGGGCGGCCTTCTGCCACGCATCGATCGCCTGCGGCACCTGGTCGGAGTAGTAGTAGGACTGGGCCAGCGCCAGGTAGACCTGGTAATCCGGCTTCAGGATGCCCTTCTGCAACCCTTCGTTGATGACCGCGATGACGTCCTTTTCCTTGTTCTCGGTGTTGGCATAGATCGAGTACAGCTGCTTGTACTCGCGCTCTTCGGTGAGCTGGCCGCTGCTGCGCAGCTTGTCCATCACCGCGGCGGCCTTGGGCATCTGGTCGGCCTGCATGTACATGTTGGCCAGATTCAGCTGCGCCTTCTTGTCGTTCGGGTTCTTCGCCGCCAAGGCCTCGGCGGCCTGCACGGCTTCACCGGTCTGGCCGGCCTCGGACAGGGCGGCCATCAGCAGCTGGTTCCAGCTGTCCTTCGGCTCGGTGGAGCCGGCGATGGCCTGCTTCAGCACCGGGATCGCTTCCTGGTAGCGCTCCAGCTGGTACAGCGCCTGGCCCTTGGCGATCAGCTCGTCCGGCTTGGTCGACTTGCTCTCGGCGAAGTACTTGTCCAGGGTTGCCAGGCCTTCGGCGGTCTGGTCTTCCTGCAGCTGCAGCTGGCCCAGCATCAGCATCGACTGGAAGTGGCCGTTGTTGTCCAGGCCGTTGAACTGCAGCACCTGCTTCAGGTAGGCGATGGCGGCGGCGACGTCGTCGGTCTGGTAGGCGGCCTGCGAAGCCAGCTGCGCGGCCAGCGACTTGTCGTACTCGTTCGCGGCGCTGTCAGCCAGGATCGCGTCGGCCTGGGTGCGGGTCTCCGGGAACTTTTCCTTGTTGTAGCTGTCTACCAGTTTCTGCAGCTTGCCACCCATCTTGGCCGAGGACTTGGCCGCCGGCTCCTGGCGGGTCGCATTGGGGTACAGCGGTTCGGCCTTGGCCTGCTTGCTGCTGCCGCCGCGGTTGCCACGGTCGGAGGAACGCGAGGACTGCGCGAGCGCATCGGTGACCACGGCGCCGGTCAGGGCGGTCGCGACGAGGACGGAAAGCACAGCTTTGTGTTTACGGAAAATCATCGTTCACCTCGATCGAACCGCCGGATAGCGGCAAAGTCGGACTGTCAGAAAAATCTGAGCCGCCAAACGTATCAGAAACAGATGGCGTGAGAAATCGTTTTATGTGCTGCAATACAGCATGAAACTGCGCACTCATCCGCACTTTGGTCGCAGTCCGGCCGCCTGCGCCTGCTGGTAGACCGGCATCAGGGCAGGGGAATCACGTCGCAGCTCCTGGATCCGGTTGGCCGGATCGGGGTGGGTGGACAGCCATTGCGGGCTGCGTCCGCCGCTGGCGGCCATCATGTTCTGCCACAGGTCCACCGCCTGCGCCGGGTTGAAACCGGCCTGTGCCATCAGCCGCTGGCCGATCACGTCCGCCTCGCTTTCCTGGGTCCGCGAGCCCGGCAGCAGGAACGCCGTCTGTGCCCCCATGCCGCCAAGCTGGTTGACCGTGCTGGCCGCGCCTTCGCCATAGGCAGCGCCGGCCAGTGCGCCGAGTACCGCCAGGCCGGTCTGCGCGCCCATCTGCCGGGTGATGCGCTCCTCGTGGTGACGGGCGATGACATGGCCGATCTCGTGGCCGATGACGGCCGCCAGCTGGTCCTGGTTCCTGGCTACGGTGAAGATGCCGGTGTTCACGCCCACCTTGCCGCCAGGCAGGGCGAAAGCGTTGGGTTCCTTGTCGACGAACACGGCGGTTTCCCAGCGTACGCCACGGTATTGTGGAGGCAGCTGGGCGACCAGCGCGTTGACCACGCACTGCACGTAGCCGTTCTGCCGGCCGTCCGTGCTGATCTTTTCCTTCTGCTTCGTCTCGGCGAACGCCTGCGCGCCGAGCTGGTCAAGCTGTGCCTGCGAGACGCCACCGATCATCTGCCGCCGTCCGGTCGGCGATGTGGTGGTCGCGCAGGCGCTGACCAGGGTGGTGATGACAAGGGCCAGCAGCAGTTGTTTCATGGGTCCACCCCCGTGTTCATGAGCGCAGTGTGTATCGTCGCTGCTTAATCTTTCGTCAAGCGGACAGCCGTTACGTCGCGCCGAAGAACACCAGCGCCACCAGTGCCACGGCATTGTTCAGGGCATGTGCGGCGATGGCCGCCCACAGCGTTCCGGTACGGCGGTACAGCCAGCAGAATGCAGCGCCCATGCCGCCGTAGACCAGCCAGAGCTGGGCGATCTCGGCCGGGCCGTTGGCGCTGGTGCCGGGAATTTCATGGATCAGGGCGAAGGCAAGGCTGCTCAGTATCATGCCCAGCCAGGGGCGACCGGCCTGCCACAAGCGCCCGAACAGGACGCGCCGGAACAGCAGTTCCTCGTAGGCCGGCGCCAGCACCACCGCGAACAGCATCAGGAACAGCGGAAAGCGCGCGACCGCGTTCTGCATCAGTTCCACGTTGGTCGGCACCGGTTCGATGCCGAACTGCCGGGACAGGAAGGCGATGCCGTTGCTGCCCACTACGATCAACGTGGCCACCAGCAGCGTCCAGCCCCAGGTGGAGGGGCGGCGCAGCGCGTCACGCGATGCCTGGCGTTCGGCCGCATTGGCCGGTCGTCGCCAGAAATACAGCAGCAGGGCGGCGCCGCCGGTAGCGAACAGCGCCATCAGGATCTGCGCCAGGGCACCCGGCTGGCCCAGTGCTTCGGTCAGGGTGCCGGGATCAGGTGCGGCGCCGTTGGCCTTCGCGTTTGCGTAGCCGACCATCATCCCGCGGTACAGGCCCCAGAACAGGCCACTGATCAGGCTCAGGCCGAACAGGGTGACGGCGGCGATGCCCAGATCGATGAAGAATCCCGCCAGCGGCGAAGCGGCGCGGGGGGCGGCGGTCGCCGGCGGAACCGGCGGCGGTGCGGAAACCGGAGCGGAAGCGGACATCAGATACCTGCGATCAAGGGGCAAGGGCCGGCGCGCCTCCCCGCGCACCGGCCACGTCCCGATTGTGTCAGATATCCAGGTTGGCGACCTTCAGTGCGTTGTCTTCGATGAAGTCGCGACGCGGCTCGACGACATCGCCCATCAGGGTGCTGAAGATCTGATCGGCGGCCACGGCGTCTTCGATGCGTACCTGCAGCAGGCGGCGGGTATCCGGATTCACGGTGGTATCCCACAGCTGTTCCGGATTCATTTCACCCAGGCCCTTGAAGCGCTGGATCTGGCGACCGCGCTTGGCTTCATCCAGCAACCAGTTCTGCGCCTTCACGAACGAATCGACCTCGATCGACTTGGCACCGCGGGTGATGGTCGCCCCCTCGCGTACCAGGCCATGCAGCAGCTTGGCTGCCTGGTGGATCGCGCGCAGTTCGCCGGTTTCCAGGGCCGAAAGCGGCAGCACCTGGATGTGCTCTTCGCCCATGTGACGTCGGGTCACCAGCACGGCCGCGGGGCGCTGTTCATTGGCCTCCTGCAGTTCCAGGCTGAAACGCGGGCTGCCCAGGCTGCCCTGGTTCAGGCGCCTGGCCAGCGCGTCCAGGCCTTCGCCTTGGCCGGCATTGCGCAGGGTGTCCAGTTCCAGCGGCATGAAGTCGACCAGCGCTTCGAGCAGGTTGCGATCATAGCGATGCGCATTGCGTTCGATCGCGTCCTGCGCGGACGCGTAGGCCAGCAGCAACTTCTCCAGGGCGACGCCTTCGATGCCGGGCTCGCCGGCGGCCGGCACCAGCGACGCGTTCTCCACCGCGCTGCTGGCCAGATAGCTGTCCAGCGCCGGATCATCCTTCAGGTACAGCTCCTGCTTGCCCTGCTTGATCTTGTACAGCGGCGGCAGGCCGATGTAGACGTAGCCGCGCTCGATCAGCTCCGGCATCTGACGGTAGAAGAACGTCAGCAGCAGCGTGCGGATATGGGCGCCGTCGACGTCGGCGTCGGTCATGATGATGATCTTGTGGTAGCGCAGCTTGTCCGGGTTGTACTCATCACGGCCGATGCCGGTACCGAGCGCGGTGATCAGCGTGCCGACCTGGTCGGACGACAGCATGCGGTCGAAGCGCGCACGTTCCACGTTGAGGATCTTGCCGCGCAGCGGCAGCACCGCCTGGTTCTTGCGGTTGCGACCCTGCTTGGCCGAACCACCTGCCGAGTCACCCTCGACGATGAACAGCTCGGACAGCGCCGGATCCTTCTCCTGGCAGTCGGCCAGCTTGCCCGGCAGGCCGGCGATATCCAACGCGCCCTTGCGGCGCGTCAGGTCACGAGCCTTGCGGGCCGCTTCGCGCGCGCGCGCGGCATCGACGATCTTGCCGGCAATCGCCTTCGCTTCGTTCGGATTCTCCTGCAGGAATTCTTCCAGACGCTGGCCGAAGGCACTTTCCACGGCCGGACGCACGTCCGAGCTGACCAGCTTTTCCTTGGTCTGGCTGGAGAAGCTGGGATCGGGCACCTTCACCGACAGCACCGCGATCATGCCCTCTCGCATGTCATCGCCGGTCAGGTTGATCTTTGCCTGCTTGGCGATGCCGTTCTGCTCGATGTAGTTGTTGAGCACACGGGTCAACGCACCGCGGAAACCGGCCAGATGGGTGCCGCCGTCCTTCTGCGGAATATTGTTGGTGAAGCAGTACATCGTTTCCTGGTAGGAATCGGTCCACTGCAGCGCCACTTCCACGGTGATGCCGTTGGATTCGCCGCTGACCGCGATGACGTTCGGATGCAGCGGCGTCTTCAGCTGGGCCAGATGCTCGACGAAACTGCGGATGCCGCCTTCATAGTGGAAGTCGTCGCGCCGGCCATCGCCGCGTTCGTCCGCCAGCACGATCTTGACGCCGGAGTTCAGGAACGACAGTTCACGCAGGCGACGGGCCAGGATGTCGTAGTGGAATTCGACGTTGTCATGGAACGCGACGGTCGACGGCCAGAAGCGCACGGTCGTGCCGCGCTTGGTGGTGCTTTCCAGCTTGGCCAGCGGGCTGACGGCAGCGCCGTTGCTGAATTCCTGCTGGTAATGGAAGCCGCCCTGGAATACGTCCACCAGCAGCTTCTGCGACAGCGCATTGACCACGCTGACACCCACACCATGCAGGCCGCCGGAAACCTTGTAGCTGTTGTCGTCGAACTTGCCACCGGCGTGCAGGACCGTCATCACCACTTCGGCTGCCGAGACTTCGCGGCCCAGCTTGGCGCTCATCTGCTCATGCTTGCCGACCGGAATACCACGACCGTTGTCGGAGACCGACACCGAACCGTCGGCGTGGATCGTCACCGCGACATGGTCAGCATGACCGGCCAGCGCCTCATCGATGGAGTTGTCGACCACCTCGAACACCATGTGGTGCAGGCCGGTACCGTCATGGACGTCGCCGATGTACATACCGGGACGCTTGCGGACAGCCTCCAGGCCTTCCAGGGCGGTGATGCTGTTGGCGTCGTAGTTGCCATTGTTTACCGGGGTGTTCTGTTCGTCGCTCATTGCGCTTGCCGTAGGCTCCGCAGGTCGGGCACCACAGGAAGCGGTGCGCCGAGAATGAAAGGATTGCAACCCGAATTATACCAGCCAGGGTCGAGCGGCCCTGTTGTACCCACTATGGCACAGCCTCGATCTGTCCATGTTCCACGTGGAACCGGGTAATGTCGGTCAGCGCCTGCAGCGCGGCCGGCGTTTCGGTTGCCGTGACGAAGATCTGCGCCGGGCCGGCAAGCAGGCGCTCCAGCACCCGCGCCTGGTGGGTGCGATCCAGTTCGGAGGCCAGATCGTCCAGAGCAATGACCGGCCATTCCCCGCGCTGTTCCGCATAGTCTTCGGCCTGGGCCAGCAGACACGCCAAGGCCGTAAGTTTGGCCTGGCCGCGCGACAGCGCGTCCCGCCCTGGAATATGGCTGAAGTCCACGCTCCAGTCCGCCCGATGGGGCCCAACGGATGTATAGCCCGCCTGCCGGTCCCGCTCGCGTGCCAACAGCAGTGCATCGGCCAGCGGCAGTTCGTGGCGGCGCCATCCCGGACTCAGGTCCAGCGCCTGGATACCCAGCTGGGGGGCAAGACTGGCCGCCAGCGCGATGGTGCGCTCCTGCAGCCGCTCCAGATAACGCTGACGTCGGCTGGTCAACGGTTCGCCGGCCTCTGCCAGTTCGTGATCCCACGTATCGAGCATCCTTGCTGGCCCTCCCTGTTTGAGCAGGGCATTGCGCTGCTTGAGCGCCCGTGAGTAGCGGCGCCACAGGGACAGAAAATCCGGTTCCACGTGGAACAATCCCCAATCGAGGAAACGGCGACGGGGCTCACCACCACCGCTGACCAGAGCATGGCTGCCCGGCTCGAACGTCACCACCGCCAGTGCAGCACATAGATTGCCAAGCTGGTTGACATCTTCACCATCCAGACGCCCCTTCCAGTCCTGTCCGCTATGGCGGAGACCGGCCTTGCGGCGGTGCGGCGATGACTGGCCGCGCTGTTCGTCCCATTCCACAAAGATGTCCAGCGCATCCTGGCCCTGGCGCACCAGGCCGTCGCGCACCCGACCACGGAAGCTGCGCCCGTAAGCCATCAGATGCAACGCCTCCAGCACACTGGTCTTGCCGGCCCCATTGTCGCCCGTCAGCAGATTCAATCCCGGTTGTGGCGACAGATCCACCACGTCGAAGCGGCGCAGCTGGTGCAGGACGAGGCGACGGATCTGCATGGGGTGCGAAGGACCATCCGCACGAAGCGGTAGAGGGGCAGGGAATCCATCAGCTTACTGCATCGGTCAAGTCCGCCGTTGGCGTCAGGCTATCGCCCTGCAGACCATGGCGCGGTTGCGAACGTGTCCTGACCGGCTTACGGACGACGGCCCGCAAAAAACCTGCCGCATTTCCTTGAAATCTGCGCACCAACACCCGTGGCGGTTCCACAGATTTCAAGAATTTCAAGCCAGCGGTTTCACGCTATGCACAGCGGCCCGGTATTACTTATACACAAGGTATGGGCAATCTGTGGATAAAAAAGCCGCTTTGGCCCTGCCTGAAATCTATCCACAGGTTCCCCCCCAGCCCCAGGCGCCGATATGCAGGGGGTTTCAGCACATTAAAAACCAATAAAATCAACGAGATGACCCTGTTTTCCACGAAATCTGGCGCTACCATCACCACCAGGCTTTAGATTTATACCCAGATTTAGAAGCTAGGAAGGGCACACAGCGCCTGCAACGACGTCTGTGGATAGTCGCGTCAGCAAGAGGAGCAACTCCGCGGATCCAGGCAGGCAGAACAGCTATAGGGATCTGTCACACCGGGGACTGGCCCCTTGCAGCACGATGAAGAAACGGGATGCTCCACGTGGAACCCCCAAAAAAAACGCCCGGAACGTCCCGGGCGTCTTCTGGTTCCACGTGGAACAGCGCAACCGTCAGAGACGGAGCGGCATCACCACATGGCGGGACTTCTCACTGCTGGACTCACGCACCAGCGCGGACGAATTGGAGTCGCGCAGCTGGATGATGACCTCTTCGTCGCGCAATGCGGACAGGGCGTCCAGCAGGTAATTCACATTGAAGCCGATGGCCAGATCGCTGACGGTGGTATCGGCTTCGATCTCTTCCTGCGCTTCTTCCTGTTCCGGGTTATGCGCGCTGATCTTCAGGTTGCCCGGCGAAACTTCCACGCGGATGCCGCGGTACTTCTCGTTGGACAGGATGGCCGCACGCTGCAGCGAGGCGCGCAGTGCCTCACGGTCGACCTTTACCTCGCGGTCGGCACCAATCGGAATCACGGCTTCATAGTCCGGGAAACGACCGTCAATCAGCTTCGAGGTGAACGTGACATCGTCCCGCTTCACGCGCACGTGGCTGCGGCCTACCTCCAGTTCGATCTCGCGGTCGCCGCTCTCCAGCAGCCGCTGCAGCTCGGTCACGCCCTTGCGCGGCACGATGATCTGTCGCTTGGAGCCGCTGGGCTTGGCCAGATCCGTTTCACACAGGGCGAGGCGGTGTCCGTCGGTGGCCACCGTACGCAGTGCATCGCCACGCAGGTCGAACAGCAGGCCGTTGAGGTAGTAGCGCACGTCCTGCTGGGCCATCGCGAACGCAGTGCGTTCAATCAGCTCCTTCAGGGTCGCTTCGCCGATCGCCACGCGCTCGGTGGCTTCCACCTCGTCTACCGACGGGAAGTCGTTGGACGGCAGCGTTGCCAGGGTGAAGCGGCTGCGACCCGCCTGCACGGTGATCTTGTCACCGGTCTGCGAGACGGTGATCCGGCTGCCATCGGGCAGGGCGCGGATGATCTCGAACAGCTTGCGCGCCGGAATGGTGGTTTCGCCGTCCTGGGCATCTTCAACCGCGATCCGCGACACCATCTCCACTTCCAGGTCGGTACCGGTCAGCGAAAGCTGGCCGTTCTGCACCTGGACCAGGAAATTGGCCAGAACCGGAAGGGTCTGGCGGCGTTCGACCACGTTGACGACCTGTGCCAACGGCTTGAGAAAGGCTTCGCGCTGCAGTGTGAAACGCATGTGGTTCCGTGCCCCTATGCTTTAAAAAATGTGGAATAAATCAAAAGCTTGGTGGTGCTGGTAGAGACAGAATCGCTGGAAAACAACGTTAAGTCTTTGTAATAAAAAGGATTTCTGGCCTCGAAACCCTCTGTATTACCGCCCCCCAGAGGGTGGGGAAAGCTGTGGATAAATTCCACGCGTTGTCAGGCGCCTTTTTTATCCACAGCTCATCCCGCGCTTGCTACCGGATTCTGCACCGTTTTGTGCGATGACGCCTCATCGGCGTCCGTGCATCATTCGCTCAGCTTCCGGATCAGCTTGTCCCAGTCCTCGCGGAGCTTGCCGTCGGTTTCCATCAACGTCCGGATCTGACGGCAGGCATGCAGCACCGTGGTGTGATCGCGACCGGCGAATGCGTCGCCGATCTCGGGCAGGCTGTGCTCGGTCAACTCCTTGGTCAGGGCCATGGCGACCTGGCGCGGACGGGCCAGCGATCGGGTGCGGCGCTTGGACAGCAGATCCTTGATCTGCAGTCCGTAGTAGTCGGCAACGGTTTTCTGGATGTTGGGAATGCTGATCGCCTGCTGCTGGGCGCGCAGCAGGTCACGCAGGGTTTCCTGCGCGAACTCGGTGGTGATCGCACGGCCGGTGAAGTTGGCGCGGGCGGTCAGGGTATTCAGCGCGCCCTCGAGGTCGCGCACATTGGAGCGCATCTTCTTGGCGATCAGGAACGCAACATCATCGGGAATCTCCGCACCGCGTTCGCGCGCCTTGGCCAGCACGATCGCCGCACGGGTCTCGAAGTCAGGCGGTTCGATTGCGACCGACAGTCCCCAGGCAAGCCGCGACTTGAGGCGCGCTTCCAGCCCTTCGACCTCACGCGGGTACCGGTCACAGGTCAGGATGATCTGCTGCTTGCCGTCGAACAGGGCGTTGAAGGTGTGGAAGAACTCTTCCTGGGTGCGATCCTTGCCGGCGAAGAACTGGATGTCGTCGATCAGCAGCGCGTCGACCTGCTGGAACTGGCGCTTGAACTGATCCATGGTCTTTTCCTGCAAGGCCCGGATCATCGCGCTGAAGAACTGTTCCGAGCGCAGGTACAGCACCTTCGCACCCGGATTGGCCTGGCGCATGGCGTTGCCGGCGGCGAACATCAGGTGGGTCTTGCCCAGTCCGGTGCCTCCGTACAGCAGCAGCGGATTGTGTGCGCGATCGCCCGGTTTCTGCGCTGCCTGGAACGCAGCGGCGAGGCCGAGCTGGTTGCTGCGGCCTTCGACGAAGTTGGCGAAGGTGTAATGGCTGTCCAGATTGCCGGCGAACGGCACCTGGGGTTCGCTGGCTGCGTGCGCCGAATGCGTGGAAACCGGCGCGGTCTGCGCCTCTACCGGGCGCGGACGGGAGCCGATTTCAAGAAAAACGTCGCTGAAACCAGCGAAATGCGCCAGCAGCTCGCGGATGCGCGGCAGGTACAGCTCGCGCACCTGGTCGACGATGAAGGCATTCGGTGCATACAGCACCAGGCTGTCCACGCGCAGATCGGCCTGCAGCGGCTTCAACCAGGTGTGAACGTCTTCAGGCGGAAACTCCGCTTCGAGGCGCTCGAGACTACGGGACCAGGCATCCATCAGCAATAATCGTCCGATGGCCGGGGTGGGGGCGCGACAAGGCGCCCAAACACAGGCCGGAAAGGGGGGAAATGGATGGCTCAGACTACCACCGAGCGCCCGCCTTCGGAATGCTTGTCCCCTACTTATTCACAAAAACATCCACAGCTATTGCACAGGCCGGTGAATTCGCGTAGTCCCCAGGGCTTGACGCGGGGTGGGGTACCTCTCTAGAATTTCCGGTTCTTTCCGTCCCATTCATACGAGAGGCCCCAATGGCCACCAAGCGCACCTACCAGCCCAGCAACCTCAAGCGTAAGCGCGACCACGGCTTCCGTGCCCGTATGAAGACCGCTGACGGCCGCAAGATCCTGTCGCGTCGCCGCGCCAAGGGCCGCAAAGTCCTGAGCGCCTGATTGCCATGCCGCACATCGCGGCAGACGCAATCCCTTCGACAGTGAATACTGCAGACCCGCGCAAGCGATTCCCTCGCTCTGCGCGGGTTCGCACGCGTGCCGAATACTCAACGGTCTTCAACGGCGCCCGCCGTGTGTCCGATCCGCTGATGACCCTGCACTGGCTGCCGGCTGACCGGCCGGCCAGGCTGGGTCTGGCGGTTTCCCGCAAGGTCGATCCGAACGCCGTCGGGCGCAACCGGATCAAGCGCGTCCTGCGCGACATCCTGCGTCAGACACGAACCGATATCCAGCCAGGCGACTTTGTCGTCGTGGCCCGTAGTGCTGCGCGTCATGCCAGCAACGACGACATCCGCCAGGCCTTCCTGCGCCTGCTGCGCCGCCTGCGTGCATTGCCCGCGCCGGGCGTGGACGGCACAATGCCGCCGCCTGATGGCATCGCAACTCCCTCTTTGACCGAGCCGGCACCGCGTTCCGGCCCCGCCGAGCCTGTCCGCTGATGAACCAGACCCGCGTATTTCTCATTTTTGCCTGGCTGATGGTGGCCGTGCTGCTGTGGATGGAGTGGAGCCGCGAGCAGGCCGCTCCGACCCCTGCTCCGACGACCCGTTCGGCCCCGGCCGCGGCGCAGACCGTGCCGGGCGCCGCCGCAGGCAGCGTTCCCAGCGCCCAGGTGCCGGCGGCCCCGGGCCAGGCGCCCACGCAGGCCCAGGCCAGCGCGACCCCGGCCGCCCAGCGCGTGACCGTCACCACCGACGTCCTGCGCCTGGTGCTGGACGGGGGCCGCGTGCTCGACGCCGAGCTGCTGCAGTTCCCGCAGACCAAGGATGAAGGCAGCCCGCCGGTCCGCCTGCTGACCGAAGATCCCGCGCATCCGTACAGCGCGATCAGCGGCTGGGCCAGCCAGGACAAGAACGCCCCGGTGCCCGGCGCCGACGGTTTCAAGCTGGTCGGTGACACCCGCGACTTCGTGCTGGCCAAGGGCCAGAACGAACTGCAGATCCCGTTCGTGTGGACCGCCGACAACGGCGTGACCATCAAGCGCACCCTGACCGTCTCGCGCAACGAGTACGCCGTGCGCTTCAAGGATGAAGTCAGCAATGCCGGCGCCACCACGTGGAACGGCTACGTCTACCGCACCCTGGACCGCACCCCGACCATCCTGTCGCGGAGCATGACCAACCCGGATTCCTTCAGCTTCAACGGCGCCACCTGGTACGACAACGACAAGAAGTACCAGCGTCGTGCGTTCAAGGATTACCTGGAGGACGGTGCGCTGAACCAGAACATCACCGGCGGCTGGCTGGCGATGCTGCAGCACCACTTCTTCACCGCGTGGATTCCGCAGAAGGACCAGGTCGCCCACTACGTGCTGTCGCAGGTGGACGGTCGTGACCTGATCGAAGCGCGCGGACCGGCCTTTACCCTGGCCCCGGGCCAGTCCACCAGCACCGAAGCGCGCCTGTGGGTCGGCCCCAAGCTGGTCAACCTGATCGCCAAGGAAGACGTGCCGGGCCTGGATCGCGTGGTCGACTACAGCCGTTTCTCGATGATGGCGGTGATCGGCCAGGGCCTGTTCTGGGTGCTCAACCAGGTGCACAAGCTGGTCGGCAACTGGGGCTGGGCGATCGTCGGCCTGGTGGTGCTGCTTAAGCTGGTGCTGTACCCGCTGTCGGCCGTGCAATACAAGAGTGGCGCCAAGATGCGCCGCTTCCAGCCGCGCATCCAGCAGCTGAAGGAACGCTATGGCGATGACCGCCAGAAGTTCCAGACCGCGATGATGGAGCTGTACAAGAAGGAGAAGATCAATCCGATGGGCGGCTGTCTGCCGATCCTCATCCAGATGCCGATCTTCTTCGCCCTGTACTGGGTGCTGGTGGAGTCGGTCGAACTGCGCCAGGCGCCGTGGCTGGGCTGGATCCAGGACCTGACCGCGCGTGACCCGTACTTCATCCTGCCGGTGATCAACGTGGCGGTGATGTGGTTCACCCAGAAGCTCACGCCTGCGCCGGGCATGGACCCGATGCAGCAGAAGATGATGCAGTTCATGCCGCTGGTGTTCGGCGTCATGATGGCCTTCATGCCGTCCGGCCTGGTCCTGTACTGGGTGGTCAACGGCGGCCTGGGCCTGCTGCAGCAGTGGTGGATGACCAAGCGCCATGGCGGCGACCCGGTCCCGGCCACCGCCGCATCGGCTCCGGTCAAGAAGAAGTAATCGGTAGAGTCGGCCGCTGGCCGGCTGACCGCAGCAGAAGCCCGCCGCAAGGCGGGCTTTTCGCATGAGGCGGTAGAATTCCGCGCGTGCGCAACCGGAGACGTTCCAAGCGATGAATGAGGCAGCCCGCACTGACACCATTGTCGCCATCGCCAGCGCGCCAGGTGCAGGTGGCGTCGGCATCCTGCGCCTGTCCGGGCCGCGCGCCGCCGCCATCGCCAACGCACTGGGCGCAACCGGCCTGCGCCCACGTCACGCGCATTACGCACGTCTGCGCGACGCCGACGGCGAGGTGATCGACGATGGCATCGTGCTGTGGTTCCCGGCACCGAACAGCTTCACCGGCGAAGAAGTGGTGGAATTGCAGGGCCATGGCAGCCCGGTGTTGCTGCAGCAACTGGTTGCACGCTGCATCGCGCTCGGCGCGCGGCAGGCGCGGCCCGGTGAGTTCAGCGAGCGCGCCTTCCTCAACGGCAAGCTCGATCTGGCTCAGGCCGAGGCCATCGCCGATCTGATCGCTGCGGGCGACAACCGCGCCGCGCGTGCTGCCCGTCGCTCGCTGGACGGGGTGTTCTCGCGCCGCATCGACGCCGTGGTCGAGCAGCTGGTGCTGCTGCGCGTGCATGTGGAAGCGGCCATCGATTTTGCCGATGAGCCGCTGGATACGCTGGGCGGCGCGCAGGTGCGCCGCGGGCTGGAACTGGCACGCAGCGACCTGGCCCTGCTGCGCCGCGATGCCGAGCGTGGCCGTCGCCTGCGCGATGGCCTGCACGCGGTGCTGATCGGCCCGCCCAACGCCGGCAAGAGTTCGTTGCTCAATGCGCTTGCCGGCAGCGAACGCGCCATCGTCACCGACATCGCCGGCACCACGCGCGACACGCTGCGCGAGACCATCCGCCTGGATGGACTGGAGCTGACCCTGGTCGATACCGCCGGCCTGCGCGACGGTGGCGACGCCATCGAACGCGAAGGCATGCGCCGCGCGCGCGTGGAGATCGAACGCACCGACCTGGCGCTGATCGTACTGGATGCACGCGATCCGGCGGCGGGAGAGGCGGCCATCGGCGAAGCGGTGAGGGCTGTGCCGCACAAGGTCTACATCCACAACAAGTCAGATCTGCTGCAGGCCGGGCCAACCGTGGACGATCCGGACCGTGTGTTCGTTTCGGCCGCCACCGGTGCAGGACTCGACGACCTCCACGCGCGCCTGCGCGCGATCGCGTCGGCAGGCGCGGGCGAACAGGTGGACGGCGAGTTCTCCGCGCGCACCCGCCACGTGGATGCAATCGAGCGTGCGCAGGAACATGCCCGTCGCGCTGATGGCGAGCTGGCCCACGAACACCTGGAACTGGCAGCCGAAGAGCTGCGGCTCGCACATGACGCGCTGGGCGAGATCACCGGGCAGATGAGCGCCGATGACCTGTTGGGACGGATCTTCTCCAGCTTCTGCATCGGCAAGTAAGCCGGGGTCAGATTCCCGCAGGGGCTCTGACCCCGTTTGCCACATGGGGTGACAGCCGCTGCGGGGATCAGACCCCAGGTCCCCCACCTGTCACATTGCCGCCGCATACTGCCGCCCATCACCTACCGTTGGGGGACGTTGCAGTGAAGTCGTGGGGTTGTGCGTTGCTGTTGTCGCTGGCCGTGGCACCATCGGTGGCCATGAGTGCTGAATCCTCTCTCCCGGCCGCGGCCAGGGCGTCGGTCTATGGTCATCGCGGCGCCAGCGCGCTGCTGCCGGAACACACCCTGGCTGCGTATGCACAGGCCATCGCCGACGGAGCCGACTACATCGAACCGGACCTGGTGATGACCAGGGACGGGGTGATGGTGGCCCGCCATGAGAACGAGATCGGGGGCACCACCGATGTCGCCTCGCATCCCGAATTCGCCAGCCGCCGCACCCGCAAGGTCATCGACGGGCAGACGGTGGACGGATGGTTCACCGAAGACTTCACCCTGGCCGAGCTGAAGACGCTGTACGCGCGCGAACGCCTGCCCGACCTGCGCAGCACCGCCTACGACGGCCAGTTCCGCATCGCCAGTCTCGATGAAATCCTCGCCTTCCTGGTCCAGCAGGCCGGCCGCGCCAATCGAGGCATCGGTCTGGTGCCGGAGATCAAGCATCCGACCTACTTCCAGTCCATCGGTCTGCCGATGGAAGACAAACTGTTGGCCGCGCTGCGTGGCAATGCCTACACCAACGTCGGCCCGGTCACCATCCAGTCCTTCGAAACCGCCAACCTGCGTTACCTGCGCAGCAAGATCCCGCAGGACAGCAACATCCGCCTGCTGCAGCTGCTGTGGAAGGGCGATACCCAGCCGGCCGACGTCGCCAAGGCCGGGGGCACGCTGACCTATGCACAGATGATGACTCCAGCGGGCCTGAAGGACATCGCGGCCTATGCCGATGGCATCGGTCCTGAACTGCGCTCGATCATTCCGCTGGACGTCAACGGTGCACTGGGAACGCCGACCGCGCTGGTGCGCGATGCGCACGCGGCCGGCCTGATGGTGATCCCGTATACCTTCCGCCCGGAGAATCAGTTCCAGCCCAGCAACCTGCGCAGGGGGGCGGACAACGCGCGCAACGCCGAAGGCTCGATCGCCGAGATGCGCGCCTATCTGGCCACCGGCATCGATGCGTTCTTCACCGATGACCCGGCGCTGGGCCGGCAGGCGGTGGACGGCACTGGCGCGGCGGGCAACGCGGCGAACTGACACGTCAACGCCGCCGGGCATAACCCGGCGCTACCCGGGGTGCCGGGCCATGCCCGGCACCCATCCCACCTCAGCCGCGCGGTTCGTCCGGCCGCCGGAACGGGATGACCACGTAATCCTGCCCTTCGCGCGGCTGCCACAGGACCGGCACACGGTGTGGCGACGGCGGCTCCAGTTCATCGTCGGCCAGCGGTTCTGCGTTCTCTTCCTCGTCCTCCCAGCTGTAGCGCGGACGCGGTGGCAGCGGGTCGGCGGTGCGGAACAGCAGCGCTGCGATGATGCCGGCGAAGGCGCCGCCCATGTGCGATTGCCAGGACACGCCGTCGGCATGCGGCAGGATGGTCATCAGCATGCCACCGTAGAACAGCATGCCGATCAGGCCGGTGGCGATGGCGGCGCGGTCGCGGCGCAGCAGGCCGAGGCCGGCGAGCAGGAACATCAGGCCGTGGGTCACGCCACTGGCACCCAGATGGACGCTGCCGGGATTGCCCAGCATCCATGCGCCCACACCCGATCCCAGCCAGAGCAGGGGCAGGGCGCGGACGGTGGCCCTGGGATAGACGCTTCCGGCCAGGGTGCCGAGGATCAGGATCGCGATGCTGTTGGCGGCGATGTGCTCGACCGAGGCATGCAGCAGCGGGCCGCCGAGCAGGCCGAGCAGGCCCTTGGCTTCCAGCGGCGCTACCGCCCAGGGGCGCCAGTCGAACGTGCCCTGCAGGGCGAACACGACCACCAGCACCAGCACGGCGGCCAGGCTGACATTGAACGCCCGCAGGATGCGGAGGCGGTCGTTGCGGGGGGCCGGCACGTCGCCGGCGGGCAGGGGCGCGTTGCTGTTCATACCTCAAGCAATGGCGGTGGCTGGCGCGAAACCAAGGCCACCGCTGCGGGAGAGTGGAAGCGGCCAGCGGGACAATCCCGCTGGCCATGTCTGCCAGCCGCGATCAGGCCTGGCCTTCGCCTTCCTTGGGCGGGTACTTCAGGCTCAGCACGACGGTGGCGGCAATGATCAGCGCGACCACGCCCAGCGAGACCGGGGTCGGGATCTTGAACAGGTCGATGATCATCATCTTGATGCCGATGAAACCCAGCACCAGTGCCAGGCCGTACGGCAGCAGGTGGAACCGGTCGGCCATGCCGGCCAGCAGGAAGAACATCGCACGCAGGCCCAGTACCGCGAACACGTTGGAGGTCAGCACGATGAACGGATCGGTGGTGATCGCGAAGATCGCCGGGATGCTGTCCACCGCGAAGATCACGTCGGTGACGGCGATCAGGATCAGCACCGCGAACAACGGGGTGAACCAGCGCACGCCGTCGCGCTTCACGCTCAGGGCGTTGCCTGCGTACTCCGGCAGCAGGCGAAGGTGCTTGCGCATCCAGCGCAGGGCCGGGTTGCTCTCCAGGTCCGGCTCCTGTCCGGCGGCAAACCACATCTTCCAGCCGGTGAACAGCAGGAAGGCGCCGAACACGTAGAGCAGCCAATGGAACTGGCTGATCAGCACGCTGCCGGCGAAGATCATGATCGTACGCAGCACGATCGCGCCCAGGATGCCGATGATCAGCACCTTCTGGCGCTGTTCCTCCGGCACCGCGAAGTAGCTCATGATCATCAGGAAGACAAAGATGTTGTCCACCGCCAGCGCCTTCTCGACCAGGTAGCCGGTCAGGAACTCGAGACCGACCTTGTTGGCCACGACCTGGCCGGCCGTCTCATTCAGGTAGTACCAGAGGCCGGCGTTGAACAGCAGGGCCAGCGCGACCCAGCCGATGGACCACCACAGGGCCTCCTTGAAGGTGACCTTGTGCGGGCCACCATGGCGCATCAACACGAGGTCGACCAGCAGGGCGATGACCACCACCGCTGCGAAGCCGCCCCACAACCACATGTTACCGATCGTCTGCATTGGGAATGTCCGTTGGAAAGATGAATGCCAGGCCGGACGGCGAGGATCTGCAACGGAGGATCGGGAGGGGATCCAGGGACAGAGCTTCGCCAGTACGGCGAAGGTCTCGCTCGCAGTTCCAGTCGGCTGGAACTGCCGTTGCACCGGAGCCTGCGGGCTCGAAATGACGGCGACAACGTCTGGGAGCTACTCCCCTTCTGGCGCCGATTCTGCGGCCTGCCGCGTCCGCCGTCAAATGCCCGGGCACGGGGGTCGGATCCCCGCAGGGGGCCCGAGCCCATGTTCCCGCCAGAGAGGGGTCAGAGCCCCTGCGGGGATCTGACTCCCGGCGGCCGGTTTACAATAGGTGGATGAATACCCCCCTTCCCGTTGTCCGCCTCAAGAACGCGTGGCGCTCCAGCCACCCGTGGATCTTCCAGAAACTGGTCGAGAAGCCGACCGTCCGGCCCAAGCCCGGTTCCCTCGTCGACGTGGTCGGCATCGATGGCGAGTTCATTGGCCGCGGGTTCTACAACGGGCACTCGCGCATTGCCGTGCGCATCCTTGAAACTGACCAGAACGTACCGGTGGATGCCGGCTGGTTCTCGCGCAAGATCGCCCAGGCAGTGTCGCTGCGCCGTGAGGTACTCAAGCTCGACGCGGTGTCCGACGCCTGGCGTGTCGTGCACAGCGAAGGTGACGGTCTGTCCGGCCTGGTGGTGGACCGCTACGGCGACCTGGTGGTGGTCGAGTTCTTCGCTGCCGGCATGTTCCGCCACCGCGAATGGATCTACGATGCGCTGCGTGAGCAGTTCCCCGGCTGCCGCTTCCACAGCTTCGCCGACGAACACGTGCAGAAGCAGGAAAGCTTCGATTTCCACGGCAACACCACCACCGAAGCGTCGGTGATCACAGAGTACGGGATCAAGTTCCGCGCCGATCCGGCCGGCGCGCACAAGACCGGCTTCTTCGCCGACCAGCGCGAGAACCGGCAATGGCTGAGCCAGCAGGTGGAAGGCAAGAGCGTGCTCGACCTGTGCTGCAACACCGGCGGCTTCGCGGTCTATGCAGCGGCACGCGGGGCCTCGGACGTGGTCGGCATCGACATCGATGAAGACGTCATCCAGATCGCCAAGGGCAATTCGCGCCTGAACAACGTGCGCCCGAAGTTCATCCAGTCCGACATCTTCCCGTGGCTGCGCGATGCCGCCAATCGCGGTGAGCAGTACGACGTGGTGATCCTGGATCCGGCCAAGATGACCCGCGACCGCGACCAGGTGATCAATGCGCTGAAGAAGTACCTGGATATGAACAAGCTGGCGCTGGGCGTGGTCAAGCCGGGCGGCCTGTTCGCCACCTTCTCCTGCACCGGCCTGGTGGCCGAGGACCAGTTCCTCGACATGCTGCGTCGTGCGGCCTATTTCTCCGGCCGCACGATCCAGATCCTGAAGGTGGCCGGCGCTGGTCCGGACCATCCGTTCATGGCCCACGTGCAGGAATCGCGTTACCTGAAGGCCGTGTTCTGCCGCGTGGTGGATTGACCGCGTGGCGCTGTAGAGCCGAGCCCACGCTCGGCTGATCTGTCTGGCAGCCGAGCATGCGCTCGGCTCTACAAATTGGCCGGCCGCAGCGCTATGGTCGGGTTCTTCCCATTGCCGGTAGGAACCCCATGCCGTCGTTGCGCCGTCTGTCCGTGCTGCTTGCCCTGGCGCTGAGCGCGCCGCTGACCGCCCATGCCATCGAGTTCAGCGCGCAGGAGCTTGCGCGTGCCAAGACATTGCAGCAGCGCCTGCTGACGCTCGACAGCCACCTGGATACGCCGGCCAACTTTGGCCGCACCGGCTTCGATATCGAACAGCGCCATGATCGCAATGCGCTGTCGCAGGTGGACTACCCGCGCATGGTCGAGGGAGCACTGGACGGCGGGTTCTGGGCGATCTACACCGACCAGGGCGACCGCAGCGCCGCCGCCCACCTGGCCGAGCGCGATCACGGCCTGCAGCGCCTGCTGGAAATCCGCGAAATGGTGGCGGCCAACGGCGATCGGTTCGCCCTGGCCCTGACCGCTGACGATGCGGCGCGGATCAAGGCCGCCGGCAAACGCGTGGTCTACATCAGCATGGAGAACGCCAGCCCGCTGGTGGCCGACCCCAGCCTGCTTTCGTTCTATCACCGTGCCGGCCTGCGCCTGCTGAGCACGGTGCATTTCGCCAACAACGAGTTCGCTGATTCTGCGACCGATCCGAAGGGACCGGAGTGGAAAGGCCTGAGCCCGGCCGGCAAGGCGCTGGTGCGCGAGGCGGTGAAGCTCGGCATCGTCATCGACCAGTCGCATGCCTCCGATGCCGTGTTCGACGATCTGCTGGCGATGATGCCGGTGCCGTTCGTGCTCTCGCACAGTTCAGCCAAGGCGGTCTACGACCATCCACGCAACCTCGACGACGCGCGGCTGAAGAAGCTGGCCAAGGCTGGTGGTGTGATCCAGGTCAACGCCTATGGCGGCTATCTGATCGACACCGGCAAGACGGCCGAGCGCAAACAGGCCGAAGAAGCACTCAGCCGGCAGCTGGGAGGCTGGGAAGGCATGGGCATCGAGCAGGGCGTGGCCCTGTTGAAGGCCGAACAGGCACTGGACCACGAACACCCCGTCCGGCACGCCAGCCTGGAGGACTTCTTCGCCCACTTCGAGCACATCCTCCAGGTGGTCGGGCCCGAACACGTGGGCATCGGCCTGGACTGGGACGGCGGCGGCGGCCTGAGTGACCTGCCCGATGTCAGCCAGCTGCCGAAGATCACCGCCTGGCTGCTGCGCAAGGGATACACGGAACAGCAGATCGCCGGCATCTGGGGCGGCAATCTGCTGCGGGTGATGCGGCAGGCGCAGGACTACGCCGCCAGGCAGGGCGGGTAACCGCCCCGCCCGGGCCGGATCTGCGCCGGGCCGTGCCCGGCGCGGTCTGGATCAGCGCGCGATCAGCGCATGGCGGCGGCTGTACAGGAAGTACAGCACCAGGCCCGCGACATTCCACAGCAGGAAGTACAGCTGCGTGGTGTGCGGCAGGCTGATGAACAGGTAGATGCAGCCCAGCGCGGCCAGTGGCCCGACGATGAAGGCCACCGGCGTGCGGAAGGTTCGCTCGCGGTTCGGTTCACGCACGCGCAGCACGACCAGGCAGATGCCCACCGCGGTGAACGCCGCCAGGGTGCCGGCATTGGCCAATGCCGCGATCTCGTCCAGGCGTGCCACGCCGGCCAGGGCCGACACCACCAGCGCGGTGAACAGCGTGGTGGCCACCGGCGTACCGGTGCGCGCGCTGACCTTGGACAGGCCACGCGGCAGCAGGCCATCGCGGCTCATGACGAAGAAGATGCGGCTCTGCCCGTACAGGAAGGCCAGCAGCACGGTCGGCAGGGCGATGATCGCGATGACACCGATCACCATCGCCGCGGTGGGGTGGCCGAGCTGGCGCATGATCAGCGCCAGCGGCTCAGCGCTGTGGCCGAACACCGCGTAGCTCATCGCACCCACGGCGGCCAGCGCGACCAGCACGTAGACGATGGTGCAGCCGATCATCGAACCGATGATGCCGATCGACAGGTCGCGGCCCGGGTTCTTGGTCTCCTCGGCAGCGGTGGAGATCGCGTCGAAACCGTAGAAGGCGAAGAAGATGATCGCGGCGGCCGCCATCACGCCTCGCTCGACACCATCCGGACCCAGTGATTTGGCGAAGCCATACGGCATGAACGGCTGCAGGTTGCTGCTGTCGAAGGCCGGCAGTGCCACTGCCACGAAGATGGCCAGCGCGATCAGCTTGAACACCACCAGGATCGCGTTGAGGGTCGCGCTCTCCTTGGTGCCGGCCATCAGCATCAGGGCCACCAGCCAGGTGATGACGATCGCCGGCAGATTGATCATGCCGCCTTCCACGTGCGGACCCGCGGCCAGCGCGGCCGGCAGGGTCACGTCCCAGCCGAACTGGGTGTGGACCCACTCCAGGAAGCCGACGAAGTACCCCGACCAGCCCACGGCCACCGTGCTGACCACCAGCGAGTACTCCAGGATCAGGCTCCAGCCCACCACCCAGGCGAACACCTCGCCCAACGCGCTGTAGCTGTAGGTGTAGGCACTGCCGGCGGCCGGCATCATCGTCGACAGCTCGGCGTAGGACAGGGCCGCGCAGGCGCAGACCGCACCGGCGATGGCGAAGGAGATCAGGACGGCCGGGCCGGCGAGATTGGCACCGACGCCGATCAGCGTGTAGATGCCGGTACCGACGATGGCGCCGATGCCCAGCGCGATCAGGTGCGGCCAGCTGAGTGTCGGGACCAGTCGCCTGCCGGCTTCGTGGACGGTGACGGAATCTAGGGACTTGCGCCGGAGCAGGGACATGCAGGCCTCGGAAGGGGTGACTGATAACGACAAGTCTCCGAGTGTGACCGAATGCAGCGCAGCATTACCACTGACGGGGGTCATGCCTGGCGCAGCGCGCGCATGACCGCGACGACACTGCCGGAATCAGCACAAAGGTTGCGGAACGGGCCCGACAGCCGTCGCCGTGCCGGTCAGCCGTTCAGTCCCAGGCGGATGCCGAAGCCGACCAGGAACACCCCGGCCACGCGTCGCAGCGCGTCGCTGACGCGCGGATGCTGGATCAACCGGCGCCGCGCCAGGTTGCCGACCCAGATCAACAGCGAGCAGTAGGCGATGCTGACCACGAAGATGATCCCCGCCAGCGCGACGAAGGTGGCGATGCCCTGGTGCGCCCTGGGGTCGATGAACAGCGGCAGGAAGGCCATGTAGAACAGGATCGCCTTCGGATTGAGCAGGCTGACCAGGATCGCCTGCTGGAAGTAGCGGCCCGGCTGCATGCGGATCGGGCCGGCATCGCCGCCCTCCTGCCTGGGCGTGCGCAGCAGGCTGATGCCCACCCACACCAGATAGGCCGCGCCCAGGTACTGCACGGCGTGAAAGACCAGCGGGTTGGCCTTCAGCAGGGCCGCCACGCCGGCCAGGGCCAGCCACATCAGGATCTGGTCGCCGACCAGCAGGCCGGCCAGTGCGGTGTAACCACCGCGCACCCCGCCCCGGCCGGTGGCGGTCAACAGGGTGAACGTGCCAGGCCCGGGCAGGGCGAGGAACACCAGCACGGCGACCAGAAATGTCCACAGGTCCTGGATGCCCATCCACGGCATGGCGGTGTTCTCTCGCTACGGGGAGCCGGTATTGTCGGCCAGTGCCGCGCGCTGCGACAGGGGGCCGCCGCCGCCCTCGGGCATGCCCGACAGCAGCGGTTGCAGGTGCTGGCGCAGTTGCGCATGCAGCTGCCGCACCGCGGGCGAGAACTGCTTGCGGTGCGGGCAGACCAGCTGCAGTGGGATGTGGCTGCCCACACCGCCAAGCAGCAGCTGCAGGCGCCCGGCGAGCACGTCCTCGCGCAGGTCCAGCCAGGACTTGTAGGTGATGCCCTCACCGGCCACCGCCCAGCGCCGCACCACATCGGCGTCGTCGCACACCAGCGGGCCCTGTACCGGGATCACCACGCGACGGCCGTCGACCTCGAAGGCCCAGCGGTCGTAGGCGCGACCACCGAGCTGGTAGGCCAGGCAGTCGTGCTCGCGCAGATCCTCCAGACGCTGCGGCGTGCCGCGCCGCTGCAGGTAGCCGGGCGACGCCGCCAGCACGCGCCGGTTGCCTTCCAGCAGGGGCAGGGCGACATAGCTGGCATCATCGAAATGCCCGATGCGGATCGCCACATCGACCGGATCGCGGAATACATCAGCCACTTCGTCGGACAGGCGCAGATGCAGCCGCAGTCGCGGATGCATCGCACGGAACCGGGTCAGCCACGGCAGCAGCAGGTTGCGTCCGAAGTCCGACGGGGCAGAGAGCCGCAGCGTGCCATGCAGCTCGGCATCCTCGCCCTGCACCCGGGCCTGGCCTTCGCGCAGGGTCGCCAGCACCTCCTGCGCGTAAGGCAGGTACAGCGCGCCTTCGGCGGTCAGCCGCAGGCTGCGGGTGGTGCGCACGAACAGGCGCAGGTCCAGTTCGCGCTCGAGCCGGGCCACGGCGGCGGCGACCTGACCGGGCAGCAGGTCGGCCTCGCGCGCGGCCTGCGAGAAGCTGCCCAGTGCGGCGGTACGGACGAACAGCTGCAGGTCGTCGAAGCGGATCATTTTCATTGCAGGAGTGAAAGTCCTGCCCGATTGTGCGCCTTTCCGGCGGACCGTGCGCGGCGCACGCTGTGGCCTCCTTTCCCACTGGACCGCTGCCATGCGCGCCATTGCCTATTCCCATGCCGGCCTGCCGATCGACGATGCACAGGCCCTGATCGATATCGACCTGCCGCTTCCGCAGCCGGGCCCGCGCGACCTCCGGGTGGCGGTGCGCGCGGTGGCGGTGAACCCGGTCGACACCAAGGTCCGCCGCAACATGGCCACCGATGGCCCGCGCGTGCTCGGCTGGGATGCCGTCGGCATCGTCGATGCGGTGGGCGGTGAGGTGACCTTGTTCCAGCCGGGCGATGCGGTCTACTACGCAGGCGTGATCGACCGGTCCGGCAGCAATGCCGAGTACCAGCTGGTGGACGAGCGCAGCGTGGGCCGCAAGCCGGCCAGCCTCGATGATGCGGCCGCCGCAGCCCTGCCGCTGACGGCGATCACGGCCTGGGAGCTGCTGTTTGATCGCCTGCGCATCGCCGAGGGCGCAGGCGAGGGCCAGACCCTGCTGGTGATCGGCGCGGCCGGTGGCGTCGGCTCGATCCTGGTGCAGCTTGCGCGTCGCCTGACCCGCTTGACCGTGATCGGCACCGCCTCGCGCCCGGAGACGCAGGACTGGGTGTACGCGATGGGCGCGCACCATGTGATCGACCACAGCCAGCCACTGGCCGAAGGGCTGGCACGGCTGGGCATCGCGCAGGTGGAGCATGTCGCCAGCCTGACCCACACCGACCAGCATTTCGCGCAGATCGTGGAGGTGCTGGCGCCACAGGGCCAGTTGGGGCTGATCGACGATCCTGGCCAGCTGGATGTGATGGCCCTCAAGCGCAAGGCGCTGTCGCTGCATTGGGAATCGATGTTCACCCGCCCGCTGTACCGGACGCCGGACATGCAGCAGCAGCACGTGCTGTTGAACCGCGTCGCGGACCTGGTCGATGCCGGCGTGCTGCAGACCACGCTGGGCGAGCATTTCGGCCGCATTGAAGCGGCGAGCCTGCGCCGCGCGCATGCCGTGCTGGAGAGTCACCGCGCCAAGGGCAAGATCGTTCTCGAGGGCTGGTAGAGGCCTGTCTGCCTCCTGCAGAGCAAAGCATGACCCGGCCCTGCAGGAGGCCTCGCGGTACGTACCGCTGCCTCAGGGGTCACCGTTGTCGACGTGTTCGGCGAACCCGGGTCGCGACCGCAGGCGGTCAAACCAGGCGTCAACGCAGGGCAGCGCGGGCCTGGCGCCGGGGGTGCTGCGCCAGCGCTGGGTGGACAGGCCTAGCACGATGTCAGCCAGGGTGAAGTGGTCGCCGGTGACATACGCTCCCGTGCCGGCCAGCTGGGCATCCAGCAGACCCATGAGCTCATTCCAGCGGGCCAGGCCGGCCTCGGCCCGGTCGTCGTCGGGATAGTCAGGATGCTGCCGCACGCGTGCCATGAACACGTGGCGCCAGGCGGTGTTGAGGTCGGTCGCCTGCCAGTCCATCCATTGCTCGACCTTCGCACGCGCCTGCGCATCTGCCGGCAGCAGGTCAGCGCGTCCGGCGCGGGAGGCCAGGTAACGGCAGATGCTGTTCGATTCCCACAGCACGAAGCCGCCGTCGCGCAGCACCGGCACCTGCTGGTTCGGATTCAGCCCGGCCAGCCGCCGTGCCGACGGTGCCGGATCGTGCTCGATGGCCAGCCTGAGCTCGGCGCACAGCCACAGCACCTTGCGTACGTTGATCGACGTGGGCTTTCCGAACAGCGCGAGCATGACCGGGGCGGGACGCAGCAGTTGAGACTGGCCCAGCCTACACTGGTGCCATGCAAACCGAATCCCTGCTCATCGCCGGCCTCCTGTTGGTCGTACTCATCCTGCAGCTGGTCGCCCTGCTGCGCCGCCCACCGCATGATCGGCTGGAGCAGGCCGTACGCGAGGAGGCGCGGACGGGCCGCAGTGAACTGCGCGAACAGTTGGATGGCTTTGCCCGGGCGCTGACCGACCTGTCGACCCGCACCGACCAGCGCCTGGACCTGCTGCGCGAGGCGCTGGGCGAGGATGCACGCAAGGCACGCGCCGAAGCCGCCGACAGCCAGCAGCGCAGCGGCGCCCTGCTGGCGCAGCGGCTGCAGGAACTGCGAGGCCAGCTGGAGAGCTTCGGCCAGCAGCAGGAGGCGCGCATTCATGCCTTCGGCCAGCAGCTGCAGGAACTCACCGGCCGCACCGATGCCCAGCTCGGCGCGCTGCGCCAGACCCTGGTGGACGATGCACGCAAGGGCCGCGAGGAGGGGGCGCTGTCCCAGCAGCGTCTGACCGATAGCCTGGGCCTGCGGCTGCAGGAGCTGACCCAGCGCAATGAACAGCGCATCGCCGAGATGCGCGCCACTCTGGAAGAACAGCTGCGCGCGCTGCAGAACGACAACGCCCAGAAGCTGGAGCAGATGCGCCACACCGTCGATGAGAAGCTGCAGTCGACGCTGGAAACACGACTGGGCCAGTCGTTCACCCTGGTCTCCGAACGCCTGGAGCAGGTGCAGCGCGGGCTGGGCGAGATGCAGCAGCTGGCCACCGGCGTCGGCGACCTCAAGCGCGTGCTGACCAACGTCAAGAACCGCGGCAGCTGGGGCGAAGTGCAGCTGGAGAACATTCTCGAGCAGACCCTGACCCAGGAGCAGTACGCGCGGGGCGTCAAGGTCCGTCCAGACAGTGGCGAGATGGTCGACATCGCCGTGCGCCTGCCGGGCCGCAGGAACGACGACACGCCGGTATGGCTGCCGATCGACTCCAAGTTCCCGCGTGAGGACTATGAGCGCCTGCTCGATGCGCAGGAGCAGGGCGATGCCGAGGGCGTGCGCCTGCAGGGCATCCAGCTTGAGCGCGCGGTGCGGGTGCAGGCCAAGTCGATCTGCGAGAAGTACATCGTGCCGCCGCACACCACGGATTTCGCAGTGATGTTCCTGCCTACCGAGGGCCTGTATGCCGAAGTGATCCGGCGTCCGGGCCTGGTCGACGGCCTGCAGCGCGATCACCGCGTGGTCGTGGCCGGGCCGACCACGGTCACCGCTCTGCTCAACAGCCTGCAGATGGGTTTCCGCACGCTGGCCATCGAGCAGCGGTCCAGCGAGGTGTGGAGCCTGCTGGGGGCGGTGAAGAGCGAATTCGGCAAGTTCGCCGGCATCCTCGAGAAGGCCGAGAAGCAGATCAGCACCGTGGGCCGCAGCATCGGCGACGCCAGCCGCAAGACGCGCACCATCGAGCGCAGGCTGCGCGGAGTGGAATCGCTGGCCACCGATCAGGCGCAATCGCTGCTCGGCGACCTGGGCGAAGGGGATGCGGAAGGCAGCGGCGAGGATGATGGAAGTGAAGGCGGGACCGACGCCCGCTGAGCGACGCAGACACCCTGCCGACGGGGGCGATGCGTATGCTGGCGGCCTGTCCATCACCAACAGGTACCGCCATGCGTTTCCACCTTGCCGCCAGTGCGGCCCTGGCCGCAGTGCTTGCTGCATGCAGCAGTACACCGCCTGCCACGCAGGCCGGTGATGCCCAGCCAGACCCAGAGGCCACGCAGGCCTACCAGGATGCGCGGGATGTGGACTGCCAGGCCGCCGGCGGCACCCTGCAGCCGCTGGGACGCCTGCAGCGCCTGCAGTGCGTGATTCCATACGCCGACGCAGGAAAGACCTGCAGCAGCAAGCGTGACTGCACCGGCCAATGCCTGGCCAGCGACGGCATCGCCGCCGGCACGGCAGCCACCGGCACCTGCCAGCGTGACGTCAGCCAGAACTTCGGCTGTCGTCAGCGCATCGACGACGGCAAGGCACAGGGCACGCTCTGCGTGGATTGAGGCGTTCCGGCGCAGCCACGTGGCGCTATGCTGATGGGCCATTCCCCGCTGTTGCCGGAGCACCCCGCGTGAGCACCCCGATCCAGGACATTCCCCTCACCACCATCGACGGCCAGCCGTCCAGTCTTGCCGATTACCAGGGCAAGGTGCTGCTGCTGGTCAACGTCGCCTCCAAGTGCGGCCTGACCCCGCAGTACGAGGGCCTGCAGGCGCTGTATGCGCAGAAGCAGGCACAGGGGCTGGAAGTGCTCGGTTTCCCGGCCAACAATTTCCTTGGCCAGGAGCCGGGCAGCGAGGCGGAGATCCAGCAGTTCTGCCAGCTGACCTACGATGTCACATTCCCGATGTTCGCCAAGATCAGCGTGGCCGGCGATGACACGCACCCGCTCTACCAGCAGCTGATCGCCGCGCAGCCGCAGGCCATCGGCGAAGGCCCGCTGCGCGAGCGACTGTCCAGCAAGGAGATTCCGATCCACCCGGCGCCGGCGGTGTTGTGGAACTTCGAGAAGTTCCTGGTGGGCCGCGACGGCGCGGTCATCGCCCGCTTCGCGCCGGATGTGGCCGCCGATGATGCGCGTCTGCGCGAGGCCGTCGACGCCGCACTGGGCGCCTGATCGCCCGCCATGAAAAACCCCGCCGAGGCGGGGTTTTTTCATGGGGTGCCGGCAGGACTCAGTTGCCCCACTGCGGCATCGGCATCGCATCGATCGGGATCGGCGAGTTGGGATCGTCCTGGCCGCGGTTGCGCTTGCCACGCAGATCGTTCTCGATCTGGTAGTTGCGACGCTGCAGCCACGCATCGCGGACCAGCGCGTACTCGTCCACCGCCGAACTGCGCAGATCGTCCACCGCCAGCAGCTGCGCGCGGCTGTCGACCAGCTGCAGGCCCTGCAGGCCGATGCGGACCTTGTCCTCTTCGATGTTGCGGATCGGCGAGAGCGGCATGTCGCCGGCCAGGCCGAACACATCACGCACGGTGCGGGGACCGAAGAACGGCAGCTCGACGTAGCGCGAGCGACGCCAGCCCCATGCACCCAGCGTCTGGCCGAAGTCTTCCTTGCGGTTGGCGACCATCGCCTTGCTGGCCGGATCGAACAGGCCACCGATACCCAGCGTCGAGTTCATCAGGAAGCGACCCAGCGTGTCCCAGGCATCATCCGGACGGCCCTGCAGCAGCTGGTTGACGATCGTCACCGGCGAGCGCAGGTTGCTGAAGAAGTTGCTCACACCGGTGCGGGCAAAGCGTGGCACCACGTGGGTGTAAGCCGTCGCCAGCGGTCGCGCGACGGCATTGTCGACCGCCACGTTGAACCGGTGCACCTTGCGGTTGAACGGTTCCCACGGGTCGTAGGCCACCGCGTTGCCAGCCGCACCGTCGGCGCCGTACAGCGCGTCGAAATCATCGTCGCCGCCGGGCTGCGCAGCGGCAGCCGAGGCACTGGTTCCAGCAGACGCGTCCGTGGCCGGAGGCGTATTGGCCGTGGCCGTTTCGCCGCTGGCCACGGGGGTGGGCTCCGCTGCCGGTGCGGGGGCATCGGTGGCGGTATCGGTGGCGGCGGTCGGGCTGGCCGGAACCAGCGTATCGGCAACCGGCGCATCGCTGCGCGCGGGCTTGCCGGCACAGGCGCTGAGCGCGGCGGCCAGGACGATCAGGGGGAGAGCGCGTACGACGTTCATGTCAGCTCGCAGCAGAAGTAGCGTTGAAATCCAGGTCGGGCGACAGCCGGTAGGCTGCGCTCAGTTCGTTGTAGCCGGCGGGCATGCCGGAGATCACCAGGGGGTGGCCGGCCTTGCGCGCGCGCGCGGCCAGTTCGGCCAGCAGGGCCAGGCCGGCGCTGTCCACGCGCTCGACCTCGCCCAGTTCCAGCCGTGCCAGCTGCGCCGGCAACGCCTGCAGCTGCGGCCACAGCGCAATGACAGCGGCACGATCCAGCGCCCCGCGCAGGCGCAGGGTGCCGCCTTCCAGCAGTGCCAGCGCGTTACTTGCCATTGCCGGCCGGTCCGGCCTGGATGCTGCCGCTGTGCAGTTCGTTGGCCACCTGTCGGATGCCCTTCTGGCGCAGGGGACTGTCGAACTGGTTGCGGAAGGTCTGCACGTAGGAGATGCCCTCGATGTTGACGTCGAAGATCTTCCACTGGCCGTTCACGTTGCGCATCCAGTACTCGACGGGCGTCGGTTCGTTGCCCGCACGCACCAGCTCGGTGCTCACGCGCACGCCGCGGTTGCCGGGCAGCGGGCTTTCACCCTTCAGGCGGAAGCTCGGCCTGCCCTGGATGTTCAGCAGGGCCGAACCGTAGCGCTGCATCAGGCTGTCGGCCATCGCATCGGCGAACAGCTTGATGTCCGCATCCGACGCGCCGCGTGCATGCGTGCCCAGCACCAGGCGCGCCGCGTAGTCGCGGTCGAAGGTGCGGTTCAGTTCGCTGTCGATGTAGGAGCGCAGGCTGGACGGATTGCTGCTGAACTCGCTCTTGCGCTGCTGCAGGGTGGACAGGATGCGGCTGCTGGCATCGATCACCACTTTGCCGGCCTGGGCCTGCGGAGCGGCGGCAGCGGGGGCCGCGGCCTGCGCCTGGGCGAGCAACGGGGTCGCCAGCAGCAGCGAGGACGCGAGCAGGGCCGGGATCAGTTTCATCTTCATGGTTGCGGTTCCTTTGCAGGCGCCTGTGCGCCATCGTTGGGCTTCGGGTCTGCGCCGCCGCCGGCGCCGCCACTGAACATGTACTTGCCGACCAGCTGGATCAGGTCCACTGCCGGCTGGGTGAAGACGATCTCCTCACCGGGCTTGAGCACTTCCGGATCACCACCGGGCTGAAGACCGATATAGCTCTCGCCCAGCAAACCACTGGTGAAGATGCCGGCCGAGGTATCCGCCGGCAGGTCCTTGACCTTGCTGTCCATGCGCAGGGTCACGATGGATTCGAACTTGACCGGGTCCAGGTCGATCGCGGCAACCTGGCCGACGGTAACGCCGCCGATCTTGACCGGCGCCTGCTTGCGCAGCTGGCCGACCTGGGAGAAGCGCGCCTTCAGCTCGTAGCCGTCACCGCCCCAGCTCCAGCGCTGGTTGGTGGAAGCCACGGCCAGCACCAGCAGCGACGCCAGGGCCAGCAGCAGGAATGCGCCGACGGAGAATTCGAGTCTGGGACCGCGGATGGCCATGGGGAGTACCTGATCGAGTCGTTGTGGCCGCGCGCACCGCGCACCGCCGATGGAAGGGTTAGGTGAACAGCATTGCCGACAGCACGAAGTTGAACATCAGCACCAGCAGGGAGGCATTGACCACCGCACGGGTGGTGGCCACCGAAGTGCCTTCGATGGTCGGCTCGGCGTGGAAACCGACATAGGCGGCGACCAGGGCTGCAGTGCCGCCGAAGATCGCCGACTTCAGCATCGCCACGCCGAAATCGTCCCAGAAGTCGACACTGTTGCGCAGCGCCGACCAGAACACGCCATTGTCCAGGCCGAGCACGTGGACCGCTTCGAAGTAGCTGGCGCTGATCGCCAGCGAACAGAAGATGCCGGTCAGCAGCGGCACGGTCAGCACGGCTGCCCAGAAGCGCGGCGCCACGGCCTTGGCCACCGGGTCGATCGCCATCAGCTCCAGTGCCTTGATCTGGTCGGTGGCGCGCATCAGGCCCAGTTCGGCGGCGATCGAGCTGCCGGCACGGCCGATGAACAGCAGCGCGGTCAGCACCGGGGCCAGTTCACGGTAGAGCGACAAGCCGAGCAGGGTCGACAGGGCATCGGCCGCGCCGAAGGTGGTCAGCGTGCGGTAGCCCTGCAGGGTCAACACCAGACCGACGAAGGCGCCGCCGACAGCGATGATCGGCAGCGAGCGCGCGCCGATCTTGTAGATCTCGCGGGTCAGTTCGCTCAGGAAATCACGGGTCGGCAGCGAACCGCGCAGCACGGTCAGCGAGAACAGGCCGGCGCGGCCCAGCGAGCGGGTGGCTTGGATGAAGGGCATCAGGCGACCCTCGCGCGCGGCTCGGCGTCGAACGGGATGGGGCCATCGGGCTGGCCGTGCAGGAACTGACGCAGCAACGGGTCCTGGCTGGACTGCAGCGCGTCGGGCGTGCCCTGGAAGACGATGCCGCCGTTGGCGATGGCGATCACCTGGTCGCAGATCGGCAGCGTCTCGTGCACGTGGTGGCTGACGATGATGCTGGTCAGTCCCAGGCTGTGGTTGAGACGCTGGATCAGGCTCATGATCACTCCGGACGCGATCGGGTCCAGCCCGGTCAGCGGCTCGTCATAGATCATCAGCGGCGGATCCAGCGCCAGCGCACGGGCCAGCGCCACGCGGCGCGCCATGCCGCCGGACAGCTCGCGCGGCCAGGCGTCGGCCGCGGCCAGCAATCCCACCGCATGCAGCTTCATCTGCACCAGCCGGCGCAGCACCGCCGCCGGCAGGAGGGTGTGGGTGCGCAGCGGCAGGGCGACGTTCTCGGCCACGGTGAGGTCGGTCAGCAGGCCATTGCCCTGCAGCAGGACGCCGACGCTCTTGCGCATCTCCAGCAGCTCGGCGCTGCGGTGCGGGATCGGCTTGCCGAACAGGGTGATATCGCCGGCCGCCGGGCGCAGTTCGCCGGTCAGCGCGGCCAGCAGGGTCGACTTGCCGCTGCCGGAAGGACCGAGCACGGCGGTGATGCTGCCCTTCGGCACCTGCAGGGAAACGTCGCGCAGGATCGTGCGTCCGCTCCGGTCGATGCGGACGTTGGACAACTGCACCAGACTGGAGGTGGAAGCCGACATGGGCACCATTAACATTTTTTCGACATCGAAGGATCGGGTCAGCCGGCTGAACATAAGCAGACTGGACGGTGCAGTATTGTGGCACGGCAGGGCCCCGGGCAGGTCGGGACAATCGCCGGGCGACCCGGAACAATCCGTGCCGGTGACAGGTTTGACCATTGAATACTGCCAGCCGTGCTGCACACTGTGCATGATGAGTGACCCGGGCAGCGACTTCCGCCTCTACCATTCCAACTCGCTGGATGTGCTGGCCGCGCTGCTGGCACGCAACGTCCGTGCGCCGATGCCAGGGCAGCCGCTGCTCGCACCGGACGTGGTGCTGATCCCGCAGGTGGCGATGCGGCGCTGGCTGCAGGCGACATTGGCCGCCGAATACGGTGTCGCCGCCAACCTCGAATTCCTCACCCCGGGTGAGTTCGTCGCCCGTGCGCTCAACGCCAACGTCGATGGCGAAGCCGACGATCTCGATGCTGCCGGCCTGCACTGGCGGCTGTACCGGGCGCTGCGCGATCCGGCGCTGCTCGGGCAACCACCGATGCGCGCGCTGCAGTCCTATCTGGCCGGCAGCGATGGGCTGAAACCCTGGGCCCTGGCCGGCGAGCTGGCGTCGGTGTTCGAGAAATACCAGGCCTGGCGGCGCGACTGGCTGCTGCGCTGGGAGGCCGGGGCCGACCCGGCCGATCCCCAGGCGATCCTGTGGCGCGCCGTTGCCGGTGGGCATGGCTACCGCGCGCGCCGCATCCAGACCTACCTGGACCGCTTCGAGGGTGCCGGCCAGCCATTGCCGCAGGGGTTGCCGCCGCGCATGTCCGCATTCGCGACGCTCAACATCTCCCCGGACGTGCTGCGGGTCATGGCGACCCAGGCGCGGGTGGGCGAACTGCATTTCTACCTCCCCACCCCGGTGCAGTCGTACTGGGGCGACCTGCAGACCCTGGCCGAGCGGCTGCGCAGCGGCGCTCCCGATCCCTTCGGCGAAGCGGCGGGAGAAAACCGCCTGCTGGAAGCCTGGGGCGCAGCCGGCCGCGACTTCATGGCGGTGCTGGGCAGCTATGAAGTGGTACACCCGGCCGGTGAGATCGCCGCCTACATCGACCCGGAAGACGACGCGCGGCCGACGATGGCCGACGGCGGCCTGTCCGACAGCCTGCTGCACCGCCTGCAGCGCGATCTGTTCCACCGTCGGGCGCTGCCGTCCGGCGAACTGCGTGATGGCCTGGCCGGCGATGATCCCAGCCTGCAGGTGCACGCCTGCCACACCCGCCTGCGCGAACTGCAGGTCCTGCACGACCAGCTGCGTGGCCTGCTTGAGGATGACCGCTTCGACCCGCCGCTGCAGGCCCGCGAGATCGCCGTGCTGGCGCCGGACATCGATCCCTACGTGCCCTACCTGGAGGCCGTGTTCGGTGGCCGCGGCGGCGAGGACGACCACATTCCCTACGCGTTGGCCGACAGCAGTCCGCTGGCGGGCGAACCGCTGGCCGATGTGTTCGTGCACCTGATTGGCCTGCCGGTCTCGCGGTTCGGCCTGAATGAAATGCTGGACCTGCTGGCCAGCGCGCCCCTGGCCGAGGCAGCCGGACTGGACGCGACCGACTTCGACCGCCTGCATGGCTGGCTGCAGCAGGCGGGCGCACGCTGGGGGCTGGATGCGGACCATCGCGCCCGGCACGGCGCGCCACCGGATGATGCCTACACCTGGCAGTTCGCGCTGGATCGCCTGCTGCTGGGCCATGCCACCGGCAGCGATGCCGACCTGGCCGGCGTCGCGCCGTGGACCGGGCTGGAAGGTGGCGCGCTGGATGCGCTGGACCGCCTGCTGCGCCTGCTGCGGGTACTGGCCGCCTACCAGCGCCGTCTTGGCGAGACGTTGACTCCGGCGCAGTGGCGGCAGCGCCTGCTGTCGCTGCTGGATGCGCTGCTGCCGACCCCGCCCGGCTCACCCAACAGCCAGCGCGCGCTGGAGCGGCTGCGCAAACTGCTCAACCAGTTCGCCGAAGACGCGGACAAGGCCGGCTTCAGCGACGGGGTGCCTCCCGAAGTGATACGTGCGCATTTCGCCTCCGCCCTGGCCGAAGCCGACACGCGTGCACCGCTGCTGACCGGCGGCATCAGCTTCGGCCGCATGGTGCCGATGCGATTGCTGCCGTTCCGGGTGATCTGCGTACTCGGCCTCAATGATGGCGATTTCCCGCGTCGCGATCCGGCGGCCGGCCTGAACCAGCTCACCGCCGAACTGGACACGCCCCGACGCCGCCCGGGCGACCGTTCCACCCGCGAGGACGATCGCTTCCTGTTCCTGCAGCTGTTCGCCGCCGCACAGGACGTGTTCTACCTCAGTTACCTCGGCGCCGATCCGCGCGATGGCAGCGTGCGGGAACCGTCGGTGCTGGTCAGCGAGCTGATCGACGCCGTGGCGGCCTACCACCTCGATCCAGCCGCCGCCGCCGCGGCATTCACGGTCCGCCACGCGCTGCAGCCGTTCTCCCCCGCCGCGTTCGGCGATGGCGACCCGCGTCGCTTCAGCTACCGCCGGCAATGGCATCCCGCAGCCGGTCGCCTGGCCGGGCAGCGTGGCGGGCTGTCGCCGTGGTTCGACGCGGCGGCGCTGCCGCCGCCGGTCGAAGCTGCGGTGGAAGAGGAACTGTCTCTGGAAAGCCTGCGTCGGTTCCTGTGCGACCCGGCTGGGCAGTTCCTGTCGCAGTCTCTGGGCCTTCGACTGGCCGATGAGGTCGAGGACGTCGTCGATCTGGAGCCGCTGGTGCTGTCCGCGCGAGGGCCGGACACGCGCAGTGTGCAGGCCGCGGTGGTGCGTGCCACCCTCACCGGCGATGACGACCCGCTCTACCCGAGGCTGCGCGCACGCGCGCTGGTGCCATCCGGCGCGCTGGGCGAGCGGCAGTTCGAGGTGGAACAATCGAAGACCCGCCCCTATGCCGACGCAATGCTGGGCTGGATGCAGGGCGTACAGCCGGAAAGCCGCCGCTATGAGGTCCAGATCGACGGCGTGCGCCTGCACGGCCGGGTTGCCGATCGCCATCCCGGTGGTCTGGTGCGGCTGCGCGCGGGCACGCTCAACGGCAACGCGGTGATCCGCCAGGGGCTGGACTGGCTGCTGGCCAATGCGGCAGGCGACGCGTTGCCGCTGGTCCAGTTCCACGACGGCGGTGACGCCGGTCAGGGTCCGCACGTCCTGCCGGCACTGTCCGTGCCCGCGGCGCGGGCCGCCCTGCGCGCGCTGCTGCAGCTGCGCCGGCGTGGCCTGCGTGAGCCGTTGTGGTTCGCTCCCTACACCGGCTGGGTGCTGTACACGACCAGCGGCGAGAAACAGCGCAGCGAGGGCTGGAAGCAGTGGCATGGCAGCGACCGCAGCTGGGGCGAATCCCGCAGTGACGCCTGGCAGTTGCTGATGCGCGGTGCCGATCCCTTCGCAGACGATGCCCGGTATGCCGAGCTGCTGCACAACAGCCAGGTGGTGTTCGGCGCGCTGCGCGAAGGCCGCGTGCCCGGCGCCGGTTCACATACAGAGGTCACCGGATGAACGCTACCGTGGCAGGCAGCCCCATCGAACATCCCGGTATCGACCCGTATCTCGCACTGCCCCTGGATGGCGTCCGCCTGATCGAAGCCAGTGCCGGCACCGGCAAGACCTTCACCCTGGCCACGCTGTTCACCCGGCTCGTGGTCGAGCAGGGCCTGCGTATCGGCCAGATCCTGGCGGTGACCTTCACCGATGCCGCTACCCAGGAACTGCGCAAGCGCATCCGTGAGCGACTGGCGCTGGCCGCGCGGATGGTCGACCTGCCTCCGGGCGACGGCGAGGCACCCGACATGCGGTTGACCCGGCAGATCCTGTGGCGCCATCTCGATGCCGGCAATGAGAGCGCGGCGGCGCTGAAGCGTCGCCTGCAGGTCGCTGCCGACGAAATCGATCTGGCCGCGATCTTCACCATCCACGGCTTCTGCACCCGCGTGCTGCGCGAGCACGCACTGGAGAGCGGCCACACCTTCGATCCTCCGGAGCTGCTGACCAGCGACCGCGAGCTGATGGAGGAACTGGCGGCTGACCTGTGGCGCGTGCACGCCAACGATCCGGCCACACTGGAGCCGCTGACCTTGTTGTGGTCGAGCCCGGACGCACTGGCAGGCGACCTGCGCGCGCTGCTGGCCGCACCGCCGCTGCATCCATTGCCATTGCCGACGCTGCCGGACGATCCGCGGCCGCGGATGCTGCAGGCCGCGCAGGTCCTCGCGTCCGCCATCGACTCCGGTCTTGATGCGGCCCGTGGGCAGATCGCCACGGCGTTCGAGAAGAAGGTCTTCGATGGACGTCGTGCCAAGCGGCCGAGCTTCGACAAGGCATTCTCCACCCTGGTCGCCGGGCAGGCCGGCGCGGACTGGTCACGCGATGGAAAACTCCATCTGGAGAAGCTGCTGCCCACTTCGATGCAGGCGCTCTGCCGGGACGATCAGCAGGGCGCATGCCCGGATGCACCCCTCTTCGACGCATTGCAGGCCTGGTGGGATGCCGCCGACGTGGTCATGTCGTGGCTTCGCCAGCGCGCGATCCGCTTCCTGCACGCCCTGCGCGCCGAAGCCGCGCAGCGACTGGCCCTGTTGAAACAGACGCGACGGGTGCAGACCTACGATGACCTGATCGACGGCGTGGCGCTTGCCCTGCAGGGGCCGCAACGGCTGACGCTGGTGCAACGGCTGCGCGCGCAGTACCGCATTGCCCTGGTCGATGAATTCCAGGATACCGATGACCGTCAATGGGGCATCTTCCACACCCTGTTCGGCGATTCGCCGGAGGTGCGCGAACTGGGACTGGCGCCAGCGCTGTTCCTGATCGGCGATCCGAAGCAGGCGATCTATGGCTTCCGCGGCGGCGACATCCATACTTACCTCAAGGCCAGGCAGGTTGCGCAGCCTGCGCCGGCACTGGACCAGAATTTCCGCTCGCGGCCTGCGCTGCTGCGCGTGCTGCAGATGCTGTACGACAACGGCGGTGAGGACGCCTTCCTCGAGCGTGACATCCGCTTCGAGCCGGTGCGGCCGGGCGGCGTACGTGTAGATGCGGATTACCAGCGTGATGGCCATGCCGCCGCAGCCCTGACCCTGCGCGTGCTGCGCAGCGGCGGTGACATGCCGCTGGCTGCCGATGCCTCCCGCGAGGCAGCGACGCGGGCGTGTGTGGCCGCCATTCACCAGGTGCTGGTGGACGCGCGCGCCGGCAGGGCCCTGCTGCGTGGTCGCCCGGTGCAGCCGGCTGACATCGCCGTTCTGGTGCGTTCGCATCGCGAGGCCACGCTTGTGCAGCGTGCGCTGGCGGCTGTTGGAATTCCCGCGGTGGCAGCCGGCAGGCAGAGCCTGTTCGCCACCAGCGAAGCCCGCGACCTGCGCGCGCTGCTGCTGGCCCTGCTGCAACCGGCCGACGAAGGCCGCCTGCGCACCGCGCTGGCCACCGTGCTGCTCGGCCAGCCTGCCAGTGCGATCGCAACGATGGAACGCGAAGGCGACCTGCAGCGGGGATTCCAGGCGCAGCTGCTGCACTGGCGCGAACGATGGCAGCGCGGCGGCCCGTTCGCGGTGATCGCCGACGTCTGCGCCGCACAGGGCGAACGCCTGCTGGCGCTGATCGATGGCGAGCGCCGGCTGACCAATTACCTCCAGCTCGGCGAGCTGCTGCAGGAGGCGTCGGCACAGGCGCTGGGCATGCATGGCCTGCTGGACTGGCTGCAGGGCCGGATGGCCAGCGCCGACCAGGACGATGAGCAGCAGCTGCTGCGCCTGGAATCGGACGCGCGCCGTGTGCAGATCATCACCCTGCACAAGAGCAAGGGCCTGGAATACCCCTTGGTGTTCCTGCCGTTCGTGGGCATCGAGCGCGGCGCGAACAACAGCGCTGCACACTGCACCGTGCATCTGGACGGCGAGCGCCAGCTGCACTGGAAGCTCGACAGGGACGAGGTGTGGGACGCCGTCAGCCGCCAGGCGCGGCACGAACAGCAGGCAGAGGACGCGCGCCTGCTGTACGTCGGCATGACCCGAGCCGAGCACGCGCTGTGGATCGCCATCGGTGACCTCGCCGGTCTTGCCAGGACCCCACTGGCGCCATTGCTGGGCGACCTGCAGGCCCTGCGCGGGTGCGCCGATGTGCAGGTCGACGACAGCGAGCCGGTGGCGCAGCTGCCGCAGCTGGCGGTGGAAATGGACGGCGAACTTCCGGCAGTGCGCACGCAGGCGCGTCGCGTGCCCCACGACTGGTGGGTATACAGCTTCACCCAGCTGGCCCATGCCGATGCCGGCAGTGGCAGTGACATCGAGGCGGCCGCCACCGAACTTCCGGCGCCGGCGGCCGACGAACCGGTTGGCGCGGAGCTGCCCCTGGAGCCCGCGCTGCCGGATCCTGCCGCGACCGAAGAGGCCGCGCCGGTCGACCCGCGTTTCATGGGCAGCCGCTTCGGCAACGTGCTGCACGAAGCGATGGAGAACGTCGACTTCGCCGCATGGGGCGCCTGGCAGCCTGGCCAGGAAGCGCCGGAAGGCCAGGCCGCCGTGCTGCGCAAGGCATTGCGCGAAGAGGGCTATGCAGATGCGGACCTGGATGACGGCATCGCGGTGCTGGTGCCACTGGTCGGCCAGACCCTCATCGCGGAGCTGCCGGAGGGCGGCGCGCTGTACAGCGTGCCCGCGCAGGATCGTCGTGCCGAGATCGACTTCCACTTCGCCATCGAGCCGACCGCTGTGCCGGCGCTGCTGGATGTACTGCATGCCCATGGCATCGCCAGCGCGCGCCGGGGCTTCGGCCAGCGCCGCCGGCTGGAAGGGCTGATGACCGGCATGATCGACCTCACCTACGTGCGCGATGGCCGCTGGTACGTGCTCGACTACAAATCCAACCGGCTGCCGGGCTACAGCCCCGACCTGCTGGCCATCGCCATGCGCCACAGCGAGTACGACCTGCAGGCCCTGATCTATACCGTCGCGCTGCATCGCTGGCTGCGCTTCCGGCTGGGGGCGGCCTACCGCTACGAACGCGACATGGGCGGCATCCGCTATCTGTTCTGCCGCGGCCTGGATGGCACTGGCAATGGTGTCTACACCGATCGTTTCCCGCTCGAACTGGTGGACGCGCTCGATGCGTTGTTCGCCGGAGGCAGGCAGGCCCAGACCGAGCTGGCGGCACGCGCGCTTGGAGCCAGCGCATGAGCCTGCTCAGGGATCTGTACCGCAATGGCCAGCTGCGGACGATCGACCACGCCTTGGCGACCGGCCTGCAGCGCCTGCGCACGGACACCCCGGAGGACGTGGCCCTGGCGGCGGCCCTGGCCTCGCTGGCGGTATCGCTGGGGCATGCCGGTTTCGATCCGGCGCAGCCGCACCGGCTGCTGGAAGGCGTATCCGCCTGGCCGGCGCCGCAATCCTGGATCGAGCAGCTGCGCGCCTCGCCCTGGGTCGCGACCCCCGGGCGCGCCGATGCTGTCGCAGATGACGCCCCGCTGGTGATGGAGAATGGCCTGCTGTACCTGCGCCGCTATCGCGAGTACGAGCGGCAGCTGGCGGCAGGCCTGCAGCGCATCGGCGGCCATCCGCTGCCGGCGCCGGATCTGCCCGCGTTGGCGCCTCTGTTCGCACGGCTGTTCCCGCAGGCCCGGGATGCCGAGGATCATCAGGCGCGCGCGGCAGGCGTGACCCTGCGTCATCCCTTGGCGCTGGTGACCGGAGGACCCGGCACCGGCAAGACCACCACCATCGCGCGCCTGCTGCTGTTGCTGGCTGCGCAGGCAGCGCATGCCGGCCAGCCACCGCCGAAGGTGGCCTTGGCCGCACCGACCGGCCGCGCCGCAGAGCGGATGGCTGAAAGCCTGCGTCTGGCCGTGCAGCGGTTGCAGGAGGAGGGCCTGGACCCGGCGCTGTGCGCCGCATTGCCTACCACCGGTACCACGCTGCATCGCCTGCTGGGCGTCATTCCCGACTCGCCCCGCTTCCGCCACCACGCCGATAATCCGCTGCCGCTGGATGTGGTGGTGATCGACGAAGCGTCGATGATCGATCTGCCGATGATGGCCAAGCTGGTCGATGCCATCGCCAGCGGCACCCGCCTGATCCTGCTCGGCGATCCTGACCAGCTGCCCTCGGTCGAAGCCGGCGACGTGCTGGGCGCGATCCTGCGAGCCAGCGGTGATGGCATGGGCACGCGCGTCGATGATGCACTGGCGTTGCAGGGGGTGTTGGCGGCACCGGCATTGCAGCCGCCGGCGCCGGTCCATGCATTCACCGGTCGGCGGGTGCAGCTGCAGCGCGGTTACCGGCAGAGCGACGCATTGGATCTGGCACCGTTGGCGCGTGCCGTCCGCGATGGCGACAGCGTCACCACGCTGCGACTGCTGCGCAGTGGCGAACTGTCGGGAGTCCGCTTCCACGAAGGGGAGCCGGATCCGCTGCGTGACCAGCGTGAGCATCTGCTGGGCCGCTGGCGTGCATTGGCCGATATCCGGGACCCGGTCCTGGCACTGCAGCAGGCCGGCCGCCTGCGCGTGCTGACCGCGCTGCGTGAAGGGCCGCAGGGAGCCCGTGGCCTCAACGAGCGGATCGAACAGCTGCTGGCCGGCACCACCCCGGGCTACTTCCAGGGGCGCCTGCTGCTGGTAACCGAGAACAGCTATCGGCATCGCTTGTTCAACGGCGATGTCGGCATCTGCCTGCGCGACAGCACGGGCGCGATGGTGGCGTGGTTCCCCGGCGACACCGCCGATCAGCCGCGCGCCTTCCATCCGGCCGCATTGCCGGCGCACGAGAGCGCGTTCGCAATGACCGTGCACAAGGCACAGGGCTCGGAGTTCGATGAGGTCTGGCTGCAACTGCCACGGCAGGACAGTCGCGTGCTGTCGCGCGAGCTGATCTACACCGGGCTGACCCGTGCCCGCCAGGTCCTGCATGTGGCGGCCAGTGCCGATGTGCTGCAGGCCGCGCTCAAGCGCCATGCCAGTCGAATCGGCGGCCTGGCCTGGCGGCTGGGTGCAGAAGAGGTGGCCGAACAACCAGCGCGCATGGAACAGCCCACGGTGCAGGGCCAGTTGTTCTGAACCGGGGTCGGATCCCCTTCCCAACGGGAACGGGATCCGACCCGGCGTCATTCCGCGATCAGCACCAGGCCATCGGGGAACACGATGGCCGCTTCATCGGCACTGACATCAAAGAAGCCCACCCCGTGCTCCTCCGCAAGGTCCTGTACCCGGCCATGCGCACGCTCGGCCACGGAGTAGGCAAACGCACCGTAGATGACGTGCCGGCCGATGCTGTAGTCGGTGACCTCGGCGCGATCGTCCTCATCGTTGCTCAGCGGACCATTCAAGGGCGGGAACTCCTGTGCCATCGCGGCGAACCAACCCTGCAACGCCGGACTGCTGACCACCGGATCGTCGTACTCGTGGTTCTCGCCCCAGGCGGTCTGCTTCTCGAACCAGGCGATGAACGCTGCCGCCTCACGCGGGGCGACGCTGGCCTCGAACACCATCATGTCGTAACTCATTGAACCGTCCTGTTGTCGGGGCGAAAGGCCGCCGGGCATCGCCCGGCGCTACGGGGTAGCGATGGTAGCGCCGGGCCATGCCCGGCGGATCGCGTTATAGCGACGGAGCGGCAGCATCCGCCAGCCCCGGCGCCAACGCTTTCGCCTCCGGGAACAGGGCGAAGCGCAGGCCCACCAGGCCCATCAACGCCTCGTCGCGTGCCTTGCAGGCCGCCACGCTGCCGACCCGCCCCAGCGAGGCATCCAACCGCTCGCGCAGCGTCTGATCGGCGGTGATCGGCCGGCGTGCGGCGACCTGGCGCCGATAGTGCGCGGCAATCTCCTGCAGGATCTGCTCAACGGCCTCGCGGCTGCGGTCGGGCAGTTCCAGCCGGGCACGCCGCAGCTGCAGGATGTTCAGGCCGATGCGGGCTTCATTGAGCATGTCCACCGACGCGATGTCGCTGCCTTCCGGCGTCGCCGCCAGCCGGGGGGCCAGCAGCCCGAGCAGGTCGAGCATGCGCGCGGCGAAGCGCTGCCGGTCCTGCTGTCCGCGGCCTTCGGCCGCTTCCGCCAGGGTGGTCCAGCCTTGCCGGACCAGCCGCCGCGCGGTCCATTCGGCACCTACCGAGCGGAACAGGCGGGTCATCACCACCGCAAAGCCGATGCCGATGAACATCGCCACTGACGAGTTCACGAACGTCTGGATGTTGGCGCTGTAGGTGTTCTGCAGGCTGAGCAGCGCGGCCAGATTGACCGTCAGCGGCAGCGCAAACAACGCACTCTTGGGGTGGTGCAGCAGCAGGCCCAGCGGCAGGAACGCCACCGCCAGCACCAGTGCCAGCAGTCCGAAGTCGTGAACGGCGGGGAATACACCGAACAGGTACACGCCTGCGACCAGCGAGGCCACCATCGCCCACACCAGGAACGAGACCATGCTCGGTGCCGGATCATCCTGTGCCGCGAAGAAGGCCGCCGTTACCGCAGCCATCATCGCGCCGTTGCCACCGCCTTCCCAGCCCAGCGCGATCCACAGCACGCAATAGCCCATCAGCGCCACGCCGGCGCTGAGCGCCGAGAACAGCGCCATGCCGTAGTCGACGTGCCTGTCGGCCGCGACCCGGTCGGTGCGGATGCGATAGTGCGCGCGGTCCAGCGGCGCGTTGCCGTGGTCGATCGCCTGCTGCAGCGTGCGGCAGTCCTGCCACAGGTCCACCAGCTCTTCCAGCCGCAGCAGCAGGCTGGCCAGCTGCAGGTGCTGCAGGTCGCGGTCCACCTGAGGCTTTACTGCGCTGATGCGCGCACGCAGGCGGGCGTAATCACTGGCACTGGCCGGTTGCTGCAGCCATTCGTGAATGTCGTCGATCACTGCCGGCAGCCCATCGGGCAGCGACTGGCCATTGCTTCGCAGCGCACTCAGGCGATCGGCAATGGAGGAAAGCACCGGCAACAGCAACAGCATGCGCTCGCGCAGCCGCTCCATGGAGACCGCCGCGCCGGTGTGGCGCGGATCATCGCGGCGCAGGAACTCGATCAATGCCTCGAACTGCACCAGATCGGCGGCCAGGCGGTTGCGAGGTGCGTGCGCGCGGCCTCGCTCCAGGATCTGCCGGCACCACTGCGCCGCATCCTCCATCCAGGTGCCGATGCGTGCGCGCAGCATCGGCCGCACCGAAGCCGGGAACAGCAGCGAGGCGAACAGCACCGCCACCACCGTGCCGAGGATGATCTCCTCGCTGCGTGCCACGACCGTGTCGAAGATCGTCTCCGGCGAGGTCACGGCGGGGAAGCCGATGAAGGCGGTCGTATAGCCGGCGAGCAGGAAGGCATAGCCGCGCGGGCCGCGGTTGAGCAGGGCCAGGAACAGGCAGCCGGCCAGCCAGAACGACATCGCCGCGCTCAGCAGCAGTGGGGTTTCCACCAGCGCGGGCAGCACCAGCAGTGTGGCCAGGCCGGCCACCAGGGTGCCGATGATGCGGTACACGCCCTTGGCGCGGGTTGGTCCCAGCAGCGGCTGGCTGACGATGTAGACCGTACCCATCGCCCAGTACGGGCGCGACAGGTTGCCGGCCATGGCGATGTACAAGGCGGCGATCGCGGCCAGGTAGGTCTTGATCGAGAACAGCCACGCCTGGCGATCGGTCACGGCGTTCATCACTTAGTTCGCCGTGGCCCGTGGAGCGGCCGTCGCCTGCCAGCCACCGCCGAGCACCAGGAACAGGTGAATCTGATCGCGCGAGACCTGTGCTTCGGCCGCGGCCAGTGTGGCATCGCTGGTGGCCAGGCTGCGGTCGGCGTCCAGGCTGGCCAGGTACGGTGTCCGCCCACCCTGGTAAAGCCGGCGGTTCTGCTCGGCTGCCAGCGCGGCCTGTTCCTGGGCGATGCGCAGCGACTGCAGTCGGCGCAGGTCCTGTGCGTAGCGGTCCAGAGCGGTCTGCGTCTCACGCAGTGCCTGCAGCACGGTGTGGTCGAACTCGGCCAGCGCTGCATCGGCGCCCGCTTCGGCAGCGTGGATGCGTGCATGGCTGCCCGATGACGGCAGCGTCCACGAGATCAGCGGCCCGATCGACCACTGCTGGGTCATGGGCTGGCCGAAATCTTCCAGCAGGCCGGCGGCGCCGATCGAAGCCCCCAGACGGATGTCCGGATAGAGTTCGGCGGTAGCCACGCCAATGCGCGCGGTGGCCGCGGCCAGCCTGCGTTCGGCCTGGCGCACATCCGGACGACGCTGCAGCAGCGCACGGCCATCTCCGACCGGCAGCGGTTGCGTCAGCGACGGTGCCTGTGCGCAGTCGATCACTCCGCCCGGCAACTGGCCGGGGGTCTGGCCGAGCAGGGCGGCCAGGGAGTATGCCGCCGCCGAGCGCTGCGCGCGCAACGGCGGCAACGCGGCCTCCAGCAGGGCGACCTGGGCATTGGCACGGGCCAGTTCCGGCGGCGTGCCGCGGCCGGCCGCGATCAACCGCTCGGTCACCGAGCGGCCGCGCTGCTGCAGCTGCAGCGAATGCTCGGCCACGTGCAGTTCGTGATTGGCGTGGCAGATCTCCAGATAGCTGTCGGCCACCTGTGCGACAACGCTGACCTGGGCCAGGTCGCGCGCCGCAGCGACTGCCTGCTCGTCGGCCCGCGCCGCTTCCGCACCGCGCTTGAGCTTGCCGAACAGATCGAACTGATAGCTGACCGCGAACTTGCCATCGGCCAGGTTGATCACCGGCAGTTCGTGTTCCTGCAGGAACGATTCGGCCGACAACTGCGCGCGGCTGACGCCGGCCTCGGCCTCGTACTCGAAGCCACCGGCGTCCAGTGCCTGTTCGTACACGGCCGCCGCGCGGCGCAGGTGGGCATCAGCGGCTTTCAACTCAACGTTGTCGCGCAGCGCCTGGCTGATCAGGCCGTCCAGCACCGGATCGTCGTACAGCGACCACCAGCGCGCCGGCAGCGGCTGGTTGGCGGCGATCTGCGGGTTCTGCGTATCGATGAACGCCGCGTTCGCCTCCGGGCGCTTGAATGCCGAGCCTTCCGGTAGTGCATAGTCGGGACCAACGGTCCTGCACGCGGCCAGGCTGGCCAGTGCGACGATCAGGCCGAGGCGGGACAGTGCGGTATTCACAGGCGGCCCCGCGTCGGCGTGGGGCCGGCCTTGCTGTCATCCGCGCGGCGGCCGGTATCCACCGTCACGGTGGCGGTGCGGCCGGCGATCAACTCAACACCCGCGGGAAGATCATCGATGGCAATCCGCACGGGAATGCGCTGCGCCAGCCGCACCCAGTCGAATGCGGGTGTGACGTTCGGCAACAGGCTGCTGCCGTTGCTGCGGTAGCGGTCCTCGATGCCGGCGGCGATGCTCTCCACATGTCCCTGCAATGGCCTGGATTCACCCATCAGGCGGATGTCCACGCGCTGCCCGGGCACCACACCCTGCAGGCGGGTCTCCTCGAAATAGCCATCGATGCGGAATGAGCCGGTATCCAGCAACGCCAGTACCGGTTTGCCGGCCACCACGTAGTCTCCGACGCGCAGCGTACGGTCGTTGACCCGGCCGTCTGCCGGTGCGCGCACTTCGGTGCGGCCCAGATTGAGTTCGGCCAGATCGACTGCGGCCTGTGCCGTGGCCAGCGCGGCCTGTGCGGCCTGCAGCTTGGCCCGGCGCACTTCGGCGTCCTCGGCAGCGACGAGGTCCTGCAGGCTGCGATCACGACCGATCTCGCGCTTCAGCTGGGCCACCGACGCCTGGCGCTCGGCCAGGCTGGCCTGTGCCTGCTCCAGTGCGATGCGGTAGCGCGCACGGTCGACCACGAACAGCAGGTCGCCCTTCTTCACCGCCTGGTTGTCGGCGACGTTCACCGTCTCCACCAGGCCGGACACATCCGGCGCCATCTGCACCACGTCCGCGCCGACATGGGCGTCACGGGTCCAGGGCTCGTCCATGTAATAGACCCACAGCTGGCGCAGCACCAGCAGCGCGACGATCACGGCGGCACCGGTGAGCAGCACCGGCAGGGACTTCTTCACGATCTTGTTCACGATTGCATCCAACGCAGAAGGTGGAAAAGCAGGCCCAGCACGATCCCGTACAGCGCCAGGTTGAACAGCGCCGGGTGCCAGACATGGCGGTAGGCACCGGCGCGTTGCAGCAGCGCGTGCAGACCGCTGTTGAGCAGATAGGCCAGCAGCATCAACCCGAGCAGGGTCGGGACGAACACTCCGTGGAGACTGAATTCACCAGGCATCGGTAGGGCAGGGCAGATGGGGGAGGGGAGGAACAACGGCACAACAACAACGGGTGACAGCCGCTGGCGTGGCAACGGCAGCGGCGGCATCCGGGGACATCGGTCTCACGTGATGCGGTCGGCGGCCTCGGCCAGCAGGCGCCATGCCTTCAGCACGGCGTGCAGTTCATCCATGGAAAGCGCGCCGAACACGTCCTGACGCAGGTCGATCAACTGATCTTCAAGTTCCTGCACCAGCGCCTGGCCGGCCTCGGTCAGCCACAGCAGGTTGGCGCGACGGTCGCTTGCATCACTTTCACGGCGGACCAGGTCGCTGGCACAGAGCTTGTCCAGCAGGCGTACCAGCGAAGGCCCCTCCATGCCCAGCTGCTGGGCCAGGGCGACCTGGCGGATGCCGCCGCCGGAGCGGCCGATCATCAGCAGGGGCATGGTGCAGGCGGTGGAGATCCCGTAGCTGCCCAGCCGGCTGTCGGCCAAGCGCTGCCACTGCCGCCCTGCATACAGCAGGCCGGAGCTGAGCTGCATCTGCAGCACGGTGCGCTCGTCGAGGGGGCGGTCCATAGATAGATAGGATACTACTAATTTCATTCCTATCAATAGTACTTGCTGAATGGGCGCCCCATTGCGGTAGCGCCCGGCCGTGCCCGGCGGGCTCTGTGGACGGGGCACCCTGCCGCTCGCCGGGCATGGCCCGGCGCTACCACAGCACGTTCCGGGGTCATGAGCGTCGGCCTGCGACCCCGCCTGCCGGCGCGCGATGAACCGTCCCCACAGGACGACCCACCCCCCGGTCCTCCGCCACCCGCCCAACATCCCGCGAACGCGGTGGGTTGGCTCCTTAAAGGCAAGAGCAGAAGCAGTGCGGACCAACGGTCCGCACCCACCAGGGCAGCGGCGCGCCGCTTCCGAAGCCATCAACCCCCGCTTTTGACCCCGCTTTCGGGGGGCCGACCGCGCCAGCAGGAAACTGTCGGAGAGGGGAGGGGCAGGCCGGGCAGGACCGTCCACGGCATGGATGCCGTGGCCGAGCCTACAGGGACGTACTTGCGGCGTGTCCTGCCCGGCCTGCCCCTTCCCCCTCTCGCTCAGCAGCCACGAGGCGCCGGAAGAACCCCCGATGAACCATCCCCACAGGACGACCCACCCCCCGGTCAGGTACGATGCTCGCCCCCCGTTCGGGACGCTGTACGCAATGAGCAAGAACAACGAAAAGGCCGCCCCGCAGGGCGACGTGACCCAGGACCAGGCCGAGGATGCCGTGCGCACCCTGCTGCGCTGGGCCGGAGAGGACCCGTCCCGCGAAGGCCTTCTGGACACCCCCCGCCGCGTCGCCGAAGCCTACGGCGACTGGTTCAGCGGTTACCGCGATGACCCGCGCGCCTACATGGAGCGGACCTTCGAGGAAGTCGCCGGTTACGACGAACTGATCGTCCTGCGTGACATCGAGTACGAAAGCCACTGCGAGCACCACATGGCGCCGATCATCGGCCGCGTGCATGTCGGCTACCTGCCGGCCGGCAAGGTGGTGGGCATCAGCAAGCTGGCGCGCGTCGTCGAGGCCTATGCCCGCCGTTTCCAGGTGCAGGAAAAGATGACGGCGCAGATCGCCCAGTGCATCCAGGATGTGCTGCAGCCGATCGGCGTCGGCGTGGTCGTCGAAGGGGCCCACGAGTGCATGACCACCCGCGGCATCCACAAGCGTGGCGTCAGCATGGTCACCTCCAAGATGCTCGGCAGCTTCCGCGACGATGCGCGTACCCGCGCCGAGTTCCTGCGCTTCATCGAAGTGGGCGGCAAGCGCTGAGCCGCTTCTCCCCGCACCGCCGGCCCATGGTGGCCGGCCTGCCCACGGCTGTCCCCGCGACGGCCGTGCGTGGCTGCCCGCAGCCGCCTGTCTTTCCCGATCCCCTCGCTGCATGAAGCATCGCGAACGCATCTCCCGCTACCGTCACCTGCGCGAACAGCCCCAATGGAAGCTGCTTGCCGCCGACCATGCGCCCGAAATCATCGGTCTGCTGCAGAGCCTGCTGATGGACGGCGAACGCACCTTGCCGTCCTCGGTGCTCAACGAGCGCCTGCAGCGCGCGCTGGACCAGCTCAATGGGGACGAACTGGCCCGTGACCTGCCGCGCACGGCGCAGGCCTACATCGCACACTGGCTGTCCCAGGGCTGGCTGGAGCGGCGGTTGCCCGAGGGTGCCGACCAGGAGCAGTACGAACTGTCGACCCAGGCCCTGCAGGCGATCCGCTTCGCCGACAGCCTCGAGCAGGCGCGCGTGGCCGCCACCGAGAGCCGCCTGGCACTGGTCATCGAACAGCTCTCGCAGCTGGCTGCACAGACCGAATCCGACCCCGACGCACGCCTGTCTGCGCTGCGCGACGAGCGCGACCGCATCGACGCCGAGATCGCGCGGGTCAGCGCCGGTCGTGTGGTCGCCCTGGACGGCAAGCGTGCACTGGAGCGCGCCCGCCAGATCATCGGTCTCGCCGACGAGCTGACCGAAGACTTCCGCCGGGTGCGCGACGGCTTCGAGCAGCTCAACCGGGAGTTCCGCGAGCGCATCATCGATGACGAAGGCGAACGTGGCGATGTGCTGTCGCAGCTGTTCGAGGGTGTGGACGTGATCGGCGAAAGCGATGCCGGCCGCAGCTTCCAGGCATTCTGGCGCCTGCTCAATGATGCCGAGCAGAGCGCGCAGCTCGATGCCGCGCTGGAAGCCGTGCTGGCACGCGGCTTTGCACGCCGCCTGGATCGCAACGAGCGCAACTTCCTGCGCAGCTTCACCAGCACCATGCTTGAACGCGGCGGCCAGGTACACGATGTCCTGCAGAATTTCGCGCGCAGCCTGCGTGGCTTCGTGCAGAGCCGCGGCTATCTTGAACAGCGTCGCCTCAATCAGCTGCTGAAGCAGGCCCAGTCCGAAGCGCTGGCTCTGCGCGACGAGTTCCCGGCCCAGCGCACGATCGGTCGTGACCTGCAGTTGACGACCAGCCGGCTGCGTTCGTGGTCGCAGTGGAAGCTGCACGACCCCCGCAGTGCCCAGGTCGATGGCAATGTCGAGTACAACGACGCGGCCAGCATCAGCCTGGAGAGCGTCGGTGATCTGGTGGCCTCGTCCGAAATCGATTTCCGCACCCTGCGCCGCGACCTGCACGACCTGCTCGATGCACAGCCGCGGCTCAGCATCGCCCAGGCGCTGTCGCAGCGCGAAGCGCCGCAGGGCCTGGGCAGCGTCATCGGCTACCTGTCGCTGGGCACGCGCTTCGGCAGCGTGGTCGCTGGCGAACAGGAGCTCGCCGAATGGCGTGGCGGCGACGGCCAACTGCGCCGCGCACGCATCCCGCTGGTTTGGTTCACCCAGGAGAGACGCCATGAGCTGGCATGAAGACCCCATCGAAGCACCGTCTGCCGACCAGGCTGAGGACGCCTACGAGGCCGAGCCGGCGATGCTCGAAGCGCAGCCACGGCGCGGCAACAGCGTGTACTACCTGGGTGATACCGGCCGCCTGCCGCTGGATGCCCGGCGCGCGCTGTGCCAGCTGCTGATCGGTCCCAGCATCGACCAGCTGCGCCACGCCAAGCTGTGGCCGGCACTGGTGCGCAGCGAGGCGGGCATCCGTTCAGCGCTGTCCGACCTGTTCCTGGAACTGGTGCTCGACCGCGAAAGCGGTGTGGCATTCACCCGCCAGGCCGACACCGAAGACGTCGATGCACCGGTACTGCTGCGGACCTCGCCGCTGACCTTCATCGACTCGGTGCTGTTGTTGTTCCTGCGCCAGCAGCTGGCTGAGGCCGACGCGCGCGGCAACCGCGCGGTGGTCGCCGACGCCGAGATGGCCGAAGCACTGGCCATCTACGAGAAGAACCTGTCCACCGACCGCGCCGGCTTCAATCGCCGCGTTGCATCGGCCGTGCAGAAAATGAAGGACAACCACATCCTGACCCGTCTGAGCGGCCAGGACGACCGCCACGAAGTCTCGCCGGCGCTGAAGCTGCTGTTCTCCGCCGAAGACGTGTCCCAGCTTTCGGCAGTGTACCGCCAGCTGCGCGAAACCCCGGCCGCCGAAGCCTGAGAGACCCGAACACCGCATGGCCATTTCCAAGCACACCCCCGCCCTGTTCAATGAAGGCCTGCCGGACCCCCGCCTGCAGCAGTTCCGCATGCGCCGCCTGCAGGTGCACAACTGGGGCACCTTCAACGGCCTGACCGAAGTACCGATCGCCGAGCGCGGCTTCCTGTTCGTCGGCCGTTCCGGCTCGGGCAAGTCGACCCTGCTCGATGCCATGTCCGCGCTGCTGACGCCGCCGGCCATCGTCGACTTCAACGCGGCCGCACGCGAAGCCGAGCGCAGTGGCCGCGACCGCAACCTGGTGTCCTACGTGCGCGGCGCGTGGGCCGACCAACAGGACAGTGGCACCGGCGAGATTGCCACGCAGTACCTGCGCAAGGGTGCGACCTGGACCGCACTGGTGCTGGAGTACCGCGCCGGCGACGGCCGCGTGGTCAGCCTGGTGCGCCTGTTGTGGATCTCCGGCAACGGCACCTCGGCCGGCGACGTGCGCAAGCACTACATGATCGCCGAGCGTCCGTTCGACATCGCCAAGGATCTGGGCGGCTTCGATCTGGACCTGCGCAAGCTCAAGCAGAAGCTGGCCGACGTCCACCACTTCGACACCTTCTCCGGCTATGCCGAGCGCTTCCGCGACCTGCTCGGCATCGACAACGAGATGGCGCTGCGCCTGCTGCACAAGACGCAATCAGCGAAGAACCTGGGTGATCTCAACGTCTTCCTGCGCGACTTCATGCTCGACACGCCGAAGACGTTCGACGCCGCCGAGCGCCTGGTGAGTGATTTCGCCGAGCTTGACGGGGCCCATCAGGCGGTGGTCACCGCCCGTCGCCAGGTGGAGACGCTGTTGCCGGCGCGCGCCTATTACGCCGATCTGAAGGAAATGCACCGGCAGCGCGGTGACGACGAGGCGCTCAAGCTGGGCGTCGACAGTTTCCGCGAGAGCCGCCGTCAGGCGCTGATCGAAGCGCGCCTGCGCGAGATGGACGTGCGTGACCGTGGCCTGCTCGGGGAAGAGGCGCAGCGCCGCGCTGCGCTGGACAACCACAGCGAACGCCTGGCCGAGCTGGAACTGCAGCGGCGTCAGCAGGGCGGCGAGCGCATCGAAGAGCTGGAGCGCGAGCAGGGCCGCGCCGAAGCCGAGCGCGACCGCCGCAAGGCCAAGCGCGACCAGGCGCAGGAAGCCGCACGGAAACTGCAGGCCGAACTGCCCGACGACGCCCATGGCTTCGCCGAACTGGTCGAGCGTGCGCAGAACGAACTGCAGGATCGCCAGCGCGCTTCGGCCTCGCTGGACGATGCCATCAGCGAGCGCCTCGGTGGCAAGCGCGATGACGAGCGTCGCTTCGCTGAAGTTCGCCTCGAACTTGACGCGATGCAGCGCACGCCCTCCAACATCCCGGCGCCGATGCAGAAGCTGCGTGCACGGTTGGCGGAAGAGACCGGCATTTCCGAAGTGGCGTTGCCGTTCGTCGGCGAGCTGATCCAGGTCCGCTCCGAGGAACAGGGCTGGCAGGGTGCGATCGAACGCGTGCTGGGTGGCTTCGCGCTGTCGCTGCTGGTTGACGACAAGCACTACAACGCGGTTGCCGACTGGGTGAACCGCACCCACCTCGGCATGCGCTTCACCTACTACCGCGTGCGCCGCAACGAGGAGGCGTTCGCCCGCGAACCATCGGCGAAGTCGCTGCTGCACAAGCTGGAGCTGCGCGACCACGTGTTCGAGAGCTGGCTGCGGCGTGAGCTGGGCAAGCGATTCGACTACGAATGCGTGGATGCCAGACAGCTGCGCAACGTCGACCGCGGCATCACCCGCGAAGGCCAGGTCAAGCATCCGGGCGACCGCTTCGAGAAGGACGACCGCAGTGCCGTGGGCGACCGCCGTCGCTGGATTCTCGGTTTCAACAATCACGACAAGGTCGGTGCGTTCGAACGCGAGGCGCAGGAACTGGCCAAGCGCATCGCCAGCTGCGAGACCGATATCGCGAGCCTGCGTGGCCAGCGCGATCGTGACAACGAGCGCCGCCTGGCCTGCCACGAGCTCGCGGGTATCCAATGGAACGAGATCGACGTCGCCGCGCCCCAGCAGCGCCTGACCGACATCGAAGCCAGCCTGCGCGACCTGCGCGAAGGCAATGCCGACCTGGCCAGGCTGGCACAGCAGATCGACGCCGTGCGCGCCGACATCGAGCAGGCCCGCCGCACCTATGAGGATGTCCGTGTCGAGCGCGGCCAGCTGGTCCGGGAACGTGACCGCCTCGACCGCGCGCGCCAGCAGAGCCGCGCGCTGGTGCTGCCAACGCTGGCCGAAGCGCAGGAGAGCGGCCTGGCAGAGCGGTTGCAGCAACAGGGCCCGCTCAGCCTGGAAACGCTGGAAGCGCACATGCGCCAGGTCAGCAATGCGCTGAACGAACAGTTGTCGTCCTCGCAGCAGGACCTCAACCGTATCGAAAACCAGCTGGTCGGCTGCTTCCGCCGCTTCATCCAGCAGTGGCCGGAAGAATCCGGCGACTTCACCGCATCGGTGGCGTCGGCCGAGGACTTCCTCGCCCGCCTCGACCGTCTCGAACGCGATGGCCTGCCGCAGCATGAGGAACGCTTCTTCGATCTGCTGCAGAACCAGAGCAAGAACAACCTGCTGGCCCTGCAGCGCCACAGCGCCGAGGCCCGCAAGTCGATCGGCCAGCGCCTGGACGAAGTCAACGCCAGCCTGGAGCAGGTGCCGTTCAACCGGGGCACCCTGCTGACCATCGAATTGAGCGACCGCCGGCTGCCGGAAGTGCTGGAGTTCCAGCTGCAGCTGCGCGAAGTGCTGTCGCAGCAGCAGACCGAGCAGCGTGAACTGGCGGAGTCACAGTTCACCGTGCTGCGCCAGCTGGTCAACCGCCTGGGTTCGCAGGAAGGTGAGGACAAGCGCTGGCGCGAGCTGGTCCTGGACGTGCGCATGCACGTGGAGTTCATCGGCGTCGAACTCGATGCGGAAACGCGCCAGCAGGTCGAGATCTACCGCAGCGGCGCCGGCAAGTCCGGTGGCCAGCGGCAGAAGCTCGCCACCACCTGCCTGGCCGCAGCGCTGCGTTACCAGCTCGGCGGCGCTGACAGCCAGCTGCCCAGTTACGCGGCGGTCGTGCTCGACGAGGCCTTCGACAAGGCCGACAACGAGTTCACCGCGCTGGCGATGAACATCTTCGACAACTTCGGTTTCCAGATGGTGGTCGCCACGCCGCTGAAGTCGGTGATGACCCTGGAGCCCTTCATCGGTGGTGCCTGCTTCGTCGAGATCAGCGGCCGCCACGATTCGGGCGTGCTGCTGATCGAGTACGACGAAGAAGGAAGGCGCCTGAAGCTGCCCGAGCGCAGCCGCCAGCAGGCCAATGAACCGGAGGAAGCCGAAGCCTGACCGCCTCGGGCAATCCACCTGTAGAGCCGAGCCATGCTCGGCTGCTCTTCGCGACCTGAAACAACGTGCCAACCAAGGTTGGCACCTACCATTTCATAACGTCCCTCACGAACCGCCGAACGTATCCCAGCCCATCCGCGCGATCAGCACTACCACCAGGCCCACGAACAGTTTGCGGATGAACGGCGTGCCGCCTTTCAGTGCCAGCCGCGTGCCGACCACCGAACCGATGATGTTGGCCGTGGCCATCGGCAGCGCGAACAACCACAGGATGTTGCCGGTCGGCACGAAGAACGAGATCGCCGCCATGTTCGTCGCCAGGTTCACGACCTTCGATGCGGCCGACGCACGCAGGAAGTCCAGGCCGAAGAAGCGCACGAACAGGAAGATCAGGAAGCTGCCGGTGCCTGGCCCGAAGAATCCATCGTAGAAGCCGATCGCAGCGCCGATCACCAGCGCGATGGTCAGTTCGCGCCGGCCGATCTCCTGCGGCCGGTGCAGCGCGCCGAAATCCTTCTTCCACAGGGTGTAGGCCAGCATCGCCACCAGCAGCACCAGCACCAGCGGCCGCACGGCATCCTTGGGCAGCAGGCTCACCGCCGTAGCCCCGGCGAACGAGAACACGAATGCCGTGCCCGCGGCGAACAGTACCGGCTTCCAGGGGAACCGCACGTTGCGTGCATAGCGCCACGCCGCCGCCGCCGTGCCGAACATCGAACTGAACTTGTTGGTACCGAACAGCATCGCCGGCGTCTGCTGGGGCAGCACGGTGAACAGGCCGGGCAGCTGTACCAGTCCCCCTCCACCCACGGCAGCATCGACCAGGCCGGCAATGAAGGCGATCACCACCAGCCACCACAACTCGGGGGGAACCAGTTCCAGCACGGGGATCATTCAATGTGGGGGCGCGACAGCATACGCCTATCGCCGATGGATGCCCGACGTGACTCGAGCGACAATACCCCCATGAGCCGAAACCCTGCCGATTCCTGCCCCTGTGGCCTCGCCACGGACTACGCCGACTGCTGCGGCCGCTTCCATGCCGGCGAGCCCGCACCGGACGCCGAGCGCCTGATGCGCTCGCGCTACAGCGCGTACGTACGTGGTCTGGCCGACTACCTGCGGGCCACCTGGCATCCGGCCACCCGTCCCGCCGAACTGTCACTGGACGAGGCGCCCGGCCAGCGGACGCACTGGCTTGGCCTGACCGTCCACGAGCACCAGGTGAATGGGCCCGACCATGCCGAAGTGCGATTCACCGCCCGCTACCGGGTGGGCGGCGGCAGTGCGGTGAAAATGAACGAGCGCAGCCGGTTCGAGCGCATCGACGGACGCTGGTACTACCTCGACGCGATCTGAACCGGTTACGCGACGGCATCGATGTGAACGGCGCGATGTCACGCCATGACGTTGCGCTCACCCGCACCGCTGGATGCTGGCTGCATGGACAGCGCTACCGTCGCCGTCGCTGCTCCGCAGCGTGAACTCGCCCACCGCTATGCGCAGACGCGCGCCCGCAGCGTGCTGCTGGCCGAACCGCTCAGTGCCGAAGACGCCATGCTGCAGAGCATGGCGGACGCCAGCCCGAGCAAATGGCATCTGGCGCACACCACGTGGTTCTTCGACCGCTTCGTGCTGGCCGGTCTATCCGGCGCACCGGCACGTGACCCCGCGTGGGACTACCTGTTCAACAGCTACTACAAGAGTATTGGACCGGCGCATGCCAGGCCGCAGCGTGGCCTGCTCTCGCGCCCGTCGCTTCAGCAGGTACTCGATTACCGGCAGCAGGTCGATGCACACCTCCTGACGCGTCTCCGCGATGGCGATCTTGACGATGAAGCCCTGCAGCATCTCCAGCTGGGCCTGCAGCACGAGCAGCAGCACCAGGAGCTGCTGCTGACCGACATCAAGCACGCGCTCTGGTGCAATCCGCTGCATCCGCCCTACCGCCAGGACCTGCGCGCCGCCGTCAGCGTAGCCAGTCCGCTGGGCTGGATCGAATCTCCCGAGCGCATCGTCACCGTCGGCGCACCGGCGTGGCCACAGCACGCTACCTTCGCCTACGACAACGAATCGCCACCGCATCGCGTGCTGTTGCCGGCCCACATGCTGGCTGATCGACCGGTCTGCAACGCGGAGTACCGGGACTTCGTCGAAGCCGGCGGTTACCGCGATCCGCGCTGGTGGCTCAGTGAGGGCTGGGCTCTGCGCGAAAGCGAGGACTGGCAGCATCCACTCTATTGGGATGACGCCCTCCAGCGCGAATACACGCTCGGCGGCTGGCGCGACCTCGACGCGCATGCGCCGGTGTGCCATCTCAGCTACTACGAAGCCGATGCGTATGCCCGCTGGGCCGGTGCGCGCCTGCCCAGCGAATTCGAGTGGGAGGCCGCCGCGACGTCGCAGCCGATCGCCGGCCATTTCGCCGAGGACGATCATCTGCATCCCGCTGCCGCGCAGGGCAGGGGACTGCGGCAGCTGTTCGGCGACGTCTGGGAATGGACCGGCAGCGCTTATGGCGCATACCCCGGTTTCCGTCCGTTCGCCGGCAACCTGGGTGAGTACAACGGCAAGTTCATGTGCGGGCAGTGGGTCCTGCGCGGCGGCAGCTGTGCCACCCCGCGCGGGCATGTGCGCGCCAGCTACCGCAACTTCTTCATGCCACCTGCGCGCTGGCAGTTCTCCGGCCTGCGCCTGGCGAGGGATCTGCCGTGAGCACCGTACAGGATGCGCTGCAGGCGCTGACCGATCTGACGCCCAGCCGCGAGCAGATCCTCGCCGACACACTGGCCGGACTGTCGCGCACGGCGCGCCAGCTGCCGTCGAAGTACTTCTATGATGCGCGCGGATCACGCCTGTTCGAACAGATCACCCACACGCCGGAGTACTACCCCACGCGCACCGAGCTGGCCCTGTTGAATCGGGTGCTGCCGGATATCGCACGCGTGGTGGGCCCGCGCCTGCACGTGGTCGAGCTGGGCAGCGGCAGTGGTCGCAAGACCGCGCTGTTGCTGGCCGCGCTGCAGGATCCCGTGGCCTACACCCCCATCGAGATCTCCCGGGCGGCGCTGCTGTCGAGCATCGATCACCTCGCTCCCGCGCTTCCCGACGTGGAAATGCTGCCGGTCTGCGCTGATTTCACCCGGCCGGTGGACGTGCCCGCACCGGAGCGCGAGCCCGCGCGGCGCCTGCTGTTCTTCCCGGGGTCCACGCTCGGCAACTTCGCCGGCGAGGACGCCCTCGACCTGCTGCGGGCCATGCGTCAGACCATGGGTGACCACGGCCTGGCCCTGATCGGCATCGACCTGCACAAGGACCCCGCGCTGATCGAAGCCGCCTACAACGATGCCGAAGGCATCACCGCGGCATTCACCCTCAACCTGCTCGTCCGCCTCAACCGTGAGGTGGGCAGCGACTTCGATCTGGACGGCTTCCGCCACCGTGCCCGTTACAGCACCGAACGTCTGCGCATCGAGACCGATCTGGTCAGCCAGCGGGCACAGGACGTCCACCTCGATGGCCGCACCTTCCACTTCGAGGCCGGTGAGGCGATCCGCGTCGAGTACAGCCACAAGTACACCGATGATGGCTTTGATGCGCTGGTGCGGCAGGCCGGCCTGCAGGTTGCGCAGCGCTGGGACGCTGACAGTCCAGCTTACGGCCTGCGGCTGCTGCGTACGCTCTAGAGAGGCCAACGGCCGGCAACTGCTTCAGCATCGCCGGTCGCTCAGCCTCTAGTATGGTGTCAGCACCGGCAACACGGAGGACGCCATGCCCACCCTGACCGCACTCGGCCTGGCCGCGGCACTGGCCGCGCCGTCAACGGCGCCCGACCTGACCCCGCCCGATCCCGCGTTCACCCGGTGTCTGGCACAGCTGCAGGCAACGGCAGCTACCCAGGGCATTGCCGCAGACCGCTTCGGTGCGATCACCGCCGACCTGCGTCCTGATCCCAGCGTGCTCGGCTTGCTGGATGCGCAGCCCGAATTCTCCACCCCGATCTGGGACTACCTGGCTGCACTGGTGGACCGCCAGCGCGTCGACGATGGACGGGCCATGCTGCAGCAGCACCGCGACCTGCTTGATCGCATCGCCGCGCAGTATGGCGTCGATCCGGTCACCATCGTCGCCGTCTGGGGCGTGGAGAGCGACTATGGCCGTGTATTCGGCAAGCGTCCGCTGCTGCAGTCGCTGGCGACGCTGTCCTGCGCCGGCCGGCGGCAGGCGTTCTTCCGTGGCGAACTGCTGGCCCTGCTCACGCTGATCGATCGAGGTGATCTGCAGGCTCAAGATCTGACCGGGTCCTGGGCCGGCGCGTTCGGCCATACGCAGTTCATGCCCAGCACCTACGCACGCATCGCCGTCGACGGCGATGGCGACGGTCGCCGTGACCTGGTCGGCAGCATTCCCGACGCACTGGCGTCTACCGCCAACTACCTCAAGCGCGCCGGCTGGCGCACGGGAGAACCGTGGGGCATGGAGGTGCGTGTTGCCGACGGCTTCAATACCAGCCTGGCCGGCCGTACCCAACGCCGGTCACTGGCTGAATGGCGTACGCAGGGCGTGACAGCGCTGGACGGCAGCGCGCTGGCTCCGGCGGGTCTGGCTGCCGACGCGCGGGCGGCACTGCTGCTGCCCGCCGGCATCAAGGGGCCGGCCCTGCTGGTGTTCCGCAACTACGATGCGATCTACAGCTACAACGCCGCCGAAAGCTATGCGCTGGCGATCGCGACGCTGGCTGATCGCCTGCGCGGCGGCAGCGGCCTGGCCACCGCCTGGCCGACCGATGACCCCGGGCTGGGCCGTGATGAGCGCCGTCAGCTGCAGACCCTGCTGCTGGCGCGGGGGCATGATATCGGTACCGCTGATGGCATGATCGGCACAGCCAGCCGCCGGGCGATCCAGGCCGAACAGCGCCGCCTGGGATGGAGCACGGCCGATGGACGAGCCGGCCAACGCATCCTGCGCGCGCTGCAGAGCGCGCCGCCGCCTGCGGTGGCCTCCACCCGCTTCACGCTTCCCAGCAACTACAGTGCCGTGCAGTCGCCGGCCATACGGAGTCGATCCAACGTGCAACAGATCCAGGGCGTACGCAGTGGCCAGTTCCAGGGGCTTGATGCCTGGCTGGTGGAAACCCCCCAGGCCACCGCAGCCATCAGTGTGTTCGGCGGCCAGCTGCTCTCCTTCGTACCCAAGGGGCAGCCCGATCTGCTGTGGCTTTCGCCACGCCGTGCCGCATTGCCGACCCCCATCCGCGGCGGCAGCCCGGTGTGCTGGCCGTATTTCGGGCGACAGGGGCAAGGCGACGATGTGCCCGCGCATGGTTTCGTGCGCACCCTGCCGTGGGAGCTGAAGGAGGCCCGCCGGCTGGACGACGGCAGCATCGAACTCGTATTGGCTCCCCCTGCATTGGACAACCTCGCTCTGCGCCTGGCCATGACCGTGCGCATCGGCCGTGAACTACGGCAGCAGCTGATGACCGACAATCCTGGCACCGTGCCGGTGACGATCACCCAGGCGCTGCACAACTACTTCCGCGTGGGCGATGCCAGCAAGGTCGAAGTCGATGGCGTGGACGGGCTGGAGTATCTGGACAAGTTCGAGAACTATGCACAGGCGCGGCGCCAGCAGGGCCCGTGGTCCCTGCGCGATCCGCGCGACCCGGGCCGCAGTGACCGCATCTATACCGGGGCAGATGGCCACTACGTCCTGCGCGATCCGGTGCTGAAGCGTCGCATCACGATCCGTACCGAAGGCAGCCGCTCGCTCGTGGCCTGGAATCCTGGCGCGGAAGCGGCAGCGAAGATGGCCGACGTGGGAGACGGCTGGCGCGATTACGTCTGCCTGGAAGCGGCCAATGCCGGGCCCGACGTGATCACCATCGCACCGGCCGGTCGCCACGTGCTGGTACAGACCTTGTCCAGCTCGCCACTGTGAGTGGACATCCCGCCACGGATGGCAATCCCTACGCTGCGCCGGTTGCCGGCGATGCGCCGTCGAGCCTGGACGCCGCAATGGCGGTCTATGACCGTCATCCACGGCTCGCCCGCGTGGTGGCCGACAACTTCGCTGTCTATGCCGAGTTGTGGCGGCTGCGTCGGGATCCGCCGGGCTGGCCGCGTCCCTGGAACTGGGCCGCGTTCCTGTTCGACTTCAAGTGGCTGCTGTACCGGCGTATGTACGGCATGGCGGTGGCCTACGTCCTGATCAGCATGGTGGGGGGTGCCGCCATCGTGCTGGCCGGAATGGACGACGCGGCGATATGGGGGTTGACGTTGGCCTTGAAGATCGCAGTGTCACTGGCGGCCAATGCGCTGTATCTGCGCCGCTGCAGGGCGGTGATCGCCCGCGCCGAAGCCGCCGGCGCGGGTGACGGCGCACGCGTCGAGGCCTATATCGACCGGCGCAGCGGCGTCAGCCGGCTGGCCCTGGGCCTGGGCATCGCGTTCAGCGTCGCACTGCAGGCGTTGGACCTCTTCGGTGGCGCCTAGCTGCGGGGCTCACGTGGCCGCAGGACCAGCAGGCACAGCGCGCCAGCGACCAGCCCCCAGAAGGCGGAACCGATACCGGCCAGCGACATCCCCGACGCAGTGACCAGGAAGGTGACCAGTGCCGCCTCGCGGTCGCGCTCCACCGCCAGTGCGCTGGCGAGGCTGTTGCCGATGGTGCCGAACAGTGCGATGCCAGCCACGCAGGCCACCAGCTCCCGCGGGAACGCGGCGAACAGTGCGGCCACGGTGGCGCCGAACAGGCCGATGACGATGTAGAACACACCTGCCGCCATCGCCGCGGTGTAGCGCCGGGCAGGATCCTCATGGGCATCGCGGCCCATGCAGATGGCTGCGGTGATCGCGGCCAGGTTCAGCGCATAGGCACCGAAGGGGGCCAGTACCGTGTTGACCACGCCGATCCAGCCGATCAGCGGCGATACCGGGGCGTCGTAGCCGGAGGCGCGCATCACGGCGACGCCGGGAATGTTCTGCGAGGCCATGGTCACCACGAACAGGGGCAGGGCGATGCCTGCCACGGCAGTCCACGACAGGGAAGGTGTCACCCACTGCGGGACCGCCAGCTGCAACTGCAGCTGCTGCGCGTGCAGCAGACCGCGGCTGGCCGCGACCGCGATGCCAACCAGCAGGGTCGCGATCACGGCGTAACGCGGGAACAGGCGCCGGCCAGCCAGCCAGGTCGCGAACATCGCCAGGGCAAGTACCCTCTGGCTGTCCATTGCGACGAACACATCCAGGCCGAAGCGCAACAGCACACCGGCCAGCATGCCCGCCGCCAGCGCCATCGGCACACGTTGCATGAGCCTGGCGAAGATGCCGGAGAAGCCGGCCAGCATTGCCAATGCCGCAGCAAGCAGGAACGCGCCTGTCGCCTCGGAGAGCGAAGCGCCGCCGGCGCCCACCACCAGCATTGCGGCGCCGGGCGTCGACCACGCGGTGACCACCGGTACCCGATAGCGAAGTGACAGCCCGATGCAGGTCACGCCCATGCCCAGTCCCAGCGCCCACATCCAGGATGCGATATGGGCCTGATCGGCACCGACCGCCTGCGCGGCCTGGAACACGATCACCGCCGAACTGGCGAAGCCCACCAGTACGGTGATGAAGCCGGCGACGATCGCCGGCATCGATAGATCCCGCCACCATCCGTGGCGCACCTGCGTACTCATTGCCTGCTCTCCCGTGTGCATCCCTGCATTGATAGCGCCTGCGGCGTTGCCCGCGCAACGCGCGGGCGACGCCGCAGGGAACATTGAGTGCACGCACCAGCCGGTACAAGCGCCAGCGCTGTCACTGTCCTGAAAGAAAGTGGTTGACGAATCCGGCAGGATCTCTAGAATTCGCTCCCTCGCTGCAGCGCGATGCTTCCCCGGAAGCAGCACGCAGAAGCGACGCCACGCCAGCGGACGAGATGATCGAACGAGGGTGTTGACGGACTCGAAAAGTCCGTCATAATAGGCGGCTCGCAACGACGAAAGCCCCTCGGGGCCAACGACGAAGCAGCTCCGGCAACAACGCCCACCCCGGTGCGGCGACCTTGAAAAAGGTGTTGACGAAGCGGAAAAGCCGGCTATAATGGGCGGCTCGCTACGAAGGAAACTTCGCAGCATACGGGAACGGCGCTGAGGCCACTTCCCCGGATCTTTGAAAGTATGCGCAGGTATCTTGTGAAGGCGCCTGCAGGAAGGATGATTGTCCATCTTGCAGACGTTTGATCAAGCAACTATTAATTGTTTTAAAGCAAGCGATACGTTGCCAGAATCATTCATC
>NZ_JBTMUW010000003.1:0-420420 GCF_054473825.1 Stenotrophomonas genospecies 5
AGCAGGATGTGCTCGCGGGTCTGCGGCATCGGGCCGTCAGCGGCCGAGCACACCAGGATCGCGCCGTCCATCTGGGCAGCACCGGTGATCATGTTCTTGACGTAGTCAGCGTGGCCCGGGCAGTCAACGTGGGCGTAGTGACGGGTCGGGGATTCGTATTCGACGTGCGCGGTCGAGATCGTGATGCCACGCGCCTTTTCTTCCGGTGCGGCGTCGATGGCGTCATACGCCTTGAACTCGCCACCGAAGCGCTCGGCGCCGATCTTGGTCAGCGCGGCGGTCAGCGTGGTCTTGCCGTGGTCGACGTGACCGATGGTGCCGACGTTGACGTGCGGCTTGGTGCGCTCGAACTTACCCTTGGCCATGGCTGCTTATCTCGAATTCGTCTGGTGTGGTGCTGAAGATGGTGCTCACGAAAGGAATCGAACCTTCGACCTCTTCCTTACCAAGGAAGTGCTCTACCGACTGAGCTACGTGAGCGAGTTTTGCATTATGGCATGAACTCGATAATATTCAAAGTTCATTCAATGGAGCGGGAGACGGGAATCGAACCCGCACCATCAGCTTGGAAGGCTGAGGTTCTACCATTGAACTACTCCCGCACCGGGAAGTGCCACAACGTGAAGCTGGTGGAGGGAGGTGGATTCGAACCACCGAAGGCGTAAGCCAGCAGATTTACAGTCTGCCCCCGTTGGCCGCTTGGGTATCCCTCCGTTTCAACCCCATCCCGTGCCGCCGAAGCGTTGCGGTGTGTGGTGGTGAGCCCGCAATTCTGGAGATGAAGCGGGGGCCTGTCAACGCTTTTTTTCACTTTTTTTCACATGCGTCGCAAACCCTTTGATACGCAAGCCTATTGCCCAGGCAGCGCCAAGGCCTCGTCGGCGAAGATCGCCACATGCGGAACGCCGTCGGCACCGATCCAGCCGCGGTACATGCCCTGCGTGTTGAACGGCGTGGCCGCTTTTCCATCGGCGGAGAGCACGATCGCACCGCCATCCCCACCCATCTGCGGAATCGCCTCGTTGATCACGCCCCTGCCTGCCTCCGCCGGCGACTGGCCCTGGTAGCGGATACGCGCGCAGATCTCGTGCGCGGCAGCGGTGCGGATGTAGTACTCGCCCCACCCGGTTCCCGACACCGCACAGCGTGCATCGGCCCAGGTGCCGGCGCCGATGATCGGCGAATCGCCGACGCGCCCGTAGCGCTTGTTGGTCATTCCTCCGGTGGAGGTCCCCGCTGCCAGGCGCCCCTGCGCATCCAGCGCAACCGCACCGACCGTGCCGAAGTGCCGGGCCGTTTCCAGGTCGGCGTGGGCCTGGCCGCCGGCCTCCTCCTTCAGTGCGCGCTGCAGCTGCTGCCAGCGCTTGTCGGTGCGGAAGTACGAAGGATCGACCAGGGTCATGCCCTGCTCGACGGCGAACGCCTCAGCGCCCTGCCCGACCATCATCACGTGTTTCGATCCCTGCATCACGGCCGTTGCCAGCAGGATCGGGTTGCGTACGCGCTGCACGCCGGCCACCGCGCCGGCCGCCTGGGTGGCGCCATCCATCACGGCCGCGTCCAGCTCGTTGCGCCCGTCGTGGGTGAACACCGCGCCTTTGCCGGCATTGAACGTGGGATCGTCCTCGAGAACGGTGATCGCTGCGGTGACCGCCGCCAGTGCAGGGCGACCGGCTGCCAGCTCGGCATGCCCCTTCAGCAGCGCCGCACGGAGTGCCGCACGTGCCGCCTTCTCCTCGGCGGCGGACAGATCCTTGCGCTCGACGCCGGCACCGCCATGGATGACCAGCAGGGGCGACGCATCCGGCGCAGCATGGGCGAGCAACGGCAGGGACAGCAGCGCAGACAGCGCCAGATGAAGCTTCATCGATATCTCCGGAAATGGAAGCGATGGCATCGAGCAGGCTCGACGAGATGCCCGAAGGGAAGCGCCGGCGCGCGGCCGGCAGCAGCGGTCAGCGACGGATCAGTTCAATCCGGCCACCGTCAACATCGACCGCTGCGTGATAGTCGGCGTCGGCCTGGAAGTCGTCCAGCCGCATGCGGCCACCGCTTGCCACCACGGTAACCGGCACAGCGTGGAAACGCAGCGGTTCGCCCTGCGTGAGCCGGTCCGCGCCACGTCCCGGGCGGACCACCCAGACCCTGCCATGACCATCGGCGCTGTACACCTGCGCGCGTCCGTCAGGCTCCACGCACAGCGCGGTGTCTTCGTCCACGCCGATGCCGATCATGTCCGGGTCGCCACTGTCCTGCGCGGCACGGGCGACGAACACGATCAGGCGACCGAGACGATCACGCCGGTCGAAGTGGGTGTCGGTGACCACCCGCTGCAGATAGGGCATCTGCAGGAAGCCACTGTCCATCGTCACCGCGCTGCCCATCGGGTCGGCCAGCGCGGCGGCGGAGGTGACGCTGCCACCGTCAAGCGCGCCGTAGGCATAGCCACCGAGGATCGCCAGTCCGGCACTGGTGCCGGCGATCGGTTTGCCGGCACGGACGTGGGCATTGAGCGCGCGGTTGAGTGCGGTCCCCTTCCAGAAGCGGATGTAGCGCGACTGGTCGCCGCCGGCGATGAAGATGGCGTCGGCCGCGGCCACCACCCGCAGTACGGCCGGGTCATCGGCGCCACGACGGCTGTCGAACACCAGGGTCTGCACGGCGGTGGTGCCGCCGATGTCATGGTGCAGACGCTCCTGCAGCTCGTCGCTGCCGGAGGCGCGCAGGATCAGCACGCGACCATTGCCGGCCTGCTTCAACCACCACTGGAACGCCTCCGGCACCCACTCTCCACCGCCCATCAGCATCATCGCCGGCGCCCTCGGCCCCGGTCGCGGGGCATCGAGATCGCCGGTCTCGTAATAGGCGAATCCCGGCCCCTGCAGGTCCTGCGCGGACGCGGCCAGCGGCGAGCCCAGGAGAACCAGCACTGCCAGGCCGGCAAGCACTTGGCGCAGCCTTCGATGGAACCGTCGCATCTTGATCTCCCTGAACAGAAACGACCTGCAAGCGTTTTCACTCTTTGCCAGATGGGGCATCAGTAGTCAAGAGCATGAAAAAGGCGTTAAATGCCGGCGCCCATTGCGGAAATCTGAATGGGGGATGGGCCCCTCCTCTGCGGGCCGGCATTACTTCCGGGAACTTCTCATGCGTAGACAGGCGATGGCGTGGTCGATCCAGCTGGCGTTGATGGGCCTTGCCGCTTCTGCGGCGGCCCAGGCTCCGGCCTCCTCTCCGGTACGGCAGCTCGATGCGGTGCAGGTCACCGGCTCACGCATTCCGCGCGCCCAGGTCGAGGGCCCCGCCCCGATCACGGTGATCGACGCCGAACAGATCCGTTCCAGCGGCTTCACCACCGTGCCCGACGTGCTGCGGGCAATGACCCAGAACGGTGGCGAGACGCAGAGCCAGCAATCCTCCAGCGGCGCCGACTTCTCGCCGGGTGCACAGCAGGTCGACCTGCGCGGGCTGGGACCCAACCACACCCTGGTGCTGGTCAACGGCCGCCGCATCGCCGATTTCCCGATGCCGTTCCAGGGCCGCAGCAACTTCACCGACGTGTCCAACATTCCGCTGGGCATGATCGACCGCATCGAAGTGCTGACCGGCAGCGCCTCGGCCATCTATGGTTCGGACGCGATCGCCGGCGTGGTCAACTTCATCCTCAAGAAGAAGGCCGACGGCACCACGGTCGACGTGCGCATGGGCACCACCAGTGAGGGCGGTGGCGATTCCTTCGACATGAGCCTGTCCAGCGGGTTCAGCACGGGCCGCTTCAATGCGGTGTACAGCGTGGAGCTGCAGTCGCAGACGCCGCTGTGGGCCTATGAGCGCGACATCCAGGATTCGACCCAGGACGGGCCGACCGAGGGCTCGCGCATCGCCCGCCGTGCCTACCTGCGCACCGACTACAACGATGACTACCTGGATCCGGGCGCGGCCACCTGCGATGCCCTGAGCGGACAGAACCAGGGCAGCACCTACCATGCCTTCCGCCCCCGCTATGGCTACTACTGCGGCAGCGACGCGTCGATCGGCTACGGCACCATCCTCAGCAAGCGCCGCGGCGCCAACGGCTATGCCTCGCTGAGCTATGACTTCGACAACGGCCAGCAGTGGTTCGCCGACGTGCAGATGGGTTACCACACGCTGGCGCTGATGCGCGATGTGACGTCGTGGGGCCGCATGGCCGCCGACGGCGACGAGTCGGGCTACTTCAGCAACGAAGCCACCGGCGAAATCGAGTTCTGGCAGCGTCAGTTCTCGCCCGAGGAAATGGGTGGCCTGCGCAACGCGATGGTGCGCAGCACGCAGAAGACCTTCAGCGTGACCACCGGCTTCAAGGGCAACCTGGCCGGCAACTGGGATTACGAAGCGGCGTTGAGCCATTCGCAGTACCAGTCGCGGATCAGCTGGCCGCAGATCATCGCCGGCAGGGCCAACGACCTGTTCCTGGGCCCGCAGCTGGGCGAGGACGATGACGGCTTCCCGATCTACAGCGCCGACCCGTCGCGGCTGTACCGCCCGCTGACCCGCGCCGAGTACGACGCGATCGCCGCACGCACCACCTATACCCCGAAGTCCCGCACCGAGACGGCCGCCCTCACCCTGACCAACGGCTCGCTGTTCGCTCTGCCCGGCGGCGATGCCGGTTTTGCCGCGACCGTGGAAGTGGGCCAGCAGGCCTACGCGCTGAATCCCGATCCGCTGGCGACCCAGTACTACTACTACTACAGCTGGAAGGATTCCGACGGCAAGGGTTCGCGCAACCGCTGGGCAACGGCCGCCGAGCTGCGCATGCCGCTGCACGAGACGATCAACCTGAGCGTGGCCGGTCGCTATGATCAGTACCGCTACTCCGGCCACACGATCGGCAAGGCGACCTGGAGCGGCGGCCTTGAGTGGCGCCCGGTCGAGAGCCTGCTGGTGCGCGGCTCGTACGGCACGGCCTTCCGCGCCCCGGACCTGCACTACGTGTTTGCCGGCCCCGGCAACGACGAGACCAGCGCTGAGGACCTGTACAGCTGCCGCGCCGAACAGGCCGACGACTGCTCGGACTACGAGCGCAACGTCATCCGCAGCCGCAGCGGCAACCGCGAGCTGGACCCGGAGACCAGCACCTCGTGGAGCGCAGGCTTCGTCTGGTCGCCGGCCGCAGGGCTGGATCTTTCGGTGGATTGGTTCGACATCGACATGCGCAGGCAGGTGCAGGACATGGACGTGCGCACGATCCTGGCCAGTGAAGCGAACTGCCGCCTGGGCGACGCCGACATCACGTCACCAACCTGCGTGGACGCACTGGCGCGGGTGACCCGGACCGCCGACGGCCGCCTGTACGGGGTGCATGTGAATCCGATCAACGTGGCACGCGAGTCGACCTCGGGCATCGATGCGGGCCTGCGCTACCGCCTGCAGACCGGTATCGGTGACTTCATCTTCAACGGCAGCCACACCTGGGTGAAGAAGCACGATTTCCAGCGCTACACCGGCGATGCGATCGAGGACCAGTTCGCGGTGAACAGCGGCTTCGACATCCCGCGCACCAAGAGCAGCGTCAGTGTGACGTGGGAAAAGGATGCGTGGTCGGCCACCGTGTACGGTTCGCGACTGGGCAAGCTGCCCACCTCGGACAGCTACGACCAGGTGTTCGACTGGGACAGCGGCGACAGCCCGTACATCAGGGCCACGTACCGCTACAACGCGTCGGTGCAGTATCGCTTCGACGACCACTCGCGCCTGTCTCTGTCTGTGGTCAACGTGTTCAACAAGATGCCGCCGAAGGACGCCACATACACGGCGTACCCGTACTACGACGTCTCCTGGTTCGACAGCGTGGGCCGCACGATAAATCTGCAGTACACGCACAAGTTCGGCGGCAGCGCGCTGTAAGGCGTGCCGCTGCATTGAACTCAGGCGGGAAGACGGGGGCGCAGGCCTCCGTCCCCTTCCGCGTGCAGTTCCGCTCAGGACGTAGACTGCGCCGGCTCCGCAAAGCGCCAGAAGACACGGACCACATCAAGCATCTGTCCATGCAGTTCGTCGTACCGGGCAATCACCCCCGGCGCGAACGTCGCATTACCATTCGCGTCCAGCGGAACCGGCTCCCCCAGCGCGCGGGCCATGTCGATGTAGAAATAATGCATATCACCGTAGGGACGCTTGCTGTCCATCAGCATCACTGCTCTCCCCAGCGTGCGGGTGTTCATGCTCCGCAGCAGTGCAAGGTGTTCCGGTGACACTGCCACCACTTCATCGCCCCGGGAGCCATCCGTGGCCGCGGTCAGGACGTAGCGACCGGGCTCAAGCCTTCCCCCGACGATGAAGCTGGATGCGATCCGGGCAAGCCGTCTGGCAACGGCCTGCCCCTCATCGGTGCGTCGTCCTGCTGGCTCCCGGCAGATACGGCCCAGTGCTGCATAGGCGATCAGTGCCTCTGGATCCTCCGGGTCAACAGAGTCCAGGTAGATACCACCGCTTTCGCTGAAGTCCGCTTCGGGTCGCAGCCGCTCGCGCATGGCACTCAACAGGCTGACGGCACTGCACTCCGGGGCTGATGCACTCCCTCTTGCAGGCCGCACGACCATGTATTGGCAGCCGTAGGCCAGAAGCAACCCGAGGGCCGCGATCGCCACTACCCACCCATACGTTCGCGTCGTCATCGCAACTCTCCGGGTCGCGCACAGGCATGATGCCGCCCGTGTCAGTGGAAGGGTCAGAGGCCAGCCTGAAGCAGCACCGCGCCGCGCACCATGCAACAAGTCCGAAATCGGAATCTGCTGTTGGCCGTGGTTTTCCACACCACGCGTGGAAAGCGATGGGGGCTTGGTGTGGACAAGTAGGCGAGAGCCTTGCGCCTCAGGCGTTTCCATGAATGGTGATTTTTTGTCCACGACTGCGATTGTTTTCCACACGCAGCGTGGAAGGCAATGGGAACTTGATGTGGACAAGTGGGTGAGAGCGTTGTCGCGCAGGCGTTTCCAAGCGCGGTGAAATTTTGTCCACGGCGTGCGGACAAGCTTCTGTAGAGCCGAGCCCATGCTCGGCTCCGGCTGGCATCAGCCGGGCATGGGCTCGGCTCTACAGCGGCACGCTGGGTTTTCCACACCGCGCGTGGAAAGCGGTGGGGGTTTGATGTGGACAAGTGTGTGCGAACGTTGCGCTGCAGGCGTTTCAGAGCATGGTCAATTTTTGTCCAGCGCAGAGACGGATGCCGGAAACGCGGACGCCCCGCTCGGGGCGGGGCGTCCGGGGTCGATCCGATGCCGCTGGATCAGACGTTGAAGCGGAAGTGCAGCACGTCGCCTTCCTGCACGCGGTATTCCTTGCCTTCCAGACGCAGGCGACCGGCTTCCTTGGCACCGGCTTCGCCCTTGTACTTGATGAAGTCGTCATACGCGATGGTTTCGGCGCGGATGAAGCCCTTCTCGAAGTCGGTGTGGATGACCGCGGCGGCCTGCGGGGCGGTGGCACCCTTGCGCACGGTCCAGGCGCGGACTTCCTTCACGCCGGCAGTGAAGTAGGTCTGCAGGCCCAGCAGGCTGTAGGCCGCGTTGATCACGCGGTTCAGGCCCGGCTCGCTCAGGCCCAGGTCGGCCAGGAACGTGTCGCGATCCTCGTCGTCAAGCTGCGACAGTTCTTCCTCGATCGCGGCGGACACCGGTACCACCTGCGCGCCCTCGGCGGCAGCGTGCGCGCGCACGGCTTCCAGGTGCGGGTTGTTCTCGAACCCGTCCTCCAGCACGTTGGCGATGTACATCACCGGCTTCAGGGTCAGCAGGAACAGGTCGCGCACCAGCGCCTTCTCTTCCTCGTCCAGACCCACCGAACGGCCGGACTTGCCGTCAGAAAGCGCAGCCTGCAGCTTGGCCAGCACCGGCTTGCGCGCGGCGGCCTCCTTGTCGCCACCCTTGGCAGCGCGCTCGGCGCGGTTCAGCGCCTTCTCGACGCTGTCCAGATCAGCCAGGGCCAGTTCGGTATCGATGGTTTCGATATCCGAAATGGGATCGACCTTGTTGTTGACATGGATGACGTCGGCGTTCTCGAAGCAGCGCACCACGTGGGTGATCGCATCGACTTCGCGGATGTGCGCGAGGAACTTGTTGCCCAGTCCTTCGCCGCTGGCAGCACCGGCGACCAGGCCGGCGATGTCGACGAATTCCACGGCGGTCGGAATGACCTTCTGCGGGTTGATGATCGCTGCCAGCTCGTTCAGGCGCGGGTCCGGCACCGGCACGATGCCGACGTTCGGTTCGATGGTGCAGAACGGGAAGTTCGCCGCGGCGATGCCCGCCTTGGTCAGCGCGTTGAACAGGGTCGACTTGCCGACGTTGGGCAGGCCGACGATGCCGCATTTGATACCCATCTTTGACAACCTCTGGGGTGAAATTGATTGGGAAAACAGCGCGCGCGCCGCTTTCCCAAGCTGTTTCAATCGATCATTGCGGGTGCCAACCGGGGTTGGCAGCTACTTCGGGGTGTTCAGGCGCTTCATCGCTTCATTGAAATCGCCCTGCACGGCCAGCGGCATCACGTCGATCGCATCGTCGATGGCGCGCGCGATCAGCAGGTCGTCGTCCTTGGACGGGCGGCCCAGCACCCAGCCCACCACGCGATCCTTGTGGCCGGGATGGCCGATGCCCACGCGCAGGCGATGGAACTTGCCGTGACCCAGCAGGCGGATGGTGTCACGCAGGCCATTCTGGCCGCCATGACCGCCGTCGAACTTGAGCCGCGCCACACCGGGCGGGAGGTCCAGTTCATCATGCGCCAACAGGGTTTCCTCGGGCTCGATCTTCCAGAACCGCTGCGCGGCGGTGACCGATTTGCCACTGAGGTTCATGAAAGTGGCAGGCTTGAGCAGCCATACCGTCTGCCCGGCGATCTCGACCTTGGCGGTCTCGCCGAACAGCTTGCTGTCCACGTTCCATCGCGCCCCTGCCTTTTCCGCCAGGGCCTCAACGAAATGAAACCCGGCATTGTGCCGGGTCCGGGCGTGCTCCGATCCGGGATTGCCCAGACCGACGATCAGTCGCAGTCCTGCCATTGGATCTTCCTGTAGATGCCGGGGCGGCGCCTGCCGGAGCAGGCGCCGCGGGGGCATTACTCGGCGGCCGGTGCTTCTTCAGCGTCGGCAGCGTCTTCCTTGCCGTGCTTGGCGGTGACGATCGCGTCGTCGTGGTCCTTGCCCAGCGCCAGGGCCGGGATTTCCACGCCCTTCGGCAGCTTGATGTTGGACAGGTACACCACGTCGCCAGCAGCCAGGTCGGCCAGGTCGACTTCGATCGACTCCGGCAGGTCCTTCGGCAGGCAGCTGATGGTCACTTCCTTCAGTTCGTGGGTGACCACGACGTCGGCAGCCTTGCCGGCCGGCGAGGTGTCTTCGTTGATGAAGTGCAGCGGGACCGAAGCGGTCAGGGCTTCGTTCTCGTTCACGCGCTGGAAGTCCAGGTGCATGATCAGCTGCTTGTACGGATGGCGCTGCATGTCACGCAGCAGGACCTTCTGCACCTGGCCGTCCAGGTTCAGGTCCAGGATCGAGGCATAGAACCACTCGTTCTGCTGGGCCAGCCAGATTTCGTTGTGGTCCAGGCTGATGGCGACCGGCTCGGCGTTGCCGCCGTACACGATGGCCGGGATCACACCGGCGTGACGCAGGCGGCGGCTCGCACCCTTACGCTGCAGTTCACGCTTGGTGACCTTGATTTCATGGGTCTTCGACATTTTCGACTACTCAGGTTGTTGCCTTGCCCTGCGGCTTGGCGATTGAAGATGCTTCCGCGACCAGAAGCATCCGGGGAAGTCCTTGCCGTTGCCGGCAGGGACGAAAAACTCAGTCCACGTACAGCGAGCTGACCGACTCGCCGAAGGCGATGCGGCGCATCGTTTCGGCCAGCATCTCCGCCACGCTCAGCTGGCGGATCTTGCTGCACACCCGCGCTGCGTCCTTCAGCGGGATGGTATCGGTCACCACCAGCTCGTCGAGCTGGGAATTGGTGATGTTGTCCACCGCCGGGCCCGACAGCACCGCGTGGGTGCAGTAGGCGGCGACCTTGAGCGCACCGCGCGCCTTCAGGGCAGCGGCAGCGGCGCACAGGGTGCCGGCGGTGTCGACGATGTCATCGACCATCACGCAGGTCTTGCCTTCGACGTCACCGATGATGTTCATCACGGTGGAGACGTTGGCACGCGGACGGCGCTTGTCGATGATCGCCAGGTCGGCATCATCCAGGCGCTTGGCCACGGCACGGGCGCGGACCACGCCGCCCACGTCCGGCGACACCACGATCAGGTTTTCCGTGCCGTAGGCGCGCCAGATGTCGGCCAGCAGCAGCGGGGAGGCATAAACGTTGTCGACCGGAATATCAAAGAAGCCCTGGATCTGGTCGGCGTGCAGGTCGACCGTCAGCACGCGATCAGCGCCAGCGGTGCTGAACATCTTCGCCGCCAGCTTGGCGGTGATCGGCACACGCGAGGAACGCATGCGGCGATCCTGGCGCGAGTAACCGAAGTACGGCACCACGGCGGTCACGCTGTTCACCGATGCGCGCTTGAGCGCGTCGATCAGCACCAGCAGTTCCATCAGGTTTTCCGCGCTCGGCGCGCAGGTCGGCTGGATCACGAACACGTCCTGCTTACGGACGTTCTCTTCGATCTCCACCTGCACTTCTCCATCGGAGAAATGAGAGACCAGCGCCTTGCCCGGGCGAACCCCCAGTTCCTTGCAGATGTTCTGCGCCAGACGTTTGTTGGCGTTGCCGGAAAAGACCAGCAGGTTCGGGGACTCTTGCATCATGATTGTCTCGGGCGGGGACGAGTGGCGGGGATCCGGTGGCGGCAAGGACCACGCCGGACCCTTGCTGCTGACAACACCGCGGTTGTTTCCACGTCCCGCGCGGATGATGCGCTGAAGGCGCGGACACAGCCGCATTGGCAGGGGCGGTAGGATTCGAACCTACGAATGCCAGGATCAAAACCTGGTGCCTTGGGCCTCTTGGCGACGCCCCTGCATTTGAAATCAGTGTTGCTCGAGTGCATCCAGCAGCGGCGAACGCGCAACGCCCGCAGCCACCCTGGCCCGCAACTCCTTCGGCAACTTCGCCCGCCCCTGCTGTGCGGCAGTCTGCGATGCGAATTCGACGAAACAACCACTTCCAGAACCGGTCAGTCGCGCGGTACCGATGTCGCTCAACGCGGCAAGTGCTGCCTCGACGGCAGGCTCGCGGCGGCGCAGCACCGGTTCGAACGCGTTCCCGACCAAGGCCCCGGAAGCGAAGTCGTCTATTTTCGCCACTGGGCTGTCGCGCGTCAAATCCGGGGCTGCGAACAGGACCGGGGTCGGAACATGAACGCCGGGCTCGACCACCACATACCAGGCCGGTGCCAGGGTGATCGGCTGCAGCCGCTCTCCCACACCTTCGGCCCAGGCGTTACGGCCACGCACGAACACCGGCACATCCGCGCCCAGGCGCAGGCCCAACGCGGCCAACGCGTCCTCGTCCAGAGCGGCGTTCCAGAGCCGGTTCAGCGCCACCAGCACGGTGGCAGCGTCGGATGACCCACCGCCGAACCCACCACCGGCCGAAATATGCTTTTCGACGATGATGTCGACACCTTGGTCGATGTTGGCGACCTCTTTCAGCATGCGAGCGGCACGTACGGCCAAATCGTCGGCCTCGTCCACACCCGGCAATCCCTCACCCTGCCGACGTACCTGGCCGTCTTCACGCAGGCGCAGGCCGATGCGGTCCCCCCAATCCAGCAGGCGGAACACGGTCTGCAGCTCGTGATAGCCGTCGGCGCGGCGGCCGGTGATATGAAGGAACAGGTTCAGCTTGGCCGGGGCCGGCCACCAGGACCAGCCCGCATCCTCCGCACCCGCGCTCATGGCGCGCCCTGCCCCCACTGGTCCACCAGCAGGCGGACCTTGGCGTCTCCGCTGCTGGCTTCGATCCGGCGCGGCAGGGACGGGCGCCCGGCCTCGGCGGGGTACCAGTCCAGGTACTGGATCTGCCAGCCCATCTGCTGCATGCGGCGCGGGCGGCCTTCGCCATCACGCTCGACCTTGCCCGCGCCGGCGGGATCGGCAACCGCCAGCCCACGCACCCACTCGGGCAGGGAGTTGACCGGGATTTCCCAGCCCGTGGCCTCCAGCAGCAGCTGCTGCGCGTCCTCGCCTTCACGCGGGCCGCCGGCCAGTCCCTCCAGGCGACCGCCTCCATGCTGGCTGTCGCCGGTCAGCTTCCAGCTCTGCCGGGTCACGGGTGCACTGAGCTCGATCACGTAGCGCCGCCCGGCCTGCTGCCAGTCGATGCGTCCACTGCCACCGTCCTTGCCCTTGCTGACCGCTACCCGGCCCTGGAAGGACCACTCCGGCTGCGCCTGCAGCGCCGCTACCCGAGCGGCTTCGGCCTGCGCCGCTTCCGCTGACACGGCCTCGACCACGGCCGGCGCCGGTGTCTTCTGGGTGCCCAGCGACGTACAGGCAGTCATGGCGACGGTCGCCACTGCCAACAGCAGCGGCCGGAAAAGGGAAACACTCATGGATTGAATTTCTCGCGGGCACGCTGCAGCGCGCGGTTGTCGGGGTCGAGCCTGGCCGCTTCCTCGAAGAAGTGGCGGGCCTCGTCATGCCGGCCGAGCACCCACAGCACTTCGCCGACATGTGCGGCGATCTCCGGATCCTTGGCCAGGGTCCACGCACGACGCAGCTGCACCAGCGCCTCTTCGTTGCGGCCCAGGCGATACAGCACCCAGCCATAGCTGTCGACGATGGCGGCATTGTCCGGCTCGGCCACGCGGGCACGGTCGATCAGTTCCAGCGCCTCCTGGTAGCGACCGGTGCGATCGGCCAGGGTGTAGCCCAGCGCATTCAGCGCCGGCACGTTCTCCGGCTCGGTGATCAGGATCTTGCGCAGGTCGGCCTCGGCACGGGCAATATCATCACGGCGTTCCCAGGCCAACGCACGCGCGTACAGCAGTGCATTCTCGTCCGGGTAAGCGGCCAGACCGCGGGCCAGCGCATCCAGTTCACCTGCATCGTCGCTGGCGCGCTGCCGCAGTTCCGCTTCCAGCAGATAGGCGTCGCGGCGCACCTCGTCGTCCACGCCGGCATCGGACTGGATCGCGTGTACCTCGTCCAGCGCCAAGCTCTGGCGCCCGGCAAGCGCCTGTGCGCTCGCCGCCCGCAGGCGGGCCTCGCTCAGTTCATCGCCGCCCGGCACGCTGTGATACCACTGCACCGCTTCCGGATAACGCTTCAGATACTCCGCAATCTTGCCCAGCAGCAGGCGCTGCGCCGGGTCCGGTTTGGCGGCCTGCCGCGACAGCTCGCTGTACAGGTTGGAAAGGGCCGCCTTGTCTCCCTGCTTGGCCAGCAGCGACGCCCGCATTCCCCAGGTCTGCACGTCCTGCGGCCCTACCGCCAGCACCCGCTCGGCGGCGGCCGGCTGGTTCAGGCTGTCGTAGGCAATGGCCACCGCGTTGCGCAGTTCCGGATCCTGGCGGGTCTTCGGTTCGACCTCGCGCAGCAGCGCCAGCGCGCCATCGGTCTGCCCGGCCTGCTGCAGCTGGCTGGCGCGCAGCAACGCCACGCGCGGCTCTTCCGGGAAGCGCTTGACCACCTCATCGATCATGCGCCGTGCCAGCTCCGGCTTTTCCATCCGCAGCGCCAGGCGACCGAATTCCTGCCAGGCCTCGATCTTCGGCGGGATGGCGTTGGCATCGACCAGCTCGCCCAGCACCTGCGCCGGCACGGCCGGATCGCGTCCACCGCCGACCAGCGCGGCCAGGGCAAACTTCCAGCCGCGGTCATCGCTGTCCTGCAGCAGGCTCTGCAGCTCGCTGCGGGCCGCCTTCACGTCGCCCTGGCGCATCGCCAGCGCACCGGCCGCGCTGCGCATGGCCAGCGACCGTGGCGCGCGCTGCTGCCACAGGGCCAGGCCCTGGGCGGCGCTGGCATCGTCGTTGGCCAGCATGGAAATACGGGTCGCGCGCTCGGCCAGGCCGGCATCGCCGTCGCTGCGCTGGGCGGCCTGCAGGTACCAGCGCGCCGCCTCGGCCAGCTTGCCGGCCTGCAGGGCGAACTCGCCGGCCATCACCGGCTCCAGTGCCAGTTCCTCGGTGGCGGCGCCCCGCGCCAGGGGCTTGGCGGGCGCCGCCGACAGGGCCTGGCTGCACGCCAGGGACAGCAGCAGAACACTGGGGATGCGAATCAATGCGGGCATCGTCGGCATCGGGGCCTTAAAATGTCGTCCAATGGCCAGCAGCTTATCGCAAGCAACTGAACAATGACCCTGTGGGTGCTCGGACTGAATCACCAGACCGCGCCGGTGGAACTGCGCGAGCGCGCGGCCTTCGCCGGCGATGCCTTGCCGCGCGCGCTCGGTTCGCTGCGCGACACCCCGCAGATTGCCGAGGCGGTGCTGCTGTCCACCTGCAACCGCACGGAACTGTACGCGGTGGCCGATTCGGCGCAGGCGCTGGACCAGTGGCTGCGCAGCCAGGCCGGCGACCTGCAGGGCTACCTGTACCAGCATGCTGATGCCGACGCCGTGCGCCACCTGTTCCGGGTCGCGACGGGCCTGGACTCGATGGTGCTGGGTGAACCGCAGATCCTGGGCCAGGTGAAGGATGCCTGGTCAACCGCGCGCGACCACGGTCTGCTTGGCCAGCGCCTGGACCGGCTGTTCCAGCAGACGTTCTCCGTGGCCAAGCGTGCGCGCACCGATACCCAGGTCGGCGCCAACCCGGTGTCGGTCGCCTCGGCTGCGGTGCGCCTGGCGCAGAATGCCTTTGCCCGCCTGGATGATTCCACCGTGCTGCTGGTCGGTGCGGGGGAAACCATCGAGCTGGCCGCCCGCCACCTCAGCGAAGGCAAGGTGCGGCGGCTGCTGATCGCCAACCGCACGCTCGCCCATGCGCAGGAACTGGCCAGCCGTCATGGCGGCGTGGCCCTGCCGCTGACCGAGCTTGAACGCCATCTGGCCGAGGCCGACATCGTGTTCTCGGCCACCGCCGCACGCGAACCGGTGATCCACCGCGAGACCGTGGCCAATGCACTGCGTGCACGCCGGCACAAGCCGATGCTGCTGTTCGATCTGGCCGTGCCACGCGACATCGAGGCTGAGGTCGGCACGCTCAACGATGCCTTCCTGTACACCGTGGACGATCTGGAACGCGCGGTGGAAGACAATCGACGCGGCCGTCGCGAGGCGGCCGCCGAAGCCGAAGCGATCATCGACCTGCAGGTATCGCGCTTCGTCGAGACCCTGCAGGCCGGCGCCCACCACGCGCCGCTGCGGCAACTGCGTGCCTTCGGCGACGCCACCCGCGCCGAGCTGCTCGAACGTGCCCGTCAGCAGCTGGCCAACGGCAAGCCGGCCGAAGAGGTCATGGAACTGCTGGCCCACGGCCTGACCAACCGGCTCCTGCACCCCCCGACCGCTGCCTTGCGCGCGGCCGCGCTGAGCGGCGATGCCGACCTGACCCGCGCCGCCGAGCGCCTGTTCCCGGCCACGCCGGGTTACCGCCACCCACCCGTGAGAACCGATGACGCCGACCCTGCGCCGTAAGCTGGAAGCGCTGGCCGAGCGCCGCGAAGAACTGGAACGCCTGCTCGCCGAACCCGACGTGGTCGCCGACAACACCCGTTTCCGCGACCTTTCGCGCGAATTCGCCCAACTTGAACCGGTCGCCACCGCACTGGCCGACGAGGCGCGCGCCAAGGCCGACCTGGCCGCCGCCGAGGGCATGCGCGCCGATCCGGACCTGCGCGAGCTGGCCGATGAGGAAATCGCCTCGGCCCAGGCGCGCCTGCAGGAACTGGAGCAGGAGCTGGCCTTGCTGCTGGTGCCCCGCGACCCACGTGACGAGGGCAATCTGTTCCTGGAAGTCCGCGCCGGTACCGGTGGCGACGAAGCAGCGATCTTCGCCGGCGACCTGTTCCGCATGTACGCGCGCTATGCCGAGCGCCAGGGCTGGAAAGTCGAGATCGAGTCCGACAACCCCGGCGAGCACGGCGGCTACAAGGAAGTGGTGGCGCGCGTGGTCGGCCGTGGCGCCTTCTCGCGGCTGAAATTCGAATCCGGCACGCATCGCGTGCAGCGCGTGCCCGCCACCGAATCGCAGGGCCGCATCCACACCTCGGCGGCCACCGTGGCGATCATTCCGGAAGCGGACGAAGTCGATGACATCGTCATCAACCCCGCCGACCTGAAGGTCGACACCTTCCGCTCATCCGGTGCCGGTGGCCAGCACGTCAACAAGACCGAGTCGGCCATCCGCATCACCCACGTACCTACCGGCGTGGTGGTGGAATGCCAGACCGAACGCAGCCAGCACGCGAACCGCGACAAGGCGATGAAACGCCTGAAGGCGCAGCTGCTCGACGCCGAGCGCCAGCGCCAGGACGCCGCGCAGGCCGAATCGCGTCGCCTGCAGGTCGGCAGTGGCGATCGCAGCCAGCGCATCCGCACCTACAATTTCCCGCAGGGGCGGATCACCGATCATCGTGTGGAAGGCCTGACCCTGTATGACCTGCCCAACATCCTCGCCGGCGATCTGGACCCGCTGCTGCAGCGCCTCAGCCACGAGCACCAGGTGGATGCCCTGGCCCAGCTGTCGGCGGGCTGACGTCGATGTCGGCCTGGCAGCAGCGGCAACAACTGCAGCAGGCGATCGCGCGCCAGCCCGGTGACTTCGTCGCCTGGGTGATGCTGGCCGATCTGGAACTGGAAGCCGGCGACATCGGCGCAGGCGAGCAGGCCGCGCGGCGTGCACTGCAGCTGCGGCCGGACCATCCCGAAGCACTGGCCCGCCTGGGTCGCGTGGCATGGATGGCCGGTGCGCACGCCGACGCTGCGACGCTGCTGGGACAGGCTTCAGCGCGCGCTCCGGAGCATCCCGGCATCGCGCTGTGGCTGGGCCATGCCCTGGAAGATGCCGGCGACCCCGAGGGCGCGGCGGCCGCGTACCGGCGTGCACATGGGCTGATGCCCGACGAACCCTATATCGCCGCCCAGCGACTGGCATGGCAACGCCGCCTGTGCGACTGGCAGGACGTGGAGGCCCTGGCCGCGCAGGTGCGCGGCGCGGTCGCGACCGGGCAGGGCGCGATCGAGCCCTTTGCCTTCCTCAGCGAAGACGCCAGCGCCGCCGAGCAGCTGGCCTGTGCCCGCACGCGCGCCGCAGCGGTGGCCGCATCGGTGCGGCCGATGCCCGCTGTGAAGGTACGGACGCAGGGAGCCCTGCGGATCGGCTTCCTCTCCAACGGCTTCGGCGCACATCCGACCGGGTTGTTGACCGTTGCCTTGTTCGAGCAGCTGGCCCGGCACCCGGAACTGCAGCTGCATCTGTTCGCACTGAACCGGGACGATGGCAGCCGCATCCGCCAGCGGCTGCAGGCGGCAACCCGGCTGCACGATCTGGCGGGGCGCCGCCATGCCGACATCGCTGCCGCCATCCGTGCACAGGGCATCGACCTGCTGTTCGACCTGCGTGGCTGGGGCGGTGGCGGCGCGCCGGAAGTGCTGGCGCTGCGCCCTGCCCCGCTGCAACTCAACTGGCTGGCCTATCCCGGCACATCCGGCGCACCGTGGCTGGATGCGGTGATCGCCGATGCGTTCGTCCTGCCAGCGGCGTTGGCGCCCCACCACAGCGAGCGCGTGGTGTACCTGCCGCGCGCGTTCCAGCCCTCGGACAACACCCGCGCGCTCGAGCCGGCACCGGATCGCGCCGTGTGCGGCCTGCCTGGACACGGCGTGGTGTTCTGCTGCTTCAACAACAGCTACAAGCTCAACCCGCGCAGCATGGGGCGGGCGTTCGCCGTCCTGGCGGCGGTGCCTGGCAGCGTTCTATGGCTGTTGTCCGGCCCCGGCCAGGCCGATGCGCGCCTGCGGGCAGCGGCGCAGGCAGCGGGTCTGGACCCGGCGCGGCTGGTGTTCATGCCCAAGCTGCCGCATCCGCAGTATCTGGCCCGCTATCAACTGGCCGATCTGTTCCTGGATACACACCCGTACAACGCGCACACCACGGCCTCCGACGCACTGTGGGCGGGCTGCCCGGTACTCACCTGCCCGGGCGAGACCTTCGCCGCGCGCGTGGCCGGCAGCCTCAACCATCACCTGGGCCTGGCACGGATGAACGTTGCCGACGATGCGGCGTTCATCGCCACCGCCCGTGCGCTCGGCAACGATCCGGCAGCGCTGGCCGCACTGCGCGCCGAACTGGCACAGGCCCGCGCGCGTAGCGGCGTGTTCGACATGGCCGGTTTCGCCCGCGACCTTTCGGCACTGCTGCAGCAGCTGGCGCACGAGCAGGGCTGGCAGGGCGTCGACGGCGCCTGAGCAACCGCTGCGCTAGGCTGGGCCCTCCTTTCCGCGCGGCATGACGATGGGCAAGCTCAAACGCAAGGACTACGACGAACTGCTGCTGCCGTTGCAGCTGGAACTGACCGCGATGGCCCGCTGGGTGCAGCACAGCGGGCAGCGGTTGCTGGTGCTGTTCGAAGGCCGCGACACCGCCGGCAAGGGCGGCGCGATCCAGGCCATCAGCCAGCACCTCAATCCGCGTCAGTGCCGGGTGGTGGCGCTGCCCAAGCCGACCGACCGCGAGGCGACGCAGTGGTACTTCCAGCGCTATGTCGGGCACCTTCCGGCGGCGGGTGAGATCGTGCTGATGGATCGAAGCTGGTACAACCGCGCAGGTGTCGAGCGGGTCATGGGCTACTGCAGCGAGAGCCAGTACCAGCAGTTCCTGCGCCAGGCCCCGGTGTTCGAGCAGCTGCTGGTGGATGACGGCATCCTGTTGTTCAAGTACTGGCTGTGCGTGGACCAGGAGCAGCAGGAGAAGCGCTTCGCCGAGCGCCATATCGATCCCCTCAAGGGCTGGAAGCTGTCACCGGTCGACCTGAAATCGCGCAGCAAGTACAGCGCCTATACCGAAGCACGGGAGGCCATGCTGCGTGCCACCCATCGCGAAGGTGCGCCGTGGACCCTGGTGGACTTCAACGATCAGCGGCTGGGCAGGCTGACCCTGGTACGCAACCTGCTGGACCGGTTGCCCGACACCCGCGTGGACGCGCCTCTGCCGGAGCTGCCGAAGCTGAAGGGCAAGCTGCATCGCGAGCACTACGATGTGCTGAAGCCGATCGAGGACTTCCCGGTCGAGGAGTAGGGGTTGTCTGCAGGGCCTGCGGCCCTGCACCCGCTACGAGCAACGGCAGAAGCAGAAGCAGGTTTCCTGAGGGATGGCGGGGTGGGCCCGGTTGCGGGGGACGCCGTAAACCCATCCATGGGGGCTTGGCCGCGGCATCCATGCCGCGGACACCCCCGCAACCGGACCCACCCCGCCTTCGACAGTTTCCTGCGAGCTTCAGTAGATCCACGCATGGCGTCGATCTATCAGATTGCAGATATCTGTCAGAGGTGGGGCGGTGTCGGAGTGCGGGGTGTCAGCCGCATGGATGCGGCTGCCAAGCCTACAGGGACGTACTTGCGGCGTCCCCGCACTCCGACACCGCCCCGCCACCCCACGGTATGTCTGCTGTTGCTGTTGCGCGTAGCGGGTGCAGGGCCGCAGGCCCTGCCGGCACACCCACTACTTCGCAGCCGCGATCTGCTTCTCGATGTCGGCCGCCGTAACCGGGCCGAGGAAGCTGTGGGCCACCCGGCCCTGCGGATCGATCAGATGCGTCAGCGGCAGCCCCCGCGGCGTGGCGAAGTCCGCCGGCGGATCGAACGGATCGACAATCACGATCGGATAGGTCACCGGATGCTTGATCAGGAACGACTGCATCTCCGGCACCTCGATGTCCTCATAGGCCAGGCCGACCACTTCGATGTTGCTGCGCATGGCGTGCAGCGCGGACAACTCCGGCATCTCCTTGCGGCATGGTGCGCACCACGTGGCCCAGAAATTCACCACCACCCACTTGCCCCGATGGGCCGCCAGGTCGTACTCGCTGCCATCGACGGCCTTCATCTTCAACGTGGGGAACTCGGCCGTGACACGCTCGGCCGGCGTGTCCTCGGCCGCAGGCGGTGCCGCCGGTGCGGGAGCCTGGGCCGGTGGCTGGCTGCTGGCCGGGGTCGCGTCCTGCGCAGGCTTGCAGGCCGCCAGGGCAAGCGCCACGGCCAATGGAACTGCCAGCAGCAGCGGAGTCGTGCGGGTCATGGGGTGTCTCCGGAATCGGGATAGATATCGCTGACGCGACGCTTGAGGCGCTCACGCAGAGGCAGGCGCAGTTCATCCAGCGCCGCCAGCGCGGCCTGGCCCAGGCTGTCTTCGCGGTAGGGCAGATGCTGCTCCGCCACCGGGATGCGCAGTTGGGTGCATTCGTACAGATCGGCCAGGCTGACCTGGTCCAGGTCGCGCGCGAGCAGCCATTCACCCCGCTCGTCGCGGCGCAGCAGGCCGATGGCCTCGAGTTTGCAGGCCAGGTCCTGCAGCAGCGAGTCGGTCAGCATCGGCTCCAGCCGCAGGATCTCGTCATCGGCCAGCCCCCTGCCCCGGGCACGCGCCTGGTGGAAGCGGCCGAGCAGGCGCAGCAGCCCATAGAATTCATAGCCCTGCGGCAGGCGCAGCTCGACCGGCTGGTAGCGGAACGCCGCCATCGACGATGCCAGCGATGCGCCAAGCAGCACCGCCACCCAGCACAGATAGATCCACAGCAGCAGAATCGGCACGAACGCGACCGTGCCATAGAGCTTCTGGTAGGACTGGAAACTGCCCAGGTAGGCACCGATGCCCCACTTCACCAGCTCCAGGATCACCGCCGCCAGGATCGCGCCGGGGACGGCGTGCCGCCATTTCACCGTATGGTGCGGCACGACCCGGAACATCAGGCTGATGCAGACGAATTCGATCAGCACCGGTGCCAGCCGCAGCGACAGGTCGGCCAGCCAGCGCCCCTCCTGGGTCCCGAACAGCGGCATTGCCAGTACCCGTGCCGACACTGCCAGCGAGGCGGCGGCAAGCATCGCGCCCAGGGTCAGCACGGTCCAGTAGACCAGGAAGCGGGTCAGCTTGGGCCGGGTCGATCCGACCCGCCAGATCTTGTTGAACGTCTCTTCCACGCTGTTGAGGGTGATCAGCAGCGAGACGACCAGGGCGATGAAGCCGGCCGCGGTGAGCTGGCCAGCGCTGGCCGAGAACTGCCGCAGGTAGCCTTCGGCGGCGCGTGCGGCATTGGGCACGAAGTTGGAGAAGACATAGTCGCTGAGCTGATCGCTCCAGCGGTCGAAGACCGGGAAGGCCGAAAGCACGCCGAACACCACGATCGCCAGCGGAACCAGGGCGAATACCGTGGTGTAGGCCAGTGCGGCGGCCGCCTGGAACAGGCGGTCATCGAGAAAGCGGTGCCACAGGAAGCGGCCGAAGCTGGCGGCACGCGCACGATCGCGCGCGCGTTCCATCCATAGGTTGAGCGTATCCAGAGGTTCCATCGGCGCAAGGGTACCCGATGCGGAATGCACGCAGGATAGCCATACTGGCGTCCACACGATGAGGAGACCTGGGCACGATGGGCGAGATCCTGGTGCTTTACTACAGCCGCGGTGGCTCGGTGGCACGGCTGGCGCGCCAGATCGCGCGGGGAATCGGCGAGGTGCCGGGAATGGTGGCGCGGCTGCGCACGGTGCCGCCGGTGGCGGCCGTGACCCAGACCGCACAGCCGCCGGTGCCCGACGATGGCGCCCCCTACGTGAGCGTGCAGGATCTGGCCGACTGCCAGGGGCTGCTGCTGGGCAGTCCGACGCGGTTCGGCAACATGGCCGCGCCGGTCAAGCACTTCCTCGATGGGCTCGGTGCTGAATGGGTCAATGGCACGCTTGCGGGCAAGCCCGCCGGCGTGTTCACCTCGACCGCATCAATGCACGGCGGGCAGGAATCGACCCTGCTGACCATGCAGGTGCCGTTGCTGCATCACGGCTGCCTGATCGTCGGCATTCCATTCACCGAACCGGGTTTGAGCCACACCACCAGCGGCGGCACGCCCTACGGCGCCAGCCATGTGGCGGGAGCGGCCGACGACCCGCAGCCGACCGATGATGAGGCGGTGCTGGCGCGGGCGCTGGGCCGTCGCGTCGCCGATATCGCGCAGCGGCTGGCCCGATGAACGCCGCGCCGCGTACGGTTCTGCTGCTGGCCCTGATGGGTCTGGCCGCGCTGTTTGCAGGCTGGTTCATCAACGACAAGCACTGGCTGGCCACCCAGCTGGTGTTCACCGCCCCACCGCTTGCACTGGCCATCGCCCTGCGCCTGGGCTGGCGCAAGGCAGGGTTCTGGGCCTCCGTGCTGGCGCTGGGCTGGTTCAGCCATGGCGTGATGAGCGCCTGGAGCCACCCGGAAACGCGCTGGCTGGCCTTGCTCGAGATTGCCCTGGCACTGACCGTGATCTTCGCCGCCAGCCTGCCGGGCCTGCGTGCGCGCTTCGGCAGGCGACGCTGACGCTGCGCCTCCCGGGCCGTATCATCTGCGTTCCCGGCCCCGCGCCGCTGCACCTGTCCTGGTTTCGCGCATGCACATGATGGAAGAGCTCCTGGTCGTCACCACCGGTGGCACGATCGACAAGATCTACTTCGACGACAAGTCGGACTACCAGATCGGCGATCCGCAGATCGGCATGATCCTGCGCGAGCTGGGGGTCACGTTCCGCTTCAACGTGATTCCGATCCTGCGCAAGGACTCGCTGCACATCAACGATGAGGACCGCGAGCTGATCCGGGCCACCATCGCGGCGCAGCCGACCCGGCATGTGCTCGTGACCCATGGCACCGATTCGATGGTGCAGACCGGCAAGGTGCTGGCGACGATCGCGGACAAGACCATCGTGATGACCGGCGCGCTCAGTCCGGCACGTTTCCGCGGTTCGGACGCGGAGTTCAACATCGGCTGCGCGATCGGCGCGGTACAGTCGCTGCCGGCCGGCGTCTACATCGCGATGAACGGGCGGATTTTCGACCCGCAGCACGTGCGCAAGAACGTTGCCGCAAACCGCTTCGAATCGGTTTGAGGAACGGAGTGCCGACCAAGGTCGGCACGCCCCACGACGCGGCGGCACGCACCACCGCGCGGCCCCATGCAAAAACGCCCCGGCCGAAGCCAGGGCGTGCCCTAGGAGAGGGTCTTGGGCTCAGTACTGGGCGTTGAGGGTCACGCCCGAGAAGGTGCTGTAGGCCTTCACCCGTACGTACCAGGTACCGGCAGCGGGGCTGTTGACCGTGCAGGTTTCGCTGTTGCCGCTCAGGTACGGACGGCACGTGTAGGCGGTATCGGTCGGCGCGCTGCCCTGCCGCAGGTACAGGTCGGCATCACCGCTGCCGCCGCTGATCGTCACCCGCAGCTGGCTGCTGCCGGACGGGACATTGACGGTGTAGTTCAGCGAAGCGCCCGATGCGGCACCCAGTCCGCTCACCGGTACGTTGTTCTGCAGCACGGTACCGCCCGGGTTCGGGTTGCCACCGCCATTGATCGCTGCCGCCACTGCCGCATCGGCGTCGATGATGCCGGCGCCACAGCCACCCGAACAGGCACCCGGCAGCGGCCGAGCGGTGCTCTTGATGATGCTTTCCACCTGGGCCGGGCTCAGCGGGCTCGGTGCGACCGACTGCATCAGCGCGACCACGCCGGCCACGTGCGGTGCTGCCATCGAGGTGCCGTTGTACGAGGCATAGCTGGCGCTGCCCGGCGTGGTGGTGCCGGTGTTGAGCGTGGACAGGATCCCCTGGCCCGGCGCGGAGATGTCGATGCCCGTGCCGTAGTTGGAGAAGCTGGCACGTGCGCCCGCCGACGTGGTGGCCGCCACCGCGATCACGTTCGGGCAGTTGGCCGGTACCGATGAAGACACGTTGGTGTTGCTGTTGCCTGCGGCCACCACCACCGTGGTGCCACGGCCGACGGCGCCGTTGATCGCGTTCTGGTAGGTGGTCGAGCAGCTGCCGCCACCACCCAGCGAGAGGTTGATGACCTCGGCCGGATTGGCATTGGCCGGCACGCCGCTGACACTGCCGCCGGAAGCCCACACGATGGCGTCGGCGATGTCGGAGGTGTAGCCACCGCACTTGCCGAGCACGCGCACCGGCACGACCTTGGCATTGAAGGCAGTACCCGCCACGCCGGTGCTGTTGTTGGTCACCGCTGCGACGGTGCCGGCAACGTGGGTGCCGTGCCAGCTGGAGTTGGAGGCCGGGTAGCCTGCGCCACATTCGTTGGCGGCGTACCAGTCACCCTCGTCGTTGGGATTGCTGTCGCGGCCACCGCCGTCGCGTGCCATTGCCGCGTCGCTGATGAAGTCATAGCCGGGCAGGATGTTGGCGTTCAGATCGGGGTGGTTGGTGATGCCGGTGTCGATCACCGCGACGACCACGCCGGTGCCGGTGGCCTTGTCCCAGGCCGGGCGCACGTTGATCGAGGCGTTGGAAGTACCGAACCCCCACTGTTCGCTGAAGCGGGTGTCGTTCGGCGTCAGCGTCGCGCGCATGATCTGGTCGACTTCCACGTATTCGACGTTGGGGTCGGCAGCGAGCTTGCGCATCAGCAGCTCGGATTCGGCCTGGTCCAGCGGACGATCGGTCCTGACCAGGGTTGGGCCGACGGCCAGCTTGCGGACCTGCTGCAGGCCCAGCGCGCGGCCCTGGCTGCTGGCAAGGCCCGCAGCCGCTGTCTTCAGCGACGATGCCAGGGCGGTGGTGTTGGCCACCGGCGCACTGCCGTCGCGATACTTGACGATGAAACGCTGGTGCGTCGGCGCGGACTGCAGCCCGCTGAGCTGGACATCACCGGCCAGCGCAGGCGTGGCCAGCAGCAGCGATGAAAGAACGGAAGCACCAAGGACCACCCACACTCGACGCACACGCGGTTGCGTTACCTGGGACATCGTATTTCCCTTTCTAGTGGTGTGAATGCCGGAATCGGCAGAAACACCGGCCCGAACCATGGGCTGGCTTGCGTTGGCGAGGTCCGGAGTCCGGCGAGCCAGCGGATCCCCCTTACGATCCGCCGTGCCGATGACGCTAATGGCCTAAACCGGACACCACAATATTTTCAGTGTCTTTTCAGGAACATGAAATGTTCGATCTGAGACTTTCCGGGTCGAGGGTTTGTGAAGATGAAGGAACTTTCGCGCCACGCGCACGAATCTGGCTGGGCAGATGTCCTGTCCACCGATGACTTTGCCGACATCGGCGGCCGGCCTTCCCTGTAAACGACGAAGGCCCGTCGCGGGGACGGGCCTTCGGGGAACAGCGCCGCCGGGCATGGGCCCGGCGCTACAGCCTGGCGGGAGGATCAGCCCAGCCTGACCAGCCAGTTGTGACGGTCCGGCAGGCGGCCGTACTGGATGTCGGTCAGTTCCTTGCGCAGCGACATGGTCACTTCGCCGGCCGGCGCGTTGAGGTCGCCCACCGAGAAGCCTTCGCCCTTGAGCTGGCCGATCGGAGTCACCACCGCAGCGGTGCCGCAGGCGAACACCTCGCTGATCGCACCGGATGCAACGCCGTCCTTCCACTCGTCGATGCTGACCTTGCGCTCCTCGACCTTCATGCCGCGGTCGCGGGCCAGCTGCAGGATGCTCTCGCGGGTGATGCCTTCCAGGATGCTGCCCGACAGCTGCGGCGTGACCAGGGTGCCGTCCTTGTAGACCAGGAAGACGTTCATGCCGCCCAGTTCCTCCAGGTACTTGCCCTCGACCGGGTCGAGGAACAGCACCTGCGAGCAGCCCTGCGCCTGGGCCTTCTGCTGCGGCAGCAGCGAGGCGGCGTAATTGCCACCGCACTTGGCCGCGCCGGTGCCGCCCTTGGCCGCACGCGCGTATTCGGTGGACAGCCAGATCGACACCGGTGCCACGCCCTTGGCGAAGTACGGACCGGCCGGGCTGGCGATGACGTAATAGCCGGCCTTGTGCGCGCCACGCACGCCGAGGAAGGCCTCGTCGCCGATCATGAACGGGCGGAAATACAGGCTGGACTCATCCGCCGACGGCACCCAGGCGCTGTCCACGGCGATCAGCTGCTTCAGCGACTCGACGAAGATCTCCACCGGCAGTTCCGGCAGCGCCAGGCGCTGTGCCGAGCGCTGCAGGCGACGGCCGTTGGCGTCCGGACGGAAGGTCCAGATCGAGCCGTCGGCGTGGCGGTAGGCCTTGATGCCTTCGAAGATCTCCTGGCCGTAATGCAGCACGGCCGCTGCCGGGTCCAGCTGCAACGGGCCATAGGCACGCACGTTGGCGTTGTGCCAGCCGGTGTCCTTGTCCCACCGCACTTCCACCATGTGGTCGGTGAAGTGCAGGCCGAAACCCGGCTTCTCCAGGATCGTGGCGCGCTCTTCAGCGCTGCGCGGGTGGTCCGAACGGGTGACGGCGAAGCTGGGGATGGACTGGGACACCGGAGGATTCCTGTTCTGGTTGCGGGTAGTGCCGGGCCCGCGTCACTGCGGGCCCTGGGTCAAAGCATGCCGGTCTCGAGACGGGCCGCCTCGGACATCATGTGCTGGTTCCATGGCGGATCGAACACCAGCTCGACGTCGGCCTCGGCCACCGTCGGGATCATTTCCAGCTTGCTGCGCACGTCGTCGACCAGGATGTCACCCATGCCGCATGCGGGCGCGGTCAGGGTCATCTTCACGTCGATCTCGCGCTGGCCCTCGTCCAGATGCTTGATCTCGACCTCGTAGACGAGGCCCAGTTCGACGATGTTCACCGGAATTTCCGGATCGAAGCAGGTGCGAAGCTGCTGCCATACCAGTTGCTCCACCTGTTCGTCGGTGGCGTCGGCCGGCAGTTCCAGCGGAGCGGGTGCTTCCTTGCCGATGGCGTCGCCATCCTTGCCGGCGATGCGGAACAGGTTGCCTTCGACGAATACCGAATAGCTGCCGCCCAGCGCCTGGGTGATGTACCCATAGCTGCCGGCGGGCAGGGTCACGGTGTCGCCCTGCGGGACCATCACGGCCTCGCAATCGCGTTCGAAGTGGACAGGTTCGCTGCTACGGGAATACATGGGGACCGATATGGGGCCGTGGCCATGGCCACGCAAGACGGCATTCTAGCCCAGCCGTCCTGCGCCCGCCGGTGCACCGCGGCAAACCACAGTATCCTGTGGGTGACTTTCAGGAAGCTTCGATGTCCTCCAATGCCGCGCGTGCCAGGACCGTGACCTGGCTCTGGCCCTTCATGCTGCTGCTGGGCCTGGTTGTTGCTCCCCTCGCCTGGATGCTGCTGGCCCTGATGACCGGCCGCCAGGTCGGCTGGATGGCGGTGCTGACTGCTCTGGAACTGGTGTTCATGCTGCGTCTGGGCACACTCGGTCCCGGCCGTCTTCGCGTGGCCCTCGTGGTGGCCGGCACGCTGCTGGTGGCGGCGGTGGCGAACTGGGCCATCGCCAGCGCCTGGATGGGCGGCTCGATGGGGCTCAACCCCTGGGACGCCTCGCTGCGCATGGGCCCGCATCTGGCCTGGACGCTGATCAACCTGGCCAATGGCGCGATGGAATGGCTGTGGCTGGCGATCGGCGTGGCCGTCGGCGCCTGGCTGGCGCGCTGATCGCACCTGATTCGGGTAGCGCCGGGCCATGCCCGGCGAGCGCAGCGGCCCTCGCAGCAGGCGCCGGGCCATGCCCGGCGCTGCCGGTACGGCTCAATGACCGCCGTCGAGCGCCTTCAGCTCGCTGACCAGCGACGCCGCCGCCTCAGCGCCGTCCCCGTACAGCATGCGCGTGTTGTCGGCGTAGAACAGCGCATTCTCGATCCCGGCAAAGCCGGTCCCGCGACCGCGCTTGATCACCACCACGTTGCGTGCGTTGATCACGTCCAGCACCGGCATGCCGTAGATCGGACTGGCCGGATCGGTACGTGCGACCGGATTGACCACGTCGTTGGCGCCGATCACCAGCACCACATCGGTACTGGCGAACTCGGGATTGATGTCGTCCATGTCGGCGATCAGGTCGTACGGCACACCGGCCTCGGCCAGCAGCACGTTCATGTGCCCGGGCATGCGCCCGGCGACCGGATGGATGGCGAACTTCACCTTGACCCCGCGCTGCCCCAACCGCTGTGCCAGTTCCCAGATCTTGTGCTGGGCCTGGGCCACGGCCATGCCGTAACCGGGCACGATCACCACGCGCTCGGCGAAAGCCATCATTGCCGCCACATCGGCTGCCTCGATCGGCTTCTGCGCGCCAGTGATCGCCTGTGCCTCTCCGCCTGCACCACCCCCGAAATTGGAGAACAGCACGTTGCGGATCGGCCGGTTCATCGCCTTGGCCATCAGGCGGGTCAGCAGGATGCCCGCCGCGCCAACCATCATGCCGGCGATGATCAAGGCCTCGTTGCCCAGCACGTAGCCCTCGAAGGACACCGCCAGACCGGTGAATGCGTTGTACAGCGAGATCACCACCGGCATGTCGGCGCCACCGATCGGCAGCGTCATCAGCACGCCCAGCGCCAGTGCCAGCACGAAGAAGGCGATGATCGCCCAGGTGCTGAGCGTGCTGGCCGCGACGATGGCCAGCACCACCACCGCCAACGCCACCAGCAGGTTCAACGCCTGCTGCCCTGGCCAGGTGACCCGCTTGTCGAGGCGGCCATCCAGTTTGGCCCAGGCGATCACGGAGCCGGACAGCGACACCGCGCCGATCGCGGCGCCGACCACCGCCAGCAGCAGCACGGTGGTGGAAGGCTGGCGCGCGGCAAGGTCGGCCAGCGCCTGTTCGCTCCAATGGGTGGTATCGCGATGGGCCAGGAAGGCGTAGCGCAGCAGTTCGACCGCACCGATCGCCGCCGCCGAACCACCGCCCATGCCGTTGTACAGCGCCACCATCTGCGGCATGTCGGTGACCGCGACCTTGCCGGCCGACCACCAGGCCAGGCCGGCACCCAGCAGCAGCGCGACCAGGATAAGCGGCACGTTGTGCAGCTCGGGCAGGAAGAAGGTGGCCGCGGTGGCCAGCAGCATGCCCAGCCCGGCCCAGCGGATGCCGCTGCGCGCGGTCAGCGGCGAGGCCATCCGCTGCAGGCCGAGCAGGAAGAGCGTGGCGGCCACCAGGTAGCTGGCCTTGACCAGCCAATCGAGCAGTTCGACGGTGCTGATGTTCAAGCCTGCGGCTCCTTCGGTTCGTCCTTGCCTGCCCGCGGCGCGCTCGGCCTGAACATCTCCAGCATGCGCGCGGTGACCACGTAGCCGCCGGCGGCGTTACCGGCACCGAGCACCACGGCGATGAAGCCCAAGGCCTTTTCCAGCGGCGTCTGTGCGTGGCCGAGCACCACCATCGCGCCGATCAGCACGATGCCGTGGATGAAATTGGAACCCGACATCAGCGGGGTGTGCAGGATCACCGGCACCCGCGAAATGATCACGTGGCCGGCGATGGCGGCCAGCATGAAGATGTACAGCGCCACGAACCCGTCACTCATCAGCAACGCTCCCGCTCTGTCTTCGTCGGCCCATCATAACCATGGGCTGAACCCGGCGCGCATCCTCGTCAACCGGGGCCGCGCTCACGCGTTGTCGATGGTGACCCCGAGCAAGGAACCGTACCCTGTGCTGGTGAGCAGCCCCGTCCCCCCGACCGCCGACACCGATGCCCTGCCAGCGTCGCTGGAAGCGTTCCTGGCGAGCATCGGCCCGCGCGCGTTCCGCTTCGCCGAGGCCGGCCTGCGCCAGCGCGAGGATGCCCTGGACGCCGTGCAGGATGCCCTGCTGCGCATGCTGGACTATGCCGACAAGCCCGCCAGCGAATGGGCGCCCCTGTTCTGGAGCATCCTGCGCCGGCGGGTGATCGACCTGCAGCGCCGACGCCGCTTCCGCCTGCCGTTCTGGCGCGACAACCAGGATGCCGACGGTGCCGACATCGACTGGGCCGACCCCGGCCCTACCCCGGCGCAGGCGCACGAGCAGCACCAGCAGTACCAGCAGCTGGTGCAGGCGCTGCGTACGCTGCCCGCCCGCCAGCGCGAAGCGTTCACCCTGCGCGTGCTGCAGGATCTGGACGGCGCCACCACCGCCCACGCCATGGGCTGCAGCGAAGGCGCGGTAAAGACCCATCTCGCACGCGCCCGGCAGGCGCTGCAGGATTATCTGGAGACCCCCCCGTGAACCGCTCCCTGCCCTCCGATGACGCCTTGCGGCGCCTGCATGCGCATTCTCTGCAGGCGCTGTCGCCGGCAACGCTGTCGCGCCTGCGCCAGGCCCGCCAGGGCGCCCATGCAGCCCATCGTGGGCGCTGGCGTTGGTGGCTGGCCAGCGCCTGCTCGCTGGTGGTGGCGCTGGGCATCGGCGTGCAGTTCACCGGTCCGGACGTGCCGACGCGGCCAGCGCCGGTACCGACCGTTGCCGCAGTGGAAGACAACAGCGCGCTGTACGACGAGAATCCCGATCTGTACCTGTGGCTGGGCGACACCGACCTGGCGATGGAGTGAATCATGCTGCGACATCTCTCCCTGCCCCTGCTGATCGCCCTGGCGCTGCTGCCTGCAGCACCGGTGCTGGCGCAGACCCATGCGCCCGCGCCGCCCGCTCCCGGTGCTCCACTGCCTGCCTGGGATCAGCTCAGCCCCGCCCAGCGCGAGGCGGTGCTGGCCCCGCTGCGCGACCGCTGGAACGGCGCCGATGCCGGTCAGCGCCAGCGCATGCTGGCCCATGGCCAGCGCTGGCAGTCCATGAGCCCGGAAGAGCGCGACAAGGCCCGCCGTGGCCTGCGCCGGTTCGAGCACATGAGCCCGGAACAGCGTGAACAGGCACGCGCACTGTTCGGGCAGATGCGCCAGCTGCCCCCTGCCCAGCGCGACGCCCTGCGCGATCGCTGGTCCCGGATGACGCCGGAGGAGCGTCGCGACTGGGTGCGGGACAACCCGCCACCGGCAAAGCCGCGGTAGGCCTTCGGGATGCAGGGTCAGATCCCTTTGCCAGAGGCAAAGGGATCTGACCCCATGTCATTCACGCCTGCCAGCGCGTCTTTGCCAGCAGTTCGTCTTCCCAGTCGAAGTTCAGCTGACCTTCGCGTACGAACAGGGCAACGAAGTTGAGCAGGTTGCGCGCATACATCTCGCTGGCCTGGGTCGCCCCCCGGCTGGCCAGGCCCAGTGGTCCATCGATGGTCACGCCCTGGTGTTCGATGCACTGCCCCGGCTGGGTCAGCGCGCAGTTGCCGCCGCTCTCGGCCGCCAGATCGACGATCACACTGCCCGCCGCCATGCCTTCCACCATCGCCGCAGTGACGATGGTCGGTGCCGGACGGCCCGGCACGGCTGCGGTACAGATCACGACATCGACGCTGCGCAGATGGTCGGCCAGCCGCCGCTGCTGCTCGGCCCGTTCTTCCTCGGTCAGCGCCCGCGCGTAGCCGCCCTCGCCGGCCGCGCTGACGCCCAGGTCGAGGAAGCGTGCGCCCAGCGACTGGATCTGCTCGCGCGTTTCCGGCCGCACATCGAATCCTTCCACCTGGGCGCCGAGGCGGCGCGCAGTAGCGATCGCCTGCAATCCTGCAACGCCGGCGCCGATCACCAGCACCTTGGCCGGACGCACGGTACCGGCCGCGGTGGTCAGCATCGGGAAGAAGCGCGGTGCACGCTCGGCTGCGATGAGCGCAGCCTTGTAGCCCGCCATGCCGGCCTGCGAACTGAGCACATCCATCGCCTGCGCACGGGTGGTGCGCGGCAACAGCTGCAGCGGGAACAGCAGCAGGCGGTCCTCGCTGGCCAGCGCCGCCAGTGTCGGATCGCTGGCCGGCGTCAGCAGGCCGACCACGGCTGCGCCCGGCTTGAGCCGGGCCAGCACCTGCGCCGGCGGCGCCTGCACGCACAGAAGGATGTCGATCTCGCCCCAGCGACCGTCATCGAATGCACGTGCGCCCGCGTCCTGATAGGCGGCATCGGGAAAACCGGCGGCCTCGCCCGCACCGGTTTCGTACCAGACGGTGACGCCCAGTGCGGCGAGCTTGCGCGCGGTCTCCGGCGTCAACGCTACGCGCCGTTCGCCCGGCGCGGTCTCCTTGATCCCCAGCAACGCCACGGCCATGCAGGTCCCCGCTGATCGGTGAGTTTTCCCGATCCTAGCAGGCGGCTCCCGCTCAGTGCAGGGTGGCGTTGCCCGGGTCGAGGCGGTCGATCACGCCCTGCATGGCGCTGTCAAAGGCGCCATCGTCGACATGCGCACGCAGGCGGCCCAGCCGCACCATCACCGCCAGTTCCTCCGGCGAAGCCACGCAGAAGCGCACGCCACGCCGGTTGACGAACAGCAGCCGGGAAGAAATCGGGCTCACCCAGGACAGCTTGCCGGCCTGCACCTTGCCGTCCTTGTCGACGAAGTCCAGCCAACTGCCGATCTCCATCCGGCGGAAGCGATCGGCATCGGCATTGTCGAAATCGTCGGTATCCACCTGGCTGCCCAGTTCGACCGTCGGCGAGTCCGCAACCGGCGGCATGGGCAGGACAACCTGCGGCAGCTCCGGCAGCGCACGTTCCAGCTCCGGCCGTGACTCGGCGATGCCCTGCAGGGTGTCATGCAGTGCATCGATGGCCGAGGTTGCCGCATCGCCGTGTACGCCGACACTGGCGAACACCTTGGCCAGCACCGGCTGCCAGGCTTGCAGCCAGGGCTTGCCGATGATCTGCCGGCGCGCTTCGGCCACTTCCTCCAGCAGGCCATCGCCCAGAGCCAGGGCTTCGGCGACCGATGCACCGTCTTCGCCCTCGCGCAGCAGCGCCAGGGTCAGGTGGTGCTGCCACGGCTGGCGCAGGAACTCGGCGATGGCCGGTGGCAGGGTGGCATCGCCTATGCGGCGATCCAGCTCGGTGGCCGCGCGCGTGCGGGCCATTTCCAGCTTTTCCTGGCCGCGCTGCGTTTCCGCTGCGCGCCGCTCGGCAATCTCGACGCGGCGACGGTGCTGCACCAGGAAGTCGCGGAACTCCTCTTCCAGGGTGAGGAAGATGGCCAGGTTCTCGTTGAACTCGGCGACCAGGCGCTCGATGATCTCTTCCACCTTGGCCATCAGCATGCGCTCGGCCTGGCTCTCGCCGGTGTTGCCTTCGCAGGCCTCGGCCAACGAATTGAGCAGCTTGCGCGCCGGATGGGTCTTCTGCACGAACATGCGGCGGTCGAGCATGGCGACCTTGACGAAGGGCACCACCAGGCGGCCGATCAGTTCGCGCGAGCGGCCCTCCAGTTCGCGTTCATCCAGCATGACGTCGAACAGCATGCCGACCAGGTCGATCGCGTCCTCGTCCTGCGGATCCAGGCGGGTCTGGCCCGGGTCGACGCCCAGCCGGGTAGCGCTGGACAACACCTCGCTCTTCAGGCGCTGCGCGAGCGACTCACCATCCTCACCGATCGCCGCACGCAGCGTGGCGCTGGGGGTCGCCTGCAGCAGCGACAGCACCGACATCATCTCGCGCTGGCTCAACGGGCGCTGCTGGCCCACGGCCACCTGCGCGGCCGATGTTGCGTCCTCACGCACGTGGCGCGTCTGCTGCAGCAGTTCCTGCAGCGCTTCCAGCAACATCCCCTGCTGGCCATAGGCCTCGCTGCCGGCGGCGCCGGGACCGTCCCCACCGGCCTGCTGAAGGTGGCCTCGGCGCTCGGACCAGCGCGCGGCGAAGCGCTGCGCCCACGCCGGTGCGGCCTGCTCGTCATCGCTGAAATCGCTGTCGAACCCCGGCACCGGGCGCTGTTCGACCAGATCGTCCAGCCCCTGCGGTGGACGCGGGCCCGGGGCCGCCGGGGTGCGGCGCACCGCGCCCATCTGCGACATCACGCCGGCCGCCGCGAGCTGCTCGTCCAGCTTGTCGTAGATGCGGCCGACCGGCGCGCGCAGGTCGCGCTCGCACAGCTTGATCAGCACCAGGTGGACTTCCGGCGCCAGTTCGCAGCCGGCGAAGGCCTCGTGGATGGCCACGCCCAGGTGTTCCGGGCTGATCGGGTTCAGGTCGGCATCCAGCGGCACATCGCCGGCCAGCCAGCCCAGGCGGCGGTCCAGCCGCGCCAGAACCGGCTTGAAATCACGCAGCAGCACCGTGGCGAAGTTGCGCACCGCCAGCCGCGATTCGAGCACGTGCTCGGCCAGCAGGCTCAGGCCATCCTCGGCCGGGCCGGACAGGGTCGCATCCGCCGACAGTGGCTCTCCGGCAACCAGAGCCGCCCAGGCGCGTTGCAGATGGCCGGCAAAGGCCGCCGCTATCTCCTCGCGCCGCCGGCGCAGCTCGCGCATCGCATCAAGGAACAGCAGCTGCGAGGCGCCGGCATTGCCGGCACGGTCGAACAGGGCGTCGTCGAAGCGCGCCAGTGCCGCCCCGAAGGCCTGGCACAGCGCGGGCAGGACGGCGTCACGGGCAAGCTGGAACTGGGCCGGGTCACGACCCGACGTTCCCAACGGTGTGGGCGCGCTCATCATTCGGGAAGGCTCCCCACCTTCTCTGGTGCGACAGACAACATGGACATCGCGACGACCGGCACACCCCATGTACCGATACGTCGATGGTAGGCCGGCCCGCCCCTCACGGACAGTGAAACAGTCCTCACTTCAAACCTCGTGACCCACGGCCCGGCAAGAGGGATATCGTAAGCCGTGCAAGGCCCGCGAGGCGAGAGGAAGCCGGCGTCCGATTGCCGCCAGTGGCATGATGTTCATCACAGTTTGATAGTGAGGGGACAGACGCCGCAGCCACGGCGTCATCGACCACCGCGACTATAATCAAATGCCCGTGATGACCGGTTCAGACGCCATGCCCGATCCCGCCGCCCTGCTTGCCCTCGATGCCCGCCGCTCGGTGCCCTCGCGGCAGCTGGGCGAGCCCGGGCCGGACCCGCAGACCCTGCTGCGTATGCTCACCTCGGCGGTGCGGGTGCCCGACCACGGCAAGCGGGTGCCGTTCCGGTTCCTGAAGATTGCCGGCGATGCGCGTCACACTCTGGGCGCGTTCCTGGCCGAGCGCAGCCGCCAGCGCGATCCCACTGCCGGCGAGGCCGTGTTCGAGAAGGATCGCCAGCGTTTCAGCCATGCGCCGCTGGTGATCGTGGTGGTGGCCAGCCCCCGCCCCGACCCGAAGGTGCCCGAGCAGGAGCAGCTGATGACCGCTGGATGCGTCTGCTTTGCCCTGCTGCAGGCCGCACAGGCGCTGGGCTTCGGCGCCCAGTGGCTGACGGCGTGGATGGCGTTCGACCCGGCCGTACACGCCCATCTGGGGCTGGCCGACGGCGAGCGCATCGCCGGTTTCATCCATATCGGCACCGCCCGCGCCGACGTGCCCGAGCGCGAGCGTCCGGATCCAGCCGCCCTGCTGCGCGACTGGACGCCACCGGCATGACCTTGCCGGCACCGGCGCCGGCGCTGTACCTGGTCGACGCCAGCATCTACGTGTTCCGTGCCTGGCACTCGCTGCCCGACCAGTTCCAGGATGCGCAGGGCTGGCCGACCAATGCCGTGCACGGCTTCGCGCGCTTCCTGCTGGACCTGCTCGAACGCGAGCGTCCGCAGCACATCGCCATCGCCTTTGACGAGGCGCTGGACAGCGGCTTCCGCCATCGCCTGTATCCGGCGTACAAGGCCAACCGCGATCCGGCTCCGGAGGCGCTGAAGCGCCAGTTCGTGCATTGCAAGGCACTGTGCGCGGCGCTCGGTCTGGCCGTGCTTGCCCATCACGACTACGAGGCCGACGACCTGATCGGCAGCGCCCTGCATGTGCACCGCGGCAGCCACCGCGGTGTCATCATTTCCGCCGACAAGGACCTGTCGCAGCTGCTGCTGGACCACGACGAGCAGTGGGACTATGCGCGCAACCAGCGCTGGAGCGTGGCCGGGGTGAAAGCGCGGCATGGCGTGCATGCGCACCAGATCGCCGACTACCTGGCACTGTGCGGCGATGCGGTGGACAACATCCCCGGCATCAGCGGCGTCGGCAGCAAGTCCGCGGCGGTCCTGCTGGCCCACTTCGGCAGCCTGGATGTGCTGTACGAGCGCCTGGACGAAGTGCCCTTCCTGCGCCTGCGCGGCGCAGCGCAGATGGCAGTGCGCCTGCGCGAGCAGCGCGAGCATGCCCTGCTCTGGCGACAGCTGACCACCATCGCGCTGGACGCGCCGCTGGAAGGCTGCCAGCCCGGCCTGCTGCGGCAGACGGCCGACCCGGAGCTGCTCGGCGGCCTGTGCCAGACCCTGCGCTTCGGCCCGATGACCCGCCGCCGGCTGTTCAACGCCGCCGGCATGGCCGACCCGCTTCCCACTCCCTCCTTTTCCAATTCCGGCGAGCCCGCATGAGCCAGCGCAATACCGAAGCCCCGCGTGTCGTCTATGAAGGCAAGTACCAGCGCATGCTGGTACGCGGCACCTGGGAATACAGCGAACGCACCCACGCCGGTGGCCTGGCGGCGATCATCATCGCCGTCACCCCCGAGGACAAGGTGCTGTTCGTCGAGCAGTTCCGCGTGCCCCTGCAGGCATCGACCATCGAGATGCCGGCCGGGCTGGTCGGTGACATCCATGCCGGCGAGTCGATCGAAGTCTCGGCGGTACGCGAACTGGAAGAAGAGACCGGCTGGACCGCCGAGCACGCCGAAGTGCTGATGATCGGCCCGACCTCCTCAGGCGCCAGCAGCGAGAAGATCGCCTTCGTGCGCGCCACCGGCCTGCGCCGGATCGGCGAAGGCGGCGGCGATGACAGCGAGGACATCACGGTGCACGAGGTCCCGCTCAAGCAGGCTGCCGCGTGGCTGGTGCAGAAGATGGGCGAAGGCTACGAGCTCGATGCCAAGCTCTGGGCCGGGCTGTGGATGATCGAACATCACCTGGACGGGCGCCCGCGTGGCTGACGCCGACCTGCACACCTTGCCGGCATTGCTGGGCGCTGACGACCCGGCGATCTACACCATCCACCGGCCGCAGGGCGCTTCGCCGTACCTGCTGCTGGCCGATCACGCCGGGCAGCAGGTACCGCGCGCACTGGCCGGCCTCGGCCTGCCGCAGCGCGAACTTGACCGCCATATCGGCTGGGACATCGGCATCGCCGGCACCACGCGTGCATTGGCCGAACGGCTGGATGCCTGGGCCATCGAGCAGACCTATTCGCGCCTGCTGATCGACTGCAACCGTCCGCTGGCATCGCCGACCCTGATTCCGGAAGCAAGCGATCACACCGTGGTACCGGGCAACGCCGGCCTGTCGGCCGCACAACGGCAGCAGCGCATCGACGCGATCCACGCGCCCTATCACGCCCGCATCGAAGCGGAACTGGATGCGCGCCGCGAAGCCGGCCGCCCGACCCTGCTGGTGATGATGCACAGCTTCACTCCCTCCATGAACGGCACGCTGCGGCCATGGCATGCCGGCGTGCTCTACCACCAGGACACGCGCTTTGCCCACGCCCTGCTGCAGGCACTGCGCGACGAAGGCGATCTGGTGGTCGGTGACAACGAACCGTATTCGGTAAGCAGTACCAGCGACTACGCGGTACCGGTGCACGGCGAAGGGCGCGGCCTGGTGCACGTGGAACTGGAGATCCGTCAGGACCTGATCGCCGACGCGGCCGGGCAGCAGGCGTGGGCCGAGCGGCTGGCGCGGATCTTCAGCGCGTTGCAGCCACGGCTGCTGGCATCGGTGTAACGCCATCCGGGCCCGGTAGCGCCGGGCCATGCCCGGCGGCACTGGAGGATTCACCGTCGCGTTGCGCCTCGCCGGGGATGGCCCGGCGCTACCGGGTCATCCTGCAGGTCGATCATGCGTCGTTGGCCAGGCAGGCGGGGACCGCCGGGGCGACCGGCGCCGGGCGCAGGGCCAGCGCGATGACCACGCCGAGCAGTGCAAACACTGCGGCGCCGTACTCCGCACGCACCAGCCCGGTCAGCGCATCCGGAGAGCCGGCAGCTGCCACGTCGGCGTTGGCCACCATCACCAGTACCGCCAGGCCCAGCGCACCGCCGATCTGCTGTGCGGTGGCCGCCATGCCCGACGCCACGCCCTGCTGCGCCGCCGGCACGCCCTGACCCGCCACGATCCACATCGCGGTCCAGGTCATGCCCTGGCCGATGCTCAACACCACCACGCCCGGCAGCAATGGCCAGAAATTCGAGGCATGCGGCAGTGCCGCCGCCACCCAGGCGATGCCGACGGCACCGGCCAGGTTGCCGATCACCAGCACCCTGCGCGCGCTCCAGCGCTGCAGCGTCCACTCGGCAAGCTGGATGCCCACGGTGCACACCGCCGTGGCCGGCAGGAATGCCAGGCCGGCCTGCAGCGGACTCCAGCCGTAGCCGTCCTGGAAGTACAGCGCCATGAAGTAGTACTGCACACCGTAGCTGCTCATGAACGCGAAGGTCAGGCCGAGGGCGGCACGAAGGCCCGGCAGGCGCAGCAGCGCGAACTGCATCAGTGGATCGCGGCTGCGCAGCTCGATCTGCACGAACGCGAACAGGATCAGTATCGACAGCACCAGGCAGCCCAGCGTGACGGGCGCCGTCCACCCCCATTCGGGGCCCTGTACCAGCGCGGTCACCAGCAGGCTGCCACCCAGGGTCACGGTGATGCAGCCGGCCAGATCGAACGAACGGCCCTGCGGGCGCGAAGCATCGGGCGGCAGCCACGCACCGGCGGCAAGCGCGCACGCGGTGGCCAGCGGCACGATCACCGCCAGCACGGCCGGCCAGCCGAAGGCCTGGGTGAGTACGCCACCGAGCAGCGTACCCAAGGCAAGACCCACTGCACTGGCCATGCTCCAGATCGCCAGCGCGCGGTTGCGGGCCGGGCCTTCTTCATACAGCGTGTTGATCAGGGCCAGCGTTGCCGGGAACAGCAGCGCGGCACCGATGCCCTGCGCTGCGCGCGCGATGATCAACAGGCCCGCATTCGGCGCCAGCGCGCCGAGCAGCGATGCCACCGCGAACAACAGCATGCCCAGGCGGTAGAAGCGGCGGCGGCCGATCAGGTCGGCGGCACGCCCGCCCAGCAGCAGGCTGCCGCCGAAAGCCACGGTGTAGGCACTGACCACCCATTGCAGCTGCTGCGCGTTGATCTGCAGCGCGCGGCCCATGTCATGCAGCGCGACAAAGATGATGGTGGCATCCAGGGCGATGATCAGCTGGGCGGTGGCCAGCAGGGTCAGTGCCCAGCGCGGGTATTTGAGGGGAGGCATCGGTGGTCTGGACTGAAGGGGGAGCGCAGTCTCATTGATGCAGCGAAATCAATAAACCCCTCACCCGCCATATCTGTCATGATTTTCTGCATGAGTGGATCATCGATGGACCTCAACGCGGTGCGCATGCTGGTGCAGGTGGCCGAAGCACGCAGCTTCACCGTCGCTGCCGGCCAGCTCGGCCTGAGCCAATCCGGGCTGTCGCGCGCGATCAGCCGGCTCGAGGTGGACCTGGGCGTGAAGCTGCTGCAGCGGAACACGCGCAACGTGGCATTGACCCCGGATGGGCGCCAGTTTGTGGAACAGGTCGCGCCACTGCTGTGCGGACTGGAGGACGCGGAACGGCAGCTTGCCGATCGCCCCTGCACGCCGTCGGGCACGCTGAAGATCAGTGCGCCGTCGATGTTCGGCCGCAAGGTGCTGGTGCCCCTGCTGGCGCCGCTGCTGGAGCGTCATTCACAACTGCAGGTCGAAGCCGTGCTCAGCGATCGCCTGGTCGACCTGGTCGAAGAGGGGTTCGACGCCGCGCTGCGTACCGGCACCATCGCCGACCAGCGCATCGTCGCCCGGCCCCTGCGACCGCTGCGCTGGGTGACCGTCGCCAGCCCGGACTACCTCGCCCGGCGCGGTGCACCGGGCGATGTGGCCGCACTGGCGGGGCATGCCTGCCTGGCCGTGCGCAACCTGCGCAGTGGCCGCCTGGTGGACTGGCAGTTCCTTCAGGACGGCCAGCTGCGCGAGTTCACGCCACCGACGCGGATGGTGTTCGACAGCGGCGACCCATTGGTGGAAGCCGCCATCGCCGGTATCGGCATCGTGCAGGTAATGGACTTCGCCGTGGCCGACGCCTTGGCCGACGGCCGTCTGCTGCGCGTGCTGCAACCGTATGAAGGCCGCAGCCGCGAACTCTCTTTGATCTACCCACCTTCGCGCCAGCACTCGCCGAAGCTGCAGGTGCTGGCCGACGCGCTGCTTGCAGGGGACTGGTAGCACCGGGCCATGCCCGGCGAGTCAAACCGCGGCAACAGATCGCGATGCCGCCGGGCGTGGCCCGGCGCTACCGGCGGGTTACGCGAAGCTGTCCGTGGCGCGCACCAGCGCGTCGACATTCTCCGCTTCGAACGCGGAGTGGCCCGATGCCGGGGTGATTTCCAGCTTCGCCTTCGGCCACACCTTGGTCAGGTCCCAGGCATTGGCGAGCGGGCACACTACGTCGTAGCGGCCATGCACGATCACGCCCGGGATGTCGGCGATGCGGTGCGCGTCGCGCAGCAGCTGGTCTTCCACCTCGAAGAAGCCACCATTGACGAAGTAGTGGTTCTCGATACGGGCAAAGGCCAGCGCGAAATGCGGGTCTTCGTGGCTGTTGATGAAGTCGTCATCCACATGCAGGAAGCTGGTCGCACCCTCCCACACGGCCCAGGCCTTGGCTGCTTCCAGGCGGGTCGCCTCGTCTTCACTGGTCAGGCGACGGTGGAACGCCGAGATCAGGTCATGGCGTTCAACCACCGGAATGGGCTTCAGATAGTGCTCCCATGCATCGGGGAACAGGCGGTTGGCGCCTTCCTGGTAGAACCACTCCAGCTCCCAGCGGCGGAGCATGAAGATGCCGCGCAGAACCAGTTCGGTGACGCGCTGCGGATGGGTTTCGGCGTAGGCCAGCGCCAGGGTTGACCCCCAGCTACCACCGAACACCTGCCAGCGGTCGACGTTCAGATGCTCGCGCAGCCGCTCGGTATCGGCCACCAGGTCCCAGGTGGTGTTGTCCACCAGATCCGCATGCGGCGTGGAACGGCCGGCACCGCGCTGGTCGAACAGGATGATGCGGTACTTCGCCGGGTCATGGAACTGGCGCATCTTGTCGCTGCAACCGCCGCCCGGACCGCCGTGCAGCATCACCACCGGCTTGCCATCCGGATTGCCGCACTGCTCGAAGTACAGCGTGTGGCGGTCGTCGACCTTCAGGGTGCCGACGTCATAGGGGGTGATGGCGGGGTACAGCGTACGCATGCTTGCAGCTCCAGGGTGATGCCCTGCCGGGGCAGGAGAACCCCCATTCTAGGCCGGTCGCCGGCCGAGGGTGACCCGATCACGCTGCTCAAGGTCCTGCTGGGTCTGCACGTCGGCGAAACCGGCCGCATCGAACAGCGTGCGGATCGCCGCGCCCTGGTCCCAGCCGTGCTCGATCAGCAGCCAGCCCGCCGGCTGCAGGTGTTCGGGCGCGCCTGCAACGATGCGGCGGATATCGTCCAGTCCGTCGATGCCGGACGCCAGCGCGCTGGCCGGCTCGAACCTCAGGTCGCCCTGCTGCAGATGCGGATCTTCGCTGGCGATGTAGGGCGGATTGCTGGCAATCAGTGCAAAGCGCGCGCCCTGCAGCGGTGCGTACCAGTCCTGTCCACCTTCAGCGAAACGCACGTTGCGCAGTTCATGGTGGGCGGCATTGCGCGCAGCCATGGCCAGTGCACCGGGGCTGGCATCGGTGGCCAGCACCTGTGCCAGCGGCCGCTCGCTGGCCAGGGCCAGGGCGATCGCACCACTGCCGGTCCCGAGGTCGGCCACGGACAGCGGGCGGTCCGATGGCAGGCGTTCCAGCGCCAGCTCCACCAGCAGTTCGGTTTCCGGACGCGGGATGAGGGTCGCCGCATCGACCCGCAGATCAAGCGTCCAGAACCCGCGCCGGCCGGTCAGGTAGGCCACCGGCTCACCGGCGGCGCGACGCGCCAGCAGCGCCTCGAAGGCAGCCTGCGCCGTTGCCGGCAGCGGATCGGTCGCATGGGCGAACAGCCAGCTGCGTGGACGCTCCAGCACATGCAGCAGCAGCAGCTCGGCTTCGTGGCGGGCGTCGATGCCGCCCAGGCGGGCGCTGGCGTCGGCCACCACCTGGCGCAGGGAGGGTTGGGTTGGGAAAGACATTCCGCAATTGTAGAGCCGAGCCCATGCTCGGCTGCTTCTGGAACAGCCGAGCATGGGCTCGGCTCTACAGATCCGCGGTCGAGCGTGGGCTCGGCTCTACAAAAGCTGGAATCCGTTCAGGTTTCGCCCGAGGGCATAAGGAGGGGCTATCAGCCCTCTTCACGCGTCCCTGGCGATTTTCCTTGTCACACAGGCAGTTGCAGGATGAGGGACGCAAGGTTCAGTGCGGGCTCATGGCAATTTGATAGGCTGCATCTATCAAATAGATGCAATCAATGGATTGTTCTTATCGCAACTGAGCCGGTAACCTAGCTCCTGTCGATTCACCCACTCCCTTCACCCAGAGGAAAAATGATGTCCCTCATCAATACCCAGATCCAGCCGTTTGAAGCCAACGCCTACCACAACGGCGAGTTCATCAAGGTTTCCGATGCCAGCCTGAAGGGCCAGTGGTCCGTCCTGATCTTCATGCCGGCTGCATTCACCTTCAACTGCCCGACCGAGATCGAAGACGCCGCCGACCACTACGCCGAGTTCAAGAAGGCTGGCGCTGAGGTCTACATCGTCACCACCGACACGCACTTCTCGCACAAGGTGTGGCACGAAACCTCGCCGGCCGTCGGCAAGGCCCAGTTCCCGCTGGTCGGCGACCCGACCCACCAGCTGACCAACGCCTTCGGCGTGCACATTCCGGAAGAGGGCCTGGCCCTGCGCGGCACCTTCATCATCAATCCGGAAGGCGTGATCAAGACCCTGGAGATCCACTCCAACGAGATCGCCCGCGACGTCTCCGAGACCCTGCGCAAGCTGAAGGCCGCCCAGTTCACCGCCGCCAACCCGAACCAGGTGTGCCCGGCGAAGTGGAAGGAAGGCGAGAAGACCCTGACCCCGTCGCTGGACCTGGTCGGCAAGATCTAACGCAGCACCGGCACGCCGTGGCCCCACGCCACGGCAGGCCCATCTCCATGCCGGCGGCATCGCCGGCGTGGGGGTGAACCCAAGACAGCCATCGCCGGCCCGTCGCGGCCAGCCAGCCCCTTCCACGGTCACTGTCTTGGGTTCACCCCTACCCCCTGCTGGTCCGCTACCTTCTACAGCGGTGCCACGCCCCCTGTTTGCCTGAAGCCAGGAGAAGACCCGATGTTGGACGCCAACCTGCAGTCGCAGCTGAAGACCTATCTGGAGCGCGTGACCCGCCCCATCCAGATCACCGCGCATGCCGACGACGGCGACAAGTCGCGGGAAATGCTGGAACTGCTGCAGACCCTGGAAAGCCTGTCCGACAGCATCTCGCTGCAGGTGCTGCGTGATGGCCAGGGCCGCGTGCCTTCGTTCGACCTGGGCACGCCCGGCCAGGACATCCACCTGACCTTCGCCGGCCTGCCGATGGGTCATGAATTCACCTCGCTGGTGCTGGCGCTGCTGCAGGTGGGCGGTCATCCGTCCAAGGCCACCGCCGAACTGATCGAGCAGGTGCAGAGCCTGGAAGGCGAGTACCGGTTCGAGACCTATTTCTCCCTGTCCTGCCAGAACTGCCCGGACGTGGTGCAGGCGCTGAACCTGGCCGCGGTGCTCAACCCGCGCATCCAGCACGTGGCCATCGACGGCGCGCTGTTCCAGGAGGAAGTGGAGAAGCGCGAGATCATGTCGGTGCCGACCGTGTATCTCAACGGTGAAGTCTTCGACCAGGGCCGGATGACGCTCGAACAGATCGTGGCCAAGCTGGATACCAACGCCAGCAAGCGCGACGCGGAGAAGATCGCCGCCAAGCAGGCCTTCGACGTGCTGGTGGTGGGCGGCGGCCCGGCTGGCGCGGCCGCAGCGATCTACGCCGCGCGCAAGGGCATCCGCACCGGCATCGCCGCCGAGCGCTTCGGCGGCCAGGTACTGGACACCATGGCCATCGAGAACTTCATCTCGGTCAAGGAGACCGAAGGCCCGAAGCTCGCCACCGCGCTGGAGCAGCATGTGCGCGAGTACGACGTGGACATCATGGATCTGCAGCGCGCCACCGCGCTGGTGCCGGCCGGCGACGATGGGCTGGTACAGGTGCAGCTGGAAAACGGCGCGGTGCTGAAGTCGCGTTCGGTGATCCTGTCCACCGGTGCGCGCTGGCGGCAGATGAATGTGCCGGGCGAAGAGCAGTACCGCAACAAGGGGGTGGCCTACTGCCCGCACTGCGATGGCCCGCTGTTCAAGGGCAAGCGCGTGGCGGTGATCGGTGGTGGCAACTCCGGCGTTGAAGCTGCCATCGATCTGGCCGGCATCGTGTCGCATGTAACCCTGCTGGAATTCGATTCCAGCCTGCGCGCCGATGAGGTGCTGCAGAAGAAGCTTCGCAGCCTCGGCAATGTCACCGTGCTGACCAGCGCCCAGACCACTGAAGTGCTGGGCGATGGCAGCCGGGTCACCGGGCTGGTCTACAAGGACCGCATCGGTGGCGACGCCCACCGCGTGGTGCTGGAAGGCATCTTCGTGCAGATCGGCCTGCTGCCCAACACCGAGTGGCTGAAGGACACCGTGGCGCTGTCGCCGCGCGGCGAGATCGTCATCGACGACCGTGGCCAGACCAGTGTGCCCGGCGTGTTCGCCGCAGGTGATTGCACGACGGTACCCTACAAGCAGATCATCATCGCCATGGGCGCCGGCTCGACCGCCGCACTGAGCGCGTTCGATCACCTGATCCGCTCGTCGGTGAGCAAGAGCAGCGGGGCCGTTGCCGAAGCTGCCTGATCCACTGCTCCCGGGTTGCCGGGAGCATTGTCAGCTGCGGGGTGACCACGCCGCCAGCCGGTCCGTTATCCCTGGGATGTGAGGATGAATCTACGCGATCTGAAGTACCTGGTAGCCCTGGCCGACCACAAGCATTTCGGTCGGGCTGCCGCGTCGTGCTTCGTCAGCCAGCCCACTTTGTCCACCCAGATCCGCAAGCTGGAAGAAGAGCTGGGCCTGCCGCTGGTCGAGCGGGCCCCCCGCAAGGTGATGCTGACGCCGGCCGGCCAGGAAGCCGCTGCACGGGCGCGGGTGATCGTGTCCGAGGTGGAGCAGCTGAAGGAAGCGGCACGGCGCAGCCGCGATCCGGAAGCCGGCACGGTGCGCCTGGGAATCTTCCCGACCCTGGGCCCGTACCTGCTGCCGCATGTGATCCCGCGCATCCGCGAACGTTTCCCGGAACTGGAACTGCTGCTGGTCGAAGAGAAGAGCGATGTGCTGCTGGAGCGCCTGCGCGAAGGCAAGCTCGATGCCGCGCTGCTGGCACTGCCGGTGATCGACGATCAGCTGCACGCCGAGTTCCTGTTCGAGGAGCCGTTCCTGTTGGCCGTCTCCGGTCGCCATCCGCTCGCCCAGCGCGCCCATCTGGATGTGCAGGAACTGGCCACGCAGAAGCTGCTGCTGCTGGAAGACGGCCATTGCCTGCGCGACCAGGCGCTGGAAGTGTGCCGGCTGTTCGGCGCCAACGAGAAATCCGAGTTCCGCGCCACCAGCCTGGAAACATTGCGGCAGATGGTCGCCGCCGATGTCGGCATCACATTGCTGCCAAGCCTGTCGGTGCAGCCCCCCGTCCCGCGCTCGAACAACATCCGCCTGCTCGATTTCATCGGTGAGGGCCGGCCCAGCCGCCGTATTGCGATGGTCTGGCGCCGCAGCTCGGCGATGAACGACTTCCTGATGGAGCTGGCCAGCCAGTTCAAGCGCCTGCCGCATGCGCTGTTCACGCTGGAAGCCGCCAATGGCACGGCCGCCGATCCGGCCAGCCTTTCCGGCCCCGCGCTGAACGGCTGACGGCCCCGCGTCCCCGCCCCCGACCGGCGGGAGTCGATTCCGGTCGCATTTGTCCCCACAATACAGACAGGCGGCGCCAGCAGGCGCCGCCTTTTGCATGGTTTTCAACCAAGGAGTTTTACATGAACACCGCCAGCGGCCTGCCGCCGTCGATCACTGTCTCAACCTTCGACATGGACCGCCTGGAGGCCATGCTCGAAGCCCCTGCGCTGAGCCAGACGCCTGCCGCGCTCGCGCTTGCCGAAGAACTCAACCGGGCCACCGTGCTGGCGCCGGACCAGATTCCCGAAGGCATCGTCATGATGCATTCCCGCGTGGAGTGCGAAGATGGGGTCTCAGGCGAGAAGCACGTCCTGACCCTGGTCTTCCCCCGCGAAGCCAACGTCGATGAAGGCAAGGTTTCCGTGCTGGCCCCGGTCGGCAGTGCCCTGCTCGGCCTGTCGGTCGGCCAGAGCATCGACTGGACCGCACCCGGTGGTCGCAAGCTGCGCCTGCGCGTGACCGCAGTGCACAACGACCGTCCCTGATCTCCGCTGCGCACTGCGCGCGATCCAATTCCCCGTACCAGGAGCCGTAATGAGTACCTCGTCCAAACTGTCCCAGCTGCGCGAACTGTCCGTGGTCGTTGCCGATACCGGTGACTACGAGGCGATCAAGCGCCTGCAGCCGGTGGACTGCACCACCAACCCGACCCTGGTGAAGAAGGCACTGGACCTGCCGGTCTATGCCGATCTGATCGAGCGCGAACTGGCCTGGGGCCGTCAGCAGAGCGGCGACCGCGAGGCCGTGGTGCATGCGGTGGCCGATCGGCTGACCATCGGCGTCGGCGCGCTGCTCAGCACGCTGGTGCCGGGCCGCGTGTCCACCGAGGTGGATGCTGACCAGGCGTACGACACCGCCGCCACCGTGGCCAAGGCCCGCCAGTTCATCCAGATGTACGCCGATGCCGGCGTAGCGCGCGAGAAGATCCTGATCAAGATCGCCGCGACCTGGGAAGGCGTGGAAGCGGCGCGGATCCTGCAGGCCGAGGGCATCGACTGCAACCTGACGCTGATCTTCAACCCGACCCAGGCGCTGGCCTGCAGCGAAGCGGGCGCGTTCCTGATCTCGCCGTTCGTCGGCCGCATCCTTGACTGGTACGTGGCCAACGGCCAGACCCCGGCCAACATCGATGAGGACCCGGGCGTGAAGTTCGTGCGCAGCGTGTATGCGGAGTTCAAGCGCCGTGGTTCGCCGACCGTGGTGATGGGCGCCTCGTTCCGTTCCACCGCACAGATCGAGGCGCTGGCCGGCTGCGACCGCCTGACCATTTCGCCGGATCTGCTGGAGAAGCTGGACGCCGATCACGGCGAGCTGCCGCGCAAGCTGGTGCCCGGTGAGGGTAACGGCGTGGCGGTGACCCCGATCGATGCGGCGACGTTTGCGGCGGATCTGGCTGCCGATCCGATGGCGACCGAGAAGCTGGCGACCGGTATCGAGGCGTTCGCCAAGGATCTGGAAGCGCTGCGCGAGCGGATCCGCGCGGCGCTGTAAGGGTTCCAGCCAACGGCTGAGCCCCTCGTGGCGGGGGCTTGGTCGCGAAAGGCATGAAGCAACCGCCGCGCTGGGTCGGGCGGGTCGGGTTCGCGGGAGACGCCGTGAATCCGTCCCTGGAGGCTTGGCCGCGGCATCCATGCCGCGGACACTCCCGCGAACCCGACCCGCCCGCCCTCTGACAGTTTCCTGTGGCTGCCCGCCACGGAAGGAAGAAGGAAGAGCAACAGCGGGTCGCGCGCTTCGCTTGCTCGGAGCGGAGCATGGCTCCGCTCTACAAAAGACACCGCAGGATCAAACAAAAAGGACGCGGCGAAGGCCGCGTCCTTCTTGTTTTCCTTCAGTTCGTCAGTAACCCACGCTCTTGCCCACCGTCACCGGGAAGCTGTCGGAGGTGGGGTGGTGTGGGTTGGCAGGACCGTTGGCGCCATGGATGGCGCCATCGAGCCCCCATGGATGGGTTCACGGCGTGTCCTGCCGACCCACACCGCCCCGCCCTACTCACAGCAACCCAGAGCCGCTTTGGCTTTGGCTCTGGCTTTTGCTTCGGCAGTTGCTTTCCGCTTCTGCCCGCCGCAGGCGGACCACCGCGCGTCAGCGCGGCGCCTCCACATCCAGCCCGATCGGGCAGCTCACCCCGGTGCCGCCGATGCCGCAGTAACCGTTCGGGTTCTTCGCTAGGTACTGCTGGTGATAGTCCTCGGCGTAGTAGTACTCCGGCGCCGGGAACACGATCTCAGTGGTGATCGGGCCATAGCCGGCCGCGTCCAGCTGCGCCTGGTACGTCTCGCGGCTGGCCAGCGCAGCGGCGTACTGCGTTTCGTCGGTGGCATGGATCGCCGAACGGTACTGGGTGCCGGTGTCGTTGCCCTGGCGCATGCCCTGGGTCGGGTCGTGGCTTTCCCAGAACAGCTGCAGCAACCGTTCCAGGCTCACCACCTTCGGATCGAACACCACCTGCACCACTTCGGTGTGGCCGGTCAGGCCGGAGCAGACTTCTTCATAGGTGGGATTCGGCGTGACGCCGCCGGCATAGCCGACCGACGTGCTGTACACGCCCGGCTCCGACCAGAATTTGCGCTCGGCTCCCCAGAAGCAGCCAAGCGCGAAACGGATCTGCTGCAGGCCGGCAAAGCGGTCCTTCAGCGGGTGACTGTTCACGAAGTGCTGGTTGCTGTGCAGCGGCAGTGGCTGATCACGCCCTGGCAGCGCCTCTTCCGGGCGCGGCAGGCGCTGCTTGAAGGCGCCGATGCCCAGGATGCCCTGTCCGATTCCCAACATGATGCGCTCCTACGCCGGAAGGCCGGCAATGTCGTCTGCATCGGAAATGGGGGCGTCGGCGGCGTGGCCCAAGTCCAGGCCGGCGACGATGCCTTCAGCCTCGGCCCGCGCGGCGTCGGGGATGCCGACCCTCAATACACCAAACAGCGGCAGTTCGCCCATGCCCCCCAGCAGCTGCTCGCCAAACACGAAGGCAGGAATGCCGGCATCTTCCAGCGCGTGCTTCACCAGGTGGGCGTCGAACAGATTGTCGGCCTTGTACACGATGTGCATGGGGCGGCTCCACGGGAAAGGCCTCCAGCATACGCCCGGGGGCTGAATGCCGCCGCTGCGCTCGCCGGGCATGGCCCGGCGCTACCCCTGGCCCCCCCTGCGCCCGGTAGCGCGGGCGCAACCCCGGCAGCCCTTCCCCTTACGCGCTAGACTGTTGGTCTTTCTGCCCTTTTTCGCCCAGCCTCATGTCCGAGCACACCCCCGCCAGCCCCGAGACCCCCGCCGACAGCCACGAAAAGCGCGATTTCATCCGCCAGATCGTGCGCGAGGACCTGGCCAGCGGAAAGCACCAGGCGATCAAGACCCGGTTTCCGCCGGAGCCGAACGGCTACCTGCACATCGGCCATGCCAAGTCGATCTGCCTGAACTTCGGCATTGCCGGCGAGTTCAGCGGCGTATGCAACCTGCGCTTCGACGACACCAATCCGGCCAAGGAAGACCCGGAGTACGTGGCCGCCATCCAGGATGATGTCCGTTGGCTGGGGTTCGAGTGGAACGAACTGCGCCACGCCTCCGATTACTTCCAGGCCTACTATCTCGCCGCCGAGAAGCTGATCGAGCAGGGCAAGGCCTATGTGTGTGACCTGTCGGCCGAGGAAGTGCGTGCCTACCGTGGCACCCTGACCGAGCCGGGCCGTCCCTCGCCGTGGCGCGACCGCAGTGTCGAGGAGAACCTCGACCTGTTCCGCCGCATGCGTGCCGGTGAATTCCCGGACGGTGCGCGCACCCTGCGCGCGAAGATCGACATGGCCAGCGGCAACATCAACCTGCGCGATCCGGCGCTGTACCGCATCAAGCATGTCGAGCACCAGAACACCGGCAATGCGTGGCCGATCTACCCGATGTACGACTTCGCGCATGCACTGGGCGATTCGATCGAGGGCATCACCCACTCGCTGTGCACCCTGGAATTCGAGGACCATCGCCCGCTCTACGACTGGTGCGTGGACAACGTCGATTTCGCCCATGACGACGCACTGACCCAGCCGCTGGTCGATGCCGGCCTGCCGCGCGAAGCCGCCAAGCCGCGCCAGATCGAATTCTCGCGCCTGAACATCAACTACACGGTGATGAGCAAGCGCAAGCTGATGGCGCTGGTCACCGAGCAGCTGGTGGACGGCTGGGAGGACCCGCGCATGCCGACCCTGCAGGGACTGCGTCGCCGCGGCTACACCCCGGCGGCAATGCGCCTGTTCGCCGAACGCGTGGGCATCAGCAAGCAGAACTCGCTGATCGACTTCAGCGTGCTGGAAGGCGCGCTGCGCGAAGACCTCGATGGCGCCGCACCGCGCCGCATGGCCGTGGTCGACCCGCTCAAGCTGGTACTGACCAACCTGCCCGAAGGCCATGAAGAACAGCTCACCTTCAGCAACCATCCGAAGGACGAGAGCTTCGGCAGCCGTCAGGTGCCGTTCGCGCGCGAGGTCTGGATCGACCGCGAGGACTTCGCCGAAGTACCGCCGAAGGGCTGGAAGCGCCTGGTGCCGGGCGGCGAAGTGCGCCTGCGTGGTGCCGGCATCATCCGTTGCGATGAGGTGATCAAGGATGCCGACGGCACTATCACCGAGCTGCGCGGCTGGCTGGATCCGGAGTCGCGCCCCGGCATGGAAGGGGCCAACCGCAAGGTCAAGGGCACCATCCACTGGGTCAGCGCCGTGCACGGCGTTCCGGCCGAGATCCGCCTGTACGACCGACTGTTCTCGGTGCCGAACCCGGACGACGAGTCGGAAGGCAGGACCTACCGCGACTACCTCAATCCGGAATCGCGCCGCACCGTCACCGGCTATGTCGAGCCGGCCGCGGCCAGCGCCGCGCCGGAGCAGTCGTTCCAGTTCGAACGCACCGGCTACTTCGTTGCCGACCGCCGCGACCACACCGAAGCCAAGCCGGTGTTCAACCGCAGCGTGACGCTGCGCGATACCTGGTCAGCCTGAGGACCCGCGCGGGCGCCGGCACGGCGCCCGCACGAGCGCGACGATGATCACCGCCCTGTCCGCCCTGCTCTGGTTCATCTCGCAGCATCCGCTGCTGACGTTCTTTGCAGCAATGGGGCTGGCCGCGCTGGTCTCGTGGTGGCGGCGTTCACCGGTCTACGCCATCGTGGTGTTTCCGCTGGCGATGCTCAACATCTTCCTCGGCAGCTTCCTCAACGCCACTTTCCTCAATGCGGTGGGCGAGCGCGGTGAAGCGGTGATCGTGAAGGCCGAGGAAACCAATTCCACGCTCAACGAACAGTACATCTGGCGCTACGAAGCGGTGCTGCGCACCGCCGAAGGTCGCGACGTGGAGGTGGTGTTCCACACCAACACCGCTTCGCTGTGGCCGCTGGAGAACGCGATCCGCATCCCGGCTCAGGACCAGCCGTTCGTGGTGAAGTACACGCCGGGCTTTCCGCGCAACTTCGTCATCCTCACCACCGAATCACCGCACGGCATCGCCCAGGCCCGTGCCAGCGCGCGCGAGCGGGTGGAGGTAGCCGCACGCAAGCTGCACTTCAGCCCGGGCAACGCCGATTTCCGCGCGGACTATCGCCGCGAACTGGATACCTGGCTGCGTGATCATGGCAACGATCCGCAGCAGCAGTCCGACGCACGGCGATATCGCGCAGAACGCGAAGCACTCGATCACTAGCACCCGGCCCGGCCTGGATGCTCCACCCGATCCATCCACAGGCCTGACATGACCACGACGTCCACCGCCCTCCTCCCGCTGCTGCAGCAGGTCCTGCAGGACGCTGGCATCGCCAGCCGCGTCGACGGCGGCGCGCTGCTGCTGGACAGCGGCCTGCGCCTGACCCCGCATGCGATGGCGGCACACGCGCGCGACAACGGTGGCTGGCAGACCTCCACGGTCATCGAGGCGCAGCACCCCACCCTGTTCGCCGATGGCCTGTTCGAGTACCAGCACGCCAACGGCGCCGATGAGCAGGCCTCGCTGCTGTCCGGCTTCCAGGCCTGGGTGCGGGTGGACCTGGCCACCCTGCAGACCGCAGTGGGCGCCGACGACGCGCAGGGCCTGCCGATGATGGGCCTGACCTATCCAGCAGGTGATGACGGCAAGGAACACGGGCGCACCGTGGTGCTGGGGCCGCTGGCCCACTACCGCGCGCAGGAGGTGGAGGTCGCCACATGCAGTGAGGACGACCACGGTTCCTGCCCCTGCTGCCTGTTCACCAGGAGCATGGACGCCTTCGACGAGCTGCTGAAAGCGCGCCAGTTCCTTGCTATCCGCCTGTTCGCCTCGCGCGATGCCGATGGCCTGTGCGAGGCCGATTGCCGGGTCAATGGCCACGACTTCGCCCCTGCCCTGCCATTGCTGCGCGCGTATGCCGCCAGTTGGCCGCAGGCCGGGCTGGAGTTCCGCAAGCAGTACGTGGTGATCCGCACCGGCTCACCCGGCTGACGCGCCTACACCCGGTACAGGCCGGTGCGGCTACACTGCGCGCCGGTTTCCCAAGCAACCGCACTTTTCCCATCCCACACGAGGCACCCCCGCGATGCTGTATGCGCAAGTCCACCTGACCCTTCCCGCCTGGATCCACGACCAGATCGACCTGGATCGTCGATATCCGGGCGATGAGGCCAAGGTCGCGCTGGCCATCGAGCTGTCGCGACAGAACGTCGAGCACGCCAGCGGCGGCCCGTTCGGCGCCGTGGTGTTCGGTCCGGACGACAAGGTGATCGCCGCCGGCGTGAACCGGGTGATGCCGCATGCCACCTCGTTGGCACATGCCGAGAACATGGCCTACATGCTGGCCCAGCAGCGCCTGCAGACGCCGCGCCTGAATGCCGTGCTGTCGCCGGTCACCCTGGCCACCAGCTCGCAGCCGTGCTGCCAGTGTTACGGCGCCACGGTGTGGGCCGGCATCGACCGCCTGCTGATCGGCGCCAGTGCCGCCGATGTAGAGGAACTGACCCCGTTCGACGAAGGCCCGCTGCCGGCCGACTGGGTGGGCGAGCTCAACAAGCGTGGCATCGAGGTGGTGCAGGGCCTGAACCGCGACGCCGCACGCAGCGTGCTGCGCGCCTATGGGGAAAGCGATGGCGCCCGTTACTGAAACCGGCATCGGCCTGCTGTGCCTGTGCCGGCAGGGCTTCGAGCCGGAGCTGGCCGGCGAACTGCAGTTCCGCGCCGGTGAGGCAGGGTTCGCCGGCTACGCACGTACCCAGCGCAATGACGGCTATGTGTTGTTCATGTGCGACGAAGCGGCCGCGTTGGCACCGCGGTTGCCGTGGCGCGGCCTGATCTTCGCGCGGCAGAAGCTGGTGGTGCTGGCTGAACTGCCGCAGCTGGATCCGGCCGATCGCATCACGCCGATGCTGGAGGTGCTGGCCGATGCGCCACGCTTTGGTGATCTGTGGGTCGAACATCCGGATTCGGATGCCGGCAAGCCGCTGTCCGGGCTCGCCCGTGCGTTCGGCAACGCGTTGCGCCCGGCGCTGCGCAAGGCCGGCAAGCTCAGCGACAAGCCCAATGCACGGCTGCCACGCCTGCACGTGGTGTTCGTCGACGGCACCCACGCCTTCATCTGCGTGGCCGACCCCGCCGACAGCGCACCGTGGGCACTGGGCATTCCGCGCCTGAAACTGCTGCCGGAGGCCCCCTCGCGTTCGGCGCTGAAGCTGGACGAAGCCCTGCTGACGCTGCTGGCGCCGGAAGAACGCGAGGCACTGGTGAAACCCGGCATGCGCGCGGCCGACCTGGGGGCGGCACCGGGCGGCTGGACCTGGGTGTTGACCCGCCAGCACATGCAGGTGCTGAGCATCGACAACGGCCCCCTGCGCCAGCACGTACTGGATACCGGCCTGGTCGAGCACCTGCGCGCGGATGGCTTCCATTGGCACCCGGAGCAGCCGCTGGACTGGATGGTGTGCGACATGGTCGAGCAACCGCGTCGCGTTGCCGAACGCATGGCCACCTGGTTCCGCGAAGGCTGGTGCAGGCATGCCATCTTCAATCTGAAACTGCCGATGAAGAAGCGCTGGGACGAGACCCGGCTGTGCCTGGACCTGTTCCAGGAGCAGGCTGGCACGTCGCTGGAAGTGCGTGCCAAGCAGCTCTATCACGACCGCGAAGAGATCACCGTGCTGGCATCGCCGATGCGGTGATGCGCGGCAGGGTCATCGCCCGCACAGGATGCCCCGGGTACGCTTCCGTCAACGCCTGCCAGGAGTCCGTCATGTACCGTCCGCGTTTGCCCGTGCTGCTGGCTGTCCTGCTGGCCACGTCACCCGTGCTGGCGCAGCAGCTGCCGCCCACACCCGCGCAGAGCCAACCGCTGGGTCCGACCGGCGGAGCCATCCGCCAGCAGCCCTTGAATGCCGGACGGGTCACCGGCAGCGTCGATATTCCGATGCCCGCAGGGGAGGCCCAGGTCACGGTGCGCTCGGTTGAACCCAGCAGCGTGACCGGCCAGTACCGCATCCACTTTGCCGCGCTGGATACCGACGGTGATGGCTTCATCAGCCGTGCGGAGGCCCAGGCCAATCCTGCACTGGCCGATGAGTTCACCGCGCTGGACAGCAAGCGCCGCGGCAAGCTGGATCGTGCCGACCTGGCCGGCTGGCTGATTGATTGATCCGGTTCACGGATCCCGCCGGGCATGGCCCGGCGCTACCGGCGGATCAACCGCCAAACGGGGTCGTCACACGCCGGCGGCGCGCTTCCAGAACGCCTGAACCAGCGGCGGCCACTTGCCGACGCAGCCCAGCGCGCGGCCACGGGCCAGGGTCAGGTGCATCTCGTCGTTGGAGAAGAGGCGGTTGATCGCATCGAAACTGTAGGCGGCCACCTGGTTGTCGCTGCGCCGCTCGCGGGCCCAGCGCTGCAGGCGCTGCGGCGACAGGCGCGGCTGGCCACGGCGCTCGGCTGAAGGCGCCAGCCATTGCCGCAGGGCAGCGACATCCCGCAGCCCCAGGTTCACGCCCTGCCCGGCCAGGGGGTGCACCACATGCGCGGCGTCGCCGAGTGCGAGCACGCGGCCGGCCACATAGTGGCGGGCCAGCTGGCGGCGCAGCGGGAACGCGGCGCGCGGCGACACCAGGCGCAGTTCGCCCAGCCGTGCGGCGAAGGCGCGGGTCAGTTCGCGATTGAATGCCTCCTCCTCCAGCGCCAGCACGCGCACCGCCTCTTCGTCAGGCAAGGTCCACACGATCGAGCTGCGGCGCTCGGCCACCGGCAGCAGCGCCAGCGGACCGGTCGGCAGGAAACGCTGCCAGGCCGTAGCCTGGTTGGGCAGCTCGCTGTCGACGTAGGCCACCACGCCACGTTGGTGATAGTCGTGGCGCACCACGTCGATGCCCGCCAGCTCGCGCAGCGTCGACTCGGCACCATCGGCGGCCACGGCGAGGGCCGCTTCCAGCCTGCGTCCGTCATCCAGGCGCAGTCGCACCCCCTCCTCGTCCTGCTCCAGCGCCTCCACCCGTGCCGGGCAATGCAGCTGCACCCCGGCCGCCGGCAGTGCCGCCCACAGGCGATCCTGCAACAGCCCGTTCTCGACGATGAAGCCCAGCTCGCGACGCCCCAGGCGGTCGGCGTCGAACAGCAGGTCCTCGCCTCCCGCGGCATCCCATACCTGCATGCGGCGATACGGCCAGGCCCGCGCCTGTACGATCGCAGGCCACACGCCGAGACGGTCCAGCAGCTGCACGTTGTCAGCCGCGAAGGCGAACACGCGCAGGTCCGGCTGCGATGCCTGCCAGGGCGCGGGCTCACGGCCCTCCACCAGGGCGACGGCCAGCCCCGCATCGGCCAGCGCCAGTGCACACGCGGCACCGACCACGCCGCCTCCCACGATGACCACGTCCAGGCGCGCGCGGCGGTTCATGCGGCTTCTCCGCGGCACAGTCGCGGCACGACGCCACGGAAACCCATCGCCCCGCCGACCAGCATCGACTGCACCGAACCGCGCTGCGCGGCCACCAGGCCGAGACTGCGCAACGGGCGCATCAACGGCGCAGGATTGCTGGTCAGGCGCGCCAGTCCTCCGGAGAACGCCACCGTCTGCTGGCGATCCTCTTCCCGACGGGCCACATACGCACGCAGCAGCGCATCACTGCCGGCATCGCCTGCATCGTCTTCCAGCAGTTCGGCCAGGGTCAGCGCATCGCGCAGGCCCAGGTTGAAGCCTTGCGCGCCCAACGGATGGATGGTCTGTGCGGCATTGCCGAGCAGCACCGCGCGCTCGCCTGCCAGGGCGCGCGCCAGCACCTGGATCAGCGGGTAGGCACTGCGCGGACCCGACTCCAGCAGACGCCCGGCACGCCAGCCGATGGCATGCTGCAGGCGCTGCAGCCACGCTGCGTCGTCCAGCGCCATCACCGCGTCGGCGTCTTCGCGCGCCACCCCATGCACCGTGCCGAAATGGCGGTCGCCACGCGGCAGCAGGGCCGTCGGGCCGGTATCGGTGAAGCGCTCCCAAGCCGTGCCGTCGGGCGCGCGCTGGCTGCGCACGCGGGCCACGAACAGGGTCTGCTGGAAATCGTGGCGGTCGACCTCGATGCCCAGCGCCTCCCGCACCGCACTGGCCGTGCCATCGGCACCGACCACCAGCCGTGCCAGCAGCGTGCGCTCGCCGGCGTCGTCGGCCACATGCACCTGGCGACAGCCCTCCACCACCCCGCCCAGGCCGAGGAAACGCATCGGCCGGTAACGCCGCAGCCGCGGCAGTTCCTGAAGGCGTGCCTCAAGCGCATGACCGAAGTCACGTGCGACCACCACCTGGCCGAACCACGGCCGGTTGTAATCGGCCGCATCGAGCTGCACCCGGCCAAAGTCACCGGCGCGGCTGACATGGATGCGACGGATCGGTCCCGGCGCCATCGCCAGCTTCTGCATCACCCCCAGCGCGGTCAGCGCGTTGACGGTGGCGGCGGCGAAACTGAGGTTGCGCTGGTCGAACACCGCCGGCAGTCCACCGGCAGGGCTGGCCTCGATCAGGCCCACGTCGCGGCCCAGGCGGTCCAGGGCGATGGCGAGGCTGGCACCCACCAGTCCGCCGCCGACGATCAGCACGTCATGTCGTTCACTCATGGCGTTCATGATACGCGCTCGCCCCGGCTGTACACCGAACGCGACGCTGCCTGCGCCAACCCGCGCGGCGGGCTAGAATGAAAGCTGAATCCGCTCCGGGCCCGCCGCCATGTCCGACACCGCCAATCGCGCCTTCGTCCTGTCCGTGCTCGTGCTGTTGCTGGCGGCGACCCGGGTCAACCACTTCGCGGCGATCCCCGATGCCTCCTGGGCGGTGTTCTTCATCGGCGGTTTCTACCTCGCGCGCTGGACGCGCTGGGCCTTTCCGCTGCTGATGCTGTTCGCGGTGCTGGTCGACTGGATCGTGATCCGCAGCGCGGGGCTGGATTTCTGGCAGCACTACTGCGTGTCGCCCGGCTACTGGCTGCTGCTGCCGGCGTACTTCTCGCTGTGGGCCGGCGGCATGCTGCTGGGCCACAACTACCGCGGCGCGCGCTGGCCGGTGCTGGCCAAGGGTGCGCTCCTGCTGGTGGCCTCGGTGGCGCTGTGCCACCTGCTTGCGCAGGGGGGCTTCTACTGGACCACCCGCAACGTAGCCGAGCCGACGCTGGCGGGCTGGGCGCAGAACTACGCACAGTGGTTCGGCCCCTACCTGCGGACCACGGCGATCTACGTGGCGCTGGCCGCCGCCCTGCAACTGGCCGTGGAGCAGGTGCTCAAGCTCCAGCAGGCCCGTCGCGACATCCGGCACTGAGCTGCGCCATGGGCCATCGCCTCTCGCGCATCTACACCCGCACCGGTGACGACGGCAGCACCGGACTGGGCGATGGCCAGCGCGTAGCCAAGGACGATGCCCGCGTCGCCTCCTACGGCACCGTCGACGAAGCCAACGCGGCGCTGGGCCTGCTGCTGGCCGCACCGCTTCCGGACGACGTGCGCGCGCTGGTGGTCCATCTGCAGCACCAGCTGTTCGACCTGGGCGCCGAGCTGTGCATCCCCGGCCATGCCGCGATCCATGCCGCCGATGTCTCGGCACTGGAACAGCAGCTGGACCACTACAACGCCACGCTGCCGATGCTGAAGGAGTTCATCCTGCCCGCCGGTGGCGAAGCCGCCGCACGCTGCCACCTGGCACGAACGATTGTCCGCCGCGCCGAGCGCGAGACGGTGACGCTGTCCCGCCATGAGAACGTGCGCAGCGAAGCGCTGCAGTATCTCAACCGGCTGTCGGACCTGCTGTTCGTGCTGGCCCGGGTGCTGGCCCGCGCCGATGGGCAGGGCGAGGCGCTCTGGCAGCCCCAGCACCGGCAGGGCTGAGTCCGTACGATGCTGGTCTTCACCCATCCGTCCTGCCTGCTGCACGATCCCGGTCCGGGCCATCCCGAATGCCCGCAACGGCTGCAGGGCGTGCTCGACGCCCTGCGCGGCGCATTCCCCGGCCAGCTGGACTGGCGCGAGGCCCCACCCGCCAAGTTCGGCGAGTTGAGCCGGGTCCACGACAGCGCCCTGCTCGACTTCGTGCTGCAACCGCAGACCGTGCCCCTGCGCCAGCTGGACATGGACACCTGGACCTCGCCCGGCTCGGCCAGCGCGGCGGTGCATGCTGCCGGTGCCGGTGTGGCCGCGGTGGATGCGGTGATGCTGGGCGCGGACCCGCTGGCGTTCTGCGCGGTGCGCCCGCCGGGTCACCATGCCACCAGCAGCACGGCCATGGGCTTCTGCCTGCTCAACAACATCGCCATCGCCGCAGCCTACGCGCGCGACCGCCACGGGCTGGAGCGGATCGCGGTGGTCGACTTCGACGTCCACCATGGCAACGGCACCCAGGACATCTTCCAGCACGACGCACGGGTGTCGTATTACAGCACCCACCAGGCCGGCCTGTTCCCCAACTCCGGCCTGCGCCGTGACCGTGGCGCGGGCAATCTGATGAACATCCTGCTGCCGCCGGGCAGTGGCGGATTCCGCTTCCGCAATGTCTGGGCCGACGAGATGCTGCCGGCCATCGACGACTTCCGCCCGCAGCTGATGCTGATCTCGGCAGGCTTCGACGCCCATCTGCGCGACCCCCAGGCGGATCTGATGCTGGAGACCGAGGATTTCGCCTGGATCACCCGCGAACTGCATGCGCTGGCGCGTCGCCACGCGGCCGGCCGGGTGGTGTCGATGCTGGAGGGCGGCTACGACCTGCAGGCCCTGGCCGAATGCAGCGTGGCCCACGTGCAGGCCCTGATGTCGCCGGCGGCGTCCCCCCCGGCTGGATGAACCCGAACCGGTGCGACCGGGCCGCCTTCATTGCCCCTATGCAAGGGATGGGGCAAGCTACCGTCCGTTTTCGCCCGAATCCGAACCGCGTGCGCCGAGCCCTCCGCCTGCTTCCCCTGCCTCTGAGCATCGCCGTCTGCCTGCCGGCGATGGCCGATGATAAGCCGCTCAACTGGGGCCTGTGCCCGGCAACCGACGTCATTCCCGCGTTCACCGACGCCCCGACCCCGGTTCCGGGCCAGGACAAGGCCGCCGCCAGCGCCGCGCGCGAGCAGCAGCCGACCGATATCGAGGGCGATCAGCTGCTGGGTACCACCACGGTGCCGCAGTACGAGGGCAACGTCGCCCTGCGTCGCGGCGACCAGTTCGTCGGCACCGACAAGCTCAGCTTCGACACCGAGTCCGGCAACTACATCGCCGATGGCAATGTCCGCTACCAGGACGCGTCGATCCGCATGGTCGCCAAGCGCGCCGAGGGCAACCAGGAAAGCGACACCCACAAGATCACCGACATCCAGTACCAGCTGGTGTCCCGCCGTGGCAACGGCGACGCCGAATCGGTCGACCTGCAGGGCGCGGTCGGGCAGATGCACCGCTCCACCTACACCACCTGCGACCCGTCGCAGCCGGTGTGGAAGCTGTCGGCGCCGCAGATCGAAGTGGACAACGACGAGGGCTTCGGCACGGCGCGCAATGCCGTGCTGCGCATCGGCAAGGTGCCGGTGCTGTGGGCACCGTACTTCAAGTTCCCGATCGACGACCGGCGCAAGACCGGCCTGCTGTTCCCGCAGCTGGGCATGTCCGGGCGCAACGGGTTCGACTACACCCAGCCGATCTACCTGAATCTGGCACCGAACTACGACGACACGCTGATGCCGCGCTACATGAGCCGGCGCGGCCTGATGCTCGACAACGAGTTCCGCTACCTCTACAACGGCGGCCGCGGCGAACTGCTGACCGCCTACATCCCCAACGACAAGCTGCGCGACCGCGATCGCGGCCGTGTCATGTTCAGCGGCTACCACAACGTGGACAGCCACTGGCAGGCACGTGCCAACCTGGCCTGGGTCAGCGACGAGCGCTACGTCGAGGACTTCGCCAACCGCCTGGTGGGCGTGACCGCCTCGAACCTGCAGAGCACCGTTGGCCTTTACGGCACCGGCCAGAACTGGACGGCCGGAATCATGGCCGACCGCTGGCAGCTGACCGACTACACGCTCAACGAGAGCGCGCTGGCCTACAACCGCCAGCCGCGCCTGTACTTCAACTGGGACAAGCCGGTCCTGTCGTGGCTGGAAACCGGCGTGTACGCCGAAGCCGTGCGCTTCACCCATGAAGACATCAACTTCAAGTACGGCCCCGAGGCCGGACCGGACCTCGAGTACACCCGTACCGGCCAGACCCAGCGGATGTACGGCGGCGCACGCCTGGACCTGAAACCCTATGTGTCGCTGCCGTTCAGCGGTGCGGCCTGGTACGTGACCCCGACCCTGGCCTACCGCTACACCGCCTACGACCTGGACCGGCAGCTGGCCGACAGCATCCGCCGCAACGTGCTGGTTTCGCAGGGCGTTGATCCGGCCACCGCTACCCCCGAGCAGCTGCGCGGCAACACCTCGCCCAGCCGCAGCCTGCCGATCGGCAGCATCGATGCCGGCCTGTTCTTCGACCGCGAGACCACCATCGGCGGCCGCTCGTTCCTGCACACCCTGGAACCGCGCCTGTTCTACCTGCGCACGCCCTACCGCAACCAGGACGAGCTGCCGATCTTCGATACCCGCGACTTCACCTTCAGCTGGGGCCAGCTGTTCCGCGACTCGCGCTATACCGGCGCCGACCGCCAGAACGACGCCAACCAGCTGACCATGGCGCTGGGCACCCGCTTCATCGACCAGACCACCGGCCGCGAGCGGTTCTCGGCGGCCATCGGCCAGATCCAGTACTTCGACGAATCGCGGGTGACCGCCGTGCCGGGTGGCCCGCCGGTGGAAAAGGGCAAGTCGGCCTGGATCGCCGATGCCAACTACATGGTCAACGACCGCTGGACCCTCAGCGCGACCTACCAGTGGGACCCCAAATACAAGCGTGAGGACCTGGCCAGCTTGCGCGCCCGTTACCTGATGCCCAACGATGGCGTGGTCAACCTGACCTACCGCCACCGCATCAACCCGGACGGCACCGACCTGCTGAAGCAGGCCGACCTGTCGTTCCTGTACCCGCTGAACCCCCGCTGGAGCCTGGTCGGCCGCTACTACTACTCGCTGGAAGACAAGAAGCCGCTGGAAATCATCGGTGGCGTCCAGTGGGACAGCTGCTGTCTGGCCGTGCGCGCGGTGGCCCGCCGCTACGTGCGCAACCGCGAGGGCGAGCTGAACAATTCCATCCAGCTGGAGTTCGTGCTGAAGGGCCTCAGCTCCCTGGGCCAGGACACGGACCGCACCCTGCGCCGTGCTATCCTCGGCTACAACCGCGACGACCTCTATCTCGTGCCCCCCAGCAATACCGGGACGACCCGGGACGACTACGATCCGAATCTGATCCCATGACCAAGCGCTTCCCCGTTCTTCTCGCCTCGCTGCTGGCGGTGTCCAGCGTGTCCGCCCCCCTGCAGGTACTTGCCCAGGAGGCGCAGCCGCTGGACCGCATCGCCGCTGTCGTCGATGAGGACGTGATCCTGCAGAGCGAACTCCAGCGCGCCATCGCCAACATCAAGGCGCAGTACGCCGGCCGCGAGGCCCAGCTGCCGCCGGATGACGTACTCAGCCGGCAGGTGCTCGAGCGCCTGGTGCTGGTCAAGCTGCAGGTGGCCCGTGCGCAGGGCAGCGGCATCCGCGTCAGCGACCAGGAGCTGAACCAGGCGATGAATGCCATCGCCCAGCAGAATGGTTCCAATCTGGACGCGCTGCGCCAGCGCCTGGCGAGTGATGGCATCGATTTCAACGACTTCCGCGCCTCGGTGCGTGACGAGATCACCGTGCAGCGCCTGCGCCAGAGCTTCGCGCAGAGCCGCATCAGCGTCAGCGAGGGCGAAGTCGATGCCGCGTTGAAGCAACAGGCCACCGCCGGCAACCAGTACCACCTGGCGCACATCCTGATCGCCCTGCCCGACGGCGCCAATGCCGAGCAGATCGCCACCGGCCAGAAGAAGGCCGACGGCGTGAAGGCCCTGCTGGACAAGGGTGAGCTGGACTTCAATGCCGCCGCCGTACGCTACTCGGACAGCCCCAATGCACTGGAAGGCGGCGACCTGGGCTGGCGCAGCATGGACGAGATCCCGGCCGCGTTCGCGCAGCTGATGGAAAAGATGAATGCCGGTGACGTGGTTGGCCCGATCCGTGGTCCGAGCGGCTTCCAGCTGCTGAAGCTGGTGGAAGTGCGCGATTCCAGCGCCGCCGCCGGCACCCATACCGTCACCGAGTTCCACGGCCGCCACATCCTGGTGCGCGTGGACGACAACCAGACCGATGCGGCCGCCAAGGCCAAGATCGACACCCTGCGTGCCCGCATTGCCGGCGGCGCCGACTTCCAGACGGTGGCCAGGGAGTCGTCCGAGGACAACAACAGCAAGGGCCAGGGCGGCGATCTGGGCTGGTTCCCGGCCGATGCGTTCGGTCCGGCCTTCGGCCAGCAGGTCCAGAGCGTGCAGGACGGCGGTGTCAGCCAGCCGTTCCGCACCGACGCCGGTTGGCACATCGTGCAGCGCGTGGCGACCCGCCAGACCGACGTGACCAACGACAACCAGCGTGCGCAGGTCCGCGAAACCATCGGCCGCCGCAAGCTGGAAGACGAATACAACCGGTTCCTGCAGGAGCTGCGTGGCGAAGCCTACGTCAGCTTCCGCAGCGGTGACCGCGCGGAAAACACCGCGACGCCGCCGCAGTCCTGACCGATGCGCCCCGAGCTCGCTCTGGTACCGGGCGAGCCCGCCGGGATCGGCCCGGAGCTGTGCATCCGCCTGATCCAGCAGCCGCGCGATGATTGCCGGCTGCTGGCTTTCGCCGACCCGGATACCCTGCGCGCAGCCGCCGCCGCGCTGGACCTGCCCCTGCAACTGCTGCCCGAGAAGGCGGAAGCCCGCTTCCCGGGCGACCTGCGTCTGCGCGTCGTGGCCAATGCCGTCCCGAGCCGCTTCGGCCACGCCGATCCGGCCAATGCCGGCGCGGTCATCGGCGCCCTGCTCGGCGCCGGCCAGGCCTGCCTGTCGGGCGAGCTGCACGGCGTGGTCACCGGCCCGGTGCACAAGGCGGTCATCAATGAGGGCGGCATCGCCTACAGCGGCACCACCGAACTGCTGGCCGACCAGGCCGGGGTGAAGGTGGTGATGATGCTGGCCAATCACATCGTGCGCGTGGCCCTGGCCACCACCCACCTGCCGCTGCGTGAGGTCGCCGATGCGATCACCGCGCCCGGCCTGGAGCACACCCTGCGCACCGTGCACGCCGCGCTGCGCCGCGAGTTCGGGCTGGCATCGCCGCGCATCGCCGTGCTCGGCCTGAACCCGCACGCCGGTGAAGACGGTCACCTCGGCCGCGAGGAACTGGATCTGGTCATCCCGCTGCTGCAGCGCCTGCGCGCTGAAGGCATGGATCTGGTCGGGCCGCTGCCGGCCGACACCGCGTTCCTGCCAGGCAAGCTGGCAGGTTTCGATACGGTCCTGGCCATGTACCACGACCAGGGCCTGCCGGTGCTGAAGTACTCCGGCTTCGAGCAGGCCGTGAACCTGACCCTGGGCCTGCCCTACCCGCGCGTCGCTGTCGATCACGGTACCGCGCTGGACCTGGCCGGCCTCAGCATTGCCGATCCATCCAGCCTGCAGGCGGCAACGACGCTGTGTGCGCAGCTTGCGCGGCAACGTACACTGAGCGCATGAATTCCCCGCATTCCCCCTCCGGCCCGGTGTTCACCGCCCCGGCCAAGAAGCAGCTTGGCCAGCATTTCCTGGCCGATCGCCACTACATCGACAAGATCGTGATGGCGGTCAATCCCAAGGACGGTGACCGTCTGGTCGAGATCGGCCCCGGCCAGGGAGCGATCACGCTGCCGCTGCTGCGCGTGCATCCGTCACTGACGGTGATCGAGTTCGACCGCGACCTGATCGCGCCGCTGACCGCTGCCGCCGAGCCGCTGGGCGAGCTGACCATCGTCCACCGCGACGTGCTGCGCGTGGACTTCACCGAACTGGCGGCCGGACAGCCGATCCGTCTGGTCGGCAACCTGCCGTACAACATCTCCTCGCCGATCCTGTTCCATGCGCTGGAACATGCCGCCGTGGTCCGCGACATGCACTTCATGCTGCAGAAGGAAGTGGTCGACCGCATGGCAGCCGGTCCCGGCAGCAAGGTGTATGGCCGCCTCAGCGTGATGCTGCAGGCCTACTGCACCGTCACCTCGCTGTTCGTGGTGCCGCCGGGTGCGTTCCGGCCGCCGCCGAAGGTCGATTCGGCCGTGGTGCGGCTGGTGCCGCATGATCCGGCCACCGTCGGCATCCATGACCACGCCCGCTTCGCCGAAGTAGTCAAGGCCGCCTTCGGCCAGCGCCGCAAGACCCTGCGCAACGCGCTGAACAACGTGGTGTCGGCCGACCAGTTCGCCGCTGCCGGCGTGCGCCCCGACGCCCGTGCCGAACAGCTGGACGTGGCCGAATTCATCGCCTTGGCCAATGCCTCCTGATTACACTGCCGGTATGGAAGACGCTGACGTTTACGCCATTTCCGTCGAGGTCGCACCGCGATTCCTCGATGACCAGTCCGTGCCGGAAGACGGCCGCTATGCGTTCGCCTATACGATCCGCATCCACAACCAGGGCCGGGTGGCCGCGCGGCTGGTCGCGCGCCACTGGCGCATCACCGATGCCAACGGCCGCGTCGAGCACGTCGATGGCGAAGGCGTGATCGGTGAGCAGCCGCGGCTGCGTCCCGGTGAAGACTTCCACTACACGTCCGGTGTCATGCTGGCGACCGATCACGGAACCATGCAGGGCCACTACGACATGGTCGCCGATGACGGCACCGAATTCGCCGCGCCGGTCGCACCGTTCGTGCTGGCCATCCCACGTACCCTGCACTGACACGGAGGCCGGACGATGAGTGTGTGGGCGATCGGCGACCTGCAGGGCTGCTATGACGTGACCCAGCGACTGCTGGAGAAGCTCCGCTTCGACCCCGCGCAGGACACCCTGTGGTTCTGCGGCGATCTGGTCAACCGCGGTGGTCAATCCCTGGAAACGCTGCGGCTGGTGCATTCGCTGCGCGAGCACAGCGTGGTCGTGCTGGGCAATCACGATCTTTCGCTGCTGGCGGTCGGTGCACGCACCGAGGAAGAGCAGCGCAAGGTCAATCCGGACCTGCTGCGCATCGTGCAGGCCGAGGACCGTGACGAACTGCTGGACTGGCTGCGCCTGCAGAAGCTGGTGCATGTGGACCGCGAGATGGGCTGGATGATGGTGCACGCCGGCCTGGCGCCGAAATGGACCACGCAGATGGCCGAAAAGCATGCGGCCGAAGTCGAAGTGCAACTGCACGGCGCGGGCTACCGCAAGCTGTTCCGCAACATGTATGGCGACAAGCCAAGCTGGGCACCGAACCTGTCCGGCTACGACCGTTCGCGGGCGATCATCAACGTGCTCACCCGCATGCGCTACTGCACTCCGCGCGGACGCATCGGCATCGAGGACAAGGGCACGCCGGGCACGCAGGAACAGGGACTGTATCCGTGGTTTGAAGTGCCCGGCCGGGTCGAGCGCGACCTGAAGGTCGTATGCGGCCACTGGTCGGCGCTGGGCCTGACCATCACCCAGGGCGTGCACGCCATCGATACCGGCGCGGTATGGGGCGGCAAGCTGACCGCGATCCAGCTCGATACCGATGAGCTGCGCGTGGTGCAGGTGCCTGGCCGCGATGTACCTGCTCCGGTTCCGAATGCCCGGCCGCCGGCGCGACCGGCCCACGAGCGGTCTACCGCTGCGGCACAGGGCAAGGAACAGGGCGGCGGAAACACCGCTGCCAACCCGGGCAACCGCGGCCCACGTCGCCGCCGTCGGCGCGGTGGTGGTGGTGGTGGCGGTACGGGTGGCGGCAACAGCACCGGCACGCCGCCGCAGGGCTGAGCCCTCAGGGAGCCGAGCATGGCTCGGCTCTACAGGTGCACGGCGATCAGCGGCGCACGTAATGCGCGAAGCGGAACGCATAAGCGTGGCGTTCGTCGGCCGGATGCGGCTCACTGCCTGTTTCCCGCCACAGCTGCGGGTCCACCTGCGGGAAATGGGTGTCGGCCGGCACTTCGGCATCGACCCAGGTCAGGTACAGGTCACTGGCCTGGTCCAGCAGCTGGCGGAAGATCTCGCCGCCTCCGATGACACACAGCTCACCGGCACCCTCGCCTGCAGCGATCGCCTTCGCTTCGTCCAGCGAGGCCACCGCGCGCATGCCCTCGAACGGCACCTGGCCGCTGCGGGTCAGCACCAGGTTGGTCCGCCCCGGCAGAACGCGGCCAATCGACTCGGCCGTCCTGCGCCCCATCAGGATCGGCTTGCCCAGGGTGAGCGCCTTGAAGTGCTTGAAGTCATCCGGCAGGTGCCAGGGCATGGCATTGCCCTGGCCGATGCCACGGTTGCGATCCAGCGCCACGATCATCGAAAGCTTCAATGCTGCGACCTCCTCAGTTGGCATCGATCTGCAGGCGTTCGCAGGCAGCGTTCGCTGCACTGGCGGCCTGCAACGCCGCAGCCAGCGCAGGGCTGGACGTGGACTGCTCGTCCAGGCCACCCAGGATCTTCTGCTTCTGCGCCTCTTCGATATCCTTCAGGCCCGGTCCTGACAGGATCTCTGCCGACAGCGCGGCGGTATCGGTGCTGGCACGACGTGCCAGAAACGCCTGCAACTGGTCGCTGGAATAGACGTTGGCAAGCTGCTGCTCGAGCGTGCGCTGATAGGCCGGATCCTCAATACCGGCCTTCAGGTGGTCGGTCATTGCCGTGTACATGCCCGTTACCGCCTCACGCATCTGCGCCCGGCATCCTTCCGGGACATCCGGGGGCATCATGGTGCTGCCGTTGAATGCCCCGGCGAACGCATGCACTTCCTCGCGCATGTGCGTGTGCACGATCTGCTCATTGACCTGCCTGGCCAACGACAGCGCATCGGCCGGTCCGGCCTGCACCATGGCCAGCGGCAGCATGCCGCACAGCGCCAGCAGGCTCCCGGAAATCAGGCGGATACTCATACCGCCACCGGCGCCTTGATCGCCGGATGCGGGTCGTAGCCGTCGATGCGGATGTCGTCGAACTGGAAACCGAACAGGTCGGTCACGTCCGGGTTCAACCACAGCTTCGGCAGCGCGCGCGGTTCGCGCGCCAGCTGCTCGCGGGCCTGCTCGAAATGGTTGGAGTACAGGTGCGCATCGCCCAGCGTATGCACGAAGTCGCCGACGCCCAGGCCGGTCGCCTGCGCAACCATATGGGTCAGCAGCGCATAGCTGGCGATGTTGAACGGCACGCCGAGGAAGATGTCGCCGCTGCGCTGGTACAACTGGCAACTGAGCCTGCCATCGGCCACGTAGAACTGGAACAGGTTGTGGCAGGGCATCAGCGCCATCTGCGAGAGCTCGCCCACGTTCCAGGCGCTGACCACCAGCCGCCGCGAATCGGGATTGCGCCTGATCTCGTCCACCAGCCACTGCATCTGGTCGATCTCGCGACCATCGGCGGTGGCCCAGCTGCGCCACTGCTTGCCGTACACCGGGCCAAGATCACCGTTGCCGTCGGCCCATTCGTCCCAGATCCGTACCTGGTTGTCCTTCAGGTAGCCGATGTTGGTATCGCCTTTCAGGAACCACAGCAGCTCGTGGATGATCGAGCGCAGGTGCAGTTTCTTGGTGGTGACCAGCGGGAAACCTTCGTTGAGGTCGAAGCGCATCTGCCAGCCGAACACGCTGCGGGTGCCGGTACCGGTGCGGTCGCTCTTCTCCGTCCCGTGCTCCAGCACGTGCGAGAGCAGGTCCAGGTAGGCCTTCATGCCTTGCCCTCCACCGCCAGCGGCTGCGGCTGCAGTACCGGTGCGCGGCGCGACATCGCCAGCAGCACCAGGCCCAGCGCGATCAGCGGCAGGCTGAGGATCTGGCCGCGGGTGAGCCAGTCGAACGCTACGTAGATGCCGTTGTCGGGCATGCGCACGAATTCCACCGCGAAGCGGAAGACACCGTACATCAGCGCGAACAGCCCCCCCACCAGATAGCGATGGCGTGGCTTGGCCGACACCGCCCACAGCACCACGAACATCACCAGCCCTTCGAGGAAGGCTTCATACAGCTGCGAGGGGTGGCGTGCGTACTGGTTCAGCGCGCCGGTCGCGAACTGCGCCTGCAGGGTCGCGTGGTCAAGCTGGTTAAGCGGAGCCGGCAGGCCGGACGGAAACACCACGCCCCAGCTGCCGTCGGTGTACTTGCCCCACAGCTCTGCGCCGATGAAGTTGCCGATGCGGCCAAAACCCAGGCCCAGTGGCACCAGCGGCGCCATGAAGTCCATGGTGTCGAAGAAGTGCAGCCTGTGCTTGCGCGACCACCACCAGCAGGCGCCGAGCACGCCCAGCAGGCCACCGTGGAAGCTCATGCCGCCGTCCCATACCTTGAACAACAGCAGCGGGTTGTGCAGGAAATCGCCCAGCGCGTAGAACAGCATGTAACCGATGCGCCCGCCCAGCACGACGCCCAGCATGGCGTAGAACAACAGGTCGGAGAATCCGTTGGCATCGACGCCGGGCAGGCGCCCGGCGGCGATCCGGCGACGACCGAGCAGCCAGGCGGCGGTGAAACCCAGCAGGTACATGATGCCGTACCAATGCACCTTGATCGGCCCCAGCGAGAGGGCGATGGGGTCGATGTCGTGGAAATAGATCATGGAAGACGCCTGGCAGGAGTACGGGTATTTTAGCGCCCCGACCCGGCCCGGGACCGGGGCTCAGCCCAGGATCTGCGGCGCATTCGGGAGCGCGTCATCCTCCGACCGCGTCGAGGCCGGAAAGTGCCCTTCGATCAGGCTGGAGACTTCGTCGATCGCATCGCGCAGCGCATCCACCGGACTGGCGCCGCGCAGGCCTTCGCGCAGGTGGGTGCACACCCGCTGCCACTGCGCCGCGCTGACCCGGTCGCTCAGGCCCCGGTCGGCGACGATCTCGATGGCGTGGTCGGCCAGCAGCAGGTAGATCAGTACGCCGTTGTTGTGCCGGGTATCCCAGGTGCGCAGGTGGGCGAACGCCTGCTCCGCCGCCTGGCGCGGCGTGATTCCGCGCCAGACCGCGTGCAGCGGCAGGTCGGCTTCGACAGCGAACATCACCTGGCCGCCGTGGCGCTGCTCACCGGCAGCGATGGCCGCGGTGATCGCCTGCAGCGTGGCGGGGGGAAACGCCCGTCGTACCGAGGGCGAGAACAGATGACGGCAAAGACGACGGATCATCACCAACCTCCCGAAGCACCACCGCCGCCGGAACGGCCGCCGCCGCCGCCCCAGCCGCCACCACCGCCGAAACCGCCGCCGCCCCCGAAACCACCACCGCCGCCCCAGCTGCCGCCGCCCCAGCCACTGCCGCCGGCAAAGCGGCCGGGATGGCCGGACAGCATCGCCACCACCAGCCCGACAACGCCGGCCAGGCCACTGGCCAGCAGGGTGGAGGTGAACAGGAAGGCAGCAACCGCCGCACCCGCACCTCCGAGCAGCCCGCGCACCGGCCGCGGCACCCGCGAGAACACGCCCCGCAGCACCGTGCCTGCGAACACGCCGATGAACAACGCCAGGATCCAGGTATCGCCACCGCCGTCGGCCTCCCGCCCGCGCTGGCCACTGACCGGCGCCGGCAGCGACTCGCCGTCGATCAGCCCGACCAGTACGGCGGTGGCATCGGTGATGCCGCCGGCGTAGTCGCCACTGCGGAAGCGTGGCACCAGATATTCCTGGATGACGCGGTTGGCGATGGCATCGGGGATGGCGCCTTCAAGACCATAGCCCGGCTCGATGCGCACACGCCGGTCATCCTTGGCCACCACCAGCAGCACGCCGTCATCCACACCCTTGCGGCCGATCTGCCACTGGTCGAAGACCCGCGTCGTGTACTGCGCGATGTCCTCCGGCTGCGTCGTGGGCACCACCAGCACCTGCAGCTGGCTGCCCTTGCGCTGTTGCAGGTCCAGCGCCTGCTGCACCAGCGCCTGCTTCTGCGCGGCGTCCAGCGTGCCGGTGGTGTCGACCACCGGCGAGTCCAGCGCGGGGATGGGCGCCAGCGACTGTGCGTGGCCGGCCAGCGGCAGCCACAGCAGCATGACCAGCAGTGCCGTCGCCAGACGCATGGCTCAATGGCCCGGCTGCGGTGCCGGCTGCTGCTGCGGCGCGTTGCCGAAATCGACGGCCGGTGCGTTGGAGATCTGCGCTTCGTTGTCCACGGTGAAGTTCGGCTTGGTCTTGTAGCCGAACAGCTTTGCGGTGATCACCTGCGGGAACGAGCGGATGTAGGTGTTGTAGTCCTGCACCTGCTGGATGTAACGACCACGCGCAACCGTGATCCGGTTTTCGGTGCCTTCCAGCTGGGCCTGCAGGTCGCGGAAGTTCTGGTCGGACTTCAGTACCGGATAGTTCTCGGTCACCACCAGCAGCCGCGACAGCGCGCTACCCAGTTCGCCCTGGGCCTGCTGGAACTGCTTGAGCGAGGCTTCGTCATCGGCGTTGACGTTGATCTGGCCGACACGCGAGCGGGCGTTGGTGACTTCGGCCAGCACGCGCTCTTCCTGGCTGGCGAAGCCCTTCACGGTCTGTACCAGGTTGGGCACGAGGTCGGCACGGCGCTTGTACTGGTTGAGCACTTCGGACCAGCTGGCCTTGACCGCTTCATCCTTCTGCTGGATCGCGTTGTAGCCGCAGCCGGACAGCAGGGAGGCCAGCAGCATCAGGGGCAGGACACGGGTGAACAGGCGCATGGCGGAGGTTCCGGGTGGGCTTGGCGCCGAGCATGCCATGGTTCGGGTGAAAGACCGGCCATCGGGCGCCGCCCCCTCCGCGGTGGCCATGCTCAGGGATCGCCTGAGTAGTCCGGGCGGGTGGGCATGGCGGGGGACGCCGTGAATCCGTCCCGGGAGGCTTATCCGCGCCATCCATGGCGCGGATACCCCCGCCACGCCCACCCGCCCGGCCTCATACGGTTTCCTGCGCACCGCGGGAAGATCAAAAGAAAAAAATCAAAAGCAAAAGCCGGTTCTTCAGGCATTCGTGTCGACCAAGGTCGACACCTACCAGAGAGGAACGCCGTTGCGACAGATCGCGGGAATGGGCCGGGCCCCGCAGGGGTACTTACAGCGTCCCCCTCAACCGGACCCACCCCACCAACCCACGGAATGCAGGCTTTTGCCGTTGACGTTGACGTTGATCCGGCGGGTGCAGGGCTGCAAGCCCTGCCGGAATCCAACACCCCTCAGCAGGCTTCGGCCACCGCAGTGCGGGGTCGCCCCAGCCACGCCAGCAGCAGGCCCGCCGCCGCCAGCAGGCCACCGGCCACCGGAATGGCCGCGTAGCCCAGGCCCGAGCCGATCACCGCACCGCCGAGCGCCGCACCCACGGCATTGCCGAGGTTGAACGCGCCCACGTTGATCGACGACGCCAGGCCCGGCGCCTCGGTGGCCGCTTCCATCACCCGGATCTGCAGCGGCGGCACGATGGCGAAAGTCGCCGCGCCGAACAGCAGTACACCCAGCGCTGCGGTCACGGGATTCATGAAGGCCAGCGGCAGCACGAACATCAACACCGCCAGCGCCGCCAGCAGGATCCGCGTAGCGCCATCCAGCGACCAGTCGGCCATGCGCCCGCCGATGCCATTGCCGATGGTGAAACCGATACCGATCAGCGCCAGTGACATCGCGATGAAGGCATTGGAGGCACCGGTCAGCTCGGTCAGCACCGGCGCCACGTAGGTGTACAAGGTGAACATGGCACCGGCGCCCAGCACCGTGGTGGCCATGGCCAGCAGCACCTGCGGCTGCAGGATCGCCTTCAGTTCACGGCGCACGTCCGGGCGCGGACCCGGTGCCGAGGCCCGCAGGGCCAGGCCGAGCGCGATGATCGCCACCACGCCCAGCACTGCGGTGCCGGCGAAGGACAGGCGCCAGCCCAGCTGCTGGCCGACCCAGGTTGCCAGCGGCACGCCGCCGATGTTGGCGATGGTCAGGCCCATGAACATCGTGGCCACCGCCGCCGCTTGCTTGTCCTTCGGTACCAGGCTGGCGGCGACCACCGCACCGATACCGAAGAAGGCACCGTGGTTGAGGCTGGTGACCAGCCGCGACAACAGCAGCAGGCCATAGTTCGGCGCCAGCGCCGACAGCAGGTTGCCGACCACGAAGATCGACATCAGCAGCATCAGCGCGGTGCGCTTGCCGAACCGCCCCATCAGCAGCGTCATCACCGGCGCGCCCAGCATCACGCCCATGGCGTAGGCCGTGATCAGCATGCCGGCGGTGGGAATGCCAACCCCTACGCCGTCGGCGATGACCGGCAGCAGGCCCATCGGGGCGAACTCGGTGGTGCCGATGGCGAAGGCGCCGACGGCAAGCGCCAACAATGCGGCTCTGGACTTCATGGGGGACTTCCTGGGGGGCGGGAATCGGGAGCGCGTAGCCTGCGCGCTTTGCCGCACCGGATTAAGCCTTGTCCGGGGAAAACACTGTTGATGCGGGTTCACAAGTGAAGGTGTACGCCGGCATTGCAGGCAAAAGCCCCCGCCGGGCATGGCCCGGCGTTGCCCGAGGCGTGGCGTACGCCGGTAGCGCCGGGCCATGCCCGGCGGACGCGGTGGCCCGCAAAGCAGAACCCCCGGCCGGGCCGGGGGTTCGAGGTCATACGCTTTACCAGTCGCCGGCGCCCGGCACGTGGTGGTCGCGCGCGCGACGGCGCATCAGCAGGTTCAACCATTCCACCAGCACCGAGAAGCCCATCGCGGCGTAGATGTACGGCTTGGGCACATGCACGTCGAGGCCGTCCAGGATCAGCACCGCGCCGATCAGCAGGATGAAGGCCAGCGCCAGCATCTTCACCGTCGGGTTGGCGTCGATGAAGCGCCCCAGCGGATTGGCCGCCAGCAGCATGACCAGCACCGACAGCAGGATGGCAGCGACCATCACCGGGATGTGGTCGGCGATGCCGACGGCCGTGATCACCGAGTCCAGCGAGAACACGATATCGATGATGGCGATCTGCAGGATGACCATGCCGAACACGCCCGACGCCTTGCTGGTCGCCGGATTCTCGTCTTCGCCACCGGTGATCAGTTCCTTGATCTCCATGTAACCCTTGATGATCAGGAACAGGCCACCCACGATCAGCACCAGGTCGCGGATGGAGATGCCCATGCCGGCCACGGTGAACAGGTTGGCGGACATGTGGGCCAGGTAGGCCAGCGACACCAGCAGTGCGATACGGGTGATGCAGGCCACGGCGATGCCGAGCTTGCGCGCAAAGGGACGGCGCTCTTCCGGCAGCTTGCTGACCGCGATGGAGATGAACACCAGATTGTCGATGCCGAGCACGATTTCCAGTGCGCTCAGGGTGAACAGGGTCACCCAGGCGTTGGGGTCGGCGAGGAACTCAAAGGACATGGAAACTCTTCAAGGCAGTTGGGGAATGGGGGTTCAGCCGTAGCGGCCGGCCAGTGCATGCGGGACCACGACCAGGGCCCAGCACAGCAGCACGTTCATCATCAGCACGAACACGGCGGCCGAACCCATGTCCTTGGCGCGCCCGGCCAGCTCGTGGATCTCGCTGCCGTAGCGCTCGATCACGGCCTCGATGGCGGAGTTGGCCAGTTCCATCGCCAGCACCAGCAGCATCGAGCCGATCAGCAGCGCGCGCTCCACCGGGGTCTGGCCGAGCCAGATCGCCACCGGGGTCAGCAGGACCAGCAGGTAGACCTCCAGCCGGAACGAGGACTCATGCAGCCAGGCAGCCCGCAGGCCCTGCCAGGACCAGCGCGCGGCCTGGAAGATGCGGCGCGGGCCGCGCGGCATGTGGCCGAACTGGTCAGCCACGGGTGGAGCATCCAGCAACGGGGGCGCGGCGCAGCGACCGCTCAGACGCACGGCAGGGAGTCATGGGTGCACAGGGATGGGCAGACAGTCGCCATTTTGCCACAAGGCCGCCGGCCATACTCCGCGCGGCCGGGCCGAATGGCCTGCCGGGGACAAGCGCGGGCCGCGCCCGCCTCCTATGATGGCTCCCTCCTTCCTGCCTGGAGTGCACGATGTCCCACCGCCGTCCCGCTCTGCTGATGCTGGGCCTGCTGACCCTTGCGCCGCTGGCGCTGGCACGCGTTCCCTCGCCGTCGCCCCGCGTTCCCGAGCAGGTCTCCAACGTGGCCTGGGCCGCCGACATGGCCGCCTTCGCCGCCGCCGACAAGGTCGCCCCGCCGCCTCGTGGTGGCATCGAGTTCATTGGCAGTTCGTCATTCCGGATGTGGGACAGCCTGGCGGCCGATTTCGCCGGCCAGCCGGTGTTCAACCGGGGCTTCGGCGGCTCGGAAGTCCGGGACAGCACCTGGTATGCCGGACAGATCGTGATCCCGTACGCGCCGTGCAAGGTCTTCCTGTACGCCGGCGACAACGACCTCAACAGCGGCCGCAGCGCCGTGCAGGTGCGCGACGATGTGGTCGCCTTCGTGCAGCGCGTGCATCGCGACCTGCCCAAGACCCGGGTGGAATACGTGTCGATCAAGCCCAGCCCGTCACGGGCGCACCTGCTGCCGGCGATCAACGAGGCCAACACGCTGGTCAAGGCGGCGCTGGCCAGGCTGCCCAACACCGGCTTCACCGACATCTACACGCCGATGCTGGGCGCCGACGGCCAGCCTGATCGCGCGCTGTTCCGTGAGGACATGCTGCACATGACGCCCGCCGGATATGCCATCTGGACCCGCGCGCTGGCACCGAAGGTGACCTGCGACTGAGACACTGCGCACGCCGGGCATGGCCCGGCGCTACCCCTGCCATTCCGCGGAATGCCCGCTTCTGACCCGGCAAAAGCCCTCTAGCGGAAAATCACGGTGGCTTCGGTTCCCTGCCCGGGTTCGCTGGAGAGGCTGACCTTCCAGCCGAAGCGATCGCACAGCCGGCGCACGATCGACAGGCCCAGTCCGGTGCCCTGCGGGCGACTGGGTTCGGCGCGGTAGAACGGCTCGAACGCGCGCGACAGGGCTTCGGCAGACATGCCGATGCCGGTGTCGCGCACCACCACCCGGTCGTCGCGCACATGCACGTCGATGCGGCCTTCGTCGGTATAGCTGCAGGCGTTGCGCACCAGGTTGCTGACCACCACCTGCAGCACCCGCGGCGGCGCATGCAGATTCACCGGTCCGTCGCTGTGCAGGTGCACCACGACCGGGCGCGTACCCAGCAGTTCGTTGGCGTTGTCCACCTCGTGACGGACGATGTCGTTGACATCGAACAGCTCGACCTGCGGCTCGACATCCGCCTCGCGGGCAAGGATCAGGAAGGCGTCGATCACCGCTTCCATGTCACGCCCGGCACGCTGGATGCGCTGCAGGCTGCGGCGCAGGCGCGGCTGCAGGGAATCATCCCCCAGCGCCATGTCGCTGGCCACGCGGATCACCGTCAACGGCGTGCGCAGTTCATGGCTGGCATCGCGGGTGAAGTTGCGTTCGCGGGCGACATGCGCGCTGACCCGGTTGGCCAGCGAATGCAGGGCCGCGGCGAGCTGCCGGGTCTCGCCCTGCATGTCCGCCGGCAGTTTGTTCGGTTCCAGATCGGCTGCCTCGGGGTGGCCGGGGTCCCAGCGCGACACGCGCCGCGCCAGCCAGTTCACCGGCGATACCAGACGCTTGGACGCGCGATAGGTGATCCAGCTGGCGCCATACACCGCCAGCAGGGTCAGCAACACCGGCACGATGCCGAACCAGAACGCCAGCATTTCCGCGCGTGAGCGCAGGAATACCAGATACAGGCGGCCGGCCGGCCGCACATCGACCAGGACCAGCTGGTCATCCGCCGGCAGTTCGTGGAAACCGGGCTCCAGGTCGCGCAGGTTGGCCGGCAGCGACAACGCGGACTGGCCGCTTTCCAGCAGGTAGCCGCGGATGTTCTGCGTATTGGGGGGGGGCTGTGCCGGGGATGCGTCGTGCAGCGTCCAGTAATACGCCGCTTCCTCGCGCAGCGCTGCACCGACCAGGCTGTGCTTGATGACCAGCGACACCAGCCATGCGCCCAGCAGGATGCCCAGGCTGGCCAGCACTGCCTGCAGGATGAAGGCGATACGGATCTTGCGCGGCAGGCCGTGCGGCATTGCGGGGTCCCGGTCAGAGCGCTGCGATTATAGGCAGCGCACCGCGCCGTGGTCGTGCAGGGATGATGACCGCCGACACTGCCGGTCGGTCATCCCCTGCCCTGTTGCCCGTCCGCTACCGCACCGGGCCTGCAGCTGCACCGGCACGGTCCCTGCTCAGGCCATCGGCTGGGCGATGTCGGCAATGCGATAGCCGGCGCTCTGCACGGTATGCAGCAGCGGGCGATCGAACGGCTTGTCGATGATCTTGCGCAGGTTGTACAGATGGCTGCGCAGGGTGTCCGAATCCGGCAACCCGTTGCCCCAGATCTCGCGCTCGATTTCCTGGCGGGTGACAACCCGCGGCGATTCGCGCATCAGAATCGTCAACAGGCGCAGGCCGATCGGCGACAGCTGCAGTTCGGTGCCGGCGCGGGTGGCGCGCATGCTGACCGGATCGAGCACCAGGTCGGCGACCTTGAGCACTTCCGAACCCACCTGGCGGCGTTCGCGGCGGATCAGCGCGCGCAGGCGTGCTTCCAGTTCCTGGATCGCGAACGGCTTGGTCAGGTAGTCATCGGCACCGAAACCCAGGCCGGTGAGCTTGTCGTCCAGCGTATCGCGCGCGGTCAGCATCAGCACCGGCGTCGATTTGCGCGCATCGTTGCGCAGCCGCCGGCAGACTTCGATGCCATCCAGCCGCGGCAGCATCAGGTCCAGCACCACCACGTCATAGCTGTTCTCCGCCGCAAGCCGGTAGCCGTCCAGGCCATCCTGTGCATAGTCGACTTCGAAGCCACGACCTTCCAGGTATTCGCCGATCATCTCGGAGATGTTGCGGTTGTCTTCGACCACCAGCACCAAGCCGGAAGTCTCCTTCGTCTGACGCATGTGATTCCCTCTAACTTCAGCTTTGTGAAACATGCCGGATCGACGGTGGAGGCAATGTGAAGTTCCGTCAAGAGGTCCGATCCGCTGCTCAGAGCAGCGGCTTGAGCAGGGGCCAGACGTTGTCGAGCACCTTCGGCTGGGCCTGGGCGGTGGGGTGCAGACCGTCGGCCTGCATCATCCCCGGCTGCAGGGCCACCCCCTCCAGCAGGAACGGCAGCAGCGGCACAGCGTAGCGGTCGGCCAGCGCGCGGTAGGCGGCCGCCAGCCGCTGGCGGTACGCCGGGCCGTAATTCGGTGGCACATCGATGCCCAGCAGCAGCACCTTGGCGCCCGCCTTCTGGCTGGCCTGCACCATCTTTTCCAGATTGCCCTGCACCTGCGCCGGGGTCAGCCCGCGCAGGGCGTCGTTGCCCCCCAGAGCGATCACCACCACGTCCGGCTTCTCCTTCGCCAGCAGGCCCGGCAGCCGGGTCAGGGCGCCGGCGGTGGTCTCGCCGCTCATGCTGGCGTTGACGATCCGCGCCGGCGTTTTCGACTGCTGCCTGACCCGCTGCTGCAGCAGGCTGACCCAGCCGGCATCGGCAGGGATATTGTGGGCAGCACTGAGGCTGTCGCCGAGCACCAGGACGGTACCGGCCGGACCTTTGGCACAGGCCAGCCCGGGCAACAGCAGGAACCCTAGCAACAGCACCATCATCATGCCGGCTCGCCGGCTCCATCCCGTCTTGCGCATTGGAGTCTCCTCATCGACAGCCTGTCCCCCCGCAGCGCGCCCGTCGCCATCGCCGTCGACCAGGTCGGCAAATCCGTGCATGGCCCGGAGGGTGAAGTCCACATACTGGACAACATCACTTTGACGGTCCATGAAGGCACCAGCGTGGCCATCGTCGGCGCCTCCGGCTCCGGCAAGACCACCCTGCTCGGCCTGCTCGCCGGGCTGGACCTGCCCAGCCGCGGTCGCATCGCTCTGGCCGGGCACGAACTGTCCAGCCTGGATGAGGAAGCCCGCGCGCAGCTGCGTGCTCGCGAGGTCGGCTTCGTCTTCCAGAGCTTCCACCTGCTGCCGGCGCTGACCGCCGCCGAGAACGTCGCCCTGCCACTGGAGCTGGGCGGGCGCGAGGATCGCGCGCGGGTGGACGCCGTGCTGGACCAGGTCGGGCTGGCCCATCGCGCCCGCCATTACCCGCGCCAGCTGTCCGGCGGCGAACAGCAGCGCGTGGCATTGGCGCGTGCCTTCGTCACCCGGCCACGCATCCTGTTCGCCGACGAGCCGACCGGCTCGCTGGACCAGAGCACCGGCCAGCACATCAGCGACCTGCTGTTCGAGCTCAACGCCGGCAGCGGCACCACGCTGGTGCTGGTCACCCACGATCTGCGCCTGGCCCAGCGCTGCCAGCACATCCACCGCATCGACAACGGCCGCCTGCAGGCGGTCGCGCACGAGGCCCGCGCATGAACCTGCTGCGGCATGCGTGGCGCGCGCTGCGCCGCGAAGCCCTGGCCGGCGACCTGCTGACCGTGTTCGCCGCGCTGGTACTGGGCGTGGCGGTGATGACCGCGGTCGGCACGCTGGTGAACCGGGTCAACCTGGCACTGACCAGCAGCGCTGCGGAGATGCTCGGCGGCGACCTCGGCGTCGCCGGTCGTGACGACCCGCCGGCCGCCTTCGCCGAAGAGGCCAGGCAGCGGGGACTGGCATCCACCCGCATGGCCAGTTTCGGCACCGTGCTGTTCCAGGGCGATGCCAGCCAGATGGCCAGCATCAAGGCGGTACAGGCCGGCTATCCGCTGCGGGGGACGCTGCGGGTACGCAGCACGCCCGGTGGTGCGCTGATCGACGATGCCGGCATGCCGCCGCAGGGCCAGGCCTATGCCGATCCCCGCCTGCTGCAGGCGCTGGGGTTGAAGGCCGGCGATGACCTCGAGTTCGGCGCCGGTACGCTGCGCATCGCCGGCATCATCGAGGCCGAACCGGATGCCGGCGGCGACCTCCTCACGCTGTCGCCGACGTTGCTGGTCAATCGCGCTGATGTCGACGGCACCGGCCTGCTCGGTCCCGGCAGCCGCATCAGCTACCGGCTGATGTTCGCCGGGCCGGCCGACCGGATCGCGGCGTTCCGGCAATGGCTGCAGCCACAGGTGAAGGGCATGCGCCTGCTCAGCGTGGATGACACCCAGCGCGGCGTGCGCCAGGCGTTCGATCTGGCCGGGCGCTTCCTCGGCCTGAGCGCGCTGCTGGCGGTGCTGCTGGCCGGCGTTGCCACCGCGCTGGCCGCCAACCGCTTCGCCCTGCGCCGCATCGACCAGGTGGCGATCCTGCGTTGCCTGGGAGCACGCCAGCGCGACATCCTGCTGGGCCTGGCACTGCAGCTGCTGATGCTGGCCGTTCCGGCCTGCCTGCTCGGCATTGGACTGGGCATGGCCGCGCAGGAAAGCCTGGTACAGGTGCTGGGCAGCCTGATACCGCAGCGCCTGCCGCTGCCACAGGCAACACCGGCGCTGACCGGTGCAGGCATCGGTCTGTTGCTGCTGTTCGGCTTCGGCCTGCCGCCGCTGCTGCGCCTGCGCGGAGTGCCGCCGATGCGCGTGCTCAACCGCTCCTTCGCTGCACTGCCGCCCGCCTCGCTGCTGGCCTACGTCGCCGCCCTGCTGGCCAGCCTGGTGCTGGCCGTGCAGGTGACCGGCGACCTGAAGCTGGCCCTGTGGGTGCTGGGTGGCCTGGCCGCTCTCGCCGCAGCGGCGGGCCTGGGCGGCTTTGTGCTGCTGCAGGTGCTGCGCAGCCTGCAGCACCGCCTGCACGGCAACTGGCGGCTGGGATTGGCCGCCCTGACCCGCCGCCGGATGCTGGCGGTGATGCAACTGGTGGGCCTGTCGCTGTCGCTGTGCGCGCTGCTGCTGCTGGCCGTGACCGGGCCGGGGCTGCTGCAGCAGTGGCGCGAGCGCCTGCCGGAGAACACGCCGAACTACTTCCTGATCAACATCCAGCCCGAACAACGCGACGGCGTGCTGGCAGCATTGCGCGCGCTGGGTGCTGCCGATGCCAGCATCGAACCGATGGCCACCGGCCGCCTGATCGCGATCAACGGCAAGCCCCCGGTGCGCGTGGACCAGGCGCAGGACGGCCAGGGGCGGGAAAACGGCCCGCGCGAGGACGACGACGAGAACCGGCCACTGAACTTCAGCTGGCGCAGCACTTTCCCGCCGGCCAATACGCTGCTTGAGGGCCACTTCTGGAAGGCGGACAGCACTGCGCCCGAAGCCTCGGTGGAAACCGGCTGGGCCAAACGCTACGGCGTCTCGACCGGCGACCGTATCGGCATTTCCGTGGGCGAGCAGCAGCGCGAGTTCACCGTGACCAGCGTGCGCAAGGCGGACTGGAACACGTTCCGGCCGAACTTCTTCGTGCTGTTGAATCCGAACGCCGTGGGCGACACCCCGCACAACCTGCTCTCGGCATTCCACCTGCCGGCCGGCCAGGCAGCCGGGCTGGGCGAACTGGTGCGTGCACAGCCGAACCTGTCGCTGCTGGACGTGGATGCGGTGATCTCGCAGGTGCGCGACGTGGTGGAACGGGTGGCGCAGGCGGTGCAGCTGGTGATGGTGTTCAGCCTGCTGGCCGGCGTGCTGGTCCTGCTGGCTGCCCTGCAGGCCACGGCCGGCGAGCGCCGCTACGACAGCGCGGTACTGCGCACGCTGGGCGCGACCCGGCGCCAGCTGCGCGGTGCGGTACTGGTCGAGTTCGGGGCACTGGGCACGCTCGCCGCGCTGCTGGCGGTGGGCGCCACGGCCGTGATCGGGCTGGTGGTGTCGCAGAAGGTGTTCGAGCTGCCGCTGCTGCCGCCGTGGCCGGGCCTGCTGCTGGGCGGCGTGGTCGGCATCGGGCTGAGCCTGCTGGCGGGCTGGTGGGGCACCCGGCGCATCCTGCATACCCCGCCCGCCCTGGCCCTGCGCGAGGCCTGACGAAGGCGCGCCCCGGAAGGCGTGCCGGGCAAGCCCGGCACCCTTCCTTGCGGTAGGCCACGCCATGCGTGGATCCGGCTGTGGCCTCGAGCATGGCTCGACCCTACTGGGCCTTTTCCACGTACCTGGCGAACACTTCGTCGATCTGCGCGTCCTTCACCTGCTTGCCATCCTGCAGGTCCTGCGCCTGGGTGAACAGCGGAATGATCATCGCCATCCCATCCAGCTTGGTCTTCAGGTGCACGCCCGGAGCCTGGGTCAGGAAACCGTCCCAGCGCTGGCGCACCTTGGCCCAGTAGCCGGCGGTGGCCTTCCAGTAGTCGCGCGCCGGGGTGAAGTCGATCTCGGTGGTCTTCACGTAGTCGTTGAAGCCGAACTCGCGCGCGATCTCCACCTGGCTGCCGTCGGCGTTGCGCTGCACCTTGGTGTTGAACTGCTCGTGGGTCCAGCCGTTCGGGGTGAGCGTGTGGCGGTTGACCACCGCCAGCGCGTTGTAGTCGCTGCGCTTGGTGTACTCACGGCGCGGCAGCGGGCGCCAGCTCAGGTCGCTGGTCCAGCTCGGCACGTTGTTGGTGTAGGTCCATTTGCCGGTGCCGCAGTAGCGCGGTGCATCGCTTACTTCATACACGCACTGGGTCCAGGCGCCCTGGTTCACCGCCGCCGGGATGCTGCGCACCCGCCAGGTCTGATCGGCACTGAACTCGAAGCGGTTCGGGGCCTCGTAGACCCAGTCCTGGCGCCAGTGCTTGGTGATGTGGCCACTCTTCTCGTCCAGCAGCAGGTGTTGCAGCACGATGCGCTTCGGGGTGTCCTCGACCACGATGACCATTTCATTGCCGCCGCTGCGCATCGCCGGCGCGCGCTCGTAGCCCGGCTTCAGCAGCACGGTTTCGTCGAAGGCGAAATCCACGGTGTACTCGCCCTGCATGGCCAGGATGCTGTCGTGGTCGCGGGCGATGTCGGAGGGCTGCGCGCTGGCCACGCCGCTGCCGGCGAGCAACAGCAGGACGCTGGCTGTCTGGAATTTCATCGGGATCTTCCTTCGGGGTTGCAGGTTCGTTGAGAGGCCATCCGTGGCCGTCGGGCGTTCCATCAGGAACAGATCAGAGGCGGATCAGCGGCAGGTCGCCGGGAATCCGTGGTGCCGGCCGGCGCGCGGCGTCGGCACAGCAGCAGTCGTCGATGGCCAGCTCGCCCTCGGCGCCTTCCAGGCGCGCGATGCGGCGTGCGGTGGCCGCGCCCAGCGACGACAGCGTCGACAGGCTGGCCGCCAGGGTGCGGCCATCATCGGCGGCATGCAGGCGCAGCGCACACAGGCGCCAACGCTGGCCGCCGAGATGACCAGCCAGGCGCCGCCACAGGCGTTCACCGACACTGCCGTCGCTGTCGTGCTGTGGGCCCGGCGGTAGCGCGGCCACCAACCGGTCCCAGGCCAGGAAATCGCTGTCCGGCAGCAGGTACAGGCGCCACACGCAGCGGCCACGGCCGTCAAGGAAGCACAGGCTTTCGCGCAGGCCCTCGCTGTCCACGCCCTGGCAGGCATGCACGCGCACCGCCTGGCGCCAGCCGCCAAGCTCGTTGCCGTCGGCGTGGTAGAGACACAACACGGTGCCAAGCGTGGCCAGCTGTGCCGGGGTCGGCCATGCCGCGCGGTGCGGCGCGGCGATGGAGTCATTCCTGCGTGCGGACAAGGCTCGGCTCATGAGGTCACCAGGACACGGCAAGGCTGGCGGAGAGGGTGCGGCCCGGGCTGGTGTAGCGATCCAGCACGCGGCTGGTCGACGACAGCGTCGTACCCACGTTGGACCAATCGATGTAGCGTTTGTCGCCCAGGTTGAACACGCCTACGTTGAAGGTCGCACCCGGGGCGAAGTTCCAATGTGCCATCAGGTCGGCCACGCCATAGACGGCCGGGCGGTACACCGTGGCCGAGGCGACGCGGTCCTTGCGCTTGACGAACGTGCCGGCCAGTTCGACACCCCAGGCATCGGTGTCGTACATCAGGCCGACGGTGCCGCGCAGCGGGTCGACCGAATCCAGCGGGGTGTCCTCGGTCTTGTTGTCGCCGCGCGACCAGGCCACGGAACTGCGCAGTGCCCAGCCCTGCAGGGTCGGGCTGATCTGGCCGAAGTCGACGCCGGCCTTCAGTTCAGCGCCGTAGATGCGGGCGTCGGCGATGTTGCGCGACTGGAACACCATCAGGCCCTGCGCATTGGTGCCGACCAGCGACTGCGACTCGATGAAGTCCTTGTACTCGTTGTAGTAGCCGCTGACGCTGACGTAGGCAGCCGGCGACAGGAAGCGCAGGCCCAGTTCCATGCCATCACTGGTTTCCGGCTTCAGGTCCGGATTGGGAATGGCCGTGTAGCCGAAGGCGAAGTTGGTGAAGCCGAGATTGACGTCGTTGTACGGCGGCGAGCGGAAGCCGTGCGAGTAACCGGCAAACAGCGACCATTCGTCGGTGAAGCGATAGACCATGCCAAGCTTGGGCGAGACGCTGGTCTTGGTCAGCTTCGCCACCGCCACGCCGGGATTGTCCTCGGCGAAGATGTTGTCCACTTCCGGCTTCAGCTCGTAGCGGTCCACGCGCACGCCCGGCACCAGCGACAGCTTGCCGCCAGCCATGCGCATTTCATCCTGCGCATACAGGCCCAGCTCGGTGGTCTTGCTGATCGGGAAATCGCGTACCGGGAACGCATCGGGCAGGATGGTGGTGCTGGTCTGGCCGTTGGCCAGTACCTGGAAACCATCGCGCTTCTGGCGGATCTCGGTGCGTGCACCCTCGAAGCCATAGGTCAGCGCGTGCTCGACGCTGCCGGTGCTGAAGGCCTTGTTGAACTGAGCCTGCAGGCCGTACACACGCTGGTCGAAGTTGAACTCGCGGTGGCGACGGCTGCGGTTGGCACGGTCCTCATCGGTGATCTGGGTGGTTTCGCTGTGCTGGGTATACAGCTGCCAGTGCAGGCTGTCGGCGAAGCCTTTGTCCAGCGCATCCATTTCATGCGCGAACGACACGCGGGTGCGGTTCTGCTTGTCGCGCGCCTTCATGCCGGTGGTGGTGGTACGGTCGATCGAAGACAGCACGTTGGTCTCGGTCTTGTCTTCGTTGCCTTCCACGGTCAGGCGGAAGCGCTGGTCCTCGCTCGGTGCATAGACCAGCTTGGTCAGGCCGCTGCGACCGTCGCGGTCCTGCGGGTTGGGGGCGGTGCGGGTGTTGTCGTTGCTGCGCACGTCACCCTTGTTGTCGGTTTCCTGGCCCTGGCGATGGTTGATGTTGACCATGCCGCTCCACTGTTCGCCGCCGAACGCCGTGGTGACACCGCCGAGCAGGCCCTTCCATTCACCGTCGTAGCCGAACTTCAGGCCGACGTAGCTGTCCTTGCCATCCTTCAGGTAATCGGCCGGATCCTTGGTGACGAAGGCGACCACGCCGCCCAGCGCATCGGAACCGTACAGCGAGCTGGCCGGGCCGCGCACGATCTCCACGCGCTTGAGCGTGTCCAGATCGGTGAAGTTGCGGTTGGCGTTGGAGAACGAACCAATGTTGAAGCTGGTCGGCATCGCGATGCCATCGGTCTGCACCCGCACACGGTTGCCGTCCAGGCCACGGATACGGATGCTGCCCAGGCCGAAGCGCGCGGCGCTGCGGCTGACCGACAGGCCCGGCTCGTAGCGCAGCAGATCCTTGATGTCCTGGACCAGGTGCCGGTCCATCTGCTCACGGTCGATCACGTCCACCGTCGCGGCGACGTCACTCACTGCGCGCTCGGTGCGCGTGGCGGTGACCTGCACGCGATCGAATTCGCGCGCATCGGGCGCGGCGGTGGCAGCGTGGGCGGACAGCGGGAGCGCCATCCAGACAGCAAGGCAAAGGGCGGTATGGCGGGTCATCGGGTTCGTTCGGTCAGGCAGGGGAACCCCCGGCCACCGGCACGCCGGAGCGCACGCGGTAGACCGAGGGGGAGAGAGCGGGAGCGGTCGGGTCGCCCACCCTGCGGGCGGCGCCCGGCAGGAGGGAGGGAGGCGGGCGACCAGGCCGCATTACTTGGTCAGGATCAGCTTGTCGTTGCTGGTGTGCCGCAGGCGATAGAAGCGATCGCCGTGCTGGATCAGGATTTCACGACGGCCCTTGAGCAGGGCTTCGCTGTCGATGACCTCTTCCGGCGGAACGACGCGGACCGGACGATCGCGGAGGGTCAGTGTTTCAGGGCGCAGCAGTACAGGTTGAGCGTTCATGAGCATCTGGACTCGTGCGAGGGACGAGTTAAATGATAATGATTCTCAGTTGACAATCAACAACCATTCTCAATTTGATTGATGAGATTAATGATCGAAATCCGAAATTCGATAGATTTTGTGAATCAAATGGCGTGCAGCGGTGACCTTGGGGTCGAGCACGGCTCGACTTCCGGCGGGAAAATGCTGCAGGTCAGACGAAGGCGGCTTCGATCCGGGCCCAGCCGGCGGCGTCGATCTGCTCCAGCACTTCCAGGGCCTGCAGGTTCTGCAGCAGCTGCTCGACCCGGCTGGCGCCCAGGATCACGCTGGACACCTGTGGATTGCGCAGGCACCAGGCGATGGCCACGCTGGCCGGGGCGTGGCCAAGCTCGCGTGCCACCGCGCTGAAATGACGGACCTGGGCCAGGCGTGCCTGTGCATCGGCGCCCAGAACCAGATCCTGCAGCCACTCCATGCCCTCGCGGCCCAGCCGGGCGTCGGCCGGAACGCCACGGTCGTACTTGCCACTGAGCAGGCCGGACGCCAACGGCGAGAAGATGGTGGTGCCCAGGCCGGCCCCCGCATACAGCGGGGCGTATTCGGTTTCCACCCGCTCGCGGTGCAGCAGGTTGTACTGCGGCTGCTCCATCGATGGCCCCTGCAGGTTGTGTCGCGCGGCGATGTCCAGCGCCTGCTGGATCTGTGCCGCCGACCACTCGGACGTGCCCCAGTAGAGCACCTTGCCCTGCCGTATCAGGGTATCCATCGCGTGCACGGTCTCGGCGATCGGCGCGTCGGGATCCGGGCGGTGGCAGTAATAAAGGTCCAGGTAGTCCACCCGCAGGCGCTTGAGCGCGGCATGGCAGGCATCGGTGACGTGCTTGCGCGACAGGCCACGCTGGGTCGGTCGCGGATCCTTGGCACTGCCGAAGAACACCTTGCTGGACACGCAGAACCCATCGCGCGGCAGGCGCAGGTCGGCGATCACATCGCCCATCACCTGCTCGGCGCGGCCATTGGCATACCCCTCGGCATTGTCGAAGAAGTTGATGCCATGGTCCCAGGCCGCGGCAACCAGGTTGCGGGCCTCGTCGCGCGGAATCTGGTCACCGAAGGTCACCCAGGCGCCGAAGGACAGGGCGGATATCGGCAGGCCGGTGGAGCCCAGGCGGCGGTAGTGCATGCGAATCTCCTGCTGCGGGCCCGCATCCGGGCCGGAATCGAGCCCCATTCTACCCGTCGTTCCGACCGCAACCCCTTGCCGTTGCTGGCCCGATCGGTGCCGATGGCCGCGCGCACGCTGCTTTTCCTTGCCCCGGCCCCTGCCCTGCACTAGGCTTCCCGTTTTTCGCGACGCCCCAGGGGAGTCACTCACATGGTCGAAGGTTTGGGCAGGATCGGCTTCGGCCTGTTCGGGTTGGCGGTGCTGATCGGCATCACCTGGTTGTTTTCCAACAACAAGCGCGCGGTGGACTGGAAGCTCGTCGCCACCGGCATCACCCTGCAGATCGCCTTTGCGGCGCTGGTGATCCTGGTCCCCGGCGGCCGCGACGTGTTCGATGCGCTCGGCCACGGCTTCGTGAAGGTCCTGAGCTTCGTCAACGAGGGCTCGAAGTTCATCTTCGGCTCGCTGATGGACGTCCAGAACTACGGCTTCATCTTCGCCTTCCAGGTGCTGCCGACCATCATCTTCTTCTCCGCGCTGATGGGCGTGATGTACCACCTGAACGTCATGCAGGCGATCGTCCGGGTGATGGCGTGGGCGATCACCAAGGTGATGCGCGTGTCCGGTGCCGAAACCACCAGCGTCTGCGCCAGCGTCTTCATCGGCCAGACCGAGGCGCCGCTGACCGTGCGCCCGTACATCGCCAAGATGACCCAGTCCGAGCTGCTGACCATGATGATCGGTGGCATGGCCCACATCGCTGGCGGCGTGCTGGCGGCCTACGTGGGCATGCTCGGCGGGGGCGACCCGACCCAGCAGGCGTTCTACGCCAAGCATCTGCTGGCGGCCAGCATCATGGCCGCACCGGCCACGCTGGTGGTGGCCAAGCTGCTGATCCCGGAAACCGGCACCCCGCTGACCCGCGGCACGGTGAAGATGGAAGTGGAGAAGACCTCCAGCAACATCATCGACGCGGCGGCGGCCGGCGCCGGCGACGGCCTGAAGCTGGCGCTGAACATCGGCGCGATGCTGCTGGCCTTCATCGCCCTGATCGCCCTGCTGAACGCCCCGCTGACCTGGCTCGGCGAAGTGACCGGCCTGGCCGCACAGATCGGCAAGCCGACCAACCTGTCGACCATCTTCGGCTACCTGCTGGCACCGATCGCCTGGGTGATCGGCACTCCGTGGGCCGACGCCACCACCGTGGGGTCGCTGATCGGACAGAAGGTCGTGATCAACGAGTTCGTCGCCTATACCGAGCTGTCGCAGATCGTGAACGGCCAGGTCGCCGGCGTGACCCTGTCCAACGAAGGTCGCCTGATCGCCACCTATGCGCTGTGCGGCTTCGCCAACTTCAGCTCGATCGCAATCCAGATCGGCGGCATCGGTGGCCTGGCCCCGGAACGTCGCCACGACCTGGCCAAGTTCGGCCTGCGCGCGGTACTGGGCGGTACCATCGCCACCTTCATGACGGCGACCATCGCCGGCGTGCTGACGCATTTCAGTTGAACCCTAGTTCGAGAAAAGATTCCCTATGAGCAGCAGTGTCGTTGTCGTCGGTTCCTTCAATGTCGATCACGTGTGGCGGTGCGAGTCGCTGCCGGCACCGGGCGCGACCATTGCCGGCCGCTACAGCACCGGCCCCGGTGGCAAGGGCTTCAACCAGGCCGTGGCCGCATGCCGCGCGGGCGCCGACACCCACTTCGTGTGCGCCCTGGGTGATGACGCCGGCGGTGCCACCGCCCGCGACCTCGCCGGCCAGGACGGTTTCGCGCTGATCGCCGAAGCCAGCAACGAACCGACCGGCACCGCCGGCATCTATGTCGATGCACGGGGTCGTAACACCATCGTGATCGGCCCGGGCGCCAATGCCGCCCTGAGCACCGATTTCCTGCAGCAGCAACAGGCGCTGCTGACCGGTGCCCAGGTGGTGCTGGTGCAGCTGGAGTCGCCGGTGCAGACCATCGAGGCGGCACTGGCTGCCGCCCGCGAGGCCGGTGTCACCACCGTGCTCAACACCGCACCGGCCGACGCCCCCTCGACCATCGGCCTGCTCAAGCTGGCCGATGTGATCACCCCGAACGAGACCGAGTTCGCTGCCCTGCTGGGCCGCCATGTCGGCGAGCGCGTGGATGCCAACGACGTGGCCGCGCTGGATGGTGCCAGCCTGCATGCGCTGTGCCGCAAGCTGGTCGGCAACGGTACCGTGGTGGTGACCCTGGGCTCGGTGGGCGTGTTCGTTTCGCATGCCGATGAGAACCTGCGCGGCGACACCCAGCCGTACTACCGCGTGGGTGCCGAGCAGGTGCAGGCGATCGATACCACCGGTGCCGGCGACGCCTTCAACGGCGCGCTGGCCGCCTCCCTTGCCCAGCTGCCGGAGGCGCCGTTCGCACGCCATGTGCGCTTCGCCAACCAGTTCGCGGGCCGCTCGACCGAGAAGGAAGGCGCCGCAGCGGCGATGCCACGGCTGACCCCGGCCGACGTGGAAATCCGGTAGGTCCACGCCGCAGCTGCATGAACCGGCCCGGGCGCGCAGGTGCCCGGGCCTTTTTCTGCCTGCGCCCATGCAGGGCACGCAGCCCTGCCCCAGCCGCCCACCATGACCCGCCACTGGGGGCGGCGGAAGCAACCGTCAAGCATCTGCTGATGCCCGTACGGCATGAGGTCGGTCCGGATCGGCCTGAACCGGCGCCTCGCCGACCCGGCCATGTGACCGCCTGCGGCCTACAATGGGCGTATGCAGATCGGCCCCTACATCATTGCTCCCAACGTCGTGCTGGCGCCCATGGCCGGCGTCACCGACAAGCCGTTCCGCCTGCTGTGCAAACGGCTGGGCGCGGGCCTGGCCGCCTCCGAGATGACCATCAGCGACCCGCGCTTCTGGAACACGCGCAAGTCGATCCACCGCATGGACCATGAGGGTGAACCGGCACCGATCAGCGTGCAGATCGCCGGCACCGAGCCGCAGCAGCTGGCCGAGGCGGCGCGTTACAACGTCGACCATGGTGCGCAGATCATCGACATCAACATGGGCTGCCCGGCCAAGAAGGTCTGCAATGCCTGGGCCGGTTCGGCGCTGATGCGTGACGAATCGCTGGTGGCGCGCATCCTTGCTGCCGTGGTCAACGCGGTCGATGTGCCGGTCACGCTGAAGATCCGCACCGGCTGGGACTGCGACCACCGCAATGGGCCGCTGATCGCGCGCATCGCCGAGGACAGCGGCATCGCCGCCCTGGCTGTGCACGGCCGCACCCGCGACCAGCACTACACCGGCCAGGCCGAGTACGCCACGATCGGCGAGATCAAGGCAGCGCTGCGCATTCCGGTGATCGCCAATGGAGACATCGATTCGCCGCGCAAGGCCGCCTTCGTCCTGCAGCAGACCGGCGTGGACGCAGTGATGATCGGTCGCGCGGCGCAGGGCCGGCCGTGGATCTTCCGCGAGGTGGCGCACTACCTGGCCACCGGCGAGGAACTGGCCCCGCCGTCACTGGCCGAAGTGCGCGATATCCTGCTTGGCCACCTGCACGCCCTGCATGCCTTCTATGGCGAGCCGCAGGGCGTGCGCATCGCGCGCAAGCACCTGGGCTGGTACGCCAAGGACCGGCCCGAGAATGCGGCGTTCCGCGCCGTGGTCAACCGCGCCGAAGATCCGCAGAGCCAGATCACGCTGACCACCGAGTACTTCGACCGACTGATCGCCGGGCAACCGGCGCTGCCGTCGGCTGCCTGACCCCGCACGCCCCGCAGTCGACCCTGCACGACGCACCACGAGCCCGCGACCATGACACCGCCGATTTCCTCCCCCACCTACCTGCACGGGTTCTCCGGCACCGAACAGCAGCGCCTGATGACCCAGGCCCGCCTGCTGGAATCGAGCATCTTCGGCCAGATCGACTACGGCAGCGCACGACGCCTGCTGGAAGTCGGCAGCGGCGTCGGCGCGCAGACCGAGATCCTGCTGCGCCGCTTCCCGGACCTGCACGTGACCGGCGTGGACCTGAGCGAAACGCAGCTGGCGACCGCCCGCGAGAACCTCGCGCGCACGCCGTGGTGCAGCGATCGCTACACCCTGCAGCAGGCCGATGCAGGCGAGCTGCCGTTCGAGGCACGCAGCTTCGATTCGGCATTCCTGTGCTGGGTGCTGGAGCATGTACCTTCGCCGGCCCGCGTGCTCAGCGAAGTGCGCCGCGTACTCGCACCGGGATCGCCGGTCTACATCACCGAAGTGATGAACGCATCGTTCCTGCTCGATCCGTATTCGCCGCACATCTGGCGTTACTGGATGGCGTTCAATGATTTCCAGTACGACCACGGCGGCGATCCCTTCGTCGGCGCCAAGCTCGGCAACCTGCTGCTGGCCGGTGGTTTCCGCGATGTGCATACCGAGATCAAGACGATCCACCTGGACAACCGCGAGCCGGCGCGGCGCAAGACGATGATCGCGTTCTGGGAGCAGCTGCTGCTGTCGGCCGCCGAGCAGCTGCTGCAGGCCGGCACCGTGGACGAGGATACGGTGGAGGGCATGCGTCGCGAGTTCCGGTTGGTGCAGAACGATCCCAATGCCGTGTTCTTCTTCTCGTTCGTGCAGGGCCGCGCGACGGTGTATTGACCGGCGCCTGCACCGCTGCGCTGCGGCAGTGCCACGCGCCGCATGGCTGGCAACCCGCTAGAATCGTCGCGGGCTGGCGTCGAGGACGGGCGCGCGCTGGACCCGGCCCCTTCCGCGTGCGCGGCAACGGGACCACCGAGCTCCGCGCCTGAAGGGATTCCTGATGACAGCACGCGCAACGACTCCGGGTAGCACGCTGCCCCTCGCCGCGCGGGAAGGCGGCCTGCTGGATGGCCTCGACTCCCGCCAGGCCCGTCTATGCCTGGGCATCGTGGCGGTGCTGTGCCTGCTGTATGTCGCATTTGCACTGACGCCCTCGTCCTATGCGATGGCCAGCCAGTACCTGGGGCTGGCGCCGATCGAGCCCCTGCTCGGCAAGGCGCGGGGCATCCGCATGGACGAGTGGATGGTCTACACCCCTTACGTGCAGATCGCGGTGGCCAACGACTTCGGCGCGACCAACGCGTTTTCGCCATACCACGAGACGCTGCGCTCGTTCCAGGCGCTTCCGCTGCTGGACTGGGGCCTGCTGTTCAAGCCGTACCACTGGGCCTTCTTCATCCTGCCACCGGCCAACGCCTACTCGTTCTTCTTCATGTTCATGGCGATGGCGTTCCTTTGCGGCTGGGCACTGTTCCTGCGCCAGCTGCGGGTTCCGCCGCTGGCGGCCATGCTGGTCGCGCTGACCCTGTACTTCTCGCCCTACGTGCAGGTGTGGTGGACGACCAACTGGGGCGCGTTCGCGCTGGCACCGTGGGTAGCCGTGGCCTGGCTGCGGATCGACAACCGCTGGCTGCGCACCCTCGCCAGCGCCTACGCACTGGTGGTCTGGCTGCTGGCCGTGGCCTACCCGCCCTTCATCATTTCAGCGCTGCTGGCCATGGGCGTGCTGGTGCTGGCCTTCCGCCGCGATGCGTTGACAGTGGCACGCCTGCTCGACGCGGCGGTCGCCGGCGGCCTGGCGTTGCTGGCGTTCCTGGGCTATTTCCACGAAGCGATCGAGATCGTCCGCAACACCGTCTATCCCGGCCAGCGCGAGAGCGCCGGCGGCGGGGTCAGCCCGGTCGCGCTGCTCACCCACGGGTTCCCCAACCTGATGACGCGCGGGTTCTATCCGCTGCCTGCGTTCGAGCCGTCCAACGCCTGCGAGATCGCAGTGTTCAGCAGCCTGCTGCCGCTGTTCACCGCCATCCTCGCCGACTGGACGCAGGTGCTGCGCTGGGCGCGCGGCCACCGGCTGTCGCTGGCGGTGCTGGCCGCCGGCATCGCGCTGGTCGCCTGCTGGATCTTCCTGCCGGTGCCGCTGCGGATCGGCCAGCTGACCGGACTGTCGATGGTGCCGCCCACCCGTGCGTTGCTGGCATTGGGCCTGCTGCTGAACATCGGCTGCGCGATCGTGCTGGTGCGCGGCGGGGTGCGCCTGGGCCGCGGCCGCCTGCTGCTGCTCGCGGCCCTGCTGCTGGCGGGATGCCTGCTCAAGTTCGCCTTCGGCCAGGGCAGTTTCAGCCGGCTGCATGCCACGGCCGATGCATGGCCACTGCTGTGCGTGGGCGTGCTGGCCTTCGCCGCGCGCCGCCCGCGGTTCGCCGCGCATCCGGTGGCGCTGGTGCTGGCGGTGGCCGCGCTCGGCAACGTGCTGACCAACGGGCTGTTCAATCCGGTGCAGTCGGCCCGGCCGATCTTCGACATGGACCGCAGCGCCGTGCTGGCGTCGATGCAGGCGCGCGGTGCACGGCAGGCTGCGGACGGAGCGCTGGTGGTCGAAGGGCGCTACGGTGCGCTGCTGTCCGGCGTCGGTATCCCGGCAGTCAACCACACGCTGTATTTCCCGCAGCTGGCGTACTTCCGCGCGCGCTTCCCGGACATGCCCGAAGACCGCTTCAACACCACGTTCAACCGCTATCACCATGTGATGGTCAGCGACGTCGCCGAACCCCGTTCGATGTACGCCGACCTGGTGGAAGTGCCCGCAGCCGCGATGCTGGCCGCGCCCGCGCAGCCGCCGGCGACGCCGCAGCCCTGAGGACGATGCAGATGAACGCCTACGCGCGCCCGGCCACGCCACCGAAGATCGCCGTCATCATTCCCTGCTACCGGGTGACCCGCCACGTGCTCGGCGTGCTCGCAGCGATCGACGATGCGGTCACCGCGATCTACTGCGTTGATGATGCCTGCCCGGATGGCAGCGGCCGGATGGTCCAGGACAGCACGCGCGATCCCCGGGTCAGGGTGCTGTTCCATGCGCAGAACCGCGGCGTCGGTGGTGCGATCAAGACCGGCTACCGCGCGGCCATCGCCGAGGGCATGGACATCCTGGTGAAGGTCGATGGCGACGGCCAGATGGATCCCACACTGCTGATGGACTTCGTCGCTCCCATCGTCGAGGGCAACGCCGACTACACCAAGGGCAACCGCTTCTGGAACCTCAGCCACATCCGTCGCATGCCGCTGCTGCGGCGGATCGGCAACCTCGCGCTGTCGTTCATGAGCAAGGCGTCTTCCGGCTACTGGCAGGTGTTCGACCCGACCAACGGCTACACCGCCATCCACGCCCGCGTTGCCAGCCACCTGCCCCTGGATGCGATCAGCGACCGCTACTTCTTCGAGACCGACATGCTGTTCCGCCTCAACACCGTGCGTGCCGTGGTGCAGGACGTGGCGATGGACGCGCGCTATGCCGACGAGACCAGCAACCTGCGCATCAGCCGGGTACTGGGCGAGTTCGCCTTCAAGCACGTGCGCAACACGCTCAAGCGTGTCGGCTACAACTATTTCCTGCGCGACCTGACCATCGCCTCGCTGGAGCTGATCGCCGGGCTGGGACTGCTTGCCTTCGGTGGCGTGTTCGGCGCGTACCACTGGATCGCATCGGCATCGGCGGAGGTTGCGACGCCGGTCGGTACGCTCGTGATCGTCATGGTTTCGCTGATTTCAGGTCTGCAGTTCCTGCTGGCATTCGTCGGCTTCGACATCGCCAATGCGCCGCGCCAGGTCCTGCATCGCTCGATCCAGCTCAACCGCACAGCACCGCCGGCCTGACGCCGGCACAGCATCTCCGCCTGCCGATCAATCGCCCGCGTGCACCGGGGCACCACCGCCGGTGGCGCCCGTCGCTGCCGGCGCATGCCAGATCCGCTGCCACATCGCGGCCAGCCTGACGCCGACATCGGCGCGCGCCGCTGGGCTGCTGTAATCCGTGCGCCGCTGCTCGGGCACGATCGCCTGCCAGCGCCCATCGACCTGCCGTGCCACCGCGAAGTTGAAGGTGTAATCCGGCTCCAGGCCCATGCGCAGATCACTCAGCACCAGCATTCCGTCCACTATCTGCGCACGCATGAAGCCACGGTTGAACCACTGCAGGCGTTGAACCGCCGGAATCGACTGCGCTTCACGCAGGGCCTGCACATTGGACGGGTGGCCTTCGAACTGCATCGGGCCGCGGTCGGCCACCAGCGAGCGATCGCCGACCACGTAACCGTTCGGGGTCATCGCCACCACCCGCCACAGCAGGGTGTTGAACGGCATCGGCACCGAGAATCGTGGTGCATCGCCCAGCCCCATGGCCGCAAGGCTCTGCTGGGCGGCACGGTCGACCTGAGCCTTGGCCAGCAGGCCCCATCCCAGGTAGCCGGTACTGAGCACCAGGGCGAGCCCGAGCACCTTGCCGGCCCACGGCCGCGCGCGCCCGAACCACGCCACCACGCAGCCCAGCAGCAGCCATACCGTGTACGCCGGATCGATGATGAAAACACTTGAGCCCATGGTCGGGTGTGGCCGCAGTGGCCACCACAGCTGGGTGCCGTAGACGGTGAGCGCATCCAGCAGCGGATGGGTGACCAGCGCCAGCTGGATGGCCCAGAACCAGCGCAGCGGCGACTGCGCCACCCGCCCCCGTCCGTAGCGCTTGAACAGCCACCAGATCAACGCCGCCACCCAGGGCAACACCAGCAGCGAATGGCTGAAGCTGCGGTGGTCGACCATCACCGCTACGGGATCCTCGGCAGTGAAGCCCAGCCACAAGGCATCCAGATCCGGCAAGGTGCCCAGTGCGGCACCGGCCAGCAGGGCCGCGCGGCGATGTCCGGGCGGGGCGATGGCAGCGGCTACGGCGCCGCCGAGAACGATCTGGGTCAAGGAATCCATGGCCCGATGCTAACGGCTTTGCCGGGCGACAGCAGAGCCCGGACGGTGGCCGGTGCCGCTGGGCTCAGGCAGCTGCCGCGCGCCGGGCTGCGCCGGGCAGCTCCACCAGCGTCCGCCCATGGTGATCGAGCAGGCGCAGCGCGCCGTCATGATCTTCGGCCAGCGCGGTCAGGCTCTCCACCCAGTCGCCGTCGTTGGCGTAGACCAGGCCGTCGCGCTCGACCAGCGCCGCACGGTGGATGTGCCCGCAGATGATGCCGTCCAGGCCGCGCCGGCGCACGTCGTCCAGCCCGGCCTGCACGAAGCGCTCGATGTAGCGCTCGGCCGCACCACTGCGCTTCTTGAGGAATTCCGACAGCGACCAGTAGCGCATGCCCAGCCGGCGGCGTACCGCGTTGAGCGCCTGGTTGCCGGTCAGGATGCGGTAGTACAGCCAGTCGCCGAACTTTTCCTGCAGGCCGCCGAAATGGGTGACACCGTCGTAGTCGTCGCCATGGGCGACCAGCAACCGTCGCCCATCGGCGGTCACATGGATCGCACGACGACGCACCTGCATCGCCGGCAGCATCAACCCGCAGACATGGCGCAGCGAGGCATCGTGATTGCCGGGGATGTAGATGATCTCGGTACCGTTGCGACGCAGTGCATGCAGCGCCTGGATGACGTCGCTGTGCGACTGCCGCCAGTTGGCGCGATGATGCGCCATCCACCACAGGTCGATGATGTCACCGACCAGGTACAACCGTTCACAGCGCAGCTGGGTGAGAAACACGGCCAGTTCGGCCGCGTGGCAGTGACGCGACCCCAGATGCACGTCGGAGACGAACACGGCGCGACGGTGTGGCGACAACGTCGCCAGCGCGCTCATGCCTGCGCTCCGGCATCGCGCAGGTAGCGCTTGCGCTTGTGCGGTCGGATCGCGCACAGGTCCACCTCGATCAGACCGTCGATCGAGTCGCTGAACGCCGGGTCGACACCGAACGCAAGGAAGCGCGCGCCACCGGGCTCGCACAGGTCGGTGTACTGGCGGTACAGGGTCGGCACGCCGGTCCCGAGTGCGGCCAGGTTGGCCTTCAGGACATCGAAGGCTGCGCCCGCATCCAGTTCGCCGAAACTGGGCGGTGCCGCGAAGTACTGGAAGGGCCGGTTCGACTCGGCCAGGCCGGCGATGCCGCCGTAGTAGCGCTGGTAGTAGGCCACCAGTTGCTCGCGCGCATCGCGCGGCAGCGCCGCACTGATCGATACCGCACCGAACAGGTAGCGGATGCCGGGCCGGCACTGCAGGTAGGCGCCGATTCCCTGCCACAGGTAGTCCAGGCTGCGGCTGCCCCAGTAATCGGGCACCACGAAGCTGCGGCCCAGCTCCAGCCCCTCGGCGATATGGGTGATGGCATCGTCGGAATAGCGGAACAGCGACGCGCTGTAGAGCCCTGCCAGTCCGCGCCGGGCCAGGGCGTGCGCGCCCCGCATGATGCGGTACGCGCCCGCGATGCGCTGCGCGGCAGCGTCCCAGATCACGATGTGCTCGTACTGCGGATCGAAGGCGTCCAGGTCGCGGCTGTGGCCGGTACCCTCGCCCACCTGGCGGAACGTCAGCTCGCGCAGGCGTCCCAGTTCCAGCAGCAGCGGCGAGTCGGCGCTGCAGCTGGCCAGCAGGATCTGCTTGCCGTCGGCGGTCTGTCCGAGCCGGACAGCGCCAGCGATGGCGGCCGCCACCTGCGACGGCGGCACCGGTGCGGCCAGTGGTTCGGGGCCTGCACCGGCAGTCTCGCCGGGGCGCAGGTCGCGGCCCAGCGCATACACCGCGCGCCGTACCGCCAGCAGCTGTTCGCCCGGGTCGCCCTGTCCCAGCTGCATCGGTTCACCGACGCGCAACCGCAGCGGCCGACCACGCCGCGCGAACATCTCGCGCGCCAGCAGCGCGGTGCCGGCTGGCTTGAACAGGGTCGAGGCGCCGTAGAACAGGGCCGAATTGCGTGCCTCCACCCTCACCGGCAACACCGGGGCGCCGGCGGCCCGGGCGAACCTGACGAACCCGCGCTGCCAGCGACCATCACGGATGCCGCGCAACGACAGCCGGGATACCTCGCCGGCCGGAAACACGATCACGCACTGCTCGGCGGCCAGCGCCTGCTCCACCGCCTGCAGGCTGCCGCGCTGGACCTTGCCGCCGAGGATGCGGACCGGCAGCAGCAGGTCCTGCAGGGGGCCGATGGCGCCCAGCAGATCGTTGGCCACGATCCGCACGTCGCGGCGGATGCGGCCGACCGCGTCCAGCAGCGCCAGCGCGTCGAGTGCACCGGAAGGATGATTGGCCACGATCAGCAGACGGCCCGTGGCCGGAATGCGGGCCAGGGCGGCCGGATCCACCTGGTACTGGCCGTCCAGGAACTCCAGTCCGGCGGCCACGAAGCCGAATCCGCGCACGTTAGCGTTGCGCCGCAGGAAGTCCTCCACCCGGTCCAGCCGCGACCAGCGACCGACACTGCGCAGCAGTGGTCGCGCGAGCTGGCCGCGGCGGCCGTGGAACCACTCCGGAAAGCGTTGCTGCAGACGCTGTTCGAGTTCCTGCATGGCGTGCTCACTGATACCCGGCGGCCGGATTGGCCGACAGCCTGCGCCTGGCACGCGGCAGGCAGATGGCGGTTTCGGGGCAGAACGATGACGGCCGGTCCCGCTCCGGCAACGCCGGAACCGCCCCTTCCCCCCCGCAACACGGCCTTGCGGCAATGGGCACGCCAGTGGAACACTGCCTGCGCACCGTGTCCTGCAGACGCCCGCCAGGCCTTGTGCCAGAGGGCACGTCACCTTAACCACCGGCAACCCGTACGGGTTCACAATGCACGGGCGGCGCACCCCGTGTATGATGCGCGCCCATCTTTCCATCCGAATCAAGGGATATTAAGCCTGATGTCCAGCTACCTGTTCACCTCCGAATCGGTCTCCGAAGGCCATCCGGACAAGATTGCCGACCAGATCTCCGACGCGGTGCTGGACGCGATCCTGACCCAGGACCAGCGCGCCCGCGTGGCCTGCGAGACCATGGTCAAGACCGGTGTGGCCATTGTTGCCGGTGAGATCACCACCAGCGCCTGGATCGACCTCGAAGCGTTGACCCGCAAGGTCATCCTGGACATCGGCTATGACAGCTCCGACGTCGGCTTCGACGGCGCCACCTGCGGCGTGCTGAACCTGATCGGCAAGCAGTCGCCGCACATCGCCCAGGGCGTGGACCGCAAGAAGCCGGAAGAAATGGGCGCGGGCGACCAGGGCCTGATGTTCGGCTACGCCACCAACGAGACCGACAGCTACATGCCGGCCGCGATCCACCTGTCGCACCGTCTGGTCGAGCAGCAGGCCAAGATCCGCAAGAAGAAGAACTCGCCGCTGTCGTGGCTGCGCCCGGACGCCAAGAGCCAGGTCACCCTGCGCTACGAGAACGGCGAAGTGGCCGCCATCGACGCGGTGGTGCTGTCCACCCAGCACGCCCCGGGCATCAAGCAGAAGGACCTGATCGAGGCCGTCCGCGAAGAGATCATCAAGCCGGTGCTGCCGGCCAAGTGGCTGCACAAGGGCACCAAGTTCCACATCAACCCGACCGGCAAGTTCGAGATCGGCGGCCCGGTGGGCGACTGCGGCCTGACCGGCCGCAAGATCATCGTCGACACCTACGGCGGCTGGGCCCGTCACGGTGGCGGCGCGTTCTCCGGCAAGGATCCGTCCAAGGTTGACCGCTCGGCCGCCTACGCTGCCCGCTACGTCGCCAAGAACGTGGTCGCCGCCGGCCTGGCCGACCGCTGCGAAGTGCAGGTCTCCTACGCCATCGGCGTGGCCGAGCCGACTTCGATCTCGGTCACCACCTTCGGCACCGGCAAGATCAGCGACGACAAGATCGAGAAGCTGATCCGCAAGCACTTCGACCTGCGCCCGTACGGCATCATCAAGATGCTGGACCTGATCCACCCGATGTACCAGCAGACTGCGGCCTATGGCCACTTCGGCCGCAAGCCGAAGGAGTTCAGCTACCTCAACGGTGCCGGCGAGACGGTCAACGCCACGGCCTTCTCCTGGGAGAAGACCGATCGTGCCGCCGCCCTGCGCGCCGATGCGAAGCTGAAGTAAGAAACACGAAGGGCCGCGCAAGCGGCCCTTCTGCTTTCTGTAGAGCCGAGCCCATGCTCGGCTTTCTTTTGCCTGCGCCGAGAGCAGCCGAGCACGGGCTGGGCTCCACACGAGCTACGCCACGCCGATACAATCGGTGCATGTCGACCGAACTCAAAACCCACCAGCTGTCCATGACCGTGCTGATGTCGCCGGAGATGGCCAACTTCTCCGGCAAGGTCCACGGCGGCGCCATCCTGCGCCTGCTCGACCAGGTTGCCTACGCCTGTGCCAGCCGCTACGCCGGCAGCTACGTGGTCACCCTGTCGGTGGACCAGGTGATGTTCCGCCAACCGATCGCGGTGGGCGAACTGGTGACGTTCCTGGCCTCGGTGAACTACACCGGCACCTCGTCGATGGAGATCGGCATCAAGGTCGTGGCCGAGGACATTCTCAAGCGCAGCGTGCGCCACGCCAACAGCTGTTTCTTCACCATGGTGGCGGTGGACGAAGAGGGGCGGCCAACGCCTGTCCCCCCGCTGCAGCCCGCCAGTTCGGACGAGAAGCGCCGGCAGGCCGCCGCGCTGATCCGGCGCCAGCTGCGGCAGGAAATGGAGCAACGGCACCTGGAACTGCTGGCGTCCAATCCGCCTTCGCCTGAAGAATGAGAGCGTGCGGGGCAAGCCCCGCACCCACCGAGGCGGGTAGCGCCGGGCCATGCCCGGCGGATGCGGATCACCCGGTGTTCTGCACGCCCTGCGAGACACCATTCACGCAGGCCACCAGCGCGCGCAGCAGTTCTTCGTCCTCCCGCCCGCTTTCGCGCCAGCGCTGCAGCAGGTCCACCTGCAGCACGCTGATCGGATCGACGTAGGGATTGCGCAGGCGGATCGACAGCGCCAGTCGCGCATCGTGCTCCAGCAAGGTCTGCTGGTCCATCAGTGCCAGCAGCCAGCGGCGGGTAAGCGCCAGTTCGTGCTGGATCTGCGGGAAAAAGCGCCCGTGCAGGTCACCGGAGAGACGCGAGAACTGTTCGGCGATGGTGATATCGCCCTTGGACAGCACCATTGCGATGTCGTCCAGGAAGGTGCGGAAGAACGGCCAGTCGCGCGCCATGTCGCGCAGGACAGGTTCATGGCCGGCATCCACCGCCGCCTGCAGGCCGCTGCCCACGCCATACCAGCCGGGAATCACCGCGCGGGCCTGGCTCCAGGCGAATACCCACGGGATCGCACGCAGGTTGCCCAGTGCCGCATCCTGGCCGAGACGACGCGACGGCCGTGAACCCAGCGTCATCCGCTCGATCACATCGATCGGCGTCGCCGTTCGGAAGTAATCCATGAAACCGGCCTGGCCGACGAAGGCGCGATAGACCTCGCTGCTGGCCGTGGCGACCCCGTCCATCACCGGCCGCCAGCCCTCCTCGCGGGGTTCCGCGGCACGCGGACGAAGGCTGGCCCGCAGCACGGCGCCGGTGGCCTGCTCGAGCGATCGCAGCGCCAGCGCGCGGATGCCGTACTTGCGGTGGATCACCTCGCCCTGCTCGGTCACGCGCAGGCGACCATCGATGCTGCCACGTGGCGACGCGTCCACCGCGTGCGTGGTCTTGCCACCGCCCCGGCTGATCGAACCACCACGGCCGTGGAAGAAGGTCAGGCGGATGCCGGCCTCGGCCGCCACGTCCAGCAGTTCCACCTGCGCACGCTGCAGGCCCCAGCGCGAAGCGGCGATGCCGCCGTCCTTGCTGCTGTCGGAATAACCCAGCATCACCATCTGCACATCACCGCGTGCCCGCAGATGAGCGCGATAGACCGGATCGGCCAGCAGGTCACGCAGCGTCGCAGTACCGCGCTTGAGATCGTCCACCGTCTCGAACAGCGGTGCGATGTCCAGCGGCACCGCGCCGTCCTCGTCAGCCAATCCGCCACGGCGCGCCAGCGCCAGCACGGCCAGCACATCGCTGCGATCATGTGCCATCGAGATGATGTAGCTGCCCAGCGCCTCGCTGCCATGCCGCGCGCGCGCGTCGGCCAGCGCCGCGAACACCGCATCCAGTCGCTGGTTGCCCTCGTCGTCGCCCACCGGCAGCGGCTGCTCGCCGCTGGCGTATGGCCCGAGCAGGCCGGCGCGGGCCAATGGATCCAATCCATCCCACGCCGCTTCGCCGCCCAGCACCGCCGCCAGCGCGCGCGCATGCACGCTCGATTCCTGCCGCACGTCCAGCCGCGCCAGATGGAAGCCGAACGTCTTCACCCGCCACAACAGTCGCTGCACGGCGAATCCGCCGGCATGCTCGCCACGGTTGGCACGCAGGCTGTCGAGGATCAGCTGCAGATCGTCGATCAGCTCGTCCGGGCCTGCATAGGCCCCCTCTGCATCGTCCAGGGTGGCCTGCAGGCGCGCACGCATGCGGTCGTTGAGCAGCCGGTACGGCATGTCGGCGTGCCGCGGGCGCGACTGCACCTTCGGCAACAGCTGCTGGTAATGCGACACGCGCGCCTGCAGCGCATCGCTCACGCCCACCCGCTCGGTGGACTGGCTGAGCAGGCTGGCCAGCTGCAGCAGTTCCTTCTGGTAGCGCCCCAGCACTGCCTGTCGCTGGGCATCGAGTGTGCTGCGGATGGTGCGGGCGTCCACGTTCGGGTTGCCGTCCATGTCGCCGCCCACCCATGTGCCGAAACGCAGCAGGCGCGGCAGCGCCAGTTCTTCGCCATAGGTATCACGCAGCGCCTGCTGCAGGGATTCGTACAGCACGGGTATCACCCGGTACAGCACCTGCACCAGATAGAAGCCGACATGCTCGCGCTCGTCATCGACCGTCGGCCGCACCGGCGAGGAGTCGGTGGTCTGCCAGGAAGCGGTCAGCGCCATGCGGAAGCGTGCAGCATCCGCTGCCGCCTCGCCCGGCGTGCGCTGGCCGTCGAGGTTGTCGACCAGGCTGGCCACCATCAGCTGCTCTTTCTCCAGCAGTGCGCGGCGCACGGCTTCGGTCGGATGCGCAGTGAACACCGGTTCGATATCGATGCGCGGCAGCCACTGCGCCAACTCATCCAGCGTCACGCCCTGCGCCTTCAGGTGCTGCAGCGCATCCTGCAGGCCATCCGGCTGCGGCGCGGCAGTACCGGCGCGCTGGTAGTCGCGGCGGCGGCGGATGCGGTGCACGCGCTCGGCAATGTTGACCACCTGGAAGTAGGTGCTGAATGCCCGCACCATCGTCTCGGCCTGCTGCGGCGTACGACCGGCCAGGCCATCGGCCAGCTCCGACAGCGGCGCCTGGTTTTCGCGGCGGGCGATGGCCCGCGTGCGCACATCCTCGACATCGTCGAGGAAGGTTGCCGAAACCTGCTCGACCAGCAGGTCGCCGACCAGCGCGCCGAGCCGGCGCACGTCATCGCGGAGCGGAAGATCGGGAGAAGCAAACTCGATGCTGCTGCGGTACTCGTTCATCGGCGACGCACGGGCCTCGGTCAACGGATCCTGGATCCAAGCCTATCCCAGATCGGGGGCTGTGCTGCGATGCAGAAATGGTTTCATCTGCATGCAACGCCAGCGCTGCCGATGTGGAATGCAACCGCGTCGGGGCGGCCCCCTCGCAGGGGCCGCCGGCATGCACGTGTCAGCGCTTCTTCTTCGCCTTGCCCGAGGCTGCCGGGCCGATGGTCTGCTCCAGCCAGCGCTCGCTCTCGGCCAGCATGGTCATGATCGATTCGCGTGCACGATAGGCGTGCGATTCGTTCGGCAGCATCACCAGGCGCGCCGTCCCTCCGAGTCCCTTCACCGCAGCGAACATGCGCTCGCTCTGCATCGGGAAGGTGCCGGAATTGTTGTCATCCACGCCGTGAATGAACAGGATCGGATCCTTGATCCGGTCCGCATAGTTGAACGGCGCCATCTTCTGATACACGTCCTGCGCCTGCCAGTAGTTGCGCTCTTCGGCCTGGAAGCCGAACGGCGTCAGCGTACGGTTGTAGGCACCACTGCGGGCGATGCCGGCCTTGAACAGGCGCGTATGCGCAAGCAGGTTCGCGGTCATGAACGCACCGTAGGAATGGCCGCCGATGGCGATATGGTCGCGGTCGGTCACGCCACGGCGCACCACTTCGTCCACCGCAGCCTGGGCATTGGCCACCAGCTGTTCGATATAGGTGTCGTTGGGTTCCTTGTCGCCCTCGCCGATGATCGGCATCGAAGGACTTGCCAGCACCACATAGCCCTTGGCCAGGAAGGCCTGCGGGCCCCAGTAGCTGATCGCGTTGAAACGGTACGGCGAATCGGTGACCTGGCTGGCGGCCGCGGCGCTCTTGAACTCGCCCGGGTAGGCCCACATCAGCAGCGGGCGCGGGCCGTCGCGCGTGGGATCGTAGCCCGGCGGCAGCAGCAGCGTGGCCGTGAGGTCCACGCCGTCGGCACGCTTGTAGCGGATCTGCTCCTTCTGCACGCCCTTGAGCTGCGGCAGCGGATGCGGGAAGTGGGTCAGCGCGCGCGGTGCCGCGCTGGCATCGGTGAGCGACTGCACATGGAAGTTGGTCGGCTCGTCCGGGCTTTCACGGCTCAGCAGCAGCGAGCTGCCCTGGTTGTCCAGCAATGCCACCGGCACCGAATAGTTCGGCGCCTGCGAGTGGAACAGGCGGGTGGCCTTTCCGCTGGCGATGTCGAAGCGGTCCACGAACGGACGGTCACCTTCCGGCGAAGCACCGGCACCGACCAGATACAGGCTGCCACCATCGGGGCTGGTCTGCAGCAGCGAGCGGCCGCGATCGTCGCTGGACAGCTGGGGCCGGCCCGGATCGGAATAGCGGTCCTGCGCATCACGATCCCACAGCAGGCGGGGCTCGGCACCGGCGTTGTCCGGGGCAATCAACCAGGTCTTGGTCCTGCGGGTCTTCCACCACGACTCGGTGAGCAGGGCCAGGTCGCCACGGCCCCAGCTGATGCCGGCCAGACGGCTGCCGAGCTGGGCCAGCGTCACCGGCGGCCTGTCGAACGGGGCGGCCTGCATCAGCACCGCGTCGCGCACCTTGGCGTCGCGGTTCGGATCACCACCATCCTGGGCCTCGGCCCAGACCAGCGTGGCATCGGCATCGCCGCGCCAGATGATGTCGCGTACGCCGGTCACTTCGGCGTCGTTGCCGGTCGGCAGGCCTTCCACCAGCGGGCGCACGGCCACGGTGTGCACCAGTTGGCCGCTGGCACGGTCGATCACTTCAATGCGGCGCGGGAAGCTGCTGACCGGCACCACATAGGAGTAAGGCCGCTGCACCGGCTGGCGCAGCACGAAGCGGCCATCCGGCGATACCGAGAAGCCCATGAAGATGCCCGCCGCGCCGATCGCGCGGGTGCGGCCATCCAGGCTGACTTCCATCGGCTGGGTGGTGGCGTAGTAGTCGAACTGGCGCGCGTCGGCCTCGTTCTTCAGCAGGTCCTGATAGGTACGGATCGACACCACGCCGCCGCCCTGGCTGGTCTGCTGCACGGCGGGGCCGGTGGGAATGCCGTCGGCGGCCGGGGCGGCGCCGAGGTTGGCCGGGCGGGTGAACACCACCAGACCACGGCTGTCCGGCAGCCACTGGTAGCCGCTGCCGATCACCGTGTTCAGGCCGGCGACCAGGCGACGGGCGCTGCCGGCGGCCACATCCACCAGCCACAGTTCATTGGCGCCACTGGCGGCGTCGACCTGATTGAAGGCCAGCCACTTCTGGTCCGGCGACCATGCCAGGCTGGCAATCGACAGCGTGCCCGGCAGGCCGCTGATCTGCCGCTCCCTGCCGTCGGCCACGCTCATCAGCCACAGCTTCTCGCCGAAGCTGAAACGGCTGTCGGAGAACGTGCGCGGGTTGATGCGCAGGCCTGCCAGCTTCAGTTCCGGCTGGGCCACCACCTGGATCGACGGCAGCGACGGCATCTGCATCAGCGCGGCCACATCGCGGCGCGGCGACAGGTACAGCGAGGGCGCACGCGGGGCGTCGACCACCGCCTGCAGCTCGGCCGAGGGCAGCTCGTAGCCGTTTGCCCCCTGGGCCTGGGCCGCCGCAGGCTGCGGCGCTGCCGCCCAGGCCAGCGGGGCCACCGCCAACAGGGCCATGGACAGGACCAGGCCGGTCAAGCGCCGGTTGCGGCGTACATGCATGCTCATCGTTCCACCTGAGGGTGCGTTAAAACCCGACCTTAACAGTCCGTGCACAGGCGCCCATCTGCCGATGGTTGGGTCACGCCGATGAAACACCGGGCGCGCGATATAATGGCCGTTCTCCCCTCCCGAGGGGCGCTGCGACCGGACCCCCATGAGGCCGGCCAGGCTCGGTGAGGTGGCTCTGTAACAACGGCGCCCGGCTAGATGCGAGCACCCGCTCGCCCACAACCGGAGCTACTGCATGAACGCTGTTGCCAAGACCTTCTCCACCGAAGGCGATTACAAGATCCGCGACATCACCCTGGCCGACTGGGGCCGCAAGGAACTGGACATCGCCGAGCATGAAATGCCGGGCCTGATGTCGATCCGCCGCAAGTACCAGGCCGAGCTGCCGCTGAAGGGCGTGCGTGTGACCGGCTCGCTGCACATGACCATCCAGACCGCGGTGCTGATCGAAACGCTGAAGGACATCGGCGCCGACGTGCGCTGGGCCTCGTGCAACATCTTCTCGACCCAGGACCATGCGGCTGCGGCCATCGCCGCCACCGGCACCCCGGTGTTCGCCTGGAAGGGCGAGACCCTGGAAGAGTACTGGGACTGCACCCTGGACGCGCTGACCTTCACTCTGGCCGACGGCACCCTGACCGGTCCGGAGCTGGTGGTCGATGACGGTGGCGACGTCACCCTGCTGATCCACAAGGGCTACGAGCTGGAAAACGGCAGTGACTGGGTCAACACCGCCTCCTCCTCGCACGAGGAACAGGTCATCAAGAACCTGCTCAAGCGCGTGGCCAAGGAGCGCCCGGGTTACTGGGGCCGCGTGGTCAAGGACTGGAAGGGCGTCTCCGAAGAGACCACCACCGGCGTGCACCGCCTGTACCAGCTGGCCCAGGCCGGCACCCTGCTGATTCCGGCGATCAACGTCAACGATTCGGTCACCAAGAGCAAGTTCGACAACCTGTACGGCTGCCGCGAGTCGCTGGCCGATGGCCTGAAGCGTGCCATGGACGTGATGCTGGCCGGCAAGCTGGCCGTGGTCTGCGGTTACGGTGACGTGGGCAAGGGCTGCGCCGCCTCGCTGCGTGCCTACGGCGCACGCGTGGTCGTGACCGAAATCGATCCGATCTGCGCCCTGCAGGCAGCGATGGAAGGCTATGAAGTCAACACCATCGAATCGACCCTGGGCCGCGCCGACCTGTACGTCACCACCACCGGCAACAAGGACATCATCCGCATCGAGCACCTGAGCGCGATGAAGGACCAGGCCATCGTCTGCAACATCGGCCACTTCGACAACGAGATCCAGGTCGATGCGCTGGTGTCCTACCCGGGCATCAAGCACGTCAACATCAAGCCGCAGGTCGACAAGTACGTCTTCCCGAACGGCAATGCGATCTTCCTGCTGGCCGAGGGCCGCCTGGTGAACCTGGGCTGTGCCACCGGCCACCCGAGCTTCGTGATGTCCAACAGCTTCGCCAACCAGACCCTGGCACAGATCGACCTGTGGGCGAACAAGGACAGCTACGAGAAGAAGGTCTACCTGCTGCCGAAGAAGCTGGACGAGGAAGTGGCACGCCTGCACCTGGAGAAGATCGGCGTGAAGCTGACCACCCTGACCCAGGAACAGGCCGACTACATCGGCGTGCCGGTGGAAGGCCCGTTCAAGCCGGACCACTACCGCTACTGATGCCGCGCCCGGGGTAACGGAAGCAGAAAGAACGGGCGCCTTCGGGCGCCCGTTCTGCATTCGGCACGCCGGTAGCGCCGGGCCATGCCCGGCGGGTACAGGGCGCCTGCTCATCGACACGCAGGCAATACGATCTCCACGCCACCGGGCATGGTCCGGCGCTACCAGATCATGGCAACAGCCTCGGTCAAGGCAGCCGCGTCGCCCCACGCTACGATGCGCCCATGACTCCGGCCATCACCCTGCTCAAGCGCGAGAAGATCGCCCACACCGTACGCAGCTACGTGCACGATGCCCACGCCGAATCGTATGGTGGCGAGGCCGTCGACAAGCTGGGCCTCAACCCGGCACAGGTATTCAAGACCCTGCTGGCCAGCACCGAAACCCACGAGCTGCTGGTGGCGATCGTGCCGGTGGCCGGCCAGTTGGACCTGAAGGCGTTGGCGGAAGCAGCCGGCTGCCGGAAGTGTGAGATGGCCGCTGCCGACGCCGCCCAGCGCGCCACCGGCTACGTGGTCGGTGGCATCAGCCCGCTCGGGCAGAAGAAGCGCCTGCGCACGTTCCTGGATGCCAGTGCGCAGGTGTTGCCCAGCCTGCATGTCAGCGCCGGGCGTCGTGGACTGGAAGTGGAACTGGCGCCGGCCGACCTGCTGCGCCTTACGGCCGGCCATTACGCCGCCATCGGCAAGGCCCGCTGATGCGCTGGCCGTGGTCCGCAGCGCCGATACCCCGGCTCGACGATGCACAGGCCGACGTGCTGCTGCAGGATCTGCTGTCGCGCGACGCCAGCCGCATCACCGACGCCGCGCGTACGGTTGCACGGTTGTTCACCCCCTCCTCGCTGGAAGCCCTGGCATCGCACGCCGACCTGATCGAGCGACACTGCGAGCCCATCGAACTCGGCGGCATGCTGGTCAGCAACCAGGCGCACCTGAAGGCGGCGCTGCGACGATTGCGCCACTGGCAGGCGCGCGAGGGTTGCCTGTGCGCGCTCAACCCCACCTACCCGTTCTTCGATCCCCGGCGCCTGCTCGAACAGGGCCACATGCAGCTGCTCTCGTTGCAGGAGGCCGAAGATGGTTGGGGCGATTGCCACACGGTCGCCTGTGCACACTGCGGCCAGCACTGGCAGGCAATCGACCGCGAATACCATTACCCGTGGTGGGAATGGCTTTCCGGCTGAGCGCGGCCGGACGCACGTGACCGGGCTTACGGCCGCCAGTTGGCGTTGTTCTCCCAGAACGCCACCGAACGCTGGTAGGCCTCACGGTCCAGCGGCACGCCGGAACCCCCCTCCTCCACACCGAGCGCATTGCGCATCATCGTGATCGGCGCCATCGGCACCTCCTCCGGTTCGGCAGTGTAGATGCAGCCGACGATGCCCCAGTCCGCATCGATCGGTGAGCCCTCTTTGGCCAGCTGCTCGGCGCTGTACAGGATCACCACCAGGTAGTTCGCACGCGGCGATTCGACGCCTTCGAACCAACGCACCAGCACCGGCAGCTCATCGCGGTTGCGCGCTTCGTAGCCGCTGCGCAGCAGGTGGCGGTTGGCATCGGTGACCGGCACGGTCAGGCAGCGCGTGCTGGTCCAGTTCTCGTAGACGAACAGCTTGCAGAATGGCGCGTAGCCGTCGAGCACCTTCAGTGGCGCATGCGCATTGAGGTGGGCCTCGAACTGCTCGGCAGTGCAGTCCTGGATGGTGTTGCCGCGTGGCACGCGCGGGAACAGGCGGGGACGGGCGAAATCGGTAAGGACGATGGACATGGTGTGCGGCGTGATCAGGAATTCAGTGGCACAGGGTACCCGCCCTTCCCCCTTCGCGGCAGGCGCTTCACACATTCATTGCACATCCATCTTGATGAAGCGATATACTGGTTCGCACCCGCCGCCATCGCCCGTGCCATGACCGCCATCAGCTTCGAGTTCTATCCGCCCAAGACCGACGAACAGCGCAGCCAGCTCGACCGTGCCGCGGCGAAGCTGAAGGACTACGCGCCCGAGTACGTGTCCTGTACGTTCGGCGCCGGTGGCTCGACCCTGAGCTACACCTCCGAGACCGTGCGCCATCTCAACCAGCACCACGGCTTCGAGGCGGCGCCTCATCTCTCCTGTGTCGGCGGCACCCGCCAGGAAATCCGCGAGCTGCTCAAGCTGTACCGCGCGATCGGCTGCCGCCGGCTGGTCGCACTGCGCGGTGACCTGCCCTCGGGCATGGGCTTTCCTGGCGACCTGCGCTACGCCGCCGAACTGATCGCCTTCATCCGTGCCGAACATGGCAATGCCTTCCGCATCGAGGTCGGTGCCTACCCCGAAACACATCCGCAGGCCTCCGATGCCCTGGCCGACCTGAAGCACTTCAAGGCCAAGATCGATGCCGGCGCCGACGCGGCGATCACCCAGTACTTCTTCAACCCCGACGCCTACTTCCACTTCGTGGATGAAGTGCGCCGGCTTGGCGTGGACGTGCCGATCACGCCCGGCATCATGCCGATCGCCAACTTCAGCCAGCTGCGCCGCTTCTCCGAGCAATGCGGTGCCGAGATCCCGCGCTGGATCGGCCGCAAGATGCAGGCCTACGGCGATGACGCGGCATCGGTGCGTGCATTCGGCGCCGAAGTGGTGGCCAAGCTGTGCCAGCGCCTGATCGAAGGCGGCGCGCCGGGCCTGCACTTCTACACACTGAACCTGGCCAAGCCGACAACGGCCGTGTTGAAACTGCTGCAGGGCTGAAAGCACGCTGCACGCGTGCATTCGGCGCTACCCTGCGTCGATGAGATCCATTTCACTCCTGCTGCTGCCGCTGCTGCTGTCCGCTGCGCCCGGCGTTGCCCACGGCCAGGCCTCGCGCCTGAACCGCTGCACCGATGCACAAGGCCAGAGCGTCTACACCGACCGGCCCTGCGACAGCATCGGCGCGCGATCACGGCTGCCACCTCCCGCTCCTGCCGGCAACCACCTGCCGCAGGACTCGCTGGGGGCGCGCTGCCCGCGCCGCCTGAGCGAGCTGGTACAGGCCCTGCGCACCGGCATCACCGGCAACGACGTGAACCGCTTGTCCTCACTCTATCTCTGGGGGGCGGTGTCCGACGCGGGCGCGCAGCGCATCCTCGGCCAGCTGGAGTCGCTGGCGCGGCGGCCACTGGTGGACGTCGTGCCGGTCTATCCGCAGCAGGCACAGGCCCCTCTCCAGGACGAGGATCCTGCACTGGCCGGATCCGCGACCGAGCCCTCCACGTCGCGCCATCCCGTAGGCCTGCGGCTTGAGCAGACGCTGCCTGGCAGCGCCACCCGCGCCGCGACGGTGCTGGGACTGCGACGTCAGTACGGCTGTTTCTGGATCACCTTGTGACCGGTGGGGTCCGATCCCGGCAATGGGGTCAGAGCCCGGCTGCGCGGGGATCTGACCCCGCGAGCGTGCTCTACTCCGGCCACAGGCTGCGGATGGCGGCGATGCCCTGCCCACCATGGCGGCGCGCCTCAGCGACCTGGCCGCGTGCCATCCCACCCAGCGCGTAGATGGGCAGCGATACCTGTGCACGCAGGGCGGCAAACGCATCCCAGCCCAGCGGCGTTGCCTCGGGATGGCTGGCGGTCGCCTGCACCGGCCCAAGCACGGCGAAGTCGCATCCCAGCCGTTGTGCGGCCTGCAGCTGCTCAAGATCGTGGCAGGAGGCTCCCACCAGCTGCCCATCCGGCAACGGTCGCGCCTGCAGGGACAACAGCTGTTCGCTGCCCAGATGCACGCCGACACCCAGCGAGCGCGCCAGTTCGATATCGCGGTTCAGCAGCCACTGCACCCCGCGCCGGTGCGCACGCAGCGCCTGCTCGATCAGGGCCTGACGGCGAGGATGCTGCAGCGGCAGGCGCAGCTGGATGCGCTGCTGGCCGCCACTGACCGCGCGCTGCAGCCGTTCCTGCCACTGCCGTTGACCGGCCTCGTCCTCACCCGGTGCAGGGGTGACCAGATAGCAGTCGGGCTCGCGCAGTGCCGCCACCACCGGCAGGTCGGCCGGCGGCATCGAGTAGCGTCCGAGCTTGTCCTGCGCGACCCAGGTGATGGCTTGGCCTTCGCGACCGCGCGGCGTGCCCTTCCAACTGCGGACGTGCCGCACTTCCAGCGTCAGGTGCTTGTCCGGGTACCGCTGCGGCACGTCCATGATCCAGTCGCCGACCTCGGCTTCGATGCCCAGTTCCTCGCGCAGTTCACGCACCAGGGCCTGCGCGGAGGTTTCGCCCGCTTCGCGCTTGCCGCCGGGGAACTCCCACAGGCCGGCCATGTCACGGTTCTCGGTACGACGGTTGAGCAGCACGCGGCCACGGGCGTCGGTGATGACGGCCGCCACGACATGGATCGATCGGGTGGGGGAAGGCATGCAGGGAGCATGCCTACAACAGGGGGACCGGCGCAATCGCGGATCGCGTACTTTCCTGCCCCAGAACGGGAGAGCCCCGCTTTCGCGGGGCTCTCTGGCCGGTCAGCTCAGCTGGCCGTGGCAGTGCTTGTACTTCTTGCCACTGCCGCACGGGCACGGATCGTTGCGGCCGATCTTGGCTTCTTCGCGCTGCACCTGGGCCACGCCCTGCTGCGCGGCCTGCACCTGCGCCGCTTCCTCGTCGGCGCTGTAGCCGCCGGCGTCCTGGTGCTGGAACTGCGACTGGCGCAGGCGTGCCTCGACCTGCTGGCGCTCGGCCGCTTCCAGTGCCTGCACTTCCTCGTCGCTGCGGATGCGCACGCGGGCGAGCAGGGTCACCACTTCGCGCTTGACGTTCTCCAGCATGTCCGAGAACAGCTCGAAGGCTTCCTTCTTGTACTCCTGCTTCGGCTGCTTCTGCGCGTAACCCCGCAGGTAGATGCCCTGGCGCAGGTAGTCCATGCGTGCCAGGTGCTCCTTCCAGCTCTGGTCCAGCACGGTCAGCATCACATGCTTTTCCAGCGCGCGCATGGTCTCGTCGCCGACGCTGGCTTCCTTCTCGGCGAAGTGCTGGTTGACGCGCTCCTGCACCTTGGCGGCGATGGTTTCGGCGTCCAGTTCCTCGTGCGACTTGACCAGGTCGGTCAGCGACATCTGCAGGCCGAACTCCGACTCCAGGGTCGCTTCCAGGCCACGCAGGTCCCACTGCTCGTCTACCGAGTTCGGCGGCACGAAGCGCGCAACGATGTCGAAGACGACGTCGTCGCGGATGCCATCGACGTTCTCCTTCACCGATTCGGCGTCCAGCAGTTCATCGCGCTGGGCGTAGATGACCTTGCGCTGGTCGTTGTTGACGTCGTCGAAGTCCAGCAGGTTCTTGCGGATGTCGAAGTTGTGGGCCTCGACCTTGCGCTGCGCCTTCTCGATCTGGCGGCTGACCAGGCGGTCTTCGATGACGTCGTCTTCCTTCATGCCCATCATGCGCATGGCCTTCTGCACCCAGTCGGAGGCGAAGATGCGCATCAGGTTGTCTTCCAGCGACAGGTAGAAGCGGGACGAACCCGGGTCGCCCTGGCGGCCCGAACGGCCACGCAGCTGGTTGTCGATACGACGCGATTCATGGCGCTCGGTGCCGACGATGTGCAGGCCGCCTGCCGCCTTCACTGCTTCGTGGCGCTGCTGCCAGTCGGCCTTGATCGCCGCCTTCTGTTCATCGGTGGCATCTTCGCCCAGCGCATGCAGCTCTGCTTCCAGCGAACCACCGAGCACGATGTCGGTACCACGGCCGGCCATGTTGGTGGCGATGGTCACCGCGCCGGGACGACCGGCATTGGCGACGATGGTCGCTTCGCGGTCATGCTGCTTGGCGTTGAGCACTTCGTGCTTCACGCCCGCCTTGCGCAGGTGCTCGGACAGCATTTCCGAGGTTTCGATCGAGGTGGTACCGACCAGCACCGGCTGGCCGCGCTTGGCGCATTCCTCGATGTCGGCCAGCACCGCGTTGAACTTGCCCTTGCGGTTGAGGAACACCTGGTCCGGGCTGTCCTTGCGGATGGTCGGGCGGTTGGTCGGGATCACCACCACTTCCAGGCCGTAGATGCTCTGGAACTCGAATGCTTCGGTATCGGCCGTACCGGTCATGCCGGACAGCTTCTTGTACATGCGGAACAGGTTCTGGAAGGTAATGCTGGCCAGCGTCTGGTTCTCACGCTGCACCGGCACGCCTTCCTTCGCCTCCACCGCCTGGTGCAGGCCGTCGGACCAGCGGCGACCGGCCAGGGTACGGCCGGTGAACTCGTCCACGATCACCACTTCACCATCGCGCACGATGTAGTCCACGTCACGCTGGTAGATGGCGTGCGCGCGCAGGGCGGCGTTGAGGTGGTGGACCACGGTCAGGTTCTGCGCCGCGTAAAGGCCTTCGGTGTCGCCGTTGAGGATGCCGGCCTCGACCAGCAGCTGTTCGGCGTGCTCCATGCCCGCTTCGGACAGGTGCACCTGCTTGCCCTTCTCGTCGACCCAGAAGTCGCCCTCGCCGTCTTCCACTTCCTGCTTGACCAGGTTCGGCACGATGCGGTTGACGCGGATGTACAGCTCCGGGGAATCGTCGGCCGGGCCGGAGATGATCAGCGGGGTGCGTGCTTCGTCGATCAGGATGGAGTCGACTTCGTCGACGATGGCGTAGTGCAGGCCGCGCTGATAGCGATCGGCCTTGGACAGCGCCATGTTGTCGCGCAGGTAGTCGAAACCGAATTCGTTGTTGGTGCCGTAGGTGATGTCGGCGGAATAGGCTTCGCGCTTGTCGCTGTGCGGCATGCCCGGATACACCACGCCCACGCTCAGGCCCAGCCAGTTGTACAGCTTGCCCATCTGCGCGGCATCGCGGCGGGCCAGGTAGTCGTTCACGGTGACCACGTGCACGCCCTTGCCTTCCAGCGCGTTGAGGTACACCGGCAGCGTGGCCACCAGGGTCTTGCCTTCACCGGTACGCATTTCGGCGATCTTGCCCAGGTGCAGGACCATGCCGCCGATCAGCTGCACGTCGTAGTGGCGCATGCCGAGCACGCGGCGACCGGCTTCGCGGCAGACCGCGAATGCTTCCGGCAGGACCTTGTCCAGGGCCTCACCGCCGGCGATGCGCTGCTTGAACTCCGGCGTCTTGGCCTGCAGCTGCTCGTCGGAAAGCTTCTCGATCTCCGGCTCCAGCGCATTGATCTTGGCGACGATGCGGTTGAGCTGGCGCAGCTGTCGTTCGTTACGACTGCCAAATACGCGGGTAAGCAGGCTGTTGATCATTGAAGGAACCGGGTTGGATGGACACGACGCCCGGCCTTCCCTGGGGAATCCGTCCGCCGCAAACGAAACAGGGCGCTTGGCGCCCTGTCGATGGCAACACCCATTGTAGCTTGGGACGGCCGGGAGGGGTTTCAAGCGTCCCGTGCGGCGTGATCGGCCCGGATCCGGCAAACCGGGGTTGAGCAAAGGGGTCGGATCCCTTTCGCCGTGGCGAAAGGATCTGACCCCAAGGAGGGTGGCGCCGGGCCATGCCCGGCGCTGGAATCAGCCGCGGCTGATACGGCCGACCGGCGTGTTGCCGCCGTCGCCGAGGAACTTGCGCGGGTTGACCACGTTGCCGTTTTCCCACACCTCGAAGTGCACGTGGGCGCCGGTGGAGCGACCGGTGGAACCGGCCTTGGCCACTTCCTGGCCGGCACGGACCAGATCGCCGACCTTCACGACCAGGCGCGAATTGTGCGCGTAGCGGGTGACGTAGCCGTTGCCATGGTCGACATCGACGACGTTGCCGTAGCCGCCCTTGACGCCGGAGAAGCTGACCACGCCATCGGCCACGGCCATGACCGGATCGCCGACCCGGGCGTGGAAGTCCATGCCCTTGTGGGTGGCGGCACCGCGGCCGAAGGGGTCGGCACGGGTGCCGAAGCCGGACGTGACATAGCTGTTGCGGATCGGCATGCGCGAAGGCACGGCGTTCTGCTGCAGCTGGTGATCGAACATCAGCGATTCCATCACCGACAGCTGGCGGCCTGAAGCAGCGAAACGCTGCTCCAGCACCTGTAAGTCGGCGTTGACATCCTTGACCGGGATGTCCGAGGTCGGGCCGCCGGCATCGCCGTCACCCAGGCCGGGAGTTTCGTTGAAGTCGAACTCGCCATCTTCCAGCTTGCCCATCTGGGTCAGCCGTTCGCCCAGGGCGTTGAGGCGGGTGGCCTGCGCCTGCAGCTCGCCGAGGCGGGCCGCCAGCGCGTTGACCTGGGTCTGCGCATCGCGCTGGACCTTGGCCAGTTCAGCCTCCTGGCGGTCGACCTTGGCCTGCAGCCGCGAATCGTTGAACGCGTTGGCGCCGATTCCGCCTGCAAAGCCGATAATGCAGCCTACCCCGAGCACGCTGCCCAGCAGGGCACGGGGGCGGTCCTCGAAATAGAACCGCAAACGCGTGAGCGCCGATTTGGCCTGACCTTCACGCGTTTTGATTACGATCTTTTTGAATGCCATCAGTGAGTTTTCATGTCTGAGCCGAAATCCAGCGTTCGCCCCGCTTCCGTGCCGAAACCGGCACTGGATGCGGTAATGGCGGACAAAAGCGGGAACCCGCTGCGGCGTGCCTTGTGGCTCGACGCGCTGGACCGTCAGTTGCGCCCCCAGTTGCCGCCACCTCTGCGCAGCCGTTGCCGGCTGGCCAATGTGGACGGGGAACACCTCGTTTTTCTCGTCGAGTCCCCGGTCTGGCATGCCAAGTTCCGGCTTGCCGAGGCCCAGCTTCTCGACGCGGCCCGGTCCATCGGGCTGAAGGCCACCAGGGTGACCATCAAGACTGCGTCCACCACTCCCTCACGCTCCCCAGCGATCGACAACCGGAATGGCCCCCACGCAGTTTCAGCCGCCACGCACAAAGGGCTACGCGACGCCTTGGCAGCCCTGCAGGATGTTCCTTCGAAGCCGAAGAAGCGGTCCTGAGGACAACGGAGCCTCCTGCTCCGCTCCCCGTCGCGCGTGTCACCGCAGCGTGAAACATTTCGGGGGCCGGGTCGCATCCTAGCGGTCCCCGGTGGACCTGTCGTTAGATTGTTGTTAAAACAACGTTAAATTCAGGCTTCCGATCCAACAGGTTCACGAAACCGTGACGACAGACCGACAGTCGCGTCACCTGCTGCGTCGTATCCATCGCAGCCTCCAGAAATGCGGACGCCGCCCTGAGAGGCGGCGTTTTTTCCTTTCAATTCAAAACGTTATGTGGATCAGGCGTAGGCCGGGGTGGCGTACTCGACCGGATCCGGTACCGCCGGCGAGTCATAGCTGACCCACTCCCACGCGCTGGCATCGGCCATCAGCGCGCGCACCAGCTTGTTGTTGAGCGCGTGACCGGACTTGAAGCCCTCGTAGGCGCCCAGCACCTGGCCACCGGCGAGGTAGAGGTCGCCGATCGCATCAAGAATCTTGTGGCGCACGAATTCGTCGGCGTAGCGCAGCCCGTCTTCGTTGAGCACGCGGAACTCGTCAAGCACGATGGCGTTGTCCATCGACCCGCCCAGGCCCAGATTGCGTTCACGCATGTACTCCAGGTCGCGCATGAAGCCGAAGGTGCGCGCGCGGGAGATTTCCTTGGTGTACGCCAGCGTGGAGAATTCGATTTCCTGGCGTGACTGCTTGGCCGGGATCATCGGGTGGTCGAACTGGATGGTGAAGCCCAGCTTGTACCCCTCGTAGGGCGTGAAGCGGGCCACCTTGTCACCCTCGGTCACTTCCACGGTCTTGAGCACGCGGATGAAGCGCTTGGGCGCATCCTGTTCCACGATGCCTGCCGACTGCAGCAGGAACACGAACGGGCCGGCCGAACCGTCCATGATCGGCAGCTCGGCCGAGGACAGCTCGACGATGATGTTGTCCACACCCAGGCCGGCCAGAGCCGACATCAGGTGTTCAACGGTCTGGACCTTGGCGTCGTTGCAGGTCAGGCCGGTGCACAGTGTCACTTCGGTGACCAGCTCCGCCTTGGCCGGCACTTCCACCACCGGATCCAGATCCACGCGGCGGAACACGATGCCGTGGTTGACCGGTGCCGGGCGCAGGGTCATGTAGACCTTGTCACCGCTGTGCAGGCCAACGCCGGTGGCGCGGATCGTGTTCTTGAGGGTGCGTTGCTGGATCATGGGGGCAGACCGGAAGTGACACCTTAGATTAACACGCGCACTCCCCTACCCCGGCTGAAACGGCGGCAGGACACACCGGCGCGCGGGTGGGACACGCGTGAAGGGCCGCCGGGCCTATCCTGGCCCGGCGCCCGCACTTCAGGACATGGTGGCGCGACCCGGGGAGGACAAGCCCCGGGCAGCTCCGCTCAGTCCGCCTGGCGGCGCAGGAACGCCGGGATGTCCAGGTAATCGTTCGGCAGTTCCGCCGCCGCCGGGGCCGAAGAGGCCGGGGCCGACGCGGTGGAGGCTGCCGCGGTATCGCTGCTGGCACGACGCAGGCCCAGGCCCATGCCGCCCACGGCCTTGGAGACCGCATCGCCACCCGTGTCGAACTCGCCGAACTCCGGCTGGCCGGTGGTGGCATTGCGCACCAGCTTGATCGGCGCACGCTCGCCCGGACGCTGGCTCTTGCTGGCCGACACGCGGTTCAGGCCGGTAGCGACCACCGTCACGCGCACTTCGTCCTGCATGTCCGGATCCAGCACGGTACCGACCACCACGGTGGCATCTTCGGACGCGAAGCCATCGATGGTGCGGCCGATCTCGTCGAACTCGGCCATGGTGAAGTCGGCGCCGGCGGTGATGTTGACCAGGATGCCGTTGGCACCGGCCAGGTTCACATCGTCCAGCAGCGGGTTCTGGATCGCCGCTTCGGCGGCAGCCTGGGCACGGTCATCGCCACGGGCGGTGCCGGTACCCATCATCGCCAGGCCCATTTCGGACATGACGGTGCGCACGTCGGCGAAGTCGACGTTGATCAGGCCCGGACGCACGATCAGGTCAGCAATGCCCTGCACGGCGCCCTGCAGCACGTCATTGGCGGCACGGAACGCCTGGATCATGGTGGCGTTGCGGCCCAGCACGGTGATCAGCTTCTCGTTCGGAATCGTGATCAGCGAGTCGCAGTGCTGGCTCAGTTCCTCGATGCCCTTCAGCGCAACCTGCATGCGGCGACGGCCTTCGAACGGGAACGGCTTGGTGACCACGGCCACGGTCAGGATGCCCATTTCCTTGGCCAGCTGCGCCACCACCGGCGCCGCACCGGTGCCGGTGCCGCCGCCCATGCCGGCGGTGATGAACACCATGTCGGCGCCCTGCAGGGCGTCCATGATGCGCTCACGGTCTTCCAGGGCGGCCTGGCGGCCCACTTCCGGGTTCGCGCCTGCGCCCAGGCCCTTGGTCACGTTGGTGCCCAGCTGCAGCTGCAGCTTCGCACCGCAATTCTTGATGGCCTGCGAGTCGGTGTTGGCGGTGATGAACTCCACGCCGTCCACCGCCGAGTTGACCATGTGCGCCACGGCATTGCCGCCGCCGCCGCCCACGCCAACCACCTTGATCACCGCATTGGGTGCCATCTTTTCGATCAGTTCAAAATGCGCCATGTCCGTGTCCTCGTTGTATCCGCTTTCGATGGCATGGGCATTCGGGCGTCCTGCCGTCCTGCTGCATGCCGCCGTTGCGGCTGTGTGGGTTGTGTGTTGCCGGTGTTGCGTTGTGTTGCGGGTGTTGCATCCGGGCGATGCCCGGCGTTACGGGTTCCGCGTCAGAACTCGCCGCGGAACCAGGTCTTGAGTTTCTTGAACATGCTGCCGGCGCGCCCGGTCGGCAGCGATGGCCGGCGCGGATGCTCGATCTGGCTGCCCATCAGCAGCAGGCCCACGCCGGTGGCGTGCACCGGGTTGCCGACCACTTCGCCCAGGCCGGTGACGTGCTGCGGAATGCCCACGCGCACCGGCATCTGCAGCATCTCTTCAGCCAGCTCGACCACGCCTTCCATCTTCGATGCACCGCCGGTGAGCACCATGCCCGCGCGCACCAGCTCTTCGAAGCCGGAGCGACGCAGTTCGGCCTGCACCATCTCGAAGATTTCCTCGTAGCGGCCCTGCACTGCCTGCGCCAGCGAATGGCGCGGCATGCGCCGCGGCGGGCGATCACCCACCGACGGCACCTGGATGCTCTCCTCGGCAGTGGCCAGCTGGGCCAGGGCGCAGGCGTAGCGCACCTTGATCTGCTCGGCTTCCGGGGTCGGCGTGCGCAGCATGTGCGCGATGTCGTTGGTGACGTGGTCGCCGGCAATCGGCAGCGATGCGGTGTGGCAGATCGCGCCCTGCACGAACACCGCGATGTCGGTGGTGCCTGCGCCCATGTCGACCAGCACCACGCCCAGCTCGCGTTCGTCGGCGGTCAGCACCGCCACGCTGGAGGCCAGCGAGGAAAGCACCAGATCATCCACCTGCAGGCCGCAGCGCTGCACGCACTTGCTGATGTTGGCGGCGGCGGACTGCGCGCACACCACCAGGTGTGCATGCACTTCCAGGCGCACACCGGTCATGCCCACCGGGTTGCGGATACCTTCCTGCGAATCATCCAGCACGTACTCGCGCGGGATCGCATGCAGGATCTTCTGGTCGGCCGGAATCGCCACCGCCTTGGCAGCGTCGAGCACGCGGTCCAGGTCGCCCCAGGTCACCTCGCCATCGCGGATCGGCACGATTCCCGGCGAGTTCTTGCACTGCACGTGGTTGCCGGAGATCGAGGCGTAGACCGAACGGATCTCGCAGCCGGCCATCAGCTCGGCCTCTTCGACCGCACGCTGGATCGACTGCACGGTCGATTCGATGTCCACCACCACGCCGCGCTTGAGGCCGCGCGACTCGTGCGATCCGATGCCGATCACTTCGATCGGATTGCCCGGCGAATACTCGCCCACCAGCGCCACCACCTTGGAGGTGCCGATATCCAGGCCGACGATCAGCGATTTGTCACCCTTGCGATTCATGTCCTTTCCTGCGTCCTTCTTGCCGGGGTCGCCGGCGCGTCAGCCGGCGCGGCCGGGGTGCCCCAGCTCAGCGTGAAACCATTGGTGTAACGGAGATCGGCGCGCTCGATCGGCGCAGCCTGGTTGGCCAGTTGTGGCAGCACGCGCACGAAGCGCTGCAGGCGCGAACGGGCGTCATCGCGTCCTACCACCACTTCGGTGCCGTTGCTCAGCACCAGCGACCAGCTGCCGCGCGCATCCATGGTCAGGCGGCGCACGTCGACGCCGGCAGGCGCGAACAGCGCGCGTGAATCGTTGTACAGCTTGACCACTTCCTCGGTCTGGCTGTCGGGGCCATCCAGCTCGGGCAGCTGCAGGTCGGCCAGCTTCTTCGGCGTGGGGAACAGCTTGCCCTGCTCGGACAGCAGGCGACCCTCGCCCCAGCGGGCGAAAGGCTTGTGCTCGACCAGGGTCACTTCCAGCACGTCAGGCCACTGCTTGCGCACCTGCGCGCTTTCCACCCACGGCAGCTTCTCCAGTGCGTCCTGCGCATCCTGCAGCTTGACCGCGAAGAACCCGGCACGCGCATACGGCAACAGCACCTGCTGCAGCTGCTCGGCCGGCACGCGCTTGAACTCACCGTGCACGCGCAGCTTCGCCAGCGGCCAGCGCTCGGCGCCGACCCAGCCATTGACCACGGCCACCACCGGCAGTGCCACCACCGACAGCGCCAGAAGCCAGACGAAGATGCGCAGCACCGCGTTCATGCGTGGCCAGCCTCCAGGGTCTGTTCAAGCACGCGCCACACCAGCTCCTCGAAGCCGATGCCGGCCTGGCGGGCCGCCTTGGGCACCAGCGAGTGGCTGGTCATGCCCGGCGCGGTGTTCACTTCCAGCAGGAAGAAGCGGCCACTGGCCCGGTCACGCATCACGTCCACGCGCCCCCAGCCACGGCAGCCGGCGGCGCGGAACGCGGCCAGCGCGATGCGACGGATCTCGTCCTCGGCCTCGCCGTCCAGGCCCGGGCACAGGTACTGGGTATCTTCTGCGATGTACTTGGCGTTGTAGTCGTACCACTGGCCCTTGGGCACGATGCGGATCGACGGCAGTGCGACGTCGCCAAGGATGGCGACGGTCAGCTCGTCGCCGACCACCATCTGCTCCATCAGCAGCTGGCCGTCGTAGCGCGCGGCCAACGCCACCGCCTCGTCCAGGCCTGCTTCGTCGGTCACACGGCTGATGCCCACGCTCGAGCCTTCGTTGGCCGGCTTGACCACCACCGGCAGGCCCAGCTCGCGCGCCTGTGCGTGGACGGTCTCGGCAGTGACCTTCCGGTACTGCGGGGTGGGTAAACCGACCGAGAGCCACACCTGCTTGGTGCGGATCTTGTCCATGCTCAATGCCGAACCCAGCACGTCCGAGCCGGTGTACGGCACGCCGAAGGCGTCCATCAGGCCCTGCACGATGCCATCCTCTCCGCCACCGTTGTGGCCGTGCAGGATGTTGAACACGCGATCGATGCCGCCGCCGGCCAATGCCCGGGCCAGGGCCGGAATGCCGTCCACGGCGAACGCATTGACGCCGCGCGACTGCAGCGCCTCCAGCACGTTGCGGCCGGAGTCCAGCGACACCTCGCGCTCGCTGGAGGTGCCGCCGAGCAGCACGGCGACGCGGCCGAACACGGCCGGGTCGGTACTGCGCAGCGGCGGGAAGGTCAGCGTGCTCACGCCTCGCCCTCCGCCTTGAAGCCTTCCACTGCGATGTGGGTGGCGACGGCGCCGATATCGCCGGCCCCCATCATCAGCAGCAGGTCACCATCCTGCAGCACGTCCGGCAGCACGCTCGCCAGCTCGGCGGCCTTGCCCACCACCACCGGCTCGCTGCGGCCGCGGGCGCGGATGGCGCGTGCCAGCGCATGCGAATCGGCACCTGCGATCGGCTCCTCGCCGGCCGGGTAGACCTCGCTCAGCACCAGCGCGTCGACGCTGGACAGCACTGCAGCGAACTTGTCGAACTGGTCGCGGGTGCGGCTGTAGCGGTGGGGCTGGAACGCGACCACCAGGCGCTTGTCGGCCCAGCCGCCGCGGGCAGCGGCGAACACCGCCTCCAGTTCGCTCGGGTGATGACCGTAATCATCGATGATCCGCACCCTGGCACCGCTGGCGGTGGTGACTTCGCCCAGGTCGTTGAAGCGACGGCCGACGCCGGCGAAGGCCTCCAGCGCACGGGCAATTGCATCCGGTGCCACGCCCAGCTGCCAACCGACCGCAGCGGCGGCCAGCGCGTTGAGCACGTTGTGTCGGCCCGGCAGTGCCAGCACCACTTCCTGGCTGGTGCCCTGCGGCAGGCGCAGGGTGAAGCGCATGCGCGAGCCCTCCTGCACCACGTTCTCGGCGCGCACGTCGGCCTGCGGGCTCATGCCGTAGCTCATGACGTGGCGCGGCGTCCTGGCGGCCAGTGCAGCCACTTCCGGATCGTCGATGCACAGCACCGCCAGCCCGTAGAACGGAAGGCGCTGCAGGAATTCGGCGAATGCGGCCTGCACCCGGGCGAAGTCGTTGCCGTAGTTCTCCAGGTGGTCCGCATCGATGTTGGTGATGATCGACATCAGCGGATTCAGGCGCAGGAAGCTGCCATCGCTCTCATCGGCCTCTGCCACCAGCCACTGCCCACCGCCCAGCTTGGCATTGGCGCCGGCGGCCAGCAGCTGGCCACCGATCACGAAGGTCGGGTCCAGGCCGCCCTCGCTCAGCACCGCTGCCGTCAGGCTGGTGGTGGTGGTCTTGCCATGGGTGCCGGCCACGGCGATGCCACGCCGGAAGCGCATCAGCTCGGCCAGCATCGCCGCACGCGGCATGATCGGAATGCGCTGGCTGCGCGCCTCCATCAGCTCCGGGTTGTCTTCGCGGATCGCGCTGGACACCACCACGCAGTCGGTGCCCAGCACATTGGCCGCCGAATGGCCACGCATGATGCGTGCGCCCAGGCCGGCCAGGCGGCGGGTGGCCGCATTGTCGGCATTGTCCGAACCGGACACTTCATAACCCAGCGTCAGCATCACTTCGGCGATGCCGCTCATGCCGGTGCCGCCGATGCCGACGAAGTGCACGCGCGGGAAGGCGCGCACCAGGTCGTTGGTGTCGTGCAGGCGACGGATCATGCGCGGCCTCGCGCAGGGCAGGCGCGCTGGCATGCCTTCTTCATACAGCTTCCTCGAGAATGATATCGGCGATGCGCTCGGCGGCATCGACCTTGGCCAGGGCACGCGCGGCTTGCGCCATCTGCATGCGGCGGCCGGGATTTTCGGACAGATCGCGCAGCAGTGCGGCAATGCCGTCTGCCAGCGTTCCGTCCTGCTTCAGCAAAACCGCCGCGCCGCGCTCGACCAGATACTCCGCGTTGCGGGTCTGGTGATCGTCGACGGCGGCGGGGAATGGCACCAGCACGCTGCCGACACCGACCGCGCACAGCTCGGCCAGGGTGGATGCCCCGGCACGGCACACGACAAGGTCGGCCCACGCGAATGCCTCGGCCATGTCCGCGATGAACGGCGTGATCTGCGCCTGCACGCCCGCCTTGGCATAGGCCTCGACCGCTTCGGCGTGCAGCTTCTCGCCGCTCTGATGGCGCACCTGCACCGGCACTTCCGCACCGAGCGCTGCGATGGCCTGCGGCACGCCGCTGTTGAGTGCGCGCGCACCCTGGCTGCCACCCACCACCAGCACGCGCAACGGACCGTGGCGATCGGCGAAACGCTGTTCCGGCGGCGCGATCGCGGCGATCTCCGCGCGCACTGGATTGCCCACCGCTTCTTCACCCTTGGCGAAGGTGCCCGGGAACCCGGTCAGCAGGCGGCGCGAGTAGCGCGACAGGATGCGGTTGGTCATGCCGGGTGCGCGGTTCTGCTCGTGCACCAGCAGTGGCAGCCCATGCAGGCGGGTGGCCATGCCACCGGGTCCCGAGGCGAATCCGCCGAAGGCAATCACCGCACGCGGCTGGCGACGGCGGATGATCATGCCGGCCGCACGCAACGCGCGCATCAGCCGCCACGGTGCGCCCAGCAGTGCCAGCTTGCCCTTGCCACGCAGGCCGGTGATGGACAGCGTGTCGATCGGAATGTCGTGCTGCGGCACCAACCGGGTTTCCATCGCGCCTTCGGCGCCCATCCAGGTGACCGGCACGCCACGCTCGCGCAGCACGCGGGCCACGGCCAGCCCCGGGAAGATATGCCCGCCGGTACCACCGGCCAGGATCATCACCGGGCGCACATTGTGGTCGGCGGCGCTCATCCGAGCCTCCCGAAAGTCGGTTCGACGCGGGACTGCAGGCGGCTGGTGCCACGCACGGCAGGGCCCGCGCCGGCAGGCGCGTCCGCGCCCATCGGCAGCGACCCCGCGGACGGGGCGGACGGCTCTTCGGCCGGTGCGGTGGCAGCATCGTCGCCGCCGCCGATGCGCACGGCCTGGCGGCGCTCGGCACGCTTCAGCTCGTAGGACACGCGCAGCAGCAGGCCCATCGCCACGCAGGTCATCAGGACCGACGAACCGCCCGAGGAGATCAGCGGCAGGGTCAGGCCCTTGGTCGGCAGGATGCCCAGGTTCACGCCGATCGAAACGAAGGTCTGCATGCTGATCCACAGGCCGATGCCGAAGGCGATGTAGCCGGAGAAGTGGCGCTTCATTTCCACGCAGCGCATGCCCAGCCAGAAGGTGCGGCCGACCAGCAGCGCGAACAGGGCGATGATGACGCAGGTGCCCATGAAGCCGAATTCCTCGGCGGTCACCGAGAAGATGAAGTCGGTATGTGCTTCGGGCAGGTAGTACAGCTTCTGTACCGAATTGCCGAGGCCGACGCCGGTCCACTCGCCGCGCCCCACCGCCATCAGCGCGTTGGACAGCTGGTAGCCGTCGCCCTGCTGGTCGGCCCACGGGTCCAGGAACGAGGTGATGCGGCGCATGCGGTACGGCTCGATGATCGCCAGCGCGCTCATGCCGACCAGGCCGATGATCACCGGCATCGACATGCGCGGCATGTTGACTCCGCCCAGCACCAGCATGCCGGCCGTGATCGCCAGCAGCAGGGTCGACGAACCGAAGTCGGGCTGCAGCAGCAGCAGCACCACCAGCGCACCGGCCACGCCCAGCGGCTTGAGCATCGCCGGCCAGGTCGCGTTGACCTCGTCGCGGAAGCGCACCAGGTAGCTGGACAGCCAGACGATGTACAGCACCTTCACCGCTTCCACGGTCTGGAACTTGGAGACCCCCAGGTTGATCCAGCGGCGGGCACCATTGACGCTGCTGCCCAGACCGGGAATGAACACCACCAGCAGCAGTGCGAAGCAGCCCAGCAGCAGCACCTGGTTGTACTGCTCGATGGACTTCAGCTCGGTACGCGCGGCAATGGCCGCCAGCACGATGCCGATCGCCAGGAACACCAGGTGGCGGTTGAGGTAGTAGAACGGGCTGCTCATCAACGCGATCGAGCTCGACGCCACCATCACCACGCCCAGCCCGGTGAGCGCGAGCATCGCACCCAGCAGCCACTTGTCGTAGCTGCCTTCGATGGCTTCGAGGCGTGTTGCCTGGCGGGACAGGTCGTTCATCGTCAGCGCACCTTCAACGTGGCCAGGCCGATCAGCACGAGCACGACGGAGATGATCCAGAAGCGCACGATCACGCGCGGCTCCGGCCAGCCCTTCAGTTCGAAATGGTGGTGGATCGGCGCCATGCGGAACACGCGCTTGCCGGTCAGCTTGAACGAGGCGACCTGGATCATCACCGACAGGGTCTCGATGACGAATACGCCGCCCATGATCACCAGCACCAGTTCCTGGCGGGTGATCACCGCGATCGTGCCCAGCACCGCGCCCAGCGCCAGCGCGCCGATGTCGCCCATGAAGACCATCGCCGGATAGGTGTTGAACCACAGGAAGCCCAGCCCGGCGCCCGCGATGGCGGCGCAGATGATGACCAGCTCACCGGCACCGGGAATCTGCGGGATCTGCAGGTAGTTGGCGAACACCACGTTGCCGGAGGCGTAGGCGAACACGCCCAGCGCGCAGGCGACCAGCACGGTGGGCATGATCGCCAGGCCGTCCAGGCCATCGGTCAGGTTGACCGCGTTGGAGAAGCCGACGATCCAGAAGTAGGCGATGGTCACGAAGCCGATGCCGGCCAGCGGCAGCGCCACCGACTTGAACATCGGAATGTAGAAGGTCAGTGCGGCAGGCACATCGGCGGTATAGAACAGGAACAGGCCGGCGGCCAGTCCGAAGATCGACTGCAGCAGGTACTTCCAGCGCGACTTCAGGCCGTTCGGGTCGCGGCGGACGATCTTGATCCAGTCGTCGTACCAGCCGATCGCGCCGAAGCACAGCATCACGGCCAGCACCAGCCAGACGTAGCGGTTGCGGAGGTCGGCCCACATCAGCACCGACAGGGTGACGGTCAGCAGGATCAGCGAACCGCCCATGGTCGGCGTGCCGGCCTTGGAGAAATGGGTCTGCGGGCCGTCCTTGCGGATCGGCTGGCCGCCCTTGAACTGGGCAAGCTTGCGGATCATCGCCGGGCCGAGCCACAGCGACAGGAACAGGGCCGTCAACGCGGCAAGGATGGCGCGGAACGTCTGGTAGTTGAACAGCCCGAACAGGCTCTCCAACTGCTGCAACCATCGAGCCAGTTCATACAACATGCGGGGATTCCTCTCCTTGCGCCAGCAGCGCTTTGACGATCGTGTCCATGGCGCTGCCACGGGAACCCTTGACCAGGCAGCGCACGCCGGCGTGCAGCTCGTCCTTCAACGCCTGCGACAGCGCGTCATGGGTGGCGAATTGGCGGCCGCCTTCGCCGAACGCGGCGGCGGCGGCGGCACTGAGCGGACCGAGCGCGTACAGGCGCTTCAGGCCTGCGGCGCGCGCGCGGACGCCGGCCTGCGCGTGCAGCGACTGCGCATCCGGGCCAAGCTCACGCATGTCACCCAGTACCAGCCAGCCCTCTTCCGGGGCGGCCGCCAGCGCATCGATGGCGGCGGCCAGCGAACCGGGATTGGCGTTGTAGCTGTCGTCCACCAGCACCGCACCATTGCGCAGCTGGTGGGCGATCTGGCGTCCGGGCACCGGCTGTGCGTCGGCCAGGCCGGCGGCGACCCATGCCAGGTCGATGCCGGCGGCCAGCGCCAGGCTGGCGGCAGCAAGCGCGTTGCTGACGTTGTGGCGGCCCGGCAGGCCCAGCACCACGCGTGCTTCGCCCATCGGCGAGACCAGCGTGAACTGGCTGCCCTGCGCACCGGCGCGGATGTCACGCGCGGTGATGTCGGCAGTGTGTTCCAGGCCGTAACGCAGCACGCGGCAGCGCGGCGGAACGCCGACGAAGTGCTGCTCGAACCAGCGTCCGTAGGCATCATCGGCATTGATCACCGCCACGCCGTCGGCCGGCAGTGCGGCGTAGATGGCGCCTTTGGTGGTGGCCACGCCGAGCAGACTGCCCATCCGCTCGAGATGCGCAGGCGCGATGTTGTTGACCAGCGCATAGCGCGGGCGGGCGATATCGGTCAGGTAGGCGATGTCGCCCGGCTTGCCGGCGCCCATCTCGTAGACGGCGTAGTCGGCATCTTCCGGCGCATCGATCACCGCGAGTGGCAGGCCGATCTCGTTGTTGCGGTTGCCCGGGTTGGCATAGACCACCTTGTGCGCGTGCTGTGCCACCTGGTGCAGGATGGCCAGCAGCAGGCTCTTCACGCTGGTCTTGCCGTTGCTGCCGGTGATCGCGAAGACCTCGGTGCTGCGGTCGCGCTGCATGCCCGTGGCGATCTTCGCCAGCGCCAGTTCGCTGTCGGCGACCAGCACCTGCGGCAGCTCGACCGGCAGCAGGCGCTCGACCAGCAGCGCGCTGGCGCCACGGGCCTGCGCGTCGGCGGCGAAGTCATGGCCATCGAAGCGCTCGCCACGCAGGGCCACGTACAGGCTGCCCGGGCCAAGACTGCGGGTATCGTTGCTGATGGCATCGATGGCGACATCGTCGCCGTGGATCTCGCCGCCGGCCCAGTGCGCGATCAGCGACAGCAGGGTGCGCTTCATCGTGCACCCTCCGCCGCCAACACACCGGCCTTGGCAGCCAGTGCAGCGGCCGCCACTTCGGTGTCGTCGAAGTCGTGGCGTACGCCCTTGATCTCCTGGTAGGGCTCATGGCCCTTGCCGGCGATCAGGATGATGTCGCCGGCACCGGCGCGCTTCACGGCCAGGCCGATCGCGCGCGCACGGTTGCGCTGCACCGTCACCGCGCCGGCATCGGTAAATCCTGCAAGGATGTCGGCGACGATGCGGTCACCGTCCTCGCCACGCGGGTTGTCATCGGTCACGATGACCTGGTTGGCCAGCCGCTCGGCAATGGCCGCCATCTGCGGGCGCTTGCCGGTGTCACGTTCACCGCCGCAGCCGAACACACAGTACAGCGTGCCCTGCAGATGCCCGTGCAGGCTGTCCAGTGCCTGTTCCAGTGCATCCGGCGTGTGCGCGTAGTCGATGACCACGGTCGGCAGGCCCTGCTCGCCGCCAAGGCGGTTCATGCGGCCGCGGATCGGCTGCAGCGCCGACAGTACCTCGGCGATACGCGGCAGTGACTGGCCCTGTGCGTGCAGGGTGCCGGCCACGGCCAGCAGGTTGTCGACGTTGAAGCGGCCCAGCAGCGGCGATCGGACAGCTGCGCGCTGTCCTTCGATCACCAGGTCGAAGGCGATGCCACGGCCATCAAGCTGCAGCGCGTCGGCGAGCACGACGGCGCCGTCGGTATCGCGCGAGCTCAGGCCGATCGGCAGCACGCCGGCCGGCAGGTCGGCGAACAGCTGGCGACCGAACGCGTCGTCGAGGTTGATCACCGCGGCCTTCAGGCCAGGACGATGGAACAGGCGGGCCTTGGCCGCGCCGTAGCTGGCCATGTCGCCGTGGTAATCGAGATGGTCGCGGGTGAGGTTGGTGAACACGGCCACGTCGTAATGCACGGCATCGACGCGGCCCTGGTCCAGCGCATGTGAACTGACTTCCATCGCCACCGCACGCGCACCCTGGTCGCGCAGCTGCGCCAGCAGGGCATGCATCTGCAGCACCAGCGGCGTGGTGAAACCGGTCGGCTCGACCGCGCCGTAAAGTCCGGCACCCAGCGTGCCGATACTGCCACTGGGCGTTCCCAGCAGATGCCAGGCCTGGGCCAGCAGCTGCACGGTGGACGTTTTGCCGTTGGTACCGGTGACACCCACCATCGCCATTGCCCGCGACGGTGCACCGTGGAACTGGTCAGCCATTGCGCCCATGCGTGCGCGCAGGCCCGGCACCGCGATGGCATCGGCCGGTGCGGGCAGATCGTCCGGTGCCGGTGGCTCGAACAGGATCGCGCCGGCGCCCGCCGCGCGCGCCTGATCGACGAAGCCCAGGCCATGTGCGCCGAAGCCGGCGATGGCCACGAAGGCATTGCCGGGGCGTACGGCACGGCTGTCCAGCACCAGGCCGGTCAGAACGGGATCATGGCCCGCCAGGGCCACGTCCGGAAGCAACTGCGAAAGCAACATCGAAGGGCTCATTGCGTGCCTCCCGTGGCGGGCGGCGTCTGGACCTGCGCGCTGGGCAGCGCGGCATCGAATTCGGCGGCGGCATCAACCGGCAACGCGGTCTCGGCCGGCGGGGCCGGCAGGATCGAGGCCGAGTGCCCCATCTTTCCGGACTGCTGCGCGGCCAGCCACGACTGCAGGTCGTCCAGCGGCACATCCATCAGGCGCAGAGTGCCTTCCATCACGTTGTGATAGACCGGCGCCGACACCAGGCCGCCGTAGAACTTGCCGGCCTGCGGATCATTGATGACGATGACAGTGGCGAAGCGCGGGTTGGTGGCGGGCACCACGCCGGCGAACAGCGCGTTGTAGTGACCGCGCTCGTAGCCGCCGGGGCCGGCCTTGCGCGCAGTACCGGTCTTGCCGGCGACGTGGTAGCCCAGGACCGCCGCCTGCTTGGCGCCGCCCTGGGTGACCACCGTTTCCATCATCGCCACCACCTGCCTGGCGACGTTCTCGTCGATGATCTGATGTGCTTCGTTGCGCTGGCCCTTGACGAAGGTCGGCGCGATCAACTTGCCGCCATTGGCCAGCGCCGAGTAGGCGGTGGCGATCTGCAGCGGCGTCACGTTCAGGCCGTAGCCGTAGGACATGGTGGTCTTGGTGGCACCGTCCCAGTTGGCCGGGCGTCGCACCACGCCACCGGATTCACCTGGGAAGCCGCTGTGCGGTACCGAACCGTAACCGAAGCGGCGCACGCCGTCGTAGAACACCTGGTCCGACATCTTCGCCGCGACCTTGGCCGCGCCGATGTTGGAACTGCGGGTGATCACGCCGGTCACGTTCAGCACGCCGTTGTTGCGCGGCACGTCGCGGATGGTGAAGCGGGCCACCTGCATGTAACCCGGGTTGGTATCGATGATGGTGTCCTTGGTCACCGCACCGGCCTGCAGCGCGGTGGCGATGGTCAGCGGCTTCATCGTCGAACCCGGCTCGACCAGGTCGGTCACCGCGCGGTTGCGGCGGGTGTCCGGAGCCGCACCCCCCACCGAATTCGGGTTGTAGGTCGGCAGGTTGACCATGGCCAGGATCTCGCCGGTGGTCACGTCCATGATGACCATCGAACCGCCGGCCGCCTTGTTGGCCACCAGCGCATTGCGCAGTTCCTTGAAGGCCAGGTACTGGATGCGGCGATCGATGCTGAGGGTCAGGTCCTTGCCCGGTTCGGCGGCACGCAGCAGATCGCTCTCGACGGTCTCGCCCTTGCGGTTGCGGATCACCCGCTTCGCGCCCGGCTTGCCGCGCAGCCATTCGTCGAACGCCAGTTCCAGGCCTTCCTGGCCGCGGTCGTCGATGTTGGTGAAACCCAGCACATGCGCCATCGCTTCGCCCTGCGGGTAGAAGCGGCGGAACTCGCGCTGCGCGGCCACGCCTGGAATCTTCAGCGCGACCACCTTTTCTGCCTCGTCCGGATTGATCCGGCGACGCAGGTACATGAATTCCTTGTCCGACTTCTGCGACAGGCGGCTGCTCAGCTCGTCCACCGACATGCCCACGGCCTGCGCCAGTTCCGGAATGCGGTCAGGCGCGCGCAGCAGGTCCTGCGGGTTCACCCAGATCGAGGCCACCGGGGTGGAGACCGCCAGCGGTTCGCCGTTGCGGTCGGTGATCATGCCGCGCGATGTTTTGATCGGCAGCTCGCGCAGGTAGCGGGCCTCGCCCTGGCGCTGGTAGAAATCGCTGTTGATGATCTGCACGTAGGCCGCGCGGCCGACCAGCGACACCGAACACAGGCCGAGCGCCAGCGCCACCCAGCGCAGGCGCTGGCGCAGGTTGAAGGCGTTGCGTGGACGGTTGCGGCCGGTCTTGCTCATGGGCGCACCACCACTACGTCGGCGGCTTCGGGGAACTTCATGCCCAGCTTTTCACGGGCGATGCGGTCGACGCGGTTGGCTTCGGCCAGAGTGGCCTGTTCCAGCTGCAGGCGGCCGAATTCGATGTTCAGGTCATCGCGCGCACGCTCGGCGCGCGACAGCTCGATGAACGTCTGCCGGTGGCGGTGGCGCACGAACACCACGCCGATCGCCGAGGCCACGGTGGAGGCCAGCAGAATGATCAGCAGCAGGCGGCTCATGCGTCGGCCTCCCGCTTCTGGGCCACGCGCAGCACGGCGCTGCGCGCGCGCGGGTTGGCGGCCAGTTCGTCGTCCGTGGCCTTGATGGCCCCGCCGATCAGGTCCAGAGTCGGCACGAACGCGACCGCTTCAGGCAGGCGGCGGTTGGCAGGCGGCGCCTTGGCCAGACGGTTCATGTACTGCTTGACGATACGGTCTTCCAGCGAATGGAAGCTGATGACCGCCAGCCGGCCGCCGGGCTTGAGCCGCTCCACCGCCGCGTCGAGCCCGGCCTCCAGATCGGCCAGCTCGCGGTTGATGTGGATGCGAATGGCCTGGAAACTGCGGGTGGCCGGATGGATCTTGTCCTTGCCACGGGGCATCACCGACGCGATCAGTTCGGCCAGTTCGGCGGTGCGGGAGAACGGCTGCTTCTCGCGGCGGGCAACGATGGCGCGGGCGATGCGCCGGCTCTGCCGCTCTTCGCCGTAGGTCCACAGCACGTCGGCGATCTCGCGCTCTTCGACGCGGTTGATCCACTGCGCGGCACTTTCGCCGCTGTCCGGATCCATGCGCATGTCCAGCGGGCCGTCCTTGCCGAAGCTGAAACCACGTTCGGCCACGTCCAGCTGCGGTGAGGACACGCCGAGATCGAACAGCACGCCATCCAGGCCTTCGGCCGTCTCGTTCCACTGCAGCAGCTGGGCGAAGCTGCCACGGAAAATCGACACGCGCGGGTCCGGCGCGAAGTCGCGCTCGGCCACAGCGATGGCTTCCGGATCCTTGTCCATGACCAGCAGGCGTCCCTCCGGCCCCAACTGGGTGAGCACGCCACGTGCGTGACCGCCACGACCGAACGTGCCATCCAGATAACGTCCGTTTTCGATCACCCTCAGGCCGTCCAGGACCTGGGTGTACAGGACCGGCAGGTGCACCGCCGGCGACTGCGACACCGGAAGGTGACCGGCCTGCGCTTCTGGGCGCATCCGGGCACCCCGGCTCACAACTTCAGGTCGAGCAACCCATCGCCCAGATCCTCGTCAGACAACGTCTGCTGGATCAGGGCACGATGCGCCTGCTCGCTCCACAATTCGAACTTGTCGCCCATACCGAGCAATACCGCCTTCTTTTCTATGCCCACCGCACCGCGGTGGCTGGCGGGAATGCTGATACGACCGTTGCCGTCCAGCTCCAGGTGGGCGGCCGAGCCGACCAGCTTCTGCTGCAACAGGCGCACGACGCGCTGGGTATTGGGCTTGGACATGACATCGTCGCGGACCCGCTCCCATTCGGACTCGGCATACAGCCACAGGCAGCCGGCTTCGAACGGGTTGTAGGTCAACACGAGACGGTTGTTGCTGGCGCGCGCGACGAGGTCGCGGTAAGCGGTGGGAACCGCCATGCGCCCCTTGTCGTCAACTGTGATGGCCGTCTCGCCCTGAAACACGACGCCTGCACCTTGTCCTTCGCCCGGTGAAACATTGAACCACGAAAACCCACAAAACACCCGGATTTCCCTCTGATGCCCACCTTAGCAGCGAGCGAAGGGTTGTCAACAACTTTTCCGCAGGGAAATCGCCAGCCACATCAATGGCTTGCAGCAACCTTTAGAGAATTGTTCAAGGCTTATCCACAAGTTGCTGATCCGTCTCAATTTTTGAGATTGAACGGAAGTTCAGGCCTGTGCAGGGGGCGTGAAACATCGCCCCCGCATTCATCGGGAACTGGCTGAAAGCGGCGCCAGACTGCGCAAACCGGGCACAATGACGTCATGTGCCTGCTTGCTCTTGGCTGGATGCACCATCCGCGCTGGCGGCTGGTGATGACCGGCAACCGTGATGAGTTCCACGCCCGCCCCACTGCGGCGCTGGCCCGCTGGCAGGATGAGACCTCCGTCATCGGCGGGCGCGACCTCCGCTCCGGAGGAGGCTGGGCCGGCGTCGGTGCCAGCGGCCGGATGGCGGTGGTCACCAATGTGCGCGATCCGCTGGCCGCCCAGACCGGTCCCTCGCGTGGCGCGCTGGTGGCCGACTTCCTGCGTGGCCGCGACCCGGCCGCAGTGCATATCGACCGCTTGGCGGCCGTGGCCGGCGCCTACGCCCCGTTCAACCTGCTGCTGGCCGATAGCGACAGCCTGGAGTATCTGGGCAACCACCCTGCCGAACGGCAGCGCCTGGGGCCGGGCGTGCATGGCATGTCCAACGGTGCACTGGATGCCCCCTGGCCGAAGACACAGCGGCTGATGGCGGCGCTGACGGCCTGGCTGGAAGAAGACGGGGTCAGATCTCCTTCGCAAAGCGAAAGGAATCTGACCCCGGACCTGACCCCGCTATGGACCGCGCTGGCCGACGAACACCGGCCTGCCGACAGTGACCTGCCGGACACCGGCATCGGACTGGAACGCGAGCGCTGGTTGAGCCCGGCCTTCATCCGCGGCGACGACTACGGCACCCGTGCCAGCACCGTGCTGCTGATCGATGGTGATGGCCACGGGCAGATCCATGAACGCCGCTTCGGGCCGCAGGGCGTATTCGTCGCCGGAAGCCGCATCGACTTCTGAGCGGCGGGCAGGATGCCGCCGGGCATGGCCTGGCGCTACAGAAGTGAATGGAGGCGGAGCCGGCCGATAAGCCGGGTTCTGTCGTGGACAGTCATTCCTCTAGGCGTTACGTCACCGCAACGCTCAAGCAACCTACCCGGATCCAACGCGGGCCGCGCCAAAGGATCCCTATTTGGTCTTGCTCCAGGTGGGGTTTGCCGTGCCGGTCTGTTACCAGACTCGCGGTGCGCTCTTACCGCACCATTTCACCCTTACCGGCCTTCCGAAGAAGACGTAGGCGGTATCTTTCTGTTGCACTTTCCGTCGGCTTGCGCCGCCCAGGCGTTACCTGGCACCTTGCCCTGTGGAGCCCGGACTTTCCTCGGCACCCCGCAAGGGATGACGCGACTGTCTGGCCGGCTCCGCCAGCGCGCATTCTACCGTACGCGGGTGGTTCCTGCCCGGTGGCTGTTCGATGCCGCGCGACGCGCACGCCGGGCATGGCCCGGCGCTACCGGCCGTACAACGCCTTGCGCGGTGCGCCGGTCAGCTCGGCGGCCAGCTTGGCGGCGGTCGACGGCGGCAGGTGCTCGCTCAATGTGGCGTAGACGCGACGGCCATGGGCCAGCTGCGCTTCCTCGTCGTCGCCGGCCCCCTGCACCATCACCACAAACTCGCCCTTGCGCTGGTTCTCGTCGGCTTCGACCGTTGCCAGCAAGGCCGCCAGATCGCCATCCAGCACGGTCTCGAACAGCTTGGTCAGCTCCCGCGCCAGCACCGCAGGCCGCTCACCGCCGAAGATCGCCGCCATGTCCGCCAGGGACTCGGCGATCCGGTGCGAGGATTCGTAGAACACCATCGTGCGCACCTCGCCGGCGAGCGCCTGCAGCCGGTCGCGGCGCCCGCTGGCCTTGGCCGGCAGGAATCCCTCGAAACTGAAGCGATCGCTGGGCAGGCCGGCCACGCTGAGCGCGGCAATGGCGGCACAGGCACCCGGAACCGGGCTGACCCGGATGCCCGCCGCGCGCGCGGCCCGTACCAGGCGGAAGCCGGGATCGCTGACCAGCGGCGTGCCGGCATCGCTGACCAGCGCCAGCGATTCGCCCGCCTGCAGGCGCGAGACCAGTCGCTGCGCCAGGGCGTCTTCGTTGTGCTCGTGCAGCGCCACCAGCGGCTGCTGGATGCCGAAATGGGACAACAGCTGGCCGCTGCGCCGCGTGTCTTCGGCACAGATCGCCGCTACCGAACGCAGCACCTCCTGTGCGCGCGGACTCAGATCGGCCAGGTTGCCGATCGGCGTGGCGACGACATACAGGGTGGGGACACTCATTTCAGCGGTACTCACGGGGCAAGGGTAGAATCCTAGCGTGTACCTGGCCAAGGCCGCTGCCCTCATCGCATGGACCCGATCATGAACAAGCCCGCCGCACGCATCTCCGCCCTTTCGTTGTCGCTGATGCTCCTGGCCGGCTGTGCCACCACCAGCTTCACCAGCGCGCCCGAATCGCCGGCCCAGAGCCAGGCGCTGGCGCTGATCGAACAGGGCAAGCCGCGCGACGCCGCGATGCAGCTGGAGGGCCTGGCGGCCACCCTGCGCGGCAGCGCGCGCAGCAATGCCCTGGCGGATGCAGCCTGGGCGTGGCACCTGGCCGGCGACAGCACCCGCGCGCGCAGCCTGTTGGGGCAGCTCAGCGCCCGCCAGCTGTCCGGTGCCAGCCTGCAGCGTTACCAGCTGACCGGCGCCGAGCTGGCACTGGCTGACAAGCAACCCGCACAGGCGTTGGCCCTGCTCAAGGACAATGGCGACAACGTCGCACCCGGCCTGCGCACGCGCTGGCTGCTCGCCCGTGCCCAGGCCCTGCAGGCCACTGGCGATGCCTTCGGCGCCGCCAGCGACCGCGCACGCGCGCAGGCCGGCCTCACCGGCAGCGCGCGCAACGAGAACCAGGCGGCCATTTCAGGCCTGCTTGGCACCCTCGACGATGCCACGCTGCGCAGCCGTGCCGCCGCGCTGCCGGCCAACGATCCGCTGTACAACTTCGCCGGCCGTGCGTTGATCGCCCGCGGCCTGCCGCTTCCGCGTCCGTTCGACCGCGACGGTGCCGCCCAGTTCGATACCAGCAAGCGCCCGCCGGCAATGAGCGATGGCTACCGCCCGCCGGGGAAGCTGGCCGTGCTGCTGCCACTCAGTGGCCGCCTTGCCACCGCGGCACAGCCGGTGCGCGATGGCCTGCTCGCCGCCTATTACGGCGAATCGCGCCGCCGCCCGGACATCAATTTCTTCGATACCGTCGGCACGCCGGCCGGTGCATTGGCTGCTTACGACAAGGCAGTGGCCTCCGGTGCCGACTTCGTTGTCGGCCCGCTGGGCCGCGATGAAGTGGATGCGGTATACGGCCGCCAGCCGCTGCAGGTGCCGGTGCTGGCGCTGAACCGTGGCAAGGATTCACCGCCGGCCGGCAGCGCCGGCTTCTCGCTCGCCCCGGAAGACGACGGCATCGTCGCCGCCGAATACCTGCGCGGCCGTGAGCGCAATCGCGCCCTGGTCATCAGCAGCAGCGACGATACCGGCCGCCGCGCCGCCGCGGCCTTCTCCCAGCGTTTCACCCAGCGCGGTGGCCAGGTGGCCGCCACGGTATCGGTCCCTGAAGCGGTGGGCGATGTCGGCGCCCAGGTGCGCAATGCCGGCCAGGTCGACGCTGTGTTTCTCGCCGTGCGCGCTCCGCAGGCGCGGCTGCTCGCGCCGCAGCTGGCGCTGGCCGGTGTCGGCGGCGCCACCCGCGTCGGCACGTCCCAGCTGACCATCGGCAGCGGCAAGGTGGAGGAAGACGTGGCACTGGACGGCATCGTCTACCCGAATGAAGCCTGGAACGTGCGCAGTGTCTCCGGCCTGCCGTCGGCCAGCCAGGTCGCCAGCACGCTGCCCAGCGCGCGCGGTGCCGCCGGCCGCCTGTTCGCCTTCGGCGCCGACGCGTGGAAGATCAGCAGCTATCTGGACAAGCTGGCCAACGAAGGCGGCCTGGAAGGCGCCACCGGCACCCTGTTCCTCGATGGCAACGGCAACATCCTGCGCCAGCCGGCGTGGTCGACCTTCAGCGGCGGCCGGCCGATGCCGATCGTCGGTGGTCGCTGAGCGCACGCAGCGGGGCTCGGCGGTGGAAACCGCCGCCGAGCTGCACCTGCAACAGGCCGGGCTGCAGCCACGCGCGCGCAATGTCCGTTATCGAAGCGGTGAACTGGACCTGGTGATGGACGACGCCGGTACCGTGGTTTTCGTGGAGGTGCGGTACCGCGCGCGCAGCGACTTCGGCGGCGCTGCCGCCTCGGTCGACCCCCGCAAATGCCGGCGCCTGGTACAGGCCGCACAGTTGTACCTGCAGGCGCATCCTGCACTGGCCGATGCGCCCTGCCGCTTCGACGTGGTCGAGGCCAGCGGCGAACCGCCACAGCTGCACTGGCTGCGCGACGCATTCCGGCTGGACGACTGCTGATGCCCTCGATCATCACCCACGCTGCCGTGCCGATGCCCGGCGCAGAGGCCGCCTGTAAGGCCATCCACTCCGTACCGGTTGTTCCACGAGATCCAACATGAGCCCTGCCCTGCCCGCTGCCCTGGTTGCCGAACTGTCCGCCCTGCTGGGCACGGAGGGCTGGCGCATGGATGACACCACGCTGGAGGCGAATGCGCAGGACAACTCATGGCGCCGGCAACGCCCCGCCGCCGTCGCGCTGCCGGCCGACACCGAACAGGTGCAGGCGCTGGTCCGCGCCTGCCGTGTGCACGGCGTGGCCCTGGTCGCGCGTGGCGCGGGCACCGGTACCACCGGGGCGGCGGTGCCCCTGCCGGGCAGCATCGTGCTGTCGTTCACCCGCATGGATCGCATCGTCGAGATCCGTGCCGGTGATCGTTGCGCGGTGGTGCAGCCTGGCGTGCTCAACGGCGCCCTGCAGCAGGCGCTGACACCGCATGGGCTGTTCTGGGCGCCGGATCCGTCCAGCGCGGAGATCTGCAGCGTCGGCGGCAACCTCGCCTGCAATGCCGGTGGCCCACGCGCGGTGAAGTACGGCACCAGCCGCGACAACGTACTGGGGCTGGTCGCGGTCACCGGCACCGGCGAGGTGATCCGCTGCGGTGGTGCCTATACCAAGGATGCAACCGGCTACGACCTGACCCACCTGCTGGTGGGTAGCGAGGGCACCCTGGCGCTGATCGTGGAAGCTACCTTGAAGCTGACGCCGCTGCCGGTCGCGCAGGCCGGACTGCGCGTGCTGTACCGCGATGCCTATGCCGCCGCCGCCGCGGTATCGCGGCTGATGTCGCAGCCAGTGGTACCCACCCGCCTGGAGTTCATGGACGCGCGCAGCCTGGAACTGCTGCGCCTCAATGGCGCCGACGTACCGGAGGCCGGCGCGATGCTGCTGGTCGAGGCCGATGGCGACCACGACACCCTGCCCTACCTGCTGCAGGCGCTGGCCAGCGCTGCCGAAGGCGACGGCATGATGGAACTGGACGTAGCGATGGAGGGCCGCGCACGCGACCAGCTGTGGGCGGCGCGCAAGGCACTGTCGCCCGCGCTGCGCAGCGTTGCACCCGGCAAGATCAACGAAGACGTGGTGGTGCCGGTATCGCGCATTCCCGACCTGGTTGCCGGGGTACAGGCGCTGGCAGGCGAGTACAGCCTGACCATCGTCACCTTCGGCCATGCCGGCAACGGCAACCTGCACGTCAACATCCTGTACCACCCGGACGATGCCGATGAGAGCGCGCGAGCGCATGCGGCGCTGCCGAAGATCTTCGCGCTGACGCTGGCGCTGGGCGGCACACTGTCCGGTGAACATGGCATTGGCCTGGCCAAGCGCGATTTCATGGCGCAGGCGTTCACTCCCGCCACGCTGGCGACCATGCGCGCGATCAAGGCCACGCTGGACCCGGATGGCATCCTCAACCCGGGCAAGGTGCTGCCGCCTGCATGAGGCGCCGCCCTGTGCATGAACGCCGTCCGTGTCAGGACGGTAGCGCCGGGCCATGCCCGGCGTTCTCATTCGTCAGGCGAAGTGCTGATAACCACCGTCGGCCACTTCGCCATCCACGTGCACGCCCTGCCCTTCGGCGATGCGGCCAATGCGGGTGAGCGGCAGGTCCAGCGATTCGGCGAGGTAATGCAGTGCGTCGCGCTGATCGGCGGCCGCAGTGAAGCACAGCTCGTAGTCGTCTCCGCCCCGCAACGCGCAGTCGCGCGCGCCATCGCGGCCGAGCAGCTCACGCAGCGCGTGCGAGATCGGCAACGCATCGGTATCGACGTGCGCTGCCACGTCACTGCGGCGGGCGATGTGGCCCAGATCGGCCAGCAGTCCGTCGGACACATCCACTGCCGCATGCGCGAAGGCACGCAGGCGCAGGCCGAGGGTGACACGCGGCGTCGGCCGCAGCAGGCGCAGGCGCAGGCGTTCGTAATCGGCCAGCAACGTGGCCGTGGCCACGTTCAGCGCCCCCTGTTGCCACAGGCGCAGCGCACCTGCCGCATCCCCCAGCGTGCCACTGACCCAGATGTCATCGCCGGCCTGTGCACGGTCGCGGCGCAGGGCCTGACCACGGCCCACCTGGCCCATTGCGGTGACAGACAACGACAGCGGTCCGCGCGTGGTGTCACCCCCGATCAGCGCGACGTCATGCTGGTCGGCCAATGCGAAGAAGCCATCGGCGAATGCCTCGATCCAGTCTTCGGACGTTTCCGGCAATGACAGCGCCAAGGTGCACCAGGCCGGTCGCGCGCCCATCGACGCGAGATCGGATAGATTGACCGCCAGCGTCTTCCAGCCGATATCGAAGGCCGGCGTCTCCGCCGGGAAGTGCACGCCACTGTTGAGTGTATCGGTGGTCACCACCAGCTGTTCGTTCGCGCGGGGCTGCAGCAGCGCGGCATCGTCACCGATGCCGAGCAGCACGTCATCGCGCTCGGCGGTGCGGGCGCGGATACGGTCGATGAGGGCGAATTCGGCCAGGGACATGGGGCGTTCTGCTCTTATGTAGCAGCCGGGCCATGCGCGGCTGCAGTTCGATCACGCGCCACACTACCGGACGCAGCCCTGCCCTGCGCGGCAAGCCAGGCAGGGCACGGCTCTACAGCGATCGGGTCAGTGGCCCGATTCGACCTTGCGCCATTCCACGGCGGCGCGGTCCAGCACACCGTTGACGTAGGTGTGGCCGTGTTCGGAGCCGAAGCGCTTGGCCGATTCGATGGCCTCGTTGATCACCACGCGGTACGGCACGTCCAGGCGGTAGCGCAGCTCGTACGCGGCCAGGCGCAGCACCGCGCGTTCGATGGCATCGACTTCCTCGATGCCACGGTCCAGATACGGGGCCAGCGCTTCGTCGATGTCGGTGCGGTTGTCGAGCACGCCGTGCATCAGCGCCTCGAAGTACGCCAGATCGGCGATCTCGCGGGCCTGCTCATGCGCGAACTGGGCGATCAGCGACTGTGCGTTGCCGCCGGAGATCTGCCACGCGTAGACGGCCTGCACGGCACGACGGCGCGCGCGCGAGCGCAGCACCGGATCAATGCCATCGCGGCGGACGGGTTTACCGGAGGGCTTGCCCTGGGTGTTCTTGTTCATGGCAGCTGCTCCAGAAGATTGACCATTTCCAATGCGGCGAGTGCGACTTCCTCGCCCTTGTTGCCGTGGCTGCCGCCGGCGCGGGCCTCGGCATCTTCCACGCGTTCCACCGCCAGCACGCCGTTCAGTACCGGCACGCCGAAATCCAGCTGCACGCGCATCAGGCCTTCGGCGCAGCGGTCGGCCACGTGTTCGTAATGACGGGTGTCGCCGCGGATCACACAGCCGAGGGTGAGGATGGCGGCGTGTTCATGGGCGGCGGCCAGGCGTGCGGCGACCAGCGGCAGTTCCCAGGCGCCCGGCACCCGGATCACGTCGATGTTGGCTTCGGTGATGCCGTTGCCGGCCAGGCTCTGGCGTGCGCCGGCCACCAGCGTATCGGTGATGCGGGCGTTCCAGCGGCTGGCCAGGATGGCAAAGCGCGCCGACTCGGGAGTGCGAAGATCGCCTTCGTAGTGGCTCATATGCGGCTTGGGGGACTCGATAAGGGGTAATTCTAGCGTGGATGGGCCCCGGCCGTGGTTGGCGGGGGCCTGGCATCCGCCCGGCATGGCCCGGCGCTACCGGGGTCGGATCCCGCACCGCGGCCTCCGACCCCACGGGGCGACCGTTACAGGGCCACCGTCTCCACCACTTCCAGGCCATAGCCGGCCAGGCCGATCTGCCGGCGCGGCGTGCCCAGCACGCGCAGCTTGCCCAGCCCCAGATCGGACAGGATCTGCGCACCGGCGCCATTGCGGCGCCACTGGCCCACATCCTTGTCCTTGCCCGGCACCACCGGTGCGGGCTGCTGGCGCAGGCGGGCGAGCAGCGCCTCGCCATCGCGCGGCGCCGACAGCACCACCATCACGCCGGCACCTTCGGCGGCGATCGCACGCAGCGCGTCGGTGGCGGCCACGCCGAAATCGTCACGACGCCAGTGCAGCAGGTCGGCCAGCGGATTCTCCACCTGCACGCGCACCAGGGTAGGCGTGCCAGCGTCGGGAGTGCCGCGGACCAGGGCGAAGTGCAGGTCGTGGGCGATGCGGTCGCGGTAGGTCACCAGCCTGAACGGGCCAAACTCGGTATCGATGTCGCGCTCATCGACGCGTTCGACAGTCTTCTCGGTGGCCAGGCGGTAGGCGATCAGGTCGGCGATGGAGCCCATCTTCAGGCCGTGCTCGCGGGCGAACACTTCCAGCTCCGGGCGACGCGCCATGCTGCCGTCCGGGTTGAGGATCTCCACCAGCACGCCGGCCGGTTCCAGCCCGGCCAGCATGGCCAGGTCCACGCCCGCTTCGGTGTGGCCGGCGCGGGTCAGCACGCCGCCCGGCTGGGCGATCAGCGGGAAGATGTGGCCGGGCTGGTGCAGGTCCGACGGCCGCGCGTTGGGCTTCACCGCGGTGCGGATGGTATGCGCGCGGTCATGGGCGGAGATGCCGGTGGTCACGCCCTCGGCCGCTTCGATGCTGACGGTGAAATTGGTCTGGAACTGCGCGGTGTTGGCCTGCACCATCGGCGCCAGGCCCAGGTCGGCGGCGCGGGTGCGGGTCAACGGCAGGCACACCAGGCCACGGCCGTGGGTGACCATGAAGTTGATGTCGCTGGCCTTGACCAGCTCGGCAGCCATGATCAGGTCGCCTTCGTTCTCGCGGTCCTCGTCATCGACGATGACGACCATGCGGCCCTGGCGGATGTCTTCCAGGATCTCGGGGATCGGCGCGAAGTTCATGCTGCGCCTCCCTGCAGGTGCCCGCCAACAAGACGTTCGACATAACGGGCGACCAGGTCGATTTCCAGGTTCACCGCACTGCCCACGCCGGAGGCGGAGAAGGCGGTGTTGGCCACGGTATGCGGGATCAGCGCGACCTCGAAGCCTTCCTCGTCCACTTCGTTGACGGTGAGGCTGACGCCGTCCACGCAGATCGAGCCTTTCTTGGCGATGTAGCGCAGCAGCGAGGCCGGCGCGGCGAAGCGCCAGCGCTGGGCGCGCGCGTCATCGTGGATGGACAGCACCTGGCCCAGGCCATCAACGTGGCCGCTGACCAGATGCCCACCCAGACGATCGGTCGGGCGCATGGCACGCTCGAGGTTGATGACCGCGCCCTGCTCGAGTTGGCCCAGCGTGGTCAGGCCCAGCGTCTCGGTGGAGGCATCGGCCTGGAAGCTGTTGGCGTCGAATGCGATGACCGTCAGGCAGACACCGTTGATGGCGATGCTTTCGCCCATCTGCACGTGATCGAACGGCAGGTTGCCGACATTGAAGGTGAAGCGGACATCGCCGCCGATGGACTCGCGTGCGGCCAGACGGCCGACGCCTTCGATGATTCCAGTAAACAAGTAACGTTCTCCGCAGGATGTGAGCGAAAAACGCCGCAAGGCAAACAGGCACGCGCAGGGCATGAGCCCTGTGGCACCGTCTTCTTTCATCCGGACTATGACCGTCGGCTCCGGCCTTGAACCGGATCTGCTGACCCCCGGCCGTGGGCCGGGGCGCTCGCGGGCTCGTGCTTGCGCACCTACCGCCGGTGGGGAGTTGCACCCCGCCCTGAAGACGTTTGTATACCGGCGAACCGGCGTGGCCAGTGTACCAGCCCGGGCTGAACGGGGTGGGACACCCGGGGCCGAAGCCGTTTCCCGGCGGGAAACGGATCTGACCCCAAGCCTGCCCAGCCTGTGACGGCTGTCTCTCGCATTTTGTAAAACTTTCATTAAAATTCGCCGCGGACGACATGAGGTCGCCACGGGCGGCGCCTCCGGCGCGCCCGCCAATGGACTGCAATTCACAGGAATTCCCATGCGCAAGCTCCTGATCATCGCCAGCCTGCTGGCCGTCGCTCCGCTGGCCTCGGCCGCCGAAGGGCTGAGCTACACCTACGTCGAAGGTGGCTGGACCCAGGTCAAGACCGACGACAGCGATTTCAACGACCCGAAGCTTGACGGCGGCTACGTGCGCGGTTCGTTCGCGCTGGCCGAGCAGGTGCACGTGTTCGGCAGCTGGTCGCGTACCAGCAAGAGCTACCACTTCACCGGTGCGTCGGCCAAGTTCGAACTGGACCAGCCTGAGCTGGGCATCGGCTACCACATGCCGTGGACGGACCGCCTGGACTACACCGCCGACATCGCCTGGGTGCGCCAGAACGCCGAGCTGACCGTGAAATCGGATCTGTTCGGCCGCGAACACCTGAAGGATCACACCAACCTGGCCCGCGCCACCATGGGCGTGCGTGGCAAGCCTTCCCCGAAGACCGAAGCGTGGGCCAAGGCCGGCTACATGGATGGCGGCAACGACTTCAAGGGCACCTGGGTCGGCACCGTCGGTGGCCAGATCAATTTCACCCCGACCTGGGGCCTGGTGGGAGAAGTCTCCGGCCAGCGCGATGTCACCCAGTTCTCGGCCGGCGTCCGCGCCAGCTTCTGATTGCCCGATCCTCGTCGTGCGATCGAACGGGCCCCGCAAGGGGCCCGTTTTTTTTCCGCTGCACACCGTTACCTGGCTGCATCGCACCATCGAAAGCGTGGGCAGATGCGCTAGGCTTGCCCGCCTCTGGACCCGGAATCACTGTCATGAAGACCCCCCTGCGTTCCCTGCTGGCCACTGCACTGTTGTGCGCTCCCCTGTTCGCCAGCGCCGCCTCGACGCAGCTGAGCCCCGAACAGACGTTCGATCTCTATTCCCGCGTACTGCTGGAAGACGACGCGACCGCCACGCGCACGCTCAACGACGCGCTGAAGCCGGCGTTCGAGGGCCAGGACGCCGTGACCCCAAACCCGGGCGCGCTGGCCAAGGCATTGGCCGAACCCTGGCAGACGGTACTGGCCAGCACCGGCGCTTCGATCGACGCTGCGGCCACCGAAGCGCTGTACGCCAAGGCGCTGCGTGATTCGAAGTGCCGCGCAACCCAGAGCGTGATCGAAGACAACGAATACGTTGAAGACCAGAAGCTGGCGCGGATCACCTACACCTGCCAGGTGCCCGACCTGGGCAAGGTCCGCCCGCTGTTCGCCGCCAGCCTGGCCGACCATGCCAGCCCGGCCTCGCGCAAGCAGTTCACCGACGCCTACACCCAGGCGCTGCAGAGTGGTGCACGCGTGCCGGTCAGCGGCACCTTCACCCTCTACCCGGCCAAGGACAACGGCTACTGGTACAGCGGCAACTTCGATGATCTGGTGGGCACCGTGGCCGGTGCGCTGGCTCCGTTCGAGGACTGGATGCAGGACGCGCAGGCGGCCAACGCGCCGAAAGTGACCGGCATACCCGGCTGCGACCTGCTGCTGCAGCAGCACCGCAGCTGCGTGGCGAAGATCGCGCCCAACCAGATCAGCGGCGTGGACGCGATGGCCGAAGAGCTGAAGGCCAAAGCGCAGGTGCAGTCGGCCGAGGAGATGACGCAGGAGTGCAAGGCACTGCGCCCGCTGGCCGAGATGATGTGGACCGACGAATGCACCTGAGCCGCTAAGTGGTAGCGCCGGGCCATGCCCGGCGACACTCGAATGCACCTGATCGCGTGATGATGGCATCGCAGCGGGGACATGCGCTGCATGACCCCGTTTGCAACTTGTTGCATTGCTTCACAGGATGCCGGGGCCGATCCTGCAGCACCTTCCCGGCCCCTGACATGCGCCTGCTCGCCGCTCTGTCCTGTCTGTTCACCGGCGTGTGCATTGCCGCGCCACACACGCCGGAACAGGAGTACACGCTGCAGGCGCGTGTTGTTCTTCAGCACGATCCGGCTGCGCGCGACCAGCTGGCCCTGTGGGACGCTGCCGCTGTTCCTCGCAACGGAATCGATTGGCAGCGCAGCCTCGATGATCTGCCCACCTGGCTGCGGCAGCAGCACCTCGGCGTCGGTGATGCAGGATGTCACCGATGCACTGCTGGCGCGACTGTCGACGGCCACCTGCGCCGAGGCGTTCCTGCCGCTGGGCAGTCCCGAGATTGGTCGATTCACGCTCGCCTGCGCGTTGCCCGACCCGGCGCCCACGTTCGCGCTTTACCGGGCATTGCGCCAGGCCGGGCCCGGCGGGCAGGCGCAGCACAGCGATGTGTTCTTCAGCGCCTACGCCGTCCACCTTCGCAGTGCGCCGGCGGCATTGCATCGCACCCATGTGGTGGGGTGGTCCTCCTATCGCCATGGCGACGTGCATGAGGCACGTTCAGACCAGCTGTACCAGGCCATTCTGCTGACATTGCTGCCGTTCGAGGCATGGGACATGCGTATCGCGGGGGATGTTCCCCCAATCCTGCTCCACGACTGACCACCCCGGCTACCGCGCGTCCGTCTCGTCCGCCGCCTGCCAATGCTACGGCCGCAGCAGCAGGCGCAGGTCCTCACCCACCTGGCATTGCTCGACCACGCGCAGCCGGCGTTGCTGCTGCATCGCTTCGATGCCCAGCCCGGCCAGCAGCGGGCGGGCCCGGTCACCCAGCAGGGTGGGCGCCTGGTACAGCAGCAGCTCATCCACCCAGCCGCCGCGCAGCAGCGCACCGGCCAGCGTAGCGCCGGCTTCGGTATGCACTTCGTTGATGCCGCGCCCGGCCAGCAGGGTCAGCATCGCGCCAAGATCGAGACGGCCGTCGGCACTGGGCACGCAGGCGAACTCGGCATCGGCGGCATCCGGTGCGCTGACCGCCGCATCGTGCAGGTACAACGTGGGTGCCCCACCCTCGCGCACGCGGCTGCATTCCAGCGAACGCAGGCGCGAATCGAGCACGACGCGCAGTGGCGGCATCACCTCGGCATCGGCCAGGCGCACGGTCAGCATCGGATCGTCGGCCAGCACGGTATCGGCACCGGTCAGGATCGCGCCGGCGCGTGCACGCCAGTGCTGCACGTCTTCGCGCGCCGCTGCTCCGGTGATCCATTTGGACGTGCCGTCGGCCATCGCCGTACGCCCGTCCAGGCTGGCGGCCAGCTTCACCCGCAGCCACGGGCGATTGCGCTCCACGCGTGACAGAAAGCCCTTGTTGAGCTCGCGTGCCTGCGCCGCCATCAGCCCTTCGGCGACCTCGATGCCGGCGCCGCGCAGCAGGTCGAATCCGCCGCCATCGACCTGCGGGAAGGGATCACGCAGCGCAGCGACCACACGCGATACACCGGCCTCGATCAGTGCCAGCGCGCACGGTGGTGTGCGCCCGTAATGCGCGCAGGGCTCAAGGGTGACGTAGGCAGTGGCACCGCGCGCCTCACCACCGGCCTCGCGCAACGCGAACACTTCGGCATGCGGGCCACCGGCACGCTGGTGCCAGCCCTGCCCGACCACACGTTCACCATGGGCGATCACGCAGCCGACCATCGGATTGGGGCGGGTGGTGTAGGCGGCGCGCTCGGCCAGACGCAGCGCGCTGGCCATGTGCAGATGGTCGAGTACGGAGAATGGGGTGGTCATCTGGCCATGGTAACGCTGCCGGTGTTGATCCATGCCATCGATGCCAACCAAGGTTGGCACCCACCAGTGAATGCAGCTATCGGTGCCAACCAAGGTTGGCACCCACCCGTGGATGCGCCATCAGTGCCAACCGAGGTTGGCACAGGCCACCGCAGAGGCGGTCAGCCCTTCTTCTTCTTGGCCAGGGCGATCACATCGCCCAACAGCTGCAGCTGTTCGGTGCTGGCCGGCAGCTCGCGTTCGAGTTTTTCGATTTCCTCGCGGAAATCGGCCACATCCTCGAAGCTGCGGTAGACCGAAGCGAATCGCACGTACCCCACGTGATCGAGCTTGCGCAGCTCGTTCATCACGAACTCGCCCACCTTGATCGAAGGCACTTCACGCTCGCCACTGAGGCGCAACTGATGGACCACCGCACGCACCGCCGCTTCAATCTTGTCTTCCGGCACGGCACGCTTCTGCAGCGCGCGATCAAAGCCGGCGCGTACCTTGCGCTGGTCGAAGGCCTCGCGGGTGCCATCGCTCTTGACGATGGCCGGCAGCTTCAGTTCGACGGTTTCCAGGGTGCTGAAGCGCTCGTTGCAGGCCTCGCACTCACGCCGACGGCGGATCGTCGCGCCGTCTTCAGAGACGCGCGAGTCGATGACCCGGGTATCGGCATGTTGGCAGAAGGGGCAATACATTGAACGCCTGGCTCAGGGGACAACCTACATGCCACGGTCATGGCAGCGTCGCAAAGGTACCTGAGAAGGGGCTTTCCGGCAAATTCCATGTGCTGTACGGCCCCTCGTCAAGGGCAACCCTGCAGCCGTCCCAGATGCACCCCAATACTCGGAAACACCCTGATGCGTGAGGCTGGACAGGCGATCCCTGCACCACCATGCGACCTGCCTGAAAAGTCAGGCGCCCGGGAGGTGAGCAGGCCGCCAGCGCAGCCAGGCCAGATGCGCCGCCGGCAGCAGCAGCGGCGGGCCGAACAGCAACAGGCTGAAGCCCTCCATGCGCTCGGTCATGCCGACCACCAGCCCCAGCACGACGGCGGGCACCGCAGCCAACGCGCCCAGCGCCAGCAACGCCCACCACACCCGGCCCACTGCCTGCAGGCCAGACCGGCCCTGCAGCAGGAAACCGGCGCCGATGTACAACCAGGCAACAATGCCCAGCGCCCCGGCGCTGCCCCAGCACACCAGCAACAGTCGGCTCGGCAGGCGGGTTTCCTGCGTCAGGCCGGAGTACACGCCCACCAGGGCCACGGTGCCTCCCAGCAGCACGCCTGGCAGCCCGAACAGCAGGGCCTGCACGAGGTGCAGGCGCTTGTGCAGACGTTCATCCATACGCTCATCCATGTGCGTTGCTCTCCCTGGGCCGGGGTCGGAGCCCTTCCCCTGCGGGACGGGATCCGACCCCATCAGCCGATCAACCGTAGACCGGGTACTTGCGGCACTGCGCGCTGACGGCATCGCGCACGCGGGCGATCACGGCGTCATCGTTCGGCGCATCGAGGACATCGGCGATCCAGTTGGCCAGATCCACGCAGTCCTGCTCGGTGTAGCCACGGGTGGTCACCGCCGGCGTACCCAGGCGCAGGCCCGAGGTCACGAACGGCGAACGCGGGTCGTTCGGCACCGAGTTCTTGTTGACGGTGATGTGCGCCTTGCCCAGTGCCGCTTCCGCGTCCTTGCCGGACACGTCCTTGCCGATCATGTCCACCAGCATCAGGTGGTTCTGGGTGCCGCCGGAGACGATCTTGTAGCCGCGCGCGATGAGCGTGCTGGCCATCGCCTGGGCGTTCTTCACCACCTGCTGCTGATAGGTCTTGAAGGCCGGTTCCAGCGCTTCCTTGAAGGCCACCGCCTTGCCGGCGATGACGTGCATCAGCGGACCGCCCTGGATACCCGGGAACACGATCGACTGCAGCTTCTTGACCAGGTCCTCATCGGCACCCTTGGCGACGATGATGCCGCCGCGCGGGCCGCGCAGGGTCTTGTGGGTGGTGGAGGTGACGACGTGGGCATGGTCCAGCGGGCTCGGATAGACGCCGGCGGCGACCAGACCGGCGACATGGGCCATGTCGACGAACAGGTAGGCGCCGACCTTGTCGGCGATGGCGCGGAAGCGTGCCCAGTCGATCACCTGCGAGTAGGCCGAGAAGCCGGCCACGACCATCTTCGGCTTGTGCTCCAGGGCCAGGCGCTCGACTTCGTCGTAGTCGATCAGGCCCTGGTCGTTCACGCCGTACTGCACGGCGTTGAACAGCTTGCCCGAGGCGTTCACCTTGGCGCCATGGGTGAGGTGGCCGCCGTGGGCCAGGCTCATGCCGAGGATGGTGTCGCCCGGCTGCAGCAGCGCGAAGTACACGGCCTGGTTGGCCTGCGAGCCGCTGTGTGGCTGCACGTTCGCATAGTCGGCGCCGAACAGCTGCTTGAGGCGGTCGATCGCCAGCTGCTCGGCGATGTCCACGTACTCGCAACCACCGTAGTAGCGCTTGCCCGGATAGCCTTCGGCGTACTTGTTGGTCAGCTGGCTGCCCTGCGCTTCCATCACTGCCGGGCTGGTGTAGTTCTCGCTGGCGATCAGCTCGACATGGTCTTCCTGGCGCTGGGTCTCAGCGGCGATGGCCTTGGCCAGTTCGGGATCGTAGGATTCGATGCGGACGTCACGCGGGAACATCGGGTACTCCAGCAGGCAGGGAAAGGGGGTGTACGGCTCAGCCCCTGATTGTAGCCCCGCACCGGCCGGCTGGGGCCGAAACGGACGGGGCCGGATCCCTCGAAGGAATCCGGCCCCGTATGGTTCCGAGTGATGTTGCGGGGTCCTCAGCGGCTGCTGAGCACGTACTGGGCGATCACGCCGGTGGCGATGGCCACCAGCAGCATGTTGCCGCGGTCATCGCGGATCCAGTGGTGGCCATGCGGCGGACGGCGCAGGTGGTAGCGCGGATAGTCGTTCACCACGTAGATCGGGCCGCGATAGTAGTCGCGGTAGCGGTGCCCCACCTTCCAGCCATAGCCGGGGCCGTAGGCAGGGCGGTAGACCACACGCGGCGGCGGTGCCGGGCGGTAGTAGCGGTCATGGTCACGGTGCCACTCGCGGCGGTCCTGCCGGTAATCGCGCCGGGCCTCACGGCGGTCGCGCTCCCAGTCACGACGGTCCTGTCGCCACTCGCGACGATCCTCCCGCCACTCGCGGCGGTCGTGACCGCGGCCGCGATGGTCGTCGTCGGCAAATGCCGGGGCAACCGCGCCGAGCGCCCGCACAGAGGCCACGGCTCCGGCCATTACTCGATTGATGCGCATGTCAGACCTCTGCTTGGGTGGTGGTGACCCCATATTGCGCACCGGATCTGAACCGTTTCCGGCTGGAAACGCTTCCCGCTTCAGGACTGTGACGGCGATTCAGGCCGCGGCCAGCCCGGCCGGCTCCCGGTGGCGCGGCGGGTAACCGGTTCCGGCTATAATTGGCGGTATTCCATTCAAGTCTGTGCCCGCTGCCGCACCGGGAAACCTCCCGTGACGGTCGGGCGCAGGGTCGCGCCTACGGAGACCTCATGTCCTCGCAATACATCTACACCATGAACCGCGTGTCCAAGGTGGTCCCGCCCAAGCGGCAGATCATCAAGGACATCTCGCTGTCCTTCTTCCCGGGCGCGAAGATCGGCCTGCTGGGCCTGAACGGCGCTGGCAAGTCGACCGTGCTGAAGATCATGGCCGGCGTGGATACCGATTTCGAGGGCGAGGCACGCCCGCAGCCGGGCATCAAGGTCGGCTACCTGGCGCAGGAACCGGAACTGGACCCGAACAAGACCGTGCGCGAGTCGGTCGAGGAAGGCGTGGGCGAAGTGCTGCAGGCCCAGGCTGCGCTGGAGGCGGTGTACGCCGCCTACGCCGAGGAAGGCGCCGACTTCGACGCGCTGGCCAAGGAACAGGAGCGCCTGGAGGCGATCCTGGCCGCCGGCGACGCGCACACCCTGGAAAACCAGCTGGACGTGGCTGCCGATGCGCTGCGCCTGCCGCCGTGGGATGCCAAGATCGCCAACCTGTCCGGCGGTGAAAAGCGCCGCGTCGCGCTGTGCCGCCTGTTGCTGCAGAAGCCGGACATGCTGCTGCTGGACGAACCGACCAACCACCTCGACGCCGAGTCGGTGGAATGGCTGGAACAGTTCCTGGCGCGCTACACCGGCACCGTGGTGGCCGTTACCCACGATCGCTACTTCCTGGACAACGCCGCCGAGTGGATCCTGGAACTGGACCGCGGCCGCGGCATTCCGTGGAAGGGCAACTACACCGAATGGCTGGTGCAGAAGGATGAGCGCCTGAAGCAGGAAGAAAACCAGGAAAAGGCCCGCCAGAAGGCGATCCAGAAGGAACTGGAGTGGTCGCGCCAGAACGCCAAGGGCGGCCGTTCCAAGGGCAAGGCCCGTCTGGCCCGCCTGGAAGAGCTGCAGTCGCAGGATTACCAGAAGCGCAACGAGACCAACGAAATCTTCATCCCGCCGGGCGAGCGCCTGGGCAACATGGTGATGGAGTTCAAGAATGTGTCCAAGAAGTTCGGCGACCGCCTGCTGATCGACAACCTGTCGATGCTGATTCCGCCGGGCGCGATCGTCGGCATCATCGGCCCGAACGGCGCCGGCAAGTCGACGCTGTTCAAGATGATCACCGGCCAGGAGAAGCCGGATTCGGGCGAGATCGTGATCGGCCCGACCGTGCAGCTGTCCTACGTGGACCAGAGCCGCGACAAGCTGGAAGGCAACCACAACGTCTTCCAGGAAATCGCCGGTGGCCTGGACATCCTCAACATCAACGGCATCGAGATCCAGTCGCGCGCCTACATCGGCCGCTTCAACTTCAAGGGCCAGGACCAGCAGAAGATGGTCGGCTCGCTGTCCGGTGGTGAGCGTGGCCGCCTGCACATGGCCAAGACCCTGCTGCAGGGTGGCAACGTGCTGCTGCTCGACGAACCGTCCAACGACCTGGACATCGAAACGCTGCGTGCGCTGGAAGACGCGCTGCTGGAGTTCCCGGGCAACACCTTCGTGATCTCGCACGACCGCTGGTTCCTGGACCGCATCGCCACGCACATCATCGCTTTCGAAGGCGACTCGCACGTGGAGTTCTTCCAGGGCAACTACCGCGAGTACGAGGAAGACAAGAAGCGCCGCATGGGCGATGACGCTGCGCCGAAGCGCCTGCGCTTCAAGGCACTGAAGTAAGGCAACAGGAAAGGCCGCGCTCGCGCGGCCTTTCTCCTTCTGTGGGTCGCCCGCTTGCCGGGAGACACCTTCACGAGAAGCCCCATGTCCCTGTTCGAACGCCTGTTCCAGCTGCAGCAGCACGGCACCACCGTGCGCACCGAGCTGCTGGCCGGTGTCACCACCTTCCTGACGATGTCCTACATCGTCTTCGTCAACCCCGAAATCCTCGGCACCACCGGCATGGATGCGGGTGCGGTATTTGTCGCCACCTGCCTGGCGGCCGCGCTGGGCTCCACGGTGATGGCGCTGGCAGCCAATTTCCCGGTCGGCATGGCTCCGGGCATGGGCCTGAACGCGTTCTTTGCCTTCACCGTGGTCGGCGCCGCCGGCCTGCCCTGGCAGCAGGCGCTGGCGGCAGTGTTCATCTCCGGCCTGGTGTTCCTGGTGCTGTCGCTGACCGGCGTGCGTGCCTGGCTGGTATCCGGCATTCCTTCGTCACTGCGCTCGGCCATCGTCGCCGGCATCGGCCTGTTCCTGGCCATCATCGCCCTGCAGAAGTCCGGGGTGATCATCGGCAACGAGGACACGCTGGTGGCGCTGGGCCCGCTCAACACCGCCCCACCGCTGCTGGCACTGGCCGGCTTCCTGCTGATCGCCGTGCTGGAGGCGCGCCGCATCCGTGGTGCGATCCTGATCGGCATCCTGGCGGTCACTGGGGCCGGCTGGGCGCTGGGCGACGTGCAGTACCAGGGACTGGTGTCCCTGCCGCCAAGCCTGGCGCCGACCTTCCTGCAGCTGGACCTGCCGGGCCTGCTGCACCACGACGGCGGTGCCCCCATCGCGGTACTGCTGCAGGTGGTGCTGGTGTTCGTGCTGGTGGAGGTGTTCGATGCCACCGGCACGCTGTACGGGGTGGTCGGCCGCGCCGGCCTGCTGAAGCTGCCGGGTGCGCAGAAGCGTTTCGGCCGTGCACTGCTGGCCGACAGCACGGCAATCGTCGCCGGCTCCATGCTGGGCACCAGCAGCACCACGGCATTCGCCGAAAGCGCCTCGGGCGTGCAGGTGGGCGGCCGTACCGGCCTCACCGCCCTGGTGGTCGCCGCGCTGTTCCTGGCCGCCCTGCTGTTCTCGCCGCTGGCCTCGATGGTGCCAAGCTACGCCACCGCACCGGCCCTGCTGTTCGTTGCCGGGTTGATGCTGCGCGAGCTGGTGGAAGTGGACTGGAGCGACCTCACCGAATCGGTGCCGGCGGCCCTGTGCGCGCTGGCGATGCCGTTCACCTACTCCATCGCCAATGGACTGGCTTTCGGCTTCATCGCCTACGCCGCGCTGAAGGCCGGCACTGGCCGCTGGCGCGAGGTGCATCCGGCGGTGTGGCTGGTGGCCGTGCTGTTCGTGCTGCGCTTCGCGCTGGAGTAATCAGGGCAGGGGCCCGCTGTCACGGCGGGCTGGTGGTGTACTCATCGCCATGCCGGTCGCAGCTGGCCATCCACGCCGAAACGCCAGCGGCCCTCGGCCCAGCCCCGGCCGAACAGGGCCAGCATCTGCGAATAGTAGGCCGGTGCCTCGGCACGCTGCTGTTCCGGGCTGGGCAGGCTGGCCAGCAGCGACTTCGCCAGCCCCTGCTCGCGCTGTGCCAGCACACAGGGCAGTACAGCCGCGCGGAAACCATAGTTGCCTTCGCCCTGCCCCTGCCCGCTGCGGGTATCGACCTTTTCCCAGAGTGCCGCACCGCTGCGCAGGCGCTGCAGCGGACCGGACAACGCCGCCAGCTGCCGCCGGAACAACGGATCGCGCGGGGCCGTCATGCCTGCCCACGTGTAGCAGCGGATCGCATCATAGCCGCCCACCGCTCCGTTCACCGGATCGACCACGAAGCGCCCCTGCTGCCACGCCGCCCAGTCCGGTGCATAGCCATGCGGGCTGGTCTGCTCCAGCAGCGTGGTCGCGTTGTCCGCCAGTTCCGCCCAGGGCCCACTGCGATCGGCCGCGGCAAAGCGCCGCAGCAGCGGCAGCGGCAGATAGCTGGGATTGACCCGGGTCGCATCGCCTTCGACGAATCCCTGCGGTCCCGGCAGCAGCATCGGGCCGAGACCGGGCAGCTGCACGACTTCCCTTTCCCGCACCTGCCCCAGCATGCCCCCGGCGATGGCCTGCAACGCAGGACGGTGCCAGAGCCGCCCCGCTTCGAGCAGGGCGTAGGCCAGCCACAGATCGGAATCGGACGCCGGATTGTCGTCCAGTACGCGCCAGCCGCCCTTGTCATCGCGGCCCCACAGCCAGGCCGGCAACCGCTGCCGCATATCGCCCCCGGCCAGGTTGTCCTGGGTCCAGCCCAGAACGCGATCAAACAGCGCCTGATCGTTGTCGACCAGCGCGAAGAACAACGCATACGACTGCCCTTCCGACGTACTGCGCTGGTCGTCCTGGCTGCGATCGATCATGCGTCCGTCGTTGCTGAGGCTGCTGTCCAGCAGCACCTGCCAGGCCGGCCAGCGCGGCGCTGCGAGCGCACGCCCTGCGCCCATGGCCAGCAACGGCAAGGCGGCCGTCGCCTGCAGCAGTCGGCGGCGTTGCGGGTCAGCGGAACTCGCCATAGGGCACCAGCGGCGACACGGGCAGCGGCAGGTTGCCCTGCCAGGGCTTGAAGGTATAGCGCAGATAGAGCTGGAATGTGTTCGGCGAGAAGTCACGGCTGCGCTGCAGGGTTCCCGCCGCGCCCAGGACGATGTGATCGCCCAGCCGCCGCTCCACGGCCGCGTAGAGCCGATAGCCGGTGCCGGTGCTGCGGCTGTCGCCGGTGTACAGGCCAGCCTCGTTTAGCGCGAGAGCACCGTACTGCGGCTCCAGCTGTGCCACCACGCGCTCGATCAGCGCCTGGTCCGGGAAGCGGCTGATCGACGCCGTACGCGCGCTGGAAACACTGACCGACCCATCCACCCGCAGCGACCACAGATCATTGCGCCAGGCAAAGCTGGCCGGCAGGCTCAACGAGGCATAGCGCTGCGGGCTGTAGTAGCCGCCCTGGCCCAGCGAGTAGCCGCCCAGATCCTTCTGGTAACGCCAATACATGGCCGTGGTGCCGACGTCCAGGCGCATGTCCGTACGCTGGATCAGCTTGTGGTACCAGCCGACCATCGCACGCGCACGCGTGTTGTCCGCGACGTTGTGACCGGTCAACCGGTGCCAGCTCCAGTTCGACCAGACACCATTGCGTCCGCCCTCATCGAAGCCCAGGCTGAAGGTGATGCCATTGGCGGTCACCCCACCCCAGGCAATGCCGCTGCGAGGATCGTAGGCACCGGCCTGTGACAGCAGGGAGTTGGTCATCGGCCGCCGCGACAGCGTCGCCCCCCAGCCGAGACGGCCCAGATCGCCATTGGCGGTGATGCCTCCCAGCCAGTTGCCGATCACATAGTGGGACGGCGTATGGCCAAGGTCGACATTCCAGCGATCGTCCAGCGTGCGCCAGCCGGCCGCGAACCCTGCGCCGGAACTGCGCCGCTGATGCACGAAGCGGGTACATCCCGGGGCCTGCAGCCGGGAGCCGTCGGCACGCAGCAGCGACAGGTCGCAGCTGCCGAAATCCTCGTCGTAAGTGCCGTCGGCGCCGGTGCGGAACCGCCCTGCGTCGAAGTGCACCTGTTCGATGCGCGCCCAGCCGAGCCCGCCTGCAAACGGCGCATCCAGATGCGCGATGCGGGTGTCGCGCCCGAGGCGGGAAATGCCGGGCGTTCCGTCGCTGCGACGACCGGTATCCTGCATCACCGTCAGCGTGGGATTTTCCTGCTGGTACAGCGTTTCCACGTCGCTGCGCAGGCTGCGCCGCAGCCAGTCGTCCCCCGCGGTCTCGCGGCTGGCCAGGGTCAGCGCGCGGTTGTCGCGCGGCTGTGCCTGCGTTGCGACCAGCAGGCCGTTGTCGGCCATCGCCTGCGCGTACATGTCCAGCGCCTGCTGCGGATCCTCGCGGCGCACCAGTCGCGCTGCGTCGCGCCAGGACTGTGGATCCGGACCGTCCCTGCGGGCCAGCAGCGCGCGCAGGATCGCCAATGCCTTGGCGTCCTCGTGCAGGTCGGTCCAGATGCCGGCCAGCTGGCGCTGCTGGCCGAGCGCATCTTCGGCGACCACCGGGGGCGACAGCCGCATCTGCCGCCGCGCGTTGTCCAGATCGCCGGCACCGATCCAGGCCTGCACCTGGCCAAGCTGTGCATCGACGTTGTCCGGCTGCTCCGCAAGTACCCGCTGGTAATACTGCAGGGCCTGCGGGTGGTCGCCGCGCAGGCGCGCCCAGTCGGCCAGCAGCAGGTTGTTCTCGGCACTGGCCGGTTGCTGTTGCAGCAGGGCGATGGCTTCCGGCTCGCGTCCCTGCGCACGCAGCGACCAGAGATGATCGATGAGCTGCTGCCGGCGCAGCCGTGCGGACAGTGCGCGGATATCGTCATCCCATTCCGCCAGCGGCACCGCGTCCAGCACTGCCAGTGCCTGCGGCAGGCGATCGGTGCCGGACAGATACAACGCCTGCGCGTAGCGTGCTTCAGCGCTGTCATTGCGTGCCACCATGTCCGCGACCACCGCATCGGCCTCGGCAGGCCGACCCGCGGCCTGCAGCTCAACGGCCAAGGCACGGGCGAGCCACGCATCGGCGGGCAGCTCCACGCGCAGCTCATGCCCGAGCGCAAGGGCGGCCTCCGCATCGCCGGCCGCCAGGGCCTGCTCACGTCGTTCGCGCAGGCGACTGATCCGCAGCTGACGCAGATCCTCGGCGTACAACCGGCGCTGCGCGGCCGGCAACGCATCGATGAAGGTCTCCAGACGCTGCGGATCGGTCCTCCCATACAGCTGCACCAACCTGCGGATCACGTTGGCATCGTTCGGCGCCATCCGCCTCGCGGCCTGCAGCTGGCGTTCGGCCGAGGCGTCGTCGCCACGGGCCACGGCAACATCCACCTGCCCCAGCCGTGCGTTGACCTCGCGTGGCTGCTGCCGCCGCGCCTGCGCGTACAACGCATCCGCCTCGTCCAGCCGACCGGCACCGAGTGCGGCATCGGCCTGGTCCAGCAGCAGCCAGTAGCGCGTACTGGCAATGAGGTCGCGCCATTTGTCGCTGCTCTCGCCGACGGGCGTGGCCTGGATCGCGCGTTCGAACAGGCCGATCGCCGACGCGCGACGGCCCTGTCGCATCTGCGCCATGCCCAATCCGCCCAGGAAGGCGGCTTCGCGCGGATAGGCCCGCAACGCCTGCTGGAAGGCACGTTCGGCCTCGGCATCGCGCCCGCGTTCAAGCAGTTGCTGGCCACGCAGACCCGCCCGCCAAGCCGGATCACTGACCTGCCTGTGCTGCTCGGCATAGCGCTCGCGCACCAGGGCGATGTCATTGAAGGTGGGATTGCGGGTGATGAACGCCTGCAGGCGACGCACGCCGCGCTCATCGGCGGGCTGGTCCTGCAGGTACGCCCACTCGGCATCGGCAGCCAGCCCGCGGGCGTCGGGGTTGCGGCCCATGCGCCGCAGCGCGTCGAGCGCTTCATCGTCGCGACCGGCCGCGAACAGCAGCTGCGACAGCGTCTGCAGCAGCCCGGTGTTGCCTGGATACGCCTGGTCCAATGCGGTCAGCTCCCGGATCGCCAGCGCGCGGCCATCCGCCTGCGCGCCACGCAGACGCCAGTACTCCAGCCCCAGCTGCAACCCCGGAGGCGCGTCATTGAACAGGCGGCGGTAGATCGCCAGCGCATCGGCACTGCGGCCACCGGCTGCGAACAGGCGTGCCTGCTGCAGCTCCTGCTGCAGATCGCCCTGGTAGGCCTGCCAGAGGCGATCACCCGCAGCGAGTTCGCGACTGCCCGCACCGACCTGCCGCAATCGTTGCAGCGTCGCGGTCGCATCCTCCACCTTCTGCTGCGACAACTGCACCTCCAGGATCGCCAGCAGGGCGCCACGATCATCCGGTGCCAGCATGCGCAGCCGTGCCAACGCATCTTCGATCAGGCTCTGGCGCCCGGTCGCCTCGCCGATGCGTACCTGCTGCAACAACCACTGCCGCTGCTCGGCCGCAGTGCCGCCGGGCATTTGCGGCAGCGCCTGTGCCGCGCATGCGCCGGTCCCGGCCAGACCCAGCAGCACCAGCCGGGACGCCATCAGCAGCGGCGGCGAGGTCCGGCTCATTCCTTGCCCGCATCCAGGCGCCGCGCGGCGACCCAGCGCAGTGCACGCCAGAGCAGGAAGGCGACCATCAGCACCACCAGCGTGGCCAGCACGGCCAGCAATGCCGGATGATCGGCCAGGTGGTACCACAGCAGCAGCCACCACGGCAGCGCGCCCACGTAGTAGTGTTCGCCCACGAACTGGCTGTTGATGCCGGAACTGCGCAGGATCGCCACCGATCCCGCAATGGCTTCGCGCTTGCCGGTGTCGCTGAGTGCATCATCGAGCAGCTGATAGTCGGCCGGATGGCTGGCCGCCAGCGAGACGATGCTGCGTTGTGCATGGCGGGGCGACTGCAGGCCGACGATGGCCGCGAAGGGCGCCTGTGCGGTGACCGCCACGCGGGTGACCGCAGGATCGCCCGCGCGGCTGCCGCGACGGGCCTGCTGCACCGCCAGCTCCGGCGATGACCACTGGCCATTGAGCAGGCGCGTGCGTTGGTCGTCGATCAGCAGTGACAGCTGCTGGCTGCCGCGCAGCTCATCCGGCAATGCGCCCAGGACCAGCAGGTCCGCATCCAGCGCACTGGCCTGTTTCCAGTCCGCGGACAGGCGCAACCCGTAGGCCGGGTACCCACTCTGCACGCCCAGGCCTCCGATCAGGTTGAGCAGCAGGCTGACCTGCGCCTCGCTGGCGGACGGCGGCACCAGCACCACGGTTTCAGACAGGTCCGCCATGCGTGTGAACGGGAAGCCGCTGAGCGCGAACGCGGACAGGTCCGGCAGACCCATGTAGTGATGGAAGCCGGAGAAGTCGATGGTCGAATCCTCCTCGATGGCCGCCTGCAGGTTGGGCGGCAGCACGGTCTGGCAGTGGTCGCGCTGGGCACTGCCCATCACGCTGGCAAAGTTGAAGTCGAACCGCAGCTGGTTGCGGTCACCCAGCTTCAGCGCCGGAATCAACAGGCGGCCATCGTCGGCGCCGGCATCGCCAGCGAGCACAGGCAGGCGGATTTCCGCCACACCCTGCTTGCCGGTGCGGCGCACCAGCGGGAAGCTTGAAATGAACTGGTCGTTGATCGCCACGCCCAGCCGCGACTCATCACTGCCAAACGGCGGCGTGTAGCGGTAACGCAGGTTCAGTGGAATGCCCTGGTTGCGCCAGATGAACAGGTCCGGTGGCAGGTTGAGGTTGACCGTGATCGGCTGCGGCGACACCCCGTTGGCACGCAGCTGCTGCGGATAGTCCAGCAGCTCGGCCAGGCGCACCGAGCGATCGGTACGCACCCAGTTCGGCGCGTCGTACGGCCTGCGTGGCGCCAAGGGCTTCATTTCGTCGATCGCGACCTGGCGGCCGCGGAACAGGACATTGCCGGCCGCCATCGCCGAAACGGCCTTCTGCAGGTCATCATCGTTGCGGCCGAGCACCAGCAGCAGCTTGCGCTGCGGATCCTCGGGCAGGGCCATCAGCTCGATCACCGGCCCCTGCACAGGCGCATGGTTGGCGATCACCGGCGGGAAGCGGCCATTCACCGCCAGCACGACCGCCTGGCCCTGCTCGGGCAGCGTGCCGAAGCTCACCGGAAAACGGGCCTGCCGCCACCATCCCGCCAGGCTGCCGAAATAGGACGCCATGACCGCCGCAGCCCGCTGCTGCGCCAGAGTGGGCGCCGCTGCAAACACCACCGGCAGTTCCAGCCGCGCGGTGTCGCGCGGATCGAAGAAGGGCAGCGGGAAATTGGCCAGATCATCCTGCATGTCCAGCAGCTGGCCACCCAGCCTCAACGTGCTGTTGCTGGAGAGGTTGACCCACAGCGAACTGTGCGTGGGTTCTTCGCAGATATCGGTGTAATGGCCGACGAATTCCAGGCGGACCTGGTTGAAATCAGCGATCAGGCGCGCATCCAGCGGCAGCTTGGCCTGCACGGGGCGTCCCAGCTGGTCGTTGCTGATCGGTACCACGCCCATCATCGCGTCGTTCAGATAGACCCGCAGGTGCGACAGCGTCGGCAACAGCGACGGCGAGGGTGTGAAGCTCAGATCCAGTTCCGCTTCGCGCGCGAGGCGATCGCGGCGCACCTGGAATTCGAACGTGGTGCTGTTGCGGACGCCGGACAGCAGCGTGTCCTGGCGGCGGCCGAGCTGTGCGAAGGTGCTGTGCCGTTGCCAGGGCCAAGCGCTGCCGGCCCAGGTGTCGGGCAAGGCCGGTTCGCCGCGCGGCGCGGGCACCGATGCCGCTGTGGTCGGGGTCGGTACCGCAACCTGCGCGGCCGGGGCATCCGGCGTTGAACCGGTGGCAGGCGCCGGCACGGGTGCTGGAGCGCCATTGTCGGACACCACTGGCAGTACCAGCAACGGCAGCAGCAGCCAGCGCAGAGAGGTCGGGATGCTCATGGACGAAGCCCTGGGTCAGCGGCTGGGTCAGCCGGGTGGGAGGGAAGCGGACGTTGTGGTGCGAAACTGGCCAGCCAGCGCAGCAGGCGACCGCTCCAGTGCACCGGGCGGTCGAGATCGAACGGCGTGAAGTCGCCCATCCGCCGATAGCCTTTCCAGCCCAGCACCAGCACGCTCCACAGGCTGCGTGGCAGGCTCTTGGGCTGGTAACCGGCATGCCAGTCCAGCCACGCATCGGCGCGGGCGAATGTGCATTGCGCGAACTCCACGCGCTGGCGCTCGTTGTCGAACTGCAGCAGCAGGCCGAGGCGATGGCCGACGCTGCGCTGTACCCGCGCCGGGAAGGCGAACTCGCGCCGGCCACGCCCGAGCAGCAGGTGTACGCGCGTGCCTTCGGCCAGTTGCGGATCCAGTCCCAACTCCAGGCCGACGCCATCGTTGGAATAGTCCTGCAGCACGCCCCGCAGTCGACGCCCATCGGGTATCTGCAGCGCCATCGGCAGGCGCGTGGTGACCCTGTGGGTGCGCCGCACCTGCTGCACCTCCGCCGCCACCGCCAGCGCGCCGCCGATGATCAGCAGGTTGTACAGCACCCACAACGAACTCACGACCACGGTGCCGCGCTCATCGGCGGGCCCCTCGATGAAACGCCACACGGCGAAGCACAGTCCCAGCACGTTCAGCAGCGCCAGTACCAGGTAGGGGCGCGCCACCCGCCAGTCGAAGCGGTCACCCGCCTGCGTGCCTCCCTTGTCGGTGACATTGAACTTGCCACGGCCGGGACTGAACAGGGCCACGGTGGTCGGCCGCGCGATGTACCAGGCCAGCACGGTTTCATAGACCTCACCCCAGAACGGGCGGCGGTACCGGCCCTGGATGCGCGCGTTGGTCAGGCTGGCGTGGGCCATGTGTGGAACGACAAACAGCAGGATCGCCAGCGCGGGGGCGTAGATGATGTAGACATGAAGCAGGAGGAAGGCCAGCGGCGCGGTGAGGAACACCAGCCGCGGGATGCCCGCGAGAAAGTGCAGCATCGCGTTGGCGTAGCAGAAGCGCTGGAACAGGCTCAGGCCCTTGCCAAGCAGCGGATTGTCGATGCGGAAGATCTGCACCATGCCGCGTGCCCAGCGGATGCGCTGGTTGACGTGCGCGCCCAGGCTGTCGGTGGCCAGGCCGGCCGCCTGCGGAATGCGAAGGTAGGCCGAGTTCCAGCCCTGGCGATGCAGGCGCAGGGCGGTATGCGCATCCTCGGTGACGGTCTCGGTGGCGAAGCCGCCGATGGCATCGATGGCCTCACGCCGCAGCACCGCGCAGGAACCACAGAAGAACGCGGCATTCCACAGGTCGTTGCCGTCCTGCACCAGCCCGTAGAACAGCTCGCCCTCGTTGGGATCACTGCGGAACACCTGCAGGTTGCGCTCGAAGGGATCGGCCGAGAAGAAATGGTGCGGCGTCTGCACCAGCGCCAGCTTCGGATCGCGCAGGAACCAACCACAGGTGATCTGCAGGAACGAGCGCACCGGCAAGTGATCGCTGTCGAAGATCGCCACCAGCTCACCGTCGATCAGGGTCAGGGCGTGGTTGAGGTTGCCGGCCTTGGCGTGCCGGTTGTCGCTGCGGGTGATGTAGTTGACGCCGGTCTGCTCGGCGAAGGCACGGAACTCCTCGCGCTTGCCGTCATCGAGCAGGTGGATGCGAAGTCTGTCGGCCGGCCAGTCCAGCCCCATGGCGGCATGGACGGTATGCCGCACCAGTGACAGGTCTTCGTTGTAGGTGGGAATCAGCACATCCACCGTGGGCCACTGCCGGATGTCCGCCGGCAAGGGCGCCGGACGCCGTCGCAGCGGCCAGGCAACCTGTACGTAGCCCAGCATCAGCACCAGCCAGGAATACGTCTCGGCCACCAGCAGCACCAGACCGCAGACCAGGTCGAAGGTGCTGCTCCAGTTCAGGGTGGCGGTATAGCGCCACCAGAGATAGCGGCAGGACACGGTGATCGACAGCACCACCAGTACCAGCGTCGCATAGCGGCCGGGCATGCGCCGTACCAGCAGCGCGATGACCCATAGCAGCAGCACGAACACGAACTGCGCCAGGTAGCTGAAGGGCTGGGTGATGCACAGTGCCGCCAGACCCAGCGTAGCCAGACCAGTGAGCGCGGTCAGCGCCTGACGCGCGCGGGGCGGCAGGTGCTCCAGGCGCTGCGCGAGCCACGCCGCGAGGCGACTGTTGCCGACATCGGCAGGTGCATCACGCATCGCCCGCAGGTAGCGCAGGCGACCGCGTCCTGCCGCTCCGCGCAGCTCGGCGATGCGCTGGCGCCGGGCCTGGGCCAGGCGCTGGCGGCGCAGCGAGGTATGCGGAACCAGGCGCACCAGCGACAGCCATGCGGCCTGGATCAGCAGCCGCAGTGGATCTCCGGGGCGCCAGCGGCGATCACCCTGCAACTGCGGGAACGCACGCCGCAGCCGCGGCGCCAGCGCCTGCCACGCAGGTCCTTCCAGCCTCAACAGCGCCCAGCCCAGGGCCTGCAGCGACCACAGCAGCGCGCACAGTGGCCATGCGGCGTACACGCGCTCACGCAGCCGGTTCCAGTGCAGATAGTGGATGCGTGCGCCCTTCATCGCCCGCTCTCCCGATCCTGCCGCCGCGCCGCCTCGGCCAGGCACCACAATGCCAGGCCGGCGACGTCGGCAGCCGCCAGCGCATCGGCCGCATGCTGCCCCAGCGGCTGCTTGCTGGCCAACGCGGCCGGCACCCGCGCATCTTCGTGCAGAGGCTGAGGCACCAGCATCGACGCGTGCGCATGCAGCCAAAGCTGCATCAGATCGCGCTGCACCGGAACCGCCGGGTCATACCGGTTGGCCAGCAGACGGCGCGGATCGTCGTGCTGCCGCTGCAGGAAGACGTGGCTTGCCGGATCGACGCACGCCAGGCGCAACGGCAGCGTACAGCGCGCATATCGGTTGACCGCCGCCGCGTGTGCCGGCAGCCGCTGCGGCAGGTCGAACAGCAGCCAGTCGAACTGCGCCGACAGCACTGGCACGCGATCATTCCAGGTGTCGGGTGCCAGACTCAGCGCCTGCTCGATCTGCAGGGCTTCGGCCGCGCTGACACGGCCGTACGGCAGCACTGCCAGGCCCGGTGCGCAGGCGAAGGCCGCATCACGCCAGTCGCGGCCGTCCAGCATCGCCCGCGCCCAGCCATCGGCCTCCCGTGCGGCCAACCCGACATGCAGGCCCAGCATCTGATCCGGACTGCACTCGACCAGCAGCACGCGCTGGCCCTGCGCATGCAGCGCCTGTCCCAACGCGGCCAGCACCGTGGTGACGCCTGTGCCGCCGTGCACGCCCTGCAGGGACAGCAGTACGCTCATGGCTGCCGCTCCAGCTCGGCCAGCAACGGCCAGCGTGCCAGTGCCCGGGCACGTTCGTTCTGCGCCGAGAAGTCCACGTAGGGCAACCCGGGCATGCCCAGGCTGCGACGCAGCAGATCGATGTCGTCCTCCTCCACCGAAAGCGTACTGGCAACGGCCAGGATGTCGGCCATCAGCGTTTGTCCTCCGGGTACGGGTTCCAGGCCTTGCTTCCCTGCAGCTGCAGCCAGGGCTTGCCACCGTAATCGATGACCTTGGCGCCTTCGTTCTCCGACACCGAGGGCGTACGTGGCAGCCCCTGCAGCAGGCTGTCCCAGTCACGCGCTCCCGGCGGCGACTGCGCGTTCAGCGCATACACCCGCGACACCAGTTCGGAGAGGGCCAGATAGCTGCTGGGCTCGGGCACATGACGCGGCCCTCCGCTGGCCGGCGTGCCCATCCCGACCAGCTTGACGCCGACCGGCACATGGGTGATCGAAGGGCTCGGAATCTCCCGCATGCCGGGAATCTGCATGCGGTCGCCATGCAGCGCCGCGCCATGCTCGGGCACCACGACGATCATGGCGCGACGGCCACTGCGCTCCACCGCTTCGACGAAGCCTGCCATGTCACCCAGCACCATCTGCGCGCGGGCCTTGTAGTCCGCCGCGTTGGCACGACCGTCGGCGCCGACGATGCGGTTGCCGTCGTGCAGGGAGATCGTGTTGTAGAACAGCGCGACCTGCTGCGCCTGTTCGGCCTGGCGCTGCTTCCACCAGGCGTTCAGCACGTCACCATCGCGGCGCAGCGGCGACTTGTCGAACGCGACCAGCGCCCGGGGAAACGCGCTGATGTCCATCGGCCGTGCCTGCAACCCACCGTACTGGCTCAGTTCGCCGATGAAGTTGTCGAAGTGCCCATCGTGGTTCATCGCCAGCTCGCTCTGGAAACCCAGGCGCTGCAGGTTGGAGAACAACTGGCATTCGGCTGGCACCGGGTCGAACAATGCGGTGTGCGAGGTCTGTCCGCAGCTGGCGCGCAGCAGGCGGATCGCCGCCGGTCCGCTGTAGGCGGTGGCCGAGTTGAAATCGTCGAAGATCAGGTCCATGTGGTCCAGCAGCGTGTTCTGGCGCATGCCGACTTCGTCCAGATCACTCCATGCCAGCGAACAGATGTTGAGGATGATGACGTCGAACGGCGCAGCGCTGGCCGGCGCCGGGAACACCGTCTTCAGGCCCGACTGCTGCTGGTAGAAGGCCGCCAGCCAGGCATTGAGTGTCTCGTTGCTGGCCGGCGCAAGTGCACCGGCAGCGCCGGCAGCGGCGTCAGCACCGCCGGTCGCTGCGGTGGCCTGCGACGTTCCCCAGTTCAGGCCCGCCGGCAATGGCAGTGCCACCACCGCCATGCCCAGCATGCCCAGCACGCTCAGCGTCGTGATGCGCAGCCACGGTTTCAGCAGCAGGTAGGCAACCACCAGCAGCACCAGCACCGCGACCATCTGCCAGTTGATGAAGCGCTGCGCCAACTCCAGCCAGTAGTCGGCGGAGAAATCGAGCACGCCCGGCTGTGCGAGAAGACGCTGGAAGGGCGGCCACCAGGTGTCCTGGTAGTAGAGCACCACGGCCACCGGCACGGCGACGACCGTGCGTGTGATGCGTGCCCATCGCCACGGCAGTGGCACCAGCAGGGCGGCCAGGAACAACAGGTTGGGCAGGACCTTGAGGTCCAGCGCGCCCATCCAGGCCAACACCACTTTGGACAGGAAGTACAGGTTCCAGCCGCGCAGGTCCGACCAGACGAACGGCGATGCGGGCGTCGGCTCTGCGCTCATTGCGGCCTCCGCGCATCGCGCACCCGCACGCCCGTCCGCCGCAGGTGCCGTGGGGGCAGCCATGACTCTGCGCGGCGACGCACCGCGCGCCACAGCGCGCCCAGCATCACGCCGAACGGAATCATCACCAGCGCACAGGCCGCGATCAGCGTCCACAGCTGCTGGTCGGTTGTCATGCGGAATCTCCCAACCGGAACGGGATGGGGGCGTTGAATGCGACCTCGTTGACCGGGGCCGCGGGTTGCGGCAACGGAACGGCAGGGGCGGGCAGCGTCTCGGATTCGGAGTCGCTGCCGCGGGCATTCATCGCTGCGATGTCGTACTCGGCCAGGCGCTGGTAGCCATCGAACAGCTCGCGCCAGGGCAGCCGGTACAGGTTGGAGAGCGCCTGTTCGACCGCATCGCGGCGGCAGCCGAACAGGAACAGGCGGACCTGGCCGCGGTACACGCAGGCCACATCCCCCTGCCTGCGGATGTTCAACTGCTGCAGGGTCTGTTCCGCGCGCAGCCCGGCCACCGGCTGCAGCGCCAGCACGGCGCTTTCCACCGCGCTGCCGTCCTGATCGATGCGTTCGCCGACGATCTGCCGGAAGCGGTCGGCCGCCACGATTCCATTCACTTCCGGTGGCCGGTGGGCACGGATCAACGGTTCGGGGTCGGCCGCCAGCTGCCCCTGCCAACGCTGCCGCTGCACCGTCTCCAGCAGCGTCAGCAGCCGCGGCAGCGGAGTCGCCGCCGGCACCACCATGTTGCCGCCGCACTGCAGCAGCAGGCGCTCGTCGGCGTAGCGCAGGCACGGTTGCACCTCGCGCACCACCAGCTTCAGCAGGTCGCCGCGCTCGCGGCGCAGCCGATGCAGCAGGCGTGCCAGTGTGTCCACCTGGTCGTTGCTGCGGATCGCCAGCACCACGGTGGCCTCGCGCGCCTGCAGCGCCGAAGGCAGCAGGTCCGCCCAGCCATCGTGGAGCCGCCAGGCGGGCGACAGCGGCGGAGCGCCTTCCAGCACGTCGGCCTCGGCCAGGTACAGATCACGATCGCCGCCGCTGGCCTCGACCGCAGAGAGCACGCTGTCCGCCTCTTCTGGCACGCGGCGCAACCCGCCTTCTGCCGCTTCGATCGCGAAGGCACGGCGGGCCACCACGCCATGGGCGTTGGCCCAGTAATGCAGCAGCAGCTGCAGCGCACCGCGGTGCGGATGAAGCTGGGCGACGCCGGAACAGGTCCGGTTCAAGGCCAGCAGGCGCGGCGCCAGGGTGGCCACTTCACCGTGGCAAAGCAGCAGCAGCACCGTGCCGGCCTGCTCCGCCCAGGCTTGCAGCTGCCGGTTCCATGCCGCCAGCCGGGCATCGCTCCAGCCTTCCAGCGCCGCCAGCGGAAACTGCACCATGCACAGGCGGGTCGCGGCGGTGGCCGCGCGGGGAAGATCAACCGCCAGACCGCGCAGGGTTCGCTGCATGGCAGCGGCCGAGGAACGGAACAGACGCAACCGCGCCGGCCCCTCCCCCGGCGGCAGCTCGGCCAGCATCGCATCGGCGCCGCGCCCCAGCGTCGCCAGCACGGCGTCCTGCACGTCGCTGGCCGAACCCAGCACACCTGCGCCAACCAGGTCGGCCGGCGCGCTTCCGGCCGCGACGACCCAGTACAGCCCACCGCCGTGCATCTCGACGAACTCGGGCGGCAATCCGGCGATGGCAAGATGGGGCGCTGTCATGCCGGGTCCTTTCAGCGGACCTCAGCCGAGCCGACGCTGCGGCAGCGGAGGTGCTGTGTTGGGTGACTCGAATTTCATGACGCGCATCACACTCGTGCTGCGATACGTTCATGGCAGCTCCGATCTTGGTATTTCCGGGATCAAGACGCAGTCAACGTCGCCTGCGGAACAGGCAACGTTGGGGTGCAGCGCAGCGGTGGAACGGCCGTTGGCCGCTACTCGTACTGGATGGTGAAAGTCGCCTGTCCGTTCGCGACACCGGCACCGACGGTACCGGCCTGGGTCTGTACATAGCGGGCGCGCAGCGGCAGGGTCATGGTGCTGGTGCCCGGTATGGTGGTGCCGACATTGATCGCCTGACCGAAGCGCACTTCGCGCTCGGTGGTGCCATCGCGCTGGACCATCTGGATGCCGATGCGGGTCGCGCTGTTGGCAGCCGCGCTGAGCTTCAGCACGCCCGGCATGTTGGAGCTGTCCTGGTCGGCATCCAGGCGGATGCCGATCTTGCTCTGGTAGGCAGCAACATTGCTGCCCTGGCAGTTCAGGCGGATGTCGAAGTCACGGTTGACCGCGCGCGAACCGACGCCGGTGAACGAGGTGTTGGGGACACTGCCGAAATCCACCGCGATGTTGCGGCTGCCGGCGTCCACCTCGCAGGTCGGGCTGACCACGGTCGTGCCCGATCCCTTGAAGGTGGAGGTCAACACCGGCCGGCTGGCACTATCGCCATCGAAGTAATAGGTGGTGAAACGGCCATTGGGCGCGATGATGCCCGAACCTGTCTGCGCCGCGGTCTTGATCAGCTGGATGCGGAACTGGCCACCGATCAGCGAGATGGTCGCGTTGCCGTTGAAGTTGATCGAGTGAGGATAGTAGGTCTGGATGGCGCCGGAGTCGCGGAACAGGCGGATGCCCACGCCCGCCACGTCGGTTTCATAGACGTTGGAAAAGCCGGCCACCGGGCGCTTCTGTGCGGCATTGACGTAATCGCCGATGGAGCGACCGCCGGACCAGTCGCAGCGCGCGACACTGTTCTGCTGGTTGATCGCAACGCTGATCTCCTTGATCACGCCGCCAACCGGGGTGCTGGGCAGGATCACGATCTGACCCATGTCCATGGTCACGTCCTGCGCGGTGAACCCGCTGGTCTGGATGCGGCATGCGGCGCTGGCCTGCTGGGCCAGCAGCACGCCCCCCAGCACGGCCAGTGCGGCCAGCGCCTTGCGGCCACGGGAAAGAATCATCGGCATGCTGCCTCCAGCGGGATGAAGCCGGTCTTGGACGCATCGGCGCCCGCCGGAACCTGGTAATCGACGGTGCAGCGCTGGTCGGCGCCGGCGCCCCACTCCACCTGCAGTCGGCCGTGATCCTGCTCGCTGCGCACATACAGGCGGCCACCCTGGCTGACCATGCCCACCGGCTGGCCCTGCTCGTCCTTGACCTGTGCGCCAAACGGCAGTGTGCGGCCATCGGGATTGCGCACCTGGATCAGCAGCGCGTTGCCCTTGCGGGTATCGAAGCGCAGGTAGCTGATGGCACCGGCAAACGGTGCAACCGACTGGCTGCTGCTCTCCAGCTCGACGTCATGCGCCATGCCCTGCGGATCCAGGGTCACGGTGTTCAGGCGGTACGGCGATACGTACGGCACCACGGCGTAGCCGCGACCATCGATGCGCAGGCCCGGTGCGTTGGTCACCTGCGCGTCGCGCGCGCCCGGCGCCTCGACCAGCACCATGGTATCGCCACGCTGCGGAGTGAAGGTGACGCCGCCCGGATGCATGACCACGCTGCCGTTGGCGCCCACCGATGCCTGGCGGAAATCGCTGGAATGGCTGTAGGTCGCGTTCAACGCGGTGTAGCGGCTGCGGTACTCGGCGTTGCCGACCGCGGTGGTGTTGCCCTCGCGGGAATCGGACAGGGCCACGCCGTAGCTGAAGTTGTTGTCGACGCCGGCCGAACCGGTGATGCCCACGCGGCTGTTGTCGTAGCCACCACGGTCACGCGCGCCCAGGTCGGCGCTGAACGACACCGGATGGGTCCCGCGGCCCAGCGGAACGCTCATCGAGAACAGGTACTGGGTGTCGGCCCGGCCGAGGATGCCTTCTTCGGTGCGCAGTGCCGAGAAACCGTAGTTCACCGAGCGCCAGGCGTTGTTGTAGCCCACCTGGTACTGCTTGGAGGTGCCGGAACGGTCGTAGAAGTCACGCACCGAACCGGTGACGTACAGCGCACCGGCACGGCGGCCCAGCGGCTGGTTCAGGGTCAGCTGGAACTGGCTGCGCTGGCGGCCACGGGTGGTCGGGTCGATGCCGCGATCATCCGCGTCGCGTCCGTACAGGGCGTCCTGCAGGCTGTAGTAGCCTTCGGTCGAATAACGATAGGCGGCCAGGGTCAGGTTGGTCCCGGTTTCGCCGATCATGTTGCTGTAGCTCAGGCGCACGCTGGCGCCGGTGTGGTCGCCGTAGTGGTTGAACGACGTACGGGCATGGGTGACATCGGCCGCGAACGCACCGATCCGGGTGGACAGGCCAATGCCGTACAGCAGTGAAACGTAGCCTTCGCTCAGCGCGCTGCCGCCGTACAGGGTCAGCTGGTTGCCGATGCCGCGCTGGTAGGTACCCTGCGCCAGCCAGGGTTCATCGCGCAGCAGCTCGTTGCGGACCTGGCCGGCGGTCACCGAGTAGCGGGAGACGCCTTCGCGCAGCATCTGCGGCACCGAACCGAACGGCACCTTGAACTCGCGGCGGCGGCCATCGGCCTCGATCACGCTCACTTCCAGGTCACCGCCGTAACCGGTCGGGTACAGATCGTCGATGACGAAGCTGCCCGGCGATACGGTGGAGGAATAGATCAGCTGCTGGTTCTGCCGGACTTCCACCCGCGCATTGGTCTCGGCGATGCCGCGCACCACCGGCGCGTAGCCGCGCAGCGAATCGGGCAGCATGCGGTCGTCACTGGCCAGGCTGGCACCCCGGTATCCGATCGACTCGAACAGTTCGCCGGTGGTGTAGGCCTCGCCCACAGTGAGCATGCCGCGGATCTTCGGGATGCCGCGCTGGGCGTAGGTGGCGATGCTCTGCCAGTGGCGGCCGTCGCCCTCGGTCCAGGTCAGGTTGGAATCGTGGCGGAACTGCCAGCCACCCAGGTTCAGGCCGGCATTCAGGCCCAGATAGGCGCTGCGGTTGCGCTGTCCGCCTTCGACGCGGCTGTCGCTGTCGATGGCATTGAAGCTGTAGCCGACGAAGCCGGCGTTGATGCCACGGTCCCACAGCGCGGGGTTGACGTAGCCACGCGCTTCGCGGCGCAGGAACACCTGCGGGATGCTCAGGTCGTAACGCAGGTTGCCGCTGTCATAGACGCCATAGGCATTGGCCATGCGCTGCTGCACCGGCACGCACGTGGAGGTATCGGTCGGCACCGACGGATCCTGCTGCAGCAGCACCGCCTCGCTGTCCACGCCCATTTCCTCGAGCATCGGCAGCGCCAGGCAGGCATCGACGCGCCCCTGTGCATCCGCCTTGAACTGCACGTCGCGGCGGCCCTGCCAGGCGCCATTGACGTAGACGTCCACGCGATAGGTGCCGGCGACCATCGGATTGCCGTTGCTGAAGGCCGCCAGATCGACCTGCTTGGCCTGGCCGGAGAGGAAGCTGGAGTTGAACTGCGCCGACTCCGGCGCACGCGCGGTCGCCGCCCCAGTCTGCGCCATCAGCGCCTGTTCGCCGAGATTGGCCGGGGCAGCCAGCGCCCATCCTGGGCAGGCCACGCCGGCAGCCAACAGGCAAAGCGCCTGATGGATCGACAATGTCAATCTGTTTCCGATCACACTGACATTCCTTCAATTCGCCGCACGGCGGCGGTGGCGGGATGCGCAGGCCCTGGCCAGCGCGGCGCGTTCAGCCCCCGGTGCTGTCGAGGCGGACCTTGTGCTCCACCCGACCGCCGTAATCGTTGATGGTGATGAAGCGCACCTCGGTGGTGCCCGCCGGTGCGGCGAACTCCAGGTTCTGCTTCGGTGCGACCATCGTTCCCTTGTCCTCGACCGCCTTTTCGCTGCTGCCGGTCACGGCATGCACTTCGGCCAGGGTCACGTGGAAGGGGCTCGGGTTCTCCACCCGCAGGCGGTCACCGCTGCGGGTCCAGCGCAGGGCTGCCGGTGCGTCGTTGGCGACGCCCTTCAGGCCCTGCGGCCGATAGAAAAGCTTCAGGCGCGAACGGAACGCGACCTGCAGGTAGTTCTGCTCACCGTTCTCGGCGTTGTCCGGAGACGGCGGCACGTCCAGCACGTTCAGCCAGAACACCGACTCGCGATCGGTCGGCAGCTGCGCGCCGGAGAAGATCAGGCGCAGCGCCTGGCTGCGGCCCGGCTCGACGCGGCTGATCGGCGGCGTCAGCACGAACGGGGCATCACTGGTGTCGGCCGTCTGGTTGGCGTCGCCACTGTCGATCCAGGCCTGCACCAGCGCGGGCGAGTCGCCCACGTTGTCGACCTGCACGGTGACTTCGCGCGACTGCGCCGGATAGATCACACGCGTGCCATTGACCACCACGCCTGCCATGGCTTCCTGGCAGAAGAGCAGCGTCGACGCTGCCAGCAGCAGCGCCCGGGGAAAGAGAGCTTTCATCGGAAGTACTACGCTCGAGGTGTGTGGCCAGGGGCCGCGGAGCGCTGGCCGGCGCGTACGCCGGCCAGTGCGGGTACGGCGATGATCAGTTGTAGATGATCGTGTACTTGACGCTGCTGGTGACGTCGCCCGGGGTGGCGGCGGCAGTGGCGTAGTACTCGGCGTAGTAGTTCAGGTTGGCGGTGCCGTCGGTGGCAACGGTCACCCACTGCGAGTTGTCCTGGGCCAGACCGGTGCCTGCGGCCTTCACCGGCAGGAACTGGTTGTTCGAGCCCAGCAGCTGCAGCTGCACGTTGCCGGCAGCGTTGGCCGAAGCCTGGTTGATCAGGCGGCCGCTGTTGAAGTCAACGGTCGAACCCGGCTCGAAGTAGGTGGCGACGTTGCCGGCGCTGCACTTGGTCAGGTTGATGGCGAACGGGGTGCGGCCCGCGACGGCACCGGCGGTGGCCAGGGTGTTCTTGGACACGGTCGGCAGGGTAACGGCGAAGTCCTTGCCGCCCGGGGTCGAGATGGTGCAGGTCTTGTCGGTCACCTTGCCATTGAAGGTGATGGTGCCGTCGGCAGCGTTGGCGGCCAGCGGAGCAGCGGCCAGCATGAGAGCCGCGATGATGTTGATCTTGTGCATTGCTTTTACCTAACCCTACTGAAGAGATGGAAGTAGAGGAGGAAGCAAGGAGCACTGCCGGGCTTCAAGACCCATCCTTGCGTCTCACCTGTGGCCGGATTCGGACATACCTACCCCTGAATCCGTGACGCAAGTATATGCAGAACTGTGATGAAAGTCCCATTATTTTTCTGAACGATGGTTTATTGACGCCCCAAATGTGACGTGATATGCACTTTTGGCTTGGCGGCCGATGGGGAGTTGGCGCGGGCCGACAAAGGTGGGGGAACGACAGCAGATGACGTCTTCGACCCCGGTGGCGGGCGCGCCTGAAAGAGGCTGTTTTCAGGCGGCCAGCGCCTTATTTGATGCGCATCACTCTTTGTTGGTGATGGCCCTAGCAGATTCGGATTTTGCCTATTAAAGGCCGTCCGGAGCTGTCGCTAACTAGGACACACCGAACCAGAGAACGTGTCATGAGGACTTCCCTTCTGCTGTGCGTGGCCCTGATGTCCGTCAGTGCGCTGGCCCAGGCCAGCAGTGGCAGCATCCGGTTCAGCGGCCGCATCGCCGAGCCGGGTTGCACGACGGCCCTGTCCCAGGGCGAGCTGAGCCTGGCGGCCTGCCCGCCGTCGGCCAAGGGCTCGACGGTGGCGGTGACCGCGGTGGGCGACAGCCAGGCCGCGACGCTGCGCGATGGCAAGCGCCATGGCCAGCAGCTGGCCGTGTCGGCCAGCGCCATGCGCGTCGGCGACATCGCCTTCTCCGAGCGCTACCGCGTGGAAGCGCCGCAGCAGCAACCGCTGCGGGGCGCCTACCTGGTGGTGGTCGACTACCTTTAAGCCGGGTCCGGCAGTTCAAAGACCTGACGCAGGTAGGCCAGGTAGCCGGGGTCGTCGCACATGCTCTTGCCCGGCGAATCGCTGAGCTTGGCCACCGGCTGGCCGTTGCAGCGGACCATCTTGATGACGATGTTCAATGGCGTCGGGCCCAGATCGTTGGTCAGGTGGGTGCCGACGCCGAAGGCCACCTGGCAGCGACCGCGGAAATAGTCGTACAGGCGCATCACCTTGGCGATGTCGAGCCCATCGCTGAACACCAGCACCTTGCTGCGCGGATCGACCCGGCGCTGCTGGAAATGCGCCAGCATGCGGTCACCCCAGTCGAACGGATCGCCCGAGTCATGGCGCACGCCGTCGAACAGCTTGCAGAAATACATGTCGAAGTCGCGCAGGAAGGCGTCCAGGCCGACCACGTCGGACAGCGCGATGCCCAGGTCACCGCGGTACTCGCGTGCCCATGACTCCAATGCCGCCACCTGCGAATCGCGCAGCCGTGGCCCCAGCGCCTGGAATGCCTGCAGGTACTCGTGCGCCATCGTGCCGTGCGGGGTCATGCCGTACAGCCGGGCGAAATGCACGTTGCTGGTGCCGACCAGCTGCGGGCCGAGCGCATCGCGCAGCAGTGGCAGCAGGCGCGCATGCCAGTCGCGCGAGTAGCGACGGCGGCTGCCATAGTCGGCGATGCGGCATTGCTCGAAGCCGGGGGTGTCGCGCAGCAGCGCGGCCTTGGCCTGCAGGCGGCGCTCGCCCTCGGCGAAGTCGGGCGTGGTGGTGTTGCGGAACCAGACTTCGTTGATGATGGCCAGCAGCGGCACTTCAAACAGGATCGTATGCAGCCAGGGCCCGGTGATGTCCAGTTCGATCTCGCCGGGCACCCGGGTCGAGGCACGCAGCTGGATGTACTTGCGGTCCAGGTGGAACAGGCCGAGGAAATCGGCGAAATCGGGCTTCACGAAGCGCAGGCCACGCATGTAATCCAGCTCGGCGTCGCTGAAGCGCAGGCTGCACAGGTGGTCGATCTCTTCATCGATCTGGTCGATGAAGCGGGCCAGGTCGATGCCGGGCGTGCGGCATTTGAACCGGTACTGCACCTGGGCGCCGGGGTGCTGGTGCAGCACCGCCTGCATCATGGTGAACTTGTACAGATCGGTGTCGAGCAGGGACTGGATGATAGGCATGAGGCGGATTATGCGCCCGGCGGGGTGAACCGGGGGGCCCGCCCATGCGCGCCGCCGCCGGACACGCTCGACACTACAGGGATCTGCGCAGCAGTCTCGGCACCAGCAGCAGCGCGTGCGCCCAGATCGCCCCCCAGACCGCCACCTGCACCAGCAACGAGCGCTGTGGCGCCTCGAACCTGCGGAAGTAACGCCACAATCCGCGGTGCTTGTGCCACTCGACGAAGAAGGGCCGCGAACGGCTGGACACGCCGCGCACATGGGTGACCTGCAGGTCGTTGGCGATCGCCACCACCGCGCCCGCCTCGCGCGCGCGCCGGCACAGGTCCAGGTCCTCGGCGTGCAACCGGTAACCGGCGTCCCAGCCACCGAGACGATCAAACAGCGTCCGCGGCATCAGCAGCAGCGCGCCGGACAGCGCCGGCACCGGCTGCAGCGTCTTTGCCGGATCGCGCGGAATAGCCAGTTTCGAGCCGCTGCCCGGCGAGCGCAGCATGGCCAGGAAATCCGGATCACGGCGGCGCACCGCCTCATCGGCATGGCCGTGCTCATCCACCTGCTCGACCCCGAGCAGGCAGTCACCGAGCACGTGCGCGCGGTCGCGCAGCCTGGCCAGGGTTTCCGGCTCGACCATCAGGTCCGGGTTGATGAACGCCAGCCATGGGCTGTGCGAATCGGCCGCGCCCTGGTTGTTGGCGGCGGCGAAGCCCGGATTGTCCGGGTTGCCGATGAAGCGCACGCGCGGGTCGTGGCTGGCGTGCCGCTGCACGATGTCCAGCGTGCCATCCACCGAACCGTTGTCGATCACCCGGATTTCCGCCACATCCTGCGACTGGCGCAGCCGCGACAGGCAGGCATCGATGGTGCTGCCGCTCTGGTAGGTAACGACGATGGCGGCAATGGCGGCATTCAAGCGGTTGGCTCCGACGCGGACGGGACGAACAGATCGCCCTGTTCGCGCGGCATTATCGCCTGCTGCATCCGCTGCTGCAGGTCCGCGCGCAGTTCGTGCAGCGGATCGTGCATCAGGAAGTCGGCCAGGCGTGGCACCCAGCCAGGCCACCGCGCGGCCAACGCCTCCAGATCGCCATCGCGGCTGACCGCTTCGCCGGCGCGGCTGACGAACGCGTTCTCGCACAGCACGTTGCGCCAGCCCAGGCCCGCCATGCGCAGGCTCAGATCGACCAGCGCAGCGTTCCAGCCGGCGTAGCTTTCCACGTCCAGTCCGCCGGCACGGCGACGTGCATTGCCGCGCACCAGTACCGCATGCGTGACCGCCGATGGCAGCTCCGGGTGCAGGGTCGGCAGTGCGGCGCAGGTCTGCGCCAGCAGCGCAGTATCGGTGGGCTCGGCATTGATCTCGCCCAGCCGGGGCCAGGCCGCGGTCTCGCCTGCATTGCACCAGGGCGTGGCGGTGGCAATGGCCGCATCGCGGGCGAAGGCGTCCTGCAGCTGCTGCAGCCATCCCGGCGCCGGTACGCTGTCCGGTGCCAGCACGGCCACATCGAGCCCCTCGCAGGCACGCAACATTTCATCCAGATGAGCCACCTCGCCCAGCGGCCGGGCGCGGCGGGTGTACTCGGCCTGCAGTGGCGTGTTCGCCAGCCAGTGCTCGACGACCGCCTGAGCGCGTGGTCCGGTCTGGGCATCATCGGCCAACCAGACCGCGGTACCCGGTGCCGTACCGGCATCAAGCGCAGCCAGACACCGGTCCAGCGCCGCATCGTCCACGCACAGCGGCAACAACACGATCGCCCCCATCCCGCCTCCGTGGTTGTCGGTGGCCACAGCGTAGCACCGGGAGGGTGTCGGCCGGGTTGCACCCGGCACGTGCAGAGGCCGGAGCCGAAGCGGGGTTCATGGGAACGGCGGGGGTCGCCCCGCCGTAACCCCCTACTTCTTTGCGCGCGGCTGGTTCAGCGGCTCCATCGCCCGGAAACGCTGGCTGTACTCGTCGGTCAGCGTGCGCGCTTCCTGCCCATTGCGAACGATGCTGGGCGTCAGCAGCACGATCACCTCCGAGCGACGGCTGGTGCGGCTCTTCTGCCCGAACAGCGCGCCGATCACCGGAATGCGGCTCAGGCCGGGAATGCCGCTGCTGCCATCGGTGGCCGAGTCGGTGATGAGGCCGGCCAGCATGATGGTGTCGCCGCTCTGCACGGCGGCCTCGGTAGCCAGCTTCTTGGTGGAAATGCGCGGGTTGCAGTTGCGCTCCTGCGGATTGCAGTTCTCCGGCACGTCCGACGCGCTGCTGACTTCCTGCACGATGTCCAGGAACACCGTGCCGTCTCGGGTCACGCGCGGGCGCACCTTCAGGATCACGCCGGTATCGATGTACTGCACCGAGCTGTAGCTGCTGGTGCCGACGCCGGTGTTCACCGTGGTGGTGCTGATCGGCACCTTGTCACCCACGTTGAGCGTGGCCTCGGCGTTGTTGCGCACGAACACCGACGGGGTCTGCAGCAGTCGCACATCGGTGACCTTGTCCAGCGCGCTCACCACCGCTGCACCATTGTGGCCGGTGAACGCCCAGCCCAGGCCTTCGCCGCCGGTCGCGGCACCGGCGAAGCTGCTCCAGGAGCCACCCGCCGCGGCAGGCAGGGTCACACCGCTCAAGGCTCCCGTCAGTGCACGCCCGGCCACGGCGTTGTCGAAGAACCAGTTCACGCCGTACTTCAGGTCACCATCCAGAGCGACCTCGGCCACCTGGGCTTCGATGTGTACCTGCAGTGGCATCACGTCCAGCTTCTCGATCACTTCGCGGATCGAGCGCCAGGCCTGCGGCGTCGCGCGCACCAGCAGCGTATTGGTTTCCTCCACTGCCGACACGCCGACCCGGTCGCCTTCCACTTCCAGGCTGACGCTGACGTTGCCGGACTGGCGCTGCGGCAGGTTCAAGCTGCCATTGCCGCCACTGGAACTGCTGCCCAGGGTCGAGCCGAAGCTGCTGCTGTTGTTGTTGTTGTCCATGCCACGGTCGCTGTCGCTGTCCAGCTGCGACGGAATGGCACCCGGGGCCAGCGATGCAGGGCTTGAGCCGCCCCGCTTGCCGCTGCTGGCGAACGCCTCGCTGAGCCGCTCGGCAAGATCGCGCGCCTTGATGTAGCGCAGCTCATGGGAGAACAGGCGGGCACTGCCACCCGCGGTATCGATGCGGTCCAGCCATTGCTGGATCTGGTCCAGGTAGCGCACCTGCGGGGTGATCACCAGGACCGCGTTGGCGTTTTCCAGCGGCAGGAAGCGGAACATGCCGGCGCTGGGCGTCTTGCTTTCCTCGCCGAACACCTTCTCCAGGTCGCTGGCAACCTGCTCGGCCTTGCCGGACGTGATCGGGAACACGCCCACCGACATGCCCGACAGCCAGTCCACATCGAAGATCTCGACCGTGCGCAGGTAGTTCTCCAGCTCGGCACGGGTGCCGCCGAGGGTGATCACGTTGCGGCCGCTGTCGACGTTGACGATGGCGTTGGGCCGCGCGTACGGCTCCAGCACCTTCTTCATCTCGGTGGCGGAGATGAACTGCAGCGGCACCACCCGGACCTCGAAACCGCGCGCGCTGGAGGCTGGTGCGGTGCTCGGCGCGACAGTGCCGGCCAGCGCCTGGTCGGCGGCAACGATGTTGTAGCGCCCGCCGCTGTACACCATGCGCGCGTTGTTCCAGCCCAGCACCATCTCCAGCAGGTTCAGCGCCTGTGCCGGCGAGACCGGCTTGGGCGTGGCCAACGTGACCGTGCCCTGCACCCCCGGCGCGATCACATAGTTCTGGCCCAGCATGTCACCGAGGATCGCCTTGACCACGGCATGCAGCGATTCGCCCTCGAAGTTGAACGTGGCGCTGCCGGTGCCGGCCGCATGCAATGCCGGCGACGGCGCGCGCGCGGCCTCGCGGTTGATCATCGTGCCGGTGCCACGGCGGATGACCGCCTGCGGTGCCCCCTGGCTGTCGGCCGCCGCATCGGCCTGGACGTCCGCTGCGGCCTGGCCGGCGCTGGCCGCAGGCTGCAGGGCGCCCTTGCGCTGCACATGGGGGCTGGAGACGGTACTGCAGCCCACCAGCAGCGCGAGCACGAAGGACCAAGGAAGAAAACGCAGGCTCATGCTCTCACTCTACCGGTTGGCGCCATTGCCCGAAGGCGGCGGCGACTGTTGTTGCTGTTGTTGTTGCAGCTGGCGGCGGCGGGCCTGGATGCGCTCGCGGATGGCCTGCATCTGCGCTTCGCTGGGCCCGTTGCTGTTGGCCGGCGGCGGGGGGGCGGCAGCAGACGCCGGCGCGGGTGTGGCGTCCGCTGCACGCTGCGGTGCGGTCGCCGCCTGTGCCGGCGCGGCCTGCGCCGGCAGCGGCACTACCGGCGGTGGCACCGGCACTCCCGGTGCGGGTGCACCGGTACTGCCGCGCAGAACCGTCGGTGGCTCCCCGCCCTGCCCGTTGAATACGGCAAGTTCCAGCACCTGGCTGCCGCCCGGGCCGATCACCGTCGCCTGGCGGGGTTGCAGCGCGACCAGCTGCCAACCGTCGACCGCGTCACCGTTGAGGCGCAGGCGCAGCGAGCGGTTCTGCTCCGTACTGAACGTGGCCAGGCCGAAGTCGTCCGTGAGCAGCACACCGGTCAGGCGCAATGCGGCACTGGCGCTGGGTTCACTGCCGCCCAGCAGGTAAGGGCGCGGCCTGCGGTCTTCGGCGAACAGCGGACGCGCGGCGATGGCGCTGTAGCTGTCCGCACTGGCCATCCGTTCCGGAGCGAACGCCGGCAGCACCGGCAGTGCTGCCGCGGGGTCGGCGTCGGCCCCGCCGGCCGGCAGGCGACTGCCCAGTCCGAAACCGGTGGCCAGCCATATCGCGGCGGACCAGCCGGCCAGGGCCAGCAGGAAAGCGGTGCGCAGGCTGATGGGCTCACGTTTCATCGGCGACCTCCTCTCCCTCGGCGGCCGCCGGTGGCGGCGGCTCGACCGGGGCCGGGGCGGCCTCGGCGGGCTCCGCTGCGGGAGGTACTGCCGCAGCGCCACTGGCGGCACCGGGCAACAGGTAGCCGGCCAGTTCGAAGGAGACGTCCAGGCCCAGCCCGGATTCGTTCGGCGACTGCTGGAAGCGCTGCGCGATGAGATTGAGGTTGTCCACGAACAACCGCGGGCTGCCGGTTTCCAGGCTGTGCAGCACGGTCGCCAGTTCCGCCACGCCGCAGCGCAGGCGTACCTGCATGGCGACGCGGACGAACTCGGCATCACGGCGATTGTCGGTCAGCGGCGTGCGATTGCTGATGGTGCAGCTGCGGTTGCCGGGGCTTGCAGTGGCCACCGCATCCTGCAGGCGCGCGCCGAGCGCGGCGGCGGCGGCTTCGGCAGTGGCCTCCTGCAGGAAGCCGGGTTGCCGTTGCAAGGCTTCACGGGTGGCGCGCAGCCGCTGTTCGATCTGGGGCTGCTGCTGCAGCTGCGCCTGCACGCGCTGCTGGCGCTCGCGCAGGGCCGCGACATCGGCATCGATCTCGCGCAGCGGCTGGGTGAACCAAGGGTGCACCAGCAACAGGTAAGCCAGGCCCAGCACCGCCAGCAGCAGCGCCAGCGCCAGCCAGCGGTCACGGCGTGCGCTTGGCATCGGCCGCCTCCGGAGTCGCTGCTGTCGGCGTTGCCGGTGCCGCCGCGGGCAACGGCTGAAGTTCGGCAGTCATGGTGAAGCGGTCCCGGCCGCTGCCGGCGCCGTCCGCCTGCAGCACACCGGTCAGGTTGACCTTGCGCCATTGCGGAGCATCCTGCAGCAGCTGCACCAGCTGCGAGGCTTCGCGGCTGAGCCCGATCAGCTGCAGGCCGTTGTTCTCGATGGCCAGCTTCTCCAGATAGGTGCCTTCGGGCAGACGGCGGGTCAGCTCGTTCCAGATTTCCACCGTGCCGGCATGCTGGCGGCGCTGCGACTCCAGGAAGGCCGCGCCGTCGATCAGTGCCTGCAGCTGGGCGCGTTCACTGGCGACACCCCGGGCACTGCGCGCGCTGCGTTCGACGTCCGCACGCAGTGCGTCGGCGGCGGCGCGGCGGTTGTCCAGCAACTGCAGTCCAGCCAGTACCAGCATCACCAGCGCGGCCAGGGCCAGCAGCAGGTTCCAGCGCCGCATCGGATCGGGCCGCGACTGGCGCTGGGCGCTCGGCAACAGGTTGACCTGCAGCGTGCCAGCCTGTGCATCGATCGCGTCGACGCCGGCCAGGGCATCGCCCCACTCGCCCACGCTGGCACGCCAGGCCTCCATCTGGCGCAGCGGCCAGGCCACCAGTTCGACCTGCAGCTGGCCTTCCCCTGCCGCGCCCAGTTCACGCACGTCATAGCTGACCTGGCTGGCCTCGAACGGGGTCTGCCGGTCGATCTCATAACCGACCACCGCGTGCAGCCGGTCGCCGGCCGCCGCCGGCAGCCGCAGGGTGCGCCGCAGGACCCGTTCCACCGGCAGCAGCCAGAATCGCGGCAGGCTGCGCAGGCGCGGCTCCAGCACGCGATCCAGTGCAGCCGGAGACGAAGGCCATGGCAGGGTGACCACCGCCTCGCGGCGCTCGCCCGCTTCGCGCCAGACCTGCAGCTGGTCACCCTCGCGCTGCACCAGCAACCGTGCCTGGGCCCAGCCCAGCGCCCATTGCCAACGCGCCGGCACCCACGCCAGCAACGAGTGCCGCCACCAGCGCAGGAAACGGCCGGCGCCAGGACCGATCTGGCCCTGCACCTGCCGCAGACTGTCCTGCCAAGCCGTCATCTTGCCGTCATTCCCTGCTCCCAGCGAAGCACTGTGTAGGACCGCCCGGGAATCCCCCCGGAGCCATTGCGAACCACTGCCTGCAACACCGACCTGCGTCCACTGCTGTCGATGACACGGGACTCGATACTATAGGTGCCGCTGCTGCTGGCAAGCGCTGAAGATCCATCCGCCGGATCGCCGTCACGCTCCGGCTGGTTCCGCTGCGCCAGCACGAGGTCGGCATCCAGGCCCAGCGCGGTCAGCACGGGAGCGCTGGCGAATCGCGGATCCGGTCGCGCCTGGCGGCTGTAGAGGGTCAGGTGCGGCAGCATCTTCCGGTACAGCGGCCCGTTCATGCCCAGCACCCGCTGCAGTTCGCCCAGCGTCTCGAAGCGCTTGTTGCGTGGCCCATACGGCAGCCCGGCCGCAGCGTAATCCTGTGCCTCGGCACCGCCGCCGGGCTGCAGCAGGCTGTCCTCGTCACGCCAGTCGACGATCGCGCCGGCCAGCTGACGCGCGTTGTCCACCGGTTCGCCAAGTGCCTGCAGAAATGCGGTCAGCAGCGCCACGTCGGCCAGGTTCAGGTTGATCTTGCCGTTCTCGTCCAGCACCTGGATCTCGATGCGGGCACCGTCGAACTGCCAGCGATAGGTGCGACCATCGGCCTGCCACGGCGCGCGCAGCGGATCCGGTGACAGCCGCATCAGTGCGTACTCAAGTCCCGCACGGGCACGCTCCTGGCCACGTGCATCGTCGTCGAGCACGCGCTCCTGCAGATGCTCGACGCGGGCGCTGAGCGCGAACGCGCCGACCAGTGCGGTCATCAGCGCGATCAACCACAGCACCAGCACCAGTGCGGCCCCGCGCGACCGCATCAACGCCCCCCTCCACCGCCGCCCAGGCGGGGGGCCACCACCAGGGGCGGCCATGCGGCACCGCGGACCGGCACGATCCGCAGTTCCACCAGCAGAGGCAGGCGACGGGTGTCTTCCCAGCGCGGCAGCCACTCGGTCATCTGCCCGCTGCCGGCATCGATGCCGCGATAGCGCATCTCCACCGCTTGCAGGCCATCCACCAGCACCTCGGGCGGGCGTGGTGGCGTTTCGGCGATGCGCTCGCCCTCCTGCAGCAGGACCAAGTCCAGCAGCAGACGCTGCTGCCCGGCCTTGCCGTCCACCTGCAGCGCATGCAGATAGGGCCCGCCGCGTCCGAGGTAGCCTGGCAGATCGGCGACGAACAGCATCCGTTGCTCTTCGCCCAGGAAGAACACCGGCTCGCGGGTCGGGTCTGGCACTTCCAGCGGGCTGCGCATCGCCCCGGCCAGCTGTCGCCGCAGCAGGGCCTGCACCGCGCGCATCCGCTCGCTTTCGGCGGCGATCTGTTCACCCCGCTGGCTGACCGCCATCGCCGAGCGCACGCTGGCGAACGCCAGCGCCAGGCCACCGGCAAGCAGCACGGTCGCCAGCATCACTTCAACCAAGGTGAATCCCGCAGCGCCCCGCTTCATCGCGCACGCTCCAGGTCTGGTGGCAGCAGGCGCAGGCTGCGCCAGCGCAGCTGTTCGCGTTCGCCATCGCCCCACCGCACCTGCAACTGCAGTTCGGCCAGCCACGGTGCACCCGGCGACTGCGTGGCCGCGGCGTTGCCGGCGCGTGGCTCGGTCCAGGGCTGCACCTGCAGCTCCCAGCGATAGCGCCCGTTTTCCCAGTCGCCCTGCTGCTGCCCCACCTGCAGCGGCGCATCCACGCCCGCCGCAGCCAACAGCGATTGCGCATGCAGGACAGCGCGGGTGCGCAGTTCGGCCTCGCGTACCTGCCTGGCACCGCCGGACAGGCTGCCCAACAGCAGGGTCAGCGCCAGCCCGAGCAGAGCGAAGGCCACGATCACCTCCAGCAGCGTGAAACCGCGCGCCCGCCGCATCACTGCGCCTGCCATGGGCCGGAGCGGACTTCACCGGTCAACCAGCCGACATCGATGCGCCATTCGGCGGCATCACGCTGCAGGCGGATGCGGCCGCCACTGGAACCGCCATCGGGATGGAACTCGATCACGCCCTGCCCCGGTGCAGTGGCCAGCTGCGCCGCACCTTCGAAACGCACCGTCAGCTGTGCCGGCACTTCACCCTGGCGCTGGTTCGCCCCCTGCCAGCGATGCCGTGCCGGCTCGATCACGAACCGCTGCGGTTCGCCGCGCGCGATCGCCTGTGCACGCACCATGCGCAGCTGGTTGGCGATGTCCTTGCCGGCGCTGCGCAGCTGCATGCCGGCGAAGCCACGCGACAGTCCCGCCGCGGTGATCAGGCCGATGGCCGCGATCAGCGCGATCACCAGCAGCATCTCCAGCAGCGACAGCCCCGCCGGGCGCCTGCCGTGCAGGCGCGGTCGGGGCAACCGGCGCGGCAGGAAATACGTCATGCGGGATTACGGCTGGTAGCGGATGTCGGCATCGACGCTGCTGCCACCGGCCTTGCCGTCCTTGCCCAGGCTGATCAGCTCGTACGGCTGGCCTTCGCCGGGTGCGCGGTACTCCAGCGCGTGCCCCCACGGATCGTTGAGGTCGGCCGGCTTGGCGTACGGGCCGAGCCAACCGCCAACGCCGGCCGGTGCGGTCACCAGATCGGTGAGCGCGCCCGGCAGCTTGCCGGTATCGATCTGGTAGTTGTCGATCTTGGATGCCACGGTCTGCACCTGCGCCTTGGCGATGTTGGCCTTGCCCCGGTCGGCACCGCCCAGCACGCGGCTGGCCACCAGGGTCAGCACCGCGCCGATCAACACGATGACGATGATGATCTCCAGCAGGCTCATGCCCGACTGGTGCCGCGCGGCGGTGAAGGACAGGCGGATGGGTCGACGGTTAGCGATCATGATCGGTCCTTTCGGTTGCGTTGGGTCGAAGTGCGGAAGAGTCCATCGTCAACCGATGGCATTGGTCAGGTCGTACAGCGGGACCAGCACGGCGACGATGACCGCACCGACCACCGAAGCCAGCACAAGGGTGATCGCCGGGACCATCGCCGCCAGCAGGCGATCGATGCGCCGGGCGCTGTCCTGCTCGAAGGTATCCGCGGCCTTCAGCAGCATGGTATCCAGCGCGCCGGATTCCTCGCCGACCTGGATCATCTGCAGGGCAAGCCGCGGAAAGCGCTTGCCGCGCGACAGTGCCAGCGACAGGCCCGCACCGTTCTTGACCTCGTCGGCGGCCGTATCCACGTCGGCTGCCAGCGCGCGATTGCCCAGTACGTTGCGGGCGATGCCCAGCGCACCCAGCAGCGGCACACCGTTACGCAACAGCGTCCCCAGCGTGCGCGCCAGCCGTGCGGTTTCCAGCTCGCCGAGCAGGCGGCCGATGCTACGCCGTTGCAGCAGCCAGCCGTCGAGCGCCAGGCGGAAGGCCGGCTGCCGCAGCTTGCGCTCGAACAGCAGGGCCAGCACGCCCGGTACCACCAGCAGCAGGATCCACCAGTCGCGCACGAACAGGCCCAGCTGCAGCACGGCATTGGTGAACCACGGCAGCGCCACGTCCAGGCTCTCGTACATCTGCGCGAACTGCGGCACGACGTAACCCAGCAGGAACAGCAGCGCGCCGCCCACCACCACCAGCAGGATGGCCGGGTAGACCAGCGCATTGATCACCTTGCCCTGCAGCGCACGCGCGCGCTCAAGGTAATCGGCCAGCCGCTGCAGGGTCTCATGCAGGCTGCCGCCGGCCTCGCCGGCACGCACCATGTTCACGTACAGGCGCGAGAACAGGCCATGCTGGCGCTCCAGCGCGGTCGACAGCGGCGCACCACCGCGCACCACGTCGCGGATGTCGGTGATCGCACGACGCGAGCGCTCGTCCTCGGGCAGGCCCAGCAGGATCGACAGCGCGCGATCCAGCGGTTGGCCGGCACCGAGCAGGGTCGCCAGCTGCTGGGTGAACTGCAGCAGCGCCGGGCCCTGCAGCGGGCGCTGGTGGAACAGATTGCGCCAGCTGCCCCCGCCGATGGACCCCGCATCGGCCAGTTGGGTTTCCATCGGCAGATGCCCCTGGTCCTGCAGGCGCGCGATCAGGTCGGCCTCGCTGGCCGCTTCCATCTGCCCGTCGAAGATCTCGCCATGCGGATTGAGGGCCTTGTAGCGGTAGTTCGGCATGTCAGCCCCGGGCTCCGGCGCGCATCAGCTCTCCTCCGTCACACGCAGGACTTCCTCGATGGTCGTCTGCCCGGCAAGGGCCTTGGCCAGGCCATCCTCGTACATGGTGCGCATGCCGCCTTCGCGCGCGATGCGCTCCAGCTCGCCCATGCCATCGCGGCGCATCACCGCGCGCCGCAGCGCGTCGTTCATCACCAGGAATTCCATGATGGTGGTGCGGCCCAGGTAGCCGGTCGGTGCCAGTGCCGAGGGGCGCGGCCGGTACAGGTGAATCGCCCCCTCCGGCTGCAGGCGGCGCAGCTCGAAACGATCGATCTCTTCCGGCGACGCCGGGTAGCGCTCGGCGTGGGTCGGCTCCAGACGGCGCACCAGACGCTGCGCGAGGATGCCGTTGATGGTGGAGGTCAGCAGATAGTCTTCCACACCCATGTCGAGCAGCCGGGTGATGCCACCGGCGGCATTGTTGGTGTGCAGGGTGGACAGCACCAGATGGCCGGTCAGCGCCGACTGGATCGCGATGCGCGCGGTCTCCAGATCGCGCATTTCGCCGATCATGATGATGTCCGGATCCTGGCGCACGATGCTGCGCAGCGCATTGGCGAAGTCCAGGCCGATCTGCGGCTTGGCCTGGATCTGGTTGATGCCTTCGATCTGGTACTCGACCGGGTCTTCGACCGTGATGATCTTGACGTCGGCGGTATTGAGCTGGCTCAACGCGGTGTACAGCGTCGTGGTCTTGCCCGAACCGGTCGGGCCGGTCACCAGCAGGATGCCGTGCGGCTGCTCCAGGACCTTGCGGAACTGCGGCAGGAATGCATCGGTGAAGCCAAGCCGATGGAAATCGAACACCACGGTTTCGCGGTCAAGCAGGCGCATCACCACGCTCTCGCCGTGTGCGGTCGGCACCGTGCTGACGCGAAGGTCCAGCTCCTTGCCCTGCACGCGCAGCATGATGCGGCCGTCCTGCGGCAGGCGGCGCTCGGCGATGTTGAGCCGGGCCATGATCTTGATGCGGCTGATGACCGCGGCGGTCAGGTTGGCGGGTGGGCTCTCGCCCTCCACCAGCACGCCATCGACGCGGTAACGGACTTTCAAACGGCTTTCGAAGGGTTCGACATGGATGTCCGAGGCACGCAGTTCCACCGCGCGCTGGATCACCAGGTTGACCAGGCGGATTACCGGCGCTTCCGAGGCCAGGTCACGCAGATGCTCGATGTCGTCCACCGCGCCGCCTTCACCATCGGCGGTTTCCACGATCGCCCCCATGGCGCTGCGGCCCTGGCCGAACCAGCGCTCGACCAGATCGTCGATCTCCGCCCGCATGCCCAGCACCGGCGTGACCGGCACGCCCAGGGCCAGCTGCACGGCCTGCTGCGGGTAGACATCGTGGGCATCGGCCAACCACAGCCGTACGCCGTGTTCATCCAGCGCCAGCGGGCAGACGTGGAACTGCTTGAGGAAGCGCAGCGACAGCGGCAGGCCTTCGGCGAGGGACTGCGGCGGCGTCTCGGGCACCTGCTTGCCTTCCAGCAGTGGCAGGCCCAGCACATCCGCGCTGGCCTGCGCCTGGTCCCGCTCGGACACCAGTCCCAGGCGCACCAGCAGGCCGAGCAGGCTGCCGCCGGCCTCGGCATGCAGCGGCCGCGCCCGGGCCAGGTCTCCTTCCTTGAGCCGCCCACGCGCCAGCAGCGCATCCAGGATGCGGCTCTCGGCGTCGTCGGCAGTGGTTGCAGCGAGCGCGTTCACGTGACTCTCCTGTCGATCGGCCCGACTTTAGCAGTTAAGCCGTGGTTTCCGCCGCCATCGCGCCGCCTTTCGAAAAATGACAACGCCCGCCACCACGGGGTGACGGGCGTCGCCAGTTCATCTACGACAGTGTGATGGCATTACTGCGTGGCGAGGATGGTCACCCCGCTGTAGGCGGCTTCACCCACCACCTTGACGTAGTACGTGCCGGCCACCGGCTTGTTGACGCGCACGGTTTCGGCGTTGCCCGCACGCGTGGACTTGGCGTCGTTGTCGCTCGCGCTGGGCTCGCGGCCCTGGGCCAGGTACACCGACACGTTGCCACTACCACCGTAGGTGATCACGCTCAGCGATTTGCCCGCCACCGCTTCGAAGCTGTACAGGGCACTGCCGCCGGTCGCACCGGACAGGCCGCCGACAGCGACCTTGTTGGTCAGCGGCGTGGCTACCGGGCCACAGTCCTCGGTGCACGGTTCCTCCAGCGCCTTGGCCAGTGCGGCCTTGGCGTCGACGATGCCGGTACCGATCGGGGTCGCCGACGGGATGGCCACCGGGAACGGGCGTGCGGTTTCCTTGAGCAGGGTACGCATGGCTGCCGGAGCCAGCGGCTCCTTGCCATCGGCGATCAACGCGCTCTGCACCAGTGCCGCCACCGCCGCGACGTGCGGCGAGGCCATCGAGGTTCCGCCCTTGCCCATGTAGGTATAGCTGCCCGAGTCCGGCGTAGTGGCCGCGTCGGAACCGGCCTGCCAGACATAGCCACCCGGATTGCCGTCCACGCTGCCGCCACCACCAGGGCCGGAAAGATCGACGCGGGTGCCGTAGTTGGAGTAGTAGGTGATGCCGCCGGTGATACGGGTGGCTCCCACCGTCACCACGCCATCGCAGCTGGCAGGGCGGTAATTGGACGCATTGTCCGTCTCGTTGCCGGCGGCCACCACGACCGTGGTGCCGCGCGAGATCGCGCCATTGATCGCATCCTGGTAGGTGCCGCCGCAGCTGCCGCTGCCACCGAGGCTCATGTTGATGATCTCGGCCGGGTTGGCATTGGCCGGAATGCCGGCCACGGTGCCGCCGGAGGCCCAGGTAATGGCATCGGCGATATCGGAAAGGTAGCCACCGCACTTGCCGAGCACGCGGACCGGCAGCACCTTGGCCTTGTGCGCGACACCGGCCATGCCGACGCCGTTGTTGGTCTGCTCGGCCACGGTGCCGGCAACGTGCGTGCCGTGCCAGGAGCTGTCATCGGCCAGCGAGCCGGTGTAGCACTCGTTGTCGTTCTCGACCCAGTCGCCATAGTCCAGCGCACCCGGTACCCGCTCATTGGTGGGGCGGCGCGAGGTCTCGGCATCGCTGATGAAGTCGTAGCCTTCCAGCAGGTTGCCGACCAGATCCGGGTGCTGCGGCAGGATGCCGGTGTCGAGCACCGCCACCACCACGCCCTCGCCCTGCGAAACATCCCAGGCTGCCGGCGCGTTGATGCCGCCGGTCGCGTTGTGCAGGTGCCACTGGTACTGCTGGTAGTACTGGTCGTTCGGCACCAGCGCCGGCTGCACATCGCCCGCACGCAGTTCGCTGCGGCGCAGCTTCACGTCGGCCTCGGCGTACTGCACCGCCGGATCAGCCTTCAGCTCCTTCAGCACGCGCTGCAGTTCAGCCGGGGCCAGACGGCCCTGCAGGCGGATTACATCGGCGCCGACGCCGAGCTTGCGCACGACCTGCGGGCCCAGGGTACTGGCGCGCGCAGTGCCGCCGGACAGGCTGGCGCGGGTCAGCGCCGACTGCACCGTGGACAGCTTGGCCGAACGATCCAGCGCAGCGGCCGTGCCGGCGCGGTACTTGACGATGATGCGGTCGGTGCCCGGCTGTGCGGTGCCCGCCTGGCGTGCCGGTTCCTGCGTCGGCAACCCGGCGGCATGGACGGCACCGACCGCGGTCATCGACAGCACGGCGGCGGCAAGCACGTTGATGCGAAGGTTCTGCTTCTTGATCACGTCGAAATTCCTCTTCTGGGTCATGGATCGAACCAACACTGCGGCCATCATTCCTTGACGACTCCCGGCCGGCCCAGCCGGGATTGCCGTGACCTCCCCCCAGGCCCTCGTTGCGGGTGTGGCGCCGGCGTGGGTGGCCGCCGGCGCGATGGAGTGGCTTACCAGCCGAAGCCGGCACCAACGCCGACCGAACTGTCGTCGCTGCTGAAGGCACCGCCGAAGGTGACCGTGGCGCGGTCGCTGATTGCGCGCTGGTAACCCAGCGACAAAGCCGACTCGCCGCCCTGGAAGCCGACACCGACGCCGACCCGGTTCTGGGTACGGATGCCGGCGGCGCTGGTGGCCATGTTGAGCATCGCCGCGCTCATCGCGCCCTGGCGATCGATGCGACGGTCCATGTGACGCAGGCGGCCATCGACTTCGCCCTTGAACACATCGAAGCTGTCGGTCACGGCCTTCACCTGGCCATCGGTATAGCTGTTGGCCGTGGCGACACCACGGTCCAGCTGCCCCTTGTTGACCGCGTCGGTGGCAGCGCTGCCGGCCGCGACATTGGTGACCTGGCGCTCGTTGCCTTCGCTGCCGACAGAGACGGTGTTGGCACGATCGGCAACCGAGCCCTGGCCCAGCGCTACGGCGTTGGCGGCCGTCGCACTGGCCCCCTGGCCGATGGCCGTGGACGACGCGCCGCTGGCAACGGCGCCCTCTCCCACGGTGACCGCGTTGAAACCCGCTGCCGGTGTACCGACCGGGATGCCCGAGCCCGCTGCGGCGGCGGTCGGCGCGCCCTGTACCCGGGCGCTGCTGGCAGTGGCCACGTCGGGGACGGCATCGGCGCTGGCCGGCTGCGCGGCCAGATTGGCGGCGCCCCCCTCCAGCGGCGTGCTGGTCGAACGCAGGCTGGCGGTGCGGGAGCGGCTCGCCCCCCCGGTGCGCTGGTCGATCTCGCTGACCTTGCGGTCCAGTGCGCCGAGCGCATCGCCGACATTGCTGTAGCTGGCACCCTGGATCACGTAGTTCGGCGCGACGAACACACCCTGCATGCCGACACTGGCGCCACCGCCGAGGAAGCTGGCGGCATCGCTGAGCGACTGGAACAGCTGGCCGCCATTGATCGCCTGGCGACTGCCTGCGGCGATGCTGCCGGCGCCGACATTGTCGATCGTGGTGCCCTCGATGCCGGCCAGGGTCAGCCGGTCGCGGCTGGCGTCGTCATAACCGACCGCATTGGCAGTGGACGTTTCCACGGTCGCGATACGCGAATCGAAATCGCCGACCCGGGTTTCCACCGCACCGACGCGCTGGTTGGTGACGTTGAGCTGCGAACCGGTGACCGCGTCGCTGCTGCCTGCGGCGATGCGACCGTCGGCGACGTTGACGATGCGGCGCGTCGCCGGACCATCGGTACCGTTGCCACCGCCGACGGACACCACATTGGCGTCCAGCGCGCGCGCGCCACTGCCCAGCGCCACCGAGTTCGCACCGGTCGCGCCGGCGTTGGCGCCGACGGCCAGCGCCGCATTGCCGATGGCGCTGGCACTGCTGCCCAGCGCATTGCTGCGGTTGCCGCTGGCACTGGCACCGGAACCGACGGCGACCGCGTTGCTGCCCGTGGCGCTGGCGGTCCCGGTACCGGTCGCACGGAAGTGGCGGCCGGTGGCATCGGCGGTGGCCGCCACCACATCCAGCTGGCCCTTGTTCACCGCATCGGTCGCCTGGGTACCGGCCGCGACATTGGTGACCTGGCGGTTGATCGCGCTGTGGGTAACGCCCGCCGCATCAACCCAGTCCTGCGCCGCACCGACCGATACCGCGTTGGCACGATCCGCCAGCGATCCGGCACCCAGCGCGACGCTGTTGTCGGCGGCCTTGGTCGTCCAGGTGTTGCTGCCCAGCACCGTGGCATTGGTTGCCTGCGCGTAACTGTTGTAGCCGACCACGGTGGCCCCGTCCTCGGTCGCCCACGCCTCGCTGCCGATGGCGGTAGTGTGCTGACCGCTGCCGACGCTGTTGGCATCCTGCCCGGCCAGTGCGTTGAAGCCCACCGCCACGCCATTGAGGCCGGTGGCCGCGTTGTTGCCGAGCGCGGTACCGTACTCACCGGCGCGTGCCTGTACGCCGAAACCCGCACCGGCGATCTGCGCGGTGGTGCCCTGGCCGACCGCCGTGGCGACGTCGGCCGCCTGCGCGCCACTGCCCAGGGCCGTGCCGAAGAAGCTGGACGTGGCACCCGCACCGTAGGCTGTGGACTGCCAGCCATTGGCATAGGCGAAGTTGCCGACCGCAGTCGCTTCGCGACCGTCGGCCGTGGCCCCGTAGCCGACGGCGGTAGCGGCCAGGCCGCTGGCCTGGGCGATGCCACCTACCGCAACGGCACCGATGCCCTCCGCTTCCGACTGCGCGCCCAGGGCGACGCTGGCCGGCCCGGCGCTGCTGCTCTGCGCACCGAGGGCGATCGCGCCGCCAGCGGTACTGCTGGCGCTGTTGCCGATGGCCACGCCATCCTCACCCGTCGCCACCGCGTTGAAGCCCACGGCAGCGGCATTGGCGGCGACCGCCGTCGCGCCACTGCCCAGTGCGGTGGCACCGTTGCCGATCGCGTTGGCCGCTTCGCCGGCGGCCAGCGCGTTGTCACCTTCCACATAGGCGCCGGCGTCGCTGTCGGCACTGCCACTGGCCTGGAAGTAGCGGCTGGTGTTCTCAGCTACCGACGCCACGGCGTCCAGCTGGTCCTTGTTGACCGCATCGGTGCCTTCGGTACCTGCGGCGACATGGGTGACCTGGCGTTCGCTGCCCGTGCTGCCAACCGCCACCGTGTTGTCGCGGTCTGCCTTCGATGCAGCACCGAGGGCGACGCTGTTGCTGCCGTTGGCGGTGGCATTGGCGCCCAGTGCGGTGGAATCAGCTGCGTCGGCCCACGAGTTCCAGCCGATGGCGGTGGCGTAGTCGTCGGTGGCCCATGCGCCCGCACCGAACGCCGCGGCGCCGTAGCCGCTGGCGCGGGCCGGGATCAGACCGAAGAAGGTGCTGCCGCCGATGGCGACGCTTTCATCGCCGCTGGCTTCACTGGACTGGCCCACCGCCACGGCTCCGGTACCAGCCGCGGCCGCACCGAAGCCGACGGCCGTGGTGTTGGCGCCGGTCGCGGCGGTGCCATAGCCGAGCGCGGTGCCGAGGCGACCCGTTGCCTCGCTGTAACCACCGACCGCCGTGGTGCCATCGGCCGACGCCGCGCTGCGGAAGCCGCTGGCCAGCGACTGCGCACCGCTGGCCAGCGCTTCCGAGCCGTTGGCGGTGCTGTACACCGCCGTGGCCTGTGCCCCCGCGCCGGTCGCCGTGCTGCCGATCTCGCTGGCAACCGCGCCGTTACCCAGCGCCGCACTGTTTTCACCGGTGGCCTGTGCGTTGCTGCCCACCGCTGCGGCATTGCTGCCGCTGGCCAGGCTGTCCAGGCCCACCGCGGTGGCACTGGCGGCGACCGCGGTCGCGCCACTGCCCAGTGCGGTGGCACCGTTGCCGATCGCGTTGGCCGCTTCGCCGGCCGCCAGCGCGTTGTCACCTTCCACGTAGGCGCCGGCATCGCTGTCGGCACTGCCACTGGCCTGGAAGTAGCGGCTGGTGCTCTCGGCCACCGACGCCACGGCGTCCAGCTGGTTCTTGTTGACCGCATCGGTGCCTTCGGTACCTGCCGCCACGTTGGTCACCTGGCGCTCGTTGCCGGCACTGCCCACGGCCACGCTGTTGGCGCGGTCGGCAACGGAACCCGCACCCAGTGCCACGCTGTTCGCAGCATTGGCGGTGGCGCTGGCACCGAGTGCGGTGGAATCGGCCGCGTCGGCCCACGAGTTCCAGCCGATGGCGGTGGCGTAGTCGTCGGTGGCCCATGCACCCGCACCGAACGCCGCGGCGCCGTAGCCGCTGGCGCGGGCCGGGATCAGACCGAAGAAGGTGCTGCCGCCGATGGCGACGCTTTCATCGCCGCTGGCTTCACTGGAATCACCCATGGCCACCGCGCTGGCGCCGCTGGCCGTGGCAAACACGCCCGTCGCAGTACTGTTTGCCCCGCTGGCGATCGTGCCGTAACCCAGTGCAGAACCGAGACGACCACTGGCTTCGCTGTAACCACCGACCGCCGTGGTGCCATCGGCCGACGCCGCGCTGCGGAAGCCGCTGGCCAGCGACTGCGCACCGCTGGCCAGCGCCTCCGAGCCATTGGCGGTGCTGTACACCGCCGTGGCCTGTGCACCCGCGCCGGTCGCCGTGCTGCCGATCTCGCTGGCAACCGCACCGTTGCCCAGTGCCGCACTGTTTTCACCCGTGGCCTGTGCGTTGCTGCCCACCGCTGCGGCATTGCTGCCGCTGGCCAGGCTGTCCAGGCCTACGGCGGTGGCACTGGCGGCGACCGCCGTCGCACCACTGCCCAGTGCGCTGGCACCGTTGCCGATCGCGTTGGCCGCTTCGCCGGCGGCCAGCGCGTTGTCACCTTCAACGTAGGCGCCGGCGTCGCTGTCGGCACTGCCACTGGCCTGGAAGTAGCGGCTCGTGTTCTCGGCCACCGATGCCACGGCGTCCAGCTGATCCTTGTTGACCGCATCGGTGCCTTGGGTACCTGCCGCCACGTTGGTCACCTGGCGGGTGTTGCCACCACCACCGACCGATACCGTGTTGTCACGGTCTGCAATCGAATCGGCACCCAGCGCGACGCTGTTGGCGCCGCGCGACTCGGCCGCATTGCCGAGCGCGGTGCTGTTGATGCCCGGCGACCATGCGCCACCACCGACGGCCGTGGAGTAGTTGCCGGACGCCTCGGTGGCGAGAATGCCGAACAACGAGCCGCCGACAGCGACACTATTGGTACCGGTGGCCAAGCTGCCCTGACCGGTGGCCGTGCTGTAGTCGCCGGAGGCTTCCGAGTCGCCGCCCAGCGCCACGCTGTTGGAGCCGGAGGCATTGGCGAAATTGCCGAACGCGGTGGCGTTGAACGCCGAGGCGCTGGCGAAACCGCCGATGGCGGTGCTGTAGCCACCCGTGGCTTCCGCACCGATGCCGAATGCAGCCGAGGCCGTGCCGCTGGCCACGCTCTCGCTGCCGACCGCCGTGGCCGCTTCACCACTGGCGGTGCTGAAGTAGCCCACTGCCGTCGCCTCTTCTGCGGAGGCTTCGGACAGCACGCCGCTGGCGGTGCTGCCGGCGCCACTGGCGATCGAGGCAGCACCGAAGGCCGCGCTCTGTTCACCGCTGGCTTCGCTTTCCGCGCCATGCGCGGTGGCGTACTCGCCGGTCGCCTGTGCGTTGGCACCGATCGCGCTGGCGTTGTCTGCGGTGGCCACGGCATTGAAGCCCAGCGCCTGCGCGTTGTTGGCCAGTGCGTTGGCGCCGCTGCCCAGGGCGATGGCGCCGTCGCCGATGGCGTTGGATGCCTCGCCGGCAGCCAGTGCGTTGTCCCCTTCCACGTAAGCGCCAGCATCGCTGTCGGCACTGCCGCTGGCCTGGAAGTACTTGCCGGTGGTGGATGCTTCCGCCGCGACGGCATCCAGCTGTGCCTTGTTCACCGCATCGGTGGCCTGCGTCCCTGCGGCCACGTGGGTCACCTGGCGCTCGTTGCCGGCAGCGCCAACCGCCACGCTGCGGTCACGATCAGCCACCGAGCCTGCACCCAACGCGACCGCGTTGCTGCCGCTGGCGTTGCTGCCGGCACCCAGCGCGATCGCGCTTTCACCGCCGGCCACCGTATTGGTGCCGATGGCGATGCTGTTGACCGTGTTGCCCAGCGCCTGGTAGCCCAACGCCACGCTGTAGTCGCCGTAGCCGAAGGCACCGCGGCCGACGGCGGTGGCGCTGGTGCCGTTGGCCCAGCTGTTGTAGCCGATGGAGGTGGCGCCACTGCCGCTGGCCCATGCTGCATTGCCGAAGGCGGATGCGTTGGTGGCGGTGGCCCATGCGCCCGAACCGAATGCGCTGGCGCCACTGGCGGTGGCCCAGCTGTAGCCGCCGACGGCGGTGCTGTCGTCGCTGCTGGCGAACGCACTGTCGCCCACGGCGACCGCGTAGCTTCCGGTCGCACGCGACTTGCCACCGGCAGCCACGCTGTTGTCGCCGGTGGCTTTGGCCGCGCTGCCGAACGCATTGCCCGACGCACCCGTTGCCTGCGCACCATTGCCGACGGCGGTGGCATCGGCGCCGGCGGTGGTGCCGACACGTTCTGGTTGACCGTCATCGCCGATGATCGGCTGGTTGTACTGGTCGTAGGCCTGGCCCAGTCCACCGATGGCGACCCCGCCGTTGCCACTGGCACTGCTGTTGCGACCGATGGCGACGCTGTCATCGCCGACGGCGGAAGCACCCGCGCCCTGGGCGACGGCACCGGCGCCGATCGCGTTGCTGGACGAACCGGCGGCCACCGCACCCTCTCCCTCGGCAAACGCACCGGCATCGCTGCCGGCTTCCGGCTGGGCCTGGAAGTAATGGGCGGTGGTATCCGCGGTGCTGGCCACGGCGTCCAGCTGCGCCTTGTTCACTGCATCGGTGGCTTCACTGCCGGCAGCGACGCCGGTGATCTGCCGCTCGTTGCCGGCACTGCCCACGGCGACGCTGTTGTCACGGATGGCTTCAGAGTTCGCGCCCAGGGCGACACTGTTGGCGCCGCGCGCCGTGGCGTAGTAGCCGACCGCCGTGCTCTGCGCGCCGCTGGCCCAGGTCTGCGCGCCCAGCGCGCTGGCCCCTTCTCCGGGTGCGTAGGCGAAGTAGCCGATGGCCGTGGCTTCGGCGCCGGAGGCTTCGGTCAGGCTGCCGTTGGCCACGGTCCGGTCACCGCTGGCGATCGCGCCGGCACCCACAGCGGTGGCGGCTTCGCCGCTGGCCTGGGTCTGCACGAAGAAGCCCAGGCCGGGAATCAGGTCAGCCGGGCCACCCACGGCCACGCTGCTGGTGCCGGTCGCGTTGCTCTGGGTGCCGACTGCGGTGGCGTAGTCGCCGATGGCGTTGGCCACCGCGCCGAATGCGGAGGACTGCGCGCCGGCCGCATAGGCACCCACGCCATAGGCGGACGCAGCGAAGCCAGCCGCCTCTGCGCTGGCACCGACCGCAGTGCCGCCGACGCCGGCACTGGTCGCACCGGTCTCCACCGGCACGCCGCCGTTGGTGATGAGCGGATTGCCGTTCTCGTCCACGGCGGCGCCACCCACCGCGACGCTGCCAGGTCCTGCAGCCTGCGCGTTGTTGCCGAACGCGGCGCTGTTCTGTCCGGCGGCCAGGGCGTTGTTGCCGACCGCCGTGGCGTTCTGCGCGACCGCGGTGGCGCCGGCGCCGACTGCGGTGGTGCCATCGCCGAGCGCGTTGGCCGCTTCACCGGCAGCCAGCGCGTCATCGCCTGCGGCCAGCGCACCGGCGTCGCTGTTGCTGCTGCCGGTGGCCTGGAAACGCTTGGCCGTGGCATCGGCCACGGCCGCGACGTCCCGGAGTTGGCCGACATTGGCCGCATCGGTGTCTTCGGTACCCGCCGCGACACTGGTGATCTGCCGGGTCAGACCGTACTCGGCTGCGCCCACCGATACCGTATCGACCCGGTCGGCCAGCGAGCCGGCGCCCAGCGCCACACTGCCGGTGGCAACCGCTGCCGAGTTCGAACCCAGCGCGGTGCTGTATTCACCCACGGCGGTGCTGAACGCACCGACCGCGATCGATGCTTCATTGGCGGCCGTTGCGCCACGACCCACGGCGGTACTGCCCGGGCCCATGGCCACGGCTCCGCCACCGACCGCCGTTGCGCCGTCCGCACTGGCCTCGGACAACGCGCCCAGTGCGGTCGCTGCGCCGTTCTCGCTGGCCGCAACAGCGCTGGCACCGACGGCGGTATCTCCCAGTCCGAGCGCAACGGCACTCTGGCCGACGACGACGCTGGCATCACCGATGGCCAACGCGTTCTGGCCGAACGCACTGGCGCCCAGACCGGCGGCCACGGCCTGTGTGCCGACGGCCGTGGTGGCGTTGGCCAGCGACTGGCTGCCGCTGCCGACCGCAATCGCGCCCTGCCCTTCGATCTTCGCCGCGTCGCTGTCATCACCGGCGCCGTCGGCCTTGAAGTAGCGACTGCTCTGGGCTGTCGCTTCGGCCAACGCCGCCTGCGTGGCCCGCGCCTGTGCATCCAGCTGCGCCTTGTTCACCGCATCGGTTGCCTCGGTGCCAGCGGCGACGTGGGTCACCTGCCGTTCCTTGCCCGCATCACCGACGGCAACGGTATTGGCACGCGTTGCTTTCGAGCCGGCGCCCAGCGCCACGCTGTTGGCACCGGTTGCACGGCTGCCGGTGCCCACGGCGACCGCATTGGTGCCGGTGGCCGAGGCGCTGCCATCCACCAGGCACTTGTCGACGATCGAGCTGTTGAGCACCACGCAGTTGGCGTTGCCGCCGATCTCCACCGACTGTGCAGAGGCGACGCCGGTCATGCCCAATCCCAGTGCCAGCGCCAGTGCGGCAGCCAGTACAAAGGGCCTGGCCTGTGTCGCATCGCGGCGTTGGTCGACGACCCCGCCGCAACTGTCGGACGAGGCCAGTTCCGAGGCCACGACCAACTGACCCAGTGCTTTGTTCCAGACCTTGCGATAAATCCGATTCATCGGTACGGCTCCTGATTGGACTGGTTTTGGGCAAAGCAACGCCACCGCCGGACCTTCTGGTCCAACGTCCCCTGGGGGCGTTTATTCGCGTGATTTACTGCGGGGTATTGCCGAACGGCGCGCAGCGACAGAAAACCGAGCGCGTGCGCCAAGCGGTTACTGCGGGATGAATGGTTCTGAAACGGGGTTCAAGTGTTAACGGCAACTTTCCATATCGTCAAGACTTTGACACAGCAAATCACATTGCCGTGAAGCAGTTCACTTTTTCACGCGTTTATCAATCCATTTTGTTAGTTGCACGTGACGATTGTCTGGCGCATGGAAATGCATGTAACTCATGGTGGCGACAGGAGTTTCATCCGCGCAAAGAAAAACCCGCCGGCAATGCGGCGGGTTTTTCCATACGCATCGGCATCGACGCCTGCGCGAAGCGGTGCGCGATCAGCCGCACCACACCCGGGCATTGCGGAACATCCGCATCCACGGTGAATCACCCTGCCACTCGGCCGGCGCCCAGCTCAGATTGAGTGCGCGCGGGGTGCGCTCCGGATGCGGCATCATGATGGTGACGCGCCCGTCCGTGCTGGTCAGGCCAGTGATGCCATCCGGTGAGCCGTTCGGATTGAGCGGATACTGCTGAGCGATGGCACCGTTGCCATCGATGTAGCGCAGCGACACGCGCGCAGCGGCCTGGTCGACGGCGTTGTCGAACACCGCCTGGCCTTCGCCGTGCGCCACCGCCACCTGCAGGCGGGAACCGGCCATGCCACGCAGCAGGATCGACGGCGATTCCACTACTTCCAGCAGTGCGGTGCGGGCCTCGAACTGCTCGCTGGCATTGCGGCGGAACTGCGGCCAGTGTTCGGCGCCGGGGATGATGTCCTTCAGCTGGCTCATCATCTGGCAACCGTTGCATACGCCGAGGGCAAAGCTGTCCTGGCGCTCGAAGAACGCCGCAAAGGCATCGCGCAGCGCGCTGCGTTCCAGGATCGAGGTCGCCCAGCCACGGCCGGCACCCAGCACATCGCCGTAGCTGAAGCCGCCACAGGCGACCAGGCCGGTGAAGTCCTGCAGGGCCACGCGCCCCTCGATCAGGTCGCTCATGTGCACGTCGAACGCGCGGAAGCCTGCACGTTCGAAGGCATTGGCCATCTCGATCTGGCCGTTGACGCCCTGTTCGCGCAGTACCGCCACGCGCGGACGCGCACCGGTGCTGATGAACGGCGCCGCCACATCCTCGTTGAGGTCGAAGCTCAGCTTCGGCTTCAGGCCCGGTGCGTTGAACGCGCGGGCGACATCGCGCTCGGCATCGGCGCTGGCCGGATTGTCGCGACGCTTCTGCATGGCATGGGTGACCGACCACCACGCATCGAACAGCTGCTCCCAGCGCCACTCGGCCAGGTTCTCGCCTGCCAGCGATACGCGCACCACCGGTGCGGTGGTCGGCCTGGCGATGCGCTGCGCGCATTCGGTAAGGGCGTGGCGCTCGACCAGGTCGGCAAAAGCGGCGCGATCTTCGCGGGCAATCTGCACCACCGCACCCAGTTCCTCATTGAACAGGCTGCGGAACGGGTCATCGCCCCACGCGTCGAGGGCGATATCCAGGCCCAGGCGCGAGGTGAACGCCATTTCGCACAGCGCGGCGAACGCGCCGCCGTCGCTGCGGTCATGGTACGCACGCAGCAGGCCGGACTGGCGCGCATCCCGGATCAGTTCGAAGAAGGCACGCAGGCGCTGCGGGTCGTCCAGGTCCGGCGCGGCACCGGCGAAGGCCGGCAGTTCGCTGTGGTCGGCGTGCACCTGCGCCAGGATCGAGCCGCCCAGGCGCTGCTTGCCGGCACCGAGACCGATCAGCCACAGCTCGCTGTCGACGTCGCGATCAAGCAGAGGCGTCAGCTGCTGGCGCACATCGGCAACCGGCGCGAACGCCGAGATCACCAGCGACACCGGCGACACGCTCTTGTGTGCCTCGCCCTGGTCATGCCACTGCGCCTGCATGGACAGCGAGTCCTTGCCGACCGGGATGCTGATGTCCAGCTGCGGGCACAGTTCCATGCCCACGGCCTTCACTGCGTCGTACAGCAGCGCGTCTTCGCCCGGATGGCCGGCAGCAGCCATCCAGTTCGCCGACAGCTTGATGCCATCCAGCGCATCCACCGGGGCCGCGCACAGGTTGGTCAGCGCTTCGCCCACGGCCATGCGCGCCGACGCCGCGGCGTCGAGCAGGGCCAGCGGCGTGCGCTCGCCGATCGACATCGCCTCACCGGCCACGCCATCGAAATCAGCCAGGGTGATGGCTACGTCGGCCACCGGCAGCTGCCACGGGCCGACCATCTGCTCGCGGGCGGTCAGGCCGCCGACGCTGCGGTCACCGATGGTGACCAGGAAGTTCTTCGAGGCGACGGTCGGGTGCGCCAGCACGCGCAGGCCGGCTTCCTGCAGATCCAGGCCACCGGTCTTCAGCGCCGGCCAGCGCGGTGCCGGCGGGTGCGCCGTGTCGCGGTGCATTTTCGGCGGCTTGCCGAACAGCACGTCCATCGGCAGGTCGATCGGTGCGTCGGCGGGAACATGGCCCGGCACCGCGCCGTGCGCCACCACCAGATGCTCCTCGGCGGTCGCCACGCCCACGGCGGCGAACGGGCAGCGCTCGCGCGCGCACAGCGCGGCAAACTCGGCCAGTCGCTCCTGCGCGACGCCAAGCACGTAGCGCTCCTGCGATTCGTTGCACCACAGCTGCATCGGCGACAACGACGGATCGTCGGTGGGCACCTTGCCCAGATCGATGATGCCGCCCACGTTCGAATCGTGCAGCAGCTCGGGAATCGCGTTGGACAGACCACCGGCACCGACGTCATGGAAGAACTTGATCGGGTTGTCGGCACCCATCGCCACGCAGCGGTCGATGACCTCCTGGCAGCGGCGCTCCATCTCCGGGTTGTCGCGCTGCACGCTGGCGAAATCCAGGTCTTCGGCGCTTTCACCGGAGGCCACCGAGCTGGCCGCACCGCCACCCAGGCCGATCAGCATCGCCGGACCGCCGAGCACGATGACCGCATCACCGGCCTGCAGCGGGATCTTGTCGACCTGGATACGGTCGATCGCACCGAGGCCGCCGGCCAGCATGATCGGCTTGTCGTACGCACGGACCAGGTCAGCGCCTTCAGGCAGCTCGAAGCTGCGGAAGTAACCGAGCAGATTCGGGCGGCCGAACTCATTGTTGAACGCAGCGCCGCCGAGCGGGCCGTCGGTCATGATCTCCAGCGCCGGGGCCATGCGCGGGTTCAGCGCGCGCGGCGCTTCCCACGGCTGCGGCAGCTCGGGGATGCGCAGGTGCGAGACCGAGAAGCCGGTCAGGCCGGCCTTCGGCTTGCCGCCGCGGCCGGTTGCGCCTTCGTCGCGGATTTCGCCACCGGCACCGGTGGACGCCCCCGGGAACGGCGCGATCGCGGTCGGGTGATTGTGGGTTTCGACCTTGATCTGGAAGGCGCTGGGCACCTGCGGCTCGCGGCGGTACTCGCCACTGGCCGGATCCGGACGGTAACGCGACGCCGGATGGCCTTCGATCACCGCAGCGTTGTCGCTGTACGCGCTCAGGGTGTGCTGCGGCGTCTGCTGGTGGGTGTTCTTGATCATGCGGAACAGCGAGCGTTCCTGCGCCTGCCCGTCGATGGTCCAGCTGGCGTTGAAGATCTTGTGCCGGCAGTGTTCGGAATTGGCCTGCGCGAACATCATCAGTTCCACGTCAGACGGGGAGCGCCCCAGTGCGGTGAAGCGCTCGCGCAGGTAGTCGATCTCGTCCTGGGCCATGGCCAGGCCAAGGCGCTGGTTGGCGGCTTCCAGCTGCGCCACCGGAACGCGCTCCAGTTCGCCGCGGGCCGGCGCCGAGAACAGGGCCTGGCCCTGCTCGACGTGGTCCAGCACCGACTGCGTCATCGGGTCGTGCAGCGCCTTCACCAGCGACTGCTGGGTGGCGGCATCGTCCGGCCAGCCCAGCACGTCGATACGCAGGCCGCGCTCGACCCGGCTGACCGGCTGACCGGCCCCGCGGACCAGTTCGGTGGCCTTGCTCGACCAGGGCGACAACGTTCCCAGACGCGGCACCACGATGCGGCTGACGGCCCCTTCGGCGACCGTCCCGGCCTGCGGCTGTGCTTCCAGGATGCGGCACAGGGTGGCCTGATCGGGCACGGCCGAGCCTTCCGGCTGCACGAAGTAGACGTGCCAGGCACCACTGATGCGCAGGGAGGGAGCGATGGACTGCAGGCGGGATTCAAGACGTTCGCGGCGGAACGGCGACAGGGCGGGCGCGCCCTCGAGGACCATCATGTCCGGGGAACCGTAGTTGGGAAACGGGCCCGATATTGTACCGGAAGCGGGGGATGGGCTTGGGCCGGGCTGCGCCCGGCACCCGCCGAAGCAACGGCCGAAGCAACAGCAACGTCAAAAGCCGGTTTCCTGCAGGTTGGCGGGGTGGGTCCGGTGGCGGGGGACGCCGTGAACCCATCCCTGGGGGCTTGGCCGCGGCATCCATGCCGCGGACACCCCCGCCACCGGACCCACCCCGCCTTCGACGGATTTCCGCGATCTGTATTCGGTCCACGCCATGCGCGGATGCTCCGCGGCAGTGCCGGCCGAATGAAGAGCGAAGCGACCGGCTCTTGCTTTTGATTTTGTTCTGTCTTTCGTGGCTGGCAGCCGCAGGAACCTGTCCGTGGCCGGGTGGGTGGGCTGCGCAGGGGCGTAAGCGCCATGGATGGCGCGCCCGAGCCTACAGGGACGTATTCACGGCGTCCCCTGCGCAGCCCACCCACCCGGCCAACCCCCACAAATCCGCTGTAAGCGACCAACCCCCCAGCCACGAAGGGGCTCCGCCGTTGGCCGCCAACTGCGCGCCAGCGCGTTCCGCCCGAATCCCGGAACCATGCGCTTGCTCACGGATTGACCACGCAATTGATGACAACGTTGTCCCCACCTGGCGCCGGACTCTCTCCCCGGCCTCCCAGGTGCCTCCGTCCGGCCCCTCCCGTCGCCTTCCCCGGCGCCGCCCGGACCTGCGTCACGCGCGGCGCCATCGGGGCCCGCGCGCCCTTTGATCGGAGACACACCATGTACGACCCGATTGTGCGCAGTGCCGAACGTTCCACCCGAAGCTGTCGTCCCCGCCGCCTGGCCTGGCTGCTTGCCCTGGCCGCCGGTGCCGCCAGCCTGCCGGGCCTGGCCCAGGCCGCCAGCTGTGCCGGCGTGGCCGAATGGGACCAGGCCAAGATCTATCGCGCCGGCGACACCCTGCAGAAGGGCGGCGTGCTGTACCGGGCAAACCAGGACATCTGGAATGCCCCGCCAGACCATCCGGCCGGTGCGCCCTACTACACCAACCTCGGTGCCTGCGATGGCGGCGGCGTCAACCAGCCTCCCGTGGTCAGCCTGACCTCACCGGCCAATGGCGCTACCTTCAGCGCCGGCAGCACCATCAACGTCACCGCCAACGCCAGCGACCCGGACGGCAGCGTCAGCAAGGTGGAATTCTTCCGCGACGGCAGCTCGATCGGCGTGGATACCAGTGCTCCCTACAGCGCCAGCTGGGCCAATGCCAACGCCGGCAGCCACACCCTGCGCGCGGTGGCCACCGACAACAACAACGCCACCACCAGCACCCCGACCATCACCATCACCGTCAACGCCGCCAGCGGCGATACCACCGCACCCAGCGTGCCCGGCGGACTGGCGGTGGGCACCCGTACCGCCAGCAGCATCGCGCTGAGCTGGAGTCCGTCCACCGACAACACCGGTGGCAGCGGCGTGGCCGGTTACGATGTGTACCGCAACGGCAGCCTGGTCGGTTCTCCGTCCAGCACCAGCTACGTCGATGGCGGCCTGACCGCATCCACCACCTACCGCTACCGCGTGCGTGCCCGCGACAACGCCGGCAATGCGTCCGCCCAGGGCACGGAAATCAGCGCCACCACCCTGGCCGGCGACGGTGGCGGCACCGGCAAGCGGGTCATCGGCTACTTCACCCAGTGGGGCATCTATGGCCGCAACTACCGGGTGAAGAACATCGACAGCAGCGGTTCCGCCGCGCGGCTGACCCACATCAACTACGCCTTCGGCAACGTGCGCAACAACCGCTGCGAAGTGGGCGTGACCCAGCCGTCGGATCCGAACAGCGGCGCCGGTGGCGATGCGTTCGCCGATTACACCAAGGCCTTCAGCGCCGCCGAGAGCGTCAGTGGCAGCGCCGATACCTGGGACCAGCCGCTGCGCGGCAACTGGAACCAGCTCAAGCAGCTCAAGGCCAAGCATCCGGGTCTGAAGGTGCTGATCTCGCTGGGCGGCTGGACCTGGTCGCGTGGATTCTCCAGCGCGGCCCGTCCGGAGAACCGCCAGGCCTTCGTCGCCTCCTGCATCGACGCCTACATCAAGGGCAACCTGCCGGTGACCGACGGCGCCGGCGGCACGGGCGCAGCGCTGGGCGTATTCGACGGCATCGACATCGACTGGGAATACCCCGTGGCCTGCGGCATCGAGTGCGGCAAGCCCGAGGACAACGCCAACTTCACCGCACTCATGGCCGAGTTCCGCCGCCAGCTCGATGCGGTGCGTCCGGGCCTTCTGCTGACCGTGGCGGTGGGTGCCGGCATCGACAAGATCCGCGTCACCGACCCGGCGGCCTATCACCCGTACCTGGACTACATCAACGTGATGACCTACGACTTCCATGGTGCGTGGGATGCAAGGACCAATCACCAGTCGGCACTGTTCGATTCGCCGAATGATCCGTCCACCGGCGACCAGAAGCTGTACAACAGCAACGACGCCATCGAGGCCTTCATCAGCCGGGGTGTGCCGGCCGCCAAGCTCAACCTGGGCATCGGCTACTACGGACGTGGCTGGACGGGCGTGGCCAATGCCAACAATGGCCTGTACCAGACCGCCTCAGGCGCCGCACCGGGCACCTATGAGGCCGGCATCGAAGACTGGAAGGTACTGAAGAACCTGGCCTGGCCGGGCTACACCGACAACACCGCCGGCGCCACCTGGATCTACAACGGCAGCACGCTGTGGAGTTTCGACACTCCGGCCAACATCACCCGCAAGATGGGCTACGTGAAGACCCAGGGCCTGGGCGGCGCGTTCGTCTGGGAATTCAGTGGTGACGATGCGCAGGGCACGCTGACCAAGGCCGTCAGCGATGGTCTGAAGTAAGGAAAAGGCCGGGGGCGCCGTGCGCCCCCGGCCTTGATCGGATAAGGCATCCGCCGGGCATGGCCCGGCGCTACCGTGGTCGGGCGGGTAGCGCCGGGCCCTGCCCGGCGATATCCCGGTCAGCGCTGGGCCGACAGTTTCTCCAGCGCCGCACGCAGCTGCGCCGGCGGCAGGTAGCCGCCCAGCTGGGTGCCATCGGGCGCGAAGATCGCCGGGGTACCGTTCACCCCCAGCTGCTGTCCGAGCGCGTACTGCATCGCCACCGGATTGGTGCAGTTCTTCGCCGGCACGGTTCCGCCACGCTTGGCATTGGTCAGCGCCTGGCGGCGATCGGCTGCGCACCAGACCGAAATCATGTCGGTGTAATCCTTGCTGCCCAGTCCCATGCGCGGGAAGGCCAGGTACTCGACGCTGATGCCGTTGCGGTTGAGTTCGGCGATGTCCTGGTGCAGCTTGCGGCAATAGCCGCACTCGATGTCGGTGAACACGCTGACCGTGTACTTGGCGTTGGGCGCGGCGAACACGATGCGGTCGCCGTGGTTGGCCTTGGCCAGCAGCGCGCGACGGTAACCGAGCAGGCCCTCGCTGTTGGCCGGCCCCTTGGCCCGAGTGTCATAAGGCTGCGACTGGAACAGGTAGCGGCCGTCGTCGGAGACATACAGCAGCTGACCGGAGACCACCACCTCGCGGAAACCGGGGAAGGGCGCGGCGCCGATGTAATCCACTTCGAAACCGGGGTTGAGCGCGGTCAGCGCGGCGCGCACTGCCTGCTCTGCCGGACCATTGGCAGCCGGGGTGGCCCGGGTGGAGGCGGCGGCAGACGCCTTGGCCGCAGGGGCCGGCGGAGCCGGCTGGGCGCAGGCCGTCAGGCTGAGCGCGCCGAACACGGCGGCGATGGCGAATCGGAGCATGGAGCATTCCGCAGCAGAAGAGGACCACCGATTCTGACACAGCCGCCCGGGGCGGCGCCGTGGCCCGCTGACGGAAGCCGGACGGGGTTCATCCAGGTCGCTCAACCACGGGGATGGTGGCGGGCGTGCAGCTTCTGCAGGTGTTCACGCGCCACCAGCGTGTAGATCTGGGTGGTCGACAGCGAGCTGTGGCCAAGCAGCATCTGCAGCGCGCGCAGGTCCGCGCCACGGTTGAGCAGATGGGTGGCGAAGCTGTGCCGCAGGCCGTGCGGGCTGATGCGGGCCGGATCGATGCCGGCGACCTGCGCGTGGCGCTTGACCAGATGCCAGAACGCCTGCCGCGTGAGCGCGTGCAGCCGGGGCTCGATGAACAGCGGCGTCTGCCCATCGGCGAGTGCCTGCACCCTGCCCTTTCCCACCAGCTGCGGCCGCGAATGCTGCAGGTAACGCTCCAGCCAGTGCTGTGACTCCTCGCCCAGCGGCACCAGCCGCTCCTTGCTGCCCTTGCCGGTCACCCGCAGCACGCCCTGCCGCAGGTTCACCGCCGTTGCCGGCAGCAGTACCAGTTCGCTCACGCGCAGGCCCGCGGCGTACATGAGCTCCAGCATGGCCCGATCACGCAGCCCCAGCGGACTGCCGACATCCGGCGCGGCCAGCAACGCATCGATCTGGCTTTCGGCCAGCGCCTTGGGCAGCAGGCGTGGCAGCTTCGGCGGATCCAGCAGAGCGCCGGGGTCCTCGCTGCGCTCGCCGCGACGCACGCCATCGGCGAAGAACGCACGCAGCGCCGACAGCAGGCGCGCATTGCTGCGTGGCGACCAGCCATGGCGCGTGCGCCAGGCCAGGTAGTCGAACAACCCGGCGCGTTCGACGCCGGCCAGGCCCCCTTCGCGGCCGTCCAGCCAGCGTGCCAACCCTTCCAGATCGCGACGGTAGCTGTCCAGGGTGGCCCTGGCCAGACCGTTCTCCGCCCAGATGGCATCAAGGAAGCGCTGGATGCGCATGCTGTCGTCGGCACGCAGTGCAGGCAGTTGCTGGACCAGCTGACGGCGCTCGGCGGGGGTGGAAATGACGGCCATGCGTGGAGGATACGAGGGTGACTGCGGACGCGGCCAGCTTTGCGTATGCTCGGCGCATGTCCAGCCCAGCCACCGACGTGTCTTCCACTGCCACGCCCGAGGCGCAGCGCCCCCGTGCGCTGCTGCCGTGGCGCGTGCTGGCGATGGTCTACGACGCGCTGCCCGTGCTCGCGCTGTGGATGCTGGCCGGCACGGCGTTCACCCTGGCCTATACCTTCAGTGGCCATGCACAGCGCGAGAACATCGCGCCCTTCAGTGCCTGGCAATGGCTGTTGTGGGCGGTGTGCTGGGTCATAACCGGGGCCTATGCAACCGCCAGCTGGCGCCGGGGTGGGCAGACCCTTGGCATGCGGCCGTGGCGCCTGAAACTGGTGTCGGCCGACGGCACCGCGCTGCGGCGCGCGCAGCTGTGGCTGCGGTTCGCCGTGGCAACGCTGTCGTTGCTGCTGGGTGGGCTGGGCTTCTGGTGGGCCCTGCTGGATCGCCAACGCTTGGCGTGGCACGACCGTGCCAGTGGCACGCGTCTGGTGCGGATGCCCAAGCGCTGAAGTGTCCTGCTGGCGCCGGGCATGGCCCGGCGTTGCCGGAATCAGCCCGATTTCCGCCGGAACAGCAGGCCTGACACCACCAGCATCACGATCGGCGGCAGCGCGTAGGCGATGCGGTAATCAAACTTCAGTGCGCCGGCCATGCGCCCGAAGAACAGCTGCAGCAGCCAGAAGCCCAACGCGAACAGGATGCCGAGGAACAGGCGCTTGCCCATGCCACCACTGCGCAGCGAACCAAACGCGAACGGCACGGCGGCCAGGCACAGCGCCAGTACGTTCACCGGATAGAACCAGCGGCTCCAGTACACATCCTCGAAGTCACGCGCATCCAGGCCGTTGCGCTCGCGATAGGCGATGCTCGTGCTCAGTTCGGACACGCTCAGGTTGCGCGGCTTGGCGATACCGGTCGCCAGTGCCGCCGCGTCCAGCTTGGAATTCCAGGGCTCGCGCGCCACTTCCTCGCGCGTTGCCGAGCGCTCGCCGAAGGTATCGCGGCGCACGCCGGTCAATACCCAGCCGTCCTTGTCATGTTCGGCAGTGGCGGCGTGGGTCAGGGATGCGATCCGCCCGTCTTCGGCGATCCGGTACAGGCGGACGTCACGCAGGATCAATCGCGTTCCCGTGTTGCCGACCAGCTGTTCCTCACCGCTCTGCGCGTTGAGGAAGGTATCGCCTTCGCGTGCCCACATGCCGGAATAACGGGCCACGGCCATGTCCTGGCCCCATTTGGCACTCATCTTCAGCGAATCGGCACGGTTCTGCCCCCACGGGCCCAGCGTCTCGGCGCTGAACACCATCACTGCGGTCAGCAGCGACAGGGCAATCGCCACCGACACGCTCAGGCGTTTGCGGGACAGGCCCAGCGCACGCAGCGCGGTCAGTTCGGAGGTCGCCGCCAGCTGGCCCAGCCCCATCAGCGCGCCGATCACCGCTGCGGTCGGGAAGAAGGTGTAGGCGCGGCGTGGCACCGTATACAGCACCCACGCCGCGGCGTGTCCCAGGGTGTAGCCGTTCTTTCCGATGTCCTTGAACTCGCCGGAGAAGGCCATCACCACGTCCAGGCCGGTCAGCACCGCCCAGGTCAACAGCACGGTGCCGAACACCGCGCGCCCGAGGTAGAAATCGAACCGCATCGGTCGCAGCATCATGCGCGGGCCCCCTTGGGCAGGCTCATGCGTCCATCACGCGCATACATCCAGACCGCGAACGCCAGCAGTGGCAGGGTCAGCCACCACAGGCCCAGCATCGCCGGCAGCTTGCCACTGGCGATCCAGCCGGCGCCGATGAACGTCAGGTTGGTGCCGACCATGTAGGCCAGCAGGGCCAGCATCATGCGCCCGTAGCGCTGCTGGCGCGGCGAGCTGCGCCCCAGCGGCACGGTCAGCAGGGCGAACGCCAGGGCGATCAGCGGCGGGGCCAGCCGGCGATGCAGTTCGGCCTGGGCCTGGGTGCGGCCGTCGCCCAGCAGCTGCAGGGTCGACATCAGTTCCGGATCGTCATCCTTGCGGGTCTGCGCACCGTCAGGCAGGGCCACATCGTTGCGGGCGAAGGTGGCCAGCCGGTAATCCAGCGCACCGGCCAGCGGACCCTCGACCTGGTGGCCCTTGTCCAGTTCCAGGAAGCGCTGCCGCTCGCCCTCGAAGTACATGCGGCCGCTGGCGGCAGAGACCACTTCCAGCCGGTCGTCCTTGGCACGCTGCAGGAACACCTTGCCCAGTTGGGTGCCATCGGGCGAAATCGAGGACAGGTAGACCACGCCGCCGTTGGGCAGCGGGGTGAAGCGCCCGGGTTCCAGGCCGGCCATCAGTACGCTGCGGTTGGCGTCCTGGATCATCTGCTCGGCGGTGCGTGAGGCCCACGGCCCCAGCCACAGCGAACAGGCGCCCACCACCGCCACCACCGGCACCACCAGCATCAGCAGCGGCCGCAGCAGGCGCCTGGGGCCCACGCCGATGGCGGTGATCACCGCCATTTCCGAGTCGCGGTAGAGGCGGGCGATCGCCAGCAGCAGGCCCAGCATCAACGCCAGCGGCAGGATCAGCGGCATGTAGACGATGAACTGCAGCGCCAGCTGCGAGAACAGCAGCCTGGCCGGCAGGCGCCCGTCGGCGATGTTGCCGAGGATGTCCACCAGCACGCCGCCCACGCTGACCACCAGCAGGACGATCAGGGTGGCCAGGAAACTCTGGACGAAATCGCCCAGCAGGTAGCGGTCGAGCTTCAACATGGGGCGGTGGTTTAAACTCTGGGGTTCGTTCGCGGTGCCGCCCAGTCTAGCGTCTGGGCGTAAACGGTCCGCGATTGTACGGACTTGCCAATGGAATCTGCTCAATGGCTCTCGAATTCACCCTGAACCACCTCGCCCCGGCCGCCGCCCCCGTTGACTGCCTGGTGGTCGGCGCATACGCCGACCATACCCTGACTCCGGCCGCACAGGCGCTGGATGCCGCCAGCGGCGGCCGCCTGTCGGCCCTCGCCCAGCGCGGCGACCTGTCCGGCAAGACCGGCGCCACCAGCCTGCTGCACGACCTGCCGGGCGTGGCAGCGCCGCGCGTGCTGGTGGTGGGGCTGGGTGAAGCCGCCCGCTTCGGCGTGCCGCAGTACCTGAAGGCCGTAGGCGACGCCGTTCGCGCGCTGAAGGCAGGCGCCACCCGCAGCGCGCTGTTCACCCTGTCTGAAGTGGCTGTGAAGGAGCGCGATGCGGCGTGGGCGATCCGCCAGGCAGTGATCGCTGCCGATCACGCGGCGTACCGCTACACCGCCACGCTGGGCAAGAAGAAGGCCGATGATGCCGGGCTGGCCCAGCTGGCCATCGCCGGTGACGACGCGCAGGCCCTGGCCCAGGGCCAGGCCATTGCTGCCGGTGTCGAGTTCGCCCGCGAACTGGGCAACCTGCCGCCGAACTACTGCACCCCGGCCTACCTGGCCGAAGTCGGCGTGAAGTTCGCCAGCGAGCATGACGGCGCCGAGGCCGAGATCCTCGACGAGACCCAGATGGAAACCCTGGGCATGGGCTCGCTGCTGGCCGTGGCCCGTGGTTCGGCCAATCGCCCGCGCCTGGTCGTGCTGAAGTGGACCGGTGCCGGCGATGCCAAGCCCTATGTGCTGGTCGGCAAGGGCATCACCTTCGATACCGGTGGCGTCAATCTGAAGACCCAGGGCGGCATCGAGGAAATGAAGTACGACATGTGCGGCGGCGCCAACGTCATCGGCACCTTCGTCGCTGCGGTCAAGGCCAGGCTGCCGGTGAACCTGGTGGTGGTGGTGCCGGCCGTGGAGAACGCCATCGACGGCAACGCCTACCGCCCGTCCGACGTCATCACCTCGATGTCGGGCAAGACCATCGAAGTCGGCAACACCGACGCCGAAGGCCGCCTGATCCTGTGCGATGCGCTGACCTACGCGCAGCGCTTCGAGCCGGCCGCGCTGGTCGACGTCGCCACCCTGACCGGCGCCTGCATGGTCGCCCTCGGCCACCAGACCGCGGGCCTGATGAGCAAGCACGACGACCTGGCCAACGAGCTGCTGGCCGCCGGCGAGCACGTGTTCGACCGCGCCTGGCGCCTGCCGCTGTGGGATGAGTACCAGCCGATGCTGGATTCGACCTTCGCCGACGTCTACAACATCGGCGGCCGCTGGGCCGGCGCCATCACCGCCGGCTGCTTCCTGTCGCGCTTCGCCGAAGGCCAGCGCTGGGCTCACCTGGACATCGCCGGCGTCGCCAGCGACGAGGGCAAGCGTGGCATGGCCACCGGCCGCCCGGTCGGCCTGCTGAGCCAGTGGCTGCTGGACCAGGCCGCCCGCGCCTGATGCTGTACCAGACCCTGGCCGGCCACCGCCGGCCAGGGCCTCGCCCGGCCAGACCGGGCCCCCGCCTGTTCCGGACCCTGCCATGCCCCGCGCCGACTTCTACCTGATCGCCAAGCCCCGTTTCCTGACCGAGCCGTTGCGCCTGGTCTGCGAGCTGGCACGCAAGGCCAACGATGCCGGCCTGTTCACCCTGGTGCTGGCGCGCGACCAGGCCCAGGCCGAGGAACTGGACGAACTGCTGTGGGCGTTCGATGACGACGCCTACATCCCGCATCAGATTGCCGGCGAGGACATGGACGAGGAAGAAGCGCTGGTGCTGATCGCCGTGCCCGGCACCGAGGCGCCGGCCCGCCCGCTGGTGATCAACCTGCGCGACGACCCCTGGCTGGGCCAGTGCGAGCGCGTGCTGGAAGTGGTCCCGGCCGACCCTGAAGCGCGCGAACCGCTGCGCGAACGCTGGCGCCAGTACAAGGCCGCCGGTTACGACCTGAACAAGCACGACATGTGAGCGCCCCGCGGCCCCCTTGATGGGCCACCCCTGCGCCCTGATCCTTCAACGATTACCTCCTGGTTCCCCCGCATGACCCAACTCGCCTCCAGCTACGACCCGAAGTCCTTCGAGACCGACCTCTACGAGGCCTGGGAGAAGGCCGGCCACTTCAAGCCGTCCGGCCAGGGCGAGCCCTACACCATCCTGCTGCCACCGCCGAATGTGACCGGCACGCTGCACATGGGACACGCCTTCCAGCAGACCCTGATGGATGCGCTGGTGCGTTACCACCGCATGCGCGGCTACGACACGCTGTGGCAGGTCGGCACCGACCACGCCGGCATCGCCACCGAGATGGTGGTCAGCCGCAACCTGGCGCTGGAAGGCAAGGGCGAAACCCGTGACTCGCTGGGCCGCGAAGGCTTCATCGGCAAGGTCTGGGAGTGGAAGCAGCAGTCCGGCGACACCATCGAACGACAGATGCGCCGCCTCGGCACGTCGGCCGACTGGTCGCGCAGCACCTTCACCATGGACCCGCAGCCCTCGGCGGCGGTGATCGAGGCCTTCGTGCGCTGGCATGAGCAGGGCCTGATCTACCGCGGCCAGCGTCTGGTCAACTGGGATCCGGTGCTGAAGACCGCCATCTCCGACCTGGAAGTGGAGAGCGCCGAAGAAGACGGTTTCCTGTGGTCGATCGCCTATCAGCTCGATGATGGTCTGAGCTACGAGCACGTCGAGCGCGACGCCGACGGTAACGAAACCCTGCGCGAGACCCGCGATTACCTGGTGGTGGCCACCACCCGCCCGGAGACCCTGCTGGGCGACACCGCCGTGATGGTGCATCCGGAAGACGAGCGGTACGCACACCTGATCGGCAAGACCGTGGTGCTGCCGCTGACCGGCCGCCGCGTGCCGGTGATCGCCGATGATTACGTGGACCGCGCGTTCGGTACCGGCGTGGTCAAGGTCACGCCCGCGCATGACTTCAACGATTACCAGGTCGGGGTGCGCCACAGCCTGCCGATGATCAACCTGTTCACTCCGGTGGCGGCGCTGAATGAGAACGCCCCGGAACGCTTCCAGGGCCTGGACCGCTATGAAGCACGCAAGGCCGTGCTGTCCGAGCTGGAAGACCTGGGCATCCTGGTCGAGACCAAGGCGCACAAGCTGCAGGTGCCGCGCGGCGACCGCACCGGCCAGGTGATCGAGCCGTACCTGACCGACCAGTGGTTCGTGAAGATGGACGAGCTGGCCAAGCGCGGCCTGGAGCTGGTCGAAGGTACCGATGGGAAGCCGGGCAGCATCTCCTTCGTGCCGCCGAACTGGATCAACACCTACCGTCACTGGATGGCCAACATCCAGGATTGGTGCATCAGCCGCCAGCTGTGGTGGGGCCACCGCATTCCGGCGTGGTTCGACGCTGCCACCGGCACCTGCTACGTCGGTCGCAGCGAGGATGAGGTGCGGGCAAAGCACGAGCTCGGCAGCGATGTCGTGCTGAACCAGGAAAGCGACGTGCTGGAAACGTGGTTCTCCTCCCAGCTGTGGCCGTTCTCCACCCTGGGCTGGCCGAACGAACAGGCCATGGCCGAGCGTGGCTTCGACCGCTACCTGCCGTCGTCGGTGCTGGTCACCGGCTTCGACATCATTTTCTTCTGGGTGGCCCGCATGATCATGGCCACCGACAACCTGACCGGAAAGATTCCGTTCAAGGACGTCTACTTCACCGGCCTGATCCGCGACGGACAAGGCCAGAAGATGTCCAAGAGCAAGGGCAACGTGCTCGACCCGCTGGACATCATCGATGGCATCAGCATCGATGACCTGGTCGCCAAGCGCACCGGCGGCCTGATGCAGCCGAAGATGGTGGAGAAGATCGAGAAAGCCACGCGCAGGGAGTTCCCGGACGGCATCGCCGCCCACGGCGCCGACGCGCTGCGCTTCACCATCGCGGCGCTGGCCACCCATGGCCGCGACATCAAGTTCGACATGAACCGTGCCGAAGGCTACAAGAACTTCTGCAACAAGCTGTGGAATGCCAGCCGCTTCGCGCTGATGAACACCGAAGGTGCGGCGTTCAGCGGCGTGCCGACACCGCGCACCGACGCCGAGCGCTGGATCCTTGCACGCCTGGCGGCCACCACCGCTGAAGCGCAGGGCCACTTCGCCGCCTACCGCTTCGACCTGCTGGCGCAGTGCCTGTACGAGTTCGCGTGGAATGCGTTCTGCGACTGGTTCCTCGAACTGAGCAAGCCGGCGCTGAGCGGCAGCGACGCAGCGGATGCCGAAAGCACCCGCCACACCCTGCTGTATGTGCTGGAAGCCCTGCTGCGCCTGCTGCACCCGTTGACGCCGTTCATCACCGAACAGCTGTGGCAGCAGCTCGCCCCGCGCCTGGGCCTGGCCGAAACCACGCTGTCGCTGCGCCCCTACCCGACCGCAGCCGAGTTCCAGGGCGATTTCGCCCAGGCCGAGGCCGACGTCGAATGGCTCAAGGCGGTGATCAGCGCGGTGCGCCGCGTGCGCAGCGAACTGAACGTCGCACCGTCCAGGCTGGTGCCCCTGCGCCTGCAGGCCGGCCAGCAGCAGGATCGTGCCCGCGTCGAACGCTTCAGTGCGTCGCTGTCGTTCCTGCTGAAGCTGGACAGCGTGCAGTGGCTGGGCGAAGGCGAAAGCGCTCCGCCTGCGGCCGCCGCCATCGTCGGTGAGTTGAAGCTGCTGGTGCCGCTGGAAGGCCTGGTCGATCTGGATGCCGAACGTGCACGCCTGGACAAGGAGATCAAGCGCGTGGAAGGCGAGCAGGAGAAGAGCGAAACCAAGCTGGCCCGGTTCACCGACAAGGTGCCGGCTGCGGTGGTCGAGCAGGAGCGCGTGCGCCTGGCCGACTGGAACACCCAGCTGGCCGGCCTGCGCGAACAACGCGCGAAGCTGTAACAGCCGACCGGCGGGTGCGGATCCAGGTCCGCACCCGCCCAGGTCTTTTGGCATCATCAGAGGATGCCGCTTTCGATCTTCCTGCTGGTTCTCGCCGCTGCCGCGCTGCATGCCAGCTGGAACGCCATCGTCAAGCGTGGCGCCGACAAGCTCCTCGGCACCGTGCTCGTCACCGGCAGCGCCGCACTGCTGTCAGCCGCGCTGCTGCCTCTCCTTCCTCTGCCGGACGTGACCAGCTGGCCGTGGCTGGCGGCCTCGGCACTGCTGCAGGTGGTCTATTACGCGCTGGTCGCGCGCTGCTATCAGCAGGTGGACATGAGCCTGGCGTATCCGCTCATGCGCGGTTGCGCACCGATCCTGGTCGCGCTGGCCGGCACCGTGCTCGGCGAATCACTGCCCGCAGCGGCGTGGCTGGGCGTGGCGCTGGTCAGCAGCGGCATCCTGGCCATGGCACTGGGCGCGCGCGCAGGCCAGCTCGGCCTGCCGCTGCTGACGGCGACGATGATCGCAACCTACACCCTGGTCGATGCGCACGGCGCGCGCCTGTCGGGCAGCCCGCTGGCCTACACGTTGTGGCTGTTCCTGCTGTCGGGCATCCCGCTGCCGCTGTGGGCGCTGTACACCCGCCGCAGCGCGGTGCTGACCTATGCGCGCCAGCATTGGCCGCTGGGCCTGGCCGGCGGCGTGGGCACCACCGCGTCCTACGCGATGGCACTGTGGGCGATGACCCAGGCACCGGTCGCGATGGTGTCGGCCCTGCGCGAGTCATCGATCCTGTTCGCCCTGCTGATCTCGGCATTCCTGCTGCGCGAACGGATACCGCGCGTGCGCTGGCTGGCGGCGTCGCTGATCGTCAGCGGAGTGCTGGCCCTGCGGCTGGCGTGAGCCACACGTGCCCGCCAAGGTTCGCACCTGCCGCCAGCGCCCGGCCGTACCGGCGGGCAACGCGGCGCATCCCGGTTACAGCGGCGGCATCGTCTGCAGGTCGCCCTCGACCAGCTCGATCGCCATCACCACCGCGTCCTCGCGCCCCTGCGCGGCCGGGTAATAGCGCGGACGCCGGCCGATTTCGTTGAACCCTTCGCTGTGATACAGCGCCAGCGCCGGCGCATTGGACGGGCGCACTTCCAGGAACACACGCTGGGCACCGCGATCACCAGCCAGCTGCACCAGCGCACGCAGCAGCTGCCGCCCCAGCCCGCGTGACTGCACCAGCGGATCGATGCAGATGTTCAGCACATGCGCCTCGTCGGCAGCGATGCTCAGCACGCCGTAGCCGAGCAGCTGGCCATCGCGCTCCATTGCCAGACCGGGATAACCCGCACGCAGGCAATCGATGAAAATGCCGCGGGTCCACGGGAAGGGATAGCCACGCACCTCGATCGCCATCACCTCGGCAAGATCGCTCTCGCGCAGCGCCCGCAGGCGCACCGGACCGGGCTGGCTGACCGCACTCACGGCGCGCCCCGCTTGCGCAGGGCGCGCAGCTGCGGCCACAGCGCGCGCTTGGCGGCTGGATCACGGCGCAGCTGCTCCAACGGCCAGCTGTCCATCAGCGCCTGCGTCGCGGCATCGTTCGGATTGCAGCCGGACGCGCGCAGCAGCGCGATCTGCAGGCGATCAGGCAGACGTACCGCCGGCTGCCGGGTGGTGCCCGCCGAGGCTGCGCGTGCCGCCTGCGGTTCGGTTGCCGACACCACGGCGGGCGCGGTGCGAGGCGGCGGCGACGGACTCCGCGGCTGGCGCGGTGCCGGCTCCACCGCTGCCGGTTCGGGCTGGCGTGACGGAGACTGCGCTGCCGGGCTGGCCGCATCGGCGTCGGCCACGCTCAGCTGCAATGCAGCGTCCAGCTCCGCGGCGAGCTGGCCGTCGTGATAGACGGTATAGCCCATCGCCTGCAGCCAGGCCTGCTGGGCCGGTGACCACAGCACGGGCAGATCCTGGCTCACGCGGCCTCGGACTTCTTGCGCAGGCGCTGCACCGCCCACATCACCGGGCCGGACAGGGCATACAGGATGCCCACGGCGAACAGGACGCGCGGCAGGTCGATCACCGCGATCGCGATGGCCATCGGTACCAGTGCCAGGACCAGGAACGGCACCCGGTCGGATCGGGAATCCTTGGCGGCACCGCCCTTGAAGCTCCAGAAGCGGATGCGGCTGACCATCAGCAACGCAGCGACCAGCGTCACCGCCAGCGCCACATAGCGCAGCTGATTGCCATCCCAGCCCAGGTTGCCATCGGCGAAGGCCCAGACGAACGACATCATCAGCCCGGCAGCAGCCGGGCTGGCCAGGCCGACGAACCAGCGCTTGTCCACCACCGCGACCTGGGTATTGAAGCGGGCCAGACGCAGCGCCGCGCATGCGGCGTACAGGAAGGCCACGGCCCAGCCGACACGGCCCAGCAGGGGATCATCGAATTTCAGCCAGGACAGCGACCAGTGGTACATCACCAGTGCCGGCGCCATGCCGAAGCTGACCAGGTCGGCCAGCGAGTCGTACTGCACGCCGAACTCGCTGCTGGTGCCGGTCAGGCGCGCGACACGGCCATCCAGGCCGTCCATCACCGCCGCCACGAACACCGCGATGCTGGCATTGATGAAATCCCCGTTGGCAGCGGCGATGATCGCGTAGAAGCCCGCGAACAGGCCCGCAGTGGTGAACAGGTTGGGCAGCAGGTAAATCGTGCGCGAACGCGGCGGCGGTGTGATCGGGTCCATGGAATCCAGTTTAATCGACTTGCCAGCGGTCGGTGCCAATGCTGCAATCGGCGTTCTACGCCCATTCTGCGGAGTTTGCCATGCGTGCCCTGTCCTGCCTGGGATGCCTGCTGCTGTTGGCCAGTACCAGTGCCATGGCCGGCCCCGTCTACAAGTGGAAGGACGCCAACGGCGTCACCCAGTATTCGGAAACCCCGCCAGCAGGCAGGACCTACGAGACCCGGGCGCAGGCGCGCTCGGCGCCATCGGCTGACAGCGCCGAACGCCCGGCCGCACCCGTACCGGAGCAGTGCAGCACCGCCCGTGCCAACCTGGCCCTGCTGGAAGGCTCCGGCCAGGTGATGCAGGACACCGACGGCGACGGCAAGGGCGACACCGTACTGACCGCGGAGCAGCGCACCGCGCAGAAGGGACTGGCTGAAGCCAGCATCAAGGCCTACTGCCCAGCAGCCGGTTGAGGGCTCGGCAGGGCTGCGCCCTGCACCTGCTTCAAGCAACCGCAACGTCAAATGCCAAAGCGGCTCTGGTTTTCTGCTGGTCTGGCGGGGCGGTGTGGGCTGGCAGGACACGCCGTAAAGCCATCCATGGGGGCTCGATGGCGCCATCCATGGCGCCAACGGTCCTGCCAGCCCACACCGCCCCACCCCCGACAGTTCCTGGTGACGGCGGGCCATCCATGCCATGCGTGGATGAAATCCATTGAAATCGAATATTTCGAGAATGGATCGAACAGCAGCCGAGCATGGCTCGGCTCTACAGAAGTGCGGGCAGGTCGCAGAGATCCGTCGAAGGCGGGGTGGGTCCGGTGGCAGGGGTGTGAGCGGCATGGATGCCGCGACCAAGCCCCCATGGACGGGTTTACGGCGTCCCCTGCCACCGGACCCACCCCGCCATCCCACGCGAAGCCCGCTGTTGCTGTGGCAGTTGAAGTTGCTTGAGGCGGGTGCAGGGCGCAGCCCTGCCGATACCCTCCCCCCGCCCGGGCTGGCAGAATAGGGATCTCTGCCGTAGACCGAAGCCGACGATGCGCCTCTCCCAGTTCCACCTGCACACCACCAAGGAAACCCCCAGCGACGCGGAGCTGACCAGCCACCGCCTGATGCTGCGTGCGGGCATGATCCGCAAGCTCGCCTCCGGCCTGTACACCTGGTCGCCGCTGGGACTGCGCGTGCTGCGCAAGGTCGAACGCATCGTGCGGGAGGAAATGGATCGCGCCGGCGCCGTGGAGTTCCAGATTCCGACCATCCAGCCCAAGGAGCTGTGGGAGCAGACCGGCCGCTGGCAGAAGTTCGGGCCGCAGCTGCTGAAGATCAAGGATCGCAAGGACCAGGTGTTCTGCTACAGCCCGACCGCCGAGGAAGCCGCATGCGACTTCGCGCGCAGCGAACTGTCCAGCTACAAGCAGCTGCCGGTGAACTTCTATCAGATCCAGACCAAGTTCCGCGATGAGATCCGCCCGCGCTTCGGCGTGATGCGTGCACGCGAATTCCTGATGAAGGACGCCTATTCGTTCCACCTGCACGATGAGTGCCTGGTGCGCGAGTACGAGAACATGAAGGCCGCCTACAGCCGCATCTTCACCCGGCTGGGCCTGGACTTCCGCATGGTGCAGGCCGATTCCGGCGCGATCGGTGGCGACGCGTCGCAGGAATTCCATGTGATCGCCGATTCGGGCGAGGACGCGCTGGTGTTCTCCACCGGCTCGGACTACGCGGCCAACATGGAAGCGGCGATCGCCGCGGAACCGGCACCGCGCGCGGCAGCCGGCGAGACGATGCGCAAGGTCGAGACCCCCACCCAGAAGACCTGCGAGGACGTTGCCGCCCTGCTCGGCATCGCGCTGCAGCGCACGGTGAAGTCGGTGGCGCTGATGACCGACGAAGGGTTCGTGCTGGTGCTGGTCCGTGGCGACCACGAGGTCAACGAGATCAAGCTGGGCAAGGTTCCCGGCCTGGAAGAGCAGCGCTTTGCCAGCGAAGCGGAGATCGCCGAGTACCTGGGCAGCGTGCCCGGCTTCCTCGGCCCGGTTTCACCGGCCAAGGCGATCCGCGTGGTGGCCGACCGCGAAGTGGCGGCGATGTCCGATTTCGTGGTCGGTGCCAATGAAGCGGGCTTCCACCTGGCTGGAGTCAACTGGGGCCGCGACCTGCCGGAACCGGAAGTGGTCGATATCCGCAACGTGCGTGCCGGTGACCGTGCGCTGGACGGCGGCGAGTTGAAGATCGCCCGTGGCATCGAAGTCGGCCACGTGTTCCAGCTTGGCCGCAAGTACGCCGAAGCACTGGACGCCACCGTACTGGACGAGAACGGCAAGGCCGCAGTGATGGCAATGGGCTGCTACGGGATCGGCATCTCGCGCGTGGTCGCTGCCGCGATCGAACAGAATCACGACGATGCCGGCATCATCTGGCCGGACGCGATGGCGCCGTGGCAGGTGGTGGTGTGCGTCATCAACCCCAAGGGCGATGCCGCTGTGGCCGAAGCCGCTGCCGGCCTGCTGCAGGAACTGCGCGATGCCGGTCTCGATGCCGCGCTGGATGATCGCGGGCTGCGCCCGGGTGCGATGTTTGCCGACATGGAGTTGATCGGCATCCCGCATCGCGTGGTGGTCAGCGAGCGCGGCCTGGCGGCCGGCACGTACGAGTACCGCTCGCGACGTGCCAGCGAAGCCGAAAGCCTGGATAAGGCTACCCTGCTGCAACGCCTGCAGGGTTGAGTGACCGGACCGGGGCATGCCCCGGTCTTTTTCTTTGTACCGGCGGTGGGCCGGTGAATATGCAGCTGGACATAATCCGGTCAAAATGGTCACGATGCAGTCGGTCCATCGCCATACCCTGACCTGCATGATTTGTACTGGATTTAATTCATCATTATCCTGTGCGCCGACGCCACGGACCGGCTCGTCCCTGTCCCTTATTAGTTTCCGGAGTAACCGTAGATGAGCATCGACCTGACCGGCCTGTCGGCACGCGAGCTGGGCGCATTGATCCGCACCGCGAAAAAGCAGCAGACCATCGTCGCCAAGCGTCGCCCGATCGCCAAGGTGCGGGCCCAGCTGAGCAAGCTGGCCAAGACCGAGGGTTACACCATCGAGGAGTTGTTCGGTACCGCTACCACGGCTGCCAAGCCACGCGCCCGCAAGGCAGCGGCGCCGTCCAAAACCGCCGGCCGCAAGCTCGGCAAGGTCGCCCCGAAGTACCGCAACCCGGCCAACCCGAAGGAAACCTGGACCGGCCGTGGCAAGCAGCCGCGCTGGATGGCCGAGCTGACCGCCAAGGGCAGCAAGAAGCCGGAAGATTTCCTGATCAAGAAGGCCTGAGGCCGGATCGGAAAGAATGAAGAACGCCGGCGCAAGCCGGCGTTCTTCATTCCATCACAACGTCTTGCGCGCCGGCATCAACAGGTTGCCGAACAGCAGGCCCGCCACCAGCGCCATCACCACGTTGAGCACGGTCAGGAACACGCTCTGGCCGGCACCGACATCCTGCTGCTGGACGAGCGTCAGCACGCCACGCAGGCTGGTGCTGCCAGGGACCATCATGATGATGCCCGGCAGGCGGATGATCGCACCCGGACGCCCGGCCAGCCGACCGAACAGGTTGCCGCCGGCGGTCAGCACCATCGCCGACAGGAAGATGCCCGCCGGTGCCCCCCAGGCGTGCCCGCCAAACTTGGAAATGGCATAGCCGGCCACGGACGCGGCAATCACCCAGGGATAATCGCGACGGCTGGCCTTGAACAGCATCGCGAAGGCGAAGGCCGCGGTCAGCAGCGACCCCCACTCCACCCACGGTCCCTGCGGTCGCGAGGCACGGATCACCGGGTCCAGGCCCAGCACATCGGCCAGGGTCACCGCGATCATCGCGCCGACGCTCAGTTTCATGATCGTGGTCAGCGCACCGGCAAACCGCGCGGTGCCTGACACCCAGTGCTGGCTGGCCAGTTCGTTGACCGCATTGGTCAGCGACATGCCGGGCAGCAGCACCACCAGCGAGGCGATGATCACCGTGTTGAGGTTGAGCGCGCCGACAAACGAAGCGACCAAGGTGGCAACCAGGCCGGCCAGCAGCGCGGCCAGCGCCTCGGCGGCCTCGCGGGTCGCCGGGCGACGGTCGGTGACCATGCCGAGCAGGCCGATCATCAGGCCGATGACACCGGCGGTGGCGATGTCCAGCCAGGGCAGCTTCCACATGCCGGCGACGCCGGCCGCGCCGAGCGTGAACGAGAGAATGGTGCGGAGCTTGCCGCGACGGCCGGGATCCTTGTCCAGCTGACGCAGCGCGGTGTGCCCCTGCGCGATGCTCATCCGCCCGTTGGCCACTTCCTCGGCGATCCGGTCGGCGACACTGAGCTTGTGCAGGTCGTTCTCGCCCGGTGCCAGGCGGATCACGCGGGTGATGTCGCTGGAGCCGATCGCCTGGGCCGGGTCGCTGAAGCTGAGGATGATGCCGGTGGGGTTAGACCACGGTTCACAATCGAGATCGAGCTGTTTTGCCAGTGCGACCACGGCCGTTTCCAGACGCTGGGCCGTGGTGCCGTAGCTGTGGAGGCGGCCGGCGATCTCGGAAACGAAGGCCACGCGCTGCGCGTAGGTGGCCTGGGGCGTGGGGATCGTGTGAGCGTCTGCGGACATGCGCCGTAGTATTACCTAGGCCGGGCCCCGCCGGAGGAATTCATCCTGGTTCAACGCGAAGCACAATACAGAACGGTTATGCTGCGACCCGAATGGCCCACGTGACCCAGAACCTCGCCCCCCAGCTCGAACAGGACGCCCACGACCCCGGGCTGATCCGCCTGTCCGGCCACTGGACCTTGAAGACCGCGCTGGCCGCGGCCGAGGTGCTGCGCGCCGTTCCCGACAAACTGACCGGCATTGACGCCACGGGCATCGAGCAGCTCGATTCGGCCGGCGTACTGCAGCTGTTGCGCGTGGCCCATCGCGCCGACCTCGGTGAGGATGCGCTGCAGTTCCGGCCGGATCACCAGGCCCTGGTGTGCACCATCGAGGAAGTGGCCGACGATCGGCCCAAGCCCAAGCGCGACTTCGGCGTGCTGGCCGCGCTGGAACGGCTGGGCGTCAGCATGCATGGCACCGGCCACAACATCGTGGCCCTGGCCAGCTTCCTCGGCGAGGCGATGGTCAAGACCGCTCGCCTGGTCAAGCAGCCGCGGCGCTTCCGCCTCACCGCCACCGTGCACCAGATGGAACAGGTGGGCCTGGACGCCGTGCCGCTGGTGGCGCTGCTGTCCTACCTGGTCGGTGCGGTGATCGCGTTCCTGGGCTCGACCATCCTCCGCGACTTCGGCGCGGAGATCTACGTGGTCGAGCTGGTCAACATCGCCTTCCTGCGCGAGTTCGCCGTGCTGCTGACCGCGATCGTGCTGGCCGGCCGCACGGCAAGCGCGTTCACCGCGCAGATCGGCGCGATGAAGGCCCGCGAGGAGATCGATGCGATGCGCACGCTGGGCCTGGACCCGATCGACCTGCTGGTACTGCCGCGCCTGTTCGCGCTGCTGGTGACCCTGCCGCTGCTGACCTTCATCGCGATGATTGCCGGCCTGGCCGGCGGCATCACGGTCGGCGCGTTCGATCTGGACATTCCGCCGCAGATGTACATCGCGCGGATGCACGACACGATGGAGGTGCGGCACATGCTGGTCGGCCTGTCCAAGGCGCCCGTCTTCGCGGTGGTGATCGGCCTGATCGGCTGCCTGGAGGGCCTGAAGGTCACCGGCACCGCGCAGTCGGTCGGCGAGCGCACCACATCCAGCGTGGTGCAGACCATCTCGCTGGTGATCATCATCGACGCCTTTGCGGCGTTGTGGTTCATGCATATGGACTGGTGACATGAACACGACCTCCGGTTCCGGCACCTTCGAGATGCGTGATGACGATGGCCATGACCTGGCCATCCGCGTGCGCGGGCTGGTCAACCGCTTCGGCAGCCAGACCGTCCATGAGGACCTCGACCTGGACGTGCGGCGCGGCGAGATCCTCGGCGTCGTCGGCGGCTCGGGCACCGGCAAGTCCGTGCTGATGCGCTCGATCCTGGGCCTGCGCGTGCCGGATGAAGGACAGATCGAAGTGCTCGGCCGCGATGCGCGTGCCGACGATGCCGAAAGCCGGCTGCATATCGAGCGCAACACCGGCGTGCTGTTCCAGGATGGCGCGCTGTTCTCCTCGCTGACCGTCGGCGAGAACGTGCAGGTTCCGCTGAAGGAGCATCATCGCGACCTTCCCGAACGCTGGCACTACGAGCTGGCACTGCTGAAGGTGAAGCTGGCCGGCCTGCCCGCCGATGCGATCAACAAGCTGCCCTCGCAGCTGTCCGGCGGCATGCGCAAGCGTGCCGGCCTGGCCCGCGCGCTGGCACTGGACCCACCGCTGCTGTTCCTGGACGAACCGACCGCCGGCCTGGACCCGATCGGCGCGGCGGCCTTCGACCGGCTGATCAAGACCCTGCAGGAAGCGCTGGGCCTGACCGTGTTCCTGATCACCCATGACCTGGACACGCTTTACGCCATCTGCGACCGCGTCGCCGTGCTGGCCGACCACAAGGTGATCGCCAACGCACCGCTTGCGGAAATCGAGAAACTGGATCATCCGTGGATCCAGGAATACTTCCACGGACCACGTGCGCGTGCCGCGCGTGGCGAACAGATCGAGAGTGCCTGAGCCATGGAAACCAAAGCCAACTACGTGCTGATCGGCGCGTTCACCCTGATCACCGGCCTGGCCCTGCTGGCCTTCGGCCTGTGGGCGGCCAAGTACTCATCCGACCGCACCTGGCAGGAATACCGCGTGGTGTTCCGCGAGGCGGTGACCGGCCTGTCGGTCGGCAGCCCGGTGCAGTACAACGGCATCGCGGTCGGCTCGATCATCGAGCTGAACCTGGTACCGGACGATCCGCGCCAGGTGGTGGCGCGCATCCGCCTGAACTCCACCACGCCGGTGAAGACCGATACCCGTGCCAAGCTGGCGATCACCAGCCTGACCGGTCCGTCGATCATCCAGCTCAGCGGCGGCACGCCGCAGTCGCCGGCACTGACCACGGTCAACAAGGACCCGGCGCCGATCATCCCGACCACGCCTTCGGCACTGCAGAACATCACCGATGTGGCCAACCGCATCGTCGAGCGCATGGACCAGATCCTCAGCGATCGCAACGTGGCGTCGATCAACGCGACCCTGGCCAACCTGGAAACCATCAGCGGCGGACTGGCCGACCGCGACCAGGGCACACAGGCGCTGCTGCTCAGCGCGCGCGATGCCGCACGCAGCCTGGACACCACGCTGAAGACCACCAACGGCACCATCGAGCGCCTCGACAGGAATCTGGTGCAGCAGCTGCCGGGCATCATCGACAAGCTCGACGCCACCCTGGTCAAGCTCGATTCGGCTGCCGGCAACGCCGATTCGATCCTTGGCGAGAACCGCGCCGCGATCAACAGCTTCGCCAATGACGGGCTCGGCCAGCTGGGCCCGACCCTGACCGAGCTGCGTGGCCTGATCCGCGACCTGCGCCGGGTCAGCGACCGCCTCGAGAACAACCCCGCGCGCTATCTGCTCGGCCGCGATGCCCCGAAGGAGTTCGAACCCAAATGAGCCCGATCCTCTTCCCGCGCCTGCTGCTGCCAGGCCTGGCCCTGGCGCTGCTGTCGGGCTGCTCGATCCTCGGCAGCGGCGACAAGAATCCCGTCACCCTGTACTCGCCTGCCGTGCAGGTGAAGGTCGATCCCAGCTGGCCCCAGGTCGCCTGGCAGCTGGTGCTGGCCAAACCCAGCGCGGCGCGCATGGTCGACAGCCCGCGCATCAACGTGCGTCCCACGCCGTCGGAGCTGGAGATCTACAGGGGTGCCAGCTGGGCCCAGCCGGCCACCGACATGATCGAGGACACGCTGCTGCGCGGTTTCGAGGACTCCGGCCGCATCAACGGCGTGGCCCGCACCGCCGCCGGTATCCGCGCCGATTACAAGCTGTCCACGGACATCCGTCGTTTCGAATCGGACTACCAGGGCCAGACCACGCCGACGGTGGTGATCGAACTCAATGCCAAGCTGATCCACGTGGCCGACCAGCGCGTGGTCGCTGATCGCACCTTCCGTCAGGCGCAGCCCGTTGGCAGTACCGATGTGCCGGCGGTTGCGGCGGCGTTCGAACGTGGCCTGCAGCAGATCGCGCAGGACGTGGTCGGCTGGACGCTGGTCAGTGGGCAGAACGACAGCGCCGCAGCACCGCGCTGATCCCTCGCTCAGCGCGGCGTGATCCAACGGAATGTCAGGTTGATCCGCTCGCCCTGGGCCCGCGCCATCTTCGGCAACGCGTGCTGATAGAAGCGCTGGGTGCTGCCGGCCATCAACAGCAGATCGCCATGGCCCAGCAGGAACTCCGCCTTGCGTGCCGGCTCGTCGCGCCGTCGCAGCAGGAAACGCCGCGCCGCACCCAGGCTCAGTGAAGCGATCACCGGCGCCGGTCCCAGTTCGGGTTCGTCGTCGCTGTGCCAGCCCATGTAATCGCCACCATCGCGGTATCGATTGAGCAGCACGCTGTTGAACCGGCCGATACCCTCTTCCTGCAATCGCACGCGCAGCGCCTGCAATGCCGGCAGCCAGGGCCGCGGGACGAACTCGGCGCCGGAATACCGGTAGCGCGCCTGCGGATCGCCGATCCAACTGCTCAGCCGCGGCGAATCCACCCAGTGACCAAACATCCGGATGCGGTGCACATCCCAGGCCACCTGTTCGCCCAGTGTCCGCTGCAGCGCATCCGCCCGATCCGGCAGCAGCCAGCCCGGAACATGACGGACGTCGGCATCGGGCAGCTCGTGTGGAAACAGCATCGGGATCGCCAGGCAGTGTCGGGGCGGCACGAGGCCGCCCCGCCGGACTCAGGCACGCCGGAACGGCACGCCGGTCTTTTCCTTCAGTTCGTCCTCGCCAACCCCCGGCGCGGTCTCCACCAGCACCAGACCGGCATCGGTCACGTCGAACACAGCCAGATCGGTGATGATGCGGTCGACCACGCCCACGCCGGTCAACGGCAGCGTGCATTCGGCCAGCACCTTGTGCTCGCCGTTCTTCGCGGTGTGCTCCATCAGCACCACCACGCGCTGCACGCCGGCCACCAGGTCCATCGCGCCGCCCATGCCCTTGACCATCTTGCCGGGCACCATCCAGTTCGCCAGATCGCCCTTGTCGGTCACCTGCATCGCGCCAAGAATGGCCAGATTGATGTGGCCGCCACGGATCATGGCGAAACTGTCATGGCTGCCGAAGTAGCTGGCACCGGCGCGCGCGGTCACGGTCTGCTTGCCGGCGTTGATCAGGTCGGCATCGACCTCGGCTTCGGTCGGGAACGGGCCGATGCCAAGCAGGCCGTTCTCGGATTGCAGCCACACGTCCACGCCCTCGGGAATGTGGTTGGCGACCAGGGTCGGCAGGCCAATGCCCAGGTTCACATAGGCACCGTCGGTCAGTTCACGGGCGGCGCGGGCCGCCATCTCATCGCGGGTCCACGCCATGTCAGTTGCCCTCCGCACGCACGGTGCGCTGCTCGATTCGCTTTTCAGGATGCGCGTTGTGCACGATGCGATGCACATAGATCCCCGGCAGATGCACCTGGTCCGGATCGATCGCACCGACCGGCACCACCTCTTCCACTTCGGCGATGCACACCTTGCCGGCCATCGCGCAGGCAGGATTGAAATTGCGCGCGGTCTTGCGGAACACCAGGTTGCCGGCTTCGTCGGCCTTCCACGCCTTCACCAGGGCAACGTCGGCACGCAGCGCGGTTTCCAGCACATAGTGCCTGCCGTCGAATTCGCGGGTCTCCTTGCCTTCGGCCACCACCGTGCCGTAGCCGGTGGCAGTGAAGAAGGCAGGAATTCCGGCGCCGCCGGCACGCAGGCGCTCGGCCAGGGTGCCCTGTGGATTGAATTCCAGCTCCAGCTCACCGGCCAGGAACTGGCGCTCGAACTCCTTGTTCTCGCCCACGTACGACGAAATCATCCTGCTGATCTGGCGTGTTTCCAGCAGTTGGCCCAGGCCGAAGCCATCGACGCCGGCGTTGTTGGAGATCACGGTCAGGCCCTTGACTCCACTGTCGCGCAAGGCTGCGATCAGTGCCTCGGGTATGCCACACAGGCCGAAGCCGCCGACGGCCAGCGTCTGGCCATCGGCGACCACGCCCTCCAGCGCCTGGGCCGCGCTGGCATAGCGCTTGCTGCGCTTGCCGCCGGTATTGGACTTGTCCATCGCTTTGCTGTCCCACACGGTAAGGATGCCCGCATTCTAGCGGCACACCCGCATCCGGCTGGGATGCGCCGCAGCAATTGCGGCGTGCCCTCAGCCGCGCGCGATCGCGGCCATGACCTGCTTCAGGCCGTCCTGCCACGGCGGCAGCACGATGCCCAGCGCCTGCTGCAGGGCGCTGTTGTCCAGCACCGACCAGGCCGGCCGCCGCGCCGGGGTCGGATACTCGGCACCCGGAATCGCTTCAACCACCGGCACCCTGTGCAGGACACCGGTTGCCAGCGCTTCGGCGAAGATCGCTTCAGCGAAGCCGTGCCAGCTGGTCTGGCCACTGGCGGTGAGGTGCCAGGTACCGGAGAGCGCGGCAGGATGCTGCAGCGCGAGCGCGGTGACATCGGCGATCAGCGCAGCCGGCGTCGGCGTGCCGATCTGGTCGGCCACCACACGCAGATGGTCGCGCTCTGCGGCCAGGCGCAGCATCGTGCGCAGGAAGTTCGCGCCGTGCTCGGCATACACCCATGCGGTACGGAAGATCAGGTGGCGGCCACCGGCAGCGCGCACGGCGTCTTCGCCATCGCGCTTGCTGGTGCCATACACACCCAGCGGCGCCGTCGGCTCGTCCTCGCGATAGGGCGCGGAACCTTCGCCGTCGAACACGTAGTCGGTGGAGTAATGCACGAACGGCACGCCCTGCGCCTGGCACCAGCGCGCGATCACGCCCGGGGCCTGCGCATTGGCGGCGAAGGCGGCCTCGATGTCCTGCTCGGCGCGATCCACGGCGGTATAGGCCGCCGCATTGACCACCACCGATGGTTGCACGCGATCCAGCAGCGCCGGCAGGCTCCCGGGCTGGCCGAAGTCCGCCGTCTCGCAGGGGCTGCCATCAGGCAGCTGGCCACTGCGGGTGGTGGCGACCACCGGCCCCAACGGCGCCAGCGCGCGCAGCAGCTCCTGGCCGAGCTGGCCGTTGCCGCCGAGCACGAGAACCGTCATGGCGCGAAGACCGGCAGACGTTCCTCGGCGATGTCCTTCAGGAACGGCGCATGTTCGTCCTTGGGCGAGAGCGTCGGCGCGCCCACCGGCCAGTCCACTGCGATGTCCGCGTCGTTCCAGCGCACTCCGGCATCGGCTTCCTTCACGTACACATCGGTGCACAGGTAGTGGAACAGCGCGGTGTCGGACAGCACGGCAAATCCGTGCGCGAAGCCTTCCGGAATCCAGTACTGGCGCTTGTTCTGCGCGCTCAGCACCACTGCTTCCCACTGGCCGAAGGTGGGCGATCCGCGGCGGATATCGACGGCCACGTCGTACACCTCGCCTTCCAGCACGCTCACCAGCTTGCCCTGCGGTCGCGGCCACTGGTAATGCAGGCCGCGCAGCACGCCCTTGCTCGATGAGGAGACATTGCTCTGCACGAAGCGGTCGGGCAGGCCCAGCTGGCCGAATCGCGCCGCATTCCAACCTTCGAAGAAGAAGCCGCGCTCGTCACCGAACACCGCCGGTTCAATCACCACACATCCCGGCAACCGGGTTTCAATCACTTTCACGGAACCACTCCACGCAATGCAAGTGTGTGCAGGTACTGGCCGTAGCCATTCTTGATCAACGGAGCGGCCAGCGCTTCCAGCTGCTCGGCATTGATCCAGCCCTGCCCGAACGCCACTTCTTCCGGACAGCAGACCTGCAGGCCCTGGCGCGTCTGGATGGTCTCGATGAAGTTGGACGCTTCCAGCAGCGACTGGTGAGTGCCGGTATCCAGCCATGCATAGCCACGCCCCAGCGCCTCCAGATGCAGGCTGCCCGCACCGAGATAGCGCTGGTTGAGATCGGTGATTTCCAGCTCGCCGCGCGGCGAAGGCCTCAGCTCGGCCGCATAATCGCTGGCGTTGCCATCATAGAAATACAGGCCGGTGACCGCGTAGTTGGAACGCGGGTTCTCCGGCTTTTCGACCAGGCCGACAACCCGGCCGTCCTTGTCGAATTCGGCCACGCCGTAACGCTCGGGATCGTTGACCCAGTAGCCGAACACGGTCGCGCCATCGGTGCGGGCGTCGGCCCGCCGGAGCACGTCGCGCAGGCCGTGGCCATGGAAGATGTTGTCGCCGAGGACCAGGCAGCTGGGCTTGCCGGCGACGAACTCGCGGCCGATCAGATACGCCTGCGCCAGCCCATCCGGACTGGGCTGCACGGCGTACTGGATGTCCATGCCCCACTGCGAGCCATCACCCAGCAGCTGCTGGAACAGGGCCTGCTCATGCGGGGTGTTGATGATCAGCACTTCCCGGATGCCGGCCAGCATCAGCACGCTGAGCGGGTAGTAGATCATCGGCTTGTCGTACACGGGCAACAGCTGCTTGCTGACGCCCTTGGTGATCGGATACAGCCGGGTGCCGGTTCCGCCGGCGAGGATGATGCCCTTGCGCTGGGTCATGACGTCTCCTGGGTTCAGGCCGTAGTGCCGATGCGCTGCAGGCGGTAGCTGCCGTCAAGCACGCCCTCGACCCAGTCCTGGTTCTCCAGGTACCAGTCAACAGTGAAGGCGATGCCCTGCTCGAATGTGTGCGCCGGCTGCCAGCCCAGTTCGTTCTTCAGCTTGCTGGCATCGATCGCATAGCGACGGTCATGGCCGGGGCGATCGGCCACATGGGTGATCTGGCTGCTGCGCGGCTGCCCGTCAGCGCGCGGACGGCGCTGGTCCAGCAGGGCGCAGATCGCATGCACCACCTCGATGTTCTGCCGTTCCGAATTGCCGCCCACATTGTAGGTCTCGCCCACCCGGCCCTTGGCCAGCACGGTGCGGATCGCCTCGCAGTGATCTGACACGAACAGCCAGTCACGCACCTGCCTGCCGTCGCCGTACACCGGCAGCGGTTCGCCGGCCAGCGCCTTGGCGATCACCAGCGGGATGAGCTTTTCCGGGAAGTGGTAGGGGCCGTAGTTGTTGGAGCAGTTGGTGGTCAGCACCGGCAGCCCGTAGGTGTGGTGGAACGCACGCACCAGGTGATCGGACGCGGCCTTGGACGCCGAGTACGGCGAGTTCGGCGCGTACGGGGTGGTCTCGCTGAACGCGCCGGTCTCGCCCAGCGTGCCGTACACCTCGTCGGTGGACACATGCAGGAAGCGGAACGCTGCGCCGCGCTCGGCCGGCAACGCCTTCCAGTAGTCGCGCACCGCTTCGAGCAGGCCCAGGGTCCCCACCACATTGGTCTGGATGAAGGCCCCGGGGCCATCGATGGAGCGGTCGACGTGGCTCTCGGCTGCGAAGTTCAGCACCGCATCGGGCTGATGCTCGGCGAGCAGGCGGGCGACCCGCTCACGGTCGCCGATGTCCCCGTGCACGAACACATGGTCCGGATTACCTTCCAGGCTGGACAGCGTCTGCAGGTTGCCGGCGTAGGTCAGTGCATCGAGATTGACGACCTTGACGCCACGGGCCACGGCCTCGAGGACGAAATTGCCGCCAATGAACCCGGCGCCGCCGGTGACAATCCAAGTTGGCACTACCCGTTACTCCTGTTCGATCAAGGCTCCCGCGCCGCCTGGCAGTCGGGTGCAGCGCAGCAGGATACATCGGGCCCACCTTTACCACTGCCTCTGACGGGTGAACAGAGCCCCTTCCCTGAGAGAGCATTAGTGCGCCGCAGCACAACCATACGCATTCGCATGGTTGCCCCAAGCCAGCTAGAATCGGGATCCCACCCCCGAACCGGTTGCTGTCAGGACCGGACGTTCTCCCTGTTACTGAAGGACCCCGTACCAGATGAAAATCCTCGTCGCATACAAGCGCGTGGTGGACTACAACGTCCGCATTCAGGTCAAGCCGGACGGTTCCGGCGTGGTCACCGACGGCGTCAAGCTGTCTCCCAATCCTTTCGATGAAATCGCCCTGGAAGAAGCCCTGCGCCTGCGCGACAAGGGCATCGCCACGGAGGTGGTGGTGGCCACCATCGCCCCGGCCGACGCCCAGGCGCATCTGCGCAACGGCCTGGCCATGGGCGCCAACCGTGCCGTGCACGTGGTCACCGACCAGGCCATCCAGCCGCTGACCGCCGCGCGCACCCTGCTCAAGCTGGTCGAGAAGGAGCAGCCGGACCTGGTGATCCTCGGCAAGCAGGCCATCGACGATGATGCCAACCAGACCGGGCAGATGCTGGCCACGCTCTGGGGCCGCCCGCAGGCGACCTTCGCCAGCAAGCTGGACATCGCCGATGGCAAGGCCACGGTGACCCGTGAGGTCGACGCCGGCCTGGAAACACTGGAAGTGGATCTGCCGGCGGTCGTCACCACCGACCTGCGCCTGAACGAGCCGCGCTTCATCAAGCTGCCGGACATCATGAAGGCCAAGGCCAAGCCGCTGGAAACCCTGCAGCTGGCCGACCTCGGCGTTGAAGCCGCCGACACCTTCAAGACCACCCTGTACGCTGCGCCGTCCAAGCGCAGCAAGGGTGTAATGGTCAAGGACGCGGCCGAACTGGTGGCCGCACTCAAGCAGAAGGGGTTGCTGTAATGAGCAAGATTCTCGTCATCGCCGAGCACCACGACGGCAAGCTCAACGCCGCCACCGCCAAGACCGTCAGCGCCGCCGCTGCCATCAGCGGTGCCAGCATCGACGTGCTGGTGCTGGCCGCCGATCCGACGGCCGTCGCCGCCGAGGCCGCCAGGATCGCCGGCGTCGCCAAGGTCCTGACCGTGGCCAACGCCGCCAACGCACAGGCCCTGGCCCAGGTGCTGGCGCCGCAGATCGCACAGCTGGCCAAGGGCTACAGCCACGTGTTCGGCCCGTCCACCACCTTCGGCAAGGACCTGATGCCGTGCGTGGCCGCCCTGCTGGGTGTCAACCAGGTCTCCGACCTGATGGCCGTGGAAGGCAGCCACACCTTCAAGCGCCCGATCTACGCCGGCAACGCCATCATCACTGTGGAAGCCCCGGCCGACCAGGTCGTGGTCGCCACCGTGCGTGCCGCGTCGTGGCCGGAAGCCGCGCAGGGCGGCAGCGCTGCCATCGAAGCGGCCAGCGTGGAAGCGGCACTGCCGACCCACACCCGTTTCGTCGGCCTGGCCGCCGGTGCCAGCGACCGTCCGGACCTGCAGAGCGCCAAGCGCGTGGTCTCCGGTGGCCGTGGTGTCGGCTCGGAAGAGAACTTCAAGGTCGTCTTCCAGCTGGCCGACAAGCTCGGTGCCGCCGTCGGCGCCTCGCGCGCCGCCGTCGATGCCGGCTACGTGCCCAGCGACCTGCAGGTCGGCCAGACCGGCAAGATCATCGCGCCGGAGCTGTACGTGGCCGTCGGCATCAGCGGTGCGATCCAGCACCTGACCGGCATCAAGGATGCCGGCACGATCGTGGCGATTAACAAGGACGGCGATGCGCCGATCTTCGAGATTGCCGATATCGGCCTGGTCGGGGATCTGTTCACGATCCTGCCGGAACTCGAGGCCGCGCTGGGCTGAGCGCCCGCCCGGGGTGCCGCGTAATCAACAGGTTACGCGGCATTCCCTTCCTTCTGGGGCCCGCAGGGACGCTGGCCTGGCTCACCCGTCCTTGCAGTGCCTGTCGCTATAATCCGGGGTCAACCCGTGTAAGGACTGCATTGATGACGCTCCCGTGTTTCAAGGCCTATGACATCCGTGGCCGCGTTCCGGATGAACTGGATGAACGCCTTGCCCGCCGCATCGGCGCCGGCACTGCCGCGTTGCTGGGCCCGGGACCGGTGGTGGTGGGACACGATATCCGCCTGAGCAGCCCTGCCCTCCTGCAGGCCGCCATCGAAGGCCTGACCGCCAGCGGCCGCGATGTCATCGATATCGGCATGTGCGGTACCGAGGAGGTCTATTTCCAGACCTTCCACCGCAAGGCCGCCGGCGGCATCATGGTCACCGCCAGCCACAACCCGATGGACTACAACGGGATGAAGCTGGTGCGCGAGGAGTCCAAGCCGATCAGCGGCGATACCGGCCTGTTCGACATCCGCGACTTCGCCGCCTCGGAGGCGCCGCTGGGAACCGGCCAGGGCGAGGTCCGCCAGGACACCGACAAGTCCGCCTACATCCAGCACCTGCTGGGCTACGTCGACGTGGCCGGCCTGAAGCCGCTGAAGATCGTCACCAACCCCGGCAACGGTGGCGCTGGCCTGGTGATCGACGAACTGGCGCCGCACCTGCCGTTCGAGTTCATCCGCATCCAGCACGAGGCCGATGGCAGTTTCCCGAATGGCATCCCCAATCCGCTGCTGCCGGAGAACCGTGCGGCAACGCGCGATGCCGTGCGCGCGCACGGTGCCGATTTCGGCATCGCCTGGGACGGCGATTTCGATCGCTGCTTCTTCTTCGACGCCGACGGCAACTTCATCGAGGGCTACTACCTGGTCGGGCTGCTGGCGACGGCACTGCTGGCCCGCCAGGCGGGCGGCAAGATCATCCACGACCCGCGCCTGACCTGGAACACCGTGGAAATGGTCGAGCAGGCCGGCGGCGTGCCGATCATGAGCAAGACCGGGCATGCGTTCATCAAGGAGCGCATGCGTGCCGAAGATGCCATCTACGGCGGCGAGATGAGCGCCCACCATTACTTCCGCGAGTTCGCCTACTGCGACTCGGGCATGATCCCGTGGCTGCTGATCGCGCAGCTGGTTTCCACGACCGGCAAGTCACTGGGCGAGCTGGTGGCCGATCGCATGAAGGCCTATCCGTGCAGCGGCGAGATCAACTTCCGTGTCGATGATGCCAAGGCGACCGTGGCGCGCGTGCTGGCGCATTTCCAGCAACAGCAGCCGGTACTGGACCATACCGATGGCGTCAGTGCGGATTTCGCCGACTGGCGCTTCAACCTGCGTAGCTCCAACACCGAGCCGCTGCTGCGCCTGAACATCGAAACCCGTGGCGATGACGCCCTGCTGCGCGAACGCATCGCCGAGCTGACCGCCCTGATCGGCGGCACGCCGGCAAACCATTAACCGAAGGACGCACCATGAATCCCATCGTTCCCGTCATTCTTTCCGGCGGCTCTGGCACGCGTCTGTGGCCGCTGTCGCGCGAAGCGTATCCGAAGCAGTTCCTGCCGCTGGTCGGCAACGACACGATGCTGCAGGCGACCTGGAAGCGCGTTGCGTCGATTGCCGGCGCGGCACCGATCGTAGTCGCCAACCAGGAACACCGTTTCATGGCGGCCGAGCAGCTGCGCGAATGCAAGGTGCTGCCGCAGGCGCTGATCCTCGAGCCGGTCGGCCGCAACACCGCGCCGGCGATCGCCATCGCCGCGCTGCAGGCACTGTCGGCCGGCGATGACGCGCTGCTGCTGGTGCTGCCGTCGGACCACGTGGTCCGCAACGAGGCGGCGTTCCATGCCGCGGTCAAGCAGGCCGCCGTCGCGGCCGAATCCGGCAAGCTGGTCACCTTCGGCATCGTGCCGACGGCGCCGGAGACCGGCTACGGCTACATCAAGGCCGCCACGGGTGAAGGCGTGCGTGCCGTCGACCGCTTCGTCGAGAAGCCCGACCTGGCTACCGCCGAACAGTACGTGGCATCCGGCGAGTACTTCTGGAACAGCGGCATGTTCCTGTTCAAGGCCTCGCGCTACCTGAAGGAACTGGAGACGCTGCAGCCGGCGATCCTCGCCGCCTGCCGCAATGCGCTCGACAAGGCCGCACGCGACAACGACTTCATCCGCCTCGACGCCGAGGCCTTCGCTGCCAGCCCGAACGACTCGATCGACTACGCGGTGATGGAAAAGACCGCCGATGCCGCCGTGGTACCGCTCGACGCGGAATGGAATGACGTCGGCTCGTGGTCGGCATTGTGGGAAGTGTCCGACAAGGATGCCGACGGCAACGCCTGCCATGGCGATGTCATCGCCCTGGACTGCAAGGACAGCTATGCCTATGGCAACCGCCTGATCGCGATGGTCGGCCTGCAGGACGTGGTGGTCGTGGAGACCGACGACGCCGTGTTCGTCGGCCACAAGGACCGCGTGCAGGACGTCAAGGAGATTGTCGGCCGGATCAAGCGCGAGGGCCGCAGTGAAGCTGCCGCGCACCGCAAGGTGTACCGTCCGTGGGGCGCCTACGATTCCATCGACAACGGCGACCGCTTCCAGGTCAAGCGCATCACCGTCAAGCCGGGCGCGACCCTGAGCCTGCAGATGCATCACCACCGCGCCGAGCACTGGATCGTGGTCAGCGGCACGGCCGAGGTGACCCGGGGCGACGAGGTCATCCTGCTGTCGGAAAACCAGAGCACGTACATCCCGCTGGGTGTCACCCATCGCCTGAAAAACCCGGGCAAGCTGCCGCTGGAGTTGATCGAAGTGCAGTCGGGCAGCTACCTGGGCGAGGACGATATCGTTCGTTTCGAAGACCAGTACGGCCGCGCGGGAGGCTGATCGGTGAGTGCTTCGGGTGCCGGCCGTTCGAGGCCGTTGTGTGTTGATCTGGACGGCACCCTGCTGCGCAGTGACCTGTTGTACGAGACCTTCCTGAGGATGCTGGCACGGCAGCCCTGGATGCTGTTCGTGCTGCCGTTCTGGCTGCTGCGTGGCAAGGCGCACCTGAAGCACCAGCTGGCGGTGCACGGTGCCGGCGATCCGGCACTGCTGCCGTACGACCCGCGCGTGGTCGAACTGCTGCGGACCAGCAGTGATCGCAGGCGGGTCCTGTGCACGGCATCGGACGCGGCACTGGTGGAGCCGATCGCGCGCCATCTGGGCGTGTTCGACGACGTGTTCTGCAGCGATGGACACACCAATCTTGCCGGCCATCGCAAGGCCGATCTGCTGGTGGAGCAGTTCGGCGAGCGCGGTTTCGACTACATGGGCAACGCGCGGGTCGATCTGGCCATCTGGAAGCACGCGCATTCGGCCTGGGTGGTCAACGCCAGTGCCGGTGTCGCCCGCGCTGCGGCGCACTGTTCGGAGCTTGCCGCCCACTGGCCCCGCGAAGGCGGCGGCCCACGCGCCTGGCTCAAGGCGATGCGTGTCCACCAGTGGCTGAAGAACGTGCTGGTATTCGTGCCATTGCTGGCGAGTCATCGTTTCCTGGAGCTGGAGACCACGCTCAACGCGGTGCTGGCGTTCATCGCCTTCGGGCTGTGCGCATCCGGCGTGTATCTGTTCAATGATCTGCTGGACCTCGACTCGGACCGGCAGCATCCGCGCAAGCGCAAGCGCCCGTTCGCCTGTGGCCGGCTGGATCTGCGTTCGGGGCTGCTGGCCACGCCGGTACTGACCCTGGCCGGCTTCCTGCTGGCGGCCATTGTCGCCCCTGCATTCCTGCTGGTACTGGCCATCTATTTCTGCCTCACCCTGGCCTATTCGCTGCGGATGAAGCAGGTGGTGATGATCGATGTGGTGATGCTGGCCGCGCTCTACACCATCCGCATCGTCGGCGGTGCCGCGGCAATCGACGTCACGCTTTCGTTCTGGCTGCTGACCTTCTCGATGTTCATCTTCCTCAGCCTGGCCATGCTCAAGCGCTACACCGAACTGCGCATGACGCTGGCCAGCGGCAAGGAGAAGCCCAGCGGGCGTGGCTACCACGTCGAGGACCTGGGACTGGTACAGGCCCTGGGTACCGCGTCGGGCATGGCGTCGGTACTCGTGCTGTGCCTGTACATCAACGCGCCGGAAAGCCAGGAGCTCTACGGGCATCCGCTGTTCCTGTGGCTGCTGTGCCCGGTCCTGCTCTACTGGATCTGCCGCACCTGGCTGCTGGCCCACCGTGGACAGATGCACGACGACCCGGTCGTGTTCGCAGTGAAGGATCCCGGCAGCCTGATCACGGTGCTGGTGGGTGGCCTGTCGGTACTGGCGGCGATCTGACTCAGGCACATCACGGCTGCGCCACCGGCGCGCAGCCCGTCATTCAAGCGCGGGGAATGACGGTGCCATCGCTGCCCGCAGGCAGCGGTGGCAACCCGGCCAGGTCGGATCAGGCCGGACGCTCGGGTCCGGTGCGATCGAGCAGCATGGCTTCCTGCAGATCGTAGAAGCGCCGCAGCGGATAGGCCTGCAGTGCCTGTGCCCGTACCTCGGCACGGCTTGCCGCATCGCGGCTGGCCATCAGGCGCAGCATCGCTGCCGCCAGTGCCGGTGCATCGCCGACCGGCACCACCTCGCCATTGCCGGTGTTCTGCACGATGGTGCGCACGCCCGGCAGGTTCGACGCGATCACCCGTGAACCACTGAGCATCGCCTCCAGCTGCACCATGCCGAACGCTTCATAGCGGTTGACGCTGGGCAGTACCAGCACATCAAGCTGCGCATAGAACGCCTGCAGTTCCTGTTCGCTGACGCGACCGCGCACGTCGACCGCATCCCCCAGCGCGGCGATGCTGCCGTGGATGGCATCCATGATGCCGCCGCCGGCGATGTTGTGGGTATCCCCGACCAGCACCAGGCGGACACGGTCGCCATGCAGGGCATGGACCTGGCTGAAGGCCTCCAGCAGGACGGGCAGGCCTTTCTCGGCGACGAAGCGGCCCACGAAACCAAAGCGGAACACCCCGTCGGTACTCGCCGGGCGATCCTGCCAGGGCATCGCCTTCATCGGCGCCAGCACTTCATGCTGCTTGTGACGGATACCGGACAACCAGGCCGATGAGCTCGCGTAATCGTGGGTGAGCACCCCGACATCACGGGCGCGCCGCGTGGCCAGCCAGCAGGACACACGGGTGACGTTCACCGCCAGCCGGTCCAGCAGTCCACCCACCACGGCCATGTCGCACTGGTAGTTCACCACCAGCTTGCGGGCAGGAACCAGCAATGACAGCAGGCCCGATTCCAGCATCGGCATATGCAGGTTGACCACATCATGCTGCCGCGCCAGTCGGCGGAACCAGGTGATGAACTTCCAGCTCAGGACGCCTTTGTGCATGCGGGCGAACACCGGTGCGCGCACCACGCGCACGCCGTTGATGGTCTCTTCCACCGGCAGGGATGCATCGTGCTGGGTGGTGAGCACGGTGACCTCGTGGCGATGGGACAGGTCCTCGGCAAGCATCCGCGCGAATTCAGTCACCCCGCTCATGTAGGGCGTGTAGTAGGTCAGGACGATCAGGATCTTCATGCTCAGCTCGCGCTCACAAGTACCACGCCCAGCACGATCAGGCCGATGCCGGCCATGCGCAGTGGGCCGATGTGCTCGCCCAGGAACAGCACGGCAAGCACCGGTGTCACCACGTAGGTCAGGGCGATCATCGGCTGCAGCTTGGTCAGTGGCATGTACTTGAGCAGCACCACCCACGACACCAGCGGGATCATCTGCAGGATGAAGCCGGTCACCAGTGGCAGGTTGAACGCAGACGACAGCATGGGCAGGAGGCCATCGGAATAGGTGACACGCCCTGCCCCGACCTTCAGCAGGACGGTTCCACAGGCGCCGAGGATGACCAGGCCGAAGACGATCAGGAGTTGCATGGGAATTCCAATGTCGACTGGAGAATGGGGCTCAACGCATCGCTGCTGCCGCACCGGCCGCAGCTGATCCACAGTGGACCTGCGCAGAAGACACCGCTGCGAACAGCGGCCGCGGGTCCACGGAAGTGCCGAGTGACTCCGGTGAAACGATCGGCCAGTCCGGTGTGACCTCCACTCGGGACCAGCCCGCGGGCAGATCGAGGGTGACAGTGGTGGCATCCGCTGGAGCCAGCGTACTGACAACACGTCCCTGGACGCTGACCTTCAGCATGCCGTCATGGGGTACGGCATGGAAGCTCTGGCTGACGACCAGCTGCGGACGGGGGCATCCGGCAGGCGCCCACACTTCCAGGCTGTACGGCCCGGCGCTCCAGCAATGCGTGGGCTCGCAGGCGTGCCAGCCATCGCCGGACAGCACGATGCCCACCTGCCCGTCGCGCAGGTCGACAAGGTCGTAGACACCTGGCACGACCACCGTCGCTGGCAACTGGGGGTTGAACACCGATGCGTGTCCGGCGTCGGTCAATCGCACCAGCCAGTCGGGAGATTGGCTGCCGCGGAAGGAGTCGCGCCTGACGGATTCGCTATGTGCCGGAATCGATCCATCGCCACGGCTGCTCAACCGCGCCACGCCGCCTCGCAGGTGCGTGCCGATGGTCACATAGTCCTGCTTGATGTAGCGGCCGATGTCGAACACTGCAGAAGCATCGATCACCACCTCATCGCCGGGCACGACATGCGCCAGGCCCGCTGTGAAATCACGCGGCAGCGCACGCTCGGGCGCGCGCAGCCTCAGCGCCTCTGCTGAGTCGAGGAGAAAGCTGACCGTCAGCACCGGAACTGCCAGCAGTGCGACCATCGCCAGCGCATTCTGCTGCGATTCCAGGTTCGGCTTCGGCGACGGAGAACGAAGCAGCGTATCCAGGAGCATCGCGCCCAGTGCTCCGGTCCAGATCGCACCGAGCATCTGCACGACCTTATGTTCGCCGTACTGATAGCCGGTGCGCTCCAGGTAGATCACCAGCGCCAGGCTGAACGCAGCAAGCAGCGCTGCGGGCACCCATCGATCCTTGCGCAGGGACAGGACGATGGTGATCGCAGCCAGCAACAGACCCAGCCCACGGTGCAGCGGCGCCACCAGCTGCTGTCCATCCATCTGGATCCCTGCGAACGGAGCCGCCAGCCAGTTCGCGGGCGGTGCATTCATGTACCAGACCCGCCATTCGCCAGCCTGCACGATCTGGCCGATCGTCGTCAGTGAATGATGGATTTCCCGCAACAGCAGGTTCGATCCCAGCACCACAAGCGCAATCGAGATGGCGCCTCCCACGATGGCCCAGCTGGGGCGCCTGAGGCGGACGGCGTCGCCGATTACACCGGCGGCCACCACAACGCATGCGTAGACCAGGGCTTCGCCGTAAAGATGGGTGGCAATGGCCGCCCCCAGACCCAGCACAGTCGCCTTCAACGCGGGCGACGCACAGGGCACGAATGCGAGCAGCGCCAGCATCACAAGCGGCGCGCCGGCGAATGCGGTACCGATGTTTCCATTGGCGACGGAGCCGACGATACCGGTGCACAGCCCCATCAGCATCACCGAAGCGAGGATGACACCGTATCTCCAGACCCGGGCCAGACGCGTGGGTTCGGTGCCGGAGCCCCGCCACCACAGCAGCGGCAGCAGACCTGCCAGCAGCGGTATCCCGGACAACCCGAGGGCAGCGCGCGCGGCGTTGGGAGAAAGGCCTTCGATCACTCCGGGCAGCAGGGACATCAGGGTATAGCTGCCGCTGCGCGACACCGCACACCCCTCACCGACCAGCATGACTCCGGCCCTGCAATCGCCGAGCCCGAATGTGGATGCCACGAGCGCCTGGGGAACCATCAACGGGTGTTCGACGGCCCATGCTCCGCCGGCGAAGAAGTAGACCATGTCGTTGCCATCGCCCTGCAGGAACCACGTTCCATGCGCGGCGAACAGCTTCAACCACACCAGGGCCAGCGCGGTGGAAGACAGGCCAGCAATGACCAGCAGCGGCAGCTGTTGCAGGAAACGCGGGCGGTCACGCAGGAATAGCAGCCCCTGCAGCGCGATGGCGACGAGTGCGAGAGCGCCCCAGGCGGCTTTCCCGGAAAGCCAGAGGTTGGCATTGAGCAGCAGCAGCAACGCAGCTGAAAGACCCAGCGCCAGCCGCCAGCCCATCAGGTGCCCGGCCGGGGCAGCACTCCTCGCGTCCGCTGGCCACAGCCCGGCGATGCCGCCGCCCGCTGCCGCGATTGCCGTTCCTGCGGCTGCCACGGCAACGGCAACTTCAATCAGCATGCGTGTCTCCCGCGGTATCCGGCGTCAGCCCTGGTACATCCAACGAAGCGTCTCGCCCAGATCGAAGTCCGGCAATGAGCCGACCGCGGCCCGCAGCTTGCCGTTGTCACCACGCAGCGACTTGACCTCGTTGGCGCGGACGAAGGCGGGATTCACTTTCACTTCGATGTCGCGGCCGGAGATGCCACGCATGCGTTCGATGACCTCATGCAGCGAATGCTCCTGGCCGGAGCAGACGTTGTAGGTCTGGCCATTGCCCGGTAGTGCCAGCAGGCCTTCGTAGGCAGCGGCCACGCCCCGCACGTCATTGAAATCGCGCGAGACATCGGTGTTGCCCAGCTCGATCACATCGGCACCGCGGCGGAAGTGCGCCACGATCTTCGGAATCAGGAACTTCTCGTCCTGGCCCACGCCGGTGTAGTTGAATGGACGCACCAGGGTCAGCGGAAGCTGATCGATCCACAGCGCCGCCATGGCCTCCATCGCCATCTTGCTGACCGCGTAGTCGTTCTGCGGCGAAAGCGGCGCCTGCTCGTCGAGCACGCCGGACGCGTTGCCGTAGACATTGGCACTGCTGGCCAGCAGTACATTGCTCGGCGCCTCGTCCAGAGACGCCAGCGCTTCCAGCAGATTGCGCGTACCCACCACGTTGACCCGGTAGATCTCGTCGGCATCACCGTGGGCGACGAACGAGATCGCAGCCAGATGGACCACGCGCTGCGGACGCACTCTGGCGACGTGCTGCTTGAGCGCAGCACGGTCGAGCAGATTGACCGACGTTGCGGTGTCGCCGGAATGCAGATCATGCACATCGCAACCGGCAGCACGCAGGCGCTCGATCACGTAGCGCCCGGTGAACCCGGACGCCCCCGTGACCAGCACGCGCTGGCCTGACAACTCAGAACGAGAAGCCACGCTCGTTCCTCTTGAGGTCAGCCTCGACCATCATCTGGCACAGCTGTTCCAGGCTGGTCTGCGGCTTCCAGCCAAGGATGCGCTCGGCCTTTTCCGGGTTGCCGATCAGCAGATCGACTTCGGCCGGGCGGTGGAACTTCGGATTGATGCGCATCACGGTCTTGCCGGTGGCGGTGTCCACCGCGACTTCGTCCACGTCCTTGCCCTTGAACTCGACATCGATGCCGGCGCCCTTGAACGCCATCGCCACGAAGTCGCGCACGGTCTCGGTACGGTTGGTGGCCAGCACGAAGGTGTCCGGCTGCTCGGCCTGCAGCATGCGCCACATGCCTTCCACGTATTCCTTGGCGAAGCCCCAGTCACGCTTGGCGTCCAGGTTGCCCAGTTCCAGGACGTCCAGCTGGCCCAGCTTGATCTTGGCAACCGAGTCGGTGATCTTGCGGGTCACGAACTCGCGCCCGCGCAGCGGGCTTTCGTGGTTGAACAGGATGCCGCTGGAACCGAAGATGTCGTAGCTCTCGCGGTAGTTGACGGTGATCCAGTGCGCGTAGAGCTTGGCCACGCCGTACGGGCTGCGCGGGTAGAACGGGGTGTCCTCCACCTGCGGCACGGCCTGCACCTTGCCGAACATTTCCGAGGTCGACGCCTGGTAGAAGCGGATCTTCGGATTGACCAGGCGGATCGCTTCCAGCAGGTTCAGTGCACCCACACCGGTGATCTGCGCGGTGGTAGTCGGCTGGTCGAAGCTGACGCCGACGAAGCTCTGTGCGGCCAGGTTGTAGATCTCGTCCGGCTGGATCTTCTGCACCATCGCCAGCGACGTGCCGAGGTCGGTCAGGTCGTACTCCACCAGGTGCAGGTTCGGGTGGTTGGTCACGCCCAGCTCATCCAGGCGCCAGAAATTCACCGAGCTGGTGCGGCGGTAGGTGCCGTGCACTTCATAGCCCTTCTCCAGCAACAGCTGCGTGAGATAGGCGCCGTCCTGACCCGTGATGCCTGTGATGATTGCCTTCTTCATGTTCATTCTCGTTGTAATGGTAGGGCGGAGGAGTGTCACTGGGCCAGGTGGACCAGCTGGCGGGTGATGCTGTCCAGTCGGGCGGCCAGCCTGGGATAGCGATGATCCGACCGCCATTGGGCAGCGCGCTGCTGGACGGCTTCGATGGCCGCGTCGCCCGCGTTCCAGCCTGCGTGCAGTGCGGCCAGGCCGCGCGCGATATCGTTGGGGCGCGTGCCCGGCAGTCTGTGGACGATGTTACCGACGTCATCGAAGATTGGAATAGGCGTGACCGCCACCGGACGGCCTGCCGCCAGGCCGTAGCGCACTGCACCACTCGCGGATTCGCCGGTTCCCTGGTACGGGAACACGATGATGTCCGCCTCCTGCAGCAATGCCATGCTGTCTGCGTCACGCTGGAAACCGGTGAGGATGCGCACATGCGACTTGAGCCCCAGCCGTGACACGAGTTGTTCGGCCCGCTGGATCTGCTCGGCCGAGGCGGGATCCGGATACTCCGCATTGACCATGGTCAGGCAGGCATCGATGCCGGACCGCCGCAGGATGCTCACTGACTCGATCAGCTCCAGCAGCCCCTTGTGCGGCAGGAAGAATCCATAGGAGGCGAGGTGCAGCCTGGTGCTGCCCCTGCGCGGAGCGACAACCGGAGCATCCATGATGCCGTGCGGATAGAGCGCCGTGTTCCGCTCGACACCAACGGCCTTGAGGCGATTGAGGTCTTCGATGCTGTGCACGAGTACACGGTCACACAGGGCCAGCGAAGGCGCGATGATCCGCAGCAGCTTGGTGGGCGTCTCGGCAGCGTCGATGGTGGCATGCATCAGGACCACCACGGTGCGCCCTGCCGCCTTCTGGCGGGCGAGGAAACGTTCGAAGTGCGGGAAATCGAAGAAGGCGTACTGGAACTGGATGACCAGAGCCTTCAGTTCAAGGCGCTCGATCTCGGCCGAAAGGCGCGACAGATCGTCACCGAAACCGCGTGTCCAGCAACGGGTGACTTCCGGGCCGTCATCGAACGTGCGATCAGCGTCGTCGGCAGCCAGAATACTCACCGGCGCGTGCAGTCCCTCAACAAGATTGCTGGCGTAGGTGGCGATTCCACAGCGCGTGTTCCAGCTCGTGATCCACCCGGTGGCAACCGAAGGAAGCCCGGGGTCACCGGCAAACGAGCGCACGTCCTGCTCAAGCTTGCGCGCCACGTCCGACCACTTGAAGCGTTCCAGCAGCAGGGCCCTGGCACGTTCGGCACGCTCGGCACGCAGTGCGGGCGGGGCCGAATGCACCTGCACCAGCGCATCCGTCAGTGAGGCCACATCCGGTTCTGCCCAGACCGAGCCATGCAGGTTGAAATGGGTCCTTGCCTGGACAAAACGGTAATCCACCAGCCAGGCTGTGTCAGGCGTGCAGAAGTCCAGCTGACCGCCCCACGCAGTCGTGATCACAGGCAGATCCATCAGCATGGCCTCTGCCATCGGAAGGCCAAAACCCTCCGCACGGCTCGGCGAGACCAGTGCTTGGCATTGGGCGTACAGCGCCTTCAACTGCCCATCGGTGATGTCGCCCTCGATGATCCTGACATCCGGGAAATCGTCGCGGCCAGCAGAGGCTTCCTGCAGCCAGCGGTGAACTTCATTGTGCGGATTGGCGAACGTCTTGATGACCAGCGAAACATCATCGGCGTTGGTGAAGGCCTGGCCATACGCGATCAACAGGGCATCCACGCCCTTGCGCGGGAAGCAGGAAGAGACATGCAGGAACCGGAACGCCTTGCCCTCTATGCGATACGCCGGGTCTGCCTCCACCGACAGCCAGTGGTCGACACCACAGGAGCCCACGCGCAGCGGAACCGCCGCACCGTTGTCGACCATGATCTTCTGCACGTGATTGGACAGGCACGAAATGCCCTGCAGGTTCACGTTGAAGTCGTCCATCCATGCCTGCGGGAAACCGGACTCCTCCCACGCATACAGATGCACGGTGTTGATCCGTGACTCCATGTCGGCAACCCGCGGCGGGTACATCATGCGGCTGGTGACGGTCGCCTGCGAAGCGGGAAGCCCGGCCGCGCCGGCATGCAGCGCTGCGATGGCCGGATTGTCCTGCAGGAACTGCTGCGAAGGCTCGAAATCACCCGGGCCCTCACTGGAATGCAGGACCACATTGTGCCCGCGCGCCTTCAGGGCCAACGCAAGATTCCGGTTGACCAGCGCCAGACTGTAGCTGCTGTCGAACGGGCCCTCGATGCGCCAGTCCAGCCGATCAGGCAGTTCACCGGAGCGGGCAACGGCCAGGTTGGCTTCCATGGCGGCAGAGATCGCCCGTGCCGCAACCTGCAACTCCAGGTCGCTGGGGCCGGGAGAAGCATCCAGGCGGCCGAGCTCGGACAACAGCGACTGATAGTTGCCCTTCAGGGCACGCCGGCTTTCCTGCCAGCCACGCGGTACCGGACGACGATCCGCCACCACGCGCTCGAACGCGGCGAGCGCGGTACAGGCCGTTGTATCCCAGGAGAAGCGCGCGGCCTGCTGCGGCGCATGCGCGCGCAGCGCCGAGGCGAAATCGGCGTCCTCCAGCACACGGCGGATGGAACGCGTCATGTCTACCACGTCGGTCGGGTCGAACAACGCATCCTGTCGGCCAATGACCTCGGGCACACTGGTGGTACCAGAGCCGATCGTCGGCGCACCACAGGCCATAGCTTCCAGTGCCGGGAGCCCGAAGCCCTCATGCAACGACGGGAACACATAGACGCTCGACGCGCTGTAGAGAAGAATCAACTCGTCGTCGGTTATGTAGCCGGTGTACACCACGCGATCGGCGATGCCCAGCTGCCCGGCCAGGATGTTGAAGCGCACCATGTCGTGTGCACTGACCTTGCCGGCGATCACCAACTGATGCTGTCTCAGCAACGCATCGCCAAGCATGGCAAACGACTGCAGCAGCCTCTCTGCATTCTTGCGCGGCTCCATCGCACCGCTGTACATCACGTAGCCCTGCGTAATGCCGAAGCGCTGGCGCAGCCGGTCGCGCTGCTCCGGGCCGATGGCCAGCGGCTGGAAATGCGGGGAAATGGCCGAGGACATGTTGACGATGCGCGCTGGATCCAGGCTCAGGGCCTGCAGTGCCTCCTCACGCGCGTGACCGGAGATGGACAGCAACAGCTCCGAGCGCTTCAGCGCCTCGAGCTTGTCCATGTACCAGGCCCGGCCCCAGTCCGAGCCGAGGTACTTTTCCGGGTTCAACAGGGGAATCAGGTCATACAGCGTCATCGCCGAGGGGGCGCCGCCCGGCAGCCGCCCGATCGAGGTCACCGCCCCGCCCTGGGCCCCCTCGAACAGGCTCGATACGTGCACGATGTCCGGCTGCAGGCCGGCCAGCGCCGATTCCCACATCAGCTCCGACGACTGCCGCCTCCAGGCGTTGTCAGCCTGCGGCCAACCGACCTCGGAGAAGGTGTCGAAAACGCGGATCCGGCTTTCCGGAAGCACGCCGTCAAAGGCTGCGCGGATATCGTCGATGCCGTCCGGGAATGCACCATTGAGCGCCAGCCAGACTTCGTGATCGCCCGCATTGCGGGCCATGGCCTGCGCCAGCGATACCGAATAACGGCCGATGCCACGGAAACGGCTTTCCGTCTGCGCGCCCTGTAGATCGATCACCAGCCTCATGAACCTGCTCCCCGCTTGCAGGCAACGCGAAGGTCCTCGAGAACCTTCAGTGCCTTTCCATCCAGATGGATCGCTCTCCCTTCCCGCTCGCGCCCTCCCAGGGGCGGCTGCGGATTGGCCTGCGATGCTGCGGCGAACATGCCGCCATCACTGGCCATTGCGAACAAGCGATTGTAGAGGAAGGGAATGCGCACCACGACCGGCTTGGCCATCCGCCGCAACCCTGGAACCTTGAAAGCCAGCTTCAGACTGGCCACGACCAGGGGTCGCAGTGCCCGCTTGGAGGCAGCCAGCACGCCGCCGGACATCCGCCTCCTCACCGCCCGCAGCGGACGCGTCAGCTGCCAGGAGCGGCTCTGCTCCATGGTCGTGACAGTGGCGGCAAGCTCCTCTGCACGCAGCCACCAGCGATGCGCTTCGACCTGCTGCGCGGTGAGCGCGGCGCGGGCTTCGGCCAGCTCCTGGGTGCTCTGCTCGGTGGCCTGCTCGATCGCGCGTGCGGTGTCCTCCAGGACGCGGTGCTGGGCCAGTACCATCGTATTGATGGCGTTGGCATGATCGACACTCGCGCGCTCCAATTCACTGCGCAGGTGATTGATCGATTCCTCCTGCGCTGCGATCAGTTCGTCGCGTTCGGCAATCTGTTGCTCGGTGTGAACCTTCAATGCGTGATAGGACAGGTTCACCTCGCCGCAGAACATGGACGAAGCACTGAGGCTGAAGTCATCGAAGACGTTCGGGCCACAGTTGAAAGCGGGAAGCAGTTCAGGATGTGCCTCGCTCACATAGAACCTGTTGAGGCCGTCGAAGTACGCGAAACGGTAGCCCTTTGCCAGCACGGCAGGTTCCCACTCGGCGTAGGTCTGTTCCGGGCTCAATGGACGCGTGCTCTCGATCACCACGACCCATGGCCGCAGTTCGGACTGTCTCCATCCTTCGATGACCCGCCCCTCGGCGCCTTCGACGTCGATCTTCAACCAGTGGATCTCACGCCCGTTGAACTGCTCGAGCACCGTGTCCAGGGTCATCGTGGGAACACGGATTTCGGTCACCCGGAAGCCCGCTTCGCGATGCTCCTCGGCAATGGACTCTTCCAGCGTGCTCAGGCCGGTCTCGGCGATGTCGAAGAAGCGCAGCACACCTGGCGTGTTCGAGAGCGCCACCTGCAACACGATTTCATCCTGACGGCGCTCCCGCAGGAGGTTGGCGTAATGCGGCGTCGGTTCCACATGCAGGCCGCGCCAGCCCCGCTCGTGGAACAGGCGGCTGACCGAGTCGGTATCCGGGCTCTGCGCACCAACATCGATGTAGCAGCCGTCCTGCACGCCCGACAGGGCGCGCCACAGCATGATGTCCTCGAAGTTCTGGGCATAGGAAATCAACTTTTGCATCGACGTGTTCACTCTTGCTGCAGCCCTTCGTTGCCCTGTGCGGAGGGACCGGAGCGATCCACGCTGAACTGTGCATCGAGCCAGTTTGAGCCGATGAACGTGGTCCGGTTGGCATTCATCACATCGAACACCAGCAGGTTGTCCACCCATTCGAAGTTGTCGACCAGGTGGGTTTCGGTGCTGACCAGCGCCGGGGAGATCGAATAGGAACCCGGCCCCAGCGTGCAGGTGAAGTCGAGATGGAACACAAGCCGTTCACCGGCACGGACGTCCCGCTGCACCTGTCGTGTGTGCCAGGTGTTACTGCCCCAGATGATGTGTCCCTGCTTGTCCCGCATCATGAAACCGAGTACCAGGCTGGGCAGATTCTCACCGACACTGGCCTCGAGCTCGACGCGCAGTTTCTGGCCCACCATCGCAAGTGCAACCTCCTGCTGCGTCTCCGCATCGAGCAGGCGCATGCGAGCGACCTTGGCCTGGCCGGTCCCGCTCCGGGTAGTCACCCAGCCGGATTTGCCACGGCGCTGCTCGACCGCAAGCGTCTCGTTTTCCTTCTTCGCGATCAGCGCGTTGTAGAAATCGATGACCTCGTCCGGCTCGCCATCCTTCAGCACTCGTCCCTTGTCCAGCAGGATCGCGCGGTCGCACAGTGCCTTCACGTCGCTGAGGCTGTGCGAGACCAGCATGATCGACGTGCCCTCCTCGCGGAAGCGACGCATGCGGTCGAAGCTCTTGTGCTGGAAGTAGCTGTCGCCGACCGACAGGGCCTCGTCGACGATCAGCAGGTCCGGGGTGAATGCAGTGGCGACGGCAAACGCCACGCGCACCTGCATGCCGCTGGAATAGGTACGCACGGGCTGGTCGAAGTACTCGCCCACTTCGGCGAAGGCCTCGATCTCCGGCATCGCGGCTTCGATCTGCTCCTGCGAGTAGCCCATCAGGCCTGCGGAGTGGAACGCGTTCTGGCGACCGGTGAGGTCGGGGTTGAAGCCCATGCCCAGCTCGAGAATCGCCGCAACGCGGCCGGTCCGCGTCACCTGGCCCTCGGTGGGCTGGGCGGTTCCGGTGATGAGCTTGAGCAGGGTGCTCTTGCCCGCGCCGTTCTGGCCGATCACGCCCACGGCTTCGCCGGGCGCGATGGTGAAAGACACATTGCGCAGCACCCAGTTCTCTTCCTTGGGCCGCGTCGGCACACCGAACCAGCGGGCCGCGCGCAGCCACTCACTCGTCCAGACACGATACGCCTTGCCGACGTTGTCGACCTTCAGTTCACCACTCATAGCGCATCCACCATTTCCGGGCTGGCACGACGGAACATCACCAGCGAAGCCAATGCCAGCACCACCGTGGCGATCATCAGCCACAACAGGTCACCCCAGACCGGCGGCTTGTCGAACAGCAGCACGTTCTGGTAGCTGGTAACCAGCGGCAGCAACGGGTTGAGCCGGAAGATAGCCTGCACGCGCTCGGGCAGAATGGTGATGTGGTAGACGATGGGGGTCAGCCAGAACAATGCCTGCAGGACCACCGGGACGACCTGGCCGATATCGCGCATGAACACGTTGAGCACGCCCAGCAGCAGGCCCAGCGCCATCGAGAAACTCAGCGTCAGCAGCATCAGCGCCGGCAGCCACAGGGCCTCGGCCGTGGGCATGTGGCCCATCACCGCGAACACCGCGAAGATCGCCACCAGCAGCAGCACGTTGTTGACCAGCATCGTGCCACCGGCGATGAACGGCAGGCAGATGCGGGGGAACGACATCTTCTTCATCAGGTTGCCGCTGTCGACGAACAGGTTCACCGACTTGCCGATGGTCTCGGAGAACATCGTCCAGCACAGGGTGCCGGACATCAGGTACAGCGCGTAACCGTACTTGTCATCGATGCCCGGCAGCTTGGCGGCCAGCACCTCGGACAGGATCGTGGCGAAGATCAGCACCTGCATCAGCGGGTGGATGATCATCCACAAGGCGCCCAGGCGGCTGCGGATGAAGCGCAGCCGCAGCTCGTTCTTGATCGAGGAAAAAATGAAATAGCGGTAGTTCCACAGGGCTTTCAGCATACCCAGCATGTCCAATCCTCGTGCCCGGTGGTGGTGGTTCTTGGGTTCATCGGTCGTGTCGTTCCAAAGACTGCAATCGAGCGCGCATGGCCGTTGCGGCGGCCTGCAGGCTCATGGTTTCCAGGATGTCGCTGCGTGCCTGCACGCCGATCCGCTGCGCCAGGCCCGGTTCACGGGCGAGCCGGCGCATCCACGCTGCCGCGGCCGGCACGTCGGCCTCGGCCCAGGTGCCGCCATCGGCGAAGGGATACTCCCCAGGGCGGATCGGCACCGTGCGGAACGGCACCAGGCAGCTGTTGCCATCGTTCATGAAATCGAGATTGCCCGACCAGGCGGTGGCGATCACCGGCTTGCCACGGGCCATGCTCTCGGCCAGTCCGAGCCCCAGCCCTTCCGCGCGGTGCAGCGAGACATAGGCATCGGCAGTCTCCTGCAGTGCGTGCAGCTGCGCATCGTCGAGCACCTGGTCGCGTACCAGGATGCGCGGATCGCCGGCAGCCTGCTGCATCAGCTCGCGCAGCCGCTGCGGATGTCGGAAGCCGTTGCTGCACTTCATCACCAGCTGCACGTTGTCCGGTGCACCATCGAAGGCCGCGCGGAACGCCGCCAGCACCGCCCACGGATTCTTGCGGTGGATCGACGAATTGAAGTCGAAGCTGCACAGGAACACGAACGCGTCGTCGTCCAGGCCGAAGCTGGACCGGGCCAGGTCCGCGCCGGGCTGCGGCACGATCGGATGCGGAATGCGCACCACCGGCTTGCCGGTCGCGCGCCGGAAGGCATCCTCGACGAAGCGGGTGGAGACCCAGACTTCGTCGACCTGCTCCAGCGTTCGCTGCCATGCGGCCGGCACGGTATCCAGTTCCCAGAACCAGAACGCGATGGTGTAGGTATCGCGTGGCAGGCGGGGCGCCAGTTCACCGAACAGGTCCGGATTCACGAATACCAGGTTGAAGGGATAGGGCGCGCCCCGTCCGAGCTGACCGGACAGGCTGTGGTCATTGCACGCATGCGGGATGCGGAGGGCGGCATCGTTCACCGCAACCGGATATCCCTCACCCAGCAGGGCACGGGCATACATCCGTGCCGCCTGCCCCAGGCCGAACTGGCCGTGGATGTAGCCGTACAGATTGACGCCCGGCCCCAGGGTGGGATCGGTCGGCGGGAAGACCAGCGCTTCACCGCGCGCGTCGCCAGCGGCCGGTGCGGGCAGCGCGGGGAAACGCGCCTGCTCCAGTCCGCGGGCAAGCCACCAACGGCGCAGCCCGCCCAGGCGGGCGCGCAGGGCGTGGACGATGCGACGTGGCGCCCGCGTCCCTCCCCGGCTTTCGTCGTTGCTGGCCATGGTGCGGCTCAACCCAGCGCCCGTTCCAGGTCCAACTGCAGGTCGCCCAGGTCTTCCACCCCCACGCTCAGGCGCACCAGCGCATCGCTGATGCCCAGCTGCTCGCGGCGCGCGACCGGGATCGACGCATGGGTCATCACGGCAGGATGGTTGACCAGGCTCTCCACGCCGCCGAGCGATTCGGCCAGGGTGAACAGCTCGGTCTTCTCGCAGAAGCGCTTGGCCGCCTCGAAACCGCCCTTGAGGACGATCGAGACGATGCCGCCGTAGCCGCCCATCTGGCGGGTCGCCAGGTCGTGCTGCGGGTGCGAGGCCAGGCCGGGGTAGATCACCTTGTCCACCGCCGGGTGCTTTTCCAGCCATTGGGCCAGGGCCAGCGCATTGGCGCAGTGCGCCTTCATGCGCAGCGGCAGGGTCTTCAGGCCACGCAGGGCCAGGAAGCTGTCGAACGGCCCCTGCACGCCCCCCACCGAGTTCTGCAGGAACGCCATCTGCTCGGCCAGTTCGGCGTTGTCGCCGACCACGACCATGCCGCCGACCATGTCCGAATGCCCGTTGAGGTACTTCGTGGCCGAGTGCAGGACCAGATCCGCACCCAGTTCCAGCGGACGCTGCAGCATCGGTGAGGCGAATGTGTTGTCCACCACCACGATCAGGCCGTGGCGCTTGGCGATGGCGGCGACCGCGGCGATGTCCACGATCTTCAGCATCGGGTTGGTCGGGGTTTCGATCCACACCATGCGCGTGGCCGGCGTGATCGCAGCCTCGAACGCGGCCAGGTCGGTCAGATCGACGAAGCTGAAGTCCAGCCCGGCGGTACGACGGCGCACGCGCTCGAACAGGCGGAAGCTGCCGCCATAGATGTCATCCATCGCCACCACGTGGCTGCCGGCGTCCAGCAGTTCGATCACGGTCGAGCTGGCGGCCATGCCGGAAGCAAAGGCGAAACCGCGGGTTCCCCCCTCCAGCGAGGCGACGCAGCGCTCATAGGCAAAGCGGGTCGGATTGTGCGTACGCGAGTATTCGAAGCCCTGGTGCTCGCCCGGGCTGGACTGCGCATAGGTCGAGGTGGCGTAGATCGGCGGCATCACCGCACCGGTGCTCGGATCGGGCGACTGGCCGCCGTGGATGGCCAGGGTGGCCAGGGCGAGCGCGCGATCCTGGGAAGAAGCGTTGGACATGTTGATTCCTGATGGGCACCGGTGGACGGTGCCGTCGAAGGAGCGGAAGTCTATCAGCGCGGCCTTAACAACCTTTGACGCGAATAAACGTGAATTCAGCTGCGATCGTCTGCGATCTTCGCGTTACTGAACGCGACGCCGCAGGTAGTTGAGCAGATCGATCCGGGTGATCAGGCCGAGGAAGGCATTGCCGTCCATGACGATCGCCACCTGGCCACGATCGAAGACGGGCAGCAGGGCTTCGATCGGCGACTTCACGTCCAGCCGGTCCAGCTTGCTGACCATGGCCGTGGCCACCGGATCCCGGAAGCGCGCCTCGTCGCCGTAGACATGCAGCAGTACGTCGCTTTCATCGACGATGCCGACCAGCTGGTCGCCCTCCATCACCGGCAGCTGCGAGACGTCGTACAGCTTCATCCGCTGGTAGGCGGTGGTCAACAGATCATTCGGGCCGATCACGACGGTGTCGCGCTGGCCGTACGGGCGCAGGATCAGGTCGCGCAGGTCGCCGTGCTGCGGGCGCTCGAGGAAGCCGTTGTCCAGCATCCAGTAGTCGTTGTACATCTTCGACAGGTACTTGTTGCCGGTGTCGCACACCAGCACCAGCACCTTCTTCGGCGTGGTCTGCTCGCGGCAGTACTTCAGTGCGGCGGCGAGCAGGGTACCCGTGGAGGAGCCACCGAGGATGCCTTCCTTGCCCAGCAGTTCGCGTGCGGTGTGGAAGCTCTCGGCGTCGCTGATGGCATAGGCCTTGGTGACACGGCTGAAATCGGAGATCGAGGGCAGGAAATCCTCGCCGATGCCTTCCACCAGCCAGCTGCCCGACTTGTCATTGAGCACGCCATCATTGATGTACTCGGCCAGGATCGACCCGACCGGGTCGGCCAGCACCAGCTCGGTCTTCGGCGACAGCGTGGCGAAGGCGCGCGACAGGCCGGTCATGGTGCCCGAGCTGCCGCAGCCGAACACGATGGCGTCCAGATCGCCGCCCATCTGCTCCAGGATCTCCGGGCCGGTGCCGAATTCGTGGGCGGCCGGATTGTCGGGGTTGCCGAACTGGTTGATGAAGTAGGCGCCCGGCGTCTGCTCGGCGATGGTCTTTGCCAGGTCCTGGTAGTACTCCGGGTGGCCCTTGGCCACGTCCGAGCGGGTCAGACGCACTTCAGCGCCCATCGCCTTCAGATTGAAGATCTTTTCCCGGCTCATCTTGTCGGGAACAACCAGGATCAACTTGTAGCCCTTCTGCTGGGCGACCAGGGCCAGGCCCAGTCCGGTGTTGCCCGCGGTGCCCTCGACCAGCGTCGCGCCCGGCTTCAGGTCCCCGCGCTTCTCCGCTGCCTCGATCATCGACAGGCCGATGCGATCCTTGATCGATCCACCCGGGTTGGCGTTCTCGAGCTTCAGATAGAGCTCGCAGACACCGGTGTCCAGGCGCTGGGCCTTGACGATCGGGGTCTGGCCAATGAGTTCGAGGACGGAAGAATGGATGGGCATTCGCAGGACTTTCGGTTCGCGCCACACAGGGCCGGACAGATGATTATCCGACGGATGGCGCTGAAAGTCAGGTCAGTCCGGGTATGGGCGCGACGCTGCCGGAAAAGGGATGCGGACGGCCCCGGATCGACGAGGAGACCGGTACCGTCCGCATCGATGAGACAGGGACGTGCGGGCCAAGGCACCACCGCCTGTGGTGCCTTGGCGCGGCCGCCGTCATCGGCGGTACCGCGACGCCAGGGCGCGAGCGCCTGGCCGGGCCTTCTGTGGCCGGATCACGCCGTTCCGGGCGTGACGAGGTGCGTCACAGCGTGGCGGACGTCGTTGGGAGCGGTGTTTCGTACATTCGCAGAAGTCGTTGCTTGGCCAGCAGCTTCTCACGCTTCATGCGACCCAGGGTGACATCATCGATCGGGAGTACACCCAACTCCGCGTCCATGCACTTCTTGTTCAACTTGCGGTGCTGGTCATGGAGTGCCCTGAACTCCGGATCACGCGCGCGACGTGCGTCGATCTCGCTCTGGGGCTGATCTTCAAACATGATGGACCTCCTTCGACAGATACGCGAACGCCCCGGCCGCAAGGCACGGGGCGTTGTTCATGGAGGAGCGCCGTTCGATGGCTGCATGGGTGCGCACAACGACCTGCGGCACTGGCCTGCGCACGTCGGTCTGCTGCGGTTCGCGCCCTGCTTGCATCGGCCCGGCCCTCCCATCGTCCGGTCCGCGGCATTGCGTCCCGGACGATTGACCCTACGCCTGCTCCGGGCGGGGTACAAGACCCCTGCGACAAAAAGACCGAACCCCGCCGGGGCGGGGTTCAGGCTGAATGCTCAACGCAACGAAAAACAAACAATATCAATCAATTACGGGGCGATGATGACCTCGGCCGAGCGCGCCCGGGTCGACGCCGCCTTCTTGCCGCTGATCTGGATGCGGTTGCTGGCGACACCGCCCGCCACCAGTGCATCACGCAGGGCCTCGGCGCGCTTCTGCCCGACGCCGTTGGCGCTGTCGTAGGCCTCGATGCGCAGCCGGCCCTTCTTGCCGATGTTCAGGTACTCGGCCAACGCCTTGGCCTGGTTGCGCGCCCCGGCGGACAGACTGGAGCCGCCCGCTCCGAAAGCATCACCGGCGAAGGTGAAGACCTCGCCGCGTCCGTCGAACTTCGAGCCCGGCAGCTTCTGCCCGGACACCAGCTCGGCCTCCTCGCGGGCCAGTTTCGCCGCATTCTGCTGGGCCGCGCTCAATCGTTGCTGCTGCTTGCCGGCCACGCTGGTCAGGGCGTTCTCGGCGTCCTGCCGTGCCAGCGTCTCGGCCTCGGCAGCCTGACGCAGGCGTTCAGCTTCCTCGGCCTGCATCTGCGCCTGCATGCGCAGCTGTTCGGCCTCCTGGCGGGCGCGGGCGGCATCGCGGCGGCTCGCCTCGATCAGCAGGTCACTGCGGGTCCGCTCGAGCCGATCGACCTCACGGGCGGCCAGGGCCGCGCGTACGGCGGTCTCGGCGATCTCGACCCGGCGCTGGGCCAGGTAGGTCGCCAACTCCTGGTCGCGGCGCTTGGCCTTGTCCAGGGTGGCAATGGCCTGCTGGGCCTGCATGCGCTCGAAGGCGCCCAGTTCGGCGGTGTCCGGATTGGCCTGGATGGCCATCAGGCGCTGGCTCAGCTGGGCCACCACGGGGTTGTCGGCCGCCAGGGCAAGGGTCGGCAGAGCCAGCAGTACGGCCAGGGTTGCGGCGTTCACGGGTTTCACCGGCGGTCCTCCCCGGTCGAGAGCTGGCGCTGCAGCTGGTTGACCTCGTTGCGGCGCAGCTGCAGCTGCGCGGTGGCAGTGGCCTCCTCGCTGCGGGCGCGGGCCAGGTCGGCATCGGCCGCCGCGCGCAGGGCCATGGCCGGGGCGTTCTTGCGTTCGCGGCGATCGCCAGCGGCGCGCTGCGCCTGCTCCAGGCCCTGCCGGGCCAGATCGATCAGGTCCGGCGCGTACTGGTCGGCATCGGCCTGGGTGGCCTTGTCCACCGCCTGCCGGGCCTGGGCCAGTTCCAGCGCACCGTCCTGCGCCCAGGCGGGGGCAGACAGTGCGAATGCAAACGCCATCACATACAGGCCGTGGCGCATTCGTGCGAAGCTAGGTCGTTTCATCGGGGAGGCCGTACCGGTTGTCGGTTCACGGCCATTGTCGTCAAGCCAGCGCCGTGCTTGCAACGGGCGCCGGCAGTTTCGTTGGGGAAAATTCGCGATGGATATCGGCTACTTCCTGAAGCTGATGACCGAAAAGAACGCCTCGGACATGTTCCTGACCACCGGAGCACCGGTCTACATCAAGATCGAGGGGAAGCTTTACCCGCTGGGCAACACCGGCCTGCCGCCCGGCATGGTCAAGAAGATCGCCTATTCGCTGATGGACGAGGGCCAGGTGCCGCAGTTCGAGCGCGAGCTGGAGCTCAACATGGCCATCGCCCTGGCCGATGCCGGCCGTTTCCGGGTGAACGTGTTCAAGCAGCGGGGCGAGGTCGGCATGGTCATCCGCGCCATCCGCAGCCGGATCCCGAGCATCGAGGAGCTGAACCTGCCGCAGGTGCTGAAGGACGTCATCATGACCCCGCGCGGGCTGGTGCTGGTGGTGGGGTCCACCGGTTCCGGCAAATCGACCTCGCTGGCGTCGATGATCGACCATCGCAACAGCACCACGACCGGACACATCCTCACCATCGAGGATCCGATCGAGTACCTGCACAAGCACAAGATGTCCATCGTCAACCAGCGTGAAGTGGGGCTGGACACCCATGCCTTCCACAATGCGCTGAAGAACGCGATGCGCGAGGCACCGGACGTCATCCTGATCGGCGAGATCCTGGATGCCGAGACGATGGAAGCGGCCATCGCCTTCGCCGAGACCGGCCATCTGTGCCTGGCCACGCTGCATTCCAACAATGCCGACCAGACCATCGAGCGGATCCTCAACTTCTTCCCGGAAAGCGCGCACAAGAACGTGCTGATGAACCTGGCGCTGAACCTGCGTGCGGTGATCAGCCAGCGCCTGGTGAAGAACAAGGACGGCCGCCGTCTTCCAGCCACCGAGGTGCTGATCAACACCCCGATGATCCGCGACCTGCTGCGACGCGGCCAGGTGCACGAGATCAAGGCCGCGATGGAAGCCTCGCTGGAAGAAGGCATGGAGAGCTTCGACCAATGCCTGTTCCGGCTCGCCAAGTCTGGCGTGATCGAGCAGGAGGAAGCCTTGCGCGCTGCCGATTCGCGCGACGGCCTGGCGCTGAAGTTCCGCCTCTCCGAAGGCAGCAGCGGCGAGCACGACCCGTACGCCGACTATTCAGCAGGCCAGCCGAGCATCACCCACGGCTTCTGATCCACCCCCGCCGGGCCATGCCCGGCGGGGGTGCCAGTGCATCGGTAGCGCCGGGCCATGCCCGGCGGCAGATCCTGAAGAGTTCAGGGGCTGTCTCACCCAATGAGACAGCCCCTGCGTAGCGTGCCGCCATGGACACCCTCCGCAAGCTGGCCATTCTTGCCGACGCCGCCAAATACGACGCCTCCTGTGCTTCCAGCGGGTCCGGCAAGCGCGACTCCCGGACCAGCGGTGGCATCGGCAGCACCGAGGGCATGGGCATCTGCCACAGCTACACGCCGGACGGCCGCTGCGTGTCCCTGTTGAAGATCCTGCTCACCAACTTCTGCGTCTACGACTGTGCGTACTGCATCAACCGCGTCTCCAGCAACGTGCCACGCGCGCGTTTCAGTGTGGATGAGGTGGTCGCGCTGACCCTGGATTTCTACAAGCGCAACTACATCGAGGGCCTGTTCCTTTCCAGCGGAATCATCCGCAATGCGGATTACACGATGGAGCGCCTGGTGGAAGTCGCCCGCCGGCTGCGCGAGGAACATCGCTTCGCCGGCTACATCCACCTCAAGACCATTCCCGAAGCATCGCCGGAACTGCTGGCAGCGGCCGGCCGGCACGCCGACCGTCTCTCGATCAATGTCGAACTGCCCACCGAGGCCGGATTGACGAAACTGGCTCCGGAGAAGACCGTCGGCTCGATCCGCGGCGCCATGGGCGAGCTGCGCTGGCGCATCGAGGAGGCCAAGGAGGCCGGCAAGGCATCGCGCGCGATCACCGCGGGCGCGCCGCGCCGGACGCGAGCGAAAGCCCCGCGCTTCGCACCGGCGGGGCAGAGCACCCAGATGATCGTCGGTGCCGATGGCGCCAGCGACAGGCAGATCCTCTGCAGTGCCGACAATCTGTACGGAAGTTACCGGATGCGCCGCGTCTACTACTCGGCCTTCAGCCCCATTCCCGACGCCAGTCTGCAGTTGCCGGTACAGCCGCCGCCTCTGCAGCGCGAGCATCGGCTGTACCAGGCGGACTGGCTGCTGCGCTTCTATGGCTACGGCGTGGAAGAGATCACCGACACCGCGCAGGGGGGCATGCTGGATCTGGACATCGATCCGAAGATGGCCTGGGCGATCCGCCATCCCGAGCGCTTCCCGGTCGACCTCAATCGTGCGCCGAAGGAACTGCTGCTGCGGGTTCCCGGGCTCGGCGTACGCAATGTGAAACGCGTGTTGATGGCGCGCCGCCATGGCCGGCTGCGGGTGGCGGACATTGCGAGGCTGAAGGCACCGATGGGCAAGCTGCTGCCGTTCGTGCTGCTGGCTGACCACCAGCCACGCAAGGCGCTGGAGGATCCTGTGGCATTGCGTGCGCGTTTGGCGCCGCCGCCCCGCCAGGGATCGCTGTTCGATGCACCGCCGGCGGCCTGACGCCCAGCGCTGGTCGCTGCGGGTCGATCCCCCGTGGTCGCTCGATGCCTGGCGGGGTGCAGCGCGCGAAGCGCTGCTGCGCGGACTGTCGCCCGAGCAGCTGGACTGGTTGGAAAGCAGCGCCGGGTCGTTGCTGGATGCTCCTGCAGCGACCCAGGCCCCGCTTCTGGAAACGCCCTCCGTGCCACATGTGCCGAGTGCGTTCCTTGAGCTGGCCTCCACCTGCCTGTGCCATGCCGATGCGCAGCCGATGCCACTGCTGTACCGGCTGCTGTGGCGGATCGTGCACGGCGAGCGCGCGCTGCTCTCCAATCCAACCGACGCCGATGTGCTGCGCGCGATGACGATGGCGCAGGCGGTCCGCCGCGACACGCACAAGATGAAGGCGTTCGTGCGCTTCCGCGAGATCCCCGGCGAGCAGGATGCCTTCATCGCATGGTTCGAGCCGCAGCATCGGATCGTCGACCGGGTCGCGGCGTTCTTCGCACGCCGCTTCGCTGGCATGCGCTGGGCCATCCTCACCCCCTACCGGAGCGTGCACTGGGATGGCCAGGCGCTGTCCTTCGGCGCTGGCGGGCACCGCGAGCAGGCGCCGGCGGAGGACGCACGCGAGACGCTCTGGCAGACCTACTACGCAAGCATCTTCAATCCCGCACGCCTCAACACGCGGATGATGCAGCAGGAGATGCCTGCCCGGTACTGGCGGCACCTGCCCGAGGCGCAGGTGCTGCCCGGGCTGATCCGCGATGCTGGCGACCGCGTGCAGGCCATGCACGATCGCCCGGCGCAGCCACCCCAGCGGCGGATTCCATCGCGGCAGGCGACATCCCCGGTCCCCTCACCCTCCAGTGATCTGGCTACCCTGCAGCGCCAGGCAGCGGGCTGCCGGCAGTGCCCCCTGTGGGAGTCCACCACGCAGGTGGTGTTCGGTGAAGGGCCTGGCGATGCACGGGTGATGCTGGTCGGCGAACAGCCGGGCGACACCGAGGACCTGTGCGGACGCCCCTTCGCGGGACCTGCCGGCGCGCTGCTGGACCGTGCCCTCTCCGAGCTGGGTATCGCCCGCTCCACGCTGTACCTGACCAACGCAGTGAAGCATTTCCACCACGAGAGGCGCGGCAAGGTGCGCCTGCACAAACGTCCGCAGGGCCGCCATGTGCAGGCCTGCCGTCCGTGGCTGCTCGGCGAGATCGAGCGGGTGCGGCCGGAGATCATCGTGTGCCTGGGCGCAACGGCGGCGTCGGCGGTGTTCGGCAGCCATTTCAGCCTGACGCGTGATCGCGCCCGTTGGCACACCCTGCCGGATGGCACCCGTGGCTCTGCCACGGTGCATCCCGCATGGGTGTTGCGGCAGGCCGACGAGGTCCGTCGAGAAGACGCCTACCGGCTGTTCCGCGATGACCTGCGGCAGTTGCTCATCGGGGATGCGGAATCCACAGGGCGTCGCCCCGCGCTGCCACCAACCAGCGAGGGGTAGCGCCGGACCATGCCCGGCGATCGCAGCGGCAATCAGGCCGCGTCGACCTGGTTTTCGGGGCGCGCACGCTCGAATGCGTCCAGCGCCTGGCAGGCGGCTTCGATGCGGCGCAGGGTCGGATACGGCGACAGATCCAGACCAAAGCGATGTGCGTTGTACACCTGTGGCAGCAGACAGATGTCGGCCAGGCCGGGCCGGTCGCCATGGCAGAAGGTGCCGGTGTCGCTGCTCCCGGCCAGCAGGGTTTCCAGGGCCGCAAAGCCTTCGGCGATCCACTGCAGCGTCCACTGGGTGCGGACCTCGGCGGACAGGTGCAGGCCGCGTTCCAGATGCTGCATCACCCGCAGGTTGTTCAGCGGATGGATGTCGCAGGCGACCAGCTGCGCCAGCGCACGCACGCGGGCGCGGCCGGCCGCATCGGCCGGCAGCAGCGGCATCTGCGGAAAACGTTCGTCCAGATACTCCAGGATCGCCAGCGACTGGGTCAGCACCTGCCCGTCGTGCAGCAGGGTCGGCACCCGCTCCTGCGGATTGAGTACGCGATAGGCTTCGCCGTGCTGTTCACCACCGTCGCGCAGCAGATGAACCGGGCGCGCCTCCCAGCGCAGGCCCTTCAGCTCCAGGCCGATGCGCACGCGGTAGGCGGCGCTGGATCGCCAGTAGGTGTACAGCACGATGCCGTCGTCGACCGGGATCTCCATCGCCGCGTCCCTCCTCAGGGCCTGGCCGCCTGCTCGATGCGCTGCTCGATCGCACCGAAGATGCTGTTGCCGGCGGCGTCGAACATTTCAATCCGCACCACGTCGCCGAACGACATGAACGGTGTGCTCGGCTTGCCGTCGCGCAGGGTTTCCACGGTGCGCTGCTCGGCAAAGCACGAAGCGCCCTTGCTGGTGTCCTCGTTGGCGATGGTGCCCGATCCCACGATGGTGCCGGCGCCCAGCGGACGGGTCCTGGCCGCATGCGCCACCAGCTGGGCGAAGTTGAACTGCATGTCCACGCCTGCCTCCGGCGCACCGAACCACGCACCATTGATGTGGGTGACCAGCGGCAGGTGCACCTTGTTGTCCTGCCAGGCGTCACCCAGTTCGTCAGGGGTGACGAACACCGGCGACAGTGCCGAGCGCGGCTTGGACTGCAGGAAGCCGAAGCCCTTGGCCAGCTCGCCCGGAATCAGGTTGCGCAGCGAAACGTCGTTGACCAGACCCACCAGCTGGATGTGGCCGGCGGCCTGCTCCGGGGTGACCGCCATCGGCACGTCGTCGGTGATGACCACCAGTTCGGCCTCCAGATCGATGCCGTACTCCTCGCTGACCACCTTCACCGCGTCGCGCGGGCCGTAGAAACCGGCACTGGTGGCCTGGTACATCAGCGGGTCGGTGTAGAAGCTTTCCGGAACCTCGGCCCCGCGGGCGCGGCGGACGCGCTCGACGTGCGGCAGGTAGGCGCTGCCATCGACGAATTCATAGGCGCGCGGCAGGGGCGCCGCCAGCGTCTGCGGGTCCAGGTCGAACACGCCATCGGCGTCACCGGCATTCAGTGATTCGTAGAGCGCGTTCAGGCGCGGTGCGACACGGCTCCAGTCCTCCAGGGCCTGCTGCAGGGTGGCCGCGATGCCGGTGGCGCGGACGCCGTGGCGCAGATCACGCGAGACGACGATCAGGGTGCCGTCGCGGCCGCCTTCCTTCAAAGAACCAAGCTTCATGGGTGGGTGTCCGGAGTCATGGGCAAACAAGTTTCAAGTGTAATCAAATATGGGGCGGCGCCAAGCTGCAGCGCCGCATCGCTCCACCCTACCGTAGCGGGGGTCAGGCAGGGCTGCGCCCTGCACCTGCTTCAAGCCAGGGCAACGTCAATGGCAACAGCCGGCTCTGGGTTGTCTGCGGATCTGGCGGGGCGGTGTGGGCGGGCAGGACACGCCGTAAACCCATCCCTGGGGGCTCGATGGCGCCATCCATGGCGCCAACGGTCCCGCCCGCCCACACCGCCCCACCTTTGACAGTTTCCCGGTGACGGTCGGTAGATCCACGCCACGCGTGGATGAGATCTTTCGGACATCGAAATCCAAACTGGGGTCAGATCCGCCAGTTCGCAGGAAACTGTCGAAGGCGGGGTGGGTCCGGTTGCGGGGGCGTAAGCGCCATGGATGGCGCGACCGAGCCTCCATGGACGGATTCACGGCGTCCCCCGCAACCGGACCCACCCCGCCTACCTTCAGGAAGCCCGCTTTTGACGTTGACGTTGACGTGGCTTCGGCCTCTGCGGGTGCAGGGCGCAACCCTGCAGAGAGAACCCTTACCTGAACAGGCCTTTTTGCGTGAAGTCTCAAACATCGTTTAGACTTGTGGAGTCTGCAGCGGCCGTCCGTTTCCCTCCGGGATCGCCGGCGACCAGGGTCCGCCCTCTTCGCCCGCCCCCACTCCGACGCCGTTCGTCACGCATTCCAGCCTGCGCTTCGTGCCGGCTGCACCCAATTCTCGCAGCGCGGTTCACGGGAACGCTCCGAGTCAGCCGATCAGTTTGATCTGCCCCCGTCTGTCCATTCGGACAGGCGTTTCTTGTACTTGGAGCACACTCGATGTCTTTTGAATCGCTGGGCCTGGCGCCCTTCCTGCTGCGTGCGCTGGCCGAGCAGGGCTACGAAAACCCGACCCCGATCCAGCAGCAGGCGATCCCGCTGGCGCTGGCCGGTCGCGACCTGCTGGCCGGCGCACAGACCGGTACCGGCAAGACCGCAGCCTTCGGCCTGCCGCTGCTGCAGCATCTGGGCACCGCGCCGCAGGAAGTGCGTGGCGGTGGCCCGCGCAAGCCCCGCGCACTGATCCTGGCTCCGACCCGCGAGCTGGCCACCCAGGTGCATGACAGCCTGCGCGGCTACAGCAAGTATCTGCGCATCCCCAGCGCCTGCATCTACGGCGGCGTCGGCATGGGCAACCAGCTGGACATCCTGCGCCGTGGCGTGGACCTGCTGGTGGCCTGCCCGGGCCGCCTGATCGATCACCTGGAGCGTCGCAGCATCGACCTGTCCGGCATCGAACTGCTGGTGCTGGACGAAGCCGACCGCATGCTTGACATGGGCTTCCTGCCGTCGATCAAGCGCATCCTGGCCAAGCTGCCCAAGCAGAACCGTCAGACCCTGCTGTTCTCGGCCACGTTCGAGGACAACATCCGCCAGCTGGCGCTGGAGTTCATGCGCAACCCGGAACAGATCCAGGTGACGCCGAAGAACACCGTGGCCGAGACCATCACCCATCGCGTGCATCCGGTCGACGCCGGCCGCAAGCGCGACCTGCTGCTGCACCTGCTGGCACAGGACAGCCGTGAGCAGACCCTGGTGTTCGCCCGGACCAAGCACGGCAGCGACAAGCTGGCCGCGTTCCTGGAGAAGTCGGGCATCAAGACCGCGGCGATCCATGGCAACAAGAGCCAGGGCCAGCGGCTGCGTGCGCTGGGTGACTTCAAGGCCGGTCGCGTGACCGTGCTGGTGGCCACCGACATCGCGGCGCGAGGCATCGACATCAACGAGCTGCCGAAGGTGATCAACTTCGACCTGCCGATGGTCGCCGAGGATTACGTGCACCGCATCGGCCGCACCGGCCGCAACGGCTCCACCGGCCAGGCGATCTCGCTGGTGGCGCAGGACGAGGTCAAGCTGCTGCGCGCAATCGTGCGCCTGCTCGGACGCGACATGGACATCCGCGATGTGCCGGGCTTCGAGCTGCAGGTGCCGATCCGCTGGGGCAACAGTGCACCGGGCAAGGCCGAGCACGACAGCGGCGAGCGCGCCCCGCGCAAGAGCCACGCGCGACGTCCGCACGGCGATGCGCCGCGCCATGCCCACGCCGGCCCGAAGAAGGCCGGTGGTGGCCGTCGTGAGGGCGGTGGCAACGGCCAGCAGCGTGCCGGCGCAGGTCAGGGCCAGCGTCGTGGCGGAGGCGGCAACGGCGGTGGTCGTGGCCGTGGCCAGGGCGGCGGCGGTCGCGCCGGCTGATCCTGACTGACAGGAATGAGGCGTCCCGCTGCGCGGGGGGCCTCACATCGGGGACGGCGCTGGCGCGCCGTCCCTTTTTTGTTGCCCGCGCATCGAACAAGGCGCCAGACGCCTCACCCGCGCGCTTTCGCCGGATTCGCCAGATTCCCGAAGAAGATCGCATTGATCAGCAGTCGATCCGTGCCATGCCAGTACTTGCGGTGTGCCGGATCATCGGCGAACAGCACCACGTTGCCCTTTCCCTGGGCCGACACCAGCAGCCACGCACTGCCTGCCACCCGCGCACGATTGCGCTCGGACAGGTAACCGTTGACCCGTGGTGACGCGTCGATGCGCACCACCGTCGAGAACGGATTCGCACTCGGCTGCAGCGTCACGCTGTTTTCCTTGTTCACCGCCAGCTGCCGGCCCGGCACGCCGAACGCCAGGGGATGGCTGGTATCGACATCGGCGCTGAGGATGTTGCCGCTCACCCGCTCGATCGCAGCGATGTCGCGCTGGTCACCGAAGGCGCGACGGGATTCGTCGCCGGCCTCTTCGTCCTTGCCGGTCTTCTCGCCATCGGCGAGCTTCTGCTCGATCGCCCACTTCGACGCGCTGCCATAGGTCACCAGCGAGCCGCCGGCCTGCACCCAGCGCTTCAGTGCGGCCACCGCGGTCGCATCGACACTGCTGTAGGTGCCACCGGACAACACGAGCGTGGTATAGCGATCCAGCGGAACCTTGCCCAGCTGCTGCGGATCCAGCTTGCTGGCCGGCAGGTGCAGGTGCTGGTCCAGCAGGAACCAGGCCGATCCGATCTCGGTGGCCGCCACGCCTTCGCCCATCACCAGTGCCACGGCCGGCTTGCGCAGTGCCTTCACGCCATCGCTGCCGAGATCGATGCCCTCGCGGCTGCGGCCACTCGACAACGCATGCACCTGTACGCCTGAAGCACGTGCCGCCGCGGCCACCGCGTCGAGCAGGGCCGCCCCCTGCAGTGGCTGGCCGGCGACCGGAACGACGATGCTGCCGGCCGCGAAAGCCACATCGCCCTGTGCGGTTCCGGCGGTGAACGGCTGGAATGCAGCGCGGGCGGCCAGTCCCCTGCCCTGCAGCTCGGCCAGCGCACGGCTGGCGTTGTAGTCACGCCAGTCGATGGCATAGGCGAACCCCGCCTGGCCGCCGACGACCGCGCCCTGCAGTGGTGGCAGCTCGCTCACCTGTGCACCGCCGTCGATGCGGCTGCGGCTGCCGGCGAAGGCCACGCCGTAGGCTGGCGCAATAGCGTAGCTGGTGCTGCCATAGAACACGTCGCCCTTGATCGGCGGCGTCTCGGCGAAGATCGAGTGCACCAGGCGGAACTGCGCCTGCTGCACGGGCACGACATAGGCACTGCCTGCCTGGAAGCGCTTCCCCTCGACGGTGACATCGCGATCCAGCGCGCGTACCTCGATCCGGTGCAGGAGCAGCAGTTCAAGCAGGCGCCGGGTCAACGCCGGATCATGCGCGTCGCCGAACACGAAGGTCTTCTGCGGCTGCTGCGCGGCCTGCTTCAATGCGCTCTGGAAGAAGGTCTTCTGCAGGTCGAACAGGCCACTGCGCTCGGCCACCGCACCGCGCACCGTGCCCAGGCCGGTGGCGACCTGGTTGCGGATGGTGAACGGGAAGGTCAGCAGCCCGTTCACCGACTCCTGCACCCGTCCCCGCGAACTGGCCTGCTCGACGGTGACACCGACCGCGCCATGGAAGTCCGGATAGGTCGAGCCATACACCGGCGAGAAGTTGTCGAAGTTCTCCCCCGTGTAGTACAGCGACCCCAGTGCGTCCAGCGCCTGTGCGTGGTACGTGGCCAGCGTCCTGTTGAACTCGTAGGAGGCGGCCGGGATCAACGGGCTGTGCATGCTCTTCGGCGAAGGCTCGAAGTAGTACGTGCTGTCCTTGCCCATCTCGTGGAAGTCGATCTGCACGTTCGGGTACCACTGGTGGAAGGCGGCCACCTTTGGCCGCGAATCCTGCTGGGTCAGCGCCAGCCAGTCGCGGTTGAGATCGGTGAAGTAATGGTTGGTACGGCCCTGCGGGAACGGCTCGACATGCTCCTTGTCAGCCGGATCGGCCGAGGCCGGGTCCGATGCCCAGGCGTTGTGCCAGTTGGCGGCACGGTCGCGTCCGTCCGGATTCTGCGCCGGGTCGAACAGCACCACCGCCTGCTGCAGCCATTGCTGGGTTTCACTGCTGCGATTGGCCACCAGGTAATACGCGGTGAGCATCGCCGCTTCGCCGCTGGAGGTTTCATTGCCGTGCACACTGTAGCCCAGCCAGACCACCACCGGGCTGTCACCGGCTGCGCTGCGCGGTTGTGCCGGATCGACCAGGGTCGCGTGCTGCTGGCGGATCTGTTCCAACCGCGCCTGGTTGCTGGCCGCGGTGATGGTGGCAATCAGCAGGGGGCGGCCTTCATAGCTGCGTCCAATGTGCTGGACGCGGATCCTGTCCGAATGCCTGGCCAGTTCCTCGAAATAGGCGACCAACTGGTCGTGGCGGGTGTAGCGGCTGCCGATCGGATAGCCGAGGAACTGCTCCGGCGTGGGAATGGCGCTGTCGAACGCGCCGGCCTCGCTGGCCTGCGGAAAGAAATAGGCGCTCTGCGCCTGCGCGGACAACGCGGGGAACACTGCGCTGGCAGCGGCGATCAGCAACGGAAGAACGGCACGGCGGTGGAAGGACACGGTGACTCCCCGGAAACAGGACGGCAGAGGGCAACGTGGCCGGTCACGGCAGGTGACCGGCCACGGCGTTGGGTCAGAAGCGGTAGTCGAAGCCCAGCGTGAAGTAGCGACCCCGCAGGTCGTACTGGGTGAAGTCATACGGCGCACGGATGCCCGGGAACGACGCATCGTAGGGCGGCGTCTTGTCACCCAGGTTCTGCACCTTGGCGTACAGGGTCAGGCTGTCGATGCCGGTGTACCCCAGGTACAGGTCGTACTGGCTGTAGCTGCCGACACGCTGCTGCACGGCCTTGGCGGCGGTACTGGCTTCCTGCCGATAGCTGCTGGTGTAGTACCAGGTCACCGCCGCGTTGAAGTCGCCGTACTTCCAGTCCAGCGTGGTGGTGGCCTTGTCCTTGGGCAGGGTGGCGCCGAGGTTGCTGCCGGCGTAGTCGACCAGGGGCCCACCGACCACGGTCGGACGGCGGTAGTCACGGACGTGGGTGTAGGCCGAAGACAGGGTGAAATCTCCCAGGCGCGCCGTCGGAATGCGCTGGCGCAGTTCCACGTCGATGCCCGATGTCTTCAGCTCGCTCAGGTTCTGGTAGCGGTTGTAGACGGCCTGCAGCTTGCCGCGCTCATCGCGCTGCACGGCACCGGCGACATTGTCGTTGATCAGCGTCTGGGTGTTGTTGGTGCCGACCAGGTTGTCGAGCTGGATACGGTAGTAGTCGACACTCAGATTGGTGTTCGCCCACGGTGACAGCACCACGCCGAAGTTCACGCTCTTGGTGCGCTCCGGCTTCAGGTCACTGTTGCCCACGGTGAAGAACGTCGGGCTCTGCCGCGAGCCCGGCACATCCGGGTCGCGCGGATCGACCACGCTGCCGTAGGAGATGCTGGTGCTGTTGGAGTTCTCCGACAGCGAGGGCGCACGGAAGCCCTTCGAGGCCGACGCGCGCACCAGCAGGAAGTCCAGCGGTTGCCAGCGCAGTCCGAGCTTCGGCGAGAACGCATCGCCGAAGTCATCGTAGTGATCGGCACGCGCAGCGGCGGACAGTTCCAGGGTCGAGGCCAGCGGCACGTTCACTTCCGCGTACGCAGCGCTGACCTGGCGCTCGCCGTGCACCTCGGCGATGGCCGGACGCACCTGCAGGCCGGCATCGATCTGCCAGGGGTTGTTCGAATCGAGCTTCTCGCGGCGCCACTCGGCGCCAGCGGCAAAGCCGATGTCACCGGCCCAGGTGCGGCCCAGGCTGCCCGAGATCTTCGCATCGACACCCTGCAGCTTCGATTCGGCCGGACGCAGCGTAGCGATGTTGATCGCATCACGCACCGACTGCGGGGTGGCCGCCGGGTCGAGCAGATTGTAGCTGCCGCTGGCCAGCGCATCGGCCAGCGCCCAGCGGTTGGCGAAGCCGCCCGAGACGGTCTCACGCTCGCTGCTGCGCGCACCGAACGCCGCCACTTCCCAGTCCCAGTTGGCGGTGGTGCCGCGCAGGCCGAACACGCCGCGATAGGCGGTGGAGCGGTTGGTCTTGATGGTGCCGCCGAGATCGAAGAACGTGTACTCGATCGGCACGGCACGCCCGTAGGGATTGTACGGATTGCCCGCCGGCAGCTGCGACGACACCGGCTCGGCCAGGCCGGTCTCGGCATTCAGGGCGAAGCGGCCGCTTTCCAGGGTGAAGAACGGGCTGCTGCCGAACCAGGCCGCGCTCTTGATCTGGCTGTACAGCACTTCACCGAACGCTTCGACGTTGTCGCCCAGGCGGAAGGTGCCGTTGGCATAGGCCTGGTAGCGCTTCGTGGATGGAATCAGCGTGGTGTACGGCGCTTGGTTGAAGCCGCAGGTGTCGCCAGCCAGGCCGTCGATCGGAGCGCTCGCGACGCGCGTGGTCCCGGTGGGGCAGTTGCCGCTGGCGTCGAGCATCGGCACCGACACGCCATTGATCAGATAGCGCGCCCCCTTGGCTGACCAGCCGTTCCAGCGCCCACCCGGCAGATCGGTGTAGATGCCACTCTTGGTCAGATTGCGCTCGTCCTGGTCCAGGCGGTCGCGGTTGTAGCCCTGCAGACTGAACAGGATGTTGTAGCCATCGCTGTCCAGATCACCGAGGCCACCCACGAACTTCAGGTTCTGCTCGCGCAGGCCCCCTTGGTCGGCGCCTCCGAAGCTGCCACCGATCTCGGCACCTTCGAAGTTCTGGCGGGTGATGATGTTGACCACGCCGGCCACGGCATCGGAGCCATACACGGCCGAAGCACCATCCTTGAGCACTTCGATGCGCTCGACCGCAACCAGCGGCAGGGCATTGAGGTCGACGAAGGTATCGGACAGGCCACCGGCCGGGAAGCCGTAGTTCGCCACGCGGCGGCCGTTGAGCAGCACCAGCGTGTTCTTCGGTGACAGGCCGCGCAGGCCGATGCTGGCCGAGCCGGAGGCCCAGCCGTTGTTGGTGGTCTCGTTGTTGGCATTGCCGGTGTTGGCGGAGATCGAGCGCAGCACATCGGCGACGGTGGCCTTGCCGGTCTGTTCCAGCTGCTGGCGGCCGATTACCTGCACCGGATTGGACGCCTCGGTATCGGCGCGCTTGATGTTGGAACCGGTGACGCGGACGGCGGCCAGGGTACTGGCTTCGCCACTGGCGGCAGCGGTGGTTTCGGCGGCGGCGGACAATGGCGCGGCCAGAGCGGCGGCCAGGGCCGCCACGAGCAGGGTGTGCTGGGGCATGACGATGTGTGGGGTGGTGGTAGGGCGACGAAGTTCCGCAGTAATCCATGACTGGCCGGGGCCCGACCAATAACATCTCTTCATACGGATATAAGAGAAGCTAACATCTCTTCATCCGGATGGAAATAGTCACTCCGCTTCAGGGCCGGCGCGATCCCGGTCGGATGCGACAGCAGCGGCGTACAATCCGCTCATGGAAATCTTCAAAGTCTTCATGCTTGAGGCGGCCCACCGCCTCCCGAACGTACCGCCGGGGCACAAGTGCGCGCGCCTGCATGGCCACTCCTTCCGGGTGGAACTGAAGGTCGAGGGCGAACCCGGCGCGCAGACCGGCTGGATCATGGATTTCGGGGACGTGAAGGCGGCCTTCCAGCCGATCTACGAACGCCTGGACCACCACTACCTCAATGACATCCCCGGCCTGGAAAACCCGACCAGCGAGAACCTGGCGGTGTGGATCTGGAACGAACTCAAGCCCGCGCTGCCGGCGCTGAGCGAGATCACGGTCCACGAGACCTGCACCTCCGGCTGCCGGTACCGGGGCCCCGGCACCTGAACAACTCATTGATATCTAAAGGTTTCTAAAGGCGCCTTGGGCGCCTTTATGATTTTTGTTGCAATGCGGCATCATCGGCGTATGCTGCAATGCATCAAGTCCTTTCCTGACGCCCATGACCGCCGCCTTCAGCGATCGCTTCAGTGATGCCACCCGCCAGCTGGCCGCCGCCGCAACGCGCGCGAACCGGTTGGCGCTGGAGAACGCTGAAAGCATGTTCGGCGTGCAGCTGAAAGCACTGGAACGCAACCTGACCGCGACCGGTGGCTGGCTCGGCGAGCTGGCACGAAGCGAAGATCCGGCCGGATTGCTGTCGCAGGGGGCTCAGCTGTGGCAGGACAACCTGCAGCGGTTTGGGCAGGCCCAGCAGGACGTGGTCGGTCTTGGCCTGCTGGCTGGACGCTCCTGGTCCGAGCTGGTGCAGGGCTACAACGAATCAACAGCGGACGCGACCGGCCACACGCCCTGACGCGACGCTTTCGCTCATTGCATGGGTCCCTCCCCCCATGCAATCCGGACCCGGCAGATCCCTCCCTCTGCCGGGTCTTTTTTTATTCCTCGCCTGCGTGCAGATGCGCGTCTTCGCCCGAGCAGATCGCGAGCGCAAAGGCCTCGCGCCGGCCCGCAGCATGTGGGCAAATGTCCCCGGCGCATTTTCGCACCTCTGCGCACCGATAACCCCTGCACGCCGGGCGGATGCCCTTGCGTGCGAAGTGAAGGAGGAGGTGACGGCCAACGGCCGGCGCCGGGGGACATTCGCACGCAAAGGCATCCGCCCGGCGCCACAGGAAAAACGAACACACGCACAGGCAGCCTCAACCCGAGCGATCCCATGCCAGCGCGGGTACCACACCCGGACGTGCCCCACCTGCCTGCCAGGCACGGTGCCGTCGTCCGCACACCGCTGCGTGCCGACAGCCCCTGCACGCCGGGTGGATGCCCTTGCGTGCGAAGTAAAGGAGGAGGTGACGGCCAACGGCCGGCGCCGGAGGACATTCGCACGCAAGGGCATCCGCCCGGCGCCACACGGAAAACGCACGCACCTGCGCACAGGCAGCCTCAACCCGAGCGATCCCATGCCAGCGCGGATACCACACCCGGAGGTGTCCCACCTGCCCACCCAACACGATGCCGTCGTCCGCACACCGCTGCGTGCCGACAGCCCCTGCACGCCGGGCGGATGCCCTTGCGTGCGAAGTAAAGGAGGAGGTGACGGCCACCGGCCGGCGCCGGGGGACATTCGCACGCAAGGGCATCCGCCCGGCGCCACAGGAAAAACGAACACACGCACAGGCAGCCTCAACCGAGCGATCCCATGCCAGTGCGGATACCACACCCGGACGTGTCCCACCTGCCCACCAGCACGGTGCCGTCATCCGCACACCGCTGCGTGCCGATAACCCCTCAACGCCGGTTGGATGCCCTTACACCGGCCGGCGCCGGGGGACATTCGCACGCAAGGGCATCCGCCCGGCGCCACCCGGAAAAACGCACATACCTGCGCGAAGGGGCAAACACCGCCACCCGGAAACCAGCTGCGCCTAGGCCACCGCCGCCGACTCCGCCCGCGGCAGCTCGAACACGAACGTCGCCCCTGCCTCACTGTCGCGCAGCGCGATGCTGCGGCCATGCAGCTGCACGATACGCTGCACGATCAGCAGCCCCAGGCCACCGTTCTCGCCCCGTCGCGCCCCCAACGCAGCAGGCGCCTGGAACAGCTGCGCACGCACCGCAGCAGCAACGCCGGGACCGTCATCAGAGACGATCACCTCCACGCTGTCAGCCACCGCGCGCAGCCGCACCTCGATCCGCCCTCCCTCCGGCGCATGGCGCAGGGCGTTGTCGAGCAGGTTGGTCAGCACCCGCTCCACCAGACCCAGGTCCGCACGTACCAGCGGCAACCCCTGCGGGAAATCCGCGTGCAACTGCTGGCCGCGCGCCTGCGCCGCCAGCTCGAACTTCTGCAGCACGTCCTGCAGCAGCTCGGGCAGCGCGAACACCTCCCACTCCAGCCGCACCTCGCCGTGTTCCAGGCGTGCCAGCTCGAACAGCGCGCGCGCCAGTCGCCCGACCTTCGCACTCTGCGCCAGGGCAATGCCGAGATAGCGCCGGCGCTCCTCCGGCGACAGCGTCGCGTCCTTCAACGCCATCGTCTCAAGGTAGCCATGCAGTGAAGACAGCGGCGTGCGCAGATCGTGCGAAATGTTGGCCACCAGCTCGCGCCGCTGCAGGTCCTGCTGGCGCAGCTGCTGCCACTGCTCCCCCAACCGCTGCGCCATCTGCGCATGCGCATGTTCGAGGATGACCAGTTCATCGCGCTCGCCCGGCCGCAGCGGGCCGGGCGGCGGCAGCGGCGTCGGCGCATCGATGTCGAATGCCTGGATGCGACGTGTCAGGCGACGCAGCGGCCGGGTCACCCAGTAGAACGCCACCAGCCCGGCCAGCAGGCCCAGGCTGCCCACCAGCATCACCGACCACAAGGTCGTGTTCCACTGGTTGCTGGCGGCGAGGTCGTCGGCGAGCATCTGCCGGTGCTCGCCCACCAGCACCACGTAGACGTAGCCGGCCTGCCGCCCCTGCACCACCAGCGGCGCCACGCTGAACACCTTGCGACCCTCGCTACTGCGCGGATCGTCGCCCAGGATCGGCAGCGGCGCGCCCGCCAGCAGACGGCGCAGCGGTGCCACGTCCACGCGGTTGCGCATCAGGTGCCCGCTGGGTGCGTCGTGGCCGAGAATGCGACCCTGGTCGTCCAGCAGGTACACCTCGACGCTGGGGTTGACCGCCATCAGTTGCCCGAACAGCGCACGCACCGCCGCATCGCGCATGCCGCTGGTATCCATCAGCTCACTGCGCTGCGCGATGTGCTCGGCCAGCCCCAGCGACAGCCGCTGCACGACTTCCTGCTCGTGCCGTGTGTTCGAGCGCATCTGCAACGCCAGCAGCGCCATGCAGCACATCAGCATCAGCGCCGCGATCACCGCGGCCAGCTTCTGCCACAGGTTCGGCCGGATCATGCCGCCGCCCCGGCCGGGTCCACCAGCTTGTAGCCCCGGCCCCAGACCGTCAGCAACCGCCGCGGGTTGGCCGGATCCGTTTCGATCTTGCTGCGCAGGCGGTTGATATGGGTATTGACCGTATGCTCATAGCCATCGTGCTGGTAGCCCCAGACCTGGTTGAGCAGTTCCATCCGCGCGAACACCTGGCCGGGATGGCGTGCGAAGAACAGCAGCAGGTCGAACTCGCGCGGCGTGAGTTCCAGCGGCTTGCCATCCACGTCGGCAGTACGCGCGACCGGGTCCAGCTGCAGTCCTCCCAGCTCGATGGCACCGGCATCGATGCGGGCGTTCTGCGCCATGGCCTCGGCGCGACGCAGCAGGGCACGCACGCGCGCCACCAGCTCCGGCATCGAGAATGGCTTCGCCAGATAATCGTCCGCGCCGAGTTCCAGGCCGACAATGCGCTGGGTTTCGCTGCCGCGTGCACTGATGATGATGATCGGGACATAGCGCGCCATCGCCCGTGCGCGCTGGCAGACCTGCAGGCCATCGACACCGGGCAGCATCACGTCCAGCACCAGCGCGTCCCACGGGCCTTCCTGTTCGAGCAGGCGCAGCCCGCCATCACCGCTGTCGGCGTGGGCGACCTCATACCCCTCATCGCCCAGGTGCATGCGCAGCAGGTCGGCGATGTGGGCATCGTCTTCAACGATCAGGACACGTCTCGGGGACATCGGCAGCTCGGGCCAGGGGGGAGGCTGAGCGCATTGTGGCGCGGGATCGCCGCCGATACCTCACGAAAAATTGAATCCTGCGTGAGGATTCGTTGACCGGAGCAGGCGCAGCATGGCCCCGTCGCCCCTTCCCGGAGTCCGCCATGCCCCTCACCCGCCGCCATCTGCTGGGTCTGGGCGGTATCGCCACCAGCGCCGGCCTGCTCGGTCTCGGGGCCTGCAGCCGCGCCGCGCCAGCGGCAGCAGAAACGCGCCCTGCGCGACAGTTCGAGATCATGCGCAGTGATGCTGACTGGCGCCAGCGGCTGACCCCGGCCCAGTACGCAGTGCTGCGCCAGCAGGCGACCGAACGCCCTTGGAGCAGCCCGCTCAACAAGGAACACCGGCAAGGCACGTTCACCTGTGCCGGCTGTGCGCTGCCGCTGTTCTCTTCGTCCACCAAGTTCGAGAGCGGTACTGGCTGGCCCAGCTTCTGGGCACCGTTGCACAACGCTATCGGTGAGGACCGCGACGTCACCTTTGGCATGCTGCGGGTGGAAGTGCATTGCCGCCGCTGCGGCGGCCATCTGGGCCATGTCTTCAACGACGGCCCACGCCCTACCGGCCTGCGCTACTGCATGAACGGCGCGGCGCTGGCCTTCCAGCCCGGACCTGCCGCGCATGACAGCGATGCGGGCTGGCGCGTGCCGGTGGGATCGTCCCCTGCTTCTGGAGCCCGATGATGCTGCTGTTGCTGCTTGCCTATCTTGGCGGTGTGCTGACCCTGCTCAGCCCCTGCATCCTGCCGGTGCTGCCGTTCGTATTCGCGCGTGCTGACCGCCCGTTCCTGCGCAGCACCCTGCCGCTGCTGCTGGGCATGGCGCTGACCTTTACCCTCGTCGCCAGCCTGGCGGCAGTCGGCAGCCAGTGGGTGGCGCAGGCCAACCAGATCGGTCGCTGGATCGCCCTGCTGCTGATGGCGCTGTTCGCGGTGGCGTTGCTGTGGCCCGCACTGGCAGACCATCTGCTGGCGCCGTTGCAGCGTGTCGGCGCGCGGTTGAGCGCACGCGCGGACGCTGCCGATGCCGCCGGGCGCGGCGGTGCCTGGACGTCGCTGCTGATCGGCATCGCCACCGGCCTGCTGTGGGCGCCGTGCGCGGGCCCGATCCTTGGCCTGGTACTGACCGGGGCTGCGCTGCATGGCGCCAGCGCCAGCACCAGTACGCTGCTGCTTGCCTACGCGCTGGGTGCGGTCACCGCGCTGGCATTGGCGGTCTGGATCGGCGGCCGGGTGTTCCGCGCCCTGCAGGCACGGCTGGGGCTGGGCAATCTGCTCCGCCGTGTGCTCGGCGTCGCTGCGCTGCTGGCGGTCGTGGCCATTGCCCTGGGCTGGGACACCGGCCTGCTGACCCGGCTGTCCACCGTCAGCACCGCGCGTATCGAGCAGGGCCTGCTCGATGCGGTACCCGGCGCGCAGCCTTCTGCTCCGCCGATGATGATGATGGGCCCGGCCACTGCAGGCAGCGAGGCACCGCTGCCGGTGGAAGGCACGCTGCCCGCCCTGGACGGCGCCACCGGCTGGCTCAACAGCCCACCGCTGGACGCCGCCCAGCTGCGCGGCAAGGTGGTTCTGATCGACTTCTGGACCTATTCCTGCATCAACTGCCTGCGTGCGATGCCGTTCGTGCACGAGTGGCAGCGGCGCTACCGCGATCACGGCCTGGTGGTGATCGGCGTGCACACCCCCGAGTTCGCCTTCGAACGCGACCCGCGCAACGTCATGAAGGCCGTGCAGCAGTTGAAGGTCGACTATCCCGTCGCGCTGGACAACCAGTACGCGATCTGGCGTGCGTTCAACAACCGCTACTGGCCCGCGCACTACTTCGTCGATGCGCAGGGCAACATCCGCGGCCATCAGTTCGGCGAGGGCAACTATGCGCGTTCGGAGCAGATGATCCGCCGCCTGCTGGCCGAAGCCGGCCAGACCCGGCTGCCACCGCCGGCCGATCCGGCCGCAGCGGACCTGCAGGGCGTGGCCGCGCAGGCGGACATGGGCAACCTGCGCTCGCCGGAGACCTACCTGGGGCATGCGCGCGCCGAGCAGTTCGCCTCGCCAGGCGGGCAACGTGTGGACACCGCATTCGACTACGCGCTGCCACCCGCGCTGGCGCTGAACCAGTGGGGCCTGTCCGGCCACTGGATCATCGACGACGAGGCGGCACGGCTGCAGCAGCCCGGAGGACGCATCGCCTTCCAGTTCCATGCCCGCGATCTGCATCTGGTGCTCGCGCCACGCCAGGACGGCACGCCGGTGCGCTTCCGCGTCTGGCTGGATGGTCGGCCGTTGCCCGCGGCCGACGCCGGCAGCGACGTTGGCAGCGATGGCAGCGGCGTGATCGACGAACACCGTCTGTACCAGCTGGTGCGCCAGCGCGGCGCCGTCGCGCCACACCGCTTCGAGATCGAATTCCTCGATGCCGGCGCCCAGGCCTACGCCTTCACCTTCGGTTGATCCGGGAGGACACGATGAAGATTTCGTTCGAACAGGGGATCGCCGCCGGCATTGCCGGGCTGGTCGCTACCGCACTGATTGCCGGGGTACTGCTGGTTGATCACGGTGCCATCGCCGCGCCGCTCGAGCGCAGCGCACAGGTGCAGGTGTTGCCTGCGCCCACCGGTGAAGCCGCATTCCGCGATGACGGCACGCACGCCAGCGTAGTGTTTGCCGGCGGCTGCTTCTGGGGCGTGCAGGGCGTGTTCCAGCACGTCAAGGGCGTGAGCAACGCAGTCTCGGGCTACGTCGGCGGCAGCGCGGCGGATGCGCGCTATGAGCGTGTCAGCAGCGGACGCACCGGCCACGCCGAGGCGGTGAAGGTCGACTACGACCCGCGCCAGGTGAGCTACGGCCAGCTGATGCAGGTGTTCTTCTCGGTGGTGCATGACCCGACCCAGCTCGACCGGCAAGGCCCGGACCATGGCAGCCAGTACCGCTCGGCGATCTTCGTCGATGATCCCCGCCAGCAGGCGGCCAGCCGTGCCTACATCACCCAGCTGGGCCAGGCCGGAAGCTATCGCGCGCCCATCGTCACCCAGGTGGGGAGCGGCCAGCGCTTCTATCCGGCCGAGAGCTACCACCAGAACTACATGAGCAACTATCCGCAGGCGGCCTACATCCGCTACTACGACGCTCCGAAGCTGGCGGCACTGGGCAGGCAATTCCCTGCCCTGTATCGCCGGGATCCGGTGCTGGTGCCGATGCGTTGACTGCATGGTGCGCCAGCCCATGCAAAAAAAGGGGCGCGCGGCCATCCAGCCGCGCGCCCTTGAAATATCGGCGGGCACCGATCAGGCCCTGCCGACGAGGACATGCTAGGCTCGGAATCCTCATGGGTACAGCACCAGATGCGGCCGGAACCGATGGATACAGATCAACGCAGCAGCGCGTCCGCTCCTCGCTACCAGCGGCTGTCCGATGAGCTGGCCGAGGCCATCCAGGGAGGGCGCCTGCCGGTCGGCAGCCGCCTGCCATCGCTGCGGCAGATGGCAGCACAGCGTCAGCTCAGCCTCAATACGGTGATCGCCGCCTACCGCCAGCTGGAAGACGCCGGCCTGGTGGTTCCGCGGCCAAAGGCAGGTTTCGAAGTGGCGCCGCGACTGTCAGTGCCGCAACGGTCGCTGCGCGATGCGCCGTCGGCCCCCACCGCGCCGTTGCAGCAGGTGCTGATGGCACGCGTGCTGGAGGCGCAACGCCGTTCCGGGGTGATCGACCTCGCCTTCGCCGGGCCACGCGGGCGCCAGTTCTATCCTGGCGCCCAGCTGGCCCGGCACACCGCCCAGGTATTGCGCCACGGCCAGCAGACGGTCGAAACCTACGCACGCCCCAATGGCTCGCCGCGGCTGCTGGCGCAGATCGTGCGGCGCGGCCCGCGCATGGGCCTGCACACGCACAGCGATCGCCTGCTGCTGACCCACGGTGCGATGGAGGCGCTGCAGCTGGCACTGCGTGCGGTGACCCAGCCCGGCGATTCAGTGGGTATCGAAGCACCGTCGTACTTCAACCTGTATCCGCTGCTGGCCAACCTGGGCCTGCAGGCCATCGAACTGCCGACGCATCCGCAACAGGGCCTGGACGTCGATGCGTTGGAGGCGATGCTGGAGCACACACCGCTGGCCGCGCTGGTGCTGATGCCGACCGTGCACAATCCATTGGGCTGCACCATGCCGGTGGCGGCCAAGCAGCGTCTGGCCGAGCTGGTCAACGCGCGGCAGCTGCCGCTGATCGAGGATGCCGTGTACGCGGAACTGCAGTTCTGCGAGCCACCTGCGCCGCTGCTGAAGGCCTTTGACCGCGACGGCTGGGTGATGGTGGTCGGCGGTTTCTCGAAGACGCTGGCCCCGGACTATCGCATCGGCTGGCTCGACGGCGGGCGCTTCGCTGAACGCATCGCCCTGCTGAAGTTCCAGTCCACGGGCGGCGAGCCGCAGCTGCTGGGTGATGCCGTGGCCGCGTACCTGGAGGGGAGCGGATACGAACATCACCTGCACCGCATGCGGCGCCTGTATCGCGAGCAGGTGGGACGGCTGCGCCAGCTCGTGGCCGAGCATTTCCCGCCTGGCACACGCGCCACGGAACCACAGGGTGGCTTCCTGCTGTGGCTGGAACTGCCGGGCGTGGACACCCGCGCACTGTTCGAGCGGGCGCTGGAAGAGGGCATCGTGTTCATGCCCGGCCAGGTGTATTCGCGCGGTCCGCGCTACCGGCACTGCCTGCGGCTGTCGTGCTGCCAGACCTTCGACGCACGTTTCATCGCTGCCGTGGAGCGCCTGGGCGCCCTCGCGCGGGAGCTCGCGGCCGGTTGATCGCAGCGGGTCGCAGGCTCCGCTCTACGGGAACTCAGCCCTCATGCAGGTGCATCGCCAGGGCCTGAGCATCGGCGCCCGGCAGGTGCGGCAGCCGTCCCCAGCATGGCATCGGCAACCGCTGCACCAGGGTGGCCACGTTCTCGTCCTGGCGCTGCATGGCCGGATCGATGTGATTGCCGATCCAGCCCAGGCACTCCACGCCGCTGGCCTGCAAGGAGTGCGCGGTCAATCTCGCGTGGTTGACGCAGCCCAGCCGCAGGCCGACCACCAGCACGACCGGCAGGTGCAGTGCCCGCACGATGTCGAGCTGGTCCAGGTGGACGGAGACCGGCGCCAGCCATCCCCCTACGCCTTCCACCACCACCACGTCGGCGGTGGCACGCAGGCGCTCGAACGCGGCGACGATCGGTGCCAGGGCGATGTCCACCCCGTCCTCGGCCGCCGCCAGTTCGGGGGCGATCGGCTGCCGCAGGGCATAGGGATTCACGTCGACGTAGTCCGGCAACGGCCGACTGGCCGCCTGCAGCGCCAGCGCATCCTCGTTGCGCAGGCCCTGCCCCAGATCCTGGCTGCCACTGGCCACAGGCTTCATTCCGACCGCTCGCAGGCCACGCCGGCGCAGGGCGTGCAGCAGCGCGGTGCTGGCCGCCGTCTTGCCGATCTCGGTATCGGTGCCGGTGACGAACAGCGCGGATGGCAGGGCAGCGGGCAACGGCATCAAAGGCTCCAGCGGGGCAACAGAGCGTGCATTATCGCTGGCCCGGCACGCTTGCTAGACTGCGGTCATGTTCGCCAATGCCTCGCTTACCGGCAGCAAGCCGGAACAATACGCCCAGTTGCTTGAACAGGCCCGTGGCCTGGTCCATGGAGAGTCCGACCGCATCGCCAACGCGGCCAATCTCTCGGCGCTGGTCTTCCACGCCCTGCCCGACCTGAACTGGGTGGGTTTCTATCTCTACGATGGCCAGGAGCTGGTGGTCGGCCCGTTCCAGGGGCTGCCGGCCTGCGTGCGCATTCCGCTGGACAAGGGCGTGTGTGGTGCCGCGGCCCGCCAGCGCGTGACCCAGCGCGTCGACGATGTCGATGCCTTTCCGGGCCACATCGCCTGCGACTCGGCCTCCCGCTCGGAACTGGTCGTTCCGCTGCTGCGCGGCGATGAACTGATCGGAGTCTTCGACATCGACAGCCCGAAGACCGGTCGCTTCGATGCAGATGACCAGGCCGGACTGGAAGCCATCGCGCGCGTCTTCGTCGAGGCGCTGGGATGAGTGCGCCGAAGCTGCGCAACATCGGTCCGAAAAGTGCGGCGTGGCTGCGCCAGGTCGGTCTGCGCAGCCGTGACGATCTGGCCGCCGTCGGCGCGGTGGGTGCCTTCGTCAAGGTCAAGCGCGCCGGCTTCAAGCCCAGCCTGAACCTGCTCTACTCGCTGGAAGGCGCCCTGCTGGACTGCCATTGGCAGGAACTGGGCGAGCCGCAGCGCGAGGCGCTGGTGCAGGACTACGAAGCGCGCATCGCCGCGCACCCGCTGAAGGCGGCCGGCCCGGCCTCGGGGCCCGTGCACGAGCAGCGATTCGACGCAGACGACGACGCAGAAGAAAACGTGGCCGGAAGCGCGGACGAGGACTGATCGGCGCCGACCGGATCAGGGCTGCTGCAACTCCAGCAGCTCGCCCACCAGGCCTGCCTCGCCACGCTCCAACCTGACCCGCAGGCGCGTACCGTGGTCGATGCGCAGCGCCCAGCACAGCGACATCGGCAGGCCGCAGACCTGTGACAGCACCATGCGCAGCGGGCCACCGTGGCTGACCACGACGGTCGGCAGCGGGTCGTCATCGTCGAGCAGGCGGTCGAGCGCACGCGCGATGCGCCGCTCGAAGTGCCCCCAGCTTTCGCCGTTGGGCGGCGGATACGCATGCGGATCAGCATGGAATGCCGCCAGCGCCTGCTCCGGCAGGTCGAACAGTGCCTGCCCGTCCCAGTCGCCGAAGTCGAGTTCTTCCCACTCCTCGTCTGCATCCACGTCCAGCCCGCGCGGGGTGGCCAGCGCCATCGCTGTGTGCAGTGACCGCAGGCGGGGCGAGCTGATCACCCGCTCCCAGGGCTGCGTGGCGTAGGCCTCCACCAGTTCCTGTGGCAGGCGGGCCAGCTGCGGTGGATCGCTGCGGCCATCGAGGTACTCGTCGCGACCGTTGCCGGCGTGGCGGACCAGGTCGAGGATCATGCATGCGTCCTGTGCAGGCAACGCGGGGACAGCGGAAAACGGGCGGACATCGGCAACGGCACCACGGGATCAAGCAGCAATTCTAGTGGCTGGGGATCATCAGCTCCACAGACATTGCCGCATATGCGCCGCACCGGGCATGCCGATGCCGTAGACTGCGCGCACTTCCAGGTGACCTGCGGCATGGCCGGCAGGTTGAAACGGGAAGCCGGTGACGCGTGAACCCACGCCATGCCGGCGCTGCCCCCGCAACGGTAAGCACGTCAGTTCCAGGCAACACCGCCACTGTGCCAACAGCATGGGAAGGCGCCTGGACGGTGGCCTCGCGCCGCCTGGCGGCAAGCCCGGAGACCGGCCCGGAAGCCTCAGGTCGCGATGCGGTGGGCATGGCGCTGGATGTCCGCAGCACTGCCTGCGGCATCGGCGCTTGCCTGCCTCCGCGGCTCCTCCCCTTCGCCACGCGGGCGTGCGTGGCACCTGGAGTCCCCCGATGAAGCTGCAGTCCCGATTGCTTTCCCTGGCCGTATTGGCCGCCCTGCCCGCGTTGGCCCAGGCCGATGATGGCGCCCGCGCGCTCGATCCCATCCTGGTCACGGCCACCCGCACCCCCATCGCCCTGCAGGACAGCATCGCGCCTGCGCAGGTGATCGACCGGACGCAGATCGAGTCCAGCCAGGCCACTTCGCTGCAGGACCTGCTGCGTGGCCGCGCCGGCATCAACCTCACCAACGCCGGCGGCCTGGGCAAGCAGAGCTCGCTGTTCCTGCGCGGCACCAACTCCGGCCACACGGTGGTGCTGGTCGACGGCGTGCGCATCAACAGCGCCGATCTCGGCCTGGCGATGATCCAGGACCTGCCGCTGGCGCAGATCGAACGCGTGGAGATCGTGCGGGGCCCGCAGTCCAGCCTGTATGGCGCCGACGCCATCGGCGGTGTGATCCAGATCTTCACCCGCCGCAACCAGGGCGACTTCGCGCCACATCTGCAGCTGGGCGGTGGCAGCAATGGCCTGCGTGAGGCCAGCGGCGGCATCGGTGGCAGCAGCGAACGCGGCTGGTTCGGCGCCGACATCGCCTACCAGCATTCCGATGGCATCGATGCCTGCCGGGGCTCGGCCACGCTGTTCACCGGCTGCTTCGCCGACGAACCCGACCGCGACGGCTACCGCAACCTCTCCAAGAGCCTGCGCGGCGGCTACAACTTCAACGAGCAGTGGACGGTGGAGGGCAGCGCGCTGCGCGCCGACGGCCAGAACCACTACGACGGCTACTACAACTACTCCGAGACGCGCCAGCAGGTACTGTCCGGCAAGGTCCGCTACACGCCGGCCGAACGGCTGGTGCTGACCGCCAACGTCGGTCGCAGTGACAACGAATCGGACAACGTCGGCACGGACGGCGTGCATGGCAGCGCGCAGACGCATCGTGACAGCGCGTCGCTGCAGGGCGACTTCGGCGTGGCCGAAGGCCAGCTGCTGAGTGCCGGTGTGGACTGGAGTGAGGACAACCTGGACGGCAGCAGTGCCGGCTATCGTGTCGACAGCCGTCGCAACACCGGTGTGTTCATGCAGTACCAGGGGCGCTTCGGCCGGCACCAGCTGCAGGCCAGCGCGCGCAACGACGACAACCAGCAGTTCGGCAACCATGCCACCGGCAGCATCGGCTGGGCGATGGAGCTGGATCACGGCCTGCGCATCAACGCCAGCTACGGCACGGCCTTCAAGGCTCCCACCTTCAGCGACCTGTATGACCCGTGGAGCGGCGTGCCGACGCTGGATCCTGAGAAGTCGAAGAGCGCCAACCTGGGCATTTCGCAGCAGGGCCAGGGCTGGCGCTGGGGCCTGGATGTGTACGAGACCCGCATCGATGACCTGATCACCTACGATGCAGCCACCTTCAGGATGCAGCAGGTGGAGAAGGCGCGCATCCGCGGTGCCGAACTGACCGGCGGCGTCGTGCTGGCCGGCTTCGACATCGCTGCACAGCTGAGCTACACCGACCCGCGCAACCGCACGAACGGCAGCAGCCAGTTCGACAACTGGCTGCCGCGCCGTGCACAGCAGACCGCACGGCTGGATGTGGATCGCCGCTTCGGCGCATTCCGTGCCGGCCTGACCGTACAGGGTGCGGGCAAGCGCTATGACGATGCCGCCAACACGGTGAAGGTCGGCGGCTATGGCACGTTGGATCTGCGCGCCGAGTACGCGCTCACGCCATCGTGGTCGCTGCTGGCCCGGGCAACCAATGTGTTCGACCGCAGGTACGAGACCGTGGCGTGGTTCAACCAGCCGGGCCGCGAGTATCAGCTGAGCGTGCGCTACCAGCCGAAATGAGCAGGCGCGCCGGGCGCAGGCCCGGCGCTATACCGGGATGCGCGCGGCCAGGCCCGGCAGTTCGCGCAGATCGTCGATCACCGCCACCGCAGCTGCGGTGGCCAGGTCCAGGCCACGCGGATAACCGTAGCGCACCAGCACGATCGGCATTCCCGCGTCTTCCGCCGCGCGGTAATCGGTCAACGAATCCCCCACCATCAGGCATGCATCCACCGGCAACCCGAAATGTGCAGCGATGTGCCGCAGTGGGTCGCCGCTGGGCTTGCGCTGCGGCAGCGAATCGCCGCCCAGCACCAGCGCGAACGCATCGCCGATGCCCAGATGCTGCAGCAGCGGCGGCACCAGCGCTGCAGGCTTGTTGGTGCAGATGGCCAGCGGCACAGCGCGTTCCCGCAGCTGCGCCAGTGCTTCGGCCACACCGTCGAACAGGCGTGGGCTGCGCAGCAGGCACTCACGGTAATGCACCATGAACACCGGCATGACCTCGGCCAGATCGACCTGCCGCCCTGCGGCATGCACGGCCTGCTCGACCAGCCGGCGGACACCGTCGCCAATCCAGCCCAGCACGGTGGCTTCCGGCACACGGGCCAGGCCGATGTCCTCCAGCGTGCGGTTCAGGGCTTCGGCGATATCGGCGGCGCTGTCGACCAGCGTGCCATCGAGGTCGAATACGACCAGCGGATAGGGATACGACACGCAACGCACCTGTACGACGTGGGGCCGCTCATTGTATGCCGTGTGCGCATCGCACCGGGATGTCATGCAGGTTCCACACGCGCCGGTCGCCAGTCCAGATCCTGGAAGGCCGGGCTGGCGAAGCACTCGCCCAGGAAGTCGAGGAACCGCCGCATGATCGCCGACTGCTGGCGACGCGATACGTACACCGCATGAATGCCCAGCTCGTCCAGGGTATACGCCGGCAGCAGTTCCACCAGCTCGCCACTGCGCAGCAACGGCGCCACCTGGTAGGTGGGCAGCATCGCAATGCCGGCGCTGGCGCGAACGGCTTCGAGCAGCAATGACGCTTCGTTGGCGCTGATGTTGCCGCCCACCGCCACCGACTGCGAACGTCCGTCGCGGTGCAGGTGCCACAGGCTCTTGCCCACGTAGTGATGGGTCAGGCAGTTGTGTGCGGCCAGATGTTCCGGGGCGGTCGGCGTGCCGCGCACCTCCAGGTAACCGGGCGTGGCGCACAGCACCGAGCGGCATGTGGCCAGCCGCCGCGCGATCAGGCTGGGGTCGATCTGCCGGGCGATGCGTACCGCCAGATCCACCCGCTCCTCGACCAGATTCACCGTGCGATCGACCAGCAGCAGTTCGATGCGCGCCGCCGGATGACGCTTGACGAAGTCGGCGACGGCGCGCGCCAGATGGCTCTGCCCGAACGAGACGCTGGCGGTCACCCGCAGCGTGCCATGCGGTTCGGGATCGTCGCTGACCAGTTCGCCCTGCAGCGCCTCGCCGATCTCCAGCATCTGCCGGAAGCGCGCCAGCGCCGCCTCCCCCGGGCCGGTCAGGCTGACCCGGCGCGTGGTCCGGTGCAGCAGGCGCGCCCCCAGCCAGGCCTCCACCTCGGCGAGGTAACGGGTGACCATCGCCCGCGACATGTCCAGCACCTCAGCGGCGGCCGTGAGGCTGCCGCGCTCGGCCACCTCGATGAATACGGTCATGGCGGTCAGTCGATCCATCTGCTCGATCCATGCAACAAACAAGCGCGTTATACGCTGTTTTTCGGACAATTGCAGCGTCCTACAGTGGCCCCGTCGTCTTCCCCTCCCCTTGCTTACGGAGTTCGCCATGAAAATCGCCCTCGTCGGTGCCACCGGCAACATCGGCCGCCAGATCGCGCGCCACGCGCTGGCCGCCGGCCACGAATTGACCCTGATCGTGCGCAGCGCGCAGGACCTGCCGGCGGAGCTGGCCGGTGCCCATCCGGTGATCGCCGCGCTGGATGATCCCGACGCGCTGGCCGCGGCCATCGCCGGCCACGACGTGCTGGCCAGCGCCTACGGGCCACGTCCGGGCGATGACATCAGCCGCGTCGGCGAAGTGGCCGGACAGCTGGCAGCCGCGGCACGCAAGGCCGGGGTGCCGCGCCTGGTCGTGGTCGGCGGTGCCGGCAGCCTGGAAGTGGCACCGGGTGTCCAGTTGGTCGATACGCCGGATTTCCCGGAGGCGTACAAGCCTTATGCCCTGGCCCACCGCGAAGCACTCAAGCGCCTGCAGGCGGTAGACGACCTCGACTGGACGTTCTTCTCGCCGGCCGCGGAAATCGGACCGGGCGAAGAGCGTGGCCAGTACCGCGTGCAGGCCAAGGCCTTCCTCGCCGACGCCAGCGGCCACAGCCGCATCAGCTACGCCGACTATGGCGCTGCCTTCGTGGCGGAACTCAAGGCGCATGCCTACCCGAAGCAGATCATCACTGCGGCGTACTGATCGACCTACATGCCGGGCATGGCCCGGCGCTGCACAAGGAGTTCCGCATGCGTTCCGTTGCCCTGCTGCTTCCGCTTGCACTGGTCACCAGCTTCGCCAGCGCCCCGCTGCTGGCCGCACCGGCTGCCCCGGCGCCGGCCACGGCGGCGAAATCACAGCTGCACCTGCAGTACTTCCATCCTGGCCCGCAGGCGATGTTCTCCGTGTCATCGGTGCTGATCGAAGGCCGCCACGATGCGATCCTGGTCGACGCACAGTTCGCGGCCAGCGACGCGCGCAGGCTGGTCGAGCTGATCCGTGCCAGCGGCAAGCAACTGACCACGATCTACATCAGCCATGGCGATCCCGATTACTACTTCGGCCTGGCCACGCTGCAGGACGCCTTCCCGCACGCACGCATCGTCGCCACGGCGCAGACCGTGGCCCACATCCAGCAGACCCACGCCGGCAAGCGTGCCTACTGGGGCCCGAAGATGGGGGCCGACGCACCGGCGCGCATCGTTGTGCCGCAGGTGCTGGAGGGCGACGCGCTGCTGCTGGAAGGGCAGCGCCTGCCCTTGATCGGACTCGATGGCCCTACGCCGGACCGCAGCGTGCTGTGGGTGCCTTCACTGCGCGCGATCGTCGGTGGCATCCCCGTGGTCGCCGGCGAGCATGTGTGGATGGCCGACACGCAGACCCCGAAGTCGCATGCCGACTGGCTGCAGACCCTGCAGCGACTGCAGGCACTGAAGCCGCAGGTGGTGGTACCGGGTCATTACGCGCAAGGGGCGGCGCTGGACGCCAGTGCGCTGCGCTTCACCGCCGGGTACATCCGTGCGTTCGACGCGGAAGCGGCCAAAGCGAAGGACAGCCAGGCGCTGGTGAAGGCGATGCAGGCGCGTTACCCGCGGCTGGAGGGCGTGGAGTCGCTGCAGCTGAGCGCGAAGGTGGCCAAGGGCGAAATGCAGTGGCCGTGAGGCAGGACCGCGGTCAGGGGCGGTGCGGATCGTTCGACGCCTGCTCGAACAGCTCCCCCTGCACCACCGGTTCCTTGTCGCGGAAACCGCCCAGGCCGACGCCCACCAGGCGATAGCGCGTGTCGGCCGGCAGGTCCACGCGCGCGCGCAGCGCCAGCGCGGCATCGCGCAGCTCCTCCATCGATTCCGGCGGGCGGTCCGGGGTGAAGCTGCGGGTAAGGATGCGGAACTGCGCCGTCTTCAGCTTCAGCACCACGGTGTGGCCCACGCGTTCCGTCCGGCGCGTGGCGTTCCAGGTTTTCTCTGCCAGCTGCACAATGGCCTCGCCCAGGTCTTCAAGCAGCAGGTCCTCGGCAAAGGTGTCCTCGGAAGAGATCGACTGCACCGGCTGGTCCGGCTCCACCGGCCGTTCATCGACGCCGCGTGCACGGTTGTAGAGGCTGCGGCCGAAGCTGCCGAACGCGTCCTCCAGATCCGCCAGCGCCCATTGCCGCAGGTCACCGCAGGTGATGATGCCGCGCGCCGTCAGTTTGCCTTCCATCACCTTGCCCACGCCGGGCACGCGGCTGACCGGCAGCGGCGCCAGGAATGCGTCCACCCGTTGCGGTGGAATAACGAACTGGCCGTCGGGCTTGCGCCAGTCCGAGGCGATCTTGGCCAGGAACTTGTTCGGCGCGATGCCCGCTGAAGCGGTCAGCTGGGTCTCGTCGCGGATCTGTGCGCGGATCGTGCGTGCGATCTCGGTTGCCAGCTCGATGCCACTTTTCGGCTCGGTCACGTCCAGATAGGCCTCATCCAGCGACAGCGGCTCGACCAGGTCGGTATGGCGCAGGAAAATCTCGCGCACCTGGCGCGACACGGCCTTGTAACGCGCGAAGTCCGGCGGCACGAAGATCGCGTCCGGGCACAGGCGCTCGGCACGCATCGCCGGCATCGCCGAACGCACGCCGAACACGCGCGCTTCGTAGGACGCCGCGCATACCACCGAGCGCGCACCGCGCCACGCCACCACCACCGGCCTGCCGCGCAGTGAGGGATCGTCGCGCTGCTCCACCGACGCGTAGAAGGCGTCCATGTCGACGTGGATGATCTTGCGCAGTCGGGTCATGTCAGGTGTACGGGGCGGGTTCGGCGTGGGTGGGCCACACGCCGAGGTATGGTCGTTGCACATCAACAGGATGCGCGTATTCCATTGAAAACACTACGGTTGCGTACGGTTGAAATGTTTGATCGGCAGCGCTTCCAAGGGCATTCTCGAGCACTTGTATCCCTGTTCGTCGCTTCCAGGATTGCGTTTCATGACTCGTCTCCACGCGTTCAACCGCGACCAGCTGCTGGCCAGCGCACGCGGTGAACTGTTCGGCGCCGCCGCCGGCCGTCTGCCCAACGACCCGATGCTGATGTTCGACCGCATCACCGACATTCGCGAGGACGGCGGCCCGCATGGCAAGGGCATGGTACGCGCCGAACTGGATATCCGCCCGGACCTGTGGTTCTTCGGCTGCCACTTCATCGGCGACCCGGTGATGCCCGGCTGCCTGGGCCTGGATGCGATGTGGCAGCTGACCGGCTTCTACCTGACCTGGCTGGGTGCTCCCGGCAAGGGCCGCGCCCTGGGCTGCGGCGAGGTCAAGTTCACCGGCCAGGTACTGCCGGACGCCAAGCGCGTGCGCTACGAGATCGACATCACGCGCGTCATCAACCGCAAGCTGGTGATGGCCCAGTCCGACGCCCGCATGTATGTGGACGATCGCGAGATCTACAACGCTCGCGACCTGCGGGTGGGCCTGTTCACCGAAACCGGGAGCTTCTGATGCGTCGTGTCGTCATCACCGGCATGGGCATCACGTCCTGCCTCGGCAATGATCTGGATACCGTCTCTTCCGCACTGCGCGAGGGGCGTGCCGGCATCACCGCATTGGCCGACCACGCCGAAGCGGGCCTGCGCAGCCAGATCGGCGGTCGTGTCGACCTCGACCTGGACGCCCTGATCGACCGCAAGCAGAAGCGCTTCATGAGCGATGCAGCAGCGTTCGCCTACATCGCCATGCGCGATGCCATCGCCGATGCCGGGCTGGACGAGGCGCAGGTCAGTGGCCTGCGCACCGGCCTGATCGCCGGCTCCGGCGGCGGCTCCAGCGAGTGGCAGATCGGCGCGGTCGATCTGCTGCGTGCACGTGGCGTGCGCAAGGTCGGCCCGTACATGGTGCCGCGCACGATGTGCTCCACCGTGTCGGCGTGCCTGGCCACCGCGTTCCAGATCAAGGGCGTGAGCTACTCGCTGTCGGCGGCCTGCGCGACGTCGGCGCACTGCATCGGCGCCGCCGCGGACATGATCCGGCACGGCGCGCAGGACATCATGTTCGCCGGCGGTGGTGAAGACCTGCACTGGTCGATGAGCGTGATGTTCGATGCGATGGGCGCGCTGTCGACCAGTTTCAACGACACCCCGGCCAACGCGTCGCGCCCCTACGACAAGGACCGCGACGGCTTCGTCATCGCCGGTGGTGGCGGCATGCTGGTGCTGGAAGACTACGATCATGCGGTTGCGCGCGGCGCACGCATTTATGCCGAGCTGATCGGTTATGGCGTGACATCCGATGGTGCGGACATGGTGGCACCGTCCGGCGAGGGCGCGGTGCGCTGCATGAAGATGGCACTGCAGAACGTGGACCGCCCGCTGGACTACCTCAACACGCACGGTACCTCGACCCCGCTGGGCGATGTCACCGAACTCAACGCGATCCGCGAGGTGTTCGGCGAGGCCGTGCCGCCGCTGTCCTCGACCAAGGCGCTGTCCGGCCATTCGCTGGGCGCGGCCAGCGTGCACGAAGCCATCTACTGCCTGCTGATGATGCGCGATGGCTTTGTTGCCGGCTCGGCCAACATCAGCGAGCTGGACCCGGCGGTGGAAGGCTTCCCGATCCTGCGCGAAAGCCGCGCACAGGTGCTGGACACGGTGATGTCCAACAGTTTCGGCTTCGGCGGCACCAACGCGGCCCTGGTGTTCGGTCGGGTCTGATCGCCCGCCATTGGCCTGCACGGTCGCCGGGCATGGCCCGGCGCTACCGCGTAGTCGGCAGCACCGCCTCTGGTAGCGCCGGGCCATGCCCGGCGCAAAGACAGCGCGCGCCTACGCCGGGCGCGGCAGCAGCGGCAGCAGCAGGGCGTGCGCGTCGCGCAGCGAGCCGACGATGCGATGGCCGAGCGCGCGCAGTTCCTCATCGGGATGCACCAGGTCCGGCACCTGGATCACGGTCATCCCTGCGGCCAGCGCCGCACGCGTTCCCGCAGGTGAGTCCTCCAGCGCCAGGCAGCGCTCCGGCGCCTGCCCCAGCCGCTGTGCGGCCAGCAGGTAGATGTCCGGCGCCGGCTTCGGCCGCGCCACGTCGCCACTGGTGATCACTGCATCGAAGTACGGCAGCAGACCGGCGGCGCCCAGCTTGCGGTTGGCCCGCGGCTGACGCGTGGTGGTCGCCACCGCACGCGGAATCGCATGCGCCTTCAGCAGTTCCAGCAGCTCCAGGATGCCCGGCCGCAGGGGCAGGCCGGTCTGCGTGCGTTGCTCGTACAGATCATGGCAGCGCAGCGCCATCGCCTCGATCACGCTGTCCTCCACGCCCTGCTGGCGCAGCAGCGCTTGGCTGTCGCGGTCGCCAAGGCCGACCATGCGCACGAAGAAGGATGCATCCAGCGGCAGGCCAAACGCTTCGGCAGCCTCACTCCAGCAGGCGATGGACACCCGCTCGCTGTCGATCATCAGGCCGTCCATGTCGAAGATGACGGCGTCGGGAAGAAACGGCAGCGCAGCGATGACAGTCATGGAGCGAACAGCGTATCCAGGTCGGTGGAGGTCAGCAGCCGCCATTGCCCCTCGGCCAGCCCCTCCAGGTCCAGGCCACCGACGCGGCTGCGGTGCAGTGCCTGCACATGGTTGCCGGTAGCGGCGAACATGCGGCGCACCTGATGGTAGCGGCCTTCATGCAGTACCAGGCGCGCCTTGCGTGGACCCAGCACCTCCAGTTCAGCCGGCAGCAGGGCGGTCTTCTCCGACTCCAGCATCAGCGTGCCGCTGGCGAACAGGGCCACTTCGTCGCCGCGCAGGTCTTGGGCCAGCTCCACCTCGTAGACCTTGGGCAGTTTCGACTTCGGCGAGATGATCCGGTGCAGCAGGCCGCCATCGTCGGTCAGCAGCAGCAGGCCGCTGGTGTCGCGGTCCAGCCGGCCGACCGTGGACAGCACCGGGTCGCGGTCGCGGAAACGCGGCGGCAGCAGATCGTAGATCAGGCGGCCGGTGTCCTTGGTCGAGCAGGTGTAGCCGGCCGGCTTGTGCAGCGCGATCGACAACCCCGGCGGCGGATCCAGCGGCTCGCCGTCGACCCGCACGGCCTCGTGCGGCACCTGGTCGTCGGCATACAGCACCTCGCCGTCGGCATCGGTGATACGGCCTTCGCGGAACATCCACTGCACCTGCTTGCGGCTGCCATAGCCCAGGTTGGCGATGTGCTTGACCAGCTTCATCGGCCCTTCCCCTTTACCGCTTCGACCAGCTTGAACCCGTCACGCTCGGCGACCACGCGCACCGCGCCGAAGCTGTCGTTGAGCGTGTGTTCGTACGGCAGGTGGCGGTTGGCCACCACATACAGGCGACCGCCCGGACGCAGCGCCTGCGCCGCCACGGCGATGAAGCGCTGGCCGATATCCGGCCGGTCCGCGCGCGACGGGGTATGGAACGGCGGATTGCTGATGATGACGTCGTACCCCGGCTCGATGCCGGCGGTGACGTCCCGCCACAGGAAGCGCAGCGGCAGCGGGCGCGGCGGTGGTGCAAGATTCAGCTCGGCCAGTGCCAGGGCCCGCTGCTCGGCTTCGTACAGATCCAGCGCGGTGATCTTCGGGCAACGCTCCAGCAGCTCGCGCGACAGGTAGCCATAGCCGGCCCCGAGGTCGGCCGCGCGTCCGGCCAGATCGGCCGGAAGGTGCTCGGCCAGCAGCGCCGAAGCCGGGTCGATGCGGTCCCAGGCGAACACGCCCGGGCGGCTGAGGAAGCGGCCACCCACGATCGGCCGCACCGCATCCAGCGCGCTCCATCGCTTGGCCAGGTCGGCATCGTGCTGACCCTGCAGTGGCGGGGTCCAGTACACCCGGCAATGGTTCTTGGTCAGGCTGCCGCCGAGGCCGGCCAGCTGCTTGAGGTCACCTTCGCCGGAGCGCGCGCCCTCGTTGTTGGACTGGCAGGCGACGATGCGGCCCCCTTCTGCGGCCAATGCCAGGGCACGGGCGAACAGCGCGCGGGCCTCCTCGCGCTGGCGCGGCGGCAGCACCAGCACCAGCGGGTAGCGGCCCCGGCCCGCGACATCGTCAAGCTGGCCGCTGACGGTCCAGCCGGCGGCCTGCTGCAGGGGCTGCGCGAACGGCGCAAAACTCTGCTCGCAGTGCACCTCGCGCCCGCCGGCCTGCTCACGCAGTGGCCAGCCGTCGCGGGCACGCAGGAACGCAGCCGGCCCGTCCGGCCAGCGCAGCGCGCCCTGGGAGAACGGCAGGAACAGGGTCTGCAGGGGGGCGTCGTCGCTGGCGGCCATCGGCGCGGTTACTTGAAGCGTGAGGGCCGTCCATTGTACCGGCTCGCGCGGTCCGGCCCGGCAGGCCACTTTGCGAAACTTCAACGGGGCATTGATGCCCCAGCAACATCGGACCCTTCAGGGTAGAGGTCCCCCGAGACTTCCAGCAGGAGAATCCGCATGCGTGCCTTGTTCGTCGGTGGCGTGGTCGACAACAGCGAAATGGACCTGGAAGGCAGCCATCCTCCCGTGCACTACCCCGAGGACACCGGCGGTGGACATTCACGCTACCGGCTGCACCAGGTCGGCCACGGCGCCGATGGCAGCGTGGCATACGCGGTATACGGCGCACCGGACCTGGCCGACGACGAGGTGGCGCGGGTGGCGGAGGAGCGCGCCTATGCCCGTCGGTTCGAAGCAACGCCGACGGTGTTCGAGCACTGACGTGCCTGTCGCGCCCGAGCCGAGGCCCGGGCGTGCGGACCGCAGCCGGGCGTGAGCCCGGCCCCCTGCCGGATCACGTCGTTCTGGGTGGCAGCTGGTGGATGCTGGCGATCTCGTCGAGCCAGACGTGATGCTGCTGCACCGGCGTGTCGTAGTCGTCCAGGCGCAGCTGGCCGTTGCTGCCTTCATCGCCGGCGTCGTTGCGGTACTGCTGCACCGTTGGGCGCACGGCGACCGTGCCCAGCAGGCGGCGGCCATCGAGCAGGGTCAGTTCGACCTGCGTTTCGCCACCGAGCTGCGGCAGCAGGGATTCCAAGCGCGCGATCTGGGCCGGGTCGGTATGGATGCGTGGAGCAATGCGGGACATCGGTGAACCTCCTGCGTGCAGGGTCGCCGATCCACCGTGAATGCTCAGTGCAGCGCGCTGTCGGCGCGCGGCACCTGCACCTTGCGTACCGCAGCCACCAGCTGGGCCACCGAGTACGGCTTGGCCACATGCTCCTGGAAGCCGGAGGCCAGCGCGCGACGACGGTCATCCGCACGGGCCAGCGCGGTCACGGCCACCGCCGGCAGGGTCGCCGCATCCACGCCCATGTCTTCGCGCAGGGTGCGCACCAACCCATACCCATCCATACCCGGCATGCCGATGTCGGTCAGCATCACGTGGTACTGAAGGTGGCCGGCATCGGCCAGCAGCGCCAACGCTTCGCCGGCCGAACTGGCAGCCGACACCGTCGCGCCCTGCTCTTCCAGCATGCGCCGCAGGTACTCCAGCACTTCCGGCTGGTCTTCCACGGCCAGCACGTGCATGCCCCGCAGCGGATAGGGCTCGACGACCACCGGCTCCAGAATCGGCCCGCTGATCACCTCGCGCAGCGGCCGCCGCTCGGCATCGGGCAGATGCTGCGGCAGGCGCACGGTGAACGTGGCACCGTGGCCATGGCCTTCGCTGGCCGCAGTGACCGTGCCGCCGTGAAGCTCGACCAGCTGCTGCACGATCGCCAGGCCCAGGCCGAGCCCACCATGGCGGCGGGTGGTGGTGCCGTCGGCCTGCCGGAAGCGGCTGAACAGATGATTGAGGAACTCCGGAGCAATACCATCACCGGTATCGCGCACGGTGATCTCCCAGTGCTTGCCGTCGGCCCGCAGCTGCATCTCGATGCGGCCCTCGGCCGGCGTGAACTTGATGGCGTTCGACAACAGGTTCCAGAACACCTGCTGCAACCGCGTCGCATCCCCGAGCACCAGGCTGGGCTGCTCAGGCAGCCGCAACTGCACGTCCAGTGCCTTGCCCTCGGCCACCAGCTCCTGCGCACCGATCGCCTCGCCCAGCAGTTCGCGCAGGTCCAGTACTTCCACTTCCAGCTGCACCTTGCCCAGCAACATGCTGCTGAGGTCGAGCATGTCCGAGATCAGCCGCTTCTGTGCACCGGCGCTGTTGGCGATCACGCCCAGCCCCTTGTACAGCGGGCTGGTGTTGTCGACACGCTGCAGCAGCAGCTCGCTCCAGCCAAGGATGGTGGTCAGCGGCGTGCGCAGTTCGTGCGACAGGGTCGCCAGGAATTCATCCTTCAGGCGCGCCATGTTCTCGGCGGCACTGCGTGCGGCGCGCTCGGACTGCAGCAGTTCTTCACGGGCCAGTTCGATCTCGCGGCGCTCGGTCACGTCCGGACTGCTGCCGGCCAGGCCGATGAATCGACCCATCCGCGAGAACCGCGGACGCGCGTTCATTTCCAGCCATCGCCACTGTCCGTCCGCACGCCGTGCGCGGACGAGGGCATGCATGGAACGTTGCGCCTTCAACGCTTCCTGCAGTTCGTACTCGAACACCGACGCATCATCCGGATGCACCAGGCCGCGCCAGACATCCTCCGGCACACGCGTCTCGTCACCACCAAAGAACTCGCTGAAGGCACTGTTGACGAAGCGCGCATGTCCGCGCTCATCCAGCACCCAGACCGGCATCGGCAGGCCATCGGCCAACGCGCTGAACCGGGCCTCGCTCTCGCCCAGCTCCAGCTCCATCTGCTTGCGTGCGGTGATGTCGAAGAACAGGATGCCGACCTTGTCCTCGCCGGGGCGGCCCACGCGGACCGCGTCCACCGCGAACGAGCGCCCCAGCGCCCGGGCTTCCATTTCGAACTGCGCCGGCCGTCCGCTGCGCGCCACCTCGCCGTAGATGCGGTACCAGTCGCTCTCGTGGTTCGGTTCCAGCGCGCTCATGCACTTGCCGAGGGCGTCCTTGAGACCGGTGTGGCGCTCGAAGGCGTCATTTACCTCAAGGAAGCGGTAATCCACCGCGCGATCGGCGTCGAACATGACCTGGATCACACAAAAGCCGGCGTTGATGCGTTCAAGCACACCGCGATGCAGGTCGGGTTCGGGCGCCGGAACCATCAAGGGTGGGCGCTCCGCGAGGGGCGGCAGTGTGGACAAGGGCGTCTGGGGCGTACCGGATGGAGGCACAGCATCTTCCAAAGGACGTATTCACAGCGTCAAGCGCCGTCAGTCATGGTTGACGACCATGAATTGGCGACAACCGCCGACGCTGTTGACGCATTCGGCCATTGCTGGGCCCCGCCGGCAGGATCACACTCGATGCGAGATCAACATCCGCCCCCATTCCGGGGACGCAGGAGACCGCCATGAACCGCTCTCTGTCCGCCACCCTGCTGCTGGCCGCGGCCCTTGCCGCGGGTGCTGCGAACGCCGCGCCGCGCACCGTCACCAGCCCGGATGCGCCGCGCACGCTGCAGGCCGACGGCCCGGTCAACGTGCAGTGGAACGATCCGGCGACATTCACCGAGATCCGCCAGAGCCACAACCGCTTCGAGGCCGAACGCGGCGACTGGGTGCAGCAGCTGGCGCGCTACCTGCAGACCAGCGCCGCCAAGCCGCTGCAGGCCGGGCAGACGTTGGACATCACCCTGGTCGACATCAAGCGCGCGGGCGACTACGAACCGTGGCATGGCCCGCGCGCCAATGACATCCGCGTGATGCGCGACATCTATCCGCCGCGCATCACCCTGCAGTACACGCTGAAGGACGCCAGCGGCCGCATCGTCGACGAGGGCGAGGCCAAGCTGACCGACACCGGCTACCTGCACACCCTCGGGCTGCGCAGCGACAGCGATCCGCTGCGCTACGAGAAGCGGCTGATCGATGACTGGGTGAAGCGGCAGTTGACCGCCCAGGCCACCGCCGCGCGTTGACCGATAACCGCCGGGCATGGCCCCGCGCTACCTGTGCATTTCCGATAACCGCCGGGCATGGCGCTTTGGACATCCGGTAGCGCCATGCCCGGCGGCGCATCAATCGCGGTAGACGCGGGCGACCCGCTTGACCGCGCAGGGCAGCTGGTAGGCGCTCACCCCGCAACGTGGCGCCAGTTCCGAAAGCGTCGGGGCCTGCCCCCACAGTTCCACCACACTGCCAACGCCGGCCTGTGCATGTGCGGTCAGGTCCACCGTCAGCATGTCCATCGAAACCCGACCGATCAGCACGCCAGGCTGGCCGTCGATCAGTACCGGGGTGCCGTTCGGCGCGAACTGGGGATAGCCGTCGGCATAGCCCAGGGCCACCACGCCCACGCGTGTACGCGCCTTGGCCACGAAGCGCGCGCCATATCCCACCGGCTCACCGGCTTCGATCCAGCGCTCGGCAATCACCTTGGACTGCATGGTCATCACCGGGCGCAGCCGCGCGGTCAGATCCGTGTCGTCCGGCATCGGGTTGGCGCCGTACAGCATGAGCCCCGGGCGCACCCAGTCGCTGCGCACGTCGGGCCACCCAAGCAGGGCCGGCGAATTGCACACGCTGGTCTCACCCTGCAGGCCCTCGATTGCACGTGCGAAGGTGGCGGCCTGCTCGTGGGTACGTTCGCTGTCCAGTTCATCGGCACGCGCCAGATGGGTCATCAGCACGATCCGCTCCACCTGCGGCATCGCCTGCAGGCGCGCGTGTGCGGCGCGGAAGGTCTCCACGTCCAGACCCAGGCGATGCATGCCGCTGTCCAGCTTCAGCCAGACCGTCAACGGATGCGGGCTGTCGAAGGCAGCCAGCGCTTCCAGCTGCCACGGCGAGCCGACCGAGAACCACAGCGAATGCTCGGCCACCAGCGCCATCTCGCTGGCTTCGAAAATGCCTTCCAACAGCAGGATGGGCGCGCGGATACCGGCCTTGCGCAGCTCCAGCGCCTCTTCGATGGTCGCCACCCCGAAGCCGTCGGCCTCGTCTTCCAGGGCCTGCGCGCAGCGCACGGCGCCATGGCCATAGGCATCAGCCTTGATGATCGCCAGCGCCTTGCCGCCCCCCAGCTCGCGGGCGAGCCGGTAGTTGCTGCGCAGCGCGTGCAGATCGATCAGCGCGCGGGCAGGACGCATGTGCGGCTCTCGTGTTGCGGGGCATGGCCGAACTGGCCGTAGCGGAAGATGTCCAGGCCTTCAGTGCTGATCTGTGGCTGGCGTGCACTCATCAGGTCGGCCAGGTAGCGACCTGAACCACACGCCATGGTCCAGCCCAGGGTGCCGTGACCGGTGTTGAGATACAGGTTGCGGAAGGGCGTGGCGCCGATCACCGGCGTGCCATCCGGCGTGGCCGGGCGCAGGCCGGTCCAGAACTGCGCGCGCGACAGGTCCCCGCCCTTCGGGTAAAGGTCACGAACCACCAGCTCCAGGGTCTCGCGGCGACGCGGTGACAGCGACAGGTCGAAACCGGCCACTTCGGCCATGCCACCGACACGGATGCGGTTGTCGAAGCGGGTTACAGCAACCTTGTAGCTCTCATCGAGGATGGTCGAGGTCGGAGCCATGGCCGGATCGGTGATCGGCAGGGTCAACGAATACCCCTTCAGCGGGTACACCGGCAGGCGCATGCCCAGCGGCGCGACCAGCGCCGGCGAGTAACTGCCCAGCGCGACCACATAGCGGTCGGCAGTCTCCAGCTTGCCGGCGATGCGCACGCCGGTGATGCGCTCTCCATCCGACTCGATGGCGCTGATGTCCTGGTCGAAGCGGAACTCGACACCGGCATCGGTGCACATCTGCGCGAGGCGGCGGGTGAACAGCTGGCAGTCGCCGGTCTGGTCACGCGGCAGGCGCAGCGCACCGACCAGGCCATCAACGTGCGCCAGCGCCGGTTCCGCGGCGATGATGCCGGCGCGATCCAGCACTTCGTACGGCACGCCATAGCGGGCCAGGATCTCGATGTCCTGTGCCGAGGCATCCAGCTGCTGCTGGGTGCGGAACAGCTGGGTGGTACCCAGGTCGCGCCCCTCGAACTCGATGCCGATCTGCGCGCGCAGCTCGTTCAGGCAATCGCGGCTGTACTCGGACATGCGCACCATGCGCGCCTTGTTGATCGCATAGCGCTCGTGGGTGCAGTTGCGCAGCATCTGCCACAGCCAGCGGTACTGGGCCAGATCCATGCCGGGACGGATCGCCAGCGGCGCATGCTTCTCGAACAGCCAGCCGATCGCCTTCTTCGGCACGCCGGGCGCGGCCCAGGGCGAGGTGTAGCCGAATGACAGCTGGCCGGCATTGGCGAAACTGGTCTCCAGCGCGGGGCCGGGCTGGCGGTCGACGACCGTGACATCAAACCCGGCCTGTCGCAGGTACCAGGCACTGGTGGTGCCGATCACGCCGCTGCCGAGAACTAGGACTCGCATGGAAATTCTCCAACCCGATCATTCCCTGCGTTTGAGCACGACAGGGCCATAATCGGGGAAGTATATTCTTCCATTCATAGGCGATTTGCCTGTTTTTCACGCTGCGGGCAAGATGTTTCCCCGTGATTTACTTCCCCAGGTTGACGCCCATGGCCGCCCGCCCCCGTGAACTGGACAAGATCGACCGCAGGATCCTGCGCATCCTCCAGGCCGAAGGCCGCATTTCCTTTACCGAGCTGGGCGAGCGCGTGGGCCTGTCGACCACCCCGTGCACCGAGCGCGTGCGCCGGCTGGAGCGCGAGGGCGTGATCACCGGCTATCACGCCCACCTCGATCCCACGGCCCTGAAAGCCAGCCTGCTGGTGTTCGTGGAGATCAGCCTGGCCTACAAGTCCGGCGACATCTTCGAGGAGTTCCGGCGTGCGGCGCTGAAGCTGCCGAACGTGCTCGAGTGCCATCTGGTGTCCGGCGACTTCGACTACCTGCTGAAGGCGCGGATCAGCGAGATGGCCTCCTACCGCAAACTGCTGGGCAGCACCCTGTTGACCCTGCCGCACGTGCGCGAATCGAAGAGCTACATCGTCATGGAAGAGGTCAAGGAGACGCTCAGCCTGCCGATTCCCGAATGAAGGGCCAGAGCCCGCGCTGCGGGTTCCGGCCCTGTTCCAGGGGCGTCAGCGCTGCTGCGGGTGCTTCATCGAGCCCTGCTGCTGACCTGTCTCCTGCTGTTTGCTGCCCTTCTGCGGCCGCTGCGGGTCCATCTGCTGCTGTTGCTGCTGTTGCGGCTTATGGCTCTGCGCTTCCTTGCCGGGATGACGGTTCTGCGGATTCTTCATGATCGCGATCCAAAGGACAAAGGACACGCGACGGCGGGATGCCGGCGCAGGGCCACGGTGGTCCTACGGCGGTTAATCACAGGCGAAAAAGCCGTGAGCAGCAGCAGTGTGTTTTCAGGCGTTCAGCCGGCGCGGTCACCACCCGCCGCGGGCGGTGGCGGACTGCCCTATGGCTTGACCTGCTGGCCACTGCCGGCCGGCACACTGTCGTAGTAGCGGCCGGTACGGGAGTCGAACACACGGTTCGGGCCGACCGGCTTGACGCCGGGAACGATGCGCCCGTTGCGGTCATAGACCTTGTCCGGCAGCTTCGGCGCCGGCGTCGGCACCACCTGCGCCGGGCCGGTGGACTTGATCGGCTGCGTCGGCTGCGGTGACGGCAGGACCTGCGGCTGCGGTCTTGCCGGCTGTGGGGGCGGCGTCACCGGCGCTGGCGCCACGGTGGTGGTGGTGCGGGTGGTGGTCGGCGATGTGGTGGGCACCTGGGCCTGTGCCGACAGGGGCAGCAGAGCCGACAGCACCCAGACGGAAAGGGTCTTCATGGCACGCTCCAGCAGGAATCCTCCCCACCATGCGCCCGCGCCCGTGTGCCGCCCATGAACGCAGCTCACACTTGCAAGACGGCGGTCACACCCCCACGTCTGCAGGCATCCCCAGGCCATCGACCCCACGGAGAGCCAGCATGAGTGCCTTCGACCTGACGCCCCCTACCGCCTCCCAGACCGACACCCTGGTCGCCGGCCTCAGCAGCGAAGAACGCCGCGTGCTGCTGCAGCACGGCACCGAAGCACCGTTCTGTGGCGTGTTCCTGGACAACAAGCGTGAGGGTGTCTACTGCTGCCGGCTGTGTGGGCTGCCCCTGTTCCGCTCCAGCACCAAGTTCGATTCCGGCACCGGTTGGCCGAGCTTCTTCGCCCCCTACGACGCGGCACACGTGCGTGAGATCCGCGATACCAGCCACGGCATGATCCGCACCGAGATCACCTGCGCCCGCTGTGGCAGCCACCTCGGCCACGTGTTCCCGGACGGGCCGCCGCCCACCCATGAGCGCCACTGCCTGAACTCCGTCTCACTTTCGTTTGCCGGCAACGGCGAGGCCTGGCCCAACCCGTTGCAGCGTGGCGGTGCGGAAAGCGGCGTGGCGGGCTGAGACACCCCTGCTGACCGGTTTCACAGAATTCCCTCTTCAGAAATCCGCAGGGTGGGCCGACAAGGAGATATCCCCCCTCTCTGCGTTGCCCCATGCTCATCATCGTTGGATTCCTGGTCGTCATCATCAGCGTGATCGGGGGCTACCTCGGTGCCCACGGCCGCCTGGGGGCTCTCTGGCAGCCCTACGAACTGGTCATCATCGGCGGTGCCGCGCTGGGTGCGTTCCTGGTCGGCACCCCGGCCAAGACGGTCAAGCAGACGCTGCAGGCCATCGTCGGCGTGTTCAAGGGCCCGCGCTACAAGCAGCAGGACTACATCGACGTCCTCAGCCTGCTCTACGAACTGCTCAACAAGGCGCGCCGGGAAGGCTTCATGGCGCTGGAGGACCATGTCGAACGCCCGGCCGAGAGCGCCGTGTTCGGCAACTATCCGAAGGTGCAGGCCGACCACCACCTGATCGATTTCATCACCGACTGCCTGCGCCTGATGATCGGCAGCAACATCGAGCCGCATGAACTGGAGCCGCTGCTCGAACTGGAGCTGGAAAAGCACCACGCCGAAGCGATGGCCCCGTCGCAGGTGCTGACCAAGGTGGCCGACGGATTGCCCGGTTTCGGCATCGTCGCGGCGGTGCTGGGCATCGTCATCACCATGGGCTCGATCGGCGGCGACATCGTCGAGGTCGGCGGCCATGTCGCCGGTGCGCTGGTCGGCACCTTCCTGGGCATCCTGCTGGGTTACGGGTTCGTCGGCCCGATGGCAGCGGCGATGGAAGCACGTGCCGAGCAGGACAGCCGCATCTACGAATCGGTGAAGACCGCACTGCTGGCCTGCCTGCGCGGTTACAACCCGAAGATCGCGCTGGAATTCGCCCGCAAGACGTTGCCGTCGAACGTGCGCCCGGCCTTCTCCGATTTCGAGCAGCACCTGAAGACGGTCAAGTAAACCATGGCCGAGAGCAAACCCACCGTCATCGTCCGCAAGGTCAGGAAGGCCGGCCATGCCGCCCACCATGGCGGCTCGTGGAAGGTGGCCTATGCCGACTTCGTGACCGCGATGATGGCCTTCTTCCTGGTGCTGTGGCTGATGGCCACCACCAGCAAGAACGATCGTGCGGCCATTTCCGAATACTTCCGCAACCCCAGCCCGCTCAGTGGCCAGAGCGCCACGCCGGCCCCTGGCATGGCCGGGCCGGGCGGTGCCAGCACGTCGATGATCAAGCTCGGCGGCGCCACCGACATCTCGCGTGGCAGCAGCAACGATCCCTTCCAGAACCAGCAGGAAGCCGTGCCGCACCCGGTGGACCAGCAGCAGCGCGACAAGCAGCAGCTGGAACAGCTGATGAAGGAACTGCAGGAAGCGATCAGCCGCAGCCAGGCGCTGGAGCCGTTCAAGGACCAGCTGCTGCTGGACCTGACCCCGGAAGGCCTGCGCATCCAGATCGTGGACAAGCAGAACCGGCCCATGTTCGACCTCGGCAGTGCCACGGTCAAGCCGTACACGCAGCAGATCCTGCATGAGCTGGCCGAGTACCTGAACCACGTGCCGAACCGGATCAGCCTGACCGGCCACACCGACATCACCGCCTACACCGCCGCCCGCGGCTACGGCAACTGGGAACTGAGCGCCGACCGCGCCAATGCGGCCCGCCGCGCCCTGATCGATGGCGGACTGGAGGACAGCAAGATCACCCGCGTGGTCGGCCTGTCCTCCTCGGTGCTGTTCGACCGGGCCGACCCGCAGAACCCGATCAACCGCCGCATCAGCATCGTGGTGATGACCCGCGCCGCCGAGCAGGCCGCGCTGGCCGGCGCCGGTCCACAGGTGGGTCTGTCGGCGCCGGTCATCGACGCGGACGTACAGGCGGCGCAGGGTGAGGCAAAGTAGACGGTGGGTGCGGACCTTGGTCCACACATCCGGGAAAGCATGCGGACCAAGGTCCGCACCCACCAGGGGCATGGCCCGGCGCACCCGGTACAATGGGGGTCTTTCCGTTTTCAGGTGACACCCCCGATGTCCAAGTCTTCCAAGGCCAAGCGCGACCAGCGCAAGAAGCAGCAGGCCAAGCGCCCGTTCCTCCGTCTGAACGCCCAGCAGCAGGTGCAGAACCACGCCGTGCTGACCAGCGAGGACGGCCAGGTGGTCGCCGCCATCGGCCTGCAGGGTCGCGAGTGGCTGCTGGCCATCGGCGGTCAGACCATGGGCAATGCCGAGAACCCGGTGCCGATGCTGGCCATGCTCAAGCACCTGGCCAACGTGCAGGAGAAGGAAGGCCGCAAGGTCAGCCTGGAGTATTCCGAACTGCTGCAGAAGCTGCTGGATACCCTGGCCGCCGAAGCGGGCCAGACCGCCGACGAGTACCTGGACGCGCTGGTCGCCGAGTTCGAAGGCGTGGAAGCAGAGGGCGAGACCGCTGAAGGCGATGTGGCCGAAGAAGCCAGCGCTGCCGAAGGTACCGCTGACGCCGAGGCTGCTCCGGCCGCCGACGCCGACGCCGACGGCAAGCCGCAGGCCTGATCCGGCCGCGGCGGTGACGGTCTACGTCGATGACGCAGTGCATGCCTGGCGCGACCAGCGCTGGGCGCATCTGATGGCCGACACCCTGGCCGAGCTGCACGCCATGGCGGCGCAGCTCGGCATCCCCCGCCGGGCCTTCCAGAACAAGGCCAGCGGCGCGCACTACGACGTCACCACCGAGCTGCGCGCACAGGCGATCGCACTGGGTGCCGTGGCGATTTCACGGCACACCGACCGCGCACAGGTGAAAGCGGTGATCGCCAACGCGCGGGCACAGTACCAGCCGTAGGCCGCAGTGCCCCCCGCCGGGCATGGCCCGGCGAACCGGGATGACGCTCAGAACGGGTCGCTGCCCAGGCGGATTTCCACGTTCAGCAGCGAGCACAGCGCCAGCATGGCGTCGTCGTCACGGGTCAGTGCCATCCAGCCGGTGAAACCCGCGCTGCCGGCATCCACGCTCCACAGCGTGTAGTTGTGCTCGCGCAGGCGGTCGAAGGCGGTGGACATCAGCTGCACGCCATCCAGGTCTTCGGTGAAATCCTCATCGTCCAGGTCGCCGCCCCAGTCAAGCTGCAGGTTGAAGCGCGCGGACAGCTCGTTCACCGCCGATATCAGCGTTTCCAGGTCATCCCGCTCCACCTCGAAGCCGGATTGCCAACCGATCGCGGACAGCAGTGGCGGCAGCCAATCGGCGTCTGCTTCCAGCGGTTCGCCGGCTTCGGCCAGCAGCTCGCGCCAGCGGTTGAACTGCTGCAGCGCCAGTTCCTCGTCGCCCGGGTTGATCAGTACCAGCAGGTTCCAGACCCGCGCTTCGAAGCCATCCTCGTCGAAATCATGGACGTCCTCCTCGAAGTCGAAGTAGTCGCTGTTGTCGGGCATGGCGGGAACTCCTCGGGGCAGGCCGGCATTCTACGGTTTATCCTGTATCGCTGAAGCCGGCCTTGGTGGCCGTCACTGTGAATGATGCGATGAGCGATACCCCTCCCGACCACCTGGCGATCAATCCGGCCAGCCCCTTCCATGATGCGCAGGCGCTGGAGCGCGGCGTCGGCGTGCGCTTCAACGACGTCGAGCGCGACAACGTCGAGGAATACTCGGTCAGCGAAGGCTGGATCCGCGTGCAGGCCGGCAAGGCCCGTGACCGTCGCGGCAACCCGATGACGATCAAGGTCAAAGGCAAGGTCGAGGCCTACTTCCTCGACCAGAAGCCGGCCTGACGGAGCCCGGGGTCAGATCCCTTTCCGCGGGAAAGGGATCCGACCCCGATGCACAGGGCCGGTCACTCGCGCTTGCGCGACTCCAGCAGATCCAGGTTGCGGATCAGGCGCCTCGAGATCTCGTCGGAGATCACTCCGCGCCGGGTGAGGCGGAACAGTTCCTCGCGCTCGGCAGTGAGGCCGGCGCTGCGCAACTGGCGATAGCCCTCCTCCATCCGCTTCACCTTCTCCGGATCCACGTCAGGGTTCTCGCGATCCAGGTGCCGCTGATACAGCAGGCTGACCCGCGAGGCCGCGTCGTTGTACAACTGCACGTTCTCGGTGTTCTGGTTCAGCACCAGCTGCTGCCGCTTGCGCTCCACCCCGGCCAGCGCCGCCTTCGAGGACAACCGGCGGGCCAGATCCTCTTCCTTGCGCTCACCGGAGTCGGCCGGCAACTGCAGGCCCTTCAGCAGCTGCGGCAGCGCCACGCTGGCGCCGACCAGCGAGAACAGGATCACCGCTGCAGCCAGGAAGATCACCAGGTCGCGTGCGGGGAACGGGCTGCCATCGGGCAGGAACAGTGGCAGCGTCAGCACGCCGGCCAGGGTGATCGCACCGCGCACGCCCGCCACCGAGGTGGCCACCACGATGCGCCAGTTCGGCGCCTCGCCCCGCTCCAGGCCACGCCGACGCGCACGCAGCAGGTTCCAGCGCAGTGACAGCCACACCCACAGCAGGCGCAGGGCGATCAGGCTGGCATTGATCACCAGCACGTACACCAGCAGCCACCACGCGCTCTGGTGACCGGTCTCGTTCATCGTGGTGGTTGCACGCTCGACGATGCCCGGCAACTGCTCGCCCAGCAGCACGAACATGATGCCGTTGAAGCTGAACTGCAGCATGTTCCACACGCCCGCGCGCTGCACGCGCATGCTGCCGGAAACACGGCCGGTCATTTCCACGTAGCTCATCGAGATGCCGGCCGCGACCGCCGCGAGGATGCCCGAGGCATTGATCTCTTCGGCCAGCAGGTAGGCCGCGAACGGGATCAGCAGGTTGACCAGCATTGCCGCACCCGGCTCTTCACCGAAACGGCGCCACAACCAACGCTGGAAGGTCGACACGCCCAGCGTCACCGCCACGCCCACCGCCAGGCCCGCCACCGCCACCCACAGGAAGGTCAGCGAAGCGGTGGCCAGCGAGAAGGTACCGGTCATCACCGCCGCCACCGCGAAGCGGAAGCAGACCAGACCGGAGGCGTCGTTGAGCAGTGATTCGCCCTCGAGGATGTGCATCAGCCGCTTGGGAATGGGGGCCTTGGAGGCGATCGCTCCAACGGCCACCGGATCGGTCGGCGAAACAATCGCCGCCAGCGCGAAGCACACCGCCAGCGGCATCACCGGGATCATCCAGTGGATCAGCAGGCCGGCGCCGATGACGGTGAACACCACCAGGCCGAACGCCAGCTCGAGAATCGCGCCCTTGTCGCGGAACAGGCCCTGCTTGGGGATGCGCCAGCCGTCAAGGAACAGCAGGGGCGGCAGGAACAGCAGGAAGAACACTTCCGGCTCCAGCGCATGGCCGCGGTTGAACACGCCCGCAATGACCGCGCCCAGACCGATCTGCACCAGTGGCAGCGGCAGTGAGAACGGCAGGACGCGGACGAGGTATCCGCTGGCGACGACCGCCACCAGCATCGCCAGCACGACTTCAATGGTATGCATGCTTCTTCCAGGAAGCGGCGCGCGGGGGGCATGAAGCCAGCGCCGGAAACCCGGAAAAAACTACCACAGGCGACCACGGCTGCGACAACCGCGGCGACGCTGCGTCAGCACAGGCTCATGCCCCGTCGAAGCGGTAGATGTCCATCGCCAGGAAGCCGCCATCGACGCCGGCATCGATGCGACGTGCGCCGAAGCGGTCGTCACCGGCCGCACCCATCGCGAAGAACAGCGGCAACAGGTGTTCATCGGTGGGATGGGCGCGTTCGGCGAACGGTGCCTGCCGGCGGTAGTCCAACAGCGCCGGGCGATCATCGGCCGCCAGCCGCTGCTCTACCCACTCGATGAACGGCCGCACATAGGGCGCTTCCTTGCCGTCCTGGTAGTCGCCCCAGTCGTGCAGGTTGTGGGTGATGCTGCCCGAGCCGACCAGCAGCACACCCTGTTCGCGCAGAGGTGCCAGCGCGCGGCCCAGCGCAAACTGGTGCGCAGGCCCCAGCAACGGCTGGATCGATACCGGCACCACGGGAATGTCGGCCTGCGGACGCAGCAGGCGCAGCGGCACCCAGGCGCCGTGGTCGAGACCACGCTGGGTATCGATGGCCACCGGCAGGCCCGCCGCGGCGATGCGCCCGGCTACGTCTTCGGCCAGCGCAGGATCGCCCGGTGCCGGGTACTGCAGTTCAAACAGCGCGCGCGGGAAGCCGCCGAAGTCATGGACGGTCGGCGGTTGTGGGTGGGCGCCGACCAACGGCTGCCGCCCCAGCCAGTGGGCCGAGGCGATGACGATGGCGCGCGGCGTGGGCAGGTCGCGGGCCAGTTCGGCCAGGCGCACGCCCACCTCGCCCGGCTGCAGCGCAGTCATCGGGGAACCGTGCGAGATGTACAGCGAAGGCAGGCGGGACATGGAATTCTCCGTTTGCAGTATCAGCCAGCGCTCAACGCGAACGCAGGGTCCAGCGGCCGTCACCGACCAGGAACAGCACCACCAGCGCCAGCGCCCAGAAGGCCGGGTACTCCCAGCCACCGCCGGCATTGGCAAAGCCGAAGCCGTTCGCGCCGTGCACGGTGACGATGGTGCCCAGCAACAGGGGCACACCGGCCAGCCCGACCCAGCGCGCGTAGATTCCGAGCAGCAGGGCTGCGGAAATCACCAGTTCTGCCGCGAGGGTGAGGTAACCCAGCACACCCGGCAGACCGAGCGACTCGAAGAACGCCGCGGTGCCGGCCGGGGTGAACACCAGCAGCTTGGTCAGCCCATGGATCAGGAACAGGACGCCGAGGGCCAGGCGTAGCAGGGTCGCCCCATAGGGCGCCAGCGGGGGAGCGGAAGCAGCAGAGGTCGTCATGGCGGGGCCTCGAAAGGGAAGAAGCACAGCTTATTGCGCCGACCCATGCCGATAAATACGATGATTCGACCGTATTTATTTCATAAGGCGCAACAATGGACACTTTGGACGCCATGCGTGTGTTCGTGGCCGTGGTCGAGCGCAATGGCTTCAGTGCGGCCGCCCAGGCACTGGATATGTCCACCGCCGGCGTCACCCGGCAGGTTGCGGCGCTTGAGAAGCGCCTGTCGACGCGGCTGCTCCACCGCACCACCCGCCGGGTCAGCCCGACCAGTGCCGGCGCCGCCTACTACGCGCAGTGCGTGCGCCTGCTGGCGGAGTTCGACGCACTGGAGGCCAGCATCGGCGCACAGGCACTGGAACCGTCCGGCCTGCTGCGCATCAATGCGCCGGTCAGCTGGGGCATCGCCCGTCTCGGCCCGCTGCTGGCCGGCTTCCGCGAGCGGTTCCCGCAGGTGGAACTGGACCTGGCCCTGTCCGACCGCCTGGTGGACATGGTCGAAGAAGGCTACGACGTGGCCATCCGCATCACCCGCGAGCCCGGGCCCACGTTGATCGCGCGTCGCCTGGGCGAATCGCGGATCAGTCTGTGCGCGGCGCCCTCCTACCTGGCTGCGCACGGCACGCCGGCCACGCCGCAGGCACTGCAGGATCACGCATGCCTGGGCTACAGCTACTGGGCCGGCGGCGACCAGTGGCCACTGCACGGCCCCGGAGGCGACGTCCAGGTCACGGTGAACAGCGTGCTGCGCGCCAACAACGGCGACGTGCTGCGCGAGGCGGCCATTGCTGGCATGGGCGTGATCCTGCAACCGGATTTCCTGCTCCAGGAGGCGCTGGCCGACGGCCGCCTGGTGCGCATCCTGCCGGACTGGGAAGCGGCGCCGATCGGCATCTTCGCCGTCTACACCAGTCGCAGCCACCTGGCGCCGAAGGTGCGCAGCTTCATCGATTACCTGGTGGAGGCCGGGATCTGACCGCGCCACCGGACAACACCCGTGACACGCGGGCGCAAGGCCGTGCCCGGCGAGCCGCAACATGGGCTAGACAGCGACCTCGTCCAGCATGCCGATGATCCGCTCCAGAGGGGCCGGACGTCCCAGCAGGTAGCCCTGCACCTGGTCGCAACCGTGCGCGGCCAGCCAGTCGAGCTGCCCCGGCGTTTCCACGCCTTCGGCAATGATGGTCAGGCCCATGCTGTGGCCCAGCGACAGCAGCGCCCTGCAGATCGATGCGTTGCGCGGATTGGTCTCCACGTCGGCGACGAAGCTGCGGTCGATCTTGAGGATGTCCAGCGGCAGGTGCTGCAGGTAGGACATGCTGGAGTAGCCGGTACCGAAATCATCCAGCGACACGCAGATGCCCTGCTCGTGCAGGCGCTGCATGGTCTGCATCGCCTGCGCCGGCTTGCGCATCAGGCTGCTCTCGGTCAGCTCCACATGCAGCGCGCCGCGGGCCAGGCCGAAGTCCTGCTGGGCACGGGTGAACTCGGCCACCAGGTCGCTGTTGAAGAACTGCACGGCCGACACGTTCACCGCGATCGGCAGATCGCCCCAACCCGCCTCCACCAGGCGCCGCTGCGCCTGGGCCGCCGCACGGATCACCCAGCGCCCCAGGGCCAGGATCAGGCCGGTGTCCTCGCACAGCTGGATGAACTCGTTGGGAGGAATGAAGCTGCCATCGGCCTGCGGCCAGCGCAGCAATGCCTCCAGTGCCGCCGGACTGCCATCGCTGGCGTGCCGGATCGGCTGGAAGTACAGCTGGAATTCGCTGTCGATCGCCGCATGGATGCGCCCGGCCAGGCGCAGGCGATCAGCCAGGCGCGTGGTCACCGCAGCGTCGAACCAGGCCACCACATCCCCTTCGGCGCGCGCGGCGTGCGCCGCCTGTGCCGCCATGCCGATCACCTGCTCGGCGCTGTGGCCATCATCTGCCGTGTGCACCGCCACGCCGATGCGCGGCTCGAACTGGTGCAGCGAATCCTTGCCACGCATCGGTGCCGACACGATCTGCAGCAGATCGTCGAGTACGCGCCGGGTGTCATGCGCGGCGCCGATGGCGAACACGAAATCTTCCGCCGGCTGGAAGGCCAGCGCGCCGTAACGTGCCGCCAGCACAGCCAGGCGCGAGGCCATCGACTGCAGCACCGCATCGCCGATCTCCCGGCCCAGCGTGTCGGCCACCAGCTGCAGGCCACGCAGCTGCACGAAGGCGATGGTATAGCCCTCCGCCTGGGCATCCAGCTGCTCGGTCAGCGCGCGCACGTTGAGCAGCCCGGTCGCCGGGTTGTGCCGCGCCTGGTAAGCCAGGTCGCGCTCATAGGCCATCCGCTCGCTGACATCCTCGGCCAGTACCAGGCAGGCCGGCTGGCCATCGAAATCCAGCCGGGACAAATGCGCGCGCACTTCGAACACACTGCCATCCTTGCGCCGGTGCAGGCGCACGGCAGCATCGGGAAGGTCGCCCACGCGCGCCCGCGCGATGGCTCCCTTGACCTCGTCCCACCCTTCCCGCGGCCGGATGTCGAGGATGCTCATGGTGAGGAATTCCTCACGGCTGTAGCCGTACTGCCGCACGGCCGCATCGTTGACCTCGATGAAGCGCAGCGTGTCCGGATCGAACACCCAGAACGGCGCAGGATTGCGGTCGAACAGCAGGCGGAAGCGCCGTTCGACCTGGTTCATCTGTTCACGGGCCTGATACCGCTCGCTGAGATCGGTGAGCGCGCCGATCATGCGCCGCTGGCGATCGGCCACCGGCACGCGCTGGCCCCGCGCGCCGACCCAGCGCACCGCACCCCCCGGCAGCACCAGGCGGAATACCTCATCCATCACCGCGTTGCCGGCAAATGCCTGGTCAAACGCCTTCTGCAGCCGTGCGGCATCATCGCGGTGCACCCGGGCAAAGAAATCGGCCACCGGCAGCGCGTCGGTCTGTACGCCGAAGATCTCGCGTGCCAGCGGTGACCAGCGCAGCAGTGCAGCGTCCTCATCGACATACCAGGTGCAGACCCGCCCGACCTGGTGGGCCAGCCGCAGTTCCGCATTGCCGGCCTGCAGTTCCTCGGCCATCGATTGCTGCCGGCGGATCGTTCGCCGGACGGCGAACAACAGCACCAGCAGCACGGCCACATAGACCAGCACGATGGCCACCGATGCCTGCAGGTAGGGCCACCACGGCGCCAGCACGTCCTTTTCGGCCAGGCCCACCTGTACCGCCAGCGGGTTGCGTTCCAGCGTACTGATGGTGGTGATGCGCGGCACGCCGTCGACCACGCCGGGCATGTTCCCCAGTTCGATCACCGCCTGCCTGCCGAGCAGATCGCGCCCGGGCAGCGCGTAGCGGTGTCCGACCGTGCCATGCGGATCGGGCACGCGCGCCAACATGTAGCCTTCGGCATCACTGATCGACACCAGGCCGTTCGGGCCCACGTCCAGCCCGCCGATGATGCGCTGCAGTTCGCCGCAGCGCAGGCGCGCCAGCAGCCAGCGGTCGTCGTCCAGCGGCAGCGCCAGCGGCACCACCCAGCCATCATCGCTGCCCCGCTGCGGCGGCCCGATGTACAGCGCACTGCCAGGGCCGCGCCGTTGCGGATCGGTCCACAGGGGCAGCTGCAGGTCGCCCTGGCCCGCGGTCAGCGCACGTCCGTAGCTGTCGAGCACCACGATGCTGTGCAGCTCGGCGTGCCGTTGCAGCACGCCGGCCACGGCCGCATCGAGCAGCCGCGGTGCCTGTGCCGGCACGCTCCGGAACAGCTCGGCGGCGTCGGCGGAAATGCCGCCCATCGCCCGCTCCAGATTGCGCAGCTGCAATGCCAGCAGGCGCTCGCTGCCGACCGCCAGTGCCCGGCTTTGCCGCTGCGCCGCTTCCAACCGCCGATGATGGTCATTGACCAGCATCATCGCCAGACCGGCCACCAGCAGCACGCCCAGCACCACCCCGCCCCAGGTGATGGCGCGCAGTGGCCGGGCCAACGCGCGTTTCAGCGCGGGCATCGGTGGGTGTTCCCTGTCCAGTCGGCTGGCTTCATGCGCGAACGATTCCTCCACATCCCCGACCTCAGCGGCCGGCGACTGCCATTCTTGACCGCCGGGCCCGCCACGCCGGATCACCGCCCTGCGTCCGCGCAGGGGTCCGGCATGCAGCATGCACCACGGCGGTGACGGCGTGAAGATCGCCGCACCGCGTTCAGCCAGATCGTGCACAGCCTTGCGCCACAACGGTGCGACCCATCGCATCGGAGCGGATTAGACTTGGCGTTTTCCCGCCGCAAGAGAAGTCCATGTCCAAGCTGCGCCGTCCCACCCTGGCACTGGCCATTGCTGCCAGCCTGTCCCTGGCCGCCTGCGACCGCGCCGCCGATCCGGCGGCCAGTACCGCCGCGCCGGCCGCATCCGCCCCCGCAGCCGCCAAGCCGATGCTGGGCAGCTTCGGCTTCGATGCCAGCGGCATGGATCGCAGCATCGCCGCCGGCGACGATTTCTTCGGCTTCGCCAATGGCACCTGGGTGAAGAACACCCAGATCCCCGCCGACCGCTCGCGCTTCGGCAGCTTCAACGTCATCGCGGAGAAGACCCAGGCCGACACCCGCGCCATCCTCGAAGGCGCTGCCGGCAATGCCCAGGCCAGCGGCGAGGACAAGCTGATCGGCGACTACTACGCCGCGTTCATGGACGAGGCCGGCATCGAGCAGCGCGGTATCGCACCGGTGCAGCCGCAGCTGAAGGCGATCGATGCGATCACTGACAAGGCCGGCCTGGCCCGCGCGCTGGGCGGCGACATGCGCGCCGATGTCGACCTGCTCAATGCCACCAACTTCTACACCGACCGCCTGTTCGGCCTGTGGGTCTCGGTCGATCTGCTGCAGCCGGACCGCACCGCGCCATATCTGGTGCAGGGCGGACTTGGCATGCCCGACCGCGACTTCTATCTGGGCGACGGCCGCATGGCCGAACTGCGCAAGCAGTACCAGGCCTATATCGCGCAGCTCCTGCAGCTGGCCGGCAGCGCCGACCCGGCCGGCAAGGCGCAGCGCATCGTTGCGCTGGAAACGAAGATCGCGCAGGCGCACGCCACCCAGGAAGAAACCAACGACGTGACCAAGGGTGCCAACCCCTGGACCCAGGCTGACTTCAACGCCAAGGCCCCGGGCATGGACTGGACCGCCTTCCTCGATGCCGCTGCACTGGGCAAGCAGCAGGACTTCATCGTCTGGCAGCCCAGGGCGGTGGCCGGCCTGTCCAGGCTGGTGGCCACCGAGCCGCTGGAGGTCTGGAAGGATTACCTGGCCTTCCATGCGCTGGATCGCGCCGCGGCGTACCTGCCGAAGAAGTTCGCTGATGCCCGCTTCGCCTTCCACGGCACCGCGCTGAGCGGCACGCCGCAGCAGAGCGATCGCTGGAAGCGCGCGGTGGATGATGCCAACCACGCCGTCGGTGAGGCCATCGGCAAGCGCTATGTCGAGAAGCACTTCGACGCCAGGACCAAGGAGCGCGCGGACGAAATGGCGAAGAACATCATCGCCGCGTTCGCCAGGCGCATCGACGCGCTGTCATGGATGTCGCCGCAGACCAAGGCCAGCGCCAAGGCAAAGGTGGCCGGCCTGACCGTGGGCATGGGGTATCCGGAAAAATGGCGCGATTACAGCGGTCTGGAAATCCGCCGCGACGATCCGCTGGGCAATGCACAGCGCGCCGAACTGTTCGAGTACCAGCGCAACATCGCCAAGCTGGGCAAGCCGGTCGACCACGGTGAGTGGGCGATGCTGCCGCAGACCATCAACGCGATGAACGTGCCGCTGGAGAACCGCCTGGTGTTCCCGGCCGCGATCCTGCAGCCGCCGTTCTTCGATGGGGCCGCCGATGATGCGGTGAACTACGGTGCGATCGGTGCGGTGATCGGCCATGAGATCAGCCACGGGTTCGACAATGCCGGCGCGCTGTTCGACGAGACCGGCAAGCTGCACAACTGGTGGACCGCCGAGGACCTGAAGCAGTTCAACGCCGCCGGCGACGCGCTCGCGGCCCAGTTCAGCAGTTACGAGCCGTTCCCCGGCGTGCACGTCAACGGCAAGCTGACGCTGGGCGAGAACATCGCCGACGTCGCCGGTCTGGGAACGGCGTACGACGCCTACCAGCTGTCGCTGCAGGGCAAGCCGGGCCAGACCCTGGAAGGCTTCACCCCGGACCAGCGCTTCTTCCTCGGCTTCGCCCAGGCATGGCGCAGCAAGAGCCGCGAGCAGGCGCTGCGCAATTCGCTGCTGACCGACGTGCACGCGCCGGGCCAGTTCCGCGCGCTCACCGTGCGCAACATCGACGCCTGGTACCCGGCGTTCGAGGTGAAGGAGGGCCAGAAGCTGTACCTGGCCCCCGACAAGCGGGTCAAAGTCTGGTGAGATGAGGGAAACGGGCGCCGCGAGGCGCCCGTTTTCATCCGCACCGGGCCTGGCAGGCTGCGCGGTCGGTGCCGATTCAGGCCGAAGACGAGGCCGATTGCCGGGATCCCTGCTCATCCCCGGTTTCATGTGCGCCCGCAGCACGTTTCACCCTGCGACATCCTGTCGCAGGGTGCGGGCACTGTGCTGCATCGCACAAAACTTCACCCGGCCGGACAAGACCCTTACGCCGCTTGGCGTTCCGCCCATTGCACCGCTCGCTGGAAGTGCTAGAACTGAACCCGCCACACCGTCCAACGCTGATCGACGCACGTTCCACAAGGAGCCAGCCATGATTGCTTTGTTCAAGGGTTTGGGAATTCTGCTTCGCGACAACGAGCTCTACAGCAGCCCGTTCGACAAACAGGTCGCGCACTGGCGCAATCTCAGCGAGCAGCAGATCCGCGATGAAGTGGCGGTGCTGGCCCAGGCCAAGTGCCAGTGGCTGATCGCCTCCATCATCGGCTGGCAGGCGGCGTCGCTGGTGATTCTGGGCCTGATCGCCAACTACCTGTGGCGTGACGACTTCCATATCACCTTCACCCGCGTGGTGATCGTGTTCGGCTCATGGGTCTCGATCCTGTTCGTGATCTGGTTCATGGCCAACATGTTCGACCAGCAGGCCGGCTTCGAGCGCTGGATGAAAGCCTTCAACAGCCGGGCCCGCATCAGTTCCAAGGCCGACAGCGTCGAGCATGTGGCCGAGGCGCTGGACCTGGCCGAGCACTACCCGGAAGTGCTGGACTACAAGCAGGCGGTCACCGCCAGGCGCGAGCTGCGCCATGAGGACATCCGCATCATGACCGAGATCGGACGGATGAAGCAGCACTCCGAACTGGTCGGGCGGCTGAACCATGTAGGCGAAACCGAACACCATCACGAACTGACGCTGCAGCCTGCCTACTGACCCTTGCGGAAAACGGGGGGGTCCACAATGCCACCGTGATCACTCACGGTGGCATTGTTCTATCGGGTCCTGGCTGACGCATTGCTGGAAGCCCTCGGGCAGGCCTCGCATGGTTTCGGTTTGGCCTACGGCCACCGAAAAACGCCGCAGGGGCGGCGTGGCGCAGGTGGCCTCGGTGCTGCAGGCCGGATCCAGCACGAGATAGTGGCACCTGCCACTGCTGCTGGCGATGCATTGGAACCGCGCCTGACCATCGACCACGGTGCCCTTGCTGTACAGCGTGTCCACGCCGTTGGCGCGCGCGCGGGTAATCGAGGAATTACTGGATTTTTCGCAGCCGGCCAGTGCCAGCAGCACAGCACACACAAGCAGCAGACGGGGCATGGTCATTCCTCGGGGCAAGGATGCAACGTCGCGGCTACATGCCGCGGAACAGGCTCATGAAGGGCTGGCTGACCACCAGCGTTTCCGGCCGCTGGCGCAGGCGCAGCAACACCGCGCCCGGTATCGTCGCGGCTGACCGCGGCGACCGATTTCATGTTGACGATGGTCGAGCGGTGGATCTGGCGGAAGTGCTGCGGATCGAGCACTTCCAGCAGTTCGCGCAGCGGGGTGCGCAGCAGGCTCTCGCCGGCGGCGGTGATCACGGTGGTGTACTTGTTGTCCGCGCGGAAGTAGACCACGTCCTCCAGCATGATCAGCTGGGTCTCGCGGCCATTGCTGGCGGTGATCCACGCCAGCGGCGGGCGGTCACCGTTCTGTCCCGGTCCCAGACGCTGCAGCAGGCGTTCCAGCACCGCATCATCGTGGCGCGTGGAGGGCAACCGCGCCAGGATGCGCTCGCGCGTGGCCAGCAGGCGCTCATCGCTGACCGGCTTGAGCAGGTAGTCCATCGCACCCTGTTCGAAGGCATCGATGGCGTACTGGTCGTAGGCGGTGACGAACACCACCTGCGTGCGCGGGCTGAGCTCGGACAGTGCACGCGCGACCTCGATGCCGGTGATGCCCGGCATGCGGATGTCGAGGAAAGCGATGTCCGGCTGCTTCTCGGCCAGCTGCTCCAGTGCACTGGCGCCGTCTTCGCACTCGGCCACCAGCTTCAGCTCCGGCCACAGCCGGCGCAGCTGATCCACCAGCGACTGCCGCAGCAGTTCCTCGTCCTCGGCAATCAGGGCTTCAAGCGGCATGGCTGCGCTCCTTGCTGGATGGCGGCAATGTCATGGTCGCAGCAACGCCGCTGGGGAAATTGGCGACGATCGCTACGCCGGACTGCTCGCCGCAGGTCAGGCGCAGCCGCTCGCGCAGGTTCTTCAGGCCGATGCCGGTGCCACTGGTGGTGCCTTGGCTGAAGCCGAGCCCATCATCGGCCACGGTCACCGTCACGTGGTCGTCGAAACCGCGCGCCAGGATCCAGATCGTTCCACCTCCGGGCTTGGGCTCCAGGCCGTGCTTGATCGCGTTCTCGACCAGCGTCTGCAGCGCCATCGCCGGCAGCTTCACCGCATGCAGTTCCGGCGGCACCTGCACCTCCACCGCGAGCCTTGCGCCCATGCGGATCCGCAGGATCTCCAGATACGCGCGGGTACGCTCCAGCTCCACGCCGAGGGTCGACATCGATTCGTCCACCTGCGGCAACGAACTGCGCAGGTACTGGATCAGGTGTCCCAGCATCTGCTCGGCCCGCGCCGGATCGGTGCGGGTCAGCACTTGGGCATTGGCCAGCGTGTTGTACAGGAAGTGCGGCTCGACCTGCGCGTGCAGCAGGTTCAGGCGCGCCACCGACAGCTCCTTTTCCACCTGGGTCTGCTCCGCGGCGGCCTGCTCGGTGCGGCGCTGGTCGGCCACCCGACGGCTGATCGCACGGGTGACCGCTTCGGCATTCTCGTAGTTGCTGCCTTCGTCCAGCGCCAGCAGATCGGCCCACCAGCCCGCATCGGGCTCGAACAGCAGGGTGACGGTACTGGTGCCCTGCCCGGGCGTGACCGTGGCCAGCACGCCGTTGCGCTTGATCGCCAGCCGCGCGGGCAGGTTCCAGCGCGAGGGCTGGCGGCCGTTCCAGGGGTCGACGCGGCGCACGTAGGCGCGCACCTGCAGGCTGCCGGCCGCGCTTTCCACGTCCTCTACCCGGGGCAGCTCGGCCACGGCCGCCTCGACCACGGCAAAGGCCTGGCCGGCATCCATCGGCAGTTCCACCTGCCGACGCTGGCGCCCGGACAGCGTGCTCGCGTCCAGGCGCCCGGCCACGAGCCAGACCCGGCGCACATGGCTGATCGCACTGCCCAGCGCGGTAATCATCAGGAACATCGCCAGCAGGCCGAAGATCCAGCCCGGGCCATCGTTCATGCCGCTGAAGATGCCGCTCCAGACCATGCCGGCCACGACCAGCGCCGCGGCCCAGGCCAACAGATGACGGAAAATGAGAGTGAGGCTGGCGAACACGGCGGCGCCTTGGTGAAAGGGGTAAGCCGAGCATAGGGCGGCATGCCGGGCAGACAAGCGGCCTGCGACGAAGTGCGGGAAAGCCGCGATGGAACCCCTCCCGGAAACGCCGGGCCTGGCCCGGCGCTACCGGGGGGGCGGGGCAGCGCCCCGCCTTCCCTTACTTCCGCTGCCCCGCGCTTTCGTCACGCACGGCGCGGAACGACTCGTCCTTGCTCCAGTTCGGCCAGCTGCGCGAGTTCGCCAGCTGGTTGCCCAGGGTGTACAGCACCTCCAGGTCGCGGGCGGCGCCGGCGAACACCCAGTCCGGCTGCCACTCGTCGCCCTGCTGGTGGTAGCGCTTGGCGGTGTAGTCCTCCGACGCCTTCCTGCCAGCAGCCACGCCCCCGTCCACCCAGTCCTGTCCGGCCGACCAGGACAGCGCCGGCACGCCGCGCTTGGCGAACGGGAAATGGTCAGAGCGGAAGAACAGGCCCGCTTCCGGCTTCGGATCGGGCGTATAGCGGATGTCCCAGCCCTTGGCCACCTCTTTCAGCTGGTCCAGCAGCTCGAAGCGCGCGGCACCGTAGATGCCGAAGTCGCGCGAGGGGCCGAACGGCGCCATGCCATCCATGTTGATCACCGCCACGGTCTTCTCCAGCGGATACAACGGGTGGGTCGCGTAGTACTCCGAACCCAGCAGGCCCTTTTCTTCGGCGGTGACCGCCAGGAACAGCAGCGAGCGCTGCGGCTGCTTGCCCTTGGCGAAGCCACGGGCCAGTTCGAGCAGCGAAGCGGTGCCACTGGCATTGTCCAGCGCACCGTTGAAGATGCGGTCGCCGCGGGCATCGGGCTCGCCCACGCCGATGTGGTCCCAGTGGGCGCTGTAGATCACGGTCTCGTCCGGGTGGCTGCTGCCTTCCAGCCGCGCCGCCACGTTGTGCGAGGTGATCACCTCGGTCTTCACCGCATACTTCGCGTCCAGGCTGGCGCCGGTCAGCGTGACCGGCGTGAAGTCGCGCTGCTGCGCCTTCTTCTTCAGTGCCTCGAAATCCTGGCCGGCCGCGCGGAACAGGTCCACGGCCAGGTCGCGCTGGATCCAGCCTTCCAGCAGAGGGTGACTGTCGGCCGGGTTGTCGCGCACCACATCGAACATGGTGTTGGTGTTGGAGCCGGCGACCGTGGCCCAGCCGTACGAGGCCGGTGCGGTCTCATGCACGATCAGCACGCCCAGCGCGCCCTGGCGTGCGCCTTCCTCGTACTTGTAGGGCCAGCGGCCGTACCAGGTCATGCCCTTGCCGTCGAAGTCGCCCTTGCCGGTCTCGAAGTCCGGGTCGTTGATCAGCACGACCGCGATCTTGCCCTTCAGGTCCACGCCCTTGAAGTCGTCCCAGTTGCGCTCCGGTGCCTTCACGCCGTAGCCGAGGAAGACCAGCGGCGCCTTGCTGATGTCCACCGTGCTGGCGCCGTTCATCGCCGCGCGCACGGCGATCTGCTTGCCCTGCTCCAGCGCGATGGTCCTGTCGCCCTGATGCAGGGCCAGCTGCGGCGTCCCCACGATGTCGCCCTTGCGCAGCGGCACGGCCTGGGTCCACAGGCGCTTGCCATCCTTCAGGTCGCCACCCGGCTGCAGGCCGGCGTCGGCAAACTGCTTGCTCAGGTAGGCGATGGTCTTCGCTTCGCCCGCAGTGGCCGGCGAACGGCCCTCATACGCGTCCGAGGCCAGTTCCTTCACGTCGGCGGAAATCCGCGCGCCATCGAATTTTGGCGTGGCCGCCATCAGCGCGCCCGACACCGACAGGGCCAGCACGCCCAGTGCTACTCGTTTCATTGCTCTCTCCAGCAGGGAAATCCCAGCCGAGTGTACAAAAGGGGCCCGAGGGATTTAAGGCGCTTTTGGCACTGTCGGATGGGCCCGCGCCAGCAGGTGATCGCGTTCGCGCACGTTGTCGGTGAGCGCGGCAGCGGCCTGGAACGCCTGCCGGGCGTCTTCGACCCGACCCAGGTGCTGCAGCACTTCACCACGGACGACCTGCAACGGTGCGTAGTCACGCAGACGGTCATCGGAGAGCAGCGGCTGCAGATGCGCCCAGGCAGCGAACGCGCCCTCGCTGCGCAGGATGGCCACCACCCGGTTCAACGCCACCACAGGCGAAGGCTGGATCTGCAGCAGCCGCGAATACAGCCCGGCGATGCGTGCCCAATCGGTCTGGTCGGCCTGGCGCGCCGTTGCGTGGCACTCGGCAATGCAGGCCTGCAGCACGTAGGGATCGTCGCTACCGCCGGCCGACAGCGCGCGCGCCAGCGCCTGCCGCCCGCGTTCGATCTGCAGCCAGTCCCAGCGTGCGCGGTTCTGCTGGTCCAGCAGCACCGGCCGGCCCTGCGCATCCACCCGCGCCGCGGCGCGCGAGGCCTGCAGTTCCATCAGTGCCAGCAGTCCCAGCACGGCGGCGGCCGGCATGCGATGGGCGAGAATGCGCGCCAGGCGAAGCGCCTCCTCGCACAGCGCTGGCCGCATCCAGTCATCGCCGGCACTGGCGGCGTAGCCTTCGTTGAACACCAGGTAGATCGCTTCCAGCACGGACGCCAGGCGCGCGGGCAACGCTTCGGCACGCGGCACTTCATAGGGCACCTGCTTCTGCGCGAGCGTGCGCTTGGCGCGCACCACGCGCTGGGCGATGGTCGGTTCCGGCTGCAGGAACGCGCGCGCGATCTCGCTCGTGGTCAGCCCGCCGAGCAGGCGCAGGGTCAGCGCCACGCGGGCGTCGGCAGGCAGTACCGGATGGCACGCCACGAACATCAAGCGCAGCAGATCGTCGCCAAGATCGTCTTCCAGCGCGGTGCTGTCGTCGGGTGCCGGCAGCGCGGCCGGATGCAGCGCCTCGCCCCACTGCGCATGCTGCTGCGCCGCCCGCTGGTGCTGGCGCAACACATCGATGGCCCGGTTGCGCGCGGTGGTCATCAGCCAGGCTCCAGGATTGTCCGGGATGCCCTGCTCCGGCCAACGCTCCAGCGCGGCCAGCCAGGTGTCCTGGGCCAGTTCCTCGGCACGGCCGACATCACCGCCGAGCAGCCGCGCCAGGCGCGCGATCAACACTGGCGATTCCATCCGCCAGAGAGTCTCCAGGCGCTGGGTCAGGGCGGGCTCGTGCATGCGCCGATCACAGCATGCACGTTCCCGCCGCACAAGCACCGGCAGTCACGCTTCGACGATGGGCCTGAAACCGCCCCAGAACATCCGCCGGGTATCGAACGGCATGTCCTTCGGGCCGATGCCGGCCAGGCGCGGATCGGCCATCACCTTCGCGTTGATGCGGTCACGTGCCGCACGCGACCGGAACACCACGAAGGCCACGATCACGGTCTCGCCCGGCTTGGCCTTCACCGCACGCGGGAACGAGGTCGACGTGCCGGGTTCCACGTCGTCGGCCACGCATTCCATGTACTGAAGCGCACCGTGATCCTTCCACACCGCACCGGCCTTGCGGGCAAGGCGGCGGTAGGCCGCGACCTTGTCCTCGGGGCACGGCAGCACATAGGCATCGACGTAAGCCATGAGCGTTCTCCTGTCGTCGGGCGTGGCCGCTCAGCCCGGCTCACCGTCCATGTGGGCGATTTCCCAGAGATGTCCGTCCAGGTCCTGGAAGCCACGCTGGTACATGAAACCATAGTCGCGCGCCGGCTGCGGTTCAGTGGCACCGGCGGCAAGTGCCTTGTCCACCATCACGTCCACTGCGTTGCGGCTGTCGGCGGACAGGCAGGTGATCACCTCGGTCTGCGCCTGCGCGTCGGCGATCGCCTTGGTGGTGAACTGCTGGAAGAACGGCTTGACCAGCAGCATCACGAAGATGCTGTCGCTGACCACCATGCAGGCCGCGTTCTCATCGGTGAACGCCGGGTTGAAGTGGTAGCCCAGTGCGGCGAAAAAGGCCTTGGACTTGTCCAGATCCTGCACGGGCAGGTTGACGAAGATCATCTGCGGTTGCGGTGTGCTCATTGCTCAGGTTCCCTGGGAAATGGAAAGAAGGCGGGCGATCAGGGCTGCTTCATGCAGTTGACCATCCACGGCTTGCCGTAGCGATCGGTCAACATGCCCCAGCGGTGCGCCCAGAACGTCTCGGCGATCGGCATCTGCACCTGGCCCCCATCGGCCAGCGCGGCGAACACGCGCTCGGCCTCCTCGATGCTGTCGACATCGACATTGATGGTGGTCGAGCCGCCTTCGCCGGCACCGGGGCCGTCGGCGGCCATCAGGATGGCACTGCCGATTTCCAGCTGGCTGTGGGCCACGTGGTCAAGGGTGTCGGCCGGCATCTCGTTGCACCCCGGCGAGCCGTCGGAGGGGGGCATGTCGCGGTACTTCATTTCCGAGGTGACCTGGCCACCCAGGGCCTTGGCGTAGAAGGCCATCGCCTCGTGGGCCTGGCCGCTGAAGCCAAGGAAGGGAATCAGTTTCATCGGGGTGCTCCGTTCGGTTGAAGATGTCGAGTGTTCGCGGCGCGGCGGGGCTCAGCCTTCGAGCTGCTCGCGCAGACGCTGTTCCTGCTGCTGTAATTCGGGGGTGAAGGCTTCGCCGAAGTCTTCGGCGGAGATCAGCGGGCGCACCTCGAGCGTGCCACCACTGCCAAAGGGGGCGCGGCTGGCCCATTCCACAGCCTCGTCGAGCGAGCGGACATTCCACAGCCAGAAGCCTGCGATCTGGTCGGCGACGGGCGCGAACGGGCCGCTCTCGACCTGCGGTCCAGCGCCGCCGAAGTGAATGCGGCGGCCACGCGCGGTGGCATGCAGGCCTTCACCGGCCAGCATGATGCCGGCGGCAACCAGCTGTTCGTTGTAGGCGCCCATGGCCGTCAGCTCCTGCTCGCTGGGCAGGCGTCCGGCTTCGGAATCGGCGTTGGCTTTGACGATCACCATGACTTTCATGTGGGTCTCCCGTGGGGCGCAGGTGCGCGCCCTTCACTGTTACAACGAACGAGGGGACGGGGAATCGACAAATTCTGAAAGTTTTTTTTTGGGGGGGCATCGGGCACCGGTCTCCCGCGCTGCAACATGCCCCGGCGCAAACCTGCGCGATCATGCAGGTCCGCCCCGCCCCGCTAGGATCGCGCCATGCAGCAGTACCTGCTTCTGATCTACATCGAACCTGCCTTGCTGCAGGCCCTGCCGACCGAGGCGTTCAACACCTTGATGCGCGACTGCCTGGCCCACGCCGACAGGCTGCAGGCCGAAGGCACGCTGCTGCTGGCGCAGAAACTTCAGCCGGTGGATACCGCGCAGACCCTGCGCGTCCGCGATGGCCACAGCCGGGTGCTGGATGGCCCGTTCGCCGAAACCCGCGAGCTGCTGGCCGGCTTCAATCTCATTGTCGCGCGCGACCGTGACGAGGCGATGCGCATCGCGCGCGAGTTCCCGTGGGCACGCTTCGGCAGCATCGAAGTGCGCCCGCTGGAGGACATGGACGCCGAGCGCGAGCGCTGCGGCGCCCCGCCCGCTATGGCAGCAGCCGTACTCTGACCTCGCGCTTGCCGATGCCCTCGTTGCCGCTGTAGTCGCGCACGCTGGCGCGCACGATGTAGTCCCCCGGCGGCAGGGCTGCCGGCTGCCAGCGACCGGTCTCCATCAGGCCATCGCGCACGGTGTTGGTGACCAGGTAGCGGAAACGGGTGACGGCGCTGCCGTGCACCGTGATGCCGCTGTCCGGTGCGTAGGCAACCTTTACGGCGGCATTCTGCGGCGGCATGCGGTTGAACACGATGTTCCAGCGCGGCTGCTCGTAGCCCTGCAGCGGCCGACCGGCCGCATCCAGGATCTGGTAGCCCACCTGGTACGCGCCCAGCCTGCGCCGGGCCAGGTTGTTGTCGACCTGGTCCCAGGCCTCGACCACGATCTGCACGCCCCGTCCCTGCCGCGCGACCATCACGCTGCCGTCGCTCCCCGCCGTCATCGGTTGGTCGTTGGCGTCCAGCAGCGCCACATCGGTGATGCGCGGCGCGAAGTGATCGGCGAAGTTGCGGAACCCCAGCGCGACCGCGTTGGTTTCAAAGCCGCTGGTGCCCACCGCCAGATGCACGTGCGCCTGGCTGTTGATGCTGCCCAGGCGATCGCCCACATGGATGCGCGTGCCCCGGCGCACGCGGATGCGTTCCAGCGCGCCCTGATCGTCATACAGCGCCTGCCAGCGCGTGTCGAACGGTTCCCCGCGCGGCGTGCGGCCCACCCGCATGTGGATGTACTTCAGCCGGTCCACCGCCAGCCCTTCGCCCTGCCCGCCCAGGCTCCAGCTGGCCACCGGGCTGCTGATCTTGCCCTCGGCAATGGCCAGCACGGTCTGGCCGACATCACCGCGCACATCGAAGCCGCCGTGCAGATGGTGCCGGCTCTCACCCCTGAAATTGCCCCGCACCTCACCCAGCGTGCCGACCACTTCGTGCCAGCCCTCCTGCGGTGCCAGCGGCCAGCGCCCGGCCGTGTCCGGCAGCGCTGCATCAGCGGCGGGTCCAACCAGCGCAGGGGCCGGAAGCTCGCCCACCGGCAGCGGCCGCAGCCGATGCAGCCGGTATCCGGCCGCGTCGGCCACCAGCAGGCTGCCATCCGCATCCAGCGCCAGGCCGCTGGGGCGCGCCAGCCGCGGCAGCCGGTCATTGCCCACCAGTGCGATCTGGTGGCCCTGTGCGGTGACCTGCACCACGCGTCCCTCAAGGTCGCCCACGTACAGCACGCCATCATGGGTCGCGGCCAGCGACAGCGGCCCGTTGATGACCCCGCCACTGCCGACCCACGTGCTGACCGTGCCATCGGCACCGACACGACGCACCGCGTTGTTGAACAGATCCGCCACCAGCAGGGCCCCGTGCGCGTCGAAGGCCAGCGCCACCGGTGTATCGAACCGCGCCTCGCCTCCTGCCGCGTCGATGAAACCGGGCCGATCGCCCCCGGCGAGGGTGCGCACACTGCCGTCGGTGCCGATCACCCGGATCCGGTCGTTCCAGGTATCGGCCACGTAGATCTGCCCCTGCGCATCCACCGCAATACCCATCGGTGCATCGAAACGTGCCTGCGCGCCGGGACCGTCGGCGTATCCCTGCTCGCCGCCGGCCACCGTGGTCACCTGGCCATCGACGCCAATGCGGCGGATCGCATGGTTGCCGGTGTCGGCCACGTACAGATTGCCCTGTGCATCGGCGGCGATGCCGGACGGCGTGTGGAAGCGTGCCTGCAGTGCCGGGCCATCGACGCGACCTTCGCCCTGCCCGGCCACGGTCTCGACGCGGCCATCGGGCAGGCGGCGGCGGATACGGTTGTTGTCGCCGCCATCGGTGAAGTAGACGCTGCCATCGGCCAGCCGCAGCAGCGCGTAGGGATCGGCGAAGCGCGCCTGCGCGGAGGCCCCATCCCGATCGCCCGGATGGCCATCACCGGCCAGCAGTTCGATCTGCGCGGTCCATGCCAGCGGCGTCGGCGCTGGTCCCGCAGGTGTGTCGGGGTGGGGTTCGTCCGGCAGCCAGAAGGTCGCTGCCAATGCACCGGCGGTTGCCACCGCAACCGCCGCCATCCAGTATCGCCGCGCCATCGTGTTCCATCATTCAACGGGGAGCGACGAACTTAGCCAGTAGCGCCACCAATGCCAACCCGCATCGGCCTCAGCCGCACGCTCGGGTGCTGTTGCAGCGCGCACTTTGATTTCGTCAGGCCAGGCATCGCTGTGCTTCAGCGGCCCTACCCTCCGCTCGCACAGCGCAGCCTGGTTGGCCGGCTCCAGCGCGGTGTCGAGCAGCAGCGCGTCGGCGAACAGCTTCCAGTCGCCATCCTGCATGTAGGACGCTACCGGATGTGGATGCGATTTCAGCGCGGGCTGCGGAAACGCGACGGCCCACACCTGCTTTCGCCCGTGCGATTCGCTGCTGCGCAGGTCGCGCCGTACCGCTGCGCAGGAATAGCGGATGTGGGTGGCCATGCAGGTGTTGCCCGCCATCCTGCACGACCCCAGCCGGCGGCCCTTGCCGGTGGCGAAATCGTGCCGGCTCAGGCCCAGGATCAACCGGTCGGGGATCGTGCCGAAGGTCTGCTCCAGGCGCGGATGATGGTAGTTGGCCATCGCCGTCGGCGGCTGCGCCGGCACCAGCATCGCCATGCGCAGGTTGCGCAGCGGCGGGAATCCATAGCCATCCAGACCGGCAGCGCGACGGTAGTAGGCGTCCTGCATGCCGCGCAGCGGCGAAGAGCCGTTGCCCAATGCGTTGTTCATCACGTACGCACCCGAGCTGTGGGTGAACACCCGCAACGGCATGTCCGTGTTGTCCACACCCGCCAGCACCCTGCGCAGCTCCAGTCCCACGTAGGGCCCGTTGAGCTGGGCGGCGCCCCAGATCAGGAACGCGTTGCCATGCATGCCATCCCAGTACACGCGCACGAATGACAACGTCTGCCCGCTGGCCGCCCCGCGCTCTCGGAAATCACGCTCCACTCGTTCGTACCAGGCGGCCGCCTCGCGGTAGTCGTTGTTGTAGCCGTGCACCAGCAGCACCACCACACGGCCGTCCTCCGCCGCACGATCCAGCTGCTGCGAGGCGCGCGCACGCAGCACCTGCTGGATCTGCTGCCAGGTGTCGGTGAAGGCGGCGTCGGGCGTCACCCCGGTATCGGCAAGCAGGCTGCGCCACGCCTCTGCCGAGGCAGCACCTGGCACCGCCGACTGCTGGTAGAGATGCCGGAGCGTCGCGAACTCCGCCGACGACGGGCGTGCCCCTTCCAGCATCTGCTGCACCGGCACCGCCACGCTGGCTGCAGGGTAGAGACTTCCCTCACGGTCCAGGAACAGCGCGGTTGCGTCCTGTCGTCGTTCGGCATCGCGATATAGCACGTTCTTGCTGGCACAGCCATTGCATGCGATCGCGAACAACAATGCCGCGACCACGCTCCTGATAGGCTTCATGCACATCCCCCTGTGGATTCGATGCTGCAGGCCGGATCGTCCCTCGACGCCCGGGCCGGCGCTCCCCCGCCCACCCGTGCAGCGCCATCCTGCCGCGGCCGAGGGGCGCCCACAATCACCGTCCGACGAGTGGCTACTTTGCCGGCACCTCGATGCGGATGCCCATCGCCTCGCGATAGCGCGTGTACAACGCCATCACCTTGTCCACGTAGGCCAGCGTTTCCGCGTAGGGCGGTACGCCCTTGTAGCGGGTCACCGCGCCGATGCCGGCGTTGTACGCGGCCGCGGCAAGCGTGCGGTCGCCGTTGTAGCGGCGCAGCAGCGCGCGCATGTAGCGCGCGCCACCGTCGATTGACTGCTGTGGCGAGAACGGGTCGCTCACCCCGTACTCCAGTGCGGTCTCGGGCATCAGCTGCATCACGCCCTGGGCGCCCTTGCTGGACACCGCCAGCGCGTCGAAGTTGCTTTCGGCGTGGGCGATGGCACGCAGCCAGGCATCATCAACACCGGTTGCCTTCGCTGCCGCCCTGAACTGCCGCGCGTGCGGTGCCAGCTGCGGCTTGCCGACCCGGCCCAGGCCCTCATGCGCAGGCTCGCCCGGCGGCGTGGCCACGGTGAATTTCAGGAACACCCGCGAGCCCGGCAGATTGCGGGTGGAATAGACCAGCCGGCCGTCCTGCTCACGTTCGTACAGCACGCCGCTGAACACCCCCATGTTGCCCCACAGGTTCGGGGTCTGGATGGCGTTGTCGTCGATATCGCGCGCGGTGCAGCGCGAACCGGGTTCCGGCGCGGTGGCCAGGCTGACGGTGTTGCCCTGCACGCAGCGGTACACCGTGCGCGCAGCCGCCGTCCCGGCCCACAGGAGAGACAGCAGCATCAGCGCAGCGAGGACGGGGCGGCGGGTCATGGCGGCCGGATCATCCGGCCGCCCCCGCTAACGATGGGTGAATGCGGTGGCGGCCGCGCCCCTAGCGGGCCATCCGGCTGCGCAGCGCGTAGCCCACGCCCAGCAGCACGAACCACGCCGGGCTGGCGATCAGGGCCTGGCGGGTATCGGCCTGCAGGCTCAACAGGACCAGCACGCCCGCGAAGAACACCAGGCACGCCCAGCACATCGCCACGCCACCGGGCATCTTGAAGATCGAGGCCTCGTGGCGCTGCGGGTAACGGCGGCGGTAGACCATGTAAGCCACCAGGATCAGCGACCAGACGAAGATGAAGAGCACCGTCGCCAGCGTCGTCACCAGGGTGAAGGCGGTCACCAGATTCGGAATCAGGTAGATCAGCAGCGTGCCGCCCAGCAGGCACAGGCAGGAGAACAGCAGCCCGCGGGCCGGCACCGCCGCGCGCGACAGTTTCGACAGGCCGCGCGGCGCGTGGCCTTCTTCCGCCAGGCCATACAGCATGCGGCTGGTGGAGAAGATGCCGCTGTTGGCCGAGGACGTTGCCGAGGTCAGCACCACGAAATTGATCAGGCTGGCGGCGGCAGGGATCCCGGCCAATACGAACAGCTGCACGAACGGGCTCTTGTCCGGCACCACCTGCCGCCACGGCGTCACTGCCATGATCGCCACCAGCGCAAGCACGTAGAAGATGATGATGCGCACCGGGATCGAGTTGATCGCCTTGGGCAGGTTGCGCTCCGGGTCGGCGGTTTCAGCGGCGGTGGTTCCCACCAGCTCGATGCCGACGAAGGCGAACACCGCGATCTGGAAACCGGCAAAGAAGCCGACCAGTCCCATCGGGAACATGCCACCGTCGTTCCACAGGTTGGCCAGCGAGGCGGTGTGCCCGCTGGGCGAGGTGAAGCCCCACGCCACCAGGCCGGCGCCGGTGATGATCAGCGCGCAGATCGCCACGATCTTGATCAGCGCGAACCAGAACTCCATCTCACCGAACAGCTTCACTGTCACCAGATTCAGCCCCAGCAGCAACAGCACGCACATCAGTGCCGGAATCCACGCATCCAGGCCGGGGAACCAGAACTGTGCGTACGCAGCGATGGCGATGACATCGGCGATGGCGGTGACGATCCAGCAGAACCAGTAGGTCCATCCACAGAAGAAGCCGGCCCAGGGCCCGAGCAGATCGGTGGAAAAATCGATGAAGGATTTGTACTGCAGGTTGGACAGCAGCAGTTCGCCCATCGCGCGCATGACGAAGAACAGCATCGCGCCGATGATCAGGTAGACGAACACGATGGACGGCCCGGCCAGGCTGATGGTCTTGCCCGATCCCATGAACAGACCGGTGCCGATGGCACCGCCGATGGCAATCAGCTGAAGGTGGCGGTTGGACAGGCTGCGGCGCAGATGCTCGGGGGGCTGGGCAGGGTCGGTCATGGCGCGGAATCGGCGGGCGAAGCGTCCGACGGTAGTCCTCCCGGGCCGGTTGCGCCAGCTGGGGACGGGCTGAATCCGGCAAAGTTGGCCGCTTTCACCACAATGTGACCGAATACCTGATTCGTCCCATTCCGCCCGGCGCGGCGGCGTGCTCAGATAGCCGCATCTGCCCAAGGATCGGCCCGACCATGCGCCCTGCCCTGCCTGCCTTGCTGGAGCCCCGGACGTGAGCCGACTGCGGATCATCATCGGGGGAACCGCGCTGGCGCTGCTGGCGGCGGCCATTCCCATCGCCGTCATGGCCTACGCCACGTGGGACCGCGCCGTGAGCGTGGAGCAGCAGCGCCTGCATGACATCGCCGAACGCACCCTGCGGCGTGCGGACCTGTCCTACCAGGAAGCGCTGGCCGCACTGAAATCAGCCGAGGCCACCGCACTCCCCGCCTGCAGCCCGGAGCACATCCGGCGCATGCAGACGCTGGTGATGACCACCCCTTCGGCCGATCAGCTGGGCTATTTCGAAGGCGGCAAACTGCGGTGCACCTCATGGGGGCCGTTCCTGTCCGACGTGAACCAGCCCAGGCCGGACCACGTCACCAGCGACGGCGCCGGAATCGCGGTCGATGTGCGTCCCGAGACCAGCGGCCGCCGCAAGGTGCTGTCGATCCTGTATGGCTCCTACGACGTACTGGTCGATCCCCGCCGCTTCGTCGATGTCATCGTTGATCCGAACGTGCGGCTGGCCCTGGCCAGCCCCGACGGCCGCCTGCTGGCCCGGCAGAACGACATGGATCCGGCGCTGCTGCAGAGCCTGCTGCGCGATCCCGGCATTGGTCTGGACCAGAACACGCTGTACGCCACCGCTCGCAATGAAGAATGGCTGGCCATCGCCACCACCCCACGGACCGCGCTCACCGCCAGCTTCCGCCAGCAGGCGTGGCTGTTCGTGCCGCTGGGCGTGCTGCTGGCCGCCGCCGGTGCCGGCCTGGTGATCTGGTTGTCGCGCCGCCGGCTGTCGCTGCGGGGCGAACTGGCCACCGCCATCCGCCGTCGCGAGCTGTACCTGCATTACCAGCCGATCATCGAACTGGACACCGGCATCTGCGTGGGCGCCGAAGCGCTGGTGCGCTGGCAGCGTCCGGACGGCACCCAGGTGCGTCCGGACCTGTTCATTCCGCTGGCCGAAGAGGCCGGCATGATCGGCGATGTCACCGATCTGGTGATCGAGAACGTGGTGCGCGACCTGCGCGAACTGCTGGTCGGCGATCGCAGCGCGCACGTGGCGATCAACCTTGCGGCCGAAGACATCAGCAGCGGCCGCGCGTTGAAGATGATCGCCAAGCACATGACCGGCAGCGGCATCCTGCCGCAGCAGATCTGGATGGAGGCCACCGAGCGCGGCTTCCTCGACCTGGACCGCGCCCGCACGATGCTGGCCGCGGCACGCCGCGCCGGGCACAGCGTCGCCATCGACGATTTCGGCGTGGGCTATTCCAGCCTGCAGTACCTGGCACAGCTGCCACTGGATGCGCTGAAGATCGACAAGTCCTTCGTCGATGCGATCGGCACCGACAGTGCCACCAGCCCGGTCACCCCGCACATCATCGGCATGGCGCGCGAGCTGGGCCTGTGGGTCGTGGCCGAAGGCGTGGAGACAGAAGCGCAGCTGGCCTATCTGCACGGTCAGAAGGTGCAGTTCGGGCAGGGCTGGCTGTTCTCCCGGCCGCTGCCACGTGACGAATTCGTGGCGTTCCACCACAAGCGGCAGCAGCGCTACGGCGCAGCGCGCGAACAGATGCAGAACCCGCGCAGCGTACCGATCGAACAGGAGCCACTGCCGTAAGCGTTACGCCCAGGCCTTCGGGCGTGCGATCAGCCACGCCGCACTTGCCGCCAGCAACAGCAGCGGCAGCCAGCCCAGATGGCGCGCGTCACCGGACTGCAGCACCAGGCCGCCGGCCACGCCGCCGGCCGCAATGGCCAGGTTCCAGCCGGTTACCAGCATCGACTGCGCAAGGTCGGCCGCCGCGCCGGCGCGCCGCGCCAATGCCGTCTGGAACAGGGTCGGCACCGCACCGAACGCCATACCCCACACGATCGTCGCCAGCAGCAGTGCGGTCGCGCTCACCGGCCACAACAGCAGCGCCATGACGGCGGCGATGAAGCCCAGCACCGTGCTCCAGACCAGCGCATGCAGGTGGCGATCCACGCCCCAGCCAGCGATCGCGATACCGACAAGGGCCGCCATGCCGAACGCCAGCAGCAGGCGGTCCAGCCAGGCCCCCGCACCGGCCTGCAAGGCCACAGGCTCGATGTAGGTGTACAGCACGTTGTGCGCGAGTACGTACAGCGCCATCACCAGCAAGGTGCTGCGCACGCCCGGCATGCGCCATACCGCAGCCAGCGACACACGCCGTCCGGAGCCGGCTGCGGGCAGGGCCGGCAGGGCCCAGCGCGCATAGACCAGCAGCAGCACCGCCAGCACGCTCATCAGGGCGAACGCCCAGCGCCAACCGATCTGCTGGCCCAGCAGGGTACCGGCTGGCACGCCCAGTGACAGGGCCAACGGCGATCCGATCATCGCCACCGCGATGGCGCGTCCCTGCAGCTCAGGCACCACCATGCGCGCGGCGTAACCTGCCACCAGCGACCACAGCAGGCCGCCACTGACGCCGGCCAGGAAGCGCGCCGCCAGAATCAGCGCGTAGCTGCTGCTCAACGCGGTCAGCGTATTGACCAGCACGAAGCCGGCGATCGCGGCCAGCAACAGGGGACGACGCGGCAAACGCTGGGTCAGCGCGGTCATCGGCAGCGCCGCCAGTACCGAACCCAGCGCGTACACGCTGACCAGCTGACCCACCGCCGCATCGCTCACACCCAGGCTGGCGCCCATCGGACGCAGCACCCCGGCCGGCAGTGTTTCCGTCAGCAGGGTGATGAAGGCACCGCCGGCCAGCGCCAGCAGGCCGGCCCAGGGCAGGCGCGAGGCCGCACCCGCGGGGGCTGCCGCATCGATCGCGTGGCCACTCATCGTGCAGCCTCCAGATCGGCGTAGATCGCATCGCGCAGTTCATCCACGAATGCACCGTCCATGCCCTCGTACAGCGTATTGGTCAGCGCCACCACGCTCAGGCCCCGTGCCGGGTCGACGAACCAGCTGTGGCCGTAGGCACCGCCCCAGCGCCAGCTGCCCGGCGCCTGCGGCGTTGCGCCGGCAACCGCATCGCGCAGCACGGCAAATCCCAGGCCGAAGCCCCAGCCTGCCGGCTCCGGCGGCCCCGCCTCACCCACCTGCGGCGTGCCCATCTGCGCCAGCAGCGGGGCCGGCAGCAGCGCAGGCGCCTGCCCGTCGCGCAGCGCCTCGAGCACTGTCATCAGATCGTCGGCCGTGCCGACCAGGCCCGCGCCGGCCGATGGATAGCGGCTGGCATCGGTGGCCCGGGCCAGGCTGTACTCGATACCGACCGTTTCCGGGAACACCGGCACGACCTCGCCCTCGCGCAGGCGGTGCGGCAGCGGGTCGTCGCTGACATAGGGCGTGGCCAGGCGGCTCGCGTCGCCGGTTGCGAAGGCGGTGTCGCGCAGGCCGAGCGGCGTCGCCAGCAGGCGCTCGAACAACGCCTGCAGGGTCTCGCCCGTTGCGGCTTCGGCCACCGCCCCGGCCACGTCCACGCCCAGCGAGTACATCCACTGGCTGCCCGGCGGGAACAGCAGGGGCACCTGTGCGATACGCCGCACGTTGTCGGCCAGCGACAGCGGATTGGCATCCATGCCATCACTGACGCCGGCCCGCGCGTAGGGGCCGTGCGCATCGGCTTCCAGGAAGCGGTAGCCCAGGCCGCTGCTGTGACTGAGCAGCTGGCGCAGGCTGATGGCCGGCGTGCTGCCGTCGGCGAGCGTCGGCCGGAAATCGGGCAGCCAGTGCTGCACGGGCGCATCCAGATCAAGCACGCCCTCGGCGACCAGGCGCAGGATCACCACCGTCAGCAGAGGCTTGCTCACCGATGCCAGGCGGAACAGATGGTCACGGCGCATCGGTTCGCCGCGTTCACGGTCGGCCAGGCCGGTGGCGCTGGCGTGGCGCAGCACCCCGTGCACGCGCACCTGCACGACCGCACCGACCAGCCGATGAGGGTGCACCTGCTGCAGCAGACGCTGCACCGACGGCAGGGCGGGTTCAGTCACTGGAGAAAGAGCGGCATTCATGACGGCAGTCCGTGGGAGGAGAGGCCGCCACCTTAGGCAGCCTGGACGCCGGCAAAAAGCCGGTTGCCGCTCCGCGCATCATGGACCGGGGAGTCCGCAATGGGCATGATGCCCGGAACCGGAAGGCCATCATCGCGCGTCAACGCGCTGCATCACGGTGTTGCATTCCCCCCGCCGCTGCCCGCCTGCCACGCCCATGTCCGTTCTCGACAATCTCGCCAACCTGCAGACCTTCGTGCATGCCGCCGACACCCGCAGCTTCGTCGAAACCGGGCGCCTGCAGGGCATTTCCGCCTCCGCGGCGGGCAAGTGCGTGGCCCGGCTGGAACAGGCCCTGGGCGTACGCCTGTTTCACCGCAGTACGCGCAGCATCACCCTCACCGCGGAGGGCCAGCTGTTCCTGGCCCGTTGCCGGCGCATCCTCGACGAGCGCGATGCCGCGCGTACCGAACTGGCGCAACCGCATGCCACGCCCAGTGGCACCCTGCGCATCAGCCTGCCGCTGGTCGGCGACCTCACCCTGCCGCTGATGGCCGAATTCATGGCGGCGTATCCGGACATCCGCCTCGACCTGGACTTCAGTGACCGCCTGGTGGACGTGATCGAAGAAGGCTTCGACGCAGTGCTGCGCGTGGGTGAGCCCAGCGATTCGCGCATGAACGCGCGTCGGATGGGGGTGTTTCCCCGGCGTGTCGTTGCCTCGCCTGCCTATCTGCAGCGGCGTGGTACGCCCCGCACCCCGGCCGACCTGCTGCAGCACACGCTGCTGCACTACCGCTTCCCCAGCAGCGGCAAGCTGGAGCCATGGCCGATTCACTGGCCCGAAGGCGAACCCGTGCAGGAACTGCCTGTGCACATGGTCGCCAACACCATCGAAGCCCGCGTGGCCCTGGCCCTGCGCGATGTCGGCCTGGCCTTCGTACCCGTGCATTCAGTGCGCGATACGCTGGCCGACGGGCGCCTGGTGACGGTGCTGGACGAGTACGTGCACTCCTGCGGCACCTTCCACCTGTTGTGGCCCTCGGGGCGCCACGTACTGCCGAAGCTGCGCGTGTTCATCGACTTCGTCGGCGCGCGCCTGGACACCGTGCCGTAGCCACGCCGCGGCGCGACCGTTCAGCCGCCGGCGCTATACTGGCCGCTCATTCCTCCTTGAGGCTCGCGACCGATGCGCCATTGATGCCGCCGTCTTCGAACTAGACGGCCCGACGCTTCCCGCCCCTGTGCGCAGGGGAGAACACGGCATCCATGGAGGTCGCATGACCGCACATTTCCTCACGCTCGATCGCGTGTCGTATCGACTGGCCGATGGCCGGTCGCTGTTTTCAGACCTGTCGTTTTCCTTTGAACCGGTCGCCACCGGCCTGGTCGGCGCCAACGGTGCCGGCAAGAGCGTGCTGGCGCGCCTGCTGGCGGGGCAGATCACGCCGGACAGCGGCGACGTGCACCGCAGCGGCAACGTGTTCCTGCTGCCCACGCCCGGCCACCCACCCCGTGGCAGCGTCGGCGAGCTGGCCGGCGTCGGCCCGCAGCTGGCCGCACTGGCGCGGATCGAGGCTGGCAGCATCGACGAGGCCGACTTCGCCTGCATTGGCGAGCATTGGGATCTGCGCGAGCGGCTGGCACAGCACTGGCAGGCGCAACAGCTACCGGACGATCTCGATCCTGCGCAGCCGGCGGCCCGCCTCAGCGGTGGCCAGGCGATGCAGGTGGCGCTGTCCGGCGCCTGGGCCAGTGGCGCCGACTGGCTGATTCTGGACGAGCCCAGCAATCACCTCGACGCCCGCCATCGGCAGCAGCTCTACGCGCAGCTGCAGCAGTGGACCGGCGGTCTGCTGGTGATCAGCCACGACCGCGAACTGCTATCGCACATGCAGCAGATCGTCGAGCTGGACGCGCACGGCCTGCGTCGCTACGGCGGCCCTTGGCAGCACTATGCCGAGGCACGCGCCGCCGAGCGGGACGCAGCGGACGCACAGCTTGACCACGCACGTGCGCAGCACCGGCGGCAGCAGCGCAGCGCGCGCGAGCAGCACGAACGCCAACAGCAGCGGCAGGCACGCGGCACGCGCGAGGCGAAGCAGGCCAACCAGGCACCGATCCTGCTCGGCCGGCAGAAGCAGCGCGCAGAAGCCAGCCACGGGCGTGCGCAGCAGATCCAGAACGAGCGCCTGCAGGCCAGTGCCGCGCAGGTGCGCGCCGCTTCATCGGCCGTGCAGGCCACACCCGAGCTGGCCCTGTTTGCGGGCGAGGGCGAACGTGGCAGCACGCGCCTGCTGCAGGCGACTGATCTCGTACTGCCGTACGGTTGCAGCCTGCCGTTGCAGCTGGAGATCCGTCGCCGGCAACGCATCGCCGTGATCGGCGACAACGGCAGTGGCAAATCGACCCTGCTGCGTGTGCTGGCCGATCACCTGCCCGCCCGCAGTGGCGCCGTGCAGCGCCTGGCGCCGCTGGCCCTGCTGGACCAGCAGCTGCTGGGGTTGTGCGGTACGCGCAGCATTCTGGACAGCGTGCAGGCCGCCAACCCCGCCGCCGATCCTGGCGAGCTGCGCACGCGCCTGGCGTTACTGGGGCTGGATGCGCAGCGCATCCAGCGTCCCGCCAGCAGCCTCAGCGACGGCGAACGGGTGAAGGGCGCACTGGCCAGCGTGCTGTATGCCGACCCGGCACCCCAGCTGCTGCTGCTCGACGAGCCCGGCAATGCCCTGGACCTGGGGGCACTGCAGGCGCTGGAACAGCTGCTGGATGCATGGCCGGGTGCGTTGATGATGGTCAGCCACGACCGTCACCTGCTGCAGGCATTGCAGCCCACGCAGGTACTGCAGGTAACAGCAGACGGTTGGCAATGGCACGACCCACGCCCTTGAACTCCTCCCGTCAGCGCTTCCATGCCGGGAACGACTGAGGCAACTGCTGCCACAGCAGCGGGCCGGCGCGGAGCTCCTGGTCATCCAGCAGGCACGCGTCCAGTTCCGCGCGCACCGCGCGTTCATCCATGTGCACGCCGATCACCACCAGCTCCTGCCGACGGTCCCCCCATAGCGGATGCCACAGCCGCGCCATCGCGGCATGCGCGGCGCGATCCGGGAAGTCCTCCACGCCCGGCAGCGGAGCGCTCCAGCAGTTGGCCTGCTGGCGCGCCCAGCCCACATCGCTGTACGGCAGGGGCGTCGGCGGCAGCAGCGGCGTGGTGTCTTCCAGGCCTGCACGTACGCGATCACGCGCGGCGTACCAGAACCCTGCGGCCTGCGTGCGCGTTGCCGCGCCAACCGCGTTCAACTCGCCCACCCAGTCCATGCGGTTGGCCAGCCAGAACCAGCCCTTGCTGCGGATCACGCCGGGCATGCCACTGCGCAACGCGCGCGCGAAACGGGCCGGATGGAACGGCCGCCGTGAACGGTAGACGAAACTGGCAATGCCGTACTCTTCGCTTTCCGGCCTGTGCTCGCCACGCAGCTCCTTCACCCAGCCCGGTGCGCGCTGCGCCCGCTCGAAGTCGAAGCGGCCGGTATCGAGCAGTTCCGTCAGCGGTACATCACCGAAGCTGGACAGCAGCAGCTTCGCATCGCGGTTGAGGCCGCGCAGCACGGCCAGCGTGTCCTGCACCACTTCCTCCTCCACCTGGTCGATCTTGCTGACCACGATCACGTCAGCGAACTCGACCTGCTCGCAGAGCAGGTCGACCACCCCGCGGTCGTCGTCCGGTCCCGCCTGCTGGCCACGCTCGGCCAGGCGCAGGGTCGATCCGAAGTCGGCCAGGAAGGCACTGCCGTCGACCACGGTGACCATCGTGTCCAGCCGGGCGATGTCGCTCAGGCTGAAGCCCTGCTCATCGCGCACCGCGAAGGTCGCGGCCACCGGCATCGGTTCGCCGATACCGGTGGATTCGATCAGCAGGTAGTCGTAGCGGCCGCTGTCAGCCAGCCGCCGCACTTCCTGCAGCAGGTCCTCGCGCAGCGTGCAGCAGATGCAGCCGTTGCTGAATTCCACCAGCGTCTCTTCGGTGCGGCGCAGTTCGGCGCCACCGTCGCGCACCAGCTGCGCATCGATGTTGACTTCGCTCATGTCGTTGACGATGACCGCCACGCGCAGGCCCTCGCGGTTGCGCAGGATCTGGTTGAGCAGGGTGGTCTTGCCGGCCCCCAGAAAGCCGGACAGCACGGTGACGGGCAGGCGGCGGTCGGCGCGGGAAACAGTGTTCATGTCGGAGCGGTCTGGCTGCGGGAAAGAAATGTTACTATATAACAATTGTTACGCAAGGAACCTCCCCATGAAGTCCCCTTCCCCCGCACTGCTCGATGCCGGAGCCCTCGCCCTGTCGAGCCTGTGCCTGCTGCACTGCCTGGCGCTGCCCCTGCTTGCCGCCGCGTTGCCACTGTTCGGCGCCTGGGCCCAGGCCGAATGGGTGCATCTGCTGTTCGTGGCGATCGCCCTGCCGCTGACCGGCTACGCCCTGTGGCGGGCCGACCGCCGCCATCGCCTGCCCGTCATGGCCTGGACCGCGGCCGGTCTCGGCCTGGGCCTGCTGCTGGCCGGCGCGCTCGAGCTGCCTTCGCATGCCTGGGAAACGCCGCTGACCGTCACCGGCAGCCTGCTCCTGGCCGCCACCCACGTCTGGAACGCGCGGCGCCGGCACCGCCACTGCTGAGCATCGCCGGCCGCCTGCCCGGCGTTACTTCCCGTAACGCCGCAACAGTTCGACCAGCACCTCGGCCTCCGCCGCCCGCTGCTGCGGGTCTTCAGCCCCGACCACATGCTCCTGCAGGTGCTCGTGCAGCAACTCCATCAACAGGCTGTGGGCCGCACCACGCACCGCCGCAACCTGCACCAGCACGTCCGCACAGTCGCCCGCTTCACCCTCGGGCCTGTCCAGCGCCTGCTCCAATGCCGCCACCTGGCCGCCAATGCGGCGCACCCGGGTCAGCAGCTGTTTTCGATTTCTGTGTACATGTGCCATGGGTGGATCGTATACCCTATGGGGGTATCAACTCCACCCGCCGGTCACTCCATGCATCTGGACACGCTCGCCGCTGCCCGTCGCCACGACCATCGCTTCGACGATGGCAATCCCCTTGCCGAACGCAATACCCGCCGCGCCCTGTGGCTGACCGTCGGCATGATGCTGGTGGAGATCATCGGCGGCTGGTGGTTCAACTCCATGGCCGTGCTGGCCGACGGCTGGCACATGAGCTCGCACGCACTCGCGCTGGGCCTTTCGGTGTTCGCCTACCGCTGTGCACGGCGCTACGCACACGACCCGCGGTTCGCCTTCGGCACCTGGAAGATCGAGATTCTGGCGGGCTATACCAGCGCCATTGCCCTGCTGGGTGTCGCCGCGCTGATGGCCGCGCAGTCCGTGCAGCGGCTGTGGGTACCCGCGCCGATCCGTTACGACGAAGCCATCGCCATCGCCGTGGTCGGCCTGGGCGTGAATCTGCTCTGTGCGTGGTGGCTGCACGACAGCCCCGGCCACGCGCATCACGCGCATGGGCACGACCACGCGCATCATCACGGGCATCACCACGATCACGTTCATGACCCTTCGCATGGCCACGATCTCAATCTGCGCTCGGCCTACCTGCACGTGCTGGCCGACGCGGCCACCTCGGTGCTGGCCATCGTCGCACTGCTCGGCGGCAAACTGCTGGGCCTCACCTGGCTGGACCCCGTGATGGGTCTGGTCGGCGCCGTGCTGGTCACGGTGTGGGCGGTCGGCCTGCTGCGTGACAGTGGCCGCATCCTGCTCGACGCGCAGATGGACGCGCCGGTGGTGGCCGAGGTCCGCGAGGTGATCGAGCAGGGCCCATGGCCGGCACGCCTGGCCGACCTGCACGTCTGGCAAGTGGGCCGGGGCAAGTACGCGGTCAGCGCCAGCGTGGTGACCAGCGACGCCCGCCTTGATGCCGATACCGTGCGCCAGGCGCTGGCGATCCACGAGGAGCTGGTGCACGTGACGGTCGAGATCCATCACAGCCCGTCCTGATAGCGCCGAGCATCGCTCGCCCCGGCTTCAGAGCTTCAGCATCATCCGCAGCAGGTACATCAGCAACGGCAGCGCACTCAGCACCGCGCCCACGATACCGATCCAGGGCCAACGCTCGCCCCGCACCCGCGATGCCACAGCCAGCCCGCAGCCCACCAGTGCCGAGCCCAGCACGCCCACCCCCAGGCCCGCGGCGAGGCCATTGCCTCCCGCGGCCACCGCCGCCTGCGCCGCAAGCGTGCCTGCAGCCCACCCCACGACCAGGCCCAATCCACTGGCCACACCGCACCACGGTGCCTTGCCCTGTGCCATTGCACGCGTCCTCTTGCCGAATTTCTGTACGGGCCACGCCCGGCTGCTGCCTACACTAGCCGCACCTGCCTCGTCGGGACATCCCATGCGCGCGCTTCGCCTGCTGCTGCCCGGTGCCCTGCTGCTGTTCACCGCCTGTGGTGGCGATGCACGGCTGCCGTTCTCCTCCGATGCCCTGCAAGGCTGCTTCGCCACCAGCCCGCGCAGGACCGCCGATTTCCGCATCGAGCGCGAAGGCAGCCAGTACTTCGTTTCCTTCAACCGCGATGGCCAATGGCAGCGCGACCCGAACGGGCTGCACAAGGCCACCTCCAGCGAGATCAGCCGCTACTTCCGCGACGATGCGGCACAGATCGACAGCGCCGTGATCCGCATGGCCGGCGGCTTCGGCCTCTTCCACTTCAACAGCGGCGCCACGCTGAAGGGCAAGGCCAGTGACAGCGACTACATGGCGCTGATGCTGATCGGTGCCGGGCCGGTGTATGCGGTGAAGTGCGATTGATCGAAGTGCAGGGATTCAAGCGGATGAGGAAAGTTTCAAATTCGATCAGGCACAACTTCGGTCACAATCAAGATGCCGGATATTGTTGAGCCTACTGTCTCCGCCACCATGAAACGGAGACTCACACATGAGCAGACGCGCGCTGATCCTATGTTTAGCGACGGCCATGGCTGTACCTGCGTTCGCAGAAACACCCTTGAGTGTCGACAGAACCGAGTTGGACTCCAAGGGCGAGATCATCATCGTTCGTCGTACAACGTGGCCAGACTTCGACGGAGCACACATCCAGGTTGATCAGCATCTCAAGCCAGATGGATTTGGACGCCTGATCTATCGATACAGTGACCAGTCGGAAGCCACCAAGCTCTATCATCAGGCCTTCTGCGCCTCCATGGATATGGAACCGTCTGAGGGGGAAGGGACGATTGAAGGGCCGGCAGCAGGCTGGGTATGCACTCGTGAAAATGCTCCCGGTAGTTCAGCCTCAAAATTGAACTGGAAGAGTATCGACTGGGTTACAGCAACTGCTCCGAATGGACGTGTGCCTGTGGGCATCTCCTACTACTCAACGGGCCAGATGAACGCAGAAAGTTCTGTCGCCGGCGCCCGAACGGCCACACTTGGTGTTGACAATGGCAGATGCCACCTTAGCGATACACGTCATTTCTCATCCCCCTTCTCTCTCAGCGAGGGAATTGGCGTCATCTGCACCGTAAACGAGTCGCGATTCGTGAGCACCTCGCTGGATGTATGCATACCAAAGCAGTGCGCATCCAATCGCGGAACTCAGTTTGCCCAATAGGCCGTTTCTTCCTGGCGACCTTCATCCTTTCAATGAAGGTCGTCGCAGCAATGCACAGGGGTCCGACACCGCTCTTTCTATCCTTCATGGCAGCTGCGGTACCATGCCCTCCCCCGAACCGCCCGATGCCTGCCGTGCCCCACTACACCGGCCCCCTGCTGACCCGCGACAGCGCCGACGCCCTGCGTCGCGCCCACGACAAGGGCGCGCCCGAGTGGCAAGGCTCGCTTGACCTGGGGCGCAGCCAGGACAGCGTGGGGCTGGACGCGGAAGGCTTCCATTTCCGCGGCCAGCACTACCCGTGGCCGGGCAAGCTGAAGGACCGCACGCTGTACTACTGGGAGGGCGAAGACTTCGCTCCCATCTCACGCTACAGCGGTTCACTGATCAAACTGGTGCCTACCGAGTGGGGTGCGCCGACCTTCGAGATCGACGGCATCAAGATGCTGCCCACCTCGAAGCTGTCGCCGTTCGAGGACGCGCGCCGCAAGGTCGAGCTGGTTGCACCGGCGGGCAAGGCGCTGCTTGATACCTGCGGTGGGCTCGGCTACTTCGCCGCCTGCGCACTGGAGGCCGGCGTCGGCCAGATCCGCTCGTTCGAGAAGAACGCCGACGTGATGTGGCTGCGCACGCTCAACCCGTGGTCGCCCGATCCCGACTCGGCCGCTGCCGGTGGTCGCCTGCACTTCAGCCAGGGCGACGTCTCGCAGCAGATCGAGCAGATCGCCAGCAACAGCGTCGATGCGATCCTGCATGACCCGCCGCGCTTCGGCATCGCAGGCGAACTGTATTCGCAGGTGTTCTACGACCATCTCGCCCGCGTCCTGCGCAAGGGCGGCCGCCTGTTCCACTACACCGGCGCGCCCAACAAGCTCACCAGCGGCCGCGATGTGCCGCGCGAAGTGGCCAAGCGCCTGGAAAAGGCCGGATTCAAGGCCGAGCTCGCGCTGGACGGCGTGCTGGCGGTCAAGCGCTGAGCGCTACTCCGAATCCACCTTCGCCAGCGTCATCACCCACGCCGGCACCACCGGTTCGCCGGCATAGAAGTCCTTCGGCTTGTTCTCGGCCATCGCCCAGCGATGCAGCCAGCTGGGGCCGTAGCGGCCGTTGTAGCCTTCCGCGCCGCGCGCATAGGCGGGGTCACGCATGGCTTCTTCCAGCGTGATGAAGCGGTAGCCGCGCCGCCGGGTGGCCGCCACCAGTTCGGCGAAGGTGGCCGCGTTCAGTTCATTGGCATGCATCAGCCAGACCTGCGGCAAGGCATAGCCCAGCAGCGCCTGCGACTGCCGCTCGTAGTAGTCCAGCTTGTTGAGCATGTACGGCACATAGCCCTTGTGCAGCCGCGCCAGCGTAGCCTCGCGGGCTGCGGACGGCGGCTGTTCATTCATCACGTTGGCGTAGGCGAAGGCCCAGACCCATTCGCCGTTGTCCACCGTCACCGGCGCCACGCGGTACCCGTGGTCGCGGAAGAATCCGTCCATTGCCGCGCGGTCCTCGGCGGTCCGGCCCGCACGCAGATACGGATGGCGCATCCACTGTGGCCGCTGGCCGAGCTCGGCCAGCAGTGGCCGCAGCACCTGTTCGCCACGCAGGAAATCCTGCTGGAAGGCGGCTACGCCCTGCGCATTGAGGTCCATGTGCGAATAGGTGTGGTTGCCCAGCCCATAACCCGCGTCGAGCCAATCGCGCAGCATCTGCACCCGCGCCGGCTGCACCTGGCCATCAACCTCCAGCTTGTTCTCGTTGACGAAGCCCACCACCGGCACATCGGCCTGGCGCAGCTGCGCCATCAACGCCGCATGGCGCGTCTGCAGATCCGCAGGCAGGAGGGTGTCCAGGCGCGCCCACGGCAGATCATCAATGGTCACCGCGATGCGCCGGTCCACCTCCGCGGCGTGCACCGCCAGCGACAACAGCAGCAACGGCAGGGCACGCAGCCACGTACGCATGGACCATCCTTGTGTCGGCAGGAACGCCGACTGTAGCCCAGCGCGCGAGCGCCGTCAGCGCCCCTCTTCCGCAGCCGCGGCCCGCCACAGCGCAACACCGCCCACCATCGCGGCCGTCAGCAGCGCCACCAGCACCAGGGCCAGGTCATCCGGATTGCGCTGCAGCGGCGCGTGCGCGCGGGTGAAAATATGGAAGACCACTTCCTGGGCCTGCTCCAGTGGCATGCGTCCCTGCTGGGTCAGATCGACCAGACACGCCGTCGGAGACAGCCTGACCACGCTGTTCCACGCGTCTTCGTACAGATGCAGGGTCCACGCCGCCAGCGCCATGGCGCTGGCATGCAGAGCCATCAGCCCCAACGCGGTGGTGCGCAGGGGCCGCCGTACCCGGTGCCACCAATGCACGCAGATGGCCATCGCACCCAGCAGTGCGAGCGCCATGCCCGCTACCGGCAACCACCGCAGCGGCTGCCAATCATCCAGTGCGCCGGCACGCGCCATCAACACTTCGGCCATCCGCAGTCGCGCCGCGGGGTCCGGGCCACCGCAGGCAGCCGTCACCGGCTCCAGCAACAGATCCACACGGTGATGGAAATAGCCTGCGGCCAGGCCAAGGCCCAGCACGGCGACCACCTGCAGCAGAAGCAACATCAGTCCCGGGGCGCGCGTGCGGCCCTGAGGGAACGGAGTGGATGTCATCGTTACACTCGTGTCGGCGGTCTGTCATCGTAACCAAGCCGATCACGGCTGTCGGCTGGCGGATGCGACAACACGTGTGCTCGGCGGTACGATGTCCACCGAGGAAGAGCCGTTGCATGGAGTGCGCTGGATGCTGACGCTGTACCTGCTGGTGCATTACGGCACCGGCCTGTTGATGATCGCAGGGGCGGCCTACGCCGTGTCGCGTGTCATCCAGACCCAGCGCGCCAAGCTGCCACCAGTCACGCAATCCCTGCTGCCTACGGCCACACCACCGCGCCGTCGCGAACGCAAGGCACTACGGCGCCTGCAACGTCGTCATCCGCAGTGGAGCTACCACGTTGCCGCACCGGTTCCCCGCCGCTGGTACTTCGTCGGCTGCATACCGATCTTCGCCACGGCAGCGGTATGGGCCGTCGTCATGCCGGACGGCGCACGCTTCCAGGTCATGGTTGAAAGCACCGTCGGCTACCCGGCGAGCATCGCCCAGGTGCGCCTGCCCGTATCCCGGCACGCCGCGCTGTTGCAGGCGTGGCAGCCTGTCATCGCACAGGGCGCACGCACGGTCGAGATGGACTACACCATCGGCCGCCCACCGCTGGCAATCCAGTCGCGCGACGTTCTGCCGGTACAGGTACGGCAGCAGGGTGACCTGCTGCAGGTCGCGTTTGCACAGCCGATGCAGACACGCCAGCTGCAGGCCGCACTGACAGCGCGGGGCGCTCTGGCCGCCGGTGCGGTGCAGGTCCATCCACGCACGTTCGCACCTTGGCGCGAACGCGGTTGGACGCCCCTGCTCGCCCCTGCACCAGCGGGCCGCCCAACGCCGCGCTAACCGCGCGGCAGCTTGGCCGCCCACATGTTGTCGACCAGGTTCGGATAGGGTCGCCCGTTCTCCTCCGCGCGCTGCCGCGCCGCCTCCTTCTGTGCAGGCGACAACGGCTGCGACTTCTGGCCCTTCGGGTTGGGCTTCTTCCACGGTGGCGTGCGGGTCTGGCGCATGCGACGAGTGTAGAGGCCGGTTACTGCTTGAGGAAGTTCAGCAGCGCCAGATTGAAGTCGTCGGTGTGGCTGGTGTTGCAGCCATGCGGCGCGTTATGCAGCACCACCAGCTCGCTGCCGCGTATGGCGCGCTGGGTGCGCTTGCCCGAGCCCTCCAGTGGCACGGTGGCATCACTGTCGCCGTGCAGCACCAGGGTGGGAACGCTCACCTTCTGCAGATCGCGACGGAAGTCGGTAGTGGCAAACGCCTTCATGCAACCCAGCGCCGCCGCCTGGTCGGACTGGTGGCACAGCGCAATCGCCGCCTGGCGCTCGGCCTCGGTGACCATCAGCTTGCCGTTGGCGCTGAAGAAATCGCGGGTGAAACCATCGAAGAAGGCTTCGCGGTCCTGTTCCAGGCCGGTGCGCATCTCGTCCGCCTTGTCCTGGGTCAGCGGGCCCTCCGGGTTATCGTCGGTGCGCAGCAGGTACGGCGGCACCGCAGCCGCGAACACCACACTGTGCAGGCGCGACTCGCCGTGATTGGCGATGTAGCGCGCCACCTCGCCGCCACCCATCGAGAAACCGACCAGCGTGACCTCCTTCAGATCGCGCTGCTCGATGATGCTGGCCAGATCGGCCGCCAGCGTGTCGTAGTCATAGCCGTCAGTCGGCTTCTCGGAGCGGCCGAAGCCACGCCGGTCATAGCTGATCACGCGATAGCCCGCATCCCGCAGGATCGGCACCTGGTCCTTCCACGCCTCGGCCGAGAGCGGCCAGCCATGGATGAGGATGACCGGGCGGCCCTCGCCGCCGGTGTCTTCGATGTGCAGCCGGATGGGGGAAGCAGGCATGGGAACTCCTGATGAAAGGATGGCACCAGCCTAGGCAGCGGCGCCTGTGGCGACCGTGAGGGAATCCGCCCGCGCCATGACATGCCCTACACGCCTGGCGCCCGGCACCCGCACCCGGAATCCGGCCGTTCGTACCCGGCAGACGCGGCTTCGTCGCACCTGTGCGCCGACCGCCCCCGCAGCGTGCCACTGTGCGCCCGACATCCACGGAGACGCGCCATGCTGTTCGCCCTGCCCTTGCTCGCCGCCGGCCTTGCCGCCAGCCCTGCCCCGTCCGATACCCTGCGCGAGCAGATCCGCCAGGCCGATACCCAGCTGTTCGCGGTGGCGTTCGAGGCCTGCGATGCCGATCGGGCCGCGGCGATGACCACCAAGGACATGGAGTTCTTCCATGACAAGGACGGCAAATCGGCCAGCAGCCGCGAGGACTTCCGGCGCAGCGTGGCCCGCATGTGCGACAGCGCGCGCCAGGGCGGCTGGCGCCTGCGCCGCGAACTGGTGGAACGTTCGCTGCAGGTGTTCCCGCTGCACGACGAGCGTGCATTGGAGATAGGTGACCATCGCTTCTACGAACGCGGCAAGGACGGCCTGGAGCGGTGGGTGGGGCAGGCGCGCTTCGTGCAGGTGTGGCGACGCGTGGACGGCACCTGGCAGGTGGAGCGGGTGATCAGCTATGACCACCGCGGGGTGGATTGAGGTTGGGGGGCGCTTACAGGCCTGCCCCTTCGATCCACCCCAGCAGTCGAGTGGCGGCCTCACGTCATTCCGAGCCAACGCTCAATCGCTGCGCTGCCTGCACTGAACAGCAGGTAGCGATGGAGGCACCACCCCGCCAACACGCCAGCAATCGCAACCCATAGCCAGTACGGGGCAGATGCACGCAGCGAGAAATCGCCGACCAGCAAGAAGTACGCCAGTAGCATGGCCACCATGGCCGTAATGCAGTAGCCCGCCATGAATGCGCAAGCGAGATACCTTCTTCGTTGTGGAGTGGAATGCCGCCGATGGCGCCATGTCAGCTCACCGGTGGTGTCATCCAGATCGATCAGTTCCCACGCGTCAGCGATCTCCATGATTGCCCGCGCCGGCTGGTCCAACCGGGAGAGTTCCTTAATCAGCGACACCGGCAGATAGGCGCCAAAGTGATGTCGCACAGCAACGGAGAGCCAAAGGTCATCCTTGCCATCCGCACGCTGAAATAGCTCAAGGAACTCCTTTCGCGATGTACCTTTCGACTGCGCATTACTTGCAATCCACTTGAACAGCAGAACAGCGATAGCGCACAAGATGAGTGGGAAGAGCAATTGCCCACCATTCAAGTCCACCAGTCGATTGATGATGCCATCCATGCGTTATCTCCCTGAGATGCGAAACAGCGGTGCCGAGCTCTCGTTCTACCTCTGGAACCGCCGGTTACGGTGGTAGTCGAGGTACCGCCGCTGCGCTGCATTGAACGGCTGCTGCGCCCGTCGCTGCTCGAGCGACCAATCCTGCAACAGCGTTGCGGGCAACTTGGGGCTCACGATAAGTCCACCCTCGTCATCGAACGAGATGAACCCCCGATCGAATAGTCGATCGACATGCGGCGCAAGCATTAGGCCATTGTTGCCATCTAGACGCTCCGCGTTGTCACTATCCGCCCACGGCTTGATGTGGCTTGCGATAAGAAAGTTGACATCACTGGTTCCCGTGACGCGGCACCTGAGCTCAATGGCCTTCACGTTGTTGCGGAACTTCCCCTGTCCCAGGCGCGCGGTAATCAACTGCTTCTTTTGAGTTACCGAGAGCTCGCGATCATTCTCAATCTTTTCGATAGCGCGGTTGATCGGCACGTCCTCCTGCCACTGCGACACCTCATCAACATCAACCCTCATCAGTGCTAGGAGTTCGTCTGCCATGCGCTGCGGCACCGGGCAGAGGTACGCCTCGTTCGCCTTGCCGTTTCGCTTGAGGGGCGAATACTTGTCCGGGAGATGAGGATCGAGACGATCCATATGCTCGCTCACCAGCAGCGGTGCCTCGAGCAGGCGGTACGTCACAGGGACGGCCCAACCGTCCTTGCCCCACTCACTATCCGGCACATCGAACGCGTCTGGTCGGTCCTGGGAGTGGTGCGGGTCCGTTACCACCGCAAGGGCTTTGATCCGCTTGTTCGCAAATGCGAAGACCATGTCGCCGGGCTGGACCTGCGTCATATGGTCATAGAAGGGACTGGAGTACCCGCCCTTCTTTTTCTTTGGGGACCACAGAAAGCCGCCCTGGAACGATGCGTCGAACGTCTTCTTCTGATTGACCCACCAATACCTCATTCCTGCCCCCGTCTCGTCCAGATGACGCAGCCTCCTGGCCGCCTGACGGGATACTACCTAGCAATGTCGTAATCGGCACGATTTCGTCCAAAGGAACAGAGGCAGGGGATCGCCCTGCCTCTGCCTTTGACCTATCGCGTGTTGCGCTTACAACTGGATGCGCGCCACGCTCTCGTTCGCGTCCTTGGCATCCTTCTCGCCGTTCTTGATGCTCACGTACAGCACGTTGTTCTTGGCATCCAGCGCCAGGCTGTTCGGGTGGGTCGGCACCGGGTAGGTGGCCACCTTCTGGTAGCTCTCACTGTCGTACGCGGTCACCGTGCCGCCGTCGCGGTTGGTCACGTACAGGCGCTTGCGCGGTGCGTCCAGCAGGATGCCCAGCGGGCCAGCGTCGGTCGGGATGCTGGCCAGTTCCTTGCCGGTGGTGCGGTCGAGCACCAGCACGCGCTGGCCCGGGTGCTTGCTGGTGAAGCCCGCGCTGCTCTTGGTCATGTAGCTGCGGATCATCTCCGAGCCCTGGTCGGTCACGAACAGGCGCTTGCCGTCCGGGTGCAGCGCGATGTTCATCGGCTGCTCGGCGCTGATCTTGTGCTGGGCCACCACCTTGTTGGCGTCGGTGCCGACTACCACCAGGTCGGCCAGCAGGTTGCTGGTGTACACACGCTTGTTGGCGGCATCCAGCGCCAGGCCTGGCGCCTTGGCGTTGCCCAGGCCCGGAATGGTGTCGATCACTTTCAGCGTGGTGGTATCAACCACGAACAGCACGCTGCCCTCGCTGGAATGGCCGGTGACGTACAGACGGTTGGCCGGGCTGTCGACCACCAGTTCGCGCAGGTCGTGGGTGTAGGCGGCCTTGCCGTCCTTGCCGACCTTCTTCTCCATCAGCTGCACGATGCCGATGGCCTTGTTCTGGGCGGTATCGACCACGGTTACCGAGGTATCAACGGTGTTGCCGACGTACAGGCGGTTGTGGGCGTCATCCAGCACCACGCCGAACGCCTTGCGCTCCAGCGGGATGCGGGTTTCCACGGCCAGCGTGGCCGGGTTCAGGCGCAGCACCTGCGACGGGCCGGCGTCATCGCCGAAGCCACCGGACGAGGCAACGAACACGGCGTTCTGGGTGGGGCTGTACGCCAGTTCGTACAGGCCCTTGGCGATGGCCTGGCGCTGCACGGCAGCGGGGGTGCTGGCGGCGGGCGCGTTATCGGCGAAGGCCACCGGCGCGCCGACGCTGAGCGAGATGGCAAGGGCCAGGACGGCCGAGCGGAAAGCGGAATGACGGAACATGCGAGCATCCTTGATAAGGGCACGGAAGGGTGTCCTGGCTCGCTGGGCCGTACGGCGACGGCCCGCCCCGGGTATGTCTGCACGGGGTGGGCTGGCTGGGTTGCGGGGGAATGGTAGCAGGCTGGCGAGAGGCGTGGCGCCGAGGATGACGGCCGAAGTGTCGTTTTTGGCTCGCCATTTCGGCTGCGAGGCGATGACGATGGCCCGATTTCGGTGTGGACGGATGCTTTCGGGAGGCCTTGCGCGATCGGCAGGCGGTAGCGTTCTGTGCGGGCGTACAGGCTGATTACGATCTTTCCTGTCGCAGAAAGCTTCCTTGAAGTTCGATTGCGGAGATTGTCGTCGCATACGGCACGCTGGCCATCTGCGACAATAGTCCTGCTCTGTGGAACAGCGTGTTTTCTCCGCAAATTCCAATTGGATTTCAGGGCGCAGGCGTGAGCAGATTGGCGGGCCACCGGAAAAGGGTGGCGCGGGACTCGAAAACCCGTCCAAGTATCAGATGTTCACGCTTGTCAGCCGGCGTCACGTTTGTGTGGCGCCGGCTGGCAATCCGTTCGCGTTCCATGGCGGGCGGTGCGTGGGGGTCTTCGGACCCGCCGGTCTGATACTTACCGGTTTTCGAGCCACGCATCGTCCCGCCACCTCCATCGGTGGCGTTGCTTTCTGTCCTGTACGGAGCATTGCCATGAACGAATCGGATTTCCGTTCCCTGCACGCGCAGTACGATCCGGCCAATACCGAGCCCGAGCGCGACGCATCCCCCGATCCCAACGGATTTGTCTCTACCCTGCGTCGCATCGGAAAGGGTGCGGCTGCGGACGGTCAACCGTGGCCGGAGCGGCATCAGCTCCCGGGGCGTTGTCTTCAGCTGGCGGATGCGGATTGTGCGCTGGCGGGATTGCGTGTGGTAGCAGAGCTGATGCTGGCTGCGGAGCGGACTCGGCAGAATGGCTCGCCCGAGGAGTATGTCGGGGATCGGGTGATGGAGGGGTTGAAGATGGCTTGTGTGGCGTTGACTGCGCAGGTTACTGAAAGGTTGCAGGTGCGGGGGTAGTCATGCCTCCACGCTTCATTTCTTACCTCGTGGCATCATTGCTCGAGTAAGAACATTGGGCAATTCGGTGTCGGCGTCATTGCGTAGCCCTTCTTGAGCTAACGGCGTATAGAATCACCTCAAAACCGCGCGCGCTCCGCTGCTCGGAGATCACTAGCACCGCCTCTAGCGGCCCATGAACTTGACTTCGCGAAGCTATCACTACTTGGAGAGCGATCGCGCCACTCTTGCTGTGCTATAGCGGCGATTGAGGAAAGCGCAGAGCCACTTCAACCCGAATCCTGGCGAACTATTTAATTCCTAGGGCCGGCCAGAATGCTGGGCTGATGACAAAAGATTTAACATGGCTTGCTCGACGCTTCCTATACGCATCGAGCAGCTTTGGATTATACGCAACGTCGTGGATGAACTTTGAATCCCCCAATTCGTCAAGGCAGCCCAGAAACCCGTACCAGAGCAATATTTTCACTAAGTGATCTGCATCGCACTCAGGAACTTTCGCATCCTGAAGTGCGCTCCGTAGCTCATCCTCGGACAACTCATGATCGAGACCGATGAATGAATACAAAATATCCTCCCCTTGCGGATAAACATCGCGAATTTCGTGACTAAGATCAGCGATGAGATCGGATGAAAATATGTTCATACCCTTATCGATATCGTCAACGTCAATCCGATCACGACCAAGCGTAATCGCCATTCCGCGGCAGTGATTTATCAGATCTATTAAGTATCGAGGACGCATCATAGATCGGTCAATCAAATACTGAGAACTCTCTTCCCCACGTATATGACTAACACAGACCTGCGACCACAGTGACTCGAAACTATCTATATCGTTTTCTGAATGGTATGAAGCTCGACGCAATATCAATTGCCTTAACAACTCTGAATCAGTCCAATCGAGCAGAGCCTTTGGCTCCTTACCTCTATCTGCCATCTCATCAATAAGGATTTCAAAAACATCATTTCTAATAAACATCAAGGTATGAGCCTCGACGCCACCACGCTGGATCCTTCGTTCCAGCTTCCTCGTTGCCTCAACCAACGACTTAACTATTATCAAGTCGTCCTCATTTATTCCGCGACTTGACCATCCCTTGTCTATATTGTCAAAAAGTATCCAGACAGCCTTCTTTGAAGACAAGTATGAGAGGAGCTTATCCTGTAGATTCCTTATGTCACTACTGTATATCAATTCAGTTATCTGTGGCGTGGATAGCATCTGGGAATCCGCCCCTCCGAATCTTTGGGCATAGTCGTTCTCTATCCTCCCCAGAAGTCGCGCCATTCGCTCCGCAAAATCCCCCTGCGCCTCATAACCAAATTTCTGATATTCACTTGCCAAGTCCCTGTAGGCACTTATTACATCTTCGTCTCTGTACAGGTAGGAATCCCTATCCCTCTCAACGACCTTGTGACAGGTTTCAAGCCACAGGAGACTATCCCAGAATGCAGTGATGGTATGTTCAAAACTCCCCCTCTCGAGGAGCTTAAGCACGCGGTCTTTAAACTTTATGAGCCGATATCCGTCAGGCTTTAGATCTAGAACGACGTTGTCACGACTGGATCTCATTCGATCCCGAACTTGCATAAAAAGAGCAGTTTTTCCGGAGCCCTTCCGCCCAACAATTAGGCGCACTTCCCCGCGCTGCGCCCTCCGATACCCATCAATTGGTAGATAGTAATTATGGAGATCTCGAAGCTCGTTCTCAGCAGATGAGGCCCCCAGATCAAACTTTTCCAGAGTCGTGTACTCTCTTCTCTGGACATCTTCAGGGGATCGCTGGACCTCTTCGTAGACCATTCCAGCGAAGTCGCTTATGAAATCATCAATTTGGTCGGGATGCGCATAAGATTTAACAAAGTCCCTGTAATCCAGAGGAACGGGATCTGCACCGGACTGCAGGATCGACACAACTTTCCCCATCCCCTGCGCGAGCCCTGCGATGAAGGCCCCCCTTAGATTAGATATCTCGTGATCAGCCACTCCATTTGATATGAGGTGCACGAGAACGCCATATGACTGGGATACTTGCTGTATCGCATCTAGAGCAGACAGACGCGGCTGCTCGGTGGGATCAAAACTGCGAAAAGCGAGACGTGCCTTACGGACTCTAGAAAGAATTTTGGTCGCGCCGTCCGTCTTCCATTTGTCCTGCGTTAAATATACTGGAGACTTCTTATTCAGTACCGAGGAATTAGGAATGGCGGACACCTCTCGGATCCCCGAAAGATAATCTTGCAACCCTTTAGAATTTTCATATGCCCTGTAGCCCAGCGTATCAAATATTCCAAGCTCATTGATTTTGCTAGCCGCAGGTGCTGCGTAAGGCTCATTCCGGACGACAAGGACACGCTTCCCCTTCCCAATTGCGTATCCAATCTCGTATATCACATTGAAGTTTAAGACCGTAATGTCTGCAACTAGAAAATCGCTCGCTTCAATTCCTGACAAAACCGTCGCCGCTATGAACCTACCTGGAATATCCAACTCGGGCCATCCAGTGACCTCCACCTGTCCAGAATACCTATGAAAATCGTGCAGCGCGGACTGAATGGTCGCGCCGACTTCCTTGGGCGACGACGAATAGGCAAAAAATCCTTTTAGTTGGTCAACCACGTTAGCCCCCTGCTGCTGTGCTTTGTCCAACATAGCAAAAAGGCGGCCTTTCGGCCGCCCTTTCATCCAACCATCACCCAATCAAACCCCAACAGGATTAGCCTTCTCCGGATCAATCTTGTACTGCTTGATCGCCCGGGCCACATCCTTCGCGGTCATCTTCCCTTCCTTCGCCAGCGCCGCAATCGCGGCATGCGCGATGTAGTACCGGTCAACCTCGAAGAAGCGACGCAGGTTCGCACGGGTATCCGAACGGCCGAAACCATCCGTACCCAGCACGGTGTAGCTCATCGGCACGAACGCGCGGATCTGGTCCGCATACGCACGCACGTAGTCGGTAGCGGCAATCGCCGGGCCCTGGCGGCCTTCCAGCAGCTCGGTCACGTAGGCCTTGCGCTGCTCGCCTTCCGGATGCAGGCGGTTGTGGCGCTCCACATCGAAGCCGTCGCGGCGCAGTTCGTTGAAGCTCGGGCAGCTCCAGATATCGGCGGTCACGCCGAAGTCCTTGTCCAGCAGCTCGGCGGCGGCGATGGCTTCGCGCAGGATGGTGCCCGAACCCAGCAGCTGCACGCGCAGTTCGCCCTTCTTCGGCTTGCCGGCGTCGGTCAGCAGGTACATGCCCTTGACGATGCCCTCGGCTGCGCCTTCCGGCATGTCCGGGTGGGCGTAGTTCTCGTTCATCAGGGTCAGGTAGTAGTACTCGTCTACCTGGTCTTCCATCATCGCCTTGGTGCCGTGCTGCAGGATCACCGTCACTTCGTAGCCGAAGGTCGGGTCGTAGCTGCGCACGTTCGGAATGCCACCGGCCACCAGATGGCTGAAGCCATCTTCGTGCTGCAGGCCTTCACCGTTCAGCGTGGTGCGGCCGGCGGTGCCACCCAGCAGGAAGCCGCGGGTGCGCATGTCGGCGGCCTGCCAGGCGATGTCGCCCACGCGCTGGAAGCCGAACATCGAGTAGTAGATGTAGAACGGCAGCATCGGCACGTTGCTGACCGAGTAGCTGGTACCGGCGGCCATCCACGAGCTGATCGCGCCCGGCTCGCTGATGCCCTGCTGCAGCACCTGGCCGCTCTGGTCTTCGCGGTAGAACATCAGCTGGTCGGCGTCCACCGGCTTGTACTTCTGGCCGAACGGCGCGTAGATGCCGATCTGGCGGAACAGGCCTTCCATGCCGAAGGTGCGGGCTTCGTCGGCCACGATCGGCACGATGTGCGGGCCCAGCTCCTTGTCGCGCAGGGTGATGTTCAGGCTCTGCACGAACGCCATGGTGGTGGAGTAGGTGCGCTCGCCGCTGCTCTTCAGCAGGCGCTCGTAGGTTTCCAGCTTCGGTGCGTTGAAGCTCTTGTCGGCCTTGCGGCGGCGCTGCGGCAGGTAACCACCCAGGGCGGCACGGCGCTCCTGCAGGTACTGCACTTCCGGCGAGTCCGGGCCCGGGTTGTAGAACGGCACCTGGCCGTCCTTGAGCTGCTCGTCGGTCACCGGAATGTTGAAGCGGTCGCGGAAGTGCTTGACGGCTTCGTCGTCCAGCTTCTTGGTCTGGTGGGTCGGGTTCAGCGCTTCACCGGCGCTGCCCATGCCGTAACCCTTCACGGTCTTGGCCAGGATGACGGTCGGCATGCCCTTGGTGTTCACGGCCTGGTGGTAGGCGGCGTACACCTTGTGCGGGTCGTGGCCACCGCGGTTGAGGCGCCAGATGTCGTCGTCGGACAGGCCGGCGACCATCGCGGCGGTCTCCGGGTACTTGCCGAAGAAATGCTCGCGGGTGTACGCGCCGCCGAAGGCCTTGCAGTTCTGGTATTCGCCGTCGACGGTTTCCATCATCAGCTTCTTCAGGACGCCGTTGGTGTCCTTGGCCAGCAGGGCATCCCAGTAACCGCCCCACAGCAGCTTGATGACGTTCCAGCCGCCGCCGCGGAACACGCCTTCCAGTTCCTGGATGATCTTGCCGTTGCCGCGCACCGGGCCGTCCAGGCGCTGCAGGTTGCAGTTCACCACGAAGATCAGGTTGTCCAGGCCTTCACGGCCGGCCAGGGCGATGGCACCCAGGGTTTCCGGCTCGTCCGACTCGCCGTCGCCGATGAAGCACCACACCTTGCGGTCGGACTTCTCGATCAGGCCACGGTTTTCCAGGTAACGCATGAACTGCGCCTGGTAGATGGCGGCCAGCGGGCCCAGGCCCATCGACACGGTGGGGGTCTGCCAGAAGTCCGGCATCAGCCACGGGTGCGGGTAGGAGGACAGGCCACCGCCGTCCACTTCCATGCGGAACTTGTCCAGCTGCTCTTCGCTGATGCGGCCTTCCAGGAAGGCGCGGGCGTAGATGCCCGGGGCGCTGTGGCCCTGGATGAACAGCAGGTCGCCGGGGTGGTTGTCGCTCGGGGCGCGCCAGAAGTGGTTGAAGCCCACGTCGTACAGGGTGGCGCCGGAGGCGAACGAGGCGATGTGGCCGCCCAGGTCGCCCGGCTTGCGGTTGGCGCGGACCACGGTGGCCATCGCGTTCCAGCGGATGATCGAACGGATGCGCCATTCCAGGTCGGCATTGCCCGGGCTCTTGGCCTCGAACTGCGGCTCGATGGTATTGACGTATTCGGTGGTGGGAGAGAACGGCAGGTAGGCGCCCGAACGACGGGTCAGCTCCACCATGCCTTCCAGCAGCTGATGCGCGCGCTCGGAGCCCTCGACATCAATAACGGCCTTCAACGACTCGATCCACTCCTGGGTTTCCACAGGATTCGGGTCGTTGTTCAGCACCTCGTTCAACCAGTTCATTAGCGCTCCCATAACCGCACGCACGCGCGCGACTGTTGTATAGATATCTAGACCGCAAAGTGTAGCGCACCAAGGGCTTTCGTCACTTGGCTACGCTGGCGTATGGACGCATGCAGCCAGTGTCCGCAAGGCATGTCCCGCCTGTCTTCGGCGGGCCAGCAGGCGCGCTGCAGGCCGCTGCGGCGGGCCTTGGACCGCTTCGGGCACGTCGCGATTGCCCGCCTGGCGCATGTGCAGAACGAAGTGTTACCCAGGGCGATGACCGTTGTAGGGCACGGCCGACCGCGTGTGGGCCTACGCCGGGGGCACCGCAGCTGAATGACTGATGCGGTGTCGCGCCCGGCTCTGGACCGGGCTGCGCCTGCCGCGCAATGTGGCGGCGAGTGTTGGCACTGCCGCAACGGCCCGCCGTCTGGCTGCCTCGCTCCCTTCCACAGTGGTCCCCGGGGCGCACCGCAAGGGCGCCCTTTCTGTGTACGTGGCCCAAACGCGGCACGGTTGTGGCCGGATCGATGCTTGCCGGCGCCTGCCCTATCGATATATCGTTTCGATACTCGTTACCGATATATCGAAATGAGCCGTTCCCCTTCCCCCAGAACCCGTTCCAGCGAATCGGCCGTGCCCCGCCGCCATGGCCAGCCACGCGTGCTGAGCCGGGGCGACCTGCGCCTGCTGGTACTGGCCCTGATCGGCGAGCAGCCGCGCCATGGCTACGAGCTGATGCAGCTGATCAGCAACCAGTTCCTGCAGGCCTACACGCCCAGCGCCGGCACCATGTACCCGCTGCTGGCGAGCTTCGAGCAGGCCGGCTGGGTGGCATCGGAGGAAGTGGATGGCCGCCGGGTGTTCCGCATCACCGCCGCCGGCGAGTTCGAGCTGAAGGTGCAGCGCACCCAGGTGCGCCTGGCCCAGCGACGGGCCTTCGATCGTGCCCGCGAGATCACCAAGGCATCGCTGCCGCCGCCGCTGGCCAGCGCCCTGCGTGACTTCAAGCGGGCGCTGGTGCATCACCACGGCCGCTGGGCCGAAGGCGAGGCCGAGCAGGTGGCGGCGCTGCTGTCGCAGGCATCGGCACTGATCAACGGCACCACCGGTAGCGAGCCCACCTCTTCAACGACCCAGCCAGACTGACTCCAGCCAGGTCTCCCCCTACGCCGCGCCCCCTGCGCGACACCTTTACAGGTACTCCCATGACTGAGCATCACAACGCGCGCCTGCGCCTGGATGTGAGATTCCGCGAACTGACGGTGCTGCGCACCGAGGTGGTCACCCCGCACATGCGCCGCGTCGTGCTGGGCGGCGATGATCTGGCCGGCTTCGATTCGCCCGGCGCCGACGACCACATCAAGCTGTTCTTCCCCAACGCCAGCGGCGAAATGGTGCTGCCGGTGCTGACCGCCGAAGGCCGCAGCTACCCGGACGGCAAGCAGCCGTCGCCGGCACGCGACTACACCCCGCGCTGGTGGGACCACGACGCCAGCGAACTGGCCATCGACTTCGTGCTGCACGACCAGGGCATTGCTGGGCCATGGGCCGAACGGGCGCAGCCGGGCGACAGGCTGGTGATCGGCGGCCCGCGCGGCTCGTTCGTGGTGGCCGACAGCTACGACGCCTATGTGCTGATTGGCGATGAAACCGCGCTGCCGGCCATTGCCCGCTGGCTGGATGTGCTGCCGGAGGGCGCCGAGGTGCAGGCCTTCATCGAAGTGAGCGATGAAGCCGAGCGACAGGACCTGCCGCAGTACGAGAACGTGCAGATTCACTGGCTGGAACGCAATGGCTTCCCGGCGGCCAGCAGCACGCTGCTGGAAGACATGCTGACCGACTTCGAGGCACCGGAGGGCGACACGTTCTACTGGATCGCCACCGAATCGCGTCGCGCACGGATGATGCGCAAGTTCATCGAAGGCCATCTGGGCGTGCCGCGCGACTGGATCCGCTCGACCGGCTACTGGAAGGCGCACCCGGACGATACCGACGGCGACTGAGCACGCCGCGTTTTGCCTCAGTCTGCGTGAGCCGGGCATGGCCCGGCTCTGCAGCAGGCAGCCACCGGCATGCGCTCCTGTCGCCATCCGAACCGGTGCGCGGCCCAGATCTCCAGCGCCATCAGCAGCACAACGACCAGCCACGGCAGCAGCAGGCCGAAATACACGCCCGGCATCATGCCGTTGATCTGCGCTTTCACCAGCCGCAACACGCCGCGGGTGTGCAGCAGTTCGTCCACGCGCATCGTCAGCGCTTCGCGCACCACCGTCGGCTCCACGCCCAGTACACCGGCCTTGTCCACCAGGGTGTCTTCCACCAGCCCGCGCAGCACGCCTTCGCGCACCTTGCCGATCACCCAGCCACTGGCGCGTGCCAGTACGCCATCGCCCAGGCCATCCAGTACCGGCAGCGGGTGTTCGCTGAGGTAGGCCGAGGCGACGGCTTCGGCCACATCGCCCACCGTGCCTTCGCTGTGCAGCGCATCGCGCATGCGCGGGTCGTCAAGCGAGTCGGTGAACCCGTGGCTCCACTTGGCCACGAGCGTCTGCAGATGCGGCTGGAAATGGTCCATCTGCTGGAGCAGCGCGCGGTGCGCGCCCGCGGTGAAACCCAGCTGCAGGCCGAAGAAGGCGGTGCCCAGCGGCAGCAGCAGCGCGTAACTGGCCAGCAGCCAGTGATGCCAGCGCCTGCGCCGCTGCAGCCAGCCGCGGCGGCGCAGCGCGTACCAGCCGGCCAGGCCGACCATGAGGCCCAGCAGCGCGCCCAGCACGCTGCCCACTGCCAGATCGAGCACGCTCAACCCGGCCCAGAATTCGTTCAACCAGTACTGCACGTCCTGCATGGCCTTACCTTCCGTGGATGAAACAGCAGGCGATTGTAGGACCGGGTTCACTGTTGGTGGCTCTTCAGCCCATGCCACAGGGTCAGACCCCTTGTCCCACGGAGCGGCGCATGACGCCGGCATCGGATCGAGCCGGGCAGATGCGACAATCGCGCTCCTTCCCAGTTGCAACGAGGCCCCTGTGGGCAAACTGACCTTGGCCGGCGTCGATGCGCTGCGCTCCCGCTTCAACGACGACGCCGCCTGTGATGGCGCGCTGGCGGCCTTCGCTGATCCGGCCGCCCTGCGTGCACCGCTGCGGGACCTGTTGGACGCCGAACGCCGGTTCCTGCAGGCCGAGTACGAAGTGGCGCAGGTGGCCGATGTGCTGCGCCGCGACCACAAGTACGCGCCGGTGGGCCGGCCGTCGGTGCATATCGTGCAGCTGCGCAAGCAGCAGGCGGCGACCAGGCAGGCCGCGTTGATCGCACGTCAGGTGGTGGCGCAAGCCGCGCAGACCTTCGTGCGGGTGAGTGGCATGACGGTGAAGGCCAAGCAGAGCCCGAGCGAGGCGTGTGCAGCGTGGCTGGGCGCGCTGCGCTGAGCGCGCGTACCCGGCAGCGGCCAACGCGCGTTCCCGGCGCTCAAAAAAGAAGGCCCGCTTCGCAGCGGGCCTTCTGCCTTCTCACGACGAGTGAGCGGGGTGCATCAAGCGGCCGGCTTCTCGCCGGTGGCTTCGGTGGTGATGCGGATCTTCACTTCATCGCTGACGTTCGGGGCGTAGGCGCCCACGCCGAAATCGCTGCGCTTGAGGGTGGTGGTGGCATCGAAGCCGGCGGCCGGAACCTTGGCCATCGGGTGCTCGCCGCCGCCGTTGATGGTGACGTCCAGGGTCACCGGCTTGGTGATGTCCTTGATGGTCAGATCGCCAGTGACGGTCAGCTTGTTGGTGCCGGCCGATTCCACCTTGGTGCTCTTGAAGGTGGCCGCCGGGAACTTGGCAGCGTCGAAGAAATCGGCGCTCTTCAGGTGCTCGTCGAACTTGGCGGTGAAGCTGTTGAGGCCGCTCAGCGGCAGCTTCACTTCCACGGTGGACTTGGTCACGTCGGCGGCGTCGTACACCAGGGTGCCTTCAGCGTTGCCGAAGTGTGCGCTCGGGTTGGAGAAGCCGAAGTGGCTCCACTGCGCCAGCACGTCGGTGTGGCTCGGGTCGAGCTTGTAGGTGCCCGAGGCGATCTGGATCGCTTCGGCGGCCGGCGCGGCAGCGGCAGCATCGGCAGCCGGGGTGGCGGCCGGCTGTTCGGTGGCGGCCGGAGCGGCGGCATCAGCGGCCGGGGCAGCGGTATCGGCCGGCTTGGAGCAGGCGGCGATGGCCAGGGTCAGGGCCAGCGGCAGCAGCAGTTTACGGGTGGCGCTCATCTGAGGAACTCTCCGGATCGTAGGGTGGGTACAGGGTGCAGCAATGGCCCGCCGCAACCGGCGGGCCCGAAACCGATACAGCGACTTACGCGATGCGCGCCGCTTCGTCGAACGACAGACGCGGCAGGCGCGGGAACAGGCCCGCCGGGTCACCGTACCCCAGGTTGACCAGGAAATTCGACTTGATGCTGGTGCCGGCGAAGAAGGCTTCATCGACCTTGGCCGGGTCGAAGCCGGACATCGGGCCGGCATCCAGGCCCAGCGCGCGCGCGGCCAGGATCAGGTAGGCGCCCTGCAGGCTGCCGTTGCGGATGGCGGCCTCGTGGCGGCCTTCCTGCGGGCCGTCGAACCAGGACTTGGCGTCGGCGTGCGGGAACAGGTACGGCAGCTTCTCGTGGAAATCCAGGTCGAAACCGATGATGACGGTGACCGGTGCGGCCATGGTCTTGTCATGGTTGCCTTCGGACAGCGCGGGGGCCAGCTTGGCCTTGGCTTCGGCCGACTTCACGAACACGAAGCGCGCCGGGCTGGCGTTGGCCGCGGTTGGGCCCCACTTCACCAGCTCGTACAGTTCCTGCAGCAGGCTGTCGTCCACCGGGGTGTCGAGGAAGGCATTCTGGGTGCGGGCGGTGCGGAACAGCTGATCCAGTGCGGCGGCGTCAAGCGCGTGGGACATCGGTGCATCTCCAGGGCGGCGAAGGGGAGTCAGTGCCCGCGGGCAACGCGGGGCGAAACGACCAGCCGCAGTGTAGAGTGTCGCGACTGTTGCAACACCCAGCAGGGCTGAAACGAATTAATGCCAATGGTGAAACGATCGAGCGCACCGTGGACGGTCACCGACGGCCGTGCAGGCAATGTCCGCCAAGCGGTCGCGCTGGCCTCGGCGCTGCGCCAGGGCACCTATCGACCCGTGGTACTGCAGCCTCGGGCGCCCTGGCGCTGGGTCACCCCGCGGCGCCTGCCCGGGGATGCCAACGGCTACGGCGATGCGTTCGCGGCACTGGCTGCCGAGCCCCCTGCGCTGGCGATCGGCTGTGGCCGCCAGGCCGCCGGTGCGCTGCGCGTGCTGCGCGCCCGCGGCACGCAGGTGGTGCAGATCCTCGACCCGCGCATCGGCGCCAGGCATTGGGACGTGGTGGTGGTACCCGAGCACGATCGCCTGCGCGGCAGCAATGTGCTGACGTTGATCGGCAGCCTCAACCCGGTCGATGACGACTGGCTGGCCTGGGGACGGGCCGCGTTCGCCGGCTTCAGCACCCTGCCCGGTCCGCGCACTGCACTGCTGGTGGGCGGCCCGACGCCGCTGGCGCCGTGGGACGAAACGGCGATGGTCGGTGTGTTCCGCGCCCTGGCCGCGCAGATCCGCAACGAAGGCGGCAGCCTGCTGGCCACCACCTCGCGACGCACCCCGCCGGCACTGGCCGAGATCCTGCGCGCGACCTTCGCCGACCTGCCGCACGTGATCTGGGGCGACGGCGGCGACGGGGTGAATCCGTATGGCGGCCTGCTCGGCTGGGCCAACCGGGTGGTGGTATCGCCCGATTCGGTGAACCTGCTCTCTGAAGCCTGCGCCACGCGCATGCCGGTGATGGTGGCGCTGGCGGAGACCGCGCAGGGACGCCTCGCCCGCTTCCAGCAGCAGCTGCACGAGCGCGGGCGATTGCAGACACGCTGGCTGGACTGGCAGTACGACCGCATCGAACCACTGCGCGAAACCGCGCGCATCGCCGCCGAGGTCAGGGCGCGGCTGGCATTGGGGTAACGCCCCACCGTTGACGGCTGGTGTGTTCCTGAACGGGTGGTTTTGGATTTGCCTTTGGCCGCGCGGATAATGGGCGATTCCCCTTGTCCTCCTGGCTCGCCATGTCCGTGCGTCCCGCCCCCGTTTTTGCCCCGCTGACCCCGCGCGCCCTGGTGCTGGCCGTGCTGGCGATGGGCGCGGTGGTGCTGCTGTCGAACGTGCTGGTGCAGTACCCGATCAACGACTGGCTGACCTGGGGTGCGTTCAGCTATCCCGTCGCGTTCCTGGTGAGCAATCTGATCAACCGCCGCTTCGGCCCGGGACCCGCCCGGCGCGTGGCCTGGATCGGTTTCGCGGTGGCGGTGCTGTTGTCGGTCTGGGTGGCGACGCCGCGCATCGCCATCGCATCGTGCTCGGCCTTCATCGTGGCGCAGCTGCTGGACATCACCGTATTCGACCGCCTGCGCCGGGGCAGCTGGTGGCGTGCGCCGATGGTAGCCACCACCTGCAGCGCGACGGTGGACACCACGATCTTCTGGTCGATCGCCTTTGCCGGTTCCAGTCTGCCGTGGGTGAGCTGGGCGGCAGGCGATCTGGCCGTGAAGCTGGCCATCGGCGTGTGCCTGCTGGCGCCGTTCCGCGCGCTGCTGTGGAAGATGGCGCCGCTGCGCGCGGAAAGCGCGCGGTGATTCCGCCGGGCATGGCCCGGCGCTACCGCTGCGTTTGTTTGGATGACGCCGGCATGGCGCAGCGCGCCTGTTCGGGTAGCGCCGGGCCATGCCCGGCGGCCTCGCCGCCGATCAGCCGAACGGCAGGCCGGCCGCCCGGCAGGCCGCACTGATTGCTGCGCAGGCCGCTTCGATGGCCGGTGTGGTCGGTGCCAGCCGCGGGCGACGGTCCAGCGTGCAGGCCAGGCCCACATCCAGCAGAGTGGCATGCGCAGCGTGCAGTGCCTGCGCGGTGGCGACCGGCAGGAATTCCGCTGCGGCCAATGCATCGATCAACGACGGCGTATCGCGGGGTGACAGCAGCGCCGGTACCTGTGCACTGCGCTCGAGCACACCGGTCTGCAGCAGGAACTCCAGGTCCACCACGCCACCGGCGCCCTGCTTCAGGTCGATGCGCGCGGCATCGCTGCGGTCCAGTTCGGTGCGCATGCGCCCTCGCATCTTCAGCACATCGGCATAGAGGGTGGCGGGGTCGCGTGCACGGCCCAGGGTCTGCGCACGCACCTGCTCGAAGTCGGCCAGCAGGCTGGCATCACCGGCCACGCCGCGCGCACGCACCAGCGCCTGATGCTCCCAGGTCCACGCGCGTTCGCGCTGGTATTCGGTGTAACTGGCCAGGGACGAGACCAGCGAGCCTTTGCCGCCGTCCGGCCGCAGGCGCACGTCGATGTCGTACAGCCGACCGGCGGCGGTGACCGCGCCGAGCAGGGCCATCACCTTCTGTGCCAGCCGCGCGTACCAGCGTCCCGGCTCCAGCGCGCGCGCGCCATCGCTGGCCTCCACGCCCGCCGGATGATCGTGCAGGAACACCAGGTCCAGATCGGAACCGAAGCCGAGTTCGAGGCCCCCCAGGCTGCCATAGCCGATGATCGCAAAGCGCCCACCGGGAATGCCGCCGTGGGCGGCCTGCATGTCGGACTCGGCCATGGCCAGCACCGTGACCACCACCGCCTGCGCCAGCTCGGCCAGTTGGCGGGTGCTGTCGACCGCGCCCTGGCGGCCGTCCAGCGTGGCCATCGCCATGCGGAAACTCAGGGCCAGCCGGGTTTCGTTGAGCCAGCGCAATGCGGCCTCCGGATCTTCGACCGTCAGCGCCTGCTGGCATTCGGCCAGCATGCCGGCCGCATCCGGCATCGGGCCGGACACGCGCACGTCCAGCAGTTCGTCCAGCAGCAACGGATAGGCCGCCAGGCGCTCGGCCAGCAACGCGCTGCGCGCCAGCACATCCACCAGCCGCGCCAGCGCACTGGGCTGTTCGTCCAGCAGGGCCAGATAACTGGTCCGGCGCAGCACCGCCTGCAGCAGGCCGAGTACGCGCTTCAGTGCGGCATCCGGTTGCGGCGAGCGCGTGGCGGCGTGCAGCAGCGCCGGCAGCACGCGGTCCAGCCGCGCGCGCGCGGCGTCGGACAGCGACTTCACGCCGGTGCTCTGCGCGAAATCGCGCAGCGACTGATCGGCGCCGTTCGCATCGAGGAAACCGGCTTCGGCCAGCAACGGCGCGTCACTGCCACCCGGCAGGCTGCGCCAGTAGTTGGCCAGCGCGTCCGGCGCCGCCTGGCCCTTGCGCGGTGCCAGCAATGCAGCGAACTCGGTGCTGACCCGCTGCTGCTGCACGGTCAGTGCGGCGCGCAGCGCCTCCCAGTCCGGGTAACCCAGGCCCAGGGCGATGCGCTCGCGGTCGATCGCATCGCTGGGCAGCACATGCGTCTGCGCATCGCGCAGCATCTGCAGCCGGTTCTCCAGGCGGCGCAGGAACAGGTAGGCCTGCTCCAGCGATGCGCCATCTTCGGGTGCGATCTGGCCCGCCGCCACCAGCGCCTGCAGCGCCACCAGCAGGCGACGTTCACGCAGGGCCGGTTCGCGGCCGCCACGGATCAGCTGCAGTGCCTGGCACAGGAATTCGATTTCGCGGATGCCACCGGCACCGCGTTTGATGTCTTCATGCAGTTCGCGGCGGGCGACTTCAGCCGTGATCGCAGCCTTCATCTCGCGCAGTCCGTCCAGCGCGGTGAAGTCCAGATAGCGTCGATAGACGAACGGGCGCAGCGTCTGCAGCCACGCCTCACCGGCGGCGATATCACCGGCCACGGCACGTGCCTTCAACCAGGCGTAGCGCTCCCAGTCGCGGCCCTCCCGCTGGAAGTACTGGTCCATCGCAGCGAACGACAGCGCAACGCGGCCGGCACTGCCGAACGGGCGCAGGCGCAGGTCGACGCGGTGACTGAAGCCATCGACGGTGGTTTCATCCAGCAGCTTGGCCAGGCGCTGGCCGAGCCGCGCGAAGTATTCTTCGGCGGCCAGCGGACGCGGTCCGTCCGATTCACCGCCCTGCGGGTAGGCGTAGACCAGGTCGATGTCGGAGCTGAAGTTGAGTTCGCCACCGCCGAGCTTGCCCAGGCCAAATACGACAAGTTGCTCGACGCGGCCCTCGTCATCACGGATCACGCCGTGGCGCTGTGCGAATTCCTGCTGCAGGGCGTCCAGCGCCAGCCGCAGGCAGTCTTCGGCCAGGGCGGTGGCGCCGGCCAGGGTCTGTGCCACGTCATCCAACCCGGCCAGATCGCGCCAGACCAGGCGGGTCGACATCGCTGCACGCCAACGCCGCAGCTGCGCCGGCCATTCACCGGGCTGCACCGGGTCGAGCACCGGCGTCGGCAACGGCGGGCACCCCGGCTGGGCCAATTGCGACAACAGGCCGGGCTGCCGCACCAGCGTGTCCAGAGCGAAGTCACTGGCGATGGCCAGGTGGGTCAGCAGGGGCCGCAGGTCGGCCGGAATCGGTTCCGGAACCACCTGGGCCAGGCGCGACAGGGCACGATCAACCAGGGGCTGCAGCGCGGCGGGCAGTTCGGCGGGGGCGAGGGTCATGCGTTGATTCTCGCGGCGCCGGGCGCCTTTGCCAACGGCGGGAAGTCGCTGCGCCGCGGTCCATCGCGCGCATTCATCCTGGGCAGCGGGCAATAAAAAAGCCCGCTTGCAGCGAACTGCCAGCGGGCTCTGCTCCCTCCCCCACGTCGGGATGCAGGGCCATCCTGCGGGCTGCGAAAGGACTTTGCACGCTGCACTGCAAAACAGAACCGGCGGGTATGGATAGCCCCGCCCGCGAAAAGCCATTCCACGAAGGTAGCCCCCCCGTACGCCGGGGGATGGCCGATAATCGAGGCTCCCCCCAGAAACACTGTCGTCATGTCTGTTGATCGCATCGCCAACGCGCGTCTCCGCGACCGCGTGGTCTCCGCCGAGGCCGCAGCCGCGCTGATCCAGCCGGGTGAAACCGTGGCCATGAGCGGGTTTACCGGCTCGGGCTATCCCAAGGCCGTCCCCGTGGAACTGGCGCGCCGCATCGAAGCGGTGCATGCCCAGGGCCAGCCCTTCCAGATCAAGCTGATGACTGGCGCCTCCACCGCGCCGGAGCTGGACGGTGCGCTGGCCAAGGCCGACGGCATCGCCATGCGCATGCCCTTCCAGAGCGACCCGGATGCGCGCAACCGCATCAATGAAGGCAAGCTGGATTACATCGACATCCACCTCAGCCACGTTGCGCAGCACGTCTGGTTCGGCTTCTACGGCGAGATCGACACCGCCGTGGTGGAAGTCTCGGCCATCCGCGAGGACGGCTCGCTGGTGCCGTCCACCTCGGTCGGCAACAACAAGACCTGGCTGGACCTGGCGAAGAAGGTGATCGTCGAGGTCAACGAGTGGCAGCCGGCCGGCGTCGATGGCATGCATGACATCTACTACGGCACCGCGCTGCCGCCGCATCGCAAGCCGATTCCGCTGGTCAACGCCAACGACCGCATCGGCGATACCGCGCTGCGCTGCGACCCGGACAAGATCGTGGCGGTGGTCCGCACCAACGGCCCGGACCGCAACAGCCCGTTCAGCCCGATCGATGCGACCAGCGAGCAGATCGCCGCGCACCTGATCGACTTCCTCAAGCACGAAGTGAAGCACGGCCGGCTGCCGCCGAACCTGCTGCCGCTGCAGTCCGGCGTGGGCAACATTCCCAATGCGGTGCTGGCAGGCCTGGCCAGCAGTGGTTTCCGTGATCTGGCCGCGTTCACCGAGGTGATCCAGGACGGCATGCTCGACCTGCTGCGCGACGGCGTGCTGAGCTATGCCTCGTGCACGGGCTTCGCGCTGAGCCCGCAGGCCAACGAGACGTTCAAGGAGAACATCGACTTCTACCGCGAGCGCATCATCATGCGCACGCAGGAAATCTCCAACCATCCCGAGCTCGTGCGCCGGCTGGGCTGCATCGGCATGAACGGCATGATCGAGGTGGACCTGTACGGCAACGTCAATTCGACGCACGTGATGGGCACGCGGATCATGAACGGCATCGGCGGCTCTGGTGACTTTGCCCGCAACGGGTTCCTGTCGGCGTTTCTCAGCCCGTCCACGGCGAAGAACGGCACCATCTCGGCGATCGTGCCGATGGCCAGCCACGTCGACCACACCGAACACGATGTCTCGGTGATCGTCACCGAGCAGGGCCTGGCCGATCTGCGCGGCCTGACCCCGCGCAAGCGTGCGCAGGTGCTGATCGACCGCTGCGCGCACCCGGATTTCCGCCCGCAGCTGCAGGACTACTTCGACCGCGCCAGCCGTGAGAGCTATGGCAAGCACACCCCGCACCTGCTGCCGGAAGCGTTGTCCTGGCACCAGCGGTGGCTCGATACGGGCACGATGAAGGGTTGAGGCATAGGGTTCGCCGGGCATGGCCCGGCGCTACCGTTGCATCCTTCGCCGCTTCGCCGGGCATGGCCCGGCGCTACCGTTGCATCCTTCGCCGTCTCGCCGGGCATGGCCCGGCGCTACCGTTGCGTCCTTCGCCGTTTCGCCGGGCACGGCTCGGCGCTACCGCTGCATCCTTCGCCGTTTCGCCGGGCGCGGCCCGGCGCTACCGCTGCATCCTTCGCCGCTTCGCCGGGCCATGCCCGGCGACCACCGCAACGCATCAACCGCGCAGGCTGGCCAGTGATTCGGCCTGCAGGCGCTCGTAGATGTCGAACTCATCGTTCACCGGCACGCCCAACGCCTGCTCGAACGCTTCGCGGTTGGCATGTGCGGCATAGGCGCGCTGCTCTTCGCCACCCAGGTTCGACTGGAAGATGCCTGCGGCGCTGACCGGCAGGAAATCCTCGTAGACGATCGGGTCGGCCACCACCAGCCCCGCCGCGATCAGGGCTTCCGCCGGCAGGTCACCAATCCCGCCAGGCGCGGCGCGGCCGGCCTCGGTCAGCTGGTAGCGGAAGTAGCCCAGACCCTCGCGGCGCAGGGTGTCATGGTCGTCCGGGAACGCTGCGAACGCTGCCTGCAGGCGCTGGCCATAGTCGCCACCGGTACTGCCGGCACCTTCGCTGTTGCGCGCCTGCGCCAGCAGCTGGTCGTACAGCGCGCGCCCCTTCGGCGTCAGGGCCAGGCCACGCTGCTCGATCTCGCCGAACCGCGCGGTGTGGGTGCCGGCATCACCGCCCTGGTCATCGGGGAAATGCACGGCTTCTTCCAGCGCTTTGAAACTGGTCTGCCGCAGCAGGATCGGACAGGCGCGGCGCGGCGGACCTTCGATGACTGCCTTGGCGGCCATCCCCTGCTCGATCATCGCTGCCTGCGCGGCATCGATGTCCAGCGTGCGCGGGGTCAGGTGGTTGATGTGCGGGCCACGGAAGCTGACCACGTCGGCCACCAGCCGGTGTGCCTGGTGCAGCGCATGGTAGGTCGGCAGGTCGACGGTGGCGTCACCGTGCCAGCGGAAGGTCTCCAGCGCCTCGGCCACGAAGCGCTCGGCGTCGTGCTGCGACAGCCCGCCATCGCGCTCGGCCTGGTCGATCAGGGCCAGGGCGGCGTCGGTGAAGATGCGGCGGCGGGCCAGGATCTGTGCCGACTGTGCACGCAGGGCCTCGTCCCCGATCAGTTCCAGGCGCAGCAGCGAGGTGAACACGCGGAACGGATTCTGCGCCAGCGCCGCCCCGGTGAGCGGGCGAAACGCGGTGGAATGCACCGGCACACCGGCCACCGACAGGTCGTAGTAGCCGACCGGAAACATGCCCATCACCGCGAACAGGCGGCGCAGGGTGGCCAGCTCCTGCACGGTGCCGACGCGGATCGCGCCGTGCCGCTCCTCGTCCAGCCGGCCGCGCTCATCGTTGCGCTGCAGCTGCGCAGCCAATGCAGGGTCCTGCGCCAGCACCTGCGCGTTGATCCGCTCCACCAGTTCCACCAGCGTGCCGTACAGCGGCACTTCGGTGCGGTACATGCGGGACATGGCCTGGGCGAACAGGCGGCGGATCACATCAGGCGAAACGAAAGAGGCGCTCATCAGTCACTCGATTACGGGAACGGGGAACAGCTCGAACCCGTATTGTCGCCGGAGCGCGGGGCCGGCGGCGATATGCAGAGCAGCATGGAGCGGACCGGCGCTACCGGTTGAGCTGGCGCTTCAGGGTGGCATCCAGGGTGATCGGCCGGTCCCAATGCTCATAGCTGGCCACGATGGCGTGGCGCACGGCGCGGTAGTGCAGATTGTCCGGTGCCTTGGGCATCCGCTTCACCACGGCCTGCCAGCCGCCGGCCGGGTCACGGCTGAAGGCACGCACGCTGTCGCGGCAGGTCTGGCCGCTGGCCTTGGCCCAGAAGCAGGCGAAGTACAGGTCACCCGCCTGCCAGCCGTGGGTGCTGAACAGCGCGCTGACATAGCCACGCGGCACATCGGCATAGCGCGAGACCTCGTCGAGGAAGGCATCGGGGTAGCGCTCGGCGTAGTGGTTGATGTCGCGCAGCTGGGCGTCGATCCAGCGGTCGCCGGTGTCCACCTCATAGGCCGCCGAGCGTTCGGCCGTCTGCTGTGCCAGCACGGTGGCCGGCGCCAGCAGCAGGAGCATCAGCAGCGTGAGCAGGCGAGCATTCATGCCCCGATTCTGCCGCAGCCGTCGCGCCCTGTCAGGCCGCGACGCTGGCCTTGGCTTCGATCGCGGCCAGTGCGGCCGGCCAGTCCCAGGCGGTATCGGCGCTGACCATGCGCGGCTCGTCGTCGGCCACGCCATGCTGGGTCTCGTGCGCCCAAGTGACCGCATAGGGCGTATGGATGCCCCAGCCCCCCAGCGTGACCACCGGCTCGATGTCCGAGCGCAGCGAATTGCCGACCATCACGAAGCGCTCGATCGGCAGGTCGAACTCGGCCAGCACGCGGGCATAGGTTGCCGGGTCCTTCTCCGAGACGATCTCGATGCGCGGGAACAGTTCATGCAGCCGGGCGACGTTGATCTTCGCTTCCTGGTGGAACAGGTCGCCCTTGGTGATCAGCACCACTGGATAGTGCTCGGCGATGGCCGCCACCGATTCACGCACACCGTCGATCAGCTCGACCGGATGGCGCAGGGTGTCGTGGCCGATATCGAGGATGCGCTGGATGTCCCTGGCCTCGATGCGCTGGCCGGTGATGTCGATGGCCGCCTCGATCATCGACAGCGCCATGCCTTTCACGCCGTAACCGAACACACCCAGGTTGCGCTGCTGCACTTCCAGCAGGTGACGGGCGGTCTGGGTGTCGTGCACGTCGATGTAGCGCGACAGCAGGTCAAGGTAGTCCTGCTCGGCCTTGCGGTAGTAGTCCTCGCTCTTCCACAGCGTGTCGTCACCGTCAAAACCGACCAGGCCGATGGCGCGCGCGGGCGCAGGCGTGGAGGTGTTCATCGGACAAGGATACAGGCGCGGCGAGGGCGAAAAAAACCCGGGCGGCTGACGCCGCCCGGGTACCCATGCACCGGTTGTCCCGAATCAAAGGTGGATCAGCGGCCCTGTGCGGCGCCGCCGGCACCGGCCTGCTGGGCGGCCACATAGGCCTTGTACTCATCGGCGCTCAGCTCGCCGTCCTTGTTGGCATCGGCCTGGTCGAACACCTGGGCAAGGCCGGCGTTGACCTGTGCCTCGGACTTGCTGATGGTGCCGTTGCCGTCGGTATCGATGCTGGCCCAGGTCTGGCCGCCGCCGCTGGCCTGCGCCGATGCGGCAGCCGCTGCGTCAGTGGCCTGGTTCGCGGCCTGGCCTGCCTGCGCGGCGGCCTGCTGGGCCTGCGCTGCATCATTCTGCGCCTGTGCGGCCTGCTGCTGCGCGGTCTGCGCCATGGCCGGAATGGCCAGTACGCTGCCGGCGGCGACAATCAGGGCCATCAGGGGCTTGCGGTTGCGAATGGTCATCAGGGATGTCTCCTTGGGGTGGTGTTGCGCGGCCTGTTGTTTCCGCACGGCACCTACCCTGCCACCCCGTTTCTGAATCGATTTTGCGCCGCGACCGGCATCCACACGCGCGGTTAACCACTGCCCAGCGCGCATGCATTAGCGCGGTGGTTAGGGGGAAGTGAGCGGCCCATAAGGCGAACATTCAACGCCCTTGGATTTAACCCGCAGGCAACGAAAAACCTGCGTCAGTCGACGTTCTGGGACGATGACCGCGAACTGAACAACACCCATCCCAGCGCCACACCGGCGAGCGCTCCGGCAATCTCCAGCACCACGCGGCTGCCGAGTTCGTTCGGATCGTGGATGGTGGCCAGGAACAACCGCGCATACAGCGGCGACTCCAGCCGCACGATTCCCATGTAGAAGAGCTTCCATGCATCGATGCCGGCCGAGATCACCACGGCGATGACGCACGACCAGCCGATGGCATGGCCTACCGTCCAGTGCAGCAGGCGGCACAGCCGATGCCAGAGCAGGTACACCAGCAGGCCAACCAGCAATGCGATGGCGCCAGCTTCCAGGGTACCGAGCAGGCCGAAATGCAGGGGAAGATTCATCGGGTGCGCAGGAAGGGAAAGGCGGCCAGTGTACGACGGAGGGTCTCGGCGGCGCGGACCCGCCGGTGCTGCTATCGAACGGGCACGTCGTAGGCGGTCATCGGGTCCGGCTCGGGCTGCAGCGTGTAGTGCCACCACTCCTGCGCATAGTTGCTGAAGCCATGCCGGGCCATCGCCTGCAGCAGACGGGCACGGTGGGCCCGCTGTGCGTCATTGAGTCCTTCGGCCGCGGTGTGCGCCCGCGGACCGAAGAAATCGAAATCGGTGCCCATGTCCAGCGGCGTGCACGTGTCGCGCCGGCACGCCAGCAGGCCGACGTCCACGGTGGCGCCGCGACTGTGGCCCGAGCGCTCGGCGATGTAGCCTTCGCTCAACAGCTGCGGCTTTTCCAGATCCGGATACTGCAGTGACTTGCGTGACTGCTCCGCGGGGTCATGTGCCCAGGCCACGAACGCCTGCACCGCGCGCACCGGGCGATAGCAGTCGTAGATGCGCAGAGCGAAGCCCTGCGCGCGCAGATCCGCTTCGACCCGTGCCAGTGCGGTCGCGACCGGCGCCAGCAGATAACAGGCCGGCGCTTCATAGCCAGGCACGCGTGCGCCCGTGAAGTTGCCGGCGCCGGCATAGCGGATGTCCAGCTCGATTCCCGGCGACACCGTGCGGATCTCCACCAGCCCGGCCTGCGACGCATCGGTGGCCGACGATAGGCGCGGCGCCTCACTGGCGTGCGCGGGGCTCGCCAGTGCAGTCGCCAGTGCGAGTGAAATGCAGATCCTGGAAGTCATAGCTGAAGTCGATGTCCGGGTCGATCGCGCGCAGTTGCAGGGACGGCACCGGGCCATCGCCGGGCTGCAGCCACGCCTGCGCGTCCTCACCCAGCGTATCCCAACGCAGCAGCCAACGCTGCTGCAGCTGCATCACCCGGGCCTGCAGGCGAGGCGATTTCTCCACGCGGAACCGCAGGCCGTCGGGGCCTGGGCACAGCCAGGCGGTTCCCAGCCACGGATCCGCATAGCGGCCCTGCCACTGCGGCAAGGCCGTGCCGGATACGGCGCGCGCACGTTCCGTCGAAGGCGCCACATGCCCCTGCGCACGCTTGGACGCCTGCGCGCGCTCCAGTTCATCGAGGTAGTCGGCGGCACGCCTGCGGTCCTGCGGCGCGGTGTACGCCTTCAGCATCGACTGCATCAGCGCCGTACGTGCCTGCTCGCCCTCGCCATTGATCAGGATCACCACGCCGATGCCACGGTCGGGCAGCAGGGCCAGCGACGAATACATGCCGGACAGGGTGCCGGTATGCGCCACCTTCCAGTGGCCATCGATGTCCGACAGGCGCCAGCCGTAGCCATAGCCATGGACGTGTGCGTTGTCCCAGCGCCGCTGCATGTCACCCAGCGGCATCGGCATGTGCAGCGTCCACAGCGCGCGCCGCTGTGGCGTGTCCAGCCAGTCCGGCACCAGGTCGGGATCCAGCAGCACCTGCATCCAGCGCGTCATGTCGCGCAGCGAGCAGCGGATGCCACCGGCCGCCATCGATGGCAGATCGGCGCTGATCTCACCGTCGGCGTTGACCACCGCCGTGCGGCCGTCGCGCCGCGCATGCGGCTGGGCGACGTTGCCGACGTCGCGCACCGACCAGCGGCCGACCTGGCAACGGGCCATTCCCAGCGGCTCAAACACCTGCTCGCGCATCAGCTGGTCATAGGGCTTGCCCCCTGCGGCAGCAGCCACTTCACCGGCGACCACGTACATCAGGTTGTCGTAGGCATAGCCGCTGCGGAAGCTGGTAACGGGTTTCAGATGCGCAAGCCCGGCGATGATGTCGGCGCGGGTGAACGTATTGGGTTCAGGCCACAGCATCAGGTCGCCAGCGCCCAGCCCCAGGCCGCTGTTGTGGATCAGCAGATCACGCACCTGCATCTGCTGCCCCACCCAGGCGTCGTGCATACGGAAGCCGGGCAGATGCCGCTGCACGGGGTCATCCCAGCGCAGCCGGCCCTGCTGCACCAGCCGTGCCAGCAGCGCGGCGGTCATCGCCTTGCTGTTGGAGGCGATCTTGAACAGCGTGTCCTCATCAATGCGACCGCCATCACCCCGCATGCCCTTGGCATGGCGGTACACCACCTGTCCCTGGTCCACCACCGCCACCGCCATCCCAGGCAGGTGCTCGCGTGCGACAACGGTGGCGATATCGGCATCAAAGCGCGCGGGCTCCGCCGGCGCAGCAGGCGAGGTGGCAAGTGCCGCAAGGACGATCAGCTGAAGCACAGGCCCGCTCCCTTGTGTCATTGCCCGCGCCGCCCCTTCGAGCGGCGCGGGCACAGCGTCAGTAGCTCCAGGTCACCGTCAGCTGCGCATAGCGCGGCGACTGGAAGCCGGTGCCATAACGATACAGCGGGTTCGGCGTACCGATGCTGTCCTGCGGCTCGTAGTCTTGGTCCACCGTCACCACACGCTGCTGGTTGAGTACGTTGTACACCGCCAGCTTCAGGCGCAGGTCGGTGGGGATCGGCACCTTGTACGACACGCTGACGTCGAGGTCGTAGGTCCACGGCGTGCGGCCATCGCCACCGCGCGGGGAATGCACGAACACGCGCTCGGACGGCACACTCGCCTGGCAGTTGGACACGCACACGTAATAGCTGTGGAAGTCGGTGTCGTCGAACGGATTGCCGGCGCCGAAGCGGGTGATCGGGCTGCCCGACTGCACGCCCAGCGTCGCCGCCACGCTCAGGTTCTCGGTCAACGCATAGCTGCCACGGAACTTGAACTGATGCCGCCGGTCATTGGCCAGGTAGCCATAGCCGCCGTAGTTCACCCAGGGGTTGTCGAAGTTCTCGGTACGACCGGCATCGGCGAAGTCGGTATCGGAGTTGACCGGGCCTTCGGCGTTGCCACGGCCGTAGGCCAGCGTATAGGACGCATTGAAGCCCCACTTGCCATCCCAGGCGCGATCGACCTGCAGCTCCAGCGCCTTGTAGTCGCGCTTGGGCTTCACCCAGCCGCGCTGGCCAACATAGTTGCCGTCATCGTCATACAGCGCCCAGCCTTCCTTCGACGTATCGATGCTGATCCAGCCGTCGTTGCTGCCGTCGCAGTTGGTATCGCCCCAGACGGTATTGCTGCGCCCGGGATTGCCCATGATCCAGACGCTGTCGATGGCACCGCACTGGCCGGTGGCGGTGATGTTCATGTCATCGATCGCGTTGTGCAGGCGCCGATAGGTCACGCTGGCGCCGACCGACCAGGCTTCGTTGATCATCTGCTGGAAGCCGAGGATCGCCTCGTCCTGGTAGACCGGGTCCATGTCCCGGTTCACTTCGGCACGCAGGTCCGGCACGCTGCCATCACCCTGCGAATTGTCGACCGGCCCGATCTGTGCCCCCAGGTTCGGCACGTTGTTGGCGGCACCGCTATAGCCGAGGAATTCGTACCAGGTGCGTTCGTCCAGGAAGCCACCGGCCTGCTTGATGTTGATGACGTTGGCCACCGGCAGGAAGTAACGGCCAAGGTTGCCGAACACCTTGGTGGTGCCATCACCGCGCACGTCCCACGCGAAGCCCAGGCGCGGGGCCAGCATGTCGTCGATCTTGATGTAGCTGCTGCCGTCGCCGCCCTTGTTGTCGAAGGCTTCCAGGCGCAGGCCCATGTTCAGCAGCAGGTTCGGGGTGACCTGCCAGTTGTCTTCCAGGTAATACGCCGAGTTGATGGTTTCAAACGAGCCATCCACTTCATACCGGCGGGTGCGCGCGACCAGGCCACTGGCCGGCACGATGCCCCCATTGAGCGAGCTGCCCGGCGTGCGGTAGTAGATGTCGTAGCGGAAACCACCCGGACCGGGATAGGCGCGGCTGTAGTCGGAGGTGTTCTCTTCGCGGTCCAGGCCGAAGCGCAGCAGATGGTCGCCCAGGGTCCACTCGAAGTCGGCGCGTGCGGCCTTGCGCGTATCCAGTGCCGATTCCAGCAGCGAGCTGCTGGTGCAGCTGCGGTCGCCCTGCAGCTGCGAGGGCACGCCCTGGCTGGCGGTACGGTTGTCGAACACGCGGTTGCAGTTTTCGTCCATCAACGAGCTCTGCGCGCGGTTGCGCTTGTTCTCGCCATACATCAGCTTCATGGTCAGGTCGTTGTTGACCTGCCAGCTGTAGGTGCCCGACCAGTTCCTGCCGCCCACGGTGTTGTAGATCTGGTTGCTGCGCTCGCCTACCGTCTGGCCACTGGCATAGTCGTAGTTGTAGACATCGGTAAGCGTCTTGCTCTTGTCCGAGAAGCCGAACAGCGACAGCATCTGGTTGTCGGTGATCTGCCAGTCGATCTTGCCGCCCCAGAACGGGTCATCGGCCTTGCCCTGGCTCAGGCGCGTACCGGCATCGTTGGTCGAGGTTGGCCGGTAGTCACGGGCCTCGTACATGCCGAAGAAGAACAGCCGGTCCTGGACCAGGGCACCGGAGGCGAACACGTTGAGCGCACTGCGGCTGTAGTCGTCGCGGCTGGCGGTGATGTAACGGCTGCCTTGGCCGTCATAGCGGTCGCGGGCCTGCGACTGCCACGCGCGGGGTTCGAACACCAGCTCGGCACCGGCCTTGAAGTCGTTGCTGCCCGAGCGGGTGACGGCGTTGATGACGCCACCGGTGCTGCGCCCGAACTCCACCGAATAGCCTCCGGTCTTGACCTGGAACTCCTGGTAGAAGGAGAACGGTACTGACGAGAAGCCCACCCGGTTGTAGAAGTCGGTGACGTTCAGTCCATTGATGTACACGGTGTTCTCGGCCACTGACGAGCCGCCGAACGAAATGCCCTGCCCACCCAGCGAGCCCTTGCCCTTCACTGCGCCCGGCGCCAGCAGCGCGACGGCGGTGATGTCACGGTCCACCGGCAGGCGCGACAGCTCCTCGCGGGTGATGTTGGTGGCCGATTCGGTGGACTTCACATCCACCATCGATACCACCTGCGGCGCGCGCACCTCCACCGTTCCCAAGGTACTGACCGCACCCAGCGGCACATTGACGGTGGTTGCGCTGCCCAGTCCGACGGTGACCTGGCCGACGCGGCTGGCACCGCCGCCGGGCAGGCTCACCTCCATCTCATAGGTGCCCACCGGCAGCAGCGGAATGCGATAGCTGCCGTTGGCATCGGCCTGTACCGAGCGGACGAAGCCGGTGGCCGGATTGCGCACCGTGACCGTGGCGCCGGCGGGAACCTGGCCGGCATCGCTGACCAGCCGGCCGGCGACGGAGCCATCCTGCGCGAAGGCGCCGGGCGCGATCACGCCCAGACAGGTACCCAGGGCGACGCACAGCGCCGCCCGCTTGATGTTGTATGCCTTCATCCCCTGCTCTCTCCTGCAAGAATTGAATGGTGCCGATGGTGGTGTGTCGCGCTAGCGTTGCCCGGCGGGCAGTACCTGCCACTGGAAGTCGTAGCTCCATTGGTCGAAGTACAGGTTGCCGCCTGCCCACTCGGCCTCGCCGCGCTGCGAGTCGACCGTTTCCGAGCGGAAATGCTGTTTGGCCGGCACGAACGGCTGGCCGAAATCGTCGTTGAAGGCGATGCGGTAGCCGTCGAGGCCACCCAGGTAGAAATCGCGCAGCGCAGGTACATCGCTGGCCAGTGCACCGGTGGTCACATCCATCGGCAGCCAGCCATACGGCGCCAGATAGACCTGTCCCCAGTCATGCAGGTTGTTGTAGCCGCTGCCATCGTCGGAGAACACCATGCCCGACTGCCAGCGCGCGGGAATGCCGTTCATGCGCAGCAGCGCGATCAGCAGCAGCGTCTGCTGGCCGCAGTCGGCATGGCCGGCACGCAGCGCGTAGTCGCTGATGTTGCTGAGGGTGGAATACTCGCGTGCGCCGGCCCATGGGATGCGATCGACCGCCGCGAACAGCCTGCGCATGATCTCGTAGGGGCGTGTTTCGCCCTGCAGCACCTGGTCGGAAAACAGTTTCAATGCCGGCGTGAAACGCACATGCGGCAAGTGTTCGCTCAGGTAAGGCTGCAGCGCGGCGTCGGCCGGTGTCGGCTGCACCCGGGCCGGATCGATTGCCGTGTGGCGGGCGAACAGGGTGACGGCATAACGGATCTCGAAGCGCGTGGGCTGCCCGGCGACGGCCTTCGCTTCCAGATAGGCGGTGCGCTGCAGGGTACCGGCGGGTGCCACGCGTGCTTTGTCCGGTGTACTGCCAAGCCATTGCACGCGCTCCTGCTGGCCCGGAATCTCGCGCGGATAGGGAATCCAGGCGCGAACGGTTTCGCCCGCCGGGACCGCATCGGCCTTGACCGTGAGCGACTGCGTGAACGCGATGCGCTGCGGCAGCACCGAGCCCTGGCCGCTTTGACCGGCAGCAGCAACGACACGTGCGTGGTGCGCGTTTAGCACTTCATTCGGGCCCGGAGACGGCATCGGTGCATCGGCGCGGCGGCGTGCACGCGCTTCATCGCTGAGCAGGAACAGGTTTGAGGGCGCGCGCTTGAAGTACGCGCGCCTGCCATCGATATCGAGGTGCTCGATCAGCCCCAGCTGGTCCCAGCGCGCGAACTCCTCGTCGGTCAGATCCGGAATCCAGCGACGCACCGCCGCTTTGGCCGCCGCTTCGTCGAGGGAAAAATCCAGGCGGATGCGGCGCATGCGCTCGCGCTGGAATGCGTCTTCGGCAGCATCGCGCCCGGTCGCCAGCAGCGCCTGGGCGTCGCTGAAGCGCCCGCTGTCGATCAGGTCGATCACTTGCAGCTGCCGGCTGTCGCGCGCGTCTGCCGCGTGCGTGGCCGACGCCCACAGCAGCAGCGCGGCACACAGGCCGGCGGCGGCAGGCAGACGCGGTTTGCGAACGGCAGGATCCACAGCGACACTTCCCAAGCGCGGGTGGTAACGGCTGTGTAACACGGGCCGGAGGACCGGTCAATAATTTATTCTTGCTTTCGCGAGCGAAAGGAATAAATATTCCTTAAGGCATTCGAGGAGGGTGTGCTGCGCATGATCCTGGCTTCCCGCGAACCGCGCCGGCAGTGGCCGCGCCGGTTGACCCTGGCCCTGTGCCTGTTCGCCGCACCGGCCTTCGTGCAGGCTGCCGCGCCCGATCCGGGCGCGCCGCTGCCGTATGTGATCGGTCTGCACGAGGCTTACCTGACCCCGGACTACTGGGCCGCCCGGCTGGACGATGCCGATGCGCCGATCCTCGACCGCGCACAGATCCAGGCGCAGAACGCACGGATGCGCGCAGAGGATGCCCATATCCAGGACATCGCCGCCCTGCCCGCCCAGCTGGATGCGGCACAGGTACGCAGCAGCATCACGGCGCTGTCGAGCTGGCCCACGCGTACGCTCTACAACGCCAAGGGGCAGGCGATCGCACCGGCAGTGCGCAAGGCCATCGAAGCCAACCTCGGCCTGGATGCGATTCCCGCACAGGTGGCGCCCGACTACGGGCTGGTGGTGAAGCGTGCCGCACTGCGCACCTTCCCGACCCGCGAGCGGGTCTTCAGCACGGTGGGCGATACCGATATCGATCGCTTCCAGGAATCGGCGCTGTTCCCCGGTGACAAGGTCGCCGTGGTCCATCGCAGCACCGATGGCCGCTGGTTGTTCGTGCACAGCGAGCGTTACAGTGCATGGATCGAAACGGACGCCGTGGCCACCGGCGACAAGACCAGCGTGCTCGGGTATGGCAGCGCCGGCCCGTACCGCATCGTCACCGGCGCCACCGCGCACACCGTCTACACGCCGGAAGAGCCGCGCGTCTCGCGCCTGCAGCTGGACATGGGCGTGCGCCTGCCGGTGCTGGCCGACTGGCCTGCGGCCACGCCGGTCAACGGCCAGCAGGCCCACGCCTCATGGGTGGTGCAGCTGCCCGTGCGCGAGGCCGATGGACGACTGAAGCTGGTTCCGGCACTGCTGCCGCGCTCGCAGGACACGGCCGCCGATTACCTGCCGCTGACCCCTCGCCGGCTGTTGCAGCAGGCGTTCAAGTTCCTGGGTGAGCGCTATGGCTGGGGCCATGACTACGATACCCGCGACTGCAGCGGCTTCGTTTCGGAAATCTACCGCAGCTTCGGCGTGCTGCTGCCGCGCAATACCAGCGCCCAGGCGATCAGCCCGGCACTGGATCGCCTGCCGTTCACCAGCAGGGATGGCAAGGCCGCGCGCGAACGTGCCGTCACCGGCCTGCAGGTCGGTGATCTGGTCTACATCCCCGGCCATGTGATGATGGCCATCGGCCACGTCGACGGCCGCACCTGGGTCATCCACGATACGGCCGGCGGCAGCTGGTTCGGCGCCGACGGCACGCGTGTGCAGGCCCATCTCAATGGTGTTTCGGTCACGCCGCTGGAGCCGATGATGGCCAGCGACACGGTCCGCTACATCGACCGCATCACCAACATCCAGCGCCTGCGGGCCAAGACCCCTGAATGAAGATCACCGCCATTGAACTGGGCATGCTGCGCGTGCCGCTGAAGACCCCCTTCAAGACCGCCCTGCGCACCGTGGAAACCGTGGAGGACGTGGTGGTGCTGGTCCGCACCGACAGCGGCCACACCGGGTACGGCGAGGCGCCGGCCACCGCGGTGATCACCGGTGATACGCATGGCTCGATCATCGAAGCGATCCGCCACTTCATCGCTCCACGCCTGATCGGGCAGGACGTTGCCAACCTCAACCGCCTGTGCGGGCTGGTGCAGACGTCGATGGAGCGCAATACCAGCGCCAAGGCCGCAGTGGAGATCGCCCTGTACGACCTGTGGGCGCAGCTGCATGGTGCGCCGCTGTACCAGATGCTCGGCGGCGGCGACCCGGTCATCACCACCGACATCACCATCAGCGTGGACTACATCGACAAGATGGTGGCCGATTCGCTGTCGGCGATCGAGCGTGGCTTCGAGTCGCTGAAGATCAAGGTCGGCAAGGACATCGGCCTGGACATCGAGCGGGTCAAGGCGATCCACGCGGCGGTTGAAGGCCGCGCCCTGCTGCGCCTGGACGCCAACCAGGGCTGGACCGCCAAGCAGGCGGTGCACGCGATGCGCACGCTGGAGGATGCCGGCGTGGTGCTGGAGCTGCTGGAGCAGCCGGTGAAGGCCGCCGACATCAGTGGTCTGAAGTACGTGACCGACCGGGTCAACACGCCGGTCATGGCCGATGAGAGCGTGTTCAGTCCCAGCCAGGTGATGGACCTGATCCAGCAGCGCGCGGCGGACATCATCAACATCAAGCTGATGAAGACCGGTGGCCTGTCCAATGCCATCCGCATCGCCGACATCGCCGGCATCTACGGCGTGCCGTGCATGATCGGCTGCATGATCGAATCGAGCATCAGCGTGGCCGCGGCCGTGCACCTGGCCGTGGCCAGGAGTGATGTGATCACCAAGGTCGACCTGGACGGTCCTTCGCTGGGCCAGTTCGACCCGGTCAGCGGCGGGGTCAACTTCAACGAGTCGGAGATCACCATCAGCGATGCGCCGGGGCTGGGAATCACCGAGGTGCGCGGGCTGGAGATGATCGCGCCGCCGCGCTGGTAGGCCGCAGCACGGGCGCTACCGCCGACCGTTGATCCCGCTTACCCTTCCTGCAACCGGACCCACGCTGAGCCCCATGCCACCCCTGGTGAAAATCCGCTCCGAGCGCGGGCAGATGTCGGCCATCGAACGCCGCATCGCCGACTTCATCCTCGACAACGCGCACCTGCTGCGCGACTACTCGTCGCAGCAGCTGGCCAGCGCGCTGGGCATCAGCCAGTCCAGCGTGGTGAAGTTCAGCCAGAAGCTGGGCTTCAAGGGTTACCCGGACCTGAAGTACTCGATCGGCCAGGACGTGGCGCGCGCCGGCCACGATCCGCAGGCACGCCCGCCGTCGCCGAGCGCCGGTGACTACGCCGACATCGCCGGGCGCCTGCGCCTGAGCCGGGCAGCCGCCGAGGAAGAGACCAGCCTGGCCAATGCGCAGGCTGATGTGGAGGCCATCGTGCGACTGCTCGACAGGGCGCCTAAAGTGTTCGTGTACGGCCTTGGCGATGACGGCCTGTACGCGCGCGAGTTCGCCATGCGACTGTCGCTGCTGGGCATGCTGACCGTGCACCATGCCGATCCGATCCTGATGATGGCCAACCTGTCAGCGGCGCGGGCCGGTGATGCCATGCTGGTGTTCTCCGAGTTCGGCAAGCTGCCGCAGCTGTTCCAGCTGTCGCGGCAGTTCCAGGACGTGGGCGGGAAGGTGGTGTCGATCACCCGCCACACCGCCAACCCACTGCGCGCACATGCCGACCAGTCACTGGTGGTCTGCGCCCATGACCCCGCACCGCACGTGGCGCAGCTGCTGTACCGTGCTTCACTGCAGTCCCTGCTCGACTTCGTCTTCGTGCTTTTGTGCCATGCCAACCCGGACCGCCACCGCCAGCTCGGGGTGAACCTGGAACGGATCGAACACCTGATCGACGCCTGATCGACCCCTGGTTCACTGGAGTCCACGATGCTGCCGCTGCTGCGTACCGCCCTCGCTGTCACCGCTCTGGCCACCGCGCTGCCGGCCGGCGCGCTCACCCCGCTGCCGCCGATGGCGCGCAGTCTGCAGGCCATCGTGGTGGTCACCGACAGCTGGGATGCCACCCAGGGCCGGCTGCAGGCCTATGAGCGCAGGAGCAGCGACGACACGTGGCGCCCGCACGGCCCGGCCTTCACCGTGGCCGTGGGGCGTGAGGGCAGCGCGTGGGGCGTGGGCCGTGAGTCGCTGCACAACCAGGGGCCGCAGAAGACGGAAGGCGACGGGCGCAGTCCGGCCGGCGTCTTCGATATCGGCCCCGCGTTCGGCTACGCGCCGACGATCGCCAGCGCGATGCCGTATCTGCCGATGACGGCCAGCCACTACTGCATGGATGTACCCGCCTCGCGCTACTACAACCGCATCGTCGATGCGGCGGACGTAGGTACCGCCGCAGTAGAAGGCTCCACCGAACCGATGCGGCTGGACCTGCACAACAAGGGCGATGTGCGCTACCGCGAGGGCTTCGTGATCGAGCACAACAGCAGCCGCAGGCCGGGCAAGGGCAGTTGCATCTTCGCCCACCTCTGGCGCAAACCGGGCGAGGCCACGGCCGGCTGTACGGCAATGGAGCCGCGCCACATGACGGCCCTGCTGGCCTGGCTGAAGCCGGACACGCGCGCGGTCTTCGTCCTGCTGCCCAAGACGGAGTACGACAACCTGCAGGGGCCGTGGCAGCTGCCGGCCCTGACCGGAGCGTTGCGTTGAGCGCCCAGGACGAACCGCAGCTGCAGCGCGCGGTCAGCCGCTGGCAGATCGTCGGCCTGTCGATCAACGACGTGATCGGCAGCGGCATCTATCTGCTGCCGGCGGCCACCGTCGCCCTGCTGGGCCCCTTCAGCCTGTGGGGCGTGGTCGCCGCCGGCATCGTGGTGGCCCTGCTGGTGCTGTGCTACGCGCAGGCCGCCAGTTACTTCGATGAACCCGGCGGCAGCTATCTGTATGCCCGCGAAGCCTTTGGCCGCTTCGCCGGCTTCGAGATCGGCTGGATGATCTGGCTGACCCGTATCAGCTCGGCCGCCGCACTCAGCAATGCGCTGGCCGATGCGGTCGCGCGCTTCTGGCCCTGGGCCGGGGCCGGCACGGGTCGCCTTGCCGTGATCGTGCTGTCGCTGGGTTTCCTGACCGGCGTGAACATCATCGGCGTGCGCTCGGCGGCCCGCACCGGCATCGTGCTGGTGATCGGCAAGATGCTGCCGCTGCTGCTGTTCGTGGCCATCGGCGCGTTCTACATCGATCCGCAGCTGGCGTTCTCCGGCCAGCGCCCGGACCCGCACGACCTGCAGCGCATGGGTGAGGCCGCATTGTTGCTGCTGTATGCCTACGCTGGTTTCGAGAACATCCCGGCGGCAGCCGGCGAGTACCGCAATCCCCGTCGCGACATTCCATTCGCGTTGATCACCATGATCATCACCGTCACCGTCATCTACGGCGCGGTGCAGGTGGTGGCGCAGGGCACCCTGGCCGGGCTTGCGTCGTCGCCGACACCGCTGGCCGATGCCGCAGCCGGATTCGGCGGTGAGGCACTGGCGTTGATCCTGACCGTCGGCGCGACCATCTCCATTCTCGGCACCAACAGCAATACGATGATGATGGGCCCGCGCTTCCTGTTCGCGCTTGCCCGCGATGGCTACGGGCCGAAGATCCTCGCGCAGGTCCATCCGCGCTTCCGCACACCGGCTGCCGCGATCTTCTGCCAGGGGCTGATCGCCCTCGGCCTGGCGCTGTCCGGTTCGTTCGTGCAGTTGGCGCTGCTGTCGATGACCACGCGACTGTTCGCCTACATCGGAACCGCGGCGGCCGTGCTGGTGCTGGCCAAGCGCTACGCCGACCGGCCGGGCGCACTGAAGCTGCCGGGCGGGCCGCTGATTCCGGTCCTGGCCCTGCTGCTCTGCCTGGCCCTGTTCGCCAGTGCCAGCTGGCAGAACATCGCCGCCGCACTGGTCGCCTTCGCCATCGGCGCAGTGATCTACAAACTGCCGCGCAAGGACGTAGGCGCCTGATGATCGGCAGCGACGGCGCGGATGGAGGACACCTTCCCTTCACGCGAGCGGACCGGACCGTTAACCGCCATGGCGGCATGATCGAAGCTCATCCACCACGGAGCCCGATCGATGAGCCCCGAGTACCAGATCCCCGGCCGCGTGCCGGATGACAGCGCACCGCGCCAGGCCGTTTCCGACTTCTGGCGCGAGCGTTACACCGCGGAACCCTATTACGACAACCAGCTGTTCTTCGAGGACTACGAGCCGGCCTATCGCATCGGCCACGCTGCCCGTGCGCAGGACATGATCCGCGCGTACGAAGAGGTGGAGGCCGAACTCGAGTCGCGCTGGGCGAGCGAGCGCGGCAAGAGCCGGCTGGAATGGGCGCAGGCCCGCAACGCCGTCCGCCGCGGCTGGGAAGAAGCGGTCAACCTCGACCAGCGCCTGGACCGGGGCGTACCGCGCGGCACCTGAGGGCACGCCCCGCTGCGGCCGGGCCATGCCCGGCTGTCCTTCGGCACTGCGGCAGAGCCGGGCTGGTCCCGGCTCTGCGCAATCCGGGCGTCAGTCGTGTTCCGGCAGCGGCGGCACGGCCTGACCGCGTGCATTGCCGCCGTTGGCGGCGATCAGGTCGCGGGTGTTCTTCTGCACCGCGACCGCGCCGAACAGCGCAAGTGCGAAGGCCATGGCGTAGAAGCCCTTCTCGCTCAACAGCAACGTGGCATTCCACAGGCCCACCAGCAACAGCAGCAGCGCCGACAGCAGGGCGAACCAGCACAGCGCGTAGTACAGGCCGCTGACCGGGATGCCCTCCACGCGGTCGCGCACGCTCTTCTGCAGCGATACCGCCGCAAACAGGCCGTACAGCAGCAGCGCCAGGTAGTAGCCCTTCTCGTTCAGGGCCATTTCGGCGTTGAACAGGCCGATCAGATAAGCCACCGCGCCAAGCAGCAGCGCCACCCAGGAAGCGGCGACGAAGGCGGGAGACGGCTTGTGGGTCGGAACAGTGTGCATTGCAGATCCTTGGCAGACAGACGGGCATGCATTGCCCGGGCGTGCCCACCCTAGACGATCCGCCCCACGTCGCACAGGGGGTAGCAGGACCTTCGGGCCACGACGGTCACACCCGCAGTGGTATACAAGGGAACGCTTGGCCATCCGCATCCCCGCCCCGGAGATTCCCGTGACCCGTACGCCCCTCCTGCTTGCCCTCGGCCTGGCGCCGATTCTCGCCACCACGGCCTGCAACGCCGCCGATCCTGCATCCGCTACGGCCGGTACTGCCGCCACCGCTGCTGCACCCGCCGCGACTGCGGCCGCAACCGACCAGCGGCCGTTCACCGCCACGGAAGTCAGCCGTTTCGATCAACCGTGGGCAATGACTTTCCTGCCCGATGGCAGCCTGCTGGTCACCGAGAAACGCGGCAAACTGCAGCACCTGGACGTGGCCAGCGGCCAGAAGCATGAGATCACCGGCGTACCGAAGGTCGCCTATGGTGGCCAGGGCGGCTTCGGCGATGTCATCCTGCACCCCGACTTCGCCCGCAACCAGGTCATTTACGTCAGTTATGCGGAGGAAGGCACGCTGGATACCCGCGGGGCCGCGGTGGCCCGCGCCACGCTTGCCCTGGACGCCGATGGCGGCGGCCAGCTCAAGGATCTGAAGGTGATCTGGCGACAGACACCGAAGGTCAGCGGGCAGGGCCACTACGGCCATCGCCTGGTGTTCGGTCCGGACGGCAAGCTCTGGATCAGCTCCAGCGAACGGCAGAAATTCGACCCCGCGCAGGACATGGGCGGCAACCTCGGCAAGATCATCCGCCTCAACGACGATGGCAGCCTGCCGGCGGACAATCCGTTCGCGTCACAGGGCGGCGTGGCTGCACAGGTGTGGTCGCTCGGCCATCGCAACATCCTGGGCATGGCCTTCGATGCCAACGGCAAGCTGTGGGCGCATGAGATGGGGCCGGCGGGCGGAGACGAACTGAACCTGATCGTGCGGGGCGCCAACTACGGCTACCCGGTGGTCTCCAACGGCGACCACTACGACGGCCGGCCGATTCCCGACCACGACACGCGCCCGGAGTTCGCCGCGCCAAAGGTGACCTGGACGCCGGTCATCTCGCCTGCGGGCTTCGTCATCTACAGCGGCACCCTGTTCCCGCAGTGGAAGGGCAGCGGCTTCATCGGTGGCCTGTCCTCCACATCACTGGTGCGCGTAGCCTTCGAGGGCGACAACGCGCGCGAGGCGGAACGTTTCGACATGGGTGAGCGCATCCGTGAAGTGGAACAGGGGCCCGATGGCGCGCTGTGGCTGCTTGAAGATGGCAGCAAGGCGCGCCTGCTCAAGCTCACGCCGAAGACCTGATCAGGTAACGCAGGGTGGCGGGCCAGAGCCCGTCACCCCGCACGCTCACTGGATGGTGATGACCTTCACTTCGGTCCGGGTGCAGGCCGCATCAAGGCACTGGCCGCTCAACCACACCTGGCCATCGCCGATCATCACGCCCTGCTGGTTGACGAACACCTTGCCGAAATCCTGTGCGGACACCGCCTTGACCACGGCCGGCGTGATGATCTTCTCGTAGCTGCGCTGGAATTCGCCCGGTCCGGCGATCGTCTTTCCGCCGCTGATGTTCAACGGGAAACGTATTTCCTCGACGACCGCCGCGCGATCACCGCCGACCACCGCCGTTCTGAAGGCAGTGAAGACCTTCTCGTACTGCGCCGCGTCACCGAGCAGTGTCTCGATGCGCGCGCGCGCATCTTCGGTCTGTTCGCTCGTGGGTGCCGCAGGTGCTGCCGGTGCTGCCTGCACGGGTTCGGCCGGCGGTGCGGCAGCGGGCGTTGCCTCCGGTGCGGTCGGCGGCGCCGGTTGGGCACAGGCTGCCAGCAGCAGCGCGGGGGCAAGGAAAGCACTCTTGCGCATGGTCGGGCTCCATCGGATCACGAACCCCGATGGTAGCGCCGGGTCAGGCCCGGCGTGTTTGCCATGGGTGACGACGCGCACACCCACAGCGATGGTAGCGCCGGGCCATGCCCGGCGTGTGGGTGACGACGCCGGGCATGGCCCGGCGCTACCGTTCCCGTTCAGCCCTTCAGCAGTTCGAACTGCACCGGCTCGCCAGCCGCTGACGACGCGCACACCCACAGCTCGAACAGGCCCGGCTCGGCACGCAGCACGCCATCGCGGCCGGTGAACGCCAACTGCTCGCGATGCAGGGTGAACACCACATCGGTGGATTCGCCCGGCTGCAGTGCGATCTTGCGGAAGTCCTTCAGCTCGCGCACCGGCCGCACGCGGCTGGCCACGCGGTCATGGATGTACAGCTGCACCACTTCCTCGCCGGCCACGGTACCGGTGTTGGTCAGCGTGGTGGTGATGGTCAGGGTGTCGTCCCAGCCCAGCTCTGCCGTGCTGAGCTGCGGCACCCCATAGGCGAAGGTGGTGTAGCCGATGCCATGGCCGAACGGATACAGCGGCTCGTTGGGAATCTCGCGCCAGCGTGCCTTGAACTCCGACATCGTCGGCAGTTCGGGGCGGCCGGTACGCGGATGGTTGTAGAAGTACGGTTGCTGGCCGGACACCTGCGGGAAGCTGACCGGCAGGCGGCCGGACGGGCTGTAGTCGCCGAACAGCACATCGGCCACCGCATGACCGGTCTGCGTGCCCAGGTACCAGGTGACCGCCACGGCCTGTGCATTGCGCACCGCACCTTGCAAGGCCAGCGCGCGGCCATTGCGCAGCAGCACCACCAGCGGCTTGCCGGTCATCGCCACCGCCTCGGCCAGTGCCTGCTGCGCCGGCGGCAGGGTGATCTCCACGCGCGACTGCGCTTCGCCGCTGTAGCGCTGCGGCTCGCCCAGCGCCAACACCACCACGTCGGCACGCAGCGCAGCCGCCACGGCGGCTTCGGTGCCCCCCGGGATCGCGGTTTCCAGATCGCAACCGGGCACGATCTCCAGCAGCGACGCGTCACCGATGGCGGCACGCACACCGGTTTCCAGGTCCACATAACGCTGCTTGTCGCCGAACAGGGTCCAGCAGCCTTCGATGTTTTCGCGGTCCTGCACGAACGGGCCGATCAGCGCGATCTTCTGCCCGGTCTTCTGCAGCGGCAGCACGTTGTCACGGTTGTTCAGCAGCACGATCGAACGGCGCGCGGCATCGCGCGAGAGCTCATCATGTGCGGCGATGTGCGAGTCGTCCGCTTCGCGGGCCGGGTCCAGCGACCGGTACGGGTCGTCGAACAGGCCGATGGTTTCCTTCAGCCACAGGATGCGGCGCACGCCCTCATCCAGCACCGCCATCGGCACCTCGCCGCTTTCCACCAGGCCTGGCAGGTGCTCGGCATAGAAGCCGCTCTGCATGCTCAGGTCCAGGCCGGCGGTGAAGGCCTTGGCGGTGGCGTCGCGGTCATCGGCGGCGTAGCCGTGCGCCACCAGTTCCATGTCGGCGGTGTAATCGGAGATCACCACACCCGGGAACTTCCACTCGCCACGCAGGATGTCGGTGAGCAGTTCTGCATTGGCGCTGGCCGGCACGCCGTTGATGTCGTTGAACGAGGACATCACCGTGATCGCACCGGCATCAAAGGCCGCCTTGAACGGCGGCAGGTGCACGTCGCGCAGGGTCTGCGGCGAGATGTCCACCATGTTGTATTCCATGCCGGCCATCACCGCGCCATAGGCGGCGAAATGCTTGGGCGTGGCCAGCAGCGAATCGGCGGCACGCAGGTCGCTGCCCTGGAAGCCGCGCACACGGGCAGCGGCGAAGGCACAGCCCAGCACCACGTCCTCGCCTGCGCCTTCGGCGCCACGGCCCCAGCGCTGGTCGCGGGCGATGTCCACGGCAGGCGCATAGGTCCAGTGCAGGCCGGCGGCGGTGGCCTCGACCGCAGTGGCGCGGGCGGTGCGCTCGGCCAGGTCCGGCTCGAAGCTGGCGGCCTCGCCCAGCGGGATCGGGAACACGGTGCGCATGCCGTGGATGACGTCGGCAGCGAGGATGACCGGGATGCCCAGCCGGCTCTCCTCGGTCGCGACCTGCTGGATGCGGCGGCCCAGTTCGGCGCCCACCCCGTTGAACAGCGAGCCGACCTTGCCCTCGCGCACCTGCTGCAGCACCTGGTCGGCATTGCGCACGTTGGCTTCCGGGTTCACGTCCGGGGCGAACGGGCGGACCATGTCCGCGAAAACACCCAGCTGGCCGACCTTTTCCTCGACGGTCATCTGGGCAATGAGGGATTCGATGCGTTCGGAGGCCACCGGCAGTCCTTGATGAAAACGTTTACAAGCCCGGCATTCTAGCGATCCCGGGCCATTTGGCGAGAGGTTTCGGCATTCAGTTTCATCCACCAGCGGGGTCCGTACGGTCCCGCGGGCGGCACGGCAGCTTACTCCGAGCAGGCCGACTGGCGCTGCCCGGCCATCAACATGGCGTCGCTGGACGCCTGGAACACCCTCAGGCCGAAGGCCGGCAGGATCGCCAGCAGATGGTCGAAAATGTCCGACTGCACGGCCTCGTACTCCGCCCAGGCGGTAGTGCGGGTGAAGCAGTACAGCTCCAGCGGCAGGCCCTCGGTGGTCGGTTGCAGCTGTCGCACCAGCAGGGTCATGTCGGTGTGGATACCCGGGTGGCTGCGCAGGTAGCGCTCCACATAGGCCCGGAACGTGCCCAGATTGGTCACCCGGCGGCTGTTCACGTCCGCCACGCCCTGTTCGCGCAGGCGCCCGTTCCACTGCCCCAGCTCCTGCTCCTTGTCGCGCAGGTAGTCGCGCAGCAGGGCGAACTCACCGAGAAAGGCCAGGTCGCCCTCGTCCAGGAAGCCGACGCTGTGCTGGTCCAGGTACAGCGCGCGCTTGATGCGTCGGCCACCGGCCTCCTGCATGCCGCGCCAGTTCTTGAACGACTCGGTCACCAGCTTCTTGGTCGGGATGGTGGTGATGGTCTTGTCGAAGTTCTGCACGGTGATGGTGTGCAGGGCGATGTCGATGACGTCACCATCGGCGTTCTGGCTCGGCATCTCGATCCAGTCGCCGATGCGCACGCGGCCATCGCCACTGATCTGCACGCTGGCCACCAGCGAGAGGATGGTGTCCTGGAAGATCAGCATCAGCACGGCCGTGGCCGCACCCAGGCCGGTCACCAGCGGGCCCAGCGCCACGCCCAGCAGGGTGGAGATGATCGCCAGGCCGGCCGCCACGAAGATCACGATCTTGACCACCTGCAGGTAGCCCTTGATCGGCTTGTTGCGCGCATCCGGCTTGCGCTCGTACAGGCTGTTGGCCGCATCCAGCGCATGCGAGAAGGCCAGCGAGACGGTCAGCACCGCCCACACGATGCACAGCTTGACGATGACGCTGACCAGCCCGGGCGGCAGATCGGGAATGAGGGTGATGCCAGAGGCGATCACCTGGCTGGGCACCACGTTGGACAACCGCGAGATGACCCGCATCAGATGGCTGCCACGCCCGGATTCGGCACCGGGCAGGCGCTGCAGCAGACGGCGCAGCCCGCGCACCAGGATGCGCTTGGTCACCCAGTTGGCCAGGCCCGCCGCGAGCAGCAGGGCCGAAATCATCAACGCCAGGTAGGCGCCGGGATAGGGTTCCAGTGTGTTCTGCAGCCGCTCCATCCACTGTACCGCCACCACCGCATCCACCATCAGTCGTCTCCTGTTTCAGTCATTTCGCATGAAGAAGTTGCCGGCCGCCGGCCGACGCTGCTGTTTCAGCCGCGTTCGCGCTCGATGATCACGCCGACCGCGCGCGCGCCGCGCACCGCTCCCGGCTTGCTCAGCTTCAGCCGCAGCCAACGCACATCGAACTCGTCGAGCACGATCTGCGCGCAACGCTCGGCCAGGGTCTCGACCAGGCCGAACTCCGATTCGCGCACGAACTGCTCCAGCCGCTTGCTGACCGCCTTGTAGTTGAGGGTATGGGCGATATCGTCGGTCGCTGCCGGGCGCCGGTTGTCGAAACCCATCTCCAGGTCGAACACCAGGTCCTGCCGGATCCGCCGTTCCCAATCGTAGATGCCGATCAGGGCGTCGATCGTCAGCCCCTCGATGAAAACCTTGTCCATTGCGGTTACCAGCGGGAAAACAGACGGTCATGGTAACGGCACGGAACCACCACTGCCTGAAACGACCGGATCCCGGCACGTCCGCCGCTACGGTCGCAGCCTGTGTGGATGGGTGCGCCGCGGGTCACACCGCGGGCAGCGTCGCCATGTCCCAGCGCGGGGTCACGTCAACGTTCGGCGGGTTGTGCTGCCCGGCCTGCAGGCGCAGGGCGCCGGCGAAAGCGATCATCGCGCCGTTGTCGGTGCACAGCGCCGGCCGCGGGAAGCAGGCACGCCCCCCGAGGCGTTCGGCCATCTGCTGCAGGCGTGCACGCAGCCGCGTATTGGCACCGACACCGCCGGCCACGACGATCACATTGGTGCCGGCTGCTTCCAGCGCGCGTTCGCACTTGATCGACAGGGTCTCCACCACCGCATCCTCGAAACCGCGCGCGATGTCGGCGCGGGTCTGGTCGCTCTGGTCGCTGTCACGCCAGGCCATCAGCACCTGGGTCTTCAGGCCGGAGAAGCTGAAATCCAGCCCCGGGCGATCGGTCATCGGCCGCGCGAAACGGTAGGCCCCCGGGGTGCCCTGTTCGGCCAGCTTGGCCAGCTGCGGGCCGCCGGGATAGGGCAGCCCCATCAGTTTGGCCGTCTTGTCGAAGGCTTCGCCGGCCGCATCGTCCAGGGTCTCGCCCAGCAGGCGGTAGCGGCCGATGGCATCGACCGCCACCAGCTGGGTGTGGCCACCGGACACCAGCAGGGCCACGAACGGGGCCTGCGGCGGATCGTCCTCCATCAAGGGCGCCAGCAGGTGCCCTTCCATGTGGTGCACGCCCACGGCCGGCACCTCCAGTGCCCAGGCCAGGGCACGGGCCACCCCGGCACCGACCAGCAGCGCACCGACCAGCCCGGGGCCAGCGGTATAAGCCACGCCATCGATGTCGTCCACGCCCAGGCCCGCCTCGGCCAGGGTCTGCCGGACCAGCGGCAGCAGCTTGCGCACGTGGTCACGGCTGGCCAGCTCGGGCACCACACCGCCGTACTCGGCGTGCAGGGCGATCTGGCTGTAGACCGCATGGGCGCGCAGGGCCGCGCTGCCGGTCAGGTCGGTGTCGTACACCGCCACGCCGGTCTCATCACAGGAAGATTCGATGCCAAGGACTCGCATGCCTGCTATTATGACGCCCCTGCCGCCCCCTCGGGGTGACGTGCAGATCCCACTGCATCCGTATTGCTGGCCCGCATTCAGGCTTGCGTGCTTGCAGTTTGTTGATTCGCCGCTATAATGTGCGGCTCGCCGGGCGTGACCCGGTTCTACTGTGTCCCGGAGATTCCATGCCCAGCGTCAAAGTCCGCGAGAACGAGCCCTTCGAGTTTGCTCTTCGCCGCTTCAAGCGCACTTGCGAAAAGGCCGGTGTGCTGGCCGAAACCCGCAAGCGCGAGTTCTACGAAAAGCCGACCCAGGAGCGCAAGCGCAAGGCCGCCGCTGCTGTGAAGCGTCAGCTGCGCCGCTCGTCGCGCGACGTCACCAAGCGTCAGCGCCTGTACTGATCGGACGCATCTTCATTGCGGCGGGTTCGTCCTTCCGCGGTGAAGCCGAAGCCGGCACGCGCGAGCGTCGCCGGCTTTTTGCGTTTCCGGGCCCGGGCAACCGCCCTGCCCCACTACCACCACGAGGTCTCCCATGAGCATGAAGCAGCAGCTCACCGATGACATGAAGGCCGCCATGAAGGCGGGCGAGAAGGACAAGCTGGGCGTGATCCGCCTGATCAACGCCGCGATCAAGCAGAAGGAAGTGGACGAGCGCATCGAGCTCGACGACACCGCCGTGATCGCCGTGCTGGACAAGATGGTCAAGCAGCGCAAGGACTCGGTCAGCCAGTACGAAGCGGCCAACCGTGAAGACCTGGCCGCGATCGAGCGCGCCGAGATCGTGGTCATCGAGGCCTACCTGCCCGCCAAGATGGGTGAGGCCGAGATCGCCGCCGCCATCCAGGCCGCCATCGCCGAAACCGGTGCCACCGGCCCGGCCGACATGGGCAAGCTGATGGGGGCGCTGAAGCCCAGGCTCGCCGGTCAGGCCGACATGGGCGTGGTGTCCAGGCTGGTCAAGCAGGCCCTGGCTGGCTGATCCGCCACCGCCCCCTGCCGGACACGACAAGGCCCGCTTCACGCGGGCCTTGTCATTGCTGCAGCGGCCAAGCCAGCGCTTACACCTGGCGGCAGTTGCGCAGGGTCATGGAACTGCCCTCCACCGCGCTGACCTCGCCTTCCAGCTTGGCCCAGTCGCGTTCGCGCAGCATGGCGAAGTTGGCCGCCTGGTCCGGAGCGAATTCGCAACGGATGGTGTAGTTGTTGTTGTTGAAGGTGTCATTCTGGCGGATCCGCAACAGGCCACGGGTCGGCGTCACCAGGTAGTTGATCGATCCGACCTCACCCGGACGGCTGGAGTAGCTGTTCGAGTTGACCGTGTAGATCTGGCCGTCGATCCGGTAGCGGCGACCGATGTACTTGGCATACACCGGCAGGAAGGTGGCCGAACGGTCGCCCAGGTCTTCCTTGTTGGTGGTGGTGCCCAGCAGCAGGTCCTTGAAGCTGCCCGCAGCGTTGTAGGCCGCCATCGTATCGCGCACCTCCTTGCCCATCTTCTTGGACAGGTCCGGCGCGGTCACGTCCTCCGCCACGGAAGTCGGATACTGCGCGCGCGCAGCGGCGGCCAGCGCGTCCCCCTGGCTGCCCCCCTTGAGCTTGTCGAGCATGTCGCACATCGACTTGCGGGCATCCTCCTGGGCGATGGTCTGGCCGCGGGCCAGCTTGGTGGCCAGGGTGACCCGGCCGCTGCGGTCGGCGGTGCCGATCAGCACCAGCGGCGTGCGCAGGCCCTTGGTCTGGATCAGGTACTGGTTGCCGGTATCGCCTTCCACCAGCTGGCCGCCCACCTCGAACTGGTCATCGGCACCGATCTTGCGAAGCTGGTCCAGTGCACTCTGCACCTTCAGACCGGGCACCGTCAGGTCGGCCATGTACATCGCGCCATTGCGCGGATCCCCTACCGTCTTGAAGGCCTTTTCGCAGGCCGTGGACGCCGCAGCGGCCGAACCGCTCGTCGCCAGCAGCAACACCATCGTGGTGCAGACCATCCCTTTCATAACGCGTCCTTTTGCAGAGAAGTTGGATTGTCGTGGCCCCGCACACCGGCGGTGGGCCCGGATACCGCGGCGGCAGCCCCAGCGCGCCCTCGGTCCGGGCAGAAGGATAACGCGGACTTCGCTGCATTCTGCGACCGCGCTTCCACTTCACCTGCCGCAACGCCGGCATCTGCTAGAAAAGGAAGCCTGTACCGCTCCAGCCGACGCCGTAGATGCCGCATCCCCGCACCTTCCTGCCCATCGTCCGATCGCGCCTGGAGAAGCTGCAGGACAGCTTCCCGATGGCCGTGGCCAAGCGCTTCGTCGAAATTGACGTCCTGACCCAGGCCGCATCGGTTTCGTTCTATTCCCTGCTGTCGATGGCGCCGTTGCTGGTGCTGCTGCTGTGGTTGACCGCCTCGCTGTACCCGCCCGCGCAGCAGGCGCTGATCAGCCAGATCGGCTCGGTGGCCGGCAGCAGCGTGGCCAGCGTGGCCGATACCGTGCTGCACAACGCCAACAGCCAGCCGAGCATGGGCTCGCTGGCCGGGTTGTGGAGCACCCTGCTGCTGTTCGTCGGCGCCACCGCCGTGTTCGCACAGCTGCAGAACGCACTCAACCGCATCTTCCATACCAGCGGCCAGCGCCTGGAAGGCGTCCAGGCCTGGCTGCGCAAGCGCGTGTTCTCCTTCGGCGTGGTGCTGGCGCTGGGCTTCCTGCTGATCCTGTCGATGACCGCCACCACCGCCCTGCAGGTGGTATTCGCGCAGCTGCCATCGGTGTTGCCGGCCATCGGTTACGTGACCACGCTGCTGCTGTACACGCTGGCCTTCGCCTTCCTCTACCACTATCTGCCCGACCGTCGCGTGGCCTGGCGCCAGGCCTTCATCGGCGGGGCCATCACCTCGCTCCTGTTCGCCCTGGGGCGCTACGGCATCGGCGTCTACATCGCCACCGTGGCACCCGGCAGCGCCTACGGTTCGATGGGCGCCCTGGTGATCGCGCTGGTCTGGATCTACTACGCTACCGCGGTGTTCTTCGTCGGCGCCCTGATGACCGCGGTGATCGACGAGCGCCTGAGTGCCCGGGCACAGCGGGCTGCCGCCAGCGCCGGCGGCAGCAGCGAACAACAGGCCGGCCCGACCATCGCCAGCGAGTAAACTAGGGGGACCTGCCGCCCCTGCTGCGCGCCCCGGCGGCCGCGCCCTGCCCTGCTGCCCATGGCCCGTATCCCCGACGCTTTCATCGACGACCTGCTGGCCCGCACCGACATCGTCGAGGTGGTGGGCAGCCGCGTGCCGTTGAAGCGACAGGGCAAGGAGTACGCGGCACGCTGCCCGTTCCATGACGAGCGCTCGGCCTCGTTCACCGTCTCGCCGACCAAGCAGTTCTATCACTGCTTCGGCTGCGGTGCGCACGGCACCGCAATCAGCTTCCTGATGAACTACGACCGCCTCGAGTTCCTCGACGCGGTGGATGAGCTGGCCAAGCGCGCCGGCATGGACGTGCCACGCAGCGAGAACCCGCGCAGCGCCCAGCAGCAGGACGACAGCCGCGAACTCTATTCGGCACTGGATGCAGCGGCGCGCTTCTTCCAGAAGAACCTGGAAGGCAGCGACAAGGCCCGCGCCTACCTTGACGGCCGTGGCGTGGACGAACAGAACCGCGCCCGCTTCCAGATCGGCTATGCGCCCGACGGCTACAGCGGCCTGCGCGATGCGCTGGGCAAGGACGAGCGGCGGATGAAACTGCTCGACCGTGCCGGCCTGTTCTCCAAGAACGACCGGGGGCACGTCTACGACAAGTTCCGCGACCGGGTGATGTTCCCGATCTTCGACCGCCGTGGGCGGGTGATCGCCTTCGGTGGCCGGGTGTTCGAGAAGGACGACGGTCCCAAGTACCTCAATTCGCCCGAAACCGCGCTGTTCCACAAGGGCCGCGAACTGTACGGCCTGTGGCAGGTGCGCCAGGCGAACCAGAAGATCGAGCGGCTGATCGTGGTCGAGGGTTACATGGACGTGGTCTCGCTGTTCCAGTTCGGCGTCACCCAGGCGGTGGCGACGCTGGGCACCGCGACCACGCCCGACCATGCCGAGCTGCTGTTCCGAAACGCACCGGACGTGTTCTTCTGCTTCGATGGCGATGCCGCCGGCCGCCGCGCCGGCTGGAAGGCACTGGAGTCGGTGCTGCCGCGCATGAAGGACGGCCGCCAGGCCTTCTTCCTGTTCCTGCCCGACGGCGAGGACCCGGACACCATCGTGCGCAAGGAAGGCGCTGAGGCCTTCAACGAACGCCTGAAGCAGGCCACGCCGCTATCGCAGTTCTTCTTCGACGAGCTGACCCGCGAGATCAACATGGGCACGCTGGACGGCCGGGCACGCCTGGCCGAGCGGGCCAGACCGATGCTGGCGCAGATTCCCGATGGCGCGTTCGGTGACCTGATGAAGCAGCAGCTGGCGCAGCTGACCGGGCTCGGTGCGGCCACGCAGAATACCCGCACGGCGATGCCGCAGCGCCCTCCGGCACGGTCGATCCAGCCGGTGGCCAAGCGCAGCCTGGTGCGGGGTGCGATCGCCGTGCTGCTGCAGCAGCCGTCGCTGGCGCTGACCCTGGGCGGCAAGCATCACTTCCAGGGCCTGCGCCTGCCGGGTGTGGAGCTGCTGCTGGAGCTGCTGGCACTGGTTGAACAGCGTCCCGATATCAGCACCGGCGCGCTGCTGGAACATTTCGACGGGCGTGAGGAGCAGGCCTCGCTGCACACGCTGGCCGCCCAGACCCTGCCCGGCAGCGAAGCGATCTGGACCCAGGAACTGCACGACGCCGTGGCCCAGCTGGAGAAACAACTGTTGCAGCAACGTCTGGAAGAGCTGTTGGCAAAGCAGCGGCAGCAGGGACTGGACGATACTGACAAGTACGAACTGCGCGAGCTGCTCAAGGCCCGCGCCAGCCTGGGCCGGTAGCGGCGGAACGTTTCAACGGAGAGGACCATGCTGCTGCGCCTGACCTGCCTGCTGTTGCTGTCCCTCTACCTGCCGCTGGCGGCCTTGGCCGCAGATGCCCCGCTCAATGAAGTCCGCCCCGGCCTGTATGCCGGCGGCCAGCCCAGTGCCACACACCTGCGCGAACTGGCTGCGCAAGGCGTACGCACCGTGATCGACCTGCGCCAGCCCGACGAGGACCGTGGTTTCGATGAAACCCGCGCGGCCGAATCGCTGGGCCTGCGCTATGTGCGCATCCCGGTGGCCGGCGCCGAGGGCCTGGATGCGGCCAATGTGCGCGCCGTGCACCAGGCCCTGCAGCAGAGCCAGGGGCCGGTGCTGCTGCACTGCGCGTCCGGCAACCGCGCCGGTGCCGTGCTCGGCCTGGTCAATGCACGCTACGAACATGCCAGCCCGGAACAGGCCCTTCAGCTGGGCCAGCGCGCCGGCCTGAAGTCGCTGGAAGCGGCCACCCGCCAGCGTCTGGCCACACCGGTCACCTCGCCCTGAACCCTCCACACCAAGGAGTCTGCCCCCCATGACCCGCTGGTGGTCGCGCCTGCGACCGGACAACTTCACCCTGGCCCTGCTGTGCACGGTCGGCCTGGCGTCGCTGCTGCCGATGAAGGGCGCCGCCGCCATCGTCCTGGACGATGTCACCACGGTCGCCATCGCCGCGCTGTTCTTCCTGCACGGGGCGCGCCTGCCGCGCGAATCGATCATCGGCGGCATGCTGCACTGGCGCCTGCATCTGACCATTCTCGCCTGCACCTTCCTGCTGTTTCCGATGCTGGGCCTGATGTTCAAGCCGCTGTCGGGCTGGCTGTTGACCCCGGAGCTGTACCTGGGCGTGCTGTTCCTGTGCACCCTGCCCTCCACCGTGCAGTCGTCCATCGCCTTCACCTCGATGGCGCGCGGCAATGTGCCGGCGGCCGTCTGCAGCGCATCGCTGTCGAGCATCCTCGGTGTGTTCCTCACGCCGCTGCTGTTGACCGCGCTGGCCGGCACCTCCGGCGGCGTGCATGACCCGCTGCATGCGATCGGCGGCATCATGCTGCAGCTGCTGGTGCCGTTCGTGGCCGGCCACCTGCTGCGCCCGTGGATCGCCGGCTGGGTCGAGAAGCAGCGCGCGCTGCTGCGCTACACCGACCAGGCCACCATCCTGCTGGTCGTGTATTCGGCGTTCGGCGAAGCCGTCACCGAAGGGCTCTGGAGCAAGACCCCTGTGCTGTCGCTGCTGGCAGTGGCCGTGGTAGCCGCCGTCCTGCTCGGTATCGCCATGCCGCTGATCACCTTCATCGCCCGTCGCCTGCACTTCAACCGCGAGGACGAGATCGCCATCGTGTTCTGCGGCTCCAAGAAGAGCCTGGCCACTGGCGTGCCGATCGCCAAGGTGCTGTTCGCCGGGGGCAGCCTCGGTGCCATCGTGCTGCCGGTGATGATCTACCACCAGATCCAGCTGATCGTCTGCGGCGTGATCGCGCAGCGATATGCGCGGCGCAAGTCCTGATTGGGCGCGCGGGATGTTGTGGGAAAACCATCCACGCATGGCGTGGATCTACTGATCCACCAGCGTGCCAACGCTCAGCTGCGGCATCCACACCCACAGGTCGTATTCGCGGCTGGCATGGGTATTGACCTCCGGCTCACGGGCTGGCCGTTCGAGCAGGGCCAACGCCTTGCAGCGGTCCAGGCATCCCCAGAAGTGGCCGCGCAACGCTTCCAGCCGCACGCTGTAGACATCCAGGTCGCGCAGTGCCGATGCCATCGGCTGGGTCTGCATTTCCGGCGGAGCGTCGGCCGGGCGCTGCAGCATGGCGTGGACATTGCCGGTCAGCACGACCATGCGTGCGCCATCGGGCAGGCGCCGGTACAGGCGCCGCAGTTCGGCGGCCATGCGGTCATCGCGGGCCTGGCTGCTGCCGTCACTATGGTTGACGTCGTAGCCGACCACCTCGATCGCGCGGCCCTGCGCCTTCAGCACACGCAGGCCTTCGATCATCGCCAGCATGTCGCGGCTGCGGCGACCATCATGCTGGTCGTCGCGCACGGTCCAGAACGCGCGGCCGTGCAGGTGCTGGCGCACCGCGGCCCCGCCATCGGAAGCCAGGTAATCGCGTAGCGTGGGGTTCTCGGCGCGCGGCAGTTCCAGCGCCAGCAGGACCGGGCCGTTGCGGCTGTAGTCGTCCACCAGTTGGCGCACCAGCACCGGCGTCTCACGCGTGCCATGGAATTCGCCCAGTACCAGCAGGCGGTGATCACCGGCGTACTGGCGGATCTGCGCGACGGTGTCGTCGGCATGCGCACTGAGGGCCATGCCCAGCGCCAGCAGCAGCGCTGTGGTCCAGCGGAAAATCGAATGCATCCCTGCTCGCTCCTTTCCTTGAGGTCAGGAGCAGCAATGGCGACGCCGCTGGAAGAGATCAAGTGTAGAGCCGAGCCCACGCTCGACTGCTCTTCCACCCCACCTCAGCCGAGCATGGGCTCGGCTCTACAGGTGGCGCCTTACAACCAGGGCAGGATCCAGTGGTCGATCAGCAGGAAGGCGAACAGCGCCATCAGATAGACGATGGAGTACTGGAACATCTTCATCGAGAACAGCTCATCCGGCGGATCCAGCATGCGCCACGCATACCAGAGGAACACCGCGTTGAGCACGATCGCACCGCCCAGGTAGAACGGTCCGCTCATGCCCACCAGATAGGGCAGCAGGCAGACCAGGGCCAGCACCACCGAATACACCATGATCTGCCTGCGGGTATGCACCACGCCGTGGGTCACCGGCAGCATCGGGATCTTCGCCTTGGCGTAGTCCTCGCGGCGGAAGATCGCCAGCGCCCAGAAATGCGGCGGCGTCCAGATGAAGATGATCAGCACCAGCAGCGACGAGTACGCCCAGTCCGAAGAGCCCTGCATTCCGGTGACGGCGGCCCAGCCCAGCATCGGTGGCATCGCGCCGGCCAGACCACCGATGACGATGTTCTGCGAGGTCGCACGCTTGAGGTAGACCGTATAGATCACCGCATAACCGATCAGCGAAGCGAAGGTCAGCACGGCGGTGATCACGTTCACCCACAGCACCAGGATCGTCATCGACAGCACGATCAGCGCGCCGGCAAACACCAGCACCTGCCACGGCTTGACCTTGCCAACCACCAGCGGCCGCCACGAGGTGCGCGCCATCTGCGCATCGATGTGCGCATCCAGCAGCTGGTTGATCGCAGCCGCAGCCGAGGCCGCCAGCCAGATGCCGAGGAAGCCGAGCAGGCCCGCGCGTACCTGTTCCCAGCTGGGCACGCCCGGAATGGCCAGGACCATGCCCACCAGGGCGGTGAACACGATCAGGGCGACGACCTTGGGCTTGGTCAGGTCCCAGTACTGGCGGTAATTGGAGAACATCGGGTCAGTCCGGGGCACGCAGGCGGGCCAGCAGGCTGACCAGCACGAACAACAGGGCAACGGCCACGCCGTTGTGCGCCACCGCCACTTCCAGCGGCAGCGCCAGCTTCACGTTGAGGATGCCGAGGGTGACCTGCAGCACCAGCAGCACGATCAGCGCAGTCGCCCACCCCCGCATGCTCGGCAGGCGGAACAGACGCACGCCCAGCCACAGCAGGTAGGCAGCCACCACGATGGCGAACAGGCGATGCGCCAGCTGGATGGCGATGCGCGAGGCGCCATCGAGCACGCCCCCTTCGTAGTCCACGCCGATGCCACGCCACAGGGTGAAGCCTTCGACGAAGTTGTGCTGCGGCCACCACTGGTTGGCACAGCGTGGGAAGTTGTCCAGCGAGGCGCTGCCGCCGCCGCAGGCCAGCGCCGCGTAGTTGGCACTGACCCAGCCGCCCAGTGCGATCTGGGTGACCAGCACGACCACGGCGGCACGCAGCAGCCACTTCAGCCTGGGCGCCTCGGCCAGCGTGATCGGCAGATGCGTGGCCCGCCACGCCAGCCACACCAGCAGGCCGAACATCAGCATGCCGCCCAGCAGGTGGCCCATCACCACGATCGGCTTCAGCAGCAGCGTCACCGTCCACATGCCCAGCAGGGCCTGGAAGATCACCACCGCCAGGGTCAGTACCGCCGCGCGCGCCAGATCGATGTTGTTCCAGCGCAAGGCGGCAATCAGCAGTATCGCCTCACCACTCAGGGCCAGGGCACTGGCCGTTGCATGCCAGCCCATCATGTACAACGGTATGCCGGCAGCCACCAGCACGCAGGCGGTGACGACCGCCGTGGTTCCGAACCGGCGCCTGCGCGTGGCCAGCAGGGCCAGGGTCAGGATCTCGATGCCCAGCGCGCCGGCCAGGAAGCGGTGAACCTGCTCGCGCCAGGCCTTGTGCGTTTCCAGAGGACGGATATCGGCGGCCGGGTGGCCAACCGTCTCCTCGATGTGCTGCGGCCAGGTCGCGCGGCCATAGCAGGTCGGCCAGTCCGGGCAGCTCAGCCCCGCATCGGACAGACGGACGAAGGCACCGAACATGATCGTGCTCGCGGTCATGATCATGGCGAACCACGCCAGGCGGTGGAAATTGCGGTGCAGCGCCGGACGCGCGGAAAGGCTCATCAAACAGGACTCACTTCAGTTTCAGCAACGTGGCCATGTCCTTGCGCAGGCCCCCGAGGTCGCTGCCCGGGGCATGGCGCATGATCACGAAGCCGTTCGGATCGATCACGTAGACCGGCAGGCCAGCCGGATCGTCGACGCCGGGCAGGGCCGCGCGCAGCGCTGGCGACGGTGCCAGCGGCCGCAGCGCGGGCAGCGAGGCGATCGACGCCGGTGGCGGACCCAGCCACAGGATCTCGACATTATCGGCGTTATGGCCGAACAGCTGCCACACCTTGCCCAGTCCCTGCGACAAAGTGACGCACTGCGCGTCGCAGGCACCAGCCGGTGCCACCAGCAGGCGCCAGGTGCGCGCCTCCGGATTCCAGGGATAGGCCGTGCCGTCGGCCAGGGTCGGTGGCTGCTGGCGCAGGTCCACCGGGGGTTTGAGCAGCTGTCCACTGTTGCGGTGGCCGGTAGGCTGCCATCCGGAGAAGCGCAGCACGGCCGCCAGCGCCATTGCCCCGAAGAACACGGCGAACAACAACACCAGGGTCCGGCGACCGGAACCGCGCGCCTGCGGGGATGTAGCAGTGTTCATGCGGGCATTTTCTCATGGTTGGACAGGGGATGCCGGGCGCCCGAAGTCGGGCCGGCGCTAGCGTGGAACGCGCCTGCTGCGCCCTTCCAGCACCAGCGCAACCACCAGCACGGTCAGCGCCAGGCCGAACCATTGCACGGCGTAACCCAGGTGGCGCTGCGGGGGCAGCGTGTTCGGCAGCAGATCGAGGTCGCGTTCATCACCGAAGGGCAGCGCCGGATCAAGCCGCAGCACGCGCTCCGGCAGTGCAGGCAGCCCCAGCGCCGTCGCCAGGCCCTCGGCAGGCAGCCGGCTGGCCAGCCAGCGCTGCGCCTCACCGGTTGCAGAGAACGCCGGGCCCAGCGCCAACCCTGCCGACGGCGGCGGCGCCAGCAGCCCGCGCACGGCCACCGGCGAAGGCGGCGGCGGCAGGTCGGGGAGCGTGCGGTCGGCGGGCAGCGCGCGCCAGCCGAGGTCGACCAGCAGCACGCTGCCGCCGTCGCTGCGGAAGGGGCGATAGATCTTCACCCCGGCCCGGCCGTGCCGGGTCTGGTTGTCCAGCAGCACCACGCCCGGCAGGAAGCGGCCATGGTCGGCCACGCCATGCAGCGCGCCCGGCGCCGCCAGTGCCTGCGCCAGCGGAAGTTCCTGCGCCGCAGCGGGGCCCTGCGCATCCAGCATGGCCTGCTTTGCATGCATGCGCTGCAACTGCCACAGGCCCAGCGCGGTGAATCCCGTGATCGCCACCAGCGCCAGCAGCCAGCCGATCACCCGCGTGTGCTGGCGCATCATGACAAGTCCGCGCAAACGCGGTCAGATAGGCACATCCACCCTGCCCTCGAGCCGCGCATGAGTGATTCGCTGAAGACCCTGCTGGTGATCGCGTTTCTGATCGTCATCGTCTGGAACCTGGGCGCCGGGCTGTACTACCTGCTGGTCGACCGGGGCCAGACCAAGCGCACGGTCAACGCACTGACGCGCCGCATCGCGGTGTCGGTGGCGTTGATCGTACTGGTGATCGTGAGCATCTACATGGGCTGGATCAAACCGCACGGCATCGGTGGCTGAGTACGCCACCGGCACCGGCGCTTACAGCACGTAGACGAACAGGAACAGCATCAGCCACACCACGTCGACGAAGTGCCAGTACCACGCAGCGGCCTCGAACGCAAAATGGTTGTCGCGGGTGAAGTGCCCCTTTGCCGAGCGCAGCCACATCACGATCAGCATGATCGTGCCCAGCAGCACATGCGCACCGTGGAAACCGGTCAGCATGAAGAACGTCGACCCGTAGATGCCCGAGCCGAGCGTCAGGTTCAGCTCCTTGTAGGCGTGAATGTACTCCTCCGCCTGCAGGGCAAGGAAGCCCAGGCCCAGCGCCACGGTCAGGCCCAGCCAGACCAGCAGCTGGCGACGGTGCCCGGCCTTCAGCGCATGGTGGGCGATGGTGAGCGTCACGCCGGAAGTCAGCAGGATCAGCGTATTGATCAACGGCAGGCCCCAGGCCGGAATGGTCTGGAAGGCCCCGCCGATCGCCGCCGGGCCGTTGGTGGGCCACCCCGCGGAGTAGCCCTGCCACAGCAGCTCGTTGGTCATCACCCCGCGTCCCTCGCCGCTGAGCCAGGACAGGCCCAGGTGGCGGGTGTAGAACAGTGCGCCGAAGAATGCGCCGAAAAACATCACCTCGGAGAAGATGAACCAGACCATGCCCATCCGGAACGAACCATCGACCTGGCGGTTGTAGTTGCCGGCCTGCGATTCGCGCACCACGTCGCTGAACCACCAGAACAGGGTCAGCACCAGCATCGCGATGCCGATGTAGAACGTCCAGCGCCCCCAGCTGGCATCGTTGAGCCAGCTGGCCACGCCCACCATGGTGACCATCATCGCGATGGAGCCCACGAATGGCCATTTGCTCTGGGCCGGGACGAAGTACACGTTGGCGTCGGTCGGTGTCTGGGCCATGTCGTTATCCGGGTCAGGGAGCGGCGTGCGCGCCTTCCGAGGTGGCGGCCGGAGCCAGCCGATCGGACAGCGCGTCGTTGCGGTAGAAGGTGTAGGACAGGGTGATCGTCTTGATTTCCGGCGGCAGATCCGGATCGACGATGAAGCGCACCGGCATGTCGCGCTTCTCGCCGGCCTGCAGCGTCTGCGCGGTGAAGCAGAAGCACTCGGTCTTGCTGAAGAATCCGGAGGCACGTGCTGGCGCGACAGAGGGCACCGCACTGCCGACGATCGCCTGTGGGCCGTCATTGCGGGCGTAATACAGCGCCTCGTTCAGCTCACCGGGCACCACGTCCATGGTCAGCTGCTCGGGATGGAATGCCCATGGCAGCCGCGAATTGACCCCGCCATCGAACTCCACCCGCACGGTGCGCTTTGCGGTGGCAGCCCCCACGCTGGCCTCGCTGCCCGGGCCGCGCTCCAGGCGCACGCCGAACACCTTCTCGCACGCGATGCGATACAGCGGCACCAGCGAGAAGGTCAGCAGGAACACGGCCACGGCAACGCCGATCAGGCGCGGCAGGCCGGCGCTGGGCGACGGTGTGCTGGCCGGTGTCGGGCTCATCGTCCGATCACCCCGCTGAGAATGAAGGTGGCATAGACCAGTACGGCGATGGCGCCCACCACGACCGCCGTGCGCCGGGCACGCCGGCGCTGCTGTTCGATGCCCTGAGTCTCGCCGCCGTACAGCCGGGCCCTGCCCGGCTGCTCTTCGACAGCCGAGCCGGGCTCGGCTCTACAGGTCTGGAGCGGGCTCTCGTTATGCATGCCCCACCTCAATGCGTGATGTCGTCATGCGCCAGATCGCCCGGGCGCAGGATCGGCGGGGTGGTGAAGGTATGGGCCGGTGCCGGCGACGGCAGCGTCCACTCCAGGCCACGCGCCCCTTCCCAGGACCGATCGGCCGCCTTCTCGCCATTGCGCAGCGAGGACAGCAGGATCGCCGCCATCATGAAGGGCGTGACGAACATGCCGAATGCGCCGATCGAGCTGATCAGGTTCCAGTCGGCGAACGCCACGCTGTAATCGGGAATACGGCGCGGCATCCCGGCCAGGCCGAGGAAGTGCTGCGGGAAGAACAGCAGGTTGACGAACACGATCGACCACCAGAAGTGCACCTTGGCCCACTTCTCGCTGTACATGCGACCGGTCCACTTCGGCCACCAGTAGTACACCGCGGCAATCAGCGCGAACACCGCACCGGTCACCAGCACGTAGTGGAAGTGGGCAACGACGAAGTAGGTGTCGTGGTACTGGAAGTCGGCGGCGACGATGGCCAGCATCAGACCGGAGAAGCCGCCAATGGTGAACAGGATGACGAAGGCCACCGACCACAGCATCGGCGCCTCGAACGTCAGCGAGCCACGCCACATCGTGCTGACCCAGTTGAAGACCTTCACGCCGGTCGGGATCGAGATCAGCATGGTGGCGAACATGAAGTAGATCTCGCCGCCCAGCGGCATGCCCACGGTGAACATGTGATGGGCCCAGACGATGAACGACAGGAAGGCGATTGCAGCTGTGGCGTACACCATCGCCTGGTAGCCGAACAGGGGCTTGCGGCTGAAGGTGGGAATGATCTCGCTGACCACGCCGAAGGCGGGCAGGATCATGATGTACACCTCGGGGTGGCCGAAGAACCAGAAGATGTGCTGGAACATCACCGGGTCACCGCCACCGGCGGCGTTGAAGAAGCTGGTGCCGAAGAACTTGTCGGTCAGCAGCATGGTCACCGCACCGGCCAGCACCGGCATCACCGCGATCAGCAGGAAGGCGGTGATCAGCCAGGCCCAGCAGAAGATCGGCATCTTCAGCAGGTCGATGCCCGGCGCGCGCATGTTGAGCACGGTGGCGATGATGTTGATCGCGCCCATGATCGAACTGATGCCGGCCACGTGGATGGCGAACACAGTGAAGGCCACGTTGTAGCCGCCCTGCAGCGACAGCGGCGGATACAACGTCCAGCCACCGGCCGGCGCACCTCCGGGCAGCAGGAAGGTGAGCAGCAGCAGGCTGAAGGCCACCGGCAGCAGCCAGAACGACCAGTTGTTCATGCGTGGCAGGGCCATGTCCGGCGCACCGATCTGCAACGGCACCATCCAGTTGGCCAGGCCGACGAAGGCCGGCATCACTCCGCCGAAGATCATCACCAGTGCGTGCACGGTGGTGAGCTGGTTGAAGGTTTCCGGCCTGACGAACTGCAGGCCCGGCTGCATCAGCTCGGCGCGGATGATCACGCTCATCGCCGCGCCGATGATGAACATGATGAAGCTGAAAAGCAGATACAGGGTGCCGATGTCCTTGTGGTTGGTCGAGAAGAACCAACGCTCGAAGAAACCCGGGTGGTGGTGGTGGTCGTCGTGCCCAACTGCCGAGTGCGCCATTGCAAAACACCTCTCAGAATCGGTTGTCGCCACGGCCGCAGGCGGCCGCGGGATTTACATCACGCGCCGCTGGCCGCGGTGGCAGGGGCGGCACCCGCTTCGGCGGCGGCAGGTTCGGCCGGCGCGGCAGGCGTCTCCGCCGCAGGCGCAGCCGGTTCGGCCGGGGCTGCGGCCGGCGGTGCCGGCTTGCGCTGCGCCAGCCACTGCCTGAACTCCTCCTTGGACACGGCCTCGACCACGATCGGCATGAATCCGTGGTCCTTGCCGCACAGTTCAGCGCACTGCCCGCGATAGACGCCCGGCTGCTCGATGCTGGTCCAGGCCTCGTTGATGAAGCCGGGAATGGCATCCTGCTTCCAGCCCAGCGCCGGCACCCACCAGGCGTGGATCACGTCGTCGGAGGTGATGACGAAACGGACCTTGGTATCGACCGGCAGCACCAGCCGGTTGTCGACATCCAGCAGGTAGTGGGGATGGCTCTCGCGCGTCGGCACCTTGCCACTCTGCCGCATGCGGTCCGACTCGCGGTCCAGGCGGCTGGTGAAGGTGACGTTCTCGCCCAGGTACTCGTACTTCCACATCCACTGGTAGCCGGTGACCTTCACCGTCATCTCGGCATCGCGGGTGTCGTACATCTTGATCAGGTTGGCCGTGGCCGGCCATGCCATCACCACCAGGATGATCACCGGGATCACCGTCCAGATGATCTCGGCCTTGGTGTTGTGGCTGAAGGTGGCTGCGACCGCCCCCTTGGATTTGCGGAACTTGAAGATGGCGTAGGCCATCGCCCCGAACACGATCACGCCGATCACCGTGCAGACGATCAGCGAGAGATTGTTCGACTCCCAGGCCAGGCGCGAGGTCTGGGTTACCCCCTTGCCCATGTTCAGCTGCCACGGCTTGGGATCGGCCGCCTGGGCCCATGCCATCGCCGGAACCCATCCCCCGGCCACCACTGCGGCGGCCATTGCAACGCACTTCGTGCCCCACCTGCTGCTTTGCTTCATTGCCTAGACCCTTAGCGTCGTCGGTTGCCGCCATCGCTGGCGGCGAGCAAGCCTTCAAGTGTCTCTGCGAGCGTCTGACGTTCGGCCGGCGCGAGGAAACTCCCCACCTCCACCTGCCGGCCGCTGGACGCAAGCCGGACCCTCTCATCGTCGGCGAGCAGGCGCACCCAATGCGGGTGAGCCCGGAACACCGGCAATCCACCGGGTACGGGGATGACCTCCACATACGCCGGCACTACCCGGATTTCCTCCTGCCGTTCGCCGCTGCGCCACAGGGCACGTAACGCGGCTGCCAGCAACAGGCTGTACAGCAGCGCGAACAGGGGGGCGAATGCATTGCCGGCCAACCACCCCAGGGCGGAGACCAGCCACATCGCTCCCGACAACACGGTGAACAACAGGACGAACTGCCGGGCATCGAGCGCCCGTGGGGGACGCAGCCGCAGCTGCGTACCTGACCCATCTGGAGCTGGAAGCACCTCGATCATGTCGCAACCGCGTTCCTGCCGCGGGAAACGTCTCGATGGTAGCCCCGCCGTCTCACCGGTAGCAAGGGTGCATTCACACTTTTTGCCATGCTGCAATACAGCATTCGCCCGGCGCCGCAAATGACGAATTCAGCACAAATAGAGTCGCACGTGCTGAACACGCTGAATCCACCACCGTTAGGGGCTATCAGCATTCACGAAGGCGGCCGCGGGGCACTTCCGGAGGGCGCAAAAATGATTAAAATCGCCAAGTTTTCCATTGGCCGGACCGGCATGAACGCACCCTCCTCCTCCCTTGCCGCCCACGACGCCCCGCGTCATGGCGCGCTGCTGTCGCCGGAACTGCCGGCGTCCCCCAACCCGTTCCGCCAGGCCATTACCGACGCCTGGCTGAAGGACGAGGCCAGCCACGTCCGTGAGCTGCTGGCGCAGGCCCGCCTGCCCGCCGAGGAACAGGCCCGGGTGCAGGCGCTGGCCGCCGATCTGGTCGGCCGCGTGCGCGTGCGCGCCAAGGACCAGGGCGCGATCGAAGCCTTCATGCGCCAGTACGATCTGGGCAGCGAGGAAGGCGTGCTGCTGATGTGCGTGGCCGAAGCGCTGCTGCGCATTCCGGACCAGGACACCGCCGACAAACTGATCCGCGACAAGCTGGCCGACGCCGACTGGGAAAAGCACCTGGGCGGCAGTGACTCGGTACTGGTCAATGCCTCCACCTGGGGCCTGATGCTGACCGGCAAGCTGGTGCAGATGAACGATGCCACCCGTGCCGACGCACCCAGCGCGTTCAAGCGCCTGGTCGGACGCGTGGGTGAGCCGGTGATCCGCCTGGCCGTGCGCCAGGCGATGAAGATCATGGGCCATCAGTTCGTCATGGGCCGCACCATCAGCGAGGCGCTGGCGCGTTCGCACAAGGGCGACAACGCCAGCTATCGCTATTCCTTCGACATGCTGGGCGAAGGTGCCCTGACCATGAAGGATGCGCTGCGCTATCTGGAAGACTACCGTCGTGCGATCCACGCCATCGGCGGTGACCACAAGGCACGCGGCGGCCGTCCCGACGGCGACGTCAACAACGCACCGGGCATCTCGATCAAGCTGTCGGCGCTGTACCCTCGCTACGAACATGCCAAGCGCGAGCGCGTGCTGAAGGACCTGGTGCCGGGCGTGCTGGAACTGGCGCAGCTGGCCAAGAGCTACGGCATCGGCTGCACCGTCGACGCCGAGGAGTCCGACCGCCTCGAGCTGTCGCTGGACATCATCGAGCAGGTGTTCTGCGACGCCTCGCTGGCCGGCTGGGACGGCTTCGGCGTCGTGGTGCAGGCCTACCAGAAGCGCACCCCGTACACGATCGACCACTTGGCCGACATGGCGCGCCGTGCCGGTCGCCGCCTGCAGGTGCGTCTGGTCAAGGGCGCCTACTGGGATGCCGAGATCAAGCGCGCGCAGATCGAGGGCTACCCGGGCTACCCGGTGTTCACCCGCAAGCAGAACACCGACGTGTCCTACCTGGCCTGTGCCAAGCGTCTGTTCACGCATGCCGATGTGATCTACCCGATGTTCGCCACCCACAACGCGCACACCATCGCGGCCGTGCGCAGCATTGCCAACGGCGGCGTGTACGAGCACCAGAAGCTGCACGGCATGGGCGACGATCTCTACGCCGAAGTGGTGCCGGCCGATCGTCTCGGCCTTCCCTGCCGCGTCTATGCACCGGTCGGATCGCATGAGGATCTGCTGCCGTATCTGGTGCGGCGCCTGCTGGAAAACGGCGCCAACTCCAGCTTCGTCAACCGCATCACCGACGAACGCGTGCCGATCTCCGATCTGATCCGCGATCCGGTCGAGATGGTGTCCTCGTTCGAATCGATTCCGCATCCCAAGATCCCGCTGCCGGTTGACCTGCTGCGCAGCCAGAACCACGACAGGAAGAACTCCATGGGCGCCAATCTCGCCAACGACAACGAACTGCGCGCCCTGGCCGGGCAGCTCAACGCGGCAGTGAAGCCGTGGCAGGCCGCGCCGCTGGTGCCGGGTGCGACCCCCGCAGGCGCGCCGCAACCGGTGACCAACCCCGCCGATACCCGCGAAGTGGTCGGCCAGTGGCTGCCCGCCGATACCGCCACCGTGCAGAAGGCGCTGGCCAATGCCGTGGCCGCGCAGCCGGCCTGGAACCGCACCCCGGCAGCAAGCCGCGCCGCCATCCTCGAGCACGCCGCCGACCAGCTCGAAGCACGCATGCCCGAGTTCATGGCGCTGTGCGTGAAGGAAGCCGGCAAGAGCCTGCCCGACAGCATTGCCGAAGTGCGTGAAGCGGTCGACTTCCTGCGCTACTACGCCAAGCAGGCACGCGAGCAGTTCGGACATGCCGAGAAGCTGCCGAGCCCCACCGGCGAATCCAACGAGCTGCAGCTGCACGGCCGTGGCGTGTTTGTCTGCATCAGCCCGTGGAACTTCCCGCTGGCGATCTTCCTGGGCCAGGTGGCAGCCGCACTGGCTGCCGGCAACAGCGTCATCGCCAAGCCGGCAGAGCAGACCAACCTGGTCGGCTACTACGCCGTGAAGCTGCTGCATGACGCCGGCGTGCCGGCCGAGGTGGTGCAGTTCCTGCCGGGCGATGGTGCCACCGTCGGCGCGGCGCTGACCGCCGATCCGCGCGTGGCGGGCGTGGCCTTCACCGGCTCCACCGACACCGCACGTGCGATCAACCGTGCGATGGCCGCGCGTGATGCCGCCATCGGCGTGCTGATCGCCGAGACGGGTGGCCAGAACGCCTTCATCGCCGACTCCTCGGCGCTGCCGGAACAGCTGGTCAAGGATGCGATCGGTTCGGCCTTCACCTCGGCCGGCCAGCGCTGCTCGGCCGCACGCGTGCTGTTCGTGCAGGACGACATCGCCGACAAGGTGATGACCATGCTGGCCGGCGCCATGAAGGAACTGAAGGTCGGCGACCCCGGCCTGCTGTCCACCGACGTCGGCCCGGTGATCGACGCCGATGCGCTGAAGATCCTGCAGGACCATGCCGAACGCATGGACCGCGAAGCGCGCCTGATCGCTGCGGCTGAACTGTCCGCCGAGGCTGCCCACGGCACCTTCTTCGCACCGCGCGCGTACGAACTGAAGAACCTGGGCCAGCTGCAGAAGGAGATCTTCGGGCCGGTCCTGCACGTCATCCGCTGGAAGGGTGAGCAGCTGGACGCGGTGATCGAGCAGATCAATGCCACCGGCTACGGCCTGACCCTGGGCGTGCACTCGCGCATCGACGAGACCGTCGATCGCATCACCAACGGCATCCAGGTCGGCAATGTGTATGTCAACCGCAACCAGATCGGTGCAGTGGTCGGTGTGCAGCCATTCGGCGGCCAGGGCCTGTCCGGCACCGGACCGAAGGCCGGTGGCCCACATTATCTGCTGCGCTTTGCCACCGAGAAGACCGTCACGGTGAACACCACGGCCGCTGGTGGTAACGCCTCGCTGCTGACGCTGGGCGACTGATCACCGCGTTGATGTGGTCAACGAAAAACCCCGCGGAAGCGGGGTTTTTTGTGCCTCGCTTGCTGTAGAACCGAGCCCGCGCTTGGCTTTTCCAGCGCAGCCGAGCGTGGGCTCGGCTCTACAGGGGGCCAGGTGCCGCCGTGGCCTCGGCACGCATCAGATTGCGCCAGTGGCGCAACGCCACCAGTGCATTGATCCAGAAACCGACGTACAGGATCGACGTCAGGTGCAGGCCACGGCTGTAGTACAGAGGCACGGCGATCATATTGACCAGCAGCCACACCCACCACGATTCCAGCTTGCGGCGCATCATCAGGATCTGCGCGATCACGCTCAGCACCAGTACCGCCGAATCGACGTAGGGCGCATAGGCGTGGGTCAGGCGGGTCAGCATCCAGCCGTAGCCGAACGTGGCCAGGGCCGCCGTCGGCAGCAGCCACATTCCCGTGCGCGGGCGCAGCGAGGTGATCGGCAGCGGTGCGCCGTGGTTGCCACGCAGCCATTGCCACCATCCCAGCACGCTGATGGCGATGAAGAAGAACTGCAGCACCATGTCGGCGAACAGGTGTGAGCGCTCGAAGACAACGGCGAACAACGCGCAGCCGACGATGCCCAGCCACCAGGTGTGAACGTTGTTGCGTCCCGCCAGCAGGATCGAGCCTGCGACCGCAACGTTGGCGGCCAGCTCCAGCTGGAAGTTCGGATCGGACAGGTTCATGCGGCCATTGTCGTAGATCCACGCCCCGCGTGGGATGCGCCTGCACAAACAGAAGGCCCCGCTTGCGCGGGGCCTTCCGTGTACCGGATCAGGCCGTGGCCCGGATCAGAACTTGTAGTTGATGGATGCAGCCAGAACGTCGCCCACAACATCGTACTTGCCACGCACAACGTTGCCGGTGTCCGAGGTCGCGGTGACGTTGGGATCCTTGGCGAAAATGTGGAGGTAGCCCAGGTTGAACTCCATCTTCTCCGAGGTGGCGTAGCTCATGCCCAGCGTGACCCACTTGCGGGTGGTGTCCGGCACCCGCACGTCACGATGCGCGTCGGTCGTCGGAGTCTGGTCGTATGCCAGGCCGCCGCGCAGGGTCAGCTTGTCGTTGACCTTGTAATCGGCACCAATCGAGGCAAAGGTCGTATCGCGGTAGCTGAAGTTCAGCACCGAGTTGGCCTGGTTGGAATCGTAATCGATGGTGACCGAATCGAACGCGGTCGACCATGCCGTACGGGTAACGTCGGCGGCGATCAACAGCCTGTCGTTGACCTGGTGGGTCACGCTCAGGGTGGCCGACGCCGGCAGCGTCACCGTGGCACGGCCCTTGGTGTCGACGAACCAGCCCGGACGGGCTGCGGCAAGGACGGTCTTCGGGCCGGTCGGGACGTCGAACGTCGCGTCACCGTCGGTGATCTTGTGCTCGACCTTGGAGCGGTAGCTGATACCGATGTGGGTGTTCTCGTCCGGGCTGAACAGGCCACCGACGGTCCAACCGATTTCGTTGTTGTCGCCCTTGACCTTCAACGAGCCGTCAGCGCTGCCAGGCGCATAGCCCGGAACGCGCGACTGCGCCATGATGGCGCCGAAGTCGATGGCATTGCGCAGCTCCATGTTCATGCGCTCGACGAACACGCTGGCACCGAAGGACACGTAGGGGTTCACGTCGTAGGAGGCCGAGAACCCGAGATCGACGGTTTCCATCTCGGTGCGGGTGCCGCTGTAGCGGCCGACCCAGTCGGTGTCGTACTTGGTGGCGAAGCCGTACGGCACGCTCAGCGACACACCGAAGTGAGCCTTCTCGCCGATCGGAGTATGGAAGTATGCGGCCGGAATGGCAGCGATCTTGCCGGCGTCGCCGCCGTCGCCGCCACTGATCGCGGTGCCGGTACCCGGACCGGTCGGGCCGGCATTTCGGCCAGCGCCCTTGAACTCAGCCGAGAAGCTGACCGCGCTGGCGTCGAACTGGACCTGGCGTCCGTCGAGCTGGCGCATGCCGGCCGGGTTGTTGACGATGATCGAGGCATCGTCCGGTGCACTGGCCGAGCCGGCGAAGGCGCGGCCCAGGCCCTTGGCGCTGTTTTCCTTCAGCTGGAAGGCAGCAGCGTTGGCGTCGGCGGCGGCCAGCGCACCGGCAACGCCGACGGCCAGCAGGGTCAGACGGGCAATGATGGAAGCGGTTTGCATCGTAGTTCTCTCTCCGGTAAGCGGTGATGTTGCTCTGAGTGCGCCTGCGCCCGGCAGGCCCTGGGGCCCATCGGAGCGCGCCGGATTCCCCTCCCGACATACGACGCCGTATGCGAGTATTACCCAGAGCCGTTAATGAAACAATAACAGCGGCGGCGCTTTTTTCGTCGCAAAACCTGAACAGGAGCGCCCCCGCCACGGAGCCCGGCGCGCTAGGCTTGTCGCCATGTTCGTTTCCCTTCCGTCGCGCAAGAAGGCCGCCCTGCGCTGGGCCACACCCGTGCTGTTTGCGGCACTGTGGCTGGCTTTCCTGTGGTCGATCTCACGGCCGGATGATGCCAGGGGCAGCCTGTGGCTCGACTGGGGCGCGCTCTCCACCGGGCTGACCCATCCGCTGGACTGGTGGGCCACCCTGCAGGACGGCAGCGTGCTGCGCCTGTTCACAGCCCTGTTCCTGCATGCGGACTGGTCGCACCTGCTGGGCAATCTGGTCTTCCTGCTGATCTTCGGCCTGCCGGCAGAGCGGGTACTGGGGCCATGGCGCCTGTTGCTGCTGTTCCTGGTCGGCGGCGCGGTCTCCAACCTGGTGGCGATCTACACCATGGGCAGCCCGGACCAGATCATCATCGGTGCCAGCGGCGCGGTGTCGGCCCTGATCGGCGCCTACCTGGCCCTGTTCCCGGGCGCGCGACTGGGCGTGGTGATTCCCCTCGGCCTGTTCCTGGAGTTCGTACGCGCCCCGGCCTATCTGCTGATCGGCGTGTGGGCAGCACTGCAGGTGGTGTTCGCCTATATCGGCCCGACCTTCGGCATGGTGGCCTGGTGGGCCCACATCGGCGGCTTCGTGTTCGGCGTAGTGTATGGCGTGTACGTGCGCGCAGCGATCGCGCGCCGCCTGCGCAAGCGGCACGGGTTCTAGGCAACCGGCCGGCGTCGCCGGGCGTGGCCCGGCGCTACCTCAGGGCTTTGCCGGGGCCGGGCTCGGCTTTGCTTCCGGCTTTGCTTCCGGCTTGGCGGTCGCCGCGTCGGCGGCCTTTTCCGCTTCCGCCTTCGCGGCTTCGGCCTTCAGTCGCGCGGCCACCGAGCCGGGATGCTTCAGTTCGGCGAGCGCATCGTTGATCGGGCCATCGCCCGGCAACACCGCGCCTGCCCGATAACCTTCGGTTCCTTCATCGTCGCCGCGCAGATGACCCGGCAGGGTGGCTTCGCTGTAGTCGCTCAGGCTGGCCGGCAGCGCGTCATCCTCAGGGCGCGGCGCAGGCTTGAGCTCCACATCCGGCACGATGCCGGTAGCCTGGATCGACTTGCCGCTGGGCGTGTAGTAGCGCGCCGTGGTCAGCTTCACCGAATCGCCGTTGTCCAGCGGCAGCACGGTCTGCACCGAGCCCTTGCCGAACGTGCGGCTGCCAACCACGCGTGCGCGGCCATTGTCGCGCAATGCACCGGCCAGCACTTCCGAGGCGCTGGCCGAACCCGCATCGGCCAGCACCACCACCGGTGCGCCCTTCAACAGGTCGCCCGGCGTGGCGTCGAAACGCGCATCGCTGATGCTGATGCGGCCCCGCGTACTGACGATGTTGCCCTTGTCCAGCAGATCATCGGCCACCTGCACAGCTGCGGTCAGCAGGCCACCCGGATTGCTGCGCAGATCCAGCACCAGCCCCTTCAGCGTTCCACCGGACTGCTTCTGCAGCTGCTGCACATGCTTCTGGAAATCCGAACCGGTGTCGGCCTGGAAGGTACTCAGGCGGATGTAGCCATAGCCCGGTTCCAGCAGGCGGCTGCGCACGCTGGTGACGCGGATCGTCTGCCGGGTCAGGCTGACATCGAACGGTTTCGGCCGGCCGTCGCGCACGATGGTCAGCACCACCTTGCTGCCGGCCGGGCCCCGCAGCGGCTCACTGGCATCGATCGCACTGATCGGCTTGCCATCGATGGCGATGATCAGATCGCCCGCGAGGATGCCGGCCTTGGCCGCCGGCGTGTCATCGATCGGCGCGATCACCTTCATGCTGGCGTTGTCCGGCTGCTGCTGCAGCTCGACGCCGATGCCCTCGTAGGCACCGGAGGCCTGCTCGTCGAAGGCCTGCGCATCTTCCTTGTTGAAATACGTGCTGTGCGGGTCGAGGTCGAGCAGCAGGCCACGGACCGCCGACTGCATCAGCTTGTTGTCGTCGACCGGGTCGACATAGGCCGCGCGCACCGCGTTGTACACCGCCACGAAACGGCGGATGTCTTCCAGCGGCACCTTCGAGGTCACCGCCTCCTCGCTGCTCGCCGCCTGCCCGCTGTTCGCAGCGGTCGGGGCCGGCGCGGTCTGCTGCGCCCAGGACAGCGCTGGCAACAGGGCCAGCAAGAGGGTGGCGGTACGGGCTGCGCGCATGGAGCACTCCTGTCGACGGTGGCATCGTGCCCAAGGCACAGGCACCGATTATGCGCGAAGCACAGCTAAATTCCCGTTGAACCCACGCAGTCCGTGCAGGCCCCGGGTTCAGCGGCGCTGCAGCCAGCTGTCTGGATTGACCGGCTGCCCGCCACGACGCAGCTCGAAATACAGTGCGGTCACGCCCTGGCCGCCGGAGTTGCCGACCTTGGCGACCGCATCGCCACGGCTGACCCGCGCACCGGCATCCTTCAGCAGCGTGTCGTTATGCGCATAGAGGCTCATGTAGCCGTTGCCGTGATCGACGATCAGGATCATGCCGTAACCGGTCATCCAATCGGAGAAGACGACCGTGCCATCGGCTACCGCGGTCACCGTGCTGCCGGCCGGGGCACCGATCAGCACGCCGCTGCTGGTGCGGCCATCCGGCAGCTTGCCGCCATAGCGTGCCAGCAGGTTGCCCGACAGCGGCCACCCCAGTCCCCCCACCTTCGGTGCCGGCGCCGATGCCACGGCCGGCGGCACCTTGGTCGCCGGCGGCGGTCGGCCTTCGGCGGCGGCCTGGCGTGCAGCGCGTTCGGCGGCGGCCTTCTCCGCGGCAGCCCGGCGCGCTGCCGCGCGACGCTCGGCTTCGGCCCGCGCTGCGGCCGCGCGCAGATTGGCCAGCAGGGTTTCCAGTGCCTTGGCATCCTGCCCCAATGCCTGTTCCTTCTCGCGCCGGTCCTTGAAGCGTTCGTCCAGCGAGGCCACGGTCTGCGCACGTTCGCGACGATCGGCCGCCAGCGCAGCCGCCTGCTGCTTCTGCTCGCGCTGGGTCCCCTGCAGCTGCTGCTGGCGTTCGGCAATCTGTGCCTGCAGCGCCTCCAGTTCCTTGAGATCGGCAGTCAATGCGGTGATGCGCTGCGCGCGCTCGCGCTGCAGGTACCGGTGGTAGGCCAGTGCACGGTTGGCATCGGCCACCGTGTCCTGTGACAGCAGCAGCTTGAGCGGGGCGTGGTTGCCCAGCTGATAGGCCGCGCGCAGCAACCCGGCCAGTTCGCGATGCTGCTGCGCCAGGTTGGACTGCAGGGTCGTGCGACGTCGCTCGGCCTCGGCCAGTGCCTGGTTCTGCTCGCGCAGCGCCGCCTCGGTCTGGGCCAGCACACGGCCGCTGCGGGCCACCTTCTCATCGGCCGCGCGCAGCTGCTGAGATGCCTGGCCACGCTGGCCCTCAAGCTGGCGGCGCTCCTGCGCGACGCCCTTCAGCTCGCTGCGCAGCTTCTGCAGCTTGCGCTCCGTTTCGCGCGTGTTCTGTGCACCTGACGGAAGCGGCAGCGCCAATGCCAAGGCCAGCCCCAGCAGCAGGCAGCGCCCGCCGCGGGCAGCGGCGATGTGATGTCGGCGTGAGGGGAAGGCGTTGTTGCGCAAGGGCTTTCCAGTGACTTCAGGCAGTTGCAGGGGCGATTGGGGAATGGTGACATCAACGCACGCGGCCTGCCAGCCGCACATCCACCGAGGGACCCATGAACATTCGATCCATTCCGCTGCTGTTGGGCGTGCTGCTGGCCAGCAGTCCCGCCTGGGCACAGGACAACATCAGCAAGGTCAACGGCAGCATCACCGCCGAAGCCGGGCAGCGCTACGGCAAGCTGGATACCGTCAACGGCGGCATCCGCGTCGGCGAAGGCAGCGAAACCGGCAGCATCGATACCGTCAACGGTGGGGTGAAGGTCGCCGACCGCGCCCGTACCGCCAGCATCGAAACGGTCAACGGCGGGGTGCGCCTGGGCCGTGAGGTGATCGCCCGCGGCAACGTCAGCACGGTCAATGGCAGCATCTTCAGTGATCGCGGCAGCCAGATCGAAGGCGGCGTGGAGACCGTCAACGGTGGCATCGGCCTGGTCGAGAGCCGCGTCAGCAAGGACGTGGAAACCGTCAATGGCGATATCACCGTGGGCATCGGCTCCCAGGTCGACGGCGGCGTGCGCGTGCGCAAGCCCAGCTTCAGCGTCTCGCTGACGGCCGTCCGCAAGCCGCGGGTCATCATCGGCCCGAACGCCGTGGTCAGTGGCGCCCTGCACTTCGAGCGGGACGTGGTGCTGTACGTGCACCGCACTGCGCGCATCGGCCCGGTCAGCGGCGCCGATCCCATTCCGTTCGACAGCGAAACCGCGCCGGCGGACTGAGCCCAACGATTCGGGGATACTCCCCGTTCCCGGCCGCACCACCGTGCGGCCCTCCCTTGTTTCCAGGAACCGATGATGCCCCGCAAACTCCTCCTGTGCCTGGCCGCCGCGGCCGCGCTCAGTGCCTGCAAAGGCAATGACTCCCCGGCGCCGAGCGCCGGCACCGACAGTACCGCCCCGTCTACCGCAACCGCGGGCCATGCGTTCTCGCCGGAGATCAATGCCGCCGACTTCGCCGAGATGGTCAAGACCCTGGCCTCCGACGAGTTCGAAGGGCGAGCACCGGGCAGCAAGGGCGAAGAGCTGACGGTCAACTACATCCGCGACCAGATGCAACGCATCGGCCTGAAGCCAGGCAATGGCGACAGCTGGTTCCAGGACGTGCCGATGACCGAAACCACGGCCGATGAGTCCACCGTGCTGAAGATCAACCAGGGCGGCAAGACCACGGAACTGAAGTTCGGCACTGACATGGTGGTCGGCACGCGTACCGGCCAGGCCGAGATCAGCATCGATGCCAGCGACCTGGTGTTCGTCGGCTACGGTGTCGATGCACCGGAACAGAAGTGGAACGACTATGCCGGCCAGGACTGGAAGGGCAAGACGGTCGTCATGTTCGTCAACGACCCGGGTTTCCACGTCGATGACGAAACCCTGTTCGACGGCAAGCGCATGACCTATTACGGCCGCTGGACCTACAAGTTCGAGGAGGCCGCACGCAAGGGCGCCGCTGCGGCCCTGATCGTGCACGACACGGCCGGCGCCTCCTACGGCTGGGATGTGGTGAAGAACTCCTGGGCCGGACCGCAGTACGACCTGCCGGCCAAGGACGATCCGGAAGCACGCATCCCGGTGCAGGGCTGGCTGAGCGCCGACGCCGCACGCTCGCTGTTCGCCGCCGCGGGCCTGGACCTTGACCAGGCCTACAAGGACGCCAGCAAGCGCGGCTTCAAGCCGGTGCCGCTGAAAGCCACCGCATCCGTCGACCTCAAGAGCCGTATCGCACAGAAGCAGTCGCGCAACGTGGTCGGCGTCCTGCCGGGCACCAAGCGTGCCGATGAGGCCGTGCTGTACATGGCCCATTGGGATCACCTGGGCAAGCACGAGGGCGAGGAAGGCGACAACATCTACAACGGTGCGATCGACAACGCGACCGGCGTGGCAGGCATCCTGGAAGTCGCCGAAGCGATGGCCCACCAGGATCCGAAGCCGGAGCGTTCGGTGGTGTTCCTTGCCGTGACCCTGGAAGAATCCGGCCTGCTCGGCTCCAAGTACTACGTTGCGCATCCGACGTTCCCGCTGGACAGGATCGCCGGCGTCATCAACATCGACGCCATGTCCGTGGCCGGCCGCGCCAAGGACGTGACGGTGACCGGCTTCGGCAGCTCCGAGCTGGAAGACATCCTCAAGCCGCTGGCGGCGGCCCAGGGACGCACCCTGCACGGCGAAAGCTCGGTACAGAGTGGCTTCTACTTCCGTTCCGACCACTTCAATTTCGCCAAGGCAGGCGTCCCGGCGCTGTACGCCGACGGCGGCGAAGATCTGCGCGAAGGTGGGGTGGAAGCCGGCCGCAAGGCAGCAGCCGACTACGGCGCCAACCGCTACCATGGCCCGAAAGATGAGTTCGACGCGGCCAGCTGGAAGCTGGACGGCACTGTCGAAGACCTGCAGCTGATGTACGGCGTCGGCAAGGAGCTTGCCGGTGGCGACCGCTGGCCGAACTGGTATGAAGGCAATCCCTTCAAAGCCGCCCGCGACACGATGATGAAGGCCAAGACCCCGGCCCGCTAACGTCGCGCCATGCTCGACTGAACGCTATCGAGGTCAGAGCGGCGCCCTACGGGGCGCCGCTTTTTTTTGTGCGATCCCAGCTCAGTGGCCGCTTTCCGCGCATAAAGAAAAACCCCGCTGCGCGAGCAGCGGGGTTTTGGGTGTAAACCCTGGCGATGACCTACTCTCGCATGGCTTGAGCCACACTACCATCGGCGCGGCTGCGTTTCACTTCCGAGTTCGGGATGGGATCGGGTGGTTCCACAGCGCTAATTTCACCAGGGAGACGGTTGCAGCAGCGCCTGCGGCGCCAGCTTCGCGATCTTGCCCTTGGGGCGGAAGCCACCCGGAAAATGCAGTGCCTTCATTAAAAGGAAAAACCCCGCTGCGTGAGCAGCGGGGTTTTTGGGTATAAACCCTGGCGATGACCTACTCTCGCATGGCTTGAGCCACACTACCATCGGCGCAGCTGCGTTTCAC
>NZ_JBTMUW010000004.1:0-83605 GCF_054473825.1 Stenotrophomonas genospecies 5
GGTATCCGTCCGACCCAGAAGACCACCGTGACCGGCGTGGAAATGTTCCGCAAGCTGCTGGACCAGGGCCAGGCAGGTGACAACGCCGGTCTGCTGCTGCGCGGCACCAAGCGTGACGACGTCGAGCGCGGCCAGGTTCTGGCCAAGCCGGGTTCGATCACCCCGCACACCGAGTTCGAAGGCGAAGTGTACGTGCTGTCGAAGGACGAGGGCGGCCGTCACACCCCGTTCTTCAACGGCTACCGCCCGCAGTTCTACTTCCGCACCACCGACATCACCGGCGCTGCCAAGCTGCCGGAAGGCGTGGAAATGGTGATGCCGGGTGACAACGTCAAGATGACCGTGACCCTGATCAACCCGGTCGCGATGGACGAAGGCCTGCGCTTCGCCATCCGCGAAGGTGGCCGCACCGTCGGCGCCGGCGTGGTCTCGAAGATCATCAAGTAATCTGTTAGACTCTGCGCCCCGATGTTGCCTGGGTAGGGCATCGGGGCGTATCAAAATGGGAAAGCAGGCACAGGATGTGCCTTGTGTTCCCCGGACCAGGAAGGGTCAAGGCCATTCAGGCGGCGTCAACAGGAGACTGTTGACAGCTGCCTGGCGTGCCATTATGCTTCTACGTCTGGGCAGGCCGGGAAACTGGTCTGCCTACGTTTTTGAGGTCTACGGATTGACCTTGTCGGCCTGCAGGAGTGCGGGCCGTCCGTATGCAGGAATTTCATGGGGCAAAGCAACCCAGAGGCTTTGTCTGTCGCTCTTTTAACGAAGGAACCTACCGCCATGGCGGACCAAAAGATCCGGATCCGGCTGAAAGCGTTCGATCATCGTCTGATCGACCGTTCGGCCAGCGAGATCGTTGAAACGGCAAAGCGGACCGGCGCGCAAGTGCGTGGCCCGATCCCGCTGCCGACCAAGATCGAGCGTTACACCGTTCTCGTTTCCCCGCACGTCGACAAGGACGCGCGTGACCAGTACGAGACCCGCACGCACAAGCGCGTGCTCGATATCGTTGACCCGAATGACAAGACCGTGGACGCGCTGATGAAGCTCGAACTGGCTGCCGGCGTCGACGTTCAGATCAAGCTGACCTGAGGACTACGACCATGACGAAGAAGTATTCGTTGGGCTTCGTGGGCCGCAAGGCCGGCATGAGCCGCGTGTTCACCGAAGATGGTCGTTCCATCCCGGTGACCCTGATCGAAGCCACCCCGAACCGCATCGCGCAGATCAAGACCGTCGAAACCGACGGCTACAGCGCCGTGCAGGTGACCGTCGGCGCGCGTCGCGCTGCCCTGGTCAACAAGCCGGAAGCCGGCCACTTCGCCAAGGCGAAGGTGGAAGCGGGTCGTGGCCTGTGGGAATTCCGCGTTGAAGACGCGCAGCTCGGCGACTTCGCCGTCGGCGGCGAAGTCAAGGCGGACATCTTCGAAGTCGGCCAGATCGTCGACGTCCAGGGTGTCACCAAGGGTAAGGGTTTCCAGGGCACCATCAAGCGCCACAACTTCCGTATGGGCGATGCAACCCACGGTAACTCGCTGTCGCATCGCGCGCCGGGTTCGCTGGGTCAGCGCCAGACCCCGGGTCGCGTTTTCCCGGGCAAGAAGATGTCGGGCCACATGGGCGCGGTGCAGCAGAGCACCCAGAACCTGGAAGTGGTCAAGGTCGACGTCGAGCGCGGTCTGATTGCGGTTCGCGGCGCCGTTCCTGGCGCGGCGGGTGGCGATGTGATCGTCCGTCCGGCGAGCAAGGCATAAGGAGAGATGACGATGGAACTCGTTATCACGGGTAGCAACAACAAGGTCTCGGTCTCCGACGCCGTGTTCGGTCGCGATTTCAGCGAAGATCTGGTCCACCAGGTCGTCGTTGCTTACCGCAACGCCGGTCGCGCCGGCACCAAGGCACAGAAGACTCGCTCCGAAGTGGCTGGTACCACCAAGAAGTCGAAGAAGCAGAAGGGCGGCGGCGCGCGTCATGGCGCACTGACGGCTCCGATCTTCGTCGGCGGCGGTGTCACCTTCGCGGCCAAGCCGCGCAGCTTCGAGCAGAAGGTCAATCGTAAGCAGTACCGTGCCGCCATGTGCGCGATCCTGTCCGAGCTGAACCGCCAGGGCCGTCTGACCATCGTGGAGGCCTTCGATGTCGAAGCGACCAGCACGAAGGGTCTGATCGCCAAGCTGGCCGGCCTGGAAGTGGGCAAGCGCCCGCTGATCGTCACCGAGGAAGCCTCCGAGCACCTGTACCTGTCCGCCCGCAATCTGCCGTACGTGCAGGTGCGTGACGTGCAGGGCCTGGACCCGGTATCGCTGGTCGGTGCCGACACGGTCGTCATCACCGCTGACGCGGTCAAGAAGGTCGAGGAGTGGCTGGCATGAACAGCAACGAAAAAATCTTCAGCGTGCTGCGTGCCCCGCGTGTCTCCGAAAAGACCGCGCGCCTGCAGGAACTCTCCAACCAGTATGTCTTCGAAGTTTCGAACGAAGCCACCAAGGCCGATGTAAAGGCCGCGGTTGAGCAGCTGTTCGACGTCAAGGTCGAAGCCGTCAACGTGGTCAACGTCAAGGGCAAGAACAAGTCCTTCCGTAACCGTGCTGGCCGCCGCGGCGATTGGCGCAAGGCGTACGTTCGCCTGGCCGATGGCCAGTCGATCGATGTAACGGCCAAGGCCTGAGGTACATCCCATGCCATTGATGAAATTCAAGCCCACTTCCCCCGGCCGCCGTTCGGCCGTGCGCGTGGTTACGCCCGACCTGCACAAGGGTGCTCCGCACGCTGCGCTGGTCGAGTCGCAGAGCCGCTCGGGTGGTCGTAACCACCACGGCCGCATCACCACCCGTCACGTCGGTGGTGGCCACAAGCAGCACTACCGCATCATCGACTTCAAGCGCAACAAGCTGGGCATCCCGGCGCGCGTGGAACGCATCGAATACGATCCGAACCGCACCGCCCATATCGCCCTGCTGTGCTACGTCGACGGCGAGCGTCGCTACATCATCGCCCCGAAGGGCCTGAAGGCCGGTGATCAGGTGATCGCTGGTTCGGATGCCCCGATCAAGGCGGGCAACACCCTGCCGCTGCGCAACATCCCGGTCGGTACCACCATCCACTGCATCGAGCTGAAGCCGGGCAAGGGCGCTCAGATCGCCCGCGCTGCAGGTGCTGCCGTGCAGCTGGTCGCCCGCGAAGGCATCTACGCCACCCTGCGCCTGCGCTCGGGTGAAATGCGTAAGGTTCCGGTCGAGTGCTGCGCCACCATCGGCGAAGTCGGCAACGACGAGCACAGCCTGGAAAAGCTGGGCAAGGCCGGTGCCAAGCGCTGGCGCGGCGTCCGCCCGACCGTTCGTGGTGCTGCCATGAACCCGGTTGACCACCCGCACGGTGGTGGTGAGGCCAAGGCCGGCCAGGGTAACCCGCATCCGGTCACCCCGTGGGGTGTCCCGACCAAGGGTTACAAGACGCGCCATAACAAGCGCACTCAGCAGTTCATCGTCCGCGATCGTAGGGGCTAATCGACCATGGCACGTTCACTCAAGAAGGGCCCGTTCGTCGATCACCACCTCGTCAAGAAGGTGGAGGCCGCTGCGGGCAGCAAGAAGCCGATCAAGACCTGGTCGCGCCGTTCGATGATCCTGCCTGACATGGTAGGCATCACCATTGCCGTGCATAACGGCAAGAACCACATCCCGGTTCTCGTCAACGAGAACATGGTCGGCCACAAGCTCGGCGAATTTGCCATCACCCGGACCTTCAAGGGTCACGGTGGTGACAAGAAGTCGGGCAAGTAAGGAGAGATGACAATGGAAGCGAAAGCCATCCTGCGCACTGCGCGCATCTCCCCGCAGAAGGCTCGCCTGGTCGCTGACCAGGTGCGCGGTCTGCCGGCCGAACGTGCGGTCAATCTGCTGAAGTTCTCGGACAAGAAGGCTGCCCACCTGATCAAGAAGGTGGTGGAGTCGGCTATTGCCAACGCCGAGAACAACCAGGGCGCCGACGTCGACGAGCTGAAGGTTCAGACCATCATGGTTGATGAAGGTCCGACCCTGAAGCGTTTCATGGCGCGGGCGAAAGGCCGCGGTACCCGCATCCTCAAGCGCACCAGCCACATCACTGTGGTTGTGGGCGCCGGCAAGTAAGCGGATAAGGAAAAGACCATGGGTCATAAAGTTCATCCGATTGGTATCCGTCTCGGTATTTCCAAGGACTGGAACTCCAAGTGGTACGCCAACAAGGCCGAGTTCGCTGGTTACCTGGCAGCCGACCTGAAAGTTCGCGAAATGCTGCGCAAGAAGCTGGCTCAGGCCGGCATCAGCAAGATCCTGATCGAGCGTCCGGCCAAGACCGCGCGCGTGACGATCCACACCGCCCGTCCGGGCGTGGTGATCGGCAAGCGTGGTGAGGACATCGAGAAGCTGCGCAAGGAAGTGAGCGAGATGATGGGCGTTCCGGCGCACATCAACGTCACCGAAGTGCGCAAGCCGGAACTGGACGCGCAGCTCGTTGCCGAGTCGATCGCCCAGCAGCTGGAGCGTCGCATCATGTTCCGCCGCGCAATGAAGCGCTCGGTGGGCAACGCGATGCGCCTGGGTGCCCTGGGCATCAAGGTCAACGTGGGTGGCCGCCTCAACGGTGCTGAAATCGCCCGTTCGGAGTGGTACCGCGAAGGCCGCGTGCCGCTGCACACCCTGCGTGCCGACATCGACTATGGCTTCGCTGAAGCCAAGACGACCTACGGCATCATCGGCATCAAGGTCTGGATCTACAAGGGTGAGGTCTTCGATTTCTCCCAGGTTGGCCAGGAAAAGCAGGACGACACCCCGTCGCGCAACGATCGTCACGATCGCGGCGACCGTGGTGACCGTCAGCGCCCGGCCCGTGAAGCGAGGTAACGACAATGTTGCAACCCAAGCGAACCAAGTACCGCAAGGTACACAAGGGCCGTAACGAAGGCCTGAGCTGGAGCGCCAACGCTGTCAGCTTCGGCGAATACGGCCTGAAGGCAACCGCACACGGTCAGCTGACCGCGCGTCAGATCGAAGCGGCTCGCCGCTCGATCAGCCGCTACGTCAAGCGCGGCGGCAAGATGTGGATCCGCGTGTTCCCCGACAAGCCCATCACCAAGAAGCCCATCGAAGTTCGAATGGGTTCGGGTAAGGGTAACGTGGAATACTGGGTGGCCCAGATCCAGCCCGGCCGCATGATCTATGAAATCGAGGGTGTTTCCGAGGAAGTGGCTCGCGAGGCGTTCCGCCTGGCCGCCGCCAAGCTCTCGGTCACCACCACTTTCGTGACCCGTACGGTGCGCTGATGGATATCAAAACTCTCCGTGAAAAGTCGGCTGACGAACTCAAGGCCCACCTGATCGACCTGCGTAAGGAACAGTTCTCTGTCCGTATGCAGCAGGTCACCGGCCAGCTGCCGAAGACCCACGACATCCGCCGGGTCCGTCGCGAGATTGCTCGCGTCAAGACCCTGCTCGGCAGCACGAAGTAAGGATGGCCGCTATGAGCGACAATACTGAAAACAAGACGCTGCGCACGGTCGAAGGCCGTGTCGTCAGCAACAAGATGGACAAGACGGTTACCGTCCTGGTTGAGCGTCAGGTCAAGCACGCACTGTACGGCAAGTACATCAAGCGCTCGACGAAGCTGCACGCCCACGATGCCGACAACGCCTGCAAGGAAGGCGATGTCGTCCGCGTGACCGAGATTGCTCCGATGTCCAAGACCAAGAACTGGCGCGTGGTGGAAGTCATCACGCGTGCGGCTGAATAAGGAGTCTGAATCATGATCCAGATGCAGAGCTACCTTGACGTCGCGGACAATTCGGGTGCCAAGCAGGTGATGTGCTTCAAGGTGCTGGGTGGTTCCAAGCGCCGTTACGCCGGCATCGGCGACATCATCAAGGTCACCGTGAAGGATGCGATTCCGCGCGGCAAGGTCAAGAAGGGTGAAGTGTATGACGCCGTCGTGGTGCGTACCCGCAAGGGTGTGCGTCGCGCCGACGGCTCGCTGATCCGCTTCGACGGCAACGCTGCCGTCCTGCTGAACAACAAGCAGGAGCCGATCGGTACCCGTATCTTCGGGCCGGTGACCCGTGAACTTCGTTCGGAGAAGTTCATGAAGATCGTCTCGCTCGCTCCCGAAGTGCTGTGAGCGACAGGAGATAATCATGGCTAACCGTATCAAGAAGGGCGACCAGGTCGTCGTCAACACCGGCAAGGACAAGGGCAAGCAGGGCGAAGTCGTCCGCGTCGACGGCGACCGTGTGGTCGTCGCCAACGTGAACATCGTCAAGCGCCACACCAAGCCGAACCCGCAGGCAGGCGTTGCCGGCGGCGTGGTCGAGCGTGAAGCTTCGATCCATATCTCCAACGTGAATGTGCTGAACCCGGCTTCGGGCAAGGGCGAACGCGTTGGCTTCAAGGTGCTGGAGGATGGACGCAAACTGCGTGTGTTCCGCTCCAGCGGTGAGGCGCTCGACGCCTGAGGAATGAGAAGATGACTTCCCGTCTCGAAAAGTTCTACAAGGACGAAGTGGTGCCGGCGCTGATGAAGCAGTTCGGCTACACCAATCCGATGGAAGTGCCGAAGCTCGTCAAGGTCACCCTGAACATGGGTGTCGGCGAAGCGGCCACCAACAAGAAGATCCTGGAAAACGCCGTCGGCGACATGACCAAGATTTCCGGCCAGAAGCCGGTTGTCACCAAGTCGCGTATTTCGGTTGCGTCGTTCAAGATCCGCGATGGTTGGCCGATCGGCTGCAAGACCACGCTGCGTCGCCACAAGATGTACGAGTTCCTGGATCGCCTGATCAACATCTCGCTGCCGCGCGTGCGCGACTTCCGTGGTGTCTCCGGTCGTTCCTTCGACGGTCGCGGCAACTTCAACATGGGTGTGAAGGAACAGATCATCTTCCCGGAAATCGACTTCGACGCTGTCGACGCGATCCGCGGTATGGATATCGCCATCACCACCACTGCGAAGACCGACGCGGAAGCGAAGGCGCTGCTGGCAGCGTTCAAGTTCCCGTTCCGTAACTGATCCGTCGAGGAAACCGAAATGGCAAAGACCTCCATGGTCAACCGCGACATCAAGCGGGAAAAGCTGGCCAAGAAGTACGCTGAGAAGCGTGCTGCTCTGAAGAAGATCGTGTCCTCGGTGGACGCGAGCTACGACGAGAAGATCGAAGCTGCTGCCAAGCTGGCCAAGCTGCCGCGCGATTCGTCGCCGAGCCGCCAGCGCAACCGCTGCGAACTGTCCGGCCGTCCGCGTGGCGTCTACAGCAAGTTCGGCCTGGGCCGCAACAAGCTGCGTGAAGCCACCATGCGTGGCGACGTCCCGGGTCTGCGCAAGGCCAGCTGGTAATCCCAGCCGGTCCTGCGATCAGGCGCCCCTCCGGGGGTTCCTGAACCGGGGAGGGGAGGCATTCAGCCTCCCTTTCGCAAAAAACCCGAAGAGCCCGACGCAAGTCGGGCTCTTTTGGCGTATACTCCCGCGTCTTGCCCTGTGCAGACGGGGTTGTAGGGCGGGCCACAGGTCCGCTGCATCAAGGGACCTGGCCCGTTTCCAGGAGACAACAGATTTTCGCGAAAGCGGATATCGGTGCACTCAAAGGTACTCATATGAGCATGACTGATCCCATCGCCGACCTGCTGGTCCGCATCAAGAATGCGGCCGCGGTTGGCAAGCAGACGGTGAAAGCCCCGTCGTCCAAGATCAAGGTTGCGATCGCCCAGGTCCTGAAGGACGAGGGTTACATCACCGACCTGCGCGTTACCCAGCTGGAGAACAACAAGGCCGAGCTGGAAATCGTGCTGAAGTATTTCGAAGGCAAGCCGGTCATCGCGACCCTGAAGCGCTTCTCGCGTTCGGGCCTGCGCCAGTACCGCGGCAAGAGCGAGCTGCCGAAGGTCATGAACGGCCTGGGCATCTCCATCATTTCCACCTCCAAGGGCATCATGACTGATGCGCAGGCGCGCCAGCTGGGCGTCGGCGGCGAAGTCCTGTGCTTCGTGGCCTAAGGCGAAAGGAGTAGAACTATGTCCCGCGTAGCCAAGAAGCCGATCGACCTGGGTAAGGTTGAACTGAACGTCCAGTCGGAAAGCGTCACCGCCAAGGGCCCGAAGGGCACCCTGTCGCTGGCCAAGCCGGCCGGTATTGCCATCAACGTCGATAACGGCGTTGCCACCCTGAGCACCGAGAACGTCGAACTGGTCGCACTGACCGGTACCGTGCGTGCGATCCTGGCCAACATGGTCAAGGGCGTGTCCGAAGGCTTCGAGCGCAAGCTGGAGCTGGTCGGCGTGGGTTACCGCGCTGCCATGCAGGGCAAGGACCTGAGCCTGTCGCTGGGCTTCTCGCACCCGGTCGTGTTCGTGGCGCCGGAAGGCATCACGCTGTCCACCCCGACCCAGACCGAGATCCTGGTCCAGGGCGCGGACAAGCAGGCCGTCGGTGAAGTTGCCGCCAAGATCCGTGCGTTCCGCAAGCCGGAGCCGTACAAGGGCAAGGGCGTGAAGTACTCCGACGAAGTCATCATCCGTAAGGAAGCCAAGAAGGCCTAATAGGCGCTTCCGCTTTCATAGGAAAAACATCATGAACAAGAACATCGCCCGCCTGCGTCGCGCCAAGTCGACCCGCGCCCACATCCGTGAGCTCGGCGTCGCCCGCCTGTCGGTGCTGCGCACCGGCCAGCACCTGTATGCCCAGGTCTTCACCGCCGACGGTTCCAAGGTGCTGGCTGCCGCCAACACCACCCAGACCGACGTCAAGGAAGGCCTGAAGAGCGGCAAGAATGTCGATGCCGCCGCCAAGGTTGGCCGCATCGTCGCTGAGCGTGCCAAGGCCGCCGGCGTCGAGAAGGTTGCCTTCGATCGTTCGGGTTACCGTTACCACGGCCGTATCAAGGCCCTGGCAGAGGCTGCCCGCGAAGCCGGCCTGCAGTTCTAAGGGATCGGGGCAGGGGGCCGATGGCCCCCTGTCCGCCTGCTCGCCAGCCTGAGCGAGGCTGGACGGCGCCATTCTTCTGTAGTGGCCCACCGGAACGACGCGTCATTCCACAACCATAAGCGGCCCTGAGCCGTACATACCCAACAACCAAGGAATCAACATGGCAGAAGAGCGTCAGCAGCGGGGTCGCGATCGCGACCGTAACCGCGAAGAGAAGATCGACGACGGCATGATCGAAAAGCTGGTCGCGGTCAACCGCGTCAGCAAGACCGTCAAGGGTGGTCGCCAGTTCACCTTCACCGCCCTGACCGTGGTCGGCGACGGCGAAGGCAAGGTCGGTTTCGGTTATGGCAAGGCCCGCGAAGTGCCGGTCGCCATCCAGAAGTCGATGGAACAGGCCCGCAAGAACCTGGTCAGCGTTGACCTGAACAACGGCACCCTGTGGCACACCATCAAGGATGGTCATGGCGCAGCCCGCGTGTTCATGCAGCCGGCTTCGGAAGGTACCGGCGTCATCGCCGGCGGTGCCATGCGCGCCGTCCTGGAAGCGGTTGGCGTGAAGAACGTGCTGGCCAAGGCCACCGGTTCGCGCAACCCGATCAACCTGGTGCGTGCCACCGTGAAGGGCCTGTCTGCAGCGCAGTCGCCGGCCCGCATCGCGGCCAAGCGCGGCAAGAAGGTGGAGGAACTCAACCATGGCTAATGAGTCCAACAAGACTGTGAAGGTGCGCCTGGTGCGCGGCCTGCGTGGTGCTCAGTCGCGTCACCGTCTGTCGGTGCGTGCCCTGGGTCTGAACAAGCTCAACGATGTGCGTGAACTGAAGGACAGCCCGCAGGTTCGCGGCCTGATCAATACCGTTCACTACCTCGTCAAGGTTGAGGAGTAATCGATCATGACTCTGCGTCTCAATGAACTGAGCCCGGCACCGGGCGCCCGTACCGAGCGCACTCGCGTCGGTCGCGGTATCGGCTCGGGCCTGGGCAAGACTGCCGGCCGCGGCCACAAGGGTTCGTTCGCCCGCAAGGGTGGCGGCAAGATCAAGGCCGGCTTCGAAGGCGGCCAGACCCCCATGCAGCGTCGTCTGCCGAAGATCGGCTTCCGTTCGCCGATCGCCAAGGACACCGCTGAAGTGCTGCTGTACCAGCTGGACAAGCTGCCGGCCGGCGAGATCGACTTCGCCGCCCTGCGTGCCGCCAAGCTGGTCCCGAGCACTGCCAAGAAGGCCAAGGTCGTCGTCAAGGGCGAAGTGACCAAGGCGTTCACCCTGAAGGGTGTTGCTGCCACGGCCGGTGCCAAGGCTGCGATCGAAGCTGCCGGCGGCAGCGTAACGGAGTAAGAAAATCATGGCGCAAGCTGGCATCGGTAACCTCGCGGGCGGAATGGGCAAGTTCACTGAACTTCGCCAACGTTTGCTGTTCGTCGTCGGGGCTTTGATCGTCTATCGCATCGGCTGCTACGTGCCGGTGCCGGGCGTCAATCCCGATGCCATGCTTGCCATGATGCAGCAGCAGGGCGGCGGCATCGTGGACATGTTCAACATGTTCTCGGGCGGCGCCCTGCACCGTTTCAGCATCTTCGCGCTGAACGTGATGCCGTACATCTCGGCATCGATCGTGATGCAGCTGGCCGTGCACATCTTCCCCGCCCTGAAGGCGATGCAGAAGGAAGGTGAGTCCGGTCGCCGCAAGATCACCCAGTATTCGCGCATCGGCGCCGTGCTGCTGGCAGTGGTGCAGGGCGGTTCGATCGCTCTGGCCCTGCAGGGCCAGGTCTCGCCGTCGGGCGCTCCGGTCGTGTACGCGCCGGGCATGGGCTTCGTGCTCACCGCCGTGGTCGCGCTGACCGCCGGCACCATGTTCCTGATGTGGGTCGGTGAGCAGGTCACCGAGCGCGGCATCGGCAACGGCGTGTCGCTGATCATCTTCGCCGGTATCGTGGCGGGCCTGCCGGGCGCGGTCATCCATACCTTCGATGCCTACCGCGACGGCAACATCCAGTTCATCCAGCTGCTGCTGATCGCCATCGTCGTTCTCGCCTTCACCTTCTTCGTGGTGTTCGTCGAGCGCGGCCAGCGCCGGATCACGGTCAACTACGCGCGCCGCCAGGGCGGTCGCAATGCGTACATGAACCAGACCTCGTTCCTGCCGCTGAAGCTCAACATGGCCGGCGTCATCCCGGCGATCTTCGCCTCGAGCCTGCTGGCCTTCCCGGCCACCCTGGCCATGTGGTCCGGCCAGGCGGCCAACCAGAGCAGCTTCGGCCAGGTCCTGCAGAAGGTCGCCAACGCGCTGGGTCCGGGCGAGCCGCTGCACATGATCGTGTTCGCTGCGCTGATCACCGGTTTCGCGTTCTTCTATACCGCGCTGGTGTTCAACTCGCAGGAAACCGCCGACAACCTGAAGAAGTCGGGCGCGCTGATTCCGGGCATCCGTCCGGGCAAGGCCACTGCCGACTACATCGACGGCGTGCTGACCCGCCTGACCGCAGCCGGCTCGGCCTACCTGGTGATCGTCTGCCTGCTGCCGGAACTGATGCGCACGCAGCTGAACGCCTCGTTCTACTTCGGCGGTACCTCGCTGCTGATCGTGGTGGTGGTGGTGATGGACTTCATCGCCCAGGTGCAGGCGCACCTGATGTCCCACCAGTACGAGAGCCTGCTGAAGAAGGCCAACCTGAAGGGTGGCAACCGCGGCGGTTTTGCCCGCGGCTGATTCGCCTGTTATACTTTCGTCTTCCTGACGTGATGGTCCCTCCGCTTCGCGGACTCCGGCCACACAAACGAAGGGCGGCCCCCGCAGCGGTTCCGGGTGGGGGTGTGATGAGGTGGTCCCGCGCAGGAGTAGCGCGGGCGGCCCCGGGAGACCTCCCGGGATCAACCCCATCCGGCGCCGGAGCCTGGGCACACTCCCCAGGCCGGGTTCATGAAACCTCTGGTTTCACGGGCTTCCATGTAAACCGGAACCTTGTTAGTATCGCTAGTTCACTTTTTTGATCCATCCTGCCGGATTGGCGTGCCCGAGGCGCGCTGTCGGCCATCACTCAGCTGGAGAACCGCGTCATGGCGCGTATTGCAGGCGTCAACCTGCCAGCCCAGAAGCATGTCTGGGTCGGGTTGCAAAGCATTTACGGCATCGGCCGTACCCGTTCGAAGAAGGTCTGCGAAGTCGCAGGCGTCGCTTCGACCACCAAGATCCGCGATCTGTCGGAGCCGGAAATCGAGCGCCTGCGCGCCGAAGTCGGCAAGTACATCGTGGAAGGCGATCTGCGCCGTGAGATCGGCATCGCGATCAAGCGCCTGATGGACCTGGGCTGCTACCGCGGCCTGCGTCACCGTCGTGGCCTCCCGCTGCGTGGCCAGCGCACCCGTACCAACGCCCGCACCCGCAAGGGTCCGCGCAAGGCGATCAAGAAGTAAGGGACTGAGAAATGGCTAAGCCCGCTGCTAAGACCAAGAAGAAGATCAAGCGCGTCGTCACTGACGGCGTTGCCCACGTCCACGCTTCGTTCAACAACACCATCGTCACCATCACCGACCGCCAGGGCAATGCTCTGTCGTGGGCGACCTCCGGTGGCGCTGGCTTCCGCGGTTCGCGCAAGTCGACCCCGTTCGCTGCCCAGGTGGCTGCCGAGAAGGCCGGTCGTGCTGCGCTGGACTACGGCGTGAAGTCGCTGGAAGTCCGCATCAAGGGCCCGGGTCCGGGCCGTGAGTCGGCCGTGCGTTCGTTGAACAACGTCGGCTACAAGATCACCAACATCATCGACGTGACGCCCATCCCGCACAACGGGTGCCGTCCGCCGAAGAAGCGTCGCGTCTAAAGGGAGCGATAAGAAATGGCTCGTTATATCGGTCCTACCTGTAAGCTCGCCCGCCGCGAAGGCGCCGACCTGTCCCTGAAGAGCCCGGCGCGTGCGCTGGACTCCAAGTGCAAGCTGGAGCAGAAGCCCGGCCAGCACGGCGCCACTGCCCGCAAGGGCAAGCTGTCCGACTACGCCACCCAGCTGCGTGAAAAGCAGAAGGTCAAGCGTATCTACGGCCTGCTGGAGCGTCAGTTCCGCAACTACTACAAGAAGGCCTCGACCAAGAAGGGCAACACCGGCGAGAACCTGCTGCAGCTGCTGGAAACCCGCCTGGACAACGTCGTCTACCGCATGGGCTTCGCCGTGACCCGTCCGGCTGCCCGCCAGCTGGTGTCGCACCGCGGCGTCACCGTGAATGGCAAGTCGGTCAACCTGGCTTCGTACCAGGTCAAGGCTGGCGATGCCATCGCGCTGTCCGAGAAGGCTGCCAAGCAGCTGCGCGTCCAGGAAGCCCTGACCGTCGCCGCACAGCATGACCTGAGCCCGTCGTGGGTTGAAGTGGATTCCGGCAAGTTCACCGGCATCTTCAAGGCGGTTCCGGATCGTTCGGATCTGCCTGCGGACATCAACGAAGCGCTGATCGTCGAGCTGTATTCGAAGTAATTCACATTGGAGAGCCCCCGGCGACGGCCGGGGGTTCACTAGGAGAACCCGCAACATGACGGTTACCGCCAACCAGGTTCTGCGTCCTCGCGGTCCGCAGATCGAACGCCTTACCGACACCCGTGCAAAGGTCGTTATCGAACCTTTGGAGCGGGGTTACGGGCATACGCTGGGCAACGCCCTGCGTCGCGTGCTGCTGTCGTCCATCCCGGGCTTCGCCATCACGGAAGTCGAAATCGACGGCGTGTTGCATGAGTACACCACGGTCGAAGGTCTGCAGGAGGACGTGCTCGAAGTCCTGCTGAACCTGAAGGACGTGGCCATCCGTATGCACTCCGGCGACAGCGCCACCCTGTCCCTGTCCAAGCAGGGCCCGGGCGTTGTCACCGCTGCCGATATCAAGGTCGACCACAATGTGGAGATCCTGAACGGCGACCATGTGATCTGCCACCTGACCAAGGATACGGCAGTGAACATGCGTCTGAAGATCGAGCGTGGTTTCGGCTACCAGCCGGCTGCTGCGCGTCGTCGTCCGGACGAAGAAACCCGTGCCATCGGCCGCCTGGTCCTGGATGCCTCGTTCTCGCCGGTCCGCCGCGTCGCCTATGCCGTGGAAGCGGCCCGCGTCGAACAGCGTACCGACCTGGACAAGCTGGTCATCGATATCGAGACCAACGGCACCATCGATGCCGAGGAAGCCGTGCGCACCGCCGCCGACATCCTCAGCGACCAGCTGTCGGTGTTCGGTGACTTCACCCACCGCGACCGCGGTGCGGCCAAGCCGGCCAACAACGGCGTGGATCCGGTGCTGCTGCGCCCGATCGACGATCTGGAGCTGACCGTGCGTTCGGCCAACTGCCTGAAGGCTGAAAGCATCTACTACATCGGCGATCTGATCCAGAAGACCGAAGTGGAGCTGCTGAAGACCCCGAACCTGGGCAAGAAGTCGCTCACCGAGATCAAGGAAGTGCTGGCCCAGCGTGGCCTGTCGCTTGGCATGAAGCTGGAGAACTGGCCGCCGGCCGGCGTCGCCAGCCACGGCATGCTGGGCTGATAAAGCCTCCTGCTGTACCCGGAGGCTCCACCGTCAGCGGTGGAGCCTTCACCGCAAGATGCCATGACGAACCGCAGGTTCGCGGGCAGGTCGTCCAGGACGGGCGGCCAGGACCATCCGCAGTCCGTGCAGCAACGCCAGGATGGCGACAACGATCCACACAGCCACATCATTAACCAAGGAACATCACCATGCGTCACCAGAAGTCTGGCCGTAAGTTCAGCCGTACCAGCGCCCATCGCGAAGCGATGTTCAAGAACATGGCCGCCTCGCTGTTCAAGCACGAGCTGATCAAGACCACCCTGCCGAAGGCCAAGGAACTGCGCCGCGTCGCCGAGCCGCTGATCACCCTGGCCAAGGTCGATTCCGTTGCCAACCGCCGTCTGGCCTTTGCCCGCCTGCGTGACAACGAAGCCGTGGGCAACCTGTTCACCATCCTGGGCCCGCGCTACGCGAACCGTCCGGGTGGCTACCTGCGTCTGCTGAAGTGCGGCTTCCGCGCCGGCGACAATGCTCCGATGGCCTACGTCGAGCTGGTCGACCGTCCGGCCGTGGCCGAGGAAGTGGCCGAGTAATCGGACCGCTCCAACGCGACACAGTGAAAGCCCGGCATCTGCCGGGCTTTTGCGTTCTGGTAGCGCCGGGCGATGCCCGGCGTTTACGTTTCCGCTGCACTCGCCGGGCATGGCCCGGCGCTACCTGCGAAGGGAAGTGGCCCGCACCGTTCCGACGAGCGTCACCGGCAGCGGTTCGAATGGCAGGCGCGGTCGGTTACGCTTGGCGCCTGATCCATTCGAGCATTCACGATGAATCCTCTGCGCTGGCCCTTCCGCGCCCAGTTCCTGCTGGGCTTCCTGATCTGCGTGGGCCTGCTGGGCTATGCGATTTTCCTGCAGCTGAAGATGGGGCTGGAGCCGTGCCCGCTGTGCATCTTCCAGCGGCTGGCCTTTGCCGCGCTCGGCCTGCTGTTCCTGCTGGGCGCACTGCACGGCCCGTCGAACCGGCCGGGACGGGTGACGTACGGCATCCTTGCCTTCATTGCGGCAGCCGTCGGCGTCGGCATCGCCGCGCGCCATGTCTACGTGCAGATGCTGCCGCCGGAAATGGGTGCCACCTGTGGTCCGCCGCTGAGCTTCCTGCGCGAGACCATGGGCCCGTTCGAGGTGTTCCGCACGGTGCTGACCGGTACCGGCAACTGCGGCAACATCGACTGGACCTTCCTCGGACTGACCATGCCGATGTGGTCGGGCGTGTGGTTCGTGCTGCTGGGGCTGTGGGCACTGCTGGTGCCGCTGCGCAGGGTCAGGCGCTGAGTAACTGACGCGCCCCAGCAGAGCCGGGCATGGGCTCGGCTCTGCCGGGGGGCGGCGACATCGATCAGAAATCCTGTTGCAGGCTGAGATAGGCGCCGCGTCGCGGCCCCCACTGGGGGGCGAACACGCCTACGCCGCCGCCATCGCGCAGCTGATAGCTGCGATCCAGCGCGTTGACCAACGCCAGCTGTGCATGCAGCGGATGGCCGCTGTCGGGGTTGAAATCGTGGCCAGCACTGAGGTTCACCTGCAGGTAGGACGGCAGCTCGCCCCCATTGGGTACGCTTTCGGTGTCCGAGCGCAGGCCACTGCCGAACACGTAGTTGGCACCGATCCGGTTGTGTCCGGCGAAGGCATAGCTGACACCGCCCGACGAGGTCAGCTTCTGGTCGTGGTCCAGGTGGATCCAATGGTCGGCCACGTAGGCCAGGGCGTCCGGGTCGAGGTTGTACTGGCCGGTGATCACCTGGGTGCCGATCGCCTTGTTGTATGCAGCGTTGAAGTAAGCGCTGAACGGTCCGTCGCTGTAGTCGGCGCTGAACTCCAGGCCGCGGATGTGGCCGCGACGATAGTTGAACGTTGAATAGAGGTAGGCGGCGCCGAACTGGCCTTCATCCTGCAGGCGGGCGACACGCCGGTCATACGCGTCCACGCCGAGTGTCAGGTGCTCGCCGATCTGCTGCGAGATGCCGAGGTCGTAGTAGTCACTGCGCTCGGCCAGTGGCGTGGCGTTGCCATCACTGGGCTGCTGGTTGCTGGTGCCGTCGTACAGCGCGATGTCGTCGCGGGCGATCAGCTCGCTGGCCGGTGGTGTGAAGTAGCGCGCGTAGCCTGCGTGCAGGGTGGTGCTGTCGCCGGCATTCCAGACCACGCCCAGGCGCGGGCTGATCTGGCCTTCGGTCCGCCCGAAGGCCGTGTAGCGGTCGCCGCGCAGGCCATAATTGACCGTCCAGTTGTCTCCGATCTTCCACTCGTCCTGCACGTAGAGCGCCAGCGTGCTGGCGTGGAAAGCACTGCGGTCGGGAATCAGCAGGGGCGTGGTGCTGGCCTGCTGGCCGGCGTCGTCAACCGGGAACACCCAACTGCTGCTGTGGGCCCGCGCGGTCTCATGATTGCCGTACAGGCCATAGCGCAGCGTGTGATCGCTGCCCAGCGGGGTGGAAACGTCGGCCTGCACGGTGTTGGCGCGGTTGCTGCGCTGGACCTGTGAAGCAACACCGCTGAATACCAGATCGCCCGCCACATCGGGATTGAACCCGACATCGCTGTAGCGTTGGCCGGCCGACAGCTGGTACGCGCTGGCGCCCAGCGTCCCCTGCAGCACCAGCATGCCGAAGCGCGTGGTCTCGCGCTGGGTCTCATCCAGCTGGCTGGAGTCGAACGTGGAGTTATCGAGGTAGCCGAACTGCGGTGTCTGGCCCGGGTTCACCGGAATCTGGAAGCGGTTGTTGGCAATGCCGGCAAACACGCTCACGCGCGTGTTCTCGTCCAGCAGATAGGTGAGGTCGGCGAACGCCTTGCCCTGGTGGGTGTCGTCGTGCAGCGGCCGGCGCGAGTTCGTCGGGTTCTCCAGGCCGACCTCGTTCTGGTGGTAGTTGCCGGTCAGGAACCAGCTCCAGCGTCCCTGGTTGCCCCACCAGGAGGCGTTGGGATTGACCTTGCCGAACGACCCGGCAGTCAGTCCGGCGCTGCCGCCGTTGCCCAGTTCGGCGCCACTGCGGGTGGTGATGTCCACCACTGCGGCGGTGCGTTCGCCGAACTGCGCCGGCAGTGCGCCATCCATCAGCCGGATGCTCCTGATGGTTCGCGCATCCAGGGTCTGGCCGAAGCCGGAGATCGATTCGGGCAGCAGCACGCCGTTGATGCGGTACTGCAGGTTGGCGTGATCACCACGCACATGGACACCGCCGTAGGAATCCTGGACCACGCCCGGGGCCTGCAGCAGCACCTGGCTGAGTGCGGCGGAGGCGCCGAGCGGCTGCTTCTGGATGTCCTCGGCGGTGATCTGGTACTGGCTGCTGCCGATGTCCGGCGACAGCGCGTTGCGGGCCTGATCGAGGTGGGCGCTGACGGTGACCGCATCCAGGTTTTTCACTGCGGGCCCGGCGTCATCCGCGGCTGCGGCAAGGGGGGGCGTGCTGGCCAGGGCCAGGGCGAAGGTGATGCTGGTAGCGAGGCGTGAGGGCTTCATGGGAGAGAGTAGGGCCTGGGGCGTGGAGGGGGCCGGTCCATGACGGTGAGTGTTACTCCGTAACAGATCATGCGCCTCTGCCGGCGCCGCCGACCATGCGGTCTGTGGCTGCTCGGCGCGTGCTTTCCCTGGCGTTCAGGCATCGGGCCGGAAGGGCTGGCCCTTTGCGGCGGCGGCCGGCTCTGCGACCATGACCGTCCCCCACCCCGGAAGTCTGCAATGAGCCTGTCCGCCGTTTCACCGGTTCCCGATCCTGCCGCAACCGCTGCGGGTGCTGCCTGGTCGCCGGAGAGCTGGCGCGGCAAGACCGCACTGCAGATGCCGACCTATCCCGACCCGGTGGCGCTGGATGCTGCCCTGCATGAGCTGAAGCGGCTACCCCCTCTGGTGACCTCGTGGGAGATCCTGGCGCTGAAGCAGCAGCTGGCGGAGGCGCAGGAGGGCAAGCGCTTCCTGCTGCAGGGCGGCGATTGCGCCGAGAACTTCAGCGACTGTGAGTCCGGCACCATCTCCAATCGGCTGAAGGTGCTGCTGCAGATGAGCCTGGTACTGGTGCATGGCCTGCGCCAGCCGGTGATCCGCGTCGGCCGCTTCGCCGGCCAGTACGCCAAGCCACGCTCGGCTGATACCGAGACCCGTGATGGGGTGACGCTGCCCAGCTACCGGGGCGATGTGATCAATGCGCCGGCCTTCACCGAAGCCGCGCGCCTGCCCGACCCGAAGCGGATGCTGCAGGCCCACGCGCATTCGGCGATGACGATGAACTTCGTGCGGGCGCTGATCGATGGCGGCTTCGCCGACCTGCACCACCCCGAGTACTGGAACCTGGACTGGGTGCGGCACTCGCCGCTCGCCGCCGAGTACCAGAAGATGGTGGCATCGATCGGCGATGCCGTGCACTTCATGGAAACCCTGGCCGGTGCCCGGGTGCACAACCTCAACCGCATCGACTTCTACACCTCGCACGAGGCCCTGCTGCTGCCCTACGAGCAGGCGCTGACCCGGCAGGTGCCGCGCCAGCAGGGCTGGTTGAACCTGAGCACGCACTATCCCTGGATCGGCATGCGCACGGCGGCGCTCGACGGCGCGCACGTGGAGTACCTGCGGGGCGTGCGAAATCCGATCGCGATCAAGGTGGGGCCGTCGGTTTCGCCGGACCAGCTGCTGCGCCTGATCGATGTACTCAATCCGGACGACGAGCCCGGGCGCCTGACCTTCATTCACCGCATGGGCGCGACGCAGATAGCCGAAAAGCTGCCGTCGCTGTTGGAAGCGGTCAAGCGCGACGGCCGCCGCGTGCTGTGGGTGTGCGATGCCATGCACGGCAACACCGAGAGCACCGCCAATGGCTTCAAGACGCGCCGCTTTGACAACGTGCGCCGCGAGGTGGAGTTGTCGTTCGATCTGCACGCCGCGGCAGGTACGCGCCTGGGCGGCGTGCACCTGGAGCTGACCGGCGAGGACGTGACCGAATGCACCGGTGGCGCGCGCGAGCTCACCGAGCGTGATCTTGAGCGCGCGTACCGTTCCACGGTCGATCCGCGGCTGAACTACGAGCAGTCGCTGGAGATCGCGATGGCGATCGTGCGCAAGCAGGAACAGGTGCGCTAAGGGTTTTTCGGCAGGGCTTGCAGCCCTGCACCTGCGGAGTCAACGTCGACGTCAAATGCGGGCATTCCGGGGGATGGCGGATTCCCGGTGTCTGTCAGATCCACGCCATGCGTGGATGAATCTCTGTCCGATATCGAAATCAATCCGGGGTCAGATCCGTTTTCCGCAGGAAAACGGATCTGACCCCAAGAGCCATTCCGACAGATCCCGAAAATCTGTCGAAGGCGGGGCGGGTCCGGTTGCGGGAGTGTCCGCGGCATGGATGCCGCGGCCAAGCCCCCATGGATGGGTTTACGGCGTCTCCCGCAACCGGACCCACCCCGCCATCCCGCAGGAAATCCGCTTCTGCTTCGGCTGTTGCAGTTGCAGTTGCAGTTGCTGTCGCTGTTGCTCCAGCCCGCAGCAGATGCAGGGCTGCAAGCCCTGCAGACCAACACCCTCCTTACGAACGACTGACGTGACGCTCATGCGCCATGCGCGAGGCTGTCCGCTGCTGTTCAAGTGGAGGTGGCAACCGTGCACTGGCAAAGCGCACAGGCATATGCATGGCCGCTGGGTCTGGCGGCACTGGTGGGCGGCATCGGCGCCTGGCTGATCCTGTGGATCTATCACCGGCTGAAAGGGCGTGATCGTCGGCGCGCGCGCATCGGTCGCGTGCTTGGTCTGCCAATGGCGACCGCATGGCCCTTGCTGCTGCTGATCCCGGCGCTGCAGGCCACGCCACTGCAGGAGCCTCTGCTGGGGCATCTGCAGCACGGGCTGCACATCGCGCTGACGGCCTGTTTCATCTGGCTGCTGGTGCGCGCGGTGGCCGCCGGCGAGCGTGCGATCCTTCGCAGTCATCCCATCGACGTCTCGGACAATCTGGAAGCCCGACGCATCCAGACCCAGACGCGGGTGCTGAGCCGCGTGCTGATGGGCGGCATCATCGTGCTCGGTGCATCGCTGGTGCTGCTGACATTCCCGATGGTGCAGAAGATCGGCGCCGCCCTGCTGGCCTCGGCCGGTCTGATCGGGCTGGTCGCGGGCATCGCCGCCAAGCCGGTGTTCGGCAACCTCATCGCCGGCCTGCAGATCGCAGTGACCCAGCCGATCCGGCTGGATGATGTGGTGATCGTTGAAGGCGAGTGGGGGCGCGTGGAGGAGATCGGCAGCAGCTATGTGGTGGTACGCATCTGGGACGAGCGGCGGATGGTGGTGCCGCTGACCTGGTTCATCGAGAACCCCTTCCAGAACTGGACCCGGCGCAGCGCCGATCTGCTCGGCACGGCGTTCCTGTGGCTGGACTACCGTGCGCCGATCGCGGCGATCCGCAGTGAACTGGAGCGCATCTGCCGCGGCGAGGCGCTGTGGGATGGACGGGTCTGCGTGACCCAGGTGACCGAAACCAGCGAGCGGGCAATCCAGGTGCGCCTGCTGGTCAGTGCACGCAGCTCCGGCGATGCCTTCGATCTTCGCTGCCTGGTGCGCGAGCGCATGCTGGATTTCCTGGCGCGAGAGCATCCGCAATCACTGCCGCAGCTGCGCGCGCGGTTGCAGCGCGAGGATGAGCTGGACATGCCACGCGCACCGCGTGCACGTACGGCAGATGTACGTTCACCCGGGGCGGAGGACGGCGAGGCCGCGATCGCGCCGGTGGAACCGGACCCCGACCGCTAGCGCCGGGACGTGCCCGGCGAGCGCAGCGGTACCCCCGGTCCGCCGGGCAACCCGGGGCCGATCAAGGCTCGCCAGTGTCGATCAGGGTGTCGGTTTCGAAATGAGGCGGGCGACGCGCACGTGTGCGTTGCTCGTAGGCATAGGCCATTTCGATCAGCTTCGGCTCGCTCCAGGCTGTGCCCATGAACAGCAGGCCGACCGGCAGGCCGTTGATCTGTCCCATCGGCACGCTCAGGCTGGGGTAACCCGCGACCGCTGCCACGCTGTAGCTCTCACCCGGGAAATCGTCGCCTTCGCGGCGGATGGGCCAGGCTGTGCCGGTGGTCGGTGCAACCAGCGCATCCAGCTGGTAGGCAGCCAGGACGGCGTCGATGCCTTCCGGCCCGGCCAGGCGCCGCGCATCGCTGCGCGCACGGATGTAGGCAGGGTCGGCCAGTCCGGCAGTGGCGTTGGCCTCCAGCAGCAGTTCCTGGCCGAACAGGCCCAGTTCCTGCGGCGCCTGGGCCTGGTTGAAGGCGATGAGTTCGCCAAGACTGCGCAGGGGCACGCGGTAGGTCTTGAAGTAGCGCTCCAGCCCGGCCTTGAACTCATGCAGCAGCACGACCCGCTCGGCTTCGGCCCAGGCACCCGGGTCGGGCAGTTCCACCGGCACCACCACCGCGCCCGCACGGCGCAGTTCGGCGGCGGCCTGATCGATCAGCGGTGCCATGCCACGGTACGTCAGCAGAGGGGTCTGCAGCAGGCCGATGCGTTTGCCGCGCAGGCCTTCGGGGTCCAGGCGCGCGGTGTAGTCGTAGACCGCGCGGCCGGGCATGGTGGCCGTGGCGGGGTCGGCATCGTCCCGGCCCGCGATCGCCGTCAGTACGGCCGCGGCGTCGGCGACGCTGCGCGTCATCGGCCCGGCGGTGTCCTGGCTGAAGGAGATCGGGATGATGCCTTCGCGGCTGACCAGGCCGACCGTCGGTTTCAGGCCGACGATGCCGTTGATCGCGGCCGGGCAGACGATGCTGCCGTCGGTCTCGGTGCCGATCGCCACACTGGCCAGATTGGCGGCCACCGCTACCGCGCTGCCGCTGCTGGAGCCACAGGGCGAATGGCTGAGACGGTACGGATTGCGGGTCTGGCCACCGCGCGCGCTCCAGCCCGACACCGAATCGTTGCCGCGGAAGTTGGCCCACTCGCTGAGATTGGTCTTGCCCAGCACGACCGCGCCGGCCTCGCGCAGGCGTCTTACCAGGTAGGCATCGGCGGGGCGGAAACCCTGCAGCGCGAGCGATCCGGCGCTGGTGGTCATGGGCGCGGCGTTGATGTTGTCCTTCAGCAGGACCGGAATGCCATGCAGCGGCCCGCGCAGATGGCCGTCCCGGCGCTCGCGATCGCGTTCACCGGCTTCTCGCAGGGCATCCGGGTTGAGTTCGATGACGGCACGCAGGCGCGGCCCGGCGCGATCCAGCGCAGCGATGCGCTGCAGGTAGGCGTGGGTCAGCGTGGTGCTGTCCAGTTCGCCGGCCACCATGCGCGCCTGCAGGTCGGCCAGGTCGGTCTCGGCGTAGGGGAAGGGCACGTTGCGGCTCGCGGGTTCGGCGGCGTGGGCGCTGGTCGTGGCCGGGCTGCAGCCAACAATGAACAACGCGGGCAGCGCGATGAGCAGGCAGGTCAGCAGAGGCGGCAAGGACGGGCGCATGGGGCGGCTTGGTCGGCTCCAATGCCCAGTGTAGCTGCTGCTCAGTGGTGGCGCTTGCGCAGGTCGCGGGCCAGGACGTAGACCACGAGCAGGTTGATCGCCAGGATCGTCCAGGAGGGCCAGCCGGGGTGGCGGACGATGGCGAAGACATCGAAGGGCAGATACAGCGCGGCGGTCAGGCAGCCCAGCCAGGAGGCCCAGGCCCTGGCCCGCCAGAGGCCCCAGGCTTCCACCAGGTGCAGCAGGCCGTAGCCGATCATCGCCGCCGCCGCCAGGTGCACGGCGTCGGGATTGATCATGTTCAGGAGGGAGGGCAGGGTGCCGTGATCCGGGTCCAGGCTGAAACGCCGGATCAGGGCATTGACCCCATCGCGGAGCGGCTGCGGACCGAGCACTTCAAGCCCGGTCGCAGCCAGCAACGCCAGCACCGCCTTGCTCGCTTCGAGCAGGGCGATGACGTGGAGGCCCGGATGCCGGTGTGGATCCGGGTTGTAGCCGCTCTGGCTCACGGTCCGGCTCAGCCGCCGCGCGAAGCCTTCTTGCGGTCGCTTTCGGTCAGGAACTTCTTGCGCAGCCGGATTTCCTTCGGAGTGATCTCGACCAGCTCGTCGTCCTCGATGAAGTCCAGCGCCTGTTCCAGCGAGTACTTGATCGCCGGGGTCAGCTGGATCGCATCGTCCTTGCCCGAAGCGCGCATGTTGGTCAGCGGCTTGGTCTTGATGGCGTTGACGGTCAGGTCGTTGTCCTTGGAGTGGATGCCGACCAGCTGGCCTTCATACACATTGTCGCCTTCAGCAGCGAACAGCTTTCCGCGTTCCTGCAGCGGGCCCAGGGAGTAGGCCGGAGTCACGCCCGGGGCATTGGCGATCATGACGCCGTTGATGCGCTTGGCGATTGCGCCCTGTTCCTTCGGACCGTAATGGTCGAACACGTGGAACAGCAGGCCCGAACCCTGGGTCAGGGTCTTGAATTCGTTCTGGAAGCCGATCAGGCCACGGGCCGGGATCGAGTATTCCAGGCGCACGCGGCCCTTGCCGTCCGGTTCCATGTTCTTCAGCTGGCCCTTGCGGGTGCCCAGCTTTTCCATCACGCCGCCCTGGTGCACTTCTTCCACGTCCACCACCAGCTGTTCGATCGGCTCCATCTGCTGGCCGTCGATTTCCTTGATGATCACTTCCGGACGCGACACGGCCAGTTCGTAGCCTTCACGACGCATGTTCTCGATCAGCACCGACAGGTGCAGTTCGCCACGGCCGGAGACCAGGAACTTGTCGGCGTCCTCCAGCTGTTCGACCTTCAGTGCCACGTTGTGGACCTTTTCACGGTCCAGGCGGTCCTTGATCTGGCGGCTGGTCAGGAACTTGCCACCGGACAGGTCCTTGTTGCCCGCGAACGGCGAGTTGTTGACCTGGAAGGTCATCGAGATGGTCGGCTCGTCCACGGTCAGCGCCGGCAGCGCTTCCGGGGTGTCCGGGTGGCAGAGGGTGTCGGAGATGGTCAGCTCCGGAATGCCCGAGATCGCCACGATGTCGCCGGCTTCAGCGGTGTCCTGCTCGATGCGCTCCAGGCCCAGGAAGCCCAGCACCTGCGCGACCTTGCCGTTGCGCTTCTTGCCTTCACGATCGATCACCGTGACCTGCATGTTCTTCTTCAGGGTGCCACGCTGGATGCGGCCGATGCCGATCACGCCCACGAAGTTGTTGTAGTCCAGCTGGCTGATGCGCATCTGGAAGGCACCTTCCGGATCCACTTCGGGCTTCGGCGCGTGCTTCATGATCGCTTCGTAGAGCGGGGTCATGTCGCCATCGCGGACGGTGTCTTCCAGGCCGGCATAGCCGTTCAGGGCCGACGCGTAGACGATCGGGAAGTCCAGCTGCTCGTTGGTCGCGCCGAGCTTGTCGAACAGATCGAACACCTGGTCGATCACCCAGTCCGGACGCGCGCCCGGACGGTCGATCTTGTTGACCACCACGATCGGCTTGAAGCCCATCGCGAAGGCCTTCTGGGTGACGAAGCGGGTCTGCGGCATCGGGCCGTCCATCGCGTCGACCAGGATCAGCACGGTGTCGACCATCGACAGCACGCGCTCGACCTCACCGCCGAAGTCGGCGTGGCCGGGGGTGTCGACGATGTTGATCCGGTTCTTGATGCCGGTCTTCTTGTCTTCCCAGGTGATGGCCGTGTTCTTGGCCAGGATGGTGATGCCGCGTTCCTTTTCCTGGTCGTTGCTGTCCATCACGCGCTCGGCGAGGACGGTACGCTCGGACAGGGTGCCGGACTGCTTCAGCAGCTGGTCGACCAGGGTGGTCTTGCCATGGTCGACGTGGGCGACGATGGCGATGTTGCGAAGATTTTCGATGGACATACGAAAGGGGGCCAGTCGGCGCCGGATTTGGAAAAAGAAGTCCAACATTATACGTCGAACTTGACGATTCGCGAAAAGCTGGATTCCGGCTCGCCCGGGAGCCCCATTCAGCTGGCCGTCGGGGCCCCGCCGGCGGCGCCCCTCCAGAGCCTGAAGCGTCGCCCTGCGCCGATGGTCGAAGCCGCCGCCGCCGCGAGCCGGGTGTAAACTAGGTGGCTAGACGCCTTTCCCTTTGCAACAAGGATCTTCATGTCCCTCATCGCCACTTTCGACACCACCCAGGGCCCGATCAAGGTCGAGCTGTTCGCTGACAAGGCGCCGCTGACCGTTGCCAACTTCGTGAACCTGGTCAAGCACGGCTTCTATGACGGCCTGATCTTCCACCGCGTGATCGCCGACTTCATGATCCAGGGCGGTTGCCCGCAGGGCCGTGGTACCGGTGGCCCGGGCTACAAGTTCGAAGACGAGAAGAACGGCGTGAAGCATGAGGTCGGCTCGCTGTCGATGGCCAATGCCGGCCCGAACACCAATGGCAGCCAGTTCTTCATCACCCACATCAAGACCGATTGGCTGGACGGCCGCCACACCGTGTTCGGCAAGGTTCTGGAAGGCCAGGCCATCGTCGATTCGGTCAAGCAGGGCGACGTGATCCATTCGATCACCCTGGAAGGCGACGTCGACGCCGCGCTGGCCGCACAGGCCGACCGCGTGGCCGAGTGGAACAAGATCCTCGCCGCCTGACCCCCTTCCGAGACGGCCACCCACGGGTGGCCGTTTCCCTGTTCTCCGCCGCCTGCCAGGCCCGCCGGGCCACGCCCGCGGCGTCCCATCAAACGCTTGCAAGCAAGAGGAAACCCCCATGAAAGCACCCGTTCGTGTTGCCGTGACCGGCGCCGCCGGCCAGATCGGTTATGCCCTGCTGTTCCGCATCGCCTCCGGCGAAATGCTGGGCAAGGACCAGCCGGTCATCCTGCAGCTGCTGGAGCTGCCGGTGGACAAGGCCCAGGCCGCCCTGAAGGGCGTGATGATGGAACTGGAAGACTGCGCCTTCCCGCTGCTGGCCGGCATGGTCGGCACCGACGACGCTGAAGTGGCGTTCAAGGATGCCGACATCGCCCTGCTGGTCGGCGCGCGTCCGCGCGGCCCGGGCATGGAGCGCAAGGACCTGCTGCTGGAAAACGCCAAGATCTTCACCGCGCAGGGCGCGGCGCTGAACAAGGTCGCCAGCCGTGACGTGAAGGTGCTGGTGGTCGGCAACCCGGCCAACACCAACGCCTACATCGCCATGAAGTCGGCACCGGACCTGAAGCCGGAAAACTTCACCGCCATGCTGCGCCTGGACCACAACCGTGCCCTGAGCCAGCTGTCGGCCAAGCTCGGCAAGCCGGTCGGTGGCATGGAAAAGCTGGTGGTGTGGGGCAACCACAGCCCGACCATGTACCCGGACTACCGTTTCGCCACCGCCGATGGTGCTTCGATCGCCGATGCGATCAACGACCAGGAGTGGAATGCCAACACCTTCATTCCGACCGTCGGCAAGCGCGGCGCGGCGATCATCGAAGCCCGTGGCTCGTCCTCGGCGGCTTCGGCGGCCAATGCCGCGATCGACCACGTGCGTGACTGGGTGCTGGGCAGCAACGGCAAGTGGGTCACCATGGGCGTGCCGTCCGATGGTTCCTACGGCATCCCGGAAGGTGTGATCTTCGGCTTCGCCGTAACCACCGAGAACGGCAAGTACACCCTGGTCAAGGATCTGCCGATCGACGACTTCAGCCAGAAGTACATCGACAAGACCCTGGCCGAGCTGGAAGAAGAACGCGCCGGCGTTGCCCACCTGCTGGGCTGATGCCGCGGGTGCCGGTCTGGCCGGCACGCAGCTGACAGAAACGGGGAAGCTTCGGCTTCCCCGTTTTCATATGGAGTTCCGCAGAACCGCATGATCCACCTGCATTACATCGATGGCGCGCTGCTGGTGGTGGAAAAGCCCGCTGGCCTGCTGTCCGTGCCTGGCCGTAGCGCGGAGAACCAGGACTGCGTGGTGGCCCGCCTGCAGGTGCTGTACCCGGACGCGCTGACCGTGCATCGGCTGGACCAGGTCACCTCCGGTCTGCTGCTGCATGCACGGGGCAAGACGACGCAGGCCGCGTTGTCGATGCAGTTCGAGCAGCGCAGGGTGGGCAAGTGTTACGAAGCCGTCGTGCAGGGTGTGATCGAAGGTGATGCCGGTGAAGTGGATCTGCCGCTGATCGTGGACTGGCCGAACCGGCCGAAACAGAAGGTCGACCATGAACACGGCAAGCCGGCGCTGACGCGCTGGCGCGTGCTGGCCCGCGATGTTGAAGCGCAGCGCACGCGCGTGGCGCTGGAGCCGGTGACCGGGCGCAGCCATCAGTTGCGCCTGCACATGGCCAGCCTGGGTCATCCGATCGTCGGCGATGTGCTGTATGGCGCCGCACCGGCGCAGCGCGTGCATCTGCATGCGCGCAGCCTGCACTTCACCCACCCGGTGACGGGCGACGCGCTGGCGTTCGAGTCCGCCACTCCGTTCTAGCAGGGCAAGGGGGGCGGCAGGGCTGCGCCCTGCACCTGCTACGAGCCAGGGCAACGTCAGATTCAACGTCAAAAGCGCGCTGTCCGTGGGGTGGCGGGGCGGTGTCGGAGTGCGGGGACGCCGCAAGTACGTCCCTGTAGGCTTGGCCGCGGCATCCATGCCGCGGACACCCCGCACTCCGACACCGCCCCACCTTCGGCAGAATGCCGCGATCTGATGGATTCACGCCACGTGTGGATGAAATCTGTCAGATATCGGAATAGATATTGGGTCGGATCGTTCCGACAGATCGCAGGAAACTGTCGAAGGCGGGGTGGGTCCGGTTGCGGGAGTGTCCGCGGCATGGACGCCGCGGCCAAGCCCCCATGGACGGGTTTACGGCGTCTCCCGCCACCGGACCCACCCCGCCATCCCACGGATAGCCTGTTGCTTCGGCTTCGGCTTCGGCTTCGGCTTCGGCTTCGGCCTCTGCAGGTGTAGGGCGGCAGCCCTGCATGGAAAACCCACCCCCCTACCAAGGTAGGGCGGAACGCGCGGCAACGCGGCACTATGCTCGAACCCATGACTTCGTCTGGGAGGGCTGCGTCATGAACTACGAGGAAACCTACCGCCGCTCGATCGACGAGCCGGAGGCGTTCTGGGGCGAGGAAGCCAAGCGCATCCATTGGCACAAGCCACCGCAACAGGTGCTCGACTACAGCAACCCGCCGTTCCGGCGCTGGTATGTGGGCGGCGAAACCAACCTCTGTTACAACGCGGTCGATCGCCATCTGGACACTCGGCCCGACCAGCTCGCGCTGGTGGCCATTTCCACCGAAACCAACAGCACCCGCGAGATCACCTACCGGCAGCTGTACCGTGAAGTGAACGACTTCGCTGCCGTGCTCCAGCGCCTGGGCGTCGGCCATGGCGACCGCGTGGTCATCTACATGCCGAACATGGCCGAAGCCGTGTTCGCGATGCTGGCCTGCGCGCGCATCGGGGCCGTGCACTCGGTGGTGTTCGGTGGTTTCGCCGCGCACAACCTTGCCCTGCGCATCGACGATGCCAGACCCAAGCTGCTGATCGCGGCCGATGCCGGCATGCGCGGAGGCAAGCTCATTCCCTACAAGCCGATGGTGGACGCCGCCTGTGCGGAAGCCGGGCATCCACCGCCGCACGTGCTGATCGTTTCGCGCGGGCTGGATCCGGCCGAGCCGCGCATCGAGGGCCGCGACGTCGAGTACGCGACGCTGCGCGCGGAAGTCGGTGCCGTCGATGTTCCGGTGCAGTGGCTGGAAGCGAGCGAGCCGAGCTATCTGCTGTATACCTCCGGCACCACCGGCAAGCCCAAGGGCGTGCAGCGTGATGTGGGCGGATACGCGGTGGCGATGGCACAGTCGATGGAGACCGTCTTCGACTGCAAGCCGGGGCAGGTGATGTTCTCCACCTCCGATGTCGGCTGGGCCGTAGGACATTCCTACAACGTGTATGGACCGCTGATCGGCGGTTGCACATCGCTGTTGTACGAAGGCCTGCCGACCCATCCGGATCCGGGCATCTGGTGGGCCCTGTGCGAGCAGTACAACGTGCGCACGATGTTCTCCTCTCCCACCGCGATCCGCGTGCTGAAGAAGCACGACGCGGATTTCATCCATCGCCACGACCTGCGCGCGTTGAAGTACCTGTTCCTGGCCGGCGAACCGCTGGATGAGCCGACCGCGCACTGGATCAATGAAGCGCTGGGCAAACCGATCATCGACAACTACTGGCAGACCGAAACCGGCTGGCCGGCCTTGACCCTGTTGCCGGGCCTGGAGATGAAGCCGGTGCGCTTTGGTTCGCCGGGTTTCCCCAACCTCGGTTACCGCATGAAGGTGATCGACGAGAACACCGGCGAAGAAGTCGCACCCGGGCAGAAGGGAGTCCTGGTGGTCACCCCGCCATTGCCGCCGGGCTGCATGAGCACGGTGTGGAACGACGACAGCCGCTTCCTGCAGAGCTACTTCAGCCATTTCAAGGAGCTGCTGTACAGCTCGCTGGACTGGGCGATCCGCGACGATGACGGCTACACCTTCATCCTCGGCCGTACCGACGATGTCATCAACGTCGCCGGGCATCGCCTGGGGACACGTGAGATCGAGGAAGCCATCTCCAGCCACCCGCGTGTGGCGGAGGCCGCGGTGATCGGCGTGAAGGATGAACTGAAGGGACAGGTGCCGCTGGTCTTCGTCACCCTCAAGCAGGGGCTGGGGCGCGAAGACCCTGCACCGGTGGTGGCGGAGATGATGGCAACGGTGACCACGTCGCTGGGGGCGGTTGCACGGCCGGCGCACGTGCACGTGGTCAACGCGTTGCCGAAGACGCGCTCGGGGAAACTGCTGCGGCGCTCGCTGCAGGCGCTGGCCGAGCAGCGCGATCCCGGCGATCTGTCGACCCTGGATGACCCGGCCGCCCTGGAGGAGATCCGCCGCGCGCTGGGACGCTAGACCGGTCCTGTATTGCCGGGGCCGCGTGCAGCGGGCCGAGGCAAGGAATGCAGCGGTGCTGCACCGCAGCGTTCACCGTACCAGCAGTGCGTTAAGCTCGATGCCGGGGAGCGCGTCCGTCAGGGCGCGCAGGCATGCGCATCATGGAACGGGGGAGCTATGGCACTGCTGCACGCCAAGACGGCCGCTGGCCGCCAGGAAATCGAGGATCGTGCGCGGCGCCTGCCGGCCGCGCTGCGCTCGATCCTGCTGATGGTCGATGGTCGCCGCGATGACACCGAACTGCGCAGTCTGCTCGAAGGACTGCGGGCGCCACCCGATGCGCTGGAACAGCTGGCCGCGATGGAGCTGATCGAAGTGGTGGGGGGCAGCGCCGATGCGGTGCCGGTCGCTGGCCTCAGCAATGGTCGCGAACAGGACCCGGCGCTGTATCAGCAGCTGTACGAGGCGATGAGCGAAGCCGTGCGGCGCCACCTCGGGCTGAAGGGCTACTTCATGCAGTTGAAGATCGAGCGCTGCACCGATGCCTCGGCCCTGGAGCGCCTGTGCCCGGAACTGCTGGCGGCGGTAGGCAAGGCACGCAGCCCGGCACTGGCACAGCGCTGGTGGCAGGAAACGCAGGCATCGCTGGCAGCCGGCGATCGCGGAGTCGTGCAGGCCTGACGCAGCGCGTAGAGTGGATGGTTTCATTCCCATCAGGAGCCTCTCGTGCAGGACGACCACGACGACACCGAAACCCCGGGCTGGGACGCGATCAATGCGGCGTTGGCGCCGCTGTACGCGGGCCAGGAGCCCCTGCATTTCGGAACGGCATTGCCGTACACGCTGGGCGGCCAGGATCCCCTCGATGGCATCAGTGTCTACCGTGCGGAGGCGCCGGTACCGCACTGGCACTACATCACCTATGGCCTGTCCGAGCTGTACGCCAAGGAGAGCAGTGACGCCGAAGCAAGCGGCTACGGATTCGAGCTGACCTTCCGTCTGGCAGCAGGCGAGGGCGTGCACGCCGAACAGGCACCGCCGACATGGCCGATGAACCTGCTGCAGAACCTGGCGCGCTACGTGTTCGGCAGCGGCAACGTGTTCGAGGATGGCCACCACCTTGACGCGAACGGCCCGATTGCCCTCGAGTCCGACACCCGCCTGCGCCATCTGGCTTTCATCGCCGACCCGCAGTTGCCGGCGCGCGAGACGGCCAACGGCCGCCTGCAGTTCCTGCAGCTGGTCGGGCTGACGGATGGGGAAATGGCTGCAGTGAAACGCTGGTCGACCCGCGGGGTGCTGCACGTGCTGGAGCCGGCGATGCCCCTGTGGATCACCGATCTGCATCGGGGCGACCTGCTGGATGATCCGGCACTGGCGGCGCAGGTGCGGGCGGGCAGTGCGCGGGAGGGTTCCAGCACCGGCATGTTGTTCATTGAAACGCTGGACTGGCGACAGGTCTCGGGCGTGACCACGCTGGTGCTTGGCGCCGGCCAGGTGCCGAGCGTGCGCGAGCTGCTGCCGCTGCGCCTGCACCATGGCGCATCGCTGGTGCTGGTCAGCCGTGAGCGCCAATGGGAGTTCACCCCGGCTGCGGGCGGCGGCGCCAACGACGTCGATGCCGACAGCGCGCGCTGGGCATTGGATGCACAGGGGGTCCAGGCATGGCAGGACGTGCGTGCCGAGCGCGGGATCTACCCGCTGGGCGGCCAGCTGCAGGTCGAGGTGGTGCCGACGCTGCTGCGTGACGCCAAGGGTGCCGTGATCCGCGAGATCGGTTGAACGGTGGACACGGGGCGCCGGCGATGCCCGGCGCGGGGCCGGGACGCCGGATCGGAGCCGCCTGCGCTGCCGGCGGCTCCGTGTGCGGTCAGGCCAGGCCTTCGGCCTTCAGTGCGGCCTGCACGCCGGCATCGGCGTCCATGCGCGCCTTGTAGGCGGCCAGATGATCCAGCCCCGACAGGTCGACCTTGGCGCCGGCTGCCCAGCGCAGGGTGATGTAGAAGTACGGGTCGGCGAAGCTGCGGAAACCGGCCAGCCAGGGCTTGTCCGCCAGCTGCCGGTCGGCCGTCTCGAACAGGCCGCGCAGGCGCTTGCGGGCGGCCGCGCGGATCGCGTCGTACTGGCTCTCATCGCCGATGAACTTGCCCGGTGCGAACAGCGGCGAGAACGCCGGGTGCACATCGGAGTTGACGAAGGCCAGCCAGCGGGTGGCCTCGGCACGCTGGCGCGGGCTGCCGTCGCCGGCCAGGCCGGCCTGCGGGAAGCGGTCGGCGATGTAGCCCATGATGGCCGCGTTCTGCAGCAGGATGAAGTCGCCATCGACCAGCGCCGGAACCGAGCCGGCCGGGTTGATCTTGAGGAATTCCGGCCCCTTCAGGGTGTCCTTGTCGAGCAGTTCGACCTCGAACGGCTGGCCGGTCCACTGCAGGGCGATGTGGTCGGCGGTGGAGCAGGCACCGGGCTTGCTGTACAGCTTCATGGGAACTCCAGGCGGGGTGTGCGGGAATCGCCCACTATCCCAGAGCCTGCCGGCGCGCGGCAACGCTGCCGCCGGCAACAGTTCGTTACGACTGCCGGGGCTTGAGGTTCTGCACCTTATAGAAGGTGTGATCACCGATGGTGGCCACCTGGTAGGCATTGCGCCAGTTCGGGCTGGCGATGGCCAGGGCGGCGAAATGGCTGGCACCGGGGACGATCTCGCGGCGCTCGCCGGCCGGCAGCGCCCAGTTGCGCTCCGCATCGAAGGCCACGCTCATGGCCTCGCTCCAGGCCGCGTCGTTGCCCAGCTGGGTGCCGGGGGAGACGATGGTCGGGGCGAACTGCTTGCGTGCGGTCACCACCTGGCACATCGAGTCGCCCCACAGGCCGCTGTCGAGGCGGCGCAGTGCCACTTCGGCCACGGCCTGCTGGCCGCGCAGGGTCTGGTCGCGGGCTTCCAGGTACACGGTGGTGCTCAAACACAATGAATCAGCCGCCGGCTGGGGCAGCAACTGCGACAGCCAGAGAATCCAGGCCAGTTTCATATAACTCCTTGCTCCGTATGGGCCGCACCACGGGGTTCCGGCCGAAGAGAGGGCAGGAGGCGGGGTACGACTTGGCGTCATGGGGAGGCGGCCATCGGGGCCGCCCCGTGGGCGGCCCGGGAAAAGAGGATCGATGAACGATCCGGGAGGGCCGCACCGGCTCACCGGAAACTGGGTGGTGAGCGGAAAGTTGGCGCAAGGTAGGGGGGGCTGGCCGAACGCATCATGAATCGCCCGGCTTGACATTCAGCTTTGAGGTGGGTGACGGAAATCACAGTCCCGCCGCCCATTCAGGTCTGGATCAAAGGGCGGCTGCCACCCGGCTGCCCTGATCGATGGCGCGTTTGGCGTCCAGTTCGGCGGCCACATCGGCACCGCCGATCAGCTGTGCGCTGATGCCCGCCGCCTGCAGTTCGGCCTGCAGCGCGCGGTTCGGTTCCTGCCCTGCACAGATCACCACATGATCCACCGGCAGCAGCTGTTCGCTGCCTTCCACGCGGATGCGCAGCCCCTGGTCGTCCACGCCGAGATACTCGACGCCGCCCAGCATCCGCACGCCCTTGGCCTTCAGCGTGGCGCGATGGATCCAACCGGTGGTCTTGCCCAGGCGCGCACCCGGCTTGCCGGGGCTGCGCTGCAGCAGCCACAGCCGGCGTGGCGAAGCGTCCACCTGCGGGCGGGCCAGCGAGCCGCGGGCCTCGAAGGTGGCGTCCACCCCCCATTCGGCCATCCAGCGCTGCGGGTCCAGCGACGGCGATGGGCCCTCGTGGCTGAGGAATTCCCCGACATCGAAGCCGATGCCGCCGGCACCGATGATGGCCGCGCTGGCGCCCACCTCGACCCGGCCCTGCAGCACGTCCAGGTAGCTGACGACCTTGGCGTGGTCCGCGCCGGGGAAGTCGACCCGGCGCGGCGTGATGCCGGTCGCCAGCACGACCTCGTCGAAGCCGGCCAGACAGGTCGCGTCTGCCCGGGTACCCAGGCGCAGCTGCACGCCCGTGTCCTGCAGCTTGTGGCGGAAATAGCGCAGCGTCTCGTGGAACTCTTCCTTGCCCGGGATGCGCTTGGCCACATTGAACTGGCCGCCGATCTCGTCGCTGGCGTCGAACAGGGTGACCTGGTGACCGCGCTCGGCGGCCACCGTGGCGCAGGCCAGGCCGGCCGGGCCCGCGCCCACCACCGCCACCCGCTTCGGTGTGGACGTCGGGCGGTAGACCAGTTCGGTTTCGTGCGCGGCCCGCGGATTGACCAGGCAACTGGCCAGCTTGTTCTCGAAGACGTGATCCAGGCATGCCTGGTTGCAGGCGATGCACGTGTTGATCGTGTCGGCCCGGCCGGCGCGCGCCTTGTTCGGCCATTGCGGGTCGGCCAGCAGCGGGCGCGCAAGCGACACCATGTCCGCACCGCCGTCGGCGAGAATGCGCTCGGCAACCTCGGGCATGTTGATGCGGTTGGTCGCCACCAGCGGCACCGCCACATGCGGCTTCAGCTTGGCGGTGACCCCGGCGAAGGCGGCGCGGGGCACCGAGGTGGCGATGGTGGGAATGCGCGCCTCGTGCCAGCCGATGCCGGAATTGATGATCGTCGCGCCCGCGGCCTCGATGGCCTGCGCCTGCTGCACGATTTCCTCCCAGTTGCTGCCGTCCTCAACCAGATCCACCAGTGACAGCCGGTAGATGATGATGAAATCCGGGCCGCAGGCTTCGCGGATGCGGCGCACGATCTCCACTGCGAAGCGCATGCGCTGGGAGGCATCGCCGCCCCAGCGGTCCGTGCGCGTGTTGGTGCGCGGGGCGATGAACTCGTTGATGAGGTATCCCTCCGAGCCCATCACTTCGACACCGTCGTAGCCGGCTTCGCGTGCCAGCCTGGCGCTGCGTGCGTAATCGGCGATGTGCCGTTCGACGCCGCTGGCCGACAGTGCGCGCGGGGTGAACGGATTGATCGGCGCCTTGAGCTTGGAGGGCGCCACCGACAGGGGGTGGTAGGCATAGCGGCCGGCGTGCAGCAGCTGCAGACAGATCTTCGCGCCATGCTGGTGGGCGGCGGCCGTCAGTTGCCGGTGCGGACGCACTTCCCAGGGCCAGGACAGCTTGCCGCCGAAGGGTTTGAGCCAGCCGACCACGTTGGGGGCGAAGCCGCCGGTGACGATCAGGCCGACGCCGCCTTCGGCGCGCTCGGCGAAGTAGGCGGCCAGGCGCGGGAAATCGCGCGCGCGATCTTCCAGCCCGGTATGCATCGAACCCATCAGCACCCGGTTGCGCAGCTGGGTGAAGCCCAGATCGAGCGGGGCGAACAGGTGGGGATAGGCGCTTTCGTTGGCTGGCGACATGGTCGATACGCTTGCGTACGGAAGCGCGAAGCGTGCCGCGAAACGGCGGTCGGGGCAAGGGGCGGGCGAATCGGTAGCGCCGGGCCATGCCCGGCGATGCGGCTACCCGTGGCCGCGCTGCGCGCTCGCCGGGCGTGGCCCGGCGCCACCCGCCGGCAGGGGCCGGCCGATGCCGAACCAGCCCAGCGTCACCCCGCACAGCGGGCCGATCAGCAACGCAAAGGCCAGGGTGCCGACGCCCACGTTGCCTCCCAGCCACCAGCCCAGCAGCAGGACGCTGCCTTCGATCAGGCTGCGCACCTTCCAGATCGGCCAGCCGGTGCGGGCATGCAGGCCGGTCATCAGCCCGTCGCGCGGGCCGGGGCCGAGCCGCGCGCCGATGTACAGGCCGGTGGCCAGTGCCACCAGCAGCATGCCGGCACCGAACATCGCCACCTGCCAGACCAGGCCGACAGCCGGCGGCAACAGCCACAGGCCAAACTGCGCGGACGGACCGATCAGCAGCACGTTGAGCACGGTGCCGACGCCCGGCTTCTGCCGCAGGGGCCACCACAGCAGCAGGACCAGCGCGCCGATCACGTTCGTGGCCAAGCCGAAGGACAGCGGGGTCTGCGCCGCGACGCCCTGTGACAGCACGTCCCAGGGCGCGACACCGATCGCGGCACGGATCATCAGCGAGGCGCCGAAGCCGTACAGGAACAGGCCGACGATCAGTTGCAGCAGGCGCAGGGGCAGGGCAGTGGGCATGGGAGCGCTCGGGGGGAGGGAATCTGTCTCCACCGTAATCCCGAATCGCCAGCTTCCATAGATACAGATCCGGGTGAATCCCGCGCCACAGCGCGCGCGTCAGTCGTCCCAGCCTGCCAGTGCCAGCTTGCCCAGCGTGCGGCCGCTGGCCAGCCGCTCATGCGCCGCCTGCAGGTTGGCGGCATTGATCGTGCCGAGTGTCTCGCTGAGCGTGCCACGCAGCTGGCCTGCATCGATCATGCTCGCGGCGCGGCTCAGGATGCGGTGCTGCTCGATGCGGTCGGCGGTACCGAAGCGCGATCGCGCGAACATGAATTCCCAGTGGATGCCGATGCATTTGGCCTTGTACGGGTCGCCGATGCGCAGCGCGCCGCGGGGTTCGACGATCAGCCCGACATGCCCCTGCGGCGCCAGCAGCTGGCCCAGTTCATCCCAGTAGTGATCGGTGTCGGCCAGGTTGAGCGCGATCTGCACGGCGCTGATGCCCAGTGCCTGCAACTGCGGCTGCAACGGCTGGCGATGGTCGATCACGTGATGGGCGCCCATCTGCCGGCACCAGTCGGCCGACCGCTCGCGGGAGGCGGTGGCAATGACCGTGAAGCCGGCATGGTGGGCCAGCTGGATGGCCATCGAACCGACGCCGCCGGCGCCGCCGATCACCAACAGGTGCTGCCCGGCGTGGCGGCGGTCATCCAGATGCAGCGGCATGCGCTCGAACAGCAGCTCCCATGCGGTCAGCGTGGTCAGCGGCAGCGCCGCTGCCTCGGAGAAATCCAGCGTGGTGGGCTTGCGTGCGACCAGCCGCTCATCCACCAGCTGATACTGGGCATTGCAGCCGGAGCGGGTGACATCGCCGGCGTAGTAGACCTCGTCGCCGGAGGCGAACAGGCGGGCGTCCTCGCCGATGGCCTCGACCACGCCCGCCGCATCCCAGCCGAGCACCCGCGGCGTGTCCAGCGTGGCCGGATCGGTGGCGGCACGCTGCTTGCCGTCGACCGGATTGATCGAAACCGCCTGCACGCGGACCAGCAGATCGCGGCCGGCTGGCGGCAGCGGCGGCGGCAGCCGGAGATCCTGCAGGGCGGGGGCGGATTCACGACTCAGGGCGACGGCTTTCATCTCGGCTCCGGCTCGGTTTCCCTTTTCATCATAAGGTTCCTCACGTTTCCGGGGGCGCGCTGAATCTCCTTCGCCGCGCGTTCCGCAGAATGTCGCCTGCGTTGCCTAAACACCGTCAAACCCTTATGGGGTGAGGGTCTTGCGGATTTTCATCATCCTGTATAGGGTTTCAACGTCGGACCGGTGGCCGGTCGGGCGCAACACTTCACATGTTACGGGACTGTTAACATGGCCTTCACCCGCCTGAGCATAATGTTCGCGGCGGTGGCGTGCTGAATCGGCTGTCTGAACATCGACGCAGTAGTGCTGGCCCATGCCTCTACCGGTTTCATACCCCCGAAATAGGAGCTGTACTCAATGAACAAGAAGATCCTTACTGCCGCGCTGCTGGGTGGTCTGGCTTTCGCCCAGGCTGCTTCTGCGCAGGAGTTCGATGACCGCTGGTACCTGACCGGTTCGGCCGGCTTCAACTTCCAGGACAACGACCGTCTGACCAACGACGCTCCGTTCGTGACCCTGGGCCTGGGTAAGTTCATCAGCCCGAACTGGTCGCTGGACGGTGAGCTGAACTATCAGAACCCGAACTTCGACAGCAATCAGGACCTGAACTGGTCGCAGTACGGCATCTCGCTGGACCTGCGTCGCCACTTCATCAAGGAAGGCCGCGGCTGGAACCCGTACATCGTCGGTGGCCTGGGCTACCAGAAGTCGGAAGAAGAGTACCCGGCCAACAGCCTGAATGGTCCGCGTGAGCGCAAGGACGGCAACGTTGCCGCCAAGCTCGGCGTCGGCCTGCAGACCACCTTCGACAAGCGCGTTGCTGTCCGCGCCGAAGTGGCCTACCGCGCTGACTTCGACGACAAGAGCTACCACGCTGCCAGCGAAGACTGGTTCGGCGACGTGCTGGCTTCGGTCGGCGTCGTGATCCCGCTGGGCCCGGCTCCGGTCGCGGCTGCTCCGGCTCCGGCTCCGGTTGCCCCGAGCTGCGCCGACCTGGATGACGACGGTGACGGCGTCAACAACTGCGACGACAAGTGCCCGAACTCGCAGCCGGGTCAGACCATCGGTCCGGACGGTTGCCCGGTGCCGGTCTCGATCGACCTGAAGGGCGTGAACTTCGACTTCGACAAGTCGAACCTGCGTCCGGACGCCGTGGCCATCCTGAGCGAAGCCACCGAGATCCTGAAGCGTTACCCGGATCTGCGCGTTGAAGTCGCCGGTCACACCGACTCGAAGGGTACCGACGCTTACAACCAGAAGCTGTCGGAGCGCCGCGCCACCGCGGTGTACAACTACCTGACCAAGAACGGCGTGGACGCTTCGCGTCTGGTCGGCCCGATCGGCTACGGCGAGAGCCGTCCGATTGCTCCGAACACCAACCCGGATGGTTCGGACAATCCGGAAGGTCGCGCCAAGAACCGTCGTACCGAGCTGAACGTCCAGAACTAAGTTCTGACGTTTCGCCCGCAAGACACAGCAGGACCCGGCTTCGGCCGGGTCTTGTTGTTTCTGCGGCGGGAAAAGCCGGAACGGGCCTCGATGGACCGACCGTTTGTCGGCTTTTTGTCCAAAAAACCAATGAGTTGGCGCATTCATTGAAAGTGGCGCTTGAAAGCTGTCGCCGCATTGCTACACTCGCCGCGTCACCTTCCTTCCGTGGATGCCTCTCATGCTGCGCTCTGCATCGGCCGCCGTCCTGGCGCTGGCCCTGGTTCCTGCCGCTCACGCTGCGGTCGATTGCTCGGTCAATACCAGCGCTTCGCCGCTGCCGCTGCCGGCCACGACCATCGCGCCGGTGGCCGACGAGCTGTACATCCGTGGTAACCAGCTGGGCATGCCGGCCGGTGTGCTGAGCAGCAGCTACGATCCTTCGCAGTCGCTGGACCAGGTGCTGCAACGCCTGCGCATCGACGGCTGCCAGAACATCGCCAAGGCGATTCCGAGCGCGCCGGCGGTGAAGCCGAACGATCCGGCGGCGTACAAGCCGCAGACCGAATTCGACAATACGCCGTGGCGCTTCGACATGAGCCAGAACGGCAAGCGCATGACCGCCGAGGAATTCGATGCCTGGATGAAGGCGCGTGGCGTCCGCGTGGTCAAGGCGCGCCCGGCACCGGTGGCCACCCCGGCCGCGGCCGAAGCACCGGCTGAGACCAAGCCGGTCGATAAGAAGTAACCGTCGCGGGGAGCAGAGGCTTGCGTACGCGCCGCCCACCTGCCGCCCCCGCCGCCCGCTCCCACGTCCTGCGTGGGCGCGCGGATCCGGATGCATCCAAGGGTGTGCGCCATGGCCTGGCGCGTGTGCTCTCCAAGGCCGGCGTGTGCTCGCGCAGCGAAGCCGCGCGCTGGATCGCCGAGGGCCGCGTGCGCGTCTCCGGCCGTATCGTCCGTGACCCGGAGTTTCCGATCGGCAGCCCGGCACCTCCCATCGAGGTCGATGGCCTGCCGCTGGCGCCGCCGCAGCGGCTTTACCTGATGCTCAACAAGCCGCGCGGGGTGGTGACCACCGCGCAGGACGAGCGCGGCCGTGACACCGTATACCGCTGCTTCGACGGCGCCGGCCTGCCCTGGATCGCGCCGGTCGGTCGGCTGGACAAGGCCAGTGAGGGCCTGTTGCTGTTCAGCAACGATCCGCAGTGGGCGGCGCGCCTGACCGATCCGCAGACCGGGCCGGACAAGACCTACCACGTGCAGATCGATCGCCTGCCCGATGCGGCCACGCTGGCGGCGCTGCAGGCCGGGGTGGACGACGAGGGTGAATTCCTGGCCGCCCGGGCCGTGCGCGTGCTGCGCAGCGGCGACAAGACCGCGTGGCTGGAGGTGGTCCTCGACGAGGGCCGCAACCGCCACATCCGCCGCCTGCTGGCGGCCTTCGACCTGCAGGTGCTGCGCCTGGTCCGGGTCGCGATCGGCGACCTGGCGCTCGACGATCTCGGCAAGGGCCAGTGGCGGATGCTGGAGGTCAATGACCAGCAGCGGCTGGGGGCCGCTGCACCGGGCTGAGCGTCATGCCCGCGGCCGGCGGATGCCGGTCACCGTTCCAGGCGTAGGGGGCGCCTGGTCGTCGAAATCCCGAACGGAGCCTGCCCATGTACCACTTGTCCCTCAACCGAACCCTGCGCTGTGCCGGCCTGCTGCTGCCGATCGTGCTGCTGGCCGCCTGCGGTGGCCACAAGAAAATGGCCAAGACGGAAACGCCTGCCGAAACCCCGGTGGTGGAAGTGAAAACCCCGGAACTGGATGGTCGCGGCAGTTACCGCTTCCTGATGAGCGACGGCGACAGGAAGATGACCGCCGACGAGTTCGATGCATGGATGAAGGCCAATGGCATCCGCGTCGCCCGTGGCAATGCCCAGGACGCTGCCGCCAAGCCGGTCGTGGTGGCCAGCAAGGATGAGCCGAAGGACAAGAAGAAAAAGAAATGACGCGCATGGCGCGTCATTCCGGTAGCGCCGGGCCGTGCCCGGCGAGCGCATGGCGCGGCTGTCGGGAAACCGCCGGGCATGGCTCGGCGCTGCCCCGCGGGGCGATCAACCCTTGATCACGCCCAGCTCGACGCCGATGCGGGAGAAGGCGTCGATCGCGCGGTCCAGCTGCTCGCGGCTGTGCGCGGCGCTGATCTGGGTGCGGATACGTGCCTGTCCCTTGGGCACCACCGGGAAGAAGAAGCCGATCGCATAGATGCCTTCCTCTAGCAGGCGCTCGGCGAACTTCTGCGCCAACGGTGCGTCGTACAGCATCACCGGGCTGATCGGATGCACGCCCGGCTTCACGTCGAAGCCGGCGGCGGTCATCTTCCCGCGGAAGTACGCGGTGTTTTCGGCCAACCGGTCGCGCAGGTCGTCGGCGGCAGCCAGCATCTCGAAGGCCTTGATGCCGGCGGCGACCACATGCGGCGGCAGCGAGTTGGAGAACAGGTACGGGCGCGAGCGCTGGCGCAGCAGTTCGATCACTTCGGCGCTGGCGCAGGTGAAGCCGCCCAGTGCGCCCCCCATGGCCTTGCCCAGAGTGCCGGTGATGATGTCGATCTTTTCCAGCACACCCTTCACTTCGGCCGAGCCACGACCGGTGGCGCCCAGGAAACCCGTGGCATGGCATTCGTCGATGTGCACCAGCGCGTTGTACTTCTTCGCGAGCGCGGTGATCTCGTCCAGCGGTGCAATGAAGCCGTCCATCGAGAACACGCCGTCGGTGGTGATCAGCTTGGTCCTGCAGCCGGCGGCGTCGGCGGCCTGCAGCTGCGCTTCCAGGTCGGCCATGTCGCAGTTGGCGTAGCGGAAGCGCTTGGCCTTGCACAGGCGCACACCGTCGATGATCGATGCGTGGTTCAGTGCGTCCGAGATGATCGCATCGTTCTCGCCGAGCAGCGGCTCGAACAGGCCGCCGTTCGCATCGAAACAGGCCGCATACAGGATGGTGTCCTGCTTGCCGAAGAAATCGGCGATCTGTTTCTCAAGCTGCTTGTGCAGGTCCTGGGTGCCGCAGATGAAGCGCACCGAGGCCATGCCGAAGCCGTGGGTATCCAGAGCATCCTTGGCGGCCTGGATCAGGTCGGGATGATCGGCCAGGCCCAGGTAGTTGTTGGCGCAGAAGTTCAGCACCTTGCGGCCATCGGCCAGCGTGATCTCGGCCGATTGCGGACTGGTGATGATCCGCTCGGACTTGAACAGGCCCTGGGCGCGGATGGCGTCCAGTTCCTCGGCATAGTGGCGGGTCAGGGCGGAGGAGGCGTCGGTCATGGCGTGGGCACGGCTCAGCACGGGAAACCGACGATTCTACCGGGCATCGATGGCTGGCGACCGGCAGCAGGCAGGCACCGCCATGGCCGGCACATGTTGCAATGCAATAGCAAACGGGTTAAAAAATCGTGAACCGGCCCGTTCTGGCTCCGGTTCCCGCAACTGCCCTGCACGCCACCGCCCCCCACCGGAGACGACCATGAAGCACGCTCATGCCTGCCTCGCCCTTGCCGCCGCCCTGACCTTGGCCCCGTTTGCCGCCAGCGCCCAGGAAAGCGAATCGCCGTACAGCTGGAACGTTACCGCCGTGTCGGATTACCTGTTCCGTGGTGTGTCGCAGACCGATGAGGATCCCACCCTGCAGGCCGGTTTCACCTATACCAGCCCGGTTGGCCTGTATGCCGGTGTCTGGGGATCGGGCGTGGACTTCGGCCCGGGCGACCCGAGCGTCGAAGTGGATTACCAGATCGGCTACGGCGTCGACGCCACCGAGCGCGTGAACTTCGATGTGCTGCTGAACCGCTACACCTACCCCGGCGCCAGCGAGCTGAACTACAACGAGCTGATCACCACCACCACGCTGGATGACACCTACAAGCTGACGGTGGCCTACAGCAACGACGTGTGGAACAGCAGCACCGATGGCTGGTATTACGCGCTGGGCGGCGAGTGGGGCCTGCCGCAGGATTTCACGCTGAGCGCCAGCGTCGGCCGCAGCACCTTCGAAAAGGGTATTGCCAAGGATTACACCGACTGGAACGTTGGCGTGGCCCGTACCTGGGGTCTGTTCACCCTCGGCCTGGGCTACTACGGCACCGACGGCAACGGCCGCGACAACAGCGGCAAGCTGGCCGACAACCGGGTGGTGTTCACGGTTGCGGTAGGCCAGTAATCGGCACATGACATTAAGCGAAAAAGGCACCCATGGAGGTGCCTTTTTCGTGTCTGGCGTCGGGCACTGTGTGGGCCGGCCAACGGCGCGGGGACAAGGTGAAATGCGGGGGAATTAGGCGGTCGCGCCGGAGGCGCGAGTGATCAATTCCAGCTCAGTACCACCTTGCCGGCCTTGCCTTCTTCCATCAGGTCGAAGCCCTTCTGGAAGTCGTCGATCGGCAGCTGGTGGGTCATCACCTTGCCGAGCGGGAAACCGGACAGCACCAGCTGCGTCATCTTGTACCAGGTCTCGTACATCTTGCGGCCGTAGATGCCCTGCACGGTCAGGCCCTTGAAGATGATCTTGTCCCAGTCACAGCCGGCACCCTTGGGCATGATGCCGAGCATGGCGATCTTGCCGCCGTGGTACATGCAGTCGAGCATGTCGTTGAAGGCGCGCGGATTGCCGCTCATTTCCAGGCCCACGTCGAAGCCCTCCATGTGCAGTTCCTTCATCACGTCCTTCAGCGAGGTGTTGGTGACATTGACCACGCGCGTCGCGCCCATGTCGGCGGCCAGCTTCAGGCGGAAGTCGTTGACGTCGGTCACCACCACGTTGCGCGCACCGATGTGCTTGCAGATGCCCGCGGCGATGATGCCGATCGGGCCGGCGCCGGTGATCAGCACGTCCTCGCCGATCACGTCGAACTCCAGCGCGCAGTGCGCGGCGTTGCCGTACGGGTCGAAGAAGGCCGCCAGTTCGGACGGAATCTGGTCGGGGATCGGCCACAGGTTGCTGGCGGGCATCACCATGTACTCGGCGAAGGCGCCATTGACGTTCACGCCGATGCCGACGGTGTTCGGGCACAGGTGCGGGCGGCCGCCACGGCAGTTGCGGCAGTGGCCGCAGACGATGTGGCCTTCGGCCGAGACGCGCTGGCCAACCTCATAGCCGGTCACCGCCGAGCCAAGCGCGGCGATGCGACCGACGAATTCGTGGCCGATGGTCAGGCCCGGCTTGATGGTGCGCTGGCTCCACTCGTCCCACAGGTAGATGTGCAGGTCGGTACCGCAGATGGCGGTCTTTTCCAGCTTGATCAGGACCTCGTTCGGGCCCGGGGTCGGCACCGGGACCTCTTCGAGCCAGATGCCCTTGGCCGCTTCGCGCTTGACCAGGGCCTTCATCGTTTGCTGCGCCATCGGGGTGGAACTCATCAGGGGGAAAGCGCGGATTATAGAGGTCTGCACGGAATTCCAATGTTGCGCTGCGGGCGCGCTGGCGGAACGAAAGGCGTGCGCCGGCGGGCGTTTCGAACGTGACCGGCGTGCTCGCCGGGCATGGCCCGGCGCTGCCGGGAAATCGGGCGGCTCGCGCTCGCGGGGCATGGTCCCGCGCCATCGGGAAATCGTGCGGGTAGCGCCGGGCCATGCCCGGCGGGCCGGGGGCCATGACTTCCGGGGTTCGGGACAGGGCAGGGGGGCGGGCTACAATCGAAGGTTCCACTACCAGGGGCCGCTCCATGCGCTCGAACCTGCTTGCATTCTCCGTCGTCGCCAGCCTTGGGCTGGTCCAGGTCGCCCATGCCGCCGAAGGCATGTGGGTACCGCAGCAGCTGCCGGAGATCGCCGGCCCGCTGCAGAAGGCCGGCCTGAAACTGTCGCCGGAACAGCTGTCCGACCTGACCGGCGACCCGATGGGCGCGGTGGTGGCGCTGGGCGGCTGCACCGCCAGCTTCGTCTCCCCGCAGGGCCTGGTGGTCACCAACCACCACTGTGCCTACGGCGCGATCCAGCTCAACTCCACCGCCGAGAAGAACCTGATCAAGGAGGGTTTCAACGCGCCGACCCTGAAGGACGAACTCAGCGCCGGTCCCAACGCCCGCGTGTTCGTGCTGGACCGGATCACCGACGTCACCGACCAGGCCAAGGCCGCCATCGCCGCCGCCGGCAAGGACCCGCTGGCCCGCACCCGTGCGCTGGAAGCGTTCGACAAGGCCCAGACCGCCGCCTGTGAAGCCGACGCCGGTTTCCGCTGCCGTCTGTACAGCTTCTCCGGCGGCAATACCTACCGCCTGTTCCGCAACATGGAAATCAAGGACGTGCGCCTGGTCTATGCGCCCCCGGGCAGCGTCGGCAAGTTCGGCGGCGACGTCGACAACTGGATGTGGCCGCGCCACACCGGCGACTTCTCGTTCTATCGTGCCTACGTGGGCAAGGATGGCAAGCCGGCCGCGTTCTCGGCCGACAACGTGCCGTACCAGCCGAAGCACTTCCTGAAGTTCGCCGACCAGCCGCTGGGCGCGGACGACTTCGTGATGGTGGCCGGCTACCCGGGCCGCACCAACCGCTATGCGCTGGCCGGCGAATTCAATGAAACCGCCGAGTTCACCTACCCGACCATCGCCCGCCATTACAACGAAGTGCTGGCGCTGATCGACAAGGCCGGCAAGGCCGACGCCGACGTCAAGGTCAAGTACGCCAACACGGCGGCCAGCATGAACAACGTGGCCAAGAACTACGTCGGCCAGCTGGAAGGCTTCAAGCGCATCGACGCGGCCGGGCAGAAGCGGGCCGAAGAGGCCGCCGTGCTGGCCTGGCTGAAGCAGCAGGGCGCAGCCGGCAAGCCGGCCCTGGCCGCTCACGCCCAGCTGCTCAAGCACCTGGACACCAGCAAGAGCACCCGCGAGCGCGATCTGTTCGTCGGCCAGTTCAACAACACCTCGGCCGTGGGCGCCGCGCTGTCGCTGTACCGTCTGTCGATCGAACGCGCCAAGCCGGACGCCGAGCGTGAAGCCGGTTACCAGGAGCGCGACCTGCCGACCCTGGAAGGCAATCTGCGCCAGATGGACCGTCGCTACGTCGCCAGCATGGACCAGCAGCTGCAGCAGTACTGGCTGGACCAGTACGTCGCGCTGCCGGCGGCACAGCGCAACAACGAGGTTCTCAACCAGTGGCTGGGCGGCAGCGATGCCGGGGCCGTCAACGGCCTGGTGAAGAAGCTGGCCGGCACCGGGCTGGGCAGCCTCGATGCACGCCTGAAGTGGTTCAAGGCCGACCGTGCCGCCTTCGAGGCCAGCACCGATCCGGCCATCCAGTACGCCGTGGCCGTGATGCCGGCCCTGCTGAAGCAGGAAGAACAGAGGAAGATCCGCGAAGGTGAATCGCTGACGGCCCGTCCGCTGTACCTGCAGGCGGTGGCGGACTACAAGAAGAGCAAGGGCGAGTTCGTCTATCCCGATGCCAACCTGTCGCTGCGCATCACCTTCGGCAATGTCATGGGCTATGGCAAGGACGGTGTCCAGTACACCCCGTTCACCACGCTGGAAGGCGTTGCGGCGAAGGAAACCGGCGTCGATCCGTTCGACTCGCCGAAGGCACTGCTGGATGCGGTCAAGGCCAAGCGGTATGGCGGCCTGGAGGACAAGCGGATCGGCTCGGTGCCGGTGAACTTCCTGTCCAACCTGGACATCACCGGTGGCAACTCCGGTTCGCCGGTGCTCGATGCGCACGGCAAGCTGGTCGGCCTGGCCTTCGACGGCAACTGGGAATCGGTCAGCTCCAACTGGGTATTCGACCCGGTGATGACCCGCATGATCGCGGTGGACAGCCGCTACATGCAGTGGATCATGCAGGAAGTGGCCCCCGCGCCGCAGCTGCTGAAGGAATTGAACCTGGCGCAGTAAGGTTCATGCTGGCGCCGCCGGGCCATGCCCGGCGGAATCCGTCTGCAATCCCGAAACCCCGCGATCCCCGTCGCGGGGTTTTTTCATGTCCCGACCGGCGCGATGCGCCGAACAGGTATCATCCCTGTTCCGCGTACTTCACAGGATGTGAACGAAACGCGGCCCTCTCCTCCCCCCAGGACTCCTTGCACGCATGCGCATCCTGCTTGCCCGCCACGGCGAAACCCCGTGGAACGCCGAAGGCCGCTACCAGGGCCAGATCGACATCCCGCTTTCGCCCATCGGCGAAGCCCAGGCCCAGGCGCTGGGCGCCCGCCTGGCATCCGTGGACATCACCCGTGCGGTGGCCTCGCCGCTGTCGCGCGCCCAGCGCACCGCCCAGCTGGCCCTCGGCGCCGACCGTGCCGGCACGCTGCAGACCGAACCGGATCTGCAGGAAATCGCCCATGGCGAGTGGGAAGGCCTGCTGGCCAGCGAGATCAACGAGAAGGACCCGTCGCGGTTGAAGGCGTGGCGTGAGGAACCCGATACCGTGCTGATGCCGGGCGGCGAGTCGCTGCGCCTGGTGCTCGAGCGCAGCTGGCGCGGCCTGGCACGCGCCAGCGAGGGCCTCGGCGAGCACGACACGCTGCTGGTGGTCGCCCACGATGCCGTCAACCGGGTGATCCTGTGCAGGGTGCTGGGCCTGCCGCTGTCGCGGCTGTGGACCTTCCGCCAGGCACCGACCACGTTGAACCTGCTTGAAGGTCCGGACCTGGAGAGCCTGGAGGTCGTGCGCCTCAACGACTGCGCCCACCACACCCCGTTCTTCGGCGAAGCCAAGCACCGCGCCCTCTGATCCCTGTCCACATCGAACCACCCTGCTTCTGCTGGAACCGCTGCCGTGACGAACCTGCCGACCACCCTGGCCGAATGGCTGGATTACATTGAACGCCAGCACCCGGCGACGATCGACATGGGCCTGGAGCGCGTCCGCGCCGTGGCCACGAGGATGGGACTGGGCGCGCCGGCCAAGCGCACCATCGTGGTCGGTGGGACCAACGGCAAGGGCTCCACGGTCGCCTTCATCGAGGCCATCGGCCGCGCTGCAGGCTGGAAGGTGGGGGCCTACACGTCGCCGCACCTGCTGCGCTACAACGAACGCGTGCGCATCAATGGGCAGGATGCGGAGGATGCCGCTCTGGTGGCGGCATTCAACGCCGTCGAAGCTGCGCGTGGCGACATCACCCTGACCTACTTCGAGTACGGCACGCTGGCCGCCCTGCAGCTGTTCGCGGGGGCAGCGCTGGATCTGGCGGTACTGGAAGTCGGGCTGGGAGGGCGCCTGGATGCGGTCAACATCGTCGACGCCGACGTGGCCGTGATCACCACGGTGGACATCGACCATGCCGAGTGGCTGGGCGAGGACCGTGAAGCGATCGGTGCGGAAAAGGCCGGCATCATCCGCGGCTGGAAACCGGTGATCCTGGGCGAGACCGACCCGCCGTCGAGCGTGCTGGCACGGGCCTATCTGCTGGGCGCGAACGCCATCCGCGGCGGCAGCGACTACTTCTACGAGCCGATCGATGCCCAGCGCTGGCGCTGGCGCGATGTCGGCCTGCGCATGGAACTGCCGACCCCCGCGCTGGCCGGTCCGATCCAGCTGGCCAATGCGGGTGCGGCCATTGCCGCGCTGCGCGCGCTGGACCGGCCGCTGCCACGCGCGGCGTGGGCGGCTGGCATCGCCGCGGCCCGCATCAACGGTCGCCTGCAGGCATTCGATCGTGATGGCGTGCAGGTGCGGGTCGATGTGGGTCACAACCCGCAGGCGGCTGGCCAGCTGGCACGCGCGCTGAAGGCCGAAGCTGTCCCGGGCCGGACCCTGGCGGTCTATGCCGCGTTGCAGGACAAGGATGCGGAAGGCGTGGTGCAGGCGCTGCAGGATGTGGTGGACGAGTGGACGCTGGCCGGCCTGGAGGGGCCGCGCGGACAGAGTGCGCAGCAGCTGCAGGCACGTCTGCACGGCACCGCTGCGGTCACCGCACGGCTGGCCGGCACTGTCGAGCAGGCACTGACGCAGGTGCTGGCACAGGCCCAGTCAGGCGACCGCGTACTGGTATTCGGTTCGTTCCACACGGCCGCTGCGGCCCTGCAGTGGTTGCAGCCCGCGCCCTGATCCACGTTCAGCCAACGCCGACGCCGTCCGGTCCGGCACCCGTATAATCGACCGCAACCCCCGGACAGTTGCCTGCCTCACGTGGATACGCCTCTGAAACAGCGATTGATTGGTGCCATCGTGCTGGTGGCACTCGCCGTGATCTTCCTGCCGATGCTGGTGAAGGGGCCGGCGCCGGACAGTGGCGTCGCCAGTGTGCCGATCGCAGCGCCCAATGCGCCCGCCGACGGCCAGTTCGAGACCCGTGAGCTGCCGCTGGTCGCCCCGGCCGGGGGTGCCACCGGCCTGCAGAGTGGCCGGGCCGCACCGCTGCAGGACGCAGCCGCGCCCGCCACGCCGCCGACCGTGGACACCTCGCCGGCGGTGGCTGCCGGCAACTATGCGGTGACATTCGGCGCCTATGGCAGCAAGGCCGACGCCGATGCGGTGATCGCCTATCTGAAGCGTTCGCAGCTGCCGGGCTTTGCCGAGGCGGCGACCATCAACGGCCGGCAGGCGTGGCGCGTGCGCGTCGGACCGTATGCCGATCGCGCCCAGGCCGAGGCTGCCCGGCTGCAGGCGGTGAAGATCCGCTCCGACGTCCATGCCGAGGTGATCACGCTGGATGCGCCCGCAGCTGCGGCTGCACCGGCCGCCGCTGCTGCGGCGCCGGCGGCACCGTCGGCCAGCACCCCGGCGGCGGCGTCCACGCCGTCGGCCACGGGCAACCCGGTGCGCAGCGAGAGCCTGCCGCCCAGCACCCCGGCCGCGAGGCCTGAAGCACCGAAGGCAACGGCGACGCCGGAGGCGACGAAGCCGGTCGCCAAGCCCGAGCCGAAGCCGCAACCGCAAACCCCGGCCGCGCCGGCGGCGGGCGGTGTTGGTTTCGCGGTCCAGCTGGGGGCGTTCGGCCAGGCCAACGACGCCAACGCGCTGCGCGACAAGGTGCGCGCTGCCGGATTCAGTGCCTTTGTCGAGCAGGTCCGCACCGAAAAGGGCACCCTGCATCGCGTGCGCGTCGGGCCGGTGGCCAACCGCGCCGATGCCGAGCAGCTGAAGGCCCAGGTGGCGGCCAAGGTCGGCGTGGCCGGCATGGTCCGACCGCACCCGTGATCACGCGCGCTGTCCGCCGCTGTCGTCGGCAGGAGCGGGCAGCGTGATCGACATCGTGCTGGGCGTGCTGATCGGTGCGTCGGTGCTGTTCGGCTTCATCCGCGGTTTCGTCGGCACCGTGGTCGCGCTGGTGTCCTGGCTGCTGGCCGGCTGGATGGCGTTCACCTTCGGCAATCAGGCATCGCACTGGTGGGCGGCGCCCCAGCCACCCGGCACGGGTCACTATCTGGCCGGCTATCTGGGGGTGTTCGTGCTCACCGTGGTGGCGGTCGGGCTGGTCGGGCTGTTGCTGAAGGCAGCGATCAAACTGACCCTGTTGGGCGGCGTGGATCGCCTGCTGGGCGGTGCCCTGGGCCTGGTCCGCGGCCTGTTCTTCGCCAGCGTGCTGTTGCTGCTGGCCGGTTTCACCGCGTTGCCGGCTGAGCCGGCATGGCAGCAGTCGCAGGTGCGGCCGTTGCTGCAGCCGGCGGTGGCCTGGATGCAGGCCCAGCTGCCGCAGCTGGACGGCATGCTGCCACAGGCGCTGCCGCTGGACGGCCTGCTGCCACAGGCGCTGCCGCTGGACGGCCTGCTGCCGGGGGCACTGCCCTTGCCCCTGCTCGAGAATGCCCCCACCTCCTCGCAGGTATTGGGCAAGCCGGCGCCGACAGGCGATAATGGCGTTCTCAACGAGGTAGTGGCGGGCGGCGGATGGCCGCGGCCCGTGGACGTGGAGCGGGAGCCCCGGCCGGCCCCCACACTGCCCAGCAACATCGAGCCGGCGCCCGCGCGTCCGGCCCGGCCCGCGCCTGCCGCGGGCGGGACCCCAGGCCAGGCACGGCCACCTTCCTTGTAACTGGGCACAGCCCAGCGGAGACCTCGCACCATGTGTGGCATCGTCGGAATCGTCGGCAACCAGAACGTCGCCGGGCAGTTGTATGACGGCTTGACCGTCCTCCAGCATCGCGGCCAGGACGCGGCAGGCATCGCCACCGCCAACGGCAGCCGCCTGCGGGTGCAGAAGGCCAACGGCCTGGTCCGCGACGTGTTCGACGCACGCACCATGTCCACCCTGGAGGGCAGCGTCGGTATCGCCCACGTGCGGTATCCCACGGCCGGTTCGGAAGGCATGGACGAGGCGCAGCCGTTCTACGTCAATTCGCCGTATGGCATCGCCCTGGCGCACAACGGCAACCTCATCAACACCGAGGCTCTGCGCCAGCAGGTGTTCGAGCAGGACCGCCGCAACGTCAACACCGATTCGGACAGCGAAGTGCTGCTGAACGTGTTCGCCTACGAACTGGAACAGCAGCGCCAGCTCAGTCCGGAAGCCGCCATCCGCGCGGTGGCCGGGGTGCATCGTCGCTGCAAGGGCGGCTACGCGGTGGTCAGCGTGGTGCTGGGCCTGGGACTGGTTGCCTTCCGCGATCCGCATGGCATCCGTCCGCTGGTGCTGGGCAAGCGCAGCCATGCCGAGGGCGACGAGTACATCGTCGCTTCCGAATCGGCCGCACTGGACGTGCTCGGCTTCCAGCGCGTGCGCGACGTGCAGCCGGGCGAAGCGCTGGTCATCACCGCGCGTGGCGAGCTGTTCTCGGAAATCTGCGCCGAACCGGCCGAGCATACGCCGTGCATCTTCGAGTACGTGTACTTCGCCCGCCCGGATTCGATGATCGACAATGTCTCGGTGCACAAGGCGCGCATGCGCATGGGCATCAAGCTGGGCGAGAAGATCCTGCGCCTGCGCCCGGACCACGACATCGACACCATCATCCCGATTCCGGACACCTCGCGCGATGCGGCGCTGGAAATCTCCAATGTGCTCGGGGTGAAGTACCGCGAAGGCTTCATCAAGAACCGCTATATCGGCCGCACCTTCATCATGCCGGGGCAGGGTGAGCGGGTGAAGTCGGTGCGGCGCAAGCTCAACCCGATCCACCTGGAGTTCCGCAACCGGGTGGTGCTGCTGGTGGACGACTCGATCGTGCGTGGCACCACCAGCCAGCAGATCGTGCAGATGGCCCGTGATGCGGGCGCACGCAAGGTCTACCTGGCCAGTGCCGCGCCGCCGGTGCGCTTCCCGAACATCTACGGCATCGACATGCCGGCCGCCGAAGAACTGGTCGCGCACAACCGCAGCGTTGAAGAAATCGAGGCCCACCTGGGCTGCGACTGGCTGATCTACCAGGATCTGGAAGACATGGAAGCGGCCGTGAGCGAGGGCAACCCCGCACTGCGCAACTTCGATTCGTCCTGCTTCAACGGCCACTATCCCACCGGCATCGAACCGGGCTACTTCGAGCGCATCCAGCAGCTGCGTTCGGACGACGCCAAGCACAAGCGCCGCGCCTGAGGCCAAGGGCGTGGTCGAGCTGGCCGACGTCGGTGGCGACCTGCTGCGTGCCGCGCAGCAGTGCTTTGCAGAAGCCGATCCGCTGCGCAAGGTGGCCCTGACCCAGGCTCATGCCGCGGCATTCCGCGCGGGGCGGCTGAAGGTGGCGGTGGATGCGCCGCCACCGGAGCCGATCCGGATGCCGGGCAGGCCGGACCGCCTGGTACTGGTCCATCCGCGCGAGGTGCCGCGGCGTGGCCTCGGTGGGGTGGAAGGGCGCGCCGCCTTCATCCATGCCATCGCCCACATCGAACTCAATGCGATCGATCTGGCCTGGGATGCCGTGTATCGCTTCCGCGGCCTGCCCGCAGCCTTCCATGCCGACTGGGTCAGTTGTGCCGATGACGAGTCGCGGCATTTCATGCTGTTGCGTGAGCGCCTGCTGGCACATGGCCACGACTACGCCGACTTCCCTGCGCATAACGGCCTGTGGGAGATGTGCGAGAAGACCGCACATGACGGCCTGGCACGCATGGCGCTGGTGCCCCGCGTACTGGAAGCGCGCGGCCTGGACGTGACACCGGGCATGATCGACAAGCTGCGCAACGTCGGCGATGGCAAGACCGCGGATGTGCTGGAGATCATCCTGCGCGAGGAAGTGGCGCACGTCGCCGCAGGTTCGCGCTGGTATCGCTGGTACTGCGAACGTGCCGGCGTCGAACCGCGCGCACGCTTCAAGGCACTGCTGGTCGAGTTCGCAGGCGGTTACCTGCACGGTCCGTTCAACCTGGAAGCCCGCCTGCTGGCCGGTTTCGATGCCGACGAACTGGCCAACCTGGTCGAACAGGCCGGCTGACCGGCAACGCGGGAGCCCAGTCCCGCCCTGCGCGGGCGCGTCTCATGTGTTCGGCAGCACCACCCGCTTGCCATCCACGGTGGGGCGGTTGATGTAGAACAGGCCGGGACCGGGTCGATACGGCAGCTCGCTCACGCCGGCATCGGCCGCATAGGTCAGCGCGGTATCGCCCAGAGCGTCGAAATTCCAGTGTGCCGACTGCATCAGGTAGCGCCTGCGCAGCAGTGCTTCCTGGGCCGGGGTGAGGGCCTGGCCGGCCATCAGCCGGCGCGCGATCGGCAGCAGTGCGTCGGGCAGTTCCCAGCCGGCAACCGCGTTGGCATCTGCGCGCCAGCGTACGCCGGCGGCGATGGCCTGCTGCTGCATCACCTGCAGGGCCACCAGCTGGTAACGCCAGTCGATGCGCCGACGCAGCACCACTGCCGCGGTGACGTACAACACCGGCGACAGCAGCACGCTGCGGCTGCCGGCGCGGCGTTGCTGCTGCCACTGGTGCCAGACATCGACCCACACTTCCTTTTCGCCCAGCCCGAGCTGCTGCCGCCAGCGTTCGGCATCCGCCTGCGCCTCGGCGTACACCGTCGTGGCCTGAAGCTGTGCCAGCGGGGGGACCTGGTAGTCGGCCACGCCTGGCCGGCGCAGCTGCTGCCGGCGTGGGCGACTGAGCAGCTTCGGTCCTTCCTCTGTCTGGTTGTAGCCACCGCCGATGTTGGCGTGCACGCCGGGCAGTGCGATCTCCATGTGCGCTGCGGCCACCCGCGTGAGCGGGTAGTGCTGGCGATGTTCGTCGCGCGCGACCAGCTGCACAACACGTCCGGCGATGTCGGCGGCGAGGGCGACGCGTGGTCGCTCATCGGCTCTTCCCCCGCTTACGGCGACGACCGTGTCGAACAGGCCGATGAAGCGCAGCAGCGGCCGTGCCGGCGCGAAGCCGGCGGCGCACACCAGCCCCGCGTCCTGCAGCAGTTGCTGCCAGCGGGCCGTATCCCAGGCCTGCAAGCGGTTGGCGGCATCGCGCGCCGCCGCCGCCCCGCGCGAGTATCCGAAGAGATCCAGCTGCACGGCCTGCACGGGCCTGTGCCAGCGCGCGGACACGCTGGTCAATGCTGCCGGCAACAGCTCGTTGAGCGCGCGCTCGACCTTGGCACGCACACCGCTAGCGCCGATGCCGAAGGCCAGTCCCAGCAGATCGTCTTCGGCATCATCGCGGGTGCCCACCCCTTCCACGTAGATGGCCAGCGAGGGGAACGGCAGCGTCTCCTGGCGGCTGTCCGGATACAACCGGTGCAGCCGTGCGACGTTGGTCAGGCCATTGTCGTAGCTGCTGGTCAACCGGCTCTGATAGGTCGAATCATCGTCGGCGCGCAGCACGGCAGGGCGGGGTTGCGGCACCTGGACGTGTCCGCGCGCCAGGTTGTGCGCGTTGTTGCGGGTGCCATCGAAGAACAGACCAATCCGCAGCACGGCGGCATCGTCCTGGGTGTCATGCGCTGGTGCCATGTGCATTCCCCGTCGTGGCTACGTCACGGTAGCGCGAAAGCGGTGTGTTGGCGAAGTGTAGCGACGCTGTTGACGTGACTGAACGCAGATGCGGTCGATCACAGATCCAGATTCTCATTCCGACCGCCTATTGAATTCACACGACCTGCGCAGGCCAGATGGCCGGACCCGACACAACGGGTCGTGCTGCATCACTGCTGTTCACTTCATTCAAGGAGCGACGAAATGATGTCCAGATCGATTGGCAAGACGGCGGGTGGCCTGTTGCTGGGAATGTCGGTGGTTGCGGCCGCCGGTGCTGCACCGTTGTTCGAGCCGGTGACGGTACTCAGTCGTGCATCGGCAAGCAGTGAACCTGCGCTGGGCCGGTTGCTGGCGACGCCGTCCACGGCCGCCGTGCAGGAGGTGCGGGTCGATGCCGCTGCCACCGCGCAGCCGCAGCTGGAGTTCGAGCTGCTTGGCCAGCGGGTGCAGGCGGTACGCAGCAAGGTCGAAACGCTGCCCGACGGCGGCTCTGTCTGGTACGGCCAGCTCCGCTCCGCGTCGGGCAGGCTGCAGGCGGCCACCTCCAATGGACAGGATGACCCTGGCAATTCGGTGATCCTGGTCCGCTCCGGCGACACGCTGACCGGCTCGATCCGCAAGGAAGGCAAACTCTACCGGCTGCGTCCGCTCGGCAACCGCCACGTCCTGGTGGAAGTGGATGAATCGCGGATGCCGGCCGACCACCCGGCCGACTACAACCAGTTGCCGAAGATTCCGCTGCCGGCCGATGACCGCATCGGCATTGCCCAGGCGTCTTCGGGAACGCCGGCGACCATCCGCGTACTGGTGGTGGCCACCAATGCCGCCGTCGCCGCCTATGGCGGCAACATGCAGTCGCTGGTGCAGCTGGCGGTCGCCGAGTCGAACCAGGGCTACACCAACAGCAATGTCGGCCTGACGCTGCAGCTGGCCCGCTACGAGACCACCAGTTACAGCGAATCCGGCGACTTCAATACCGATCTGGCACGTTTCCGCGGCACCAGCGACGGCTACATGGACAGCATCCACAGCAGCCGCAATACCTACACGGCCGATGTCGGCGTGCTGCTGATCAACAACGCGTCGTACTGCGGCCTGGCCTCGGGCATCGGCTCAAGCGCATCCACCGCGTTCGCGGCGGTGTACTGGGATTGCGCGACCGGCTACTACTCGTTCGCCCACGAGATCGGCCACCTGCAGAGCGCGCGGCACGATCTCGCCAACGATCCGAGCACGTCGCCGTACGCCTATGGCCATGGCTATCGCTATGAGCCGTCCAGCGGTACCGGCTGGCGCACCATCATGGCGTACAACTGCACCCGCAGCTGCCCGCGCCTGAATTACTGGTCCAATCCGAACATCAGCTACAACGGCATCCCGATGGGCACTGCCAGCACCGCCGACAACCAGCGCGTGCTGGTCAATACCAAGCACACCATCGCCGGCTTCCGGTAACCGGTACTCGGGGCGCACGACCCGGGGTCGTGCGCTGCCGTGGGCGGTGCGACCCTCAGGTCAGCGAATCCAGCGTCCAGCCCTGTGGGGTCACGCGCAGTACCGAGCCCTGCTCGTACCAGTCACCCAGAACGATGCGGGTGCAGCTGCGTCCGCCGGCCTGCAGCGCATGGATTGCAGGGCGGTGGGTGTGGCCGTGGATCATGGTGTCCACGCCGTGACGGATGAAGGTGGCCTCCACTTCGGCCGGGGCCACGTCGGTCACTGTCTCGAACTGCGCGCGGTCGCCCTGTTTCATTTCCGACTGCCGTGCCTGGCTCGCTTCACGGGCCTTCTGCGCGAAGGCAATGCGTGCGGCCAGCGGCTGCGAGAGGAACTGCGCCTGGAATGCCGGATCGCGCGTCTGCGCGCGGAACTGCTGGTAGGGAATGTCGTCGGTGCACAGCAGATCGCCGTGCTGCAGCAGCACCGCACGGCCGTACAGCTCGATCACGCAGGGGTCGGGCAGGATGCGCAGGCCGGCGCGGCGTGCGTAGTCTTCGCCAAGCAGGAAATCGCGGTTGCCGCGGATGAAGTACACCGGCACGCCGCTGTCGGCGAGCGTCCTCAACGCGTCCGCCACCGCATCGGCGGCGGGTGAGGGCGTGTCGTCGCCGATCCAGGCCTCGAACAGATCGCCCAGGATGTACAGCGCGTCCGCGCCGGGCGCCTGTTCGCGCAGGAAACGCAGGAACAGGTCGGTGATTTCCGGACGGCTCGGGTCCAGGTGCAGGTCGGAAATGAACAGCGTGGTCATGCCTGCATTCTAGGTCATCCCGGATACCGGTAGCGCCGGGCCGTGGCCCGCCAGCGCGGCGGCGGTGGCCCTCACACCGGCAGCGGCAGCCAGGCCAGGCTGGCCGACGCCAGCAGTGCGGCGATGCCGGTGGCGGCCAGCACATCGCTGGGGTAATGCAGGCCCAGCACGACCCGCGACAGGCCCACGCCGAGGGTGAACGGCACCAGCAGCGGCGCCAGCCAGGGGTAATAGGCCAACGCCACGATGGTGAACGACACCGCGTGCAGGGTATGCCCGGACGGGAAACTGAACTCGTCCAGCGGGGCCACCCAGGCCCGGATGCGCAGATCCGCGGCATACGGGCGGGGGCGCCGGGTCCAGCGCTTGAGGCCCTTGTACAGCAGCAGCGCGGCCAGGCCGGTGGCGGCCATGTGCACCGATGCGCGCAGCCCGTCGAAGCCATCGATCGCCACCAGTACACCCATCAGCACGTACCAGAACACGCCGTCGCCGAGCCGGCTGATGATCGAGAACAGACGGCGCACGCGGCGGCGCCGGCAATAGTGGTTCGCCCGCCGGCACAGGCGTGTTTCGCTGCCGCGCAGCAGTTCAAGCGGCGTGGTGCGCATGGCCAGTCCTCCGGGTGTTCGCCAGCTCGGCCAGCAGCGCATCGAACTCGGCCACCACCTGCTGCGGATGCAGCCGCTTCATCGCCCGTGCGGCCTGGCTGCCCAGTTCGCGGCGCAGCGTGTCATCGCTGGCCAGCTGCACGGCCGCTTCGACGAACTGCTCGTCGTTGTCCACGGCGGCACCGTTCTCGCCGTTGCGCAGGTACTCACGCGCCGCGCCGTAATCAAAGGCCACCGTGGCCAGGCCGCTGGCCATGCTTTCCAGGGTCACGTTGCCGAAGGTCTCGCTGCGGCTGGGGAACAGGAACAGATCACCGCTGGCGAAATGGCGGGCCAGCGCTTCGCCGCGCTGGATGCCGCAGAAGATGAAGTCGGGGTTCTCATGCGCCAGCTTCTCCCGTGCGGGCCCGTCGCCGACCCAGACGAAGCGTGCCTTCGGCCGTATCTGCTGCAGGCGGCGGAACGCCTTCACGGCCAGTCCGAGGTTCTTCTCGGCGGCGATGCGGCCAACGTAGATCGCTGCCAGGCCGTTGCCGTCGATGCCCCATTCCTCGCGCAGGGAGGGGTCACGCCGGCCCGGGTCGAACTGCTGGCTGTCGACCGCGCGGGCCAGCAGCCGGACGCGCTCGAAGCCCTGTTCGGCAAGGAACTGTTGGAGCTCGCGGGTGGGCACGAGGGTGGCGTCGGCCTGGTTGTGGAAGCGGCGCATCCAGCGCATCGCAGCGGCCTGCAGCCAGGCGACCCCGTAGTCGGGCAGATACTCGTCGAAGCGGGTGTGAAAGCCACTGGCTACCGGGATGCCGAGGCGCCGCGCGGTACGCAGCGCCGACCAGCCCAGCGGGCCTTCGGTAGCGACATAGATCGCATCCGGGCGCTGCTGCTGCCAGTGGCGACCGAGCCGGATCGGTGCCGGCAGGCCGAACCGCAACCCGGGATAGCGGGGCAGGGCGGCGCCGGGCACCAGCAGGGTACCGGGAGCGGAATCCAGCGCTTCACTGGCCTGGCGTGGCCGGATCAGGTCGATCTCGTGCCCGGCCGTCCGCAGGCCCTGTTCCAGTCCCTGCACGGTCAGTGCGACGCCGTTGACTTCCGGCGGATACGTCTCGGTGACGATGGCATAGCGCATGGCGGGCCTCCGGTTTCCCGGCATGCTCGGGCCTGGCGATGTAGCCGACATGACGGCTTGGCGACACAGGCATGACAGACGCGCAGGAGTGCCGGCTGCGGGGCCGGGGCCAGAAAAAACCACGGCCCCGAAGGGCCGTGGTCGTGGAGCGTCGCAGTGCGATCGATCAGAAGCGCTGCTGGTACTTCATGTAGATGAAACGACCGATGTCGTAGCCACCGTAGTACGAGAACGCGGAGTTCGGCTTGCTGTACATGATCGGGCCGGACTTCTCGAACACGTTGTTGGCGCCGACGGCGACGGTCGCATCCCACGGCAGGTTGTAGCGGAACTGCACGTCGTGGAAGGTCACCGAACCACGCTCGTTGTAGTTGCGCGAGCCCTTGTACCACGGTGCATACACGCCCGGATCGGAGCACTCGTCCGGATACAGACCGATGTTGGAGCAGGTCTCCTTCACGCCCGAGTAGTAGCGCGCGGTCCAGGTCACCCCGAAGTCACCCAGATCGTAGCCCAGCGCCAGGTTGGAGCGGACGCGGAAGGCGCTGCCGATGCCATTGGTGACGATCGGAACGATCGAGCTGTCGTTCGAGGTGCGGTAGGTCGCACTGGACACGTAGGTGGTGGCCGAATTCACGTTGAACTTGCCGAACCGGGTGTCCAGACGGTAGCTCACATCCAGGTCGTAACCTTCGGTTTCCATGAAGCCCGCATTGCGGTTGCCGAACTTCAGGTTGGTCACGATGCCCGTCACCGGGTCACGCTGGAAGCGCGTGCAGCGCGAATCGATGCCTGCTTCGTAGCAGTCCTGCAGGATCTGGGTCGGCGTATCGGCAATGATCGTGTTGTCGATGCGGATCTTCCACCAGTCCAGCGAGGCGTTGAAGCCCTGGATGAAGCTCGGGCTCCAGACCAGGCCCAGCGTCTTGCTGGTCGAGGTTTCCGGAGTCAGCAGCGGATTCGAGCCGGAGGTGAACGGCACCGGCGTGGCATCGGTGGAGGTGTTCACCGGAGTGCCGCCCTGGCGCAGCTGGCGGAAGGTATCGGCATTGGCGATGTCGCGGGCGCAACGCGAACGGACTTCGGCGCTGGAGGCCGAGGAACCGAAGCGGGTGTCGCACGGATCGCTGAACTGCGCGAAGGTCTCGGAGCCACCACCGAACAGATCGTTGATGGTCGGGGCGCGGAAGCCCTCCGCCCAGGTGCCACGCACCATCAGCGAGTCGATCGGCTTCCACTTGAAGCCGAACTTGCTGTTGAGGGTGTTGCCGAAGGTGTTGTAGTCCGAGAAACGGGTAGCACCGTTGAAGCTCAGTTCCTTCGCGCCCGGCAGATCGGCCAGCACCGGAACGTTCACTTCCAGGTAGGCTTCATTGACGGTGTAGTCGCCACCGGTCGGGCCAGCCGCGAGGTTGGTGGTGGCGCCGGTCTGGGCCAGGGCATCCGGGGTGTACTTGCCTTCTTCCTTGCGGCTTTCCACGCCGAAGGCGAAGCCGAGGTCACCGGCCGGCAGGGTCACGATGCTGCCCGCGATGCTGGCGAAGAAGTTCTTGGAGGTGGTGCGGCCCTTGGTGATCTCATCCGGGAACAGCCACGCCTGCAGTTCTTCGTTGCCATAGATGCCATCGGCAGCGGTGGTGCCGTACGGAACCAGCGGGTTCCACGGCTTGCAGACGTCGTAGGAGATCGGAGCAGCGGCCGTGCCGCACTGCACCTTGCCGGTGGCGGCGTTGAAGAAGGACGGACCTACGCCGGCCGCGACGCGACCCTTGTGCAGGTTGCCGGTCGCCACCGATTCCAGCTCGTTGCGGTTGTACTGGTAGCCCACTTCCCAGTCGAAGTAACGCTCGCCGATATCGAACGAGCCGTCGAACGACGCCACCGCGCGGTAGGTCTTCAGCTCGCTGGTGGTCACGCGCGGCACTTCCCAGGTGCGGCGGTTCCAGGCCACCGCAGTCGGGGTGGCGAAGCCGTGCTGGTTGCCGAACGGGTTGAAGTAGCTGTCGATCGACATGGAGCCGACACCGGCGGTGCTCGACTGCAGCGGATAGCCCGCGATCTGGCGGGTGGACTCGCGCTGGTTGTAGCCCAGCTCGGTGCGGAAGTTGACGTTGTCGGTGATCTTGAACCGGCCGTCGAAGTAGATCGAGTCGCGCTTGACCGGGTACATCACGTGCATCTGGTCGTTGGCGTTGCTCACGTCACCGGTGAAGGGCGTGGAGTTGGTGAGGTGGTAATTGGCCGGATTGGTCGGGTCCGTGCCACGGTTGAGCGAGTAGCCACAGCCTGCCGGAGGCGTCGCATTGCAGCCGGGACCGCGCACGCCGGTGAACTGGCCGTACTGGCTGATGGTGGTCCAGTTGCTGCTGTCGTTCGGGTGGCGATCGGTCATGCCGTACTGGCTGAAGCCGCGGTCACGTGCCCACACGCCCTTCTCTTCTGCATGCTCGGCCGACAGGGTCAGCGAGATGCGGTCGTTGTTCCAGCCGGCGACCACGTCGAAGCGGTCGCGCGCGCCGTCGCCCTCGCTGTACTGGCCGTGGTAGACGTTGGCGGTCACGCCGGTGACGTTGGAGCGGGTGATGATGTTGACCACGCCAGCCATGGCATCCGAACCATAGATCGCAGAAGCGCCGTCCTTCAGCACCTCGATGCGCTCCACTGCCGACACCGGCAGGGAGGAAACGTCCTGGTAGCCGGACGTGCTGATGCCCAGGCGCTTGCCGTTGACCAGCACCAGCGTGCGCTGCGTGCCCAGGTTGCGCATGTCGATGTAGGTGCCGCCCGCGTTCTCGCCTGCGGTCAGCGCGTTGGCGCGGCTGATTGCCGGGCTGCCCATCGCGGTGACGTTCTGCAGGATGTCGGCAACCGAGCTGAAGCCCTGGCGCTCGATATCGTTGCGGCTGATCGCGAACACCGGCTGGGCGGTTTCCACGTCGACCTGACGGATACGCGAACCGGTGATCTCGATACGGTCCAGGTTGGTCGGCGAAGCAGTGCTTTCGCTCTGGGCGAACGCGGGCAGTGCCGCCAGCGTTGCAGTGGTAGCCAGGGCATAGCGGATCGCCTGCCCCAGGGCGGTGGTGCGTGAAGTCATACGAGCTCTCTCTCTCAGGTCGTGCAACGGACGCCAAAAAGGGCGTCGAAGAAGCCGGAAGGTCGTGCGACCGGACCAGCAACCCGATAGTAGTCTCGTTGGTTAATGCTGTGTAAAGAGGGTGTGTCGAACAAATTAACGCTTTGTCACAAATCCTCACAAAAAATGAACAAAAGCAATCGCTTACGGTGCCGTCGCGGATGGGCCGCCAACGACCGGCTGACGCGATGCAGCAGGAAAAGCCGCCAGATTGCGCAAAGTGTCACCGAATGTAACGCCGAGGCGCGCGTATTCAGGCGACGAAGGGACGGAACTGGATGCCGAGGCCGGCGATGCCGTCGGTCTCGCCGATCAGGTCGGCGCGCAGCAGCGGCCGGGCGTCGATGAACGCCTGCGGCACGATCAGCGACAACCGGTTGTCATCGGCGGTCAGTTCCAGCGGCGGCAGCGGAGCGTCCTCATGGGCACGGTTGAGCAGCACCGCCAGGCGCAGCAGCGCGGCCAGCCGCCGCGCGGTCAGCAGCAGGCGCTCGGGCAGGGCGTCGAACGCGGTCTTGCCCACGCTGCGGCGATGGCTGCGGACCAGGGCCGCCAGCATCTGCTGCTCCTGCCGCGAGAAGCCGGCGATGTCCGAGTGTTCCAGCACGTAGCTGCCATGCACGTGATAGCCGCTGTGGGCGATCATCAGCCCCAGCTCATGCAGGCGTGCCGCCCAGCCGAGCATGCGGGCATCGTCAGCGTCGAGCTTCCAGCGTTCCTGCACCTGCTCCAGCAGCGACAGGGCGGTGTCCTGCACGCGGTCGGCCTGGACGGTGTCGATGCCGTAACGGTGGGTGAGCGCAGCGACCGATTCGTCGCGCAGGTCGTTCTCGCCGGCACGGCCGACAATGTCGTAAAGGATGCCTTCGCGCATCGCGGCCTTGCTGACCAGCAGCTTCTGCAGGCCCAATGCCTGGAAGGCCGCCTCCAGCACCAGGATGCCGCCCGCGATGATCGGGCGGCGATCGCTGGACAGGCCCGGCAGCACGATGTCGTCGATCTTCTTGGCCTTGAGCAGCTCGTCGCGCAGCTGTGGCAGGGCTTCGGCGGTGATCGCCCCCTTGCTCAGCTTCATCGTCGCGCAGATCTCGCTGATCGCCTTGTGGGTGCCCGAAGAACCCAGTGCCTCCTGCCAGCCCAGCGCACGGTACTTGCTGGCGAAGGGCTGGAACTCGCGACCGATCTCGGCCAGTGCATCCTTCCAGCGCTTCTTGCTGAGCTTGCCGCCCGGAAAGAAGCGGCGGGTGCTGGCAATGCAGCCGGCCTGCAGGCTCTCGCGCTCGAGGGTCTGCATGCCCATGCCGATGATGAACTCGGTCGAGCCACCGCCGATGTCGATCACCAGCCGGCGCTCGCCCGGTTTGGGCGGCTGGGCATGGGCGACGCCCAGGTAGATCAGGCGCGCCTCCTCGCGGCCGCTCACCACTTCAATGGCATGTCCCAGCGCGGTTTCGGCGGGAACCAGGAACGACTGCGGTGAACGCAGTTGGCGCACGGTATTGGTGGCCAGTGCACGCACGCGGTGCGACGGGACATTGCGGATGCGCTGGCCGAAGCGGGCCAGGCATTCCAGTGCGCGTTGCCGTGCCGCAGCCGACAGGCCCCCCTTGCCATCCAGACCGTCGGCCATGCGCACGGTTTCGCGCAGGCGGTCGATCACCCGCAGCTGGCCGAGCGTGTAGCGCGCGATGACCATGTGGAAACTGTTGGAGCCAAGGTCGATGGCGGCCAGCAGGTCGCCATCCTGCAATGCGGGCGGAGTCGTGGTGGTATGCGGCATGGGCGAATGTTAGCCGAAGGGGCGGTGTGCTCGTCACCGCATGGCCTTCACATTTTGTCGGGGGGCGTTCGGTAGTGCCGGCCGCTGGCCGGCAAGGTCAACGTCAACGTCAAAAGCGGGTTTTCTGAGGGATGGCGGGGTGGGTCCGGTTGAGGGGGACGCCGTCAACCCATCCATGGGGGCTTGGTCGCGGCATCCATGCCGCTCACACCCCCTCAACCGGACCCACCCCGCCTTCGACAGTTGGCCGCGGCCTGCCGGAACGACACGGGGTCTGATCCCGTTGCTGCGCAACGAGCTCTGACCCCGGTGTTCTACATTGGACGCATTGTGCCGACCAAGGCCGGCACCTACCGGGTCAGAGACCCTGCATCAACGCCATCTGCGCCGAATGCGGGGCCTCGTCGTGGGCCGGGGCACGCTTGTGGTAGATGCCATCGGCATCCAGTTCCCAGGCGTTGAGGTTGTCGTCCAGGTAGTTCTGCAGGACTTCGCGGTAGACCCGCTTGGCCAGCGTCGGATCCAGGATCGGGAAGCAGGTCTCGACCCGCCGCAGCAGGTTGCGCTCCAGCCAGTCGGCGCTCGCGCAGTACAGTTCGGGTGCACCATCGTTGCCGAACCAGTAGACCCGGCTGTGTTCCAGGAAGCGGCCGACGATGGAGCGGACACGGATGTTGTCGGACACGCCCGGGACGCCGGGACGCAGGGTGCAGGCGCCACGGATGATCAGGTCGATCTGCACTCCGGCCTGCGAGGCGGCGTACAGCGCGCGGATTACCTGGGCCTCGTTGAGGGCGTTCATCTTGGCGATGATGCGTGCCGGGCGGCCCGCGGCCGCGATGCGCGTCTCGCGCTCGATCCGCGCCAGGATGCCGGTATGCAGGGTGAAGGGCGACTGCAGCAGGCGCTTGAGCTTCATCTTCGAGGCCAGCCCGGACAGCTGCTGGAACAGCAGGTGCACATCATTGCCGATGTCCGCATCAGCGGTGATCAGGCTGATGTCGGTGTACGCGCGCGCCGTACCGCTGTGGTAGTTGCCGGTGCCCAGGTGCACGTAACGGCGCAGCTTGCGGCCTTCGCGACGCACGATCAGCAGCATCTTGGCATGGGTCTTGTAGCCGACCACGCCATACACCACCTGTACGCCGGCTTCCTGCAGGCGATCGGCCAGCCCGAGGTTGGCCTCTTCATCGAAGCGTGCGCGCAGCTCGACCACCACGGTCACATCCTTGCCGGCACGTGCAGCCTGGATCAGCGCATCGACGATCAGCGAATCCTTGCCCGTGCGGTACAGGGTCTGCTTGATCGCCAGCACGTTCGGATCCAGCGCCGCCTGGCGGATCAGGTCGAGTACGGCGGCGAACGCATCGAAGGGATGGTGCAGCAGCAGGTCCTGGCGCGCCACGGTCTCGAAGATGCCATCGGTGTCGCGCAGCGTGCGCGGCGTCATCGGCGGATATTTCAGGTCCGGCTGCGCGATGAGGTCGTACAGCTGGATGATGCGGTTGAGGTTGACCGGGCCGTCGATGCGATACACCGCGTTCTCGGTCAGGCCGAAGTTCTGCAGCAGGGTACGCACGATCTCGCGCGGCATGTCATGGGCGATTTCCAGCCGCACCGCCGGCCGGTAGCCGCGGTCGACCAGTTCATCGCGCAGTGCCAGCGCCAGGTTCTCCACTTCCTCCTCGTCCACCACCAGCTCGGAATTGCGGGTCACGCGGAACTGGTAGGCGCCCTGGACTTCCATGCCCGGGAACAGTTCATCCACGAAGGTGGACAGCACCGAGGACAGGAACACGAAGTTCTGCGAGCCACCGAGTTTTTCCGGCAGCTGGATGATGCGCGGCAGCGAGCGCGGTGCTCGCACGATGGCCAGGTGGCCGGCGCGGCCGAATGCATCGGTGCCCTTCAGCACGACGACGATGTTCAGCGACTTGTTGAGGATCTTCGGGAACGGATGCACCGGATCCAGGCCCAGCGGCGACAGCACCGGCATGATCTCGTTGCGGAAGTAGGCCCGCAGCCAGCGCTTCTGCCGGTGGTTCCACGAATGGCGGCCGAGCACGCCGATGCCGGCATCCATCAGGGCCGGGCGCAGTGTCTCATTCCAGCAGCGGTACTGCTGGTCCACCAGTTCGGCGGCGCGTTCATGGATGGCGTTTAGGATGGCCTGCGGGCTCATCCCGTCCGGAGCCGGCGGCAGGCCGTATTCCTGCGCGTGGCGGACAGCGGCGGCCCGGATCTCGAAGAACTCGTCGAGGTTGGTGCAGGAGATGCACATGAAGCGCAGGCGCTCCAGCAGGGGCACCTGCGGGTCCATGGCCTGGGCCAGCACGCGGAAGTTGAAATCCAGCTGCGACAGTTCGCGGTTGATGTACAGCGCCGGATCGCGCAGCGGATCGTTGTCCGGGCTCACGGGGAGAGGGAGGGATCCGAGGCTGCTCATGGCTTCATTCTTCGACGGAGGTCAGGGGGGCGGACTCGCGCGGGCGCACGTGGTCGGCATCGAAATGACAGGAGAACACCGATCCTTTGCCGACCTCGCTTTCGATCTCCAGCCGCGCATGGTGCAGGCCGAGGATGTGCTTGACGATGGACAGGCCGAGGCCGGTGCCGCCGCTCTCGCGCGAGCGGCTGCTGGAAACGCGGTAGAAGCGCTCGGTCAGCCGCGGCAGGTGGGTTGCCGGGATGCCATAGCCGGTATCGCGCACGGCCAGCACCGCGCCGTCGCCTTCGCGACGGAACTCGACGGTGATGCGGCCGTCGGCCGGCGTGTAGCGCACTGCATTGGTGACCAGATTGGAGAAGGCGCTGTGCAGCTCCTTGGTCGAGCCCTGCAGGTCGACGCCGGCAAGGTCCTCGATGCTGATCTGGTGGCGACCCTGGCTGTGGGCCTCGGCTTCGCGACGCAGCGTGGCCAGCATCGGCTGCATGGCCACGACTTCCTCTTCGGTGTGCTCCTGCGACTCCAGCCGCGACAGGGTCAGCAGGTCTTCCACCAGCTGGGCCATGCGCTGGCTCTGCTTGCGCATCTCTTCAAGCATCGGGCCGGTGCCGGGGAAATCCTCCGGATCCATCATGTCCAGGTAGCCGTGCACCACGGTGAGAGGGGTGCGCAGCTCATGTGAAACATTGGCGACGAAATCGCGGCGGACCTGCTCCAGGCGCAGCAGCTTGCTGACATCACGGGCGATCAGCAGCCAGTAGTCCGACGAATACGGAATCAGGCGGAGGTTGAGGCGGATCGCTGGATCGACCGGCGAGGGCACGTCCAGGATCGGCTCGGCGTTGCGACCGCCGGCCAGCCAGTGGGCCAGCGGCATCGGCTGCAACCGCTCGACAAGGGCCTCGCCCAGGTCGCCCGGATGGTGCAGGCCAAGCAGGGCCGTGGCCGCTTCGTTGAACCACTGCACGCGCTGGCTGTTGCGGTCGAGCACCACCACTGCGTCGGGCAGCGCGGCGGCCGCGGCGCGGTAGCTGCGCAGCATGTCCAGCAGGCGCCGCTTGCGCACGCGCATTTCGACCTGGTTGCGGTACAGCAGGCGATCCAGTTCATTCCACACGCCCGTGCCTTCGGCGGTATCCCAGCGCTGGCGCGCGGTCAGCCGGCGCAGCACGCTGCGCAACCGCCAGTAATGCCAGGCCAGCGTCGCCAGCGCGCCCAGTGCGACGCACAACCACAGATGGCCCGTGAACCATCCCACCAGTCCGGCGAACAGCAGTACCGCGGCGACGGTAGCCAGCGTCTTCAACCAGGCAGAGCGGATGTGGCGGGGCATTGCGGTCTCGTCGATGAGGTGCGGTGGTTCACTGGAATGAACCAAGGGTTATAGCAGAGTTGCCGGCATCGGCACCCGTGGGTGCGCGATGCCGGCACGACGGGACTCAGGTGGCGGTCGAGAAGCGGTAACCCGCGCCGCGCACGGTCTGCACCATGTTCTCGGCATTGAACGGTTCCAGCGTCTTGCGCAGGCGGCGGATGTGCACGTCGATGGTGCGCTCCTCCACGTACACGCTGCCGCCCCACACGTGGTCGAGCAGCTGGGCGCGGGTGTACACGCGCTCGGGGTGGGTCATGAAGAAGTGCAGCAGGCGGTATTCGGTCGGGCCGATCGGCACCGGCTGTTCGTTGGCGAACACGCGATGCGCGGCACCGTCGATGCGGATCGGACCGACCGCCACGCTGCCGTCCTCGTCGTCTTCGCGGGCGCGGCGCATGACCGCACGGATGCGGGCCAGCAGCTCCCGGGCCGAGAACGGCTTGACCACGTAATCGTCGACGCCGGCTTCCAGGCCGCCGACACGGTCGTTCTCCTCGCCACGCGCGGTCAGCATGATGATGGGCACCTCGCGGGTCAGCGTCTCCTTGCGCCAGCGGCGCGCCAGGTCCAGGCCGCTGGTGCCGGGCAGCATCCAGTCCAGCAGGATCAGGTCGGGAACACGGTCGGCGATCGCGGTCTGGGCTTCGCGGGCATCACCGGCATGAACCGGCTCGTAGTCACCCTTGCGCAGGGCGAAGGCGACCATTTCGCGGATCGCGGGCTCGTCATCGACGATCAGGATACGTTTCTGCACGAGGGCACCGTAGGGCTCGGTTACTGGACGGGTGCCAGTAGACTACGGTTTGATGACATGTTTGTGACCATCGGGCCGGAACCGCTCCCGATTGCCACGGACCGGTCATGCAGCGCTCAGCGGCGGTCCAGATCGGGGTCCTGCACGCCCTGCCGGCGCAGCTCCAGCACGGTCGGGGTGATCGATTCGATGCGCGCGTCGACCCGGGCCCGTCCCACGTAGTCCAGTGCAGGATTGCGCTTGAGCGCCTGCAGCTGCATCAGCGCCTGCTCCGGCCGGCCGCTGAGGAAGGCGGCCTCGGCGTAGGCCTCGCTGGCACGGACGCTGTCCCCGGCCAGCTCGCTGGCACGGGCGTAGCGCTGCTGGAACACCGGATCGTTACCACTTTGCGACAGCAGCGGCCGCAGCATGGCCTGCGCGCGCTGCCCCGCCTCGCGGTTGCCCTGTTCGTTGAGGATCTCGGCGTAGGTCAGCGCGACGGGCCGACTGTTGGGATGCTCACGCAGCAGCTGCTCGAAACGGGCATTGGCCTGCGTGGCCTGGCCCGAGCGCGATTCGGCCTCGGCCAGGGCCAGGGCTACCCACAGGCTGTCCGGATGGGCCTGCAGCAGGCCGTTCAGGGTCTGCCGCGCCTCGCCGGCACCGCTGCGTCCCCCCCGCATCACCGCCAGGGCCTGGCCGTAGCGCTGGGCATCGTTCAATCCACTCTTCTGGCGTTTGCCCAGGTCGGCGTACTCGCGCTCCACCTCGCCGGTGGAGTCGGCACTGAGCACCCGCAACCGTTCACGTGCCCAGTCGAAGTCGCCGCTGGGGCCCCGGCTGAGCTGGCCAACCGGCACCCGCAGCACACTGCTTGGCAGCAGCGGGTTGCTGCCGCGCAGCAGCGGTTCGGACAGGGTCGGGTCGGCCGGGTCCACCCGTTCCCTGCGCTCGCCGCTGGGCGTGGTGGTGGTCAGCAGCACCGTGTCCTTCTTCATCTGCTCGGCGCGGGCCTTCGCTTCGCTGATGCGGGTGATGTTGACCGGGTGCGTGCGCAGGAACTCCGGCACGCTGTAGCCGCCCTCGTTGCCGCGCATGGCCGTCGACATCCGCTCGAAGAAGCCGGCCATCGCGTCCACGTCGTAACCGCTGCGTGACAGGGTGCGTATGCCCAGCCGATCGGCTTCCGATTCGTTGGAGCGGGTGTAGTTGATCTGCCGCTGCTGCATCAGGCCCATGCCCGAGCTGATCGCGGCCATGGTCGCATTGCCTGAAGAGGTGCTGTTGCTGGCCTGTGCCGCCACCACCGCCGCCAGCATGCCCAGCAGGATCGGGATCTGGTCGCGCTGGGCGCGCTCGACCCCGCGCAGCACGTGCTGCTGGGTGACGTGGGCGATTTCGTGTGACAGCACCGCGGCAACCTCGTCTTCGCGTTCGGCCGTCAGCACCAGCCCGGCGTTGACCCCGATGTAGCCGCCCAGGGTCGCGAAGGCGTTGATCTGGCGGTCCTTCATCACGAAGAAGGTGTAGGGCTGGCGCGGCTGGTCGCTGTTGGACCCCAGGCGGGTGCCCATGGTCTGCAGCCAGTCATTGACCAGCGGATCGTCCAGCAGGTAGTCATAGTTGCGCAGCTCGCGCAGCATCATCGCGCCGTACTCGGCCTGGCGGGCCGGGGTCAGCAGCTCGCCGGCCGAGGAGCCGATGTCGGGCAGCTTCTCCTGGGCCTGGGCCAGCGGCATGGCCAGGGCGAAGGTGACGGCGGTCGAAAGCAGCAGGGCTCGCAAGCGGAAGGTCCTCGGGCGGGGCGCGCCAAGCGTGGCAGGGCAGGGGGCAACCATTCGTTAATCCACAGTGTTGCGGTGGTAGCGTGGAAATTCCAGCGCACCGGTACCATATGTAGACCGTCGATCCATCGTGGAGTTTCCCGTGACAGCCCAGACCGCCGGCGGTGCCCCCGCCATCACCATCTATTCCACTGCCGTCTGCCCTTACTGCGTGGCCGCCAAGAACTTCCTCAAGAGCAAGGGCCAGCAGTGGACCGAGGTCCGCATCGACCTGGACCCGGCCGAACGCGAGAAGATGATGGCGCTGACCCGCCGCACCAGCGTGCCGCAGATCTTCGTCGGCGACGTCCATGTCGGTGGCTATGACGACATGATGGCGCTGCACCGTGAAGGCAAGCTTGAGCCGCTGCTGGCCGGGCAGGGCCAGGCATGAGCGCGGCCGACGACGGCAGCAAGGACCGCATCGCCGAGTTCACCGCGTTCCGCAAGCGCATGAACGAGCGCATCCTGGGCGAGCCGAACCAGGTGGTGCGCCGGTTCTTCGCGCTGGATACGCAGACCTACCAGGCCGGTGCGCTGGATGTGAAGACCAAGGAGCTGCTGGGGCTGGTGGCCTCGATGGTGCTGCGCTGCGACGACTGCATCAGCTACCACGTGGCCCAGTGCAAGGAGGCCGGGGTGACCCGCGAGGAGTTCTTCGAGACCTTCTCGGTCGGCCTGGTGGTCGGCGGCTCGATCGTGATCCCGCACCTGCGCCGCGCGGTCGATTTCCTCGACCAGCTCGAAGGCGGTGCCGCCGCCCCGGAAGCCCACGAGCACTGAGGGTAACGCCGGGCCATGCCCGGCGAATGACCGGACGCCCACCCGCCGGGCATGGCCCGGCGCTACCGGAATACGCGGGCAATTCTGCCTGAGCCGGGGACTGGGACCATGGTCTATTTGGGACCTCGGCCCCGGCTCAGGCATAATTGCCGGTGAAACTTCCTTTGCGCCGGCGTTTCCGGGCACGTCCGGACGGCGTTTTTTCCCCCTGTTCGGAACATCGATCAATGACGCAGAAAATTACGGTCATCCGCGGCGACGGCATCGGCCCGGAGATCATGGACGCCACCCTGTACGTGCTCGACCAGCTCAATGCCGGCCTGGAGTATGAAGAGGCCGACGCCGGCCTGGCGGCGCTGGAGAAGCACGGCGACCTGATGCCGGCGGTCACCCTGGACTCGATCGCGCGCAACAAGGTTGCCCTGAAGAGCCCGCTGACCACGCCGGTCGGTGGTGGCTTCACCTCGATCAATGTCAGCCTGCGCCGCCATTTCGACCTGTACGCCAACGTGCGTCCGGCCCACACCTTCCCGAACACCAAGTCGCGTTTCGACAACGTCGACCTGATCACCGTGCGTGAGAACACCGAAGGCGCCTACCTGGCCGAAGGCCAGGAAGTGTCGGCCGACGGCGAGACTGCCTTCTCCGGCACCCGCATCACCCGCAAGGGCTCGGAGCGCATCGTGCGCTACGCCTTCGAACTGGCCCGCAGCGTCGGCCGCAAGAAGGTCACCGCCGTGCACAAGGCCAACATCATCAAGTCGACCTCGGGCCTGTTCCTGAACGTTGCCCGTGAAGTGGCCGCGCAGTATCCGGACATCGAGTTCCAGGAAATGATCGTCGACAACACCTGCATGCAGCTGGTGATGCGCCCGGAACAGTTCGATGTGATCGTCACCACCAACCTGTTCGGCGACATCATTTCCGATCTCTGCGCCGGCCTGGTCGGCGGCCTGGGCCTGGCCCCGGGTGCCAACATCGGCAAGGACGCGGCGATCTTCGAAGCCGTGCACGGCACCGCGCCGGACATCGCGGGCCAGGGCAAGGCCAATCCCTGCGCGCTGCTGCTGGCGGCGGCACAGATGCTGGATCATATCGGCCAGCCGCAGAATGCCGAGCGCCTGCGCAAGGCCATCGTGGCGACCATGGAAGCCAAGGACTCGCTGACCGGCGACCTGGGCGGCACCGGCACCACCATGAGCTTCGCCAAGGCCATCGCCACGCGCCTGTAAGCGGTGGCTGGACCTTGCCTGGATTTCCAGCGGGGCGCCTTCGGGCGCCCCGTTGCGTTTGGGTGCCTGCGCATGCTCTGCGCAGCTCATGTGGTGTGGCGGCACCGAAAGTGCGCGCGCTGGTCGGGTACCTTGCCACGCACTACGCTGCCCAGGCCGGCGTGGCAGCGTAGCCATGGGGTCGCAGCGAGGTGATGATGGATTCGGTGTATCTGCTGGTCGCACTTGGAGCGATCGTGGCGGGATTCGTGCAGGGACTGTCCGGCTTTGCGTTCGGAATGGTCGCCATGTCGTTCTGGGCGTGGGGGCTGGAGCCACGCCTGGCGGCGACGCTGTCGGTGTTCGGCGCGCTGGTGGGTCAGCTGGTGGCGGTGTTCACCGTGCGGCGCGGATTCAATCTGCGTCTGCTGCTGCCCTTCGTCTTCGGTGGCCTGGCGGGCATTCCGCTGGGCGTGATGGTATTGCCGCAGCTGGACATGGACTGGTTCAAGGCCCTGCTGGGCGGCTTCCTGGCATTGTGGTGCCCGGTGATGCTGATGGCCCGTTCGCTGCCGCCGATCACCACGGGCGGGCGCATCGGCGACACCGTGGCGGGCATGGCCGGTGGCGTGCTCAGCGGCATCGGCGGCTTCGCAGGTCCCGTGCCCACGTTGTGGAGCACGCTGCGTGGTTTCGGCAAGGAGGAGCAACGCGCGGTCATCCAGAACTTCAACCTGGCGATGCTGTCGGTCACCATGGCCACCTACGTCGGCAGTGGCCTGGTCACCCGGCAGATGTTGCCGTACTTCGCTGTCGTCGTCCCGGCCATGCTGGTTCCGGCGCTGCTGGGGGCCCGGGTCTACATCGGCATCAGCGAGGCGCGGTTCCGCCAGATCGTATTGAGCCTGCTGACGCTGTCGGGCATCGCGCTGCTCGCCTCGTCGCTGACGGCCCTGTTGGCGCGCCCGGTTGCCGGCTGAGATTCAGGCCGGCCGGAACATGCGGAAACGCTGCTCGGCACTGACGCGGAAATAGTCGGCCGGTCCACCGCCGCGCAGGATCGGGTCGGCGGCTGCAGTGTCGTAGATGCCATCGACCAGCAGTCGTGCCTCGATATGGACGGCGACGACCTCGCCGAGCACCAGCCAGCCGTTGGTGTCCTGTCCGGCGGCATCGCGCAGGCGGACGATCTGGGTGCAGCGGCATTCCATGCTGACCGGGCTTTCTGCAACACGCGGCGGCTTGACATGCCCGGAAGCCAACGGCGTCAAGCCGGCCAGCGTGAACTCGTCGACGTCCGGCGCGACCGCCCGGCAGCTCTCGTTCATGGCTTCGGCCAGGTCGAAAGTGGCCAGGTTCCAGACGAACTCGCCCGTCGCTTCGATGTTGTGCAGCGAGTCCTTGCGGCCCTGGCTGGAGAAACCAATGATCGGCGGCGTGTAGTTGAAGGCGTTGAAGAAGCTGTAGGGCGCCAGGTTCAACGCGCCGTCGGCAGCGCAGCTGGAAATCCAGCCGATCGGGCGGGGTCCGATGATGGCGTTGAACGGGTCATGCGGCAGGCGATGGCCGTCAGCGGGGCGATAGCTGTGGAAGAGGGCAGGCATGGCGAGGTCGAAAGGGGGAGGGGAACAGAAAGGGCGCCACGGAGGCGCCCTTTGTCGTTTTCAGCTTGACCGGAATCAGCGCTGCTGGATCTTTGACAGCAGGCGGAGGAACTCGACGTACAGCCAGACCAGGGTCACCATCAGGCCGAATGCGCCATACCACTCCATGTACTTGGGCGCGCGCTGGGCCACACCGCTCTCAATGAAATCGAAATCCAGCACCAGGTTCAGCGCGGCGACCACGACCACGAACAGGCTGAAGGCGATGCCCCAGCCGCTGGAGGAGTGGATCAGCGGGACTTCGATGTTGAAGAACGACAGCACGAACGACGCCAGGTAGAGCAGGGCGATGCCACCGGTGGCGGCGACCACGCCGAGCTTGAAATTCTCGGTGGCCTTGATGACGCCGGTGCGGTAGGCCACCAGCAGGGCAGCCAGCGTGCCGAAGGTCAGCAGCACGGCCTGGAATACGATGCCCGGGAACCGCAGCTCGAACACGGCGGAAATGGCGCCGAGGAACAGGCCTTCCACCAGCGCGTACAGCGGTGCGGTGACCGGCGACCATTGCTTCTTGAACACGGTGACCAGCGCCAGCACCAGGCCGCCGATCGCGCCGCCCATGGCATACAGCTTGGCGGCCGGCAGCACCTGGCCGAAGGCCACGGTCTGGTTCCAGGCGAAGGCTGCGGTCAGCACGGTCAGCAGCAACAGGATGCCGGTCTTGTTGACGGTGCCGTTGAGGGTCATCGCCTGGTCGGGGCGGGTCACCACCGAGCCGTTGGCGAGGTCGAGGAAAGTCGACTCGGAAAGAGCCGGGTTGCCGCTGCGCATGCGCGTTCTCCGTGCGAATGAGGGATCAGGAAGGCCATCCGGCCGACGATGTCGAGCATAGCCGATGGCCACTGGCACTGCCGTGACCGCGCGCCCGGGACAGATCGCTGCGTTGACAGTTCGCCGCGTGCTTGGCGACAATGACCAACTCCCCGGGCCCGGCTCGAGGGGATTGCAAGACCGGGGTATAGCGCAGTCTGGTAGCGCGCCTGCTTTGGGAGCAGGATGTCGGGGGTTCGAATCCCTCTACCCCGACCAATCCCACGCCACGTCGGATTGGACGCCGTTCCGGTTCGGGCGCCCGTAGCTCAACTGGATAGAGCACCGGCCTTCTAAGCCGGCGGTTACAGGTTCGATTCCTGTCGGGCGCGCCATTGGCGAGGCACCGGGACCGCATCGGCGGATGTGAAGAAAGGCTTGCAAAAGCGTGAGGACTCCACCAGAATATCGGACTCGCTTCGGCGGCCCGAACTTCGGTGACGGTCTCCAGGCAAGGCTTCAAAGCTCCAGCGCCAGCAGCATTGGCGATGAAGCGAATGTTTCAGTGGTGGCTGTAGCTCAGTTGGTTAGAGTACCGGATTGTGATTCCGGTGGTCGGGGGTTCGAATCCCCTCAGCCACCCCACTGATTCAACCGCATCGGCACAGCCGACACGGTGTTGCAATAAACAGAATGCACGCTATAATGTGCGTCTGAGTTTCACGGGCCGTTAGCTCAGTTGGTAGAGCAGTTGACTCTTAATCAATAGGTCCAAGGTTCGAATCCTTGACGGCCCACCAAGACAGAAGCCACCTGGTACCCCAGGTGGCTTTTTTCTTGCCTGCAGGCCGCGCAAAGGGCATGCGAAGCACCTTGGGTCGTGGCACGCATGCATCGATCAACGATGTTGAAAAAAAGCTTGCACCCCGTGTGCGCATCAGGTCATAATTCGCGCCCCGATTTCGGGCTGTTAGCTCAGTTGGTAGAGCAGTTGACTCTTAATCAATAGGTCCAAGGTTCGAATCCTTGACAGCCCACCAGACGAAAGCCACTTGGTCCTCCAGGTGGCTTTTTTCTTGGGTGTTCAGCGGCTGCCGGACGGCTCTGCGAGTGTGCCGATGGACACCAGGCGCCTTCCTGCTTCATGCACCAGCAACGGCAGGGCCCAGCTCAGCACCAGCAGGCTCGGCACCATCACCAGGGGCGATGCCAGCTGCATGAGCGCAGGCACCAGCAGCGACAGGCGGAACACCGCGGGTGACAGCGTCACCAGGTAGCTGCGCAGCATCCATCGCCGGTGCTGCTCGACGTCGCCACGCCGGATGCTGCGATAGCCGCAGAATGATGTGACCAACCACGCCAGGCCGGTCGCAGCGAACGCCATTTTCAGTGCCAGCCAGCCCTGGGTGGTGGCGATCAGGCCGGCGACAGCGGCACTCCCCAGCAGGATGCCGGCCAGGTAGATCCGTCCCAGCCAGCGATGCAGCCGGGGACGGTGTCGCCGCAGGGGACCGATGAACTGCGTGGCGCCGGCCAGCATGGCCAGGCTGCCGCCGGCGACATGCAGCCACAGCCAGTTGCGACGCTCCCAGAACATGCCATAGGCCTCGGCGCTGACCTGCCCGTAGCGCTGTGCGGTGACCCACAGGAAGTGCAGCGCGACTGCAAGACCGAGCAGCCAGACGAGTGTGGACCAGCCGGGCATCCGGGCCTGCAGGGGCGTGCGGAGTGGGGTGCGTTCCATCGGGGCAGACCGGGTGGCGGCAACGGCACGAGTCTACGCGCACGTGCCGGCGCCTGCGCGTGGGTGCCTGGACTACGTATTCAGGTTTGTCATGCCTTCCGCTTTGTGCACCCGCCTGCGACAATGACCGCCTGTGCCGGCCACGCGAAAGTGGCGGAATTGGTAGACGCCCTGGATTTAGGTTCCAGTGCCGCAAGGCGTGGGGGTTCGAGTCCCCCCTTTCGCACCAGTGCCGGCCTGCCTCCGCCCCCCGCCGGGCGTTCCCGAGGCGCTTGCCCGGCCTGCGCTGGCAGTGCACGCCGAATTGGGCGAAACTAAAGGGCTGCGGCAAGCAGGCGCGTCCCGGACGCCGTCACCTTACAACCGTTTCATCCATCATCGAGCCGGAGGCCAGAGCGCCACCGGTGGCAGGAGTCAACATGCAAGCTTCGATCGAATCCATCGGCAACCTGGAACGCCGCCTGAGCTTCTCGCTGCCGGAAGACCGTCTGCAGAGCCACATCAACGGCCGCCTCGGCGAAATCGCCCGTACCACCCGCATCAAGGGTTTCCGTCCGGGCAAGGTGCCGGCCAAGGTGATCGAGCAGCGCTTCGGCGCGCAGGTCCGTGGCGAGGCGCTGGACGGCCTGCTGCGCGAAACCTTCGACGCGGCCGTGCGCGAGCACGACCTGCGCATCGTCGGCAGCCCGCGCATCGACAAGGGCGACGAGGGTGAGTTCTCCTTCGTGGCCACCGTGGAGGTGGTGCCGGACTTCGGTGACATCGACGTCAGCAAGCTGACCGTGGTGCGCCACACCGCCGAGATCACCGACGCCGACATCGACCAGATGATCGAGAACCTGCAGAACCAGCGCCGCACCTGGGCACCGGTTGCGCGTGGTGCGCAGGATGGCGACCTGGTCGCGGTCGAAACCTGGTCCCAGGCCGGCGAAGAGCGCCTGCCGGCCGAAGGCACCGAGAAGGGTTCGATCGTGCTCGGCCAGGGCATGATGTTCGAGACCATCGAAAAGGGCCTGGTCGGCCTGGCCAAGGGCGAGGAAAAGACGCTGGACGTCGATTTCCCGGCCGACTGGCGCGTGCCGGTGCTGGCCGGCAAGACCGTGCAGGTCACCGTCAAGGTTGCCGAAGTGTCCGAGCCGGTGGTGCCGGCGGTCGATGAGGCCTTCATCAAGAGCTTCGGCGTGAAGGGCGGTGATGTCGAGCAGTTCCGCAGCGACATCCGCGCCAACCTGGAGCGCGAGCTCAAGGGCGCGCTGATGAACCGCCTGCGCCGTGAAGTGGGCGAGCAGCTGATCGCCGCCTATTCCTCGGTGGAAATGCCGCCGCGCCTGGTCGAGAACGAAGCCCGCGCGATGCTGGCCCAGCAGGTCGAGCAGATCCGCCGCAGCGGCCGCAACCCGGGCGAGATCCCGGCCGATGCCCACGAAGGTTTCAAGGACGCCGCCGCCAAGCGCGTGCTGGTCGGCCTGCTGGTCGGCGAAGTGGCGCGCACCAACGATCTGCGCCTGGAGCCCAAGCGCCTGAACGAAACGCTGCGTCTGATCGCCTCGACCTACGAAGAGCCGGAGCAGGTCATTGAGATGTACCGCAACGACCCCCAGCTGATGTCTGGTCTGCAGAACCGTGTGATGGAAGAGCAGGTGATCGACTGGATCGCCGAGCGCGCCCAGCACACCGAAGAGAAGCTGTCGTTCCAGGACGCGATCCGCCAGTAAGTCCGGGCGGATCACCGTATGCCCCGCGCCCCTGCCGGCGCGGGGTTGTTTCCCCCCAAGATAGGTACCTCACGTAATGGACAACCGAACCAAAGCCCTGAACCTGGTTCCGATGGTGGTCGAGCAGACCAGCCGCGGCGAGCGTGCCTACGACATCTATTCGCGCCTGTTGAAGGAGCGCCTGATCTTCCTCGTGGGCCCGATCGACGATCACATGGCCAACGTGGTGGTGGCGCAGTTGCTGTTCCTGGAATCGGAGAACCCGGAGAAGGACATCAACATCTACATCAACTCGCCGGGTGGCGTGGTCACTGCCGGTATGGCGATCTACGACACCATGCAGTACATCAAGCCGAATGTGAGCACCACCTGCATCGGCCAGGCGGCCTCGATGGGTGCCCTCCTGCTGGCTGCAGGTGAAGCCGGCAAGCGCTATGCGCTGCCGAATTCGCGCGTGATGATCCACCAGCCGCTGGGGGGTTACCAGGGCCAGGCGACGGACATCGACATCCACGCGCGCGAGATCCTGACGCTGCGTTCGCGCCTGAATGAGATCCTGGCCCGCCACACCGGCCAGTCGCTGGAAACGATCGCTCGCGATACCGAGCGCGACAACTTCAAGAGTGCGGTCGAAGCGCAGGCCTACGGCCTGGTCGACCAGGTCCTGGAGCGTCGCCCGGATGAGTCGGTCCAGGCGGGTTGAGCCGCCTTCACGGGGCCAGGCAGGCCTCGTTCCTGCAGGGTCGGGCGGGACTGGTGTCCCTCCGGCCCTGTGCTATTCTCGAATCGAACCCCCGTTCAGCGGGTGGGGTAACTGGGTAAGCGAAGCATGAGCGAAGACCGCCAAGGTCGTTCCACGGACACCGGCAAGATCCTCTACTGCTCTTTCTGCGGCAAGAGCCAGCATGAAGTGCGCAAGCTGATTGCGGGTCCGAGCGTGTTCATCTGCGATGAATGCGTGGAGCTGTGCAACGACATCATCCGCGAAGAACTTGAGGAAAAGGCGCAGTCGGCGCGCAGCTCGCTGCCGAAGCCGCGCGAGATCCTCGAGGTCCTCGACCAGTACGTGATCGGCCAGAACCGTGCCAAGCGCACCTTGGCCGTGGCCGTATACAACCATTACAAGCGCATCGAGAGCCGGCAGAAGAACGACGACGTCGAGCTGGCGAAGTCGAACATCCTGCTGGTCGGTCCGACCGGTTCGGGCAAGACCCTGCTGGCCGAAACCCTGGCCCGCCTGCTCAACGTGCCGTTCACCATGGCCGACGCCACCACGCTGACCGAAGCCGGTTACGTGGGCGAGGACGTGGAGAACATCATCCAGAAGCTGCTGCAGAAGTGCGACTACGACGTCGAGAAGGCGCAGCAGGGCATCGTCTATATCGATGAGATCGACAAGATCTCGCGCAAGAGCGAGAACCCGTCGATCACCCGCGACGTGTCCGGCGAAGGCGTACAGCAGGCCCTGCTGAAGCTGATCGAAGGTACCGTGGCCAGCGTGCCGCCGCAGGGCGGTCGCAAGCATCCGCAGCAGGAGTTCCTGCAGGTGGACACCAAGAACATCCTGTTCATCTGCGGCGGCGCGTTCGCCGGCCTGGACAAGGTGATCCAGGCCCGTTCCACCGACGTGGGCAGCATCGGCTTCGGCGCCAAGGTGAAGAGTGCCGAGCGCAAGCAGGAAGTGGGCAAGCTGCTGGCGGAAGTCGAGCCGGAAGATCTGATCAAGTTCGGCCTGATTCCCGAGTTCGTCGGCCGCCTGCCGGTGGTGGCGACCCTGGAGGAGCTGGACGAGCCGGCCCTGATCAAGATCCTGACCGAACCGAAGAACGCCATCACCAAGCAGTTCAAGAAGCTGTTCGAGATGGAGAACGTCGAACTGGAGTTCCGTCCGGACGCCCTGTCGGCCATCGCCCGCAAGGCGCTCAAGCGCAAGACCGGCGCCCGTGGCCTGCGCACCATCGTCGAATCGGTGCTGCTGGACACCATGTACGACCTGCCTTCGCAGGAAAACGTCAGCAAGGTGGTGGTGGACGAATCGGTGATCGAGCACAAGTCCGAGCCGTACCTGATCTACCAGACCCCGGCGGCCCCTGAACAGAAGGCCGCAGGCGCCGAGTGATTCTTCCAAGTTGTTGATTGGAAAGAATTTTAAAGGAATGCCTTGCATCTGAAAGCCGATGGCCCCATAACGGGGCCATCGGCTTTTTTTGTCTCCGGAAGATGTCCTCCCGGAGGCGGTTTTCCCCTTCCCTGGAGCCCCCATGGCCCGTTCCCCAAGTGAAACCCTCGACCTGCCGGTCCTGCCGCTGCGCGACGTAGTGGTGTTCCCGCACATGGTCATCCCGCTGTTCGTCGGCCGTGACAAGTCCATGCACGCGCTCGAACAGGCAATGGAGGCAGACAAGCGCATCCTGCTGCTCGCGCAGAAGTCCGCCGAGACCGACGACCCGCATGCGGCCGATCTCTACCAGGTCGGTACGCTGGCGCAGGTGCTGCAGCTGCTGAAGCTGCCCGATGGCACGATCAAGGTGCTGGTCGAAGGCCTCTCGCGCGTGCAGGTGACCCATGTCGACGAACGCAACGGTTCGCTGCACGGCCAGGCCGTGGAGATCGACGCTGCGGACGAGCGCGAGCCGCGCGAGATCGAGGCGATCGCCCGCTCGCTGATGTCGCTGTTCGAGCAGTACGTGAAAACCAACCGCAAGCTGCCGCCGGAGCTGCTGCAGACCCTGGCCGGGATCGACGAGCCTGCGCGCCTGGCCGACACCATCGCCGCCCACATCAGCGTGCGCCTGGCCGACAAGCAGCGCCTGCTGGAAACGCTGGCCGTCGGCGAGCGCCTGGAGATGCTGGTCGGCCTGGTCGACGGCGAGATCGACGTGCAGCAGATGGAAAAGCGCATCCGCGGCCGCGTGAAGTCGCAGATGGAGAAGAGCCAGCGCGAGTACTACCTCAACGAACAGATGAAGGCCATCCAGAAGGAACTGGGTGACCTCGACGACGCGCCGGGCGAGCTGGAAGAGCTGGCCCGCAAGATCGCCGAAGCGGGCATGCCGAAGGCCGTGGAAGCCAAGGCGCGCAACGAACTGAACAAGCTCAAGCAGATGTCGCCGATGTCCGCTGAGGCGGCGGTCGTGCGCAATTACCTGGAGTGGTTGCTGGGCGTGCCGTGGAAGAAGCGCACCAAGGTGCGCAAGGACCTGAAGGCCGCGCAGGACACACTCGATGCCGACCATTACGGCCTGGAGAAGGTCAAGGAGCGCATCCTTGAATACCTGGCGGTGCAGTCGCGGGTGAAGCAGATGAAGGGCCCGATCCTGTGCCTGGTCGGGCCCCCGGGCGTGGGCAAGACCTCGCTCGGCCAGTCCATCGCCAAGGCCACCAACCGCAAGTTCGTGCGCATGTCGCTGGGCGGCGTGCGTGATGAGGCCGAGATCCGTGGCCACCGTCGCACCTACGTCGGCTCCATGCCGGGCCGCATCGTGCAGAACCTCAACAAGGTCGGCAGCAAGAACCCGCTGTTCGTGCTCGACGAGATCGACAAGATGTCGATGGACTTCCGTGGCGATCCCTCTTCGGCGCTGCTGGAAGTGCTCGATCCGGAGCAGAACAACGCATTCAACGATCACTACCTGGAAGTGGACCTGGATCTGTCGGAAGTGATGTTCGTGGCCACCTCGAACTCGCTCAACATTCCGGGCCCGCTGCTGGACCGCATGGAAGTGATCCGCATCCCCGGTTACACCGAGGATGAGAAGCTCAACATCGCGACCCGCTACCTGGTGCCCAAGCAGATCAAGGCCAATGGCCTGAAGCCGGAGGAACTGGAAATCGGCAGCGATGCGATCCAGGACATCGTGCGCTACTACACCCGCGAGTCGGGCGTGCGCAATCTGGAACGCGAGATTGCCAAGATCTGCCGCAAGGTGGTGAAGGAGATCGCGCTGGCAGGCCCGCAGCCGGTGAAGGCCAGGAAGGGCGCGAAGAAGGCCAAGGCGCTGGTCACGGTGACCGGCAAGAACCTGGACAAGTACCTGGGCGTGCGCCGCTTTGATTTTGGCCGCGCGGAGGAAGAGAACGAGATCGGCCTGGTCACCGGCCTGGCCTGGACCGAAGTCGGTGGCGACCTGTTGCAGATCGAATCGACGCTGGTGCCGGGCAAGGGCCAGTTGATCCTGACCGGCCAGCTCGGCAACGTGATGAAGGAATCGGCTTCGGCGGCGTTGTCGGTCGTGCGTTCGCGCGCCGATCGTTTCGGCATCGACAGCGACTTCCTGCAGAAGCACGACGTGCACCTGCACGTTCCGGACGGCGCCACGCCGAAGGACGGCCCGAGCGCCGGCGCGGCGATGGTGACGTCCCTGGTCTCGATGCTGACCAGGGTGCCGGTGCGTGCCGATGTGGCGATGACCGGCGAAATCACGCTGCGTGGGCGGGTCACCGCCATCGGTGGACTGAAGGAGAAGCTGCTGGCTGCCCTGCGTGGCGGTATCCGCACGGTCATCATTCCCGAAGAGAACCGCAAGGATCTGGCCGACATCCCGGCCAACGTCACCCGTGATCTGAAGATCGTGCCGGTGAAGTACATCGAAGAAGTGCTTGATCTGGCGTTGGAGCGTCCGCTGGCACCGAAGAAGGCGCGCAAGAGTGCGCAGCGCGTCACGGTACGTAGCAAGGCGAAACCGAGTGGAAACGCGCGCGTCAAGCACTGACGCGCGTTGCCGAATGGCCTGAAACCCGCGTCGTTGCTGGCTTTCCAGCTTGCGTGGGGGTAGGGCCACTGGTATAAAAGCAGCACTCGCAAATGAGTGATCGCTGTTGGCGATCTCTGAATCGGCGAACCGTTTCCACATGGCGATCGCACGCAGATGGCGTGCGGTTGCTTCCCTGTCGAATCCGCGGAACCCACCGCCAAAGGAGTTGTAGAGAATGAACAAGACCGAATTGATCGACGCCGTTGCTGAAGCTGCCGACCTGACCAAGGCCGAGTCCAGCCGCGCTGTCGATGCCGTCGTTGCTGCCATCACCAAGGCGCTGAAGGACGGCGATGCGGTCACCCTGGTCGGCTTCGGTACCTTCCAGGTCCGCGACCGTGCAGCCCGCACCGGCCGCAACCCGAAGACCGGCGACACCATCAAGATCGCTGCTTCGAAGAATCCGTCCTTCAAGGCTGGCAAGGCCCTTAAGGATGCTGTAAACTAAGCGGCTCGCTGGGGTGCTTAGCTCAGCGGTAGAGCGTCTCCTTTACACGGAGAGGGTCGGGGGTTCGAAACCCTCAGCACCCACCACAGCACCGCGGTAAAAGTTTGAGTGTGGAGCGGTAGTTCAGCTGGTTAGAATGCTGGCCTGTCACGCCGGAGGTCGCGGGTTCGAGTCCCGTCCGCTCCGCCACTTCAACGAGGCCTCCGGCCAAAAGCTGGAGGCTTTGTTTTCTCCCTGATCCTGATCGGGAAGAGAACACAAGCAGTACAACGCGGAGCGGTAGTTCAGCTGGTTAGAATGCTGGCCTGTCACGCCGGAGGTCGCGGGTTCGAGTCCCGTCCGCTCCGCCATTACATCGAGGCCCCCGGCCCAAAGCTGGGGGCCTTGTCTTCTCCCCGGCCTGTCCGGGACGAAGGCAGAAGGGTTGTCGCAAGCACGGAGCGGTAGTTCAGCTGGTTAGAATGCTGGCCTGTCACGCCGGAGGTCGCGGGTTCGAGTCCCGTCCGCTCCGCC
>NZ_JBTMUW010000004.1:83702-276137 GCF_054473825.1 Stenotrophomonas genospecies 5
GCACGGAGCGGTAGTTCAGCTGGTTAGAATGCTGGCCTGTCACGCCGGAGGTCGCGGGTTCGAGTCCCGTCCGCTCCGCCATTGCGAAGTTCTTAAGTCCCTGTGAAAAAACTTTGAAAAAAGTGTTCATTGGGCTGGGTTTCCAGGGTGTCTTCGGATATACTGGGCGCCTGCAAAGTTTCAAGCGCGGAGCGGTAGTTCAGCTGGTTAGAATGCTGGCCTGTCACGCCGGAGGTCGCGGGTTCGAGTCCCGTCCGCTCCGCCAACTTTCAAAAGCCCTCGGCGAATGCCGGGGGCTTTTTCTTTGCGCGCATGTCGCCCTTGGCGTTTTTGGTCCCTGCGACGAAGCGGGTTACACTGCCGGGCTCGCCAATCAGGCCTTGTGATTCCTCACCATGCTGCAGAAACTCCGCGACAAGACCTCAGGCTGGATCGTCACCGTGATCCTGGGGCTGCTGATGATTCCGTTCCTGTTCGTGATCGACAACAGCTACCTGGGTGGCGTTGGCGCACAGAACGTGGCCAAGGTTTCCGCACCGCCGACCTGGTGGCGTTCCGCGCCGTCGTGGTGGCCGGTACGCATGCTGTGGCAGCACCATGAGATCAGCGCGCAGGATTTCCGCACCCGTTTCGAGCAGGAGCGCATGCGTGAGCGCCAGCAGCAGGGCGACAACTTCGACCCGCGCGCGTTCGAAAGCACCGAGAACAAGCTGGCGGTCCTGGATCAGCTGATCGACGAGCAGGTCGTGCGCCTGGTCGGCGAGCAGGCGGGTGTGGTGATTGGCGATGGCGCCGTGCGCGAGTACATCACGTCCATGCCGGCGTTCCAGGGGCCGGATGGCAAGTTCAACGAAAACAGCTACCGCCTGGCGCTGGCCGGCGGCAATCCTCCGCGTACCCCGACCCAGTTCCAGGAACTGGTGCGCGAGAGCCTGCAGCAGTCGGTGATTCCGGCCGGACTGCAGAACTCCGGTTTTGTCACCCAGGCCGAGACCGAACGCCTGTTGAAGCTGCTGGGCGAAACCCGTGATGTCGAGCTGGCTGCGCTGCCGCCGGTGCCGGCTGACACGGCCCCGGTGACCGATGCGCAGATCAAGCAGTGGTACGACAGCCATGGCAAGGATTTCCGCCAGGCCGAAACCGTTTCGCTGGAGTATGTCGAGGTCAACGGTGCCAACCTGCCGGCGCCGACGCCGGCCGACGAAGCCACCCTGCGCAAGCGCTACGAGGAAGAAAAGGCCAAGTTCACCTCTCCCGAGCAGCGCCAGGCCGCCCACATCCTGATTACCGGCGACGGTGCTGAGGCCAAGGCGAACAAGCTGGCGGCCGAGGCAAAGGCGGCCGGTGCCGACTTCGCAGCCCTGGCCAAGGCCAACTCCGAGGATCCAGGCTCCAAGGACCAGGGCGGTGACCTGGGCTGGGTGGAGCGTGGCGCGATGGTCAAGCCGTTTGAAGACGCCCTGTTCGCGGCCAAGGCCGGCGACGTGATCGGTCCGGTCAAGACCGAATACGGATACCACATCATCAAGGTGGCCGCGGTACGCGGCGGCGAAGGCAAGTCGTTCGAGGACGTGCGCGATACGCTGGCCGCCGAACAGCTCAAGGCCGACGGTGAGCGCGGTTTCAACGAGCTGGCCGGCCGTCTGGTCGATGCCATCAACAAGAGCCCGAGCGACCTGGCTGCCGCAGCCAAGGAAGTGGGGCTGCCGCTGCAGACCCTGGGACCGATCACCCGCGCTACCGCCAGCGGCATCGCCAGCGACCCGGCCGTGCTGCGCGCCGCGTTCTCGGACGTGCTGGTGCAGGACGGGACCGCCAGCGATCCGATCGCCCTGGGAGGCGCCACCAACCACAGCGTCGTGATCCGCGTCGCGGCCCACACGCCGGAGCAGGCGCTGCCGCTGGAGAAGGCCCGCGAGCAGGTGATCGCCGCGATTCGTGCCGACCGCCAGCGCCAGGCCAGCGACAAGGCGGCCGAAGCGCTGCTGGCCAAGTTGAAGGGCGGTGCCACCCTGCAGTCGCTGGCTGCCAGCGAAAAGCTGCAGCTGAGCCCGATGCCGGGCCTGCCGCGTGGCCAGCCGGTGCCGACCCCGGAAATCAACAGCGCGATCTTCAGCGCGCCGGTACCCACCGCAGGCAAGCCGACCTACGGCAAGGTCGACGTCAACGGCCGTGCGCTGGTGTTCGCGGTGAACAAGGTCAATCCGGGCGACATCAAGGACGTGACCGCCGAGCAGCAGAAGCAGCTGAAGGAACAGTTGAGCCAGATCGACGGCATGGCCGCAGCCAAGGCCTACATCGACGCGATGCGCAAGAAGTTCGTGGTGCAGACCACCGAAGCGAATCTGTAAGCCCACGGCGGGCAGAACGGAAAGGCCCGGCATTGCCGGGCCTTTTTCGTGGGCGGGTGCCCGGTAGCAGGAGGATCGCGCGGCGCTGCTGTGCGCCGGTCAGTCTTCCAGGCGAAGCACCGCGCCCGGCTTGAGCACGCTGCTGCCACTCAGGCCATTCAGCGACAGCAGCGCCTTGACCGGCATGCCGTAGCGACGGGCAATGGTCCAGGCCGACTCGCCGTTGCGCACCGTATGCCGACGGCTGCGCGGACGGTCGACGGCGGCGGCGACGGTGCGGGCAACCTGCGGCGCTGGCGAGGCAGCGGGGGCAGAGGCGGGCGAAACCGAGGCCGCCAGCGCCGTCTTGCTGTCCACCACGTCGGCGGTCGCCGCTGCGACAGGGGCCAGCACCCGGGTGGTGCCCGTGGGGCGGCCACCGGCGGCCAGGGCGGGATTCAGGCGGGCGATGCGTGCCGGGTCCAGTGAGCGCTGGGCGGCCCACTGCTGGACGCTGGTGCCGGCCGGCAGGGCATGATCCTTCAGCACCGGCACGGTGCGGTCCAGCGAGGCCATGACGCCCGGCTGTTCTTCCACGTCTTCCAGCACGCAGGCCAGGGCGTGAAGCTTCTCGACGTAGGCATAGGTGACCGGCGACAGTCCGGGCAGGGCTGAGGGCGTGGCGTTCTGCGCATTCATGCCTGCCTTGCGCAGCGCCTGCAGCACGCGATATTCGCCAGCGTTGTAGGCCATGGTGGCCAGCCGCCAGTCGCCGCCGAACATGCCGTGCAGGGTTTTCAGGTAGCGCACCGCGGCCTGGGTCGAATCCACCGCCGACAGGCGGCCGTCGTAGCCGTTGGCCATCGGCACGCGATGGTTGCGGGCGGTGGTGGCGATGAACTGCCACAGCCCGGTCGGTCCGCTGCCATTGCGGGCATTGGGCCGGTAGCCGCTTTCCACGAAGGGAATCAATGCGAATTCGGTCGGCAGGTTGGCCTTGCGCAGTTCTTCGACCACATAGCCGAACAGGACCAGTGCATCGTCATCCTGGTTGGCCAGGCGCGAAGGGGCGTGCGCGAACTGCTTCTGCCAGCGCGGGCTGGTGGCCTCGGCGTCGCAGGTGGGTTCAGCCAGGCCATCGCGGAAGCTGGAGAAGATCTCCTGGCCATTGCGCACCGATGCAGGTGGCAGCGAAGAGGCGTCCAGGGGCAACGCAGCAGCGGCGGTGAGATTCTGGCCGATGCCAGCGCTCAGCGACTGCGCGCCTGCGGTTCCAGCCAGCCCCAGAGCGATGCCCAGGGCCAGCGGCAGACTTCGGCGCATCATGCGCGGAAGCCGTCTTTCCAATGCCGGAGACCGGCCATGACATCGACATCGTCAACGACGTCGCGCCCCAGGTGCGCCGACACCGCCGCGCGGATCGGCGCGGTGTGCACACGCAGGAACGGATTGCAGTCCAGTTCGTTGGCCAGGGTTACCGGCAGGGTGGAACGGTCATCGCGGCGCATGGCCAAAGCCTCCTCTTGGCGCTGCCGCAGGGCAGCGTTGGCGGGGTCGACATGCCGCGCGAAGACGGCATTTGACACGGTGTACTCATGGGCACAACAAAGCAGCAGTCGTGCAGGCAAGGTACCCAGCGTGCGCATCGATGCCAGCAGCTGGGACGGCGTACCTTCGAACAGGCGTCCACAGCCCAGGCTGAACAACGAATCTCCGCTGAAAAGATGTTCAGCAGTGTGAAACGCGATGTGGCTGCGGGTATGCCCGGGCACGGATAGTACGTGGAACGTCCGGCCCAGTGCCTGAACGCGTTCACCTTCGCCGACGCGTTCGGTGGCGGTGGTGATGCGTTCCTCCACCGGTGCGACCACCCGCGCGCCGGGAAAACGGGCACGCAGGGCCGGCACGCCACCGATGTGGTCGTCGTGATGGTGGGTCAGCAGGATGGTATCCACGCGCAGGCCCTGTTCGGCCAGCGCCAGCACCGGCGCGGCATCACCGGGATCGACGACGATGGCAGCGCCTTCATCATCGATCAGCACCCAGATGTAATTGTCCGCAAATGCGGGCAGGGCAGTCAGTCGCATAGAATTGGACCATGCCCGCGCTGCAGAGCACCCGTCAAGCGAGCCTGGCCCCGTGGTTCGACAGCGAGCCGGCGGCGGCCCTGCGCGTGCTGGAGCGGCAACTGCTGTTGCCACAGCTGTCGGTGCTGCCCGCACAGCCCTGGATGTGGATCGCGCCGAGCGCTGCCTGGCTGGAAGATGCGCAGCCGGGCGGGCGCGGCCTGCGCCTGTACCGCAATGGCGGCCGCTATGCCGGCGATGCGTGCTGCGGTCTGCCGCTGCCGCTGGCCACCGAAAGCGTCAATGCCATCGTGCTGCAGCACGTGACGGCCGCTGATGCCGACCAGCTGCTTGACGAGTGCGAGCGGGTGCTGATGCCCGGCGGCCATCTGTGGTTGAGCAGCCTTAATCCGTTCAGTCCGTTCCGCACCCACTGGCGCCAGCATGGCCTGACGGTGCGTACGCCGCAGCGGATCCGCCAGCTGCTGGGTCGTCACGGGCTGGACTGCGACGACATGCGCTACCTGGGCCCGCTCTGGCAGGGCGCCGGCAGTCGTGGCCGCGGGGGTTGGGCCCCGCTGCGCGCGGCCTGCCTGTTCCATGCCGAAAAACGTACGTTGGCCCTGCCCGGGCCGACACCGCTGCCGGTGCGCTGGCATGGCACCGTTGCTACCTGATTCTGGAGCTGTATTGAAAACCATCGAAATCCATACCGACGGATCCTGCCTCGGCAATCCCGGTCCCGGCGGCTGGGCCGCGTTGCTGCGCTACAAGGACCACGAGCGTGAACTGAGCGGCGGCGAAGCGCATACCACCAACAACCGGATGGAACTGATGGCGGCCATTTCCGGCCTGGAGGCGCTGACCGAGCCCTGCAACATCGTGCTGTTCACCGACTCCCAGTATGTGCGGCAGGGCCTGACCCAATGGATGCCGGGCTGGATCCGCAAGAACTGGAAGACCGCCGGCGGTGATCCGGTGAAGAACCGCGAGCTGTGGGAGCGGCTGCATGCGGCCACGCTGCGGCACCAGATCGACTGGCGCTGGGTGAAGGGGCATTCCGGCGATCCGGACAATGAACGCGTCGATACGCTGGCGCGCAATGCCGCCATCCAGATCCGCGATGCCAGCCCGGTAAACTGAGCCCATGCGTCAGATCATTCTCGATACCGAAACCACCGGCCTGGAGTGGAAGAAGGGCAACCGCATCGTCGAAATCGGCTGCGTGGAGCTGTTCAAGCGTCGCCCCACCGGTAACAACTATCACCAGTACATCAAGCCGGACTGTGAGTTCGAACAGGGCGCGCAGGAAGTCACCGGCCTGACCCTGGACTTCCTGGCCGACAAGCCCGAGTTCGCGCAGATCGCCGATGAGTTCCTGGCGTTCATCGACGGTGCTGAGCTGATCATCCACAACGCGGCATTCGACCTGGGCTTCCTCGACAACGAGCTGTCCCTGCTGGGGCCGCAGTACGGGAAGATCACCGATCGCTGCACCGTGATCGACACCCTGGCGATGGCGCGAGAGCGTTTCCCGGGCCAGCGCAACTCGCTCGATGCGCTGTGCAAGCGGCTGGGCGTGGATAATTCGCACCGTGCACTGCACGGCGGCCTGCTCGATGCGCAGATCCTGGGCGATGTCTACATCGCGCTGACGTCAGGGCAGGAAGAGATCGGCTTCGGCCTGGGCGAGGACGAGGCCGGCGCGGGTGGCGCGGTGCTGCAGGCGTTCGATGCTGCCAAGCTGCTGCCGCGTCCGCGCGTGGTCGCCACCGCATCGGAACGTGAAGCGCACGCCGCGCGACTGGAACGCCTGCGCAAGAAGGCCGGTCACGCGCTGTGGGACGGCCCGAAAGTGGAAGAGCCTGCCAGCGCGTAGACCCTCGGCGCAGGGCGCGCGTGCGGTCCGCTGGCTCAGTGGCAGCGGACCAGGATCACGCTGATGTTGTCGCGGCCGCCGCCATCAAGCGCGGCGGCGACGAGCGTATCCACGCATTCCTGTGCGCTGGCGTCGTCGAAGGCCAGCGTGCGGGCGATGCCACGATCATCGACCTCCTCGGTCAGGCCATCGCTGCACAGCAGCAGCTGCATGCCGGGACGAAGTTCGCCACGGGTGGTGGCCACGTTCAGGTGCGCCGGATCGGTCACGCCCAGCGCCTGGGTGACCACATTGCGGTGCGGATGCGCGCGCGCCTGCTCCGCGGTCAGGTTGCCCTGCGTGACCAGTTCCTGCACCACGCTGTGATCCTGGCTGAGCTGGGCCAGCTGGCCGTCGCGCCACAGGTAGGCCCGGCTGTCACCGACCCAGGCCACTTCGTAGCGATTGCCCTGCACGCGCGCGGCAACCACGGTGGTGCCCATCGGCAGCGTATCGTTGCGTCGCCGCGAAGCGCGGATGATCTCTTCGTCGGCCGTGCGGATGGCCTGCTCCAGCGACGCGCCGCGGCGGATCTCGCGGACGATGGCTTCGCGCGCCAGCGCGCTGGCGACCTCGCCGCAGGCGTGCCCGCCCATGCCATCGGCCACCAGCCACACGCCCAGCTCGCTGTCACCGTAATAGGTGTCCTCGTTGAGCTCGCGGCGCAGGCCGGGATGGGTGAGATGTCCGAATTCGATCATGGTGTGCGGGGCGGAGTAGCGCGGGGGAGAGGGCATCATCACGGCGTGACCGGCATCCGGCAAGGCATGGCGGCAGGAAAATTGCGCCGCAGGGCCCAGGAGACTTGTCGGCAGCCTCACTTCCTCGTATGATGCGCGTCCCCGGTTCGCCGGGGCCACCCGGAGAGGTGGCAGAGTGGTTGAATGTACCTGACTCGAAATCAGGCAGGCGTTTATAGCGCCTCGGGGGTTCGAATCCCCCCCTCTCCGCCAGATGAAGAAGAAAGCCGCCCCCGGGCGGCTTTTTTCGTTGTCCGGCTGGCCGCGCGCGTTGCGGGGCGGCAATGGATCTCCCCTCGGGGTGCTGCGGGTTAACATGTACGCATCACCTGCTGGAGCTCCCCCATGACTGCTGAAATCCTCGTTCCCGTGTCCTTTGGCGAACTGCTCGACAAGATTTCGATCCTGCAGATCAAGTCCGAGCGGATCAGCGACGAGGGCAAGCTGGCCAACGTGCGCAAGGAGCTGTCGGCGCTGGAGCAGACCTGGATGGCGCACCCGGCCGCGGTTAAGGACATCGCCAAGCTGCGCGGTGAACTCAAGGCCGTCAACGAGCAGTTGTGGGACATCGAGGACGACATCCGCCTGAAGGAGAAGGCGCAGGCGTTCGACCAGGGCTTCATCGACCTTGCACGCAGTGTGTATCTGCGCAACGACGAGCGTGCGCGCATCAAGAAGGCGATCAACCTGGCACTGGGCTCTGCCTACGTGGAAGAGAAGTCGTACCAGGATTACGCACAGCGCGGGTGAGATGGATCCGCCGGGCGTGGCCCGGCTACCGATGATCCATCGACTCAGGTGAGGTGGTCGGTCACGTAACGTTCGAAGGCGGCGATGCCGTCCTCGACCGTGATCAGTTCCATCACATCATCGAACTCGATCTTGGTGCCCCACTTGAGGTCGGCGGCCTGCTTGCCGAGATACTTGCGTGCGGCGTCGTCATAGCGGTCCACGCAGTAGCGGCGATCCGAATAAGGGCCGCTGCGGTGCGGGTTGCTGGCCGCGTGCAGGCCCAGCACCTTCGCTCCCATGGCATTGGCGATATGCATCGGTCCCGAATCGGGTGTCATCACCAGATTGGCGCGTGCCAGCAGCGCAGGCAGTTGCTTGAGCGTGTCCTTGCCGACCAGGTCCAGTGCCGGCGTGTGCAGCTGGGCCTGGATCGCGTCGGCCATGCTGCGTTCCAGTTCACTGCGCCCACCGCACAGCACCACCTGCCAGCCGCGCTGCGTGGCATGGTTGGCGACGGCCGCGTAGCGGTCGGCGTACCAGTTGCGGCGGACGTGGCTGGAGCAGGGCGAAATCATCAGTACCGGCCGGCCATCGTCCTGCCACTGCGCCGCGGCCCACTCGAAGGCGGACGGCGGCACGGCCAGGTCCCAGCTCACGTCGGTCTGGTGCAGGCCCAGCGGCTCGCAGAAGCTGCCGATCGCATCCAGCACGTGGATGCCGGGGCGGTCCGGAATGCGTTCGTTGATGAACAACCCATGCAGGTCCTTCGAGCGGCTGCGGTCGTATCCGATGCGGCGTTCGGCCGGGATGAACGCTGACAGCAGGTTCGCGCGGAAGGCCACCTGCATCTGCAGCAGCGCCTCGAAGCGCCCCGGTGGCAGCTGCTTGCGCAGCTCCTTGACGCCGGCCATGCCGCTCTTCTTGTCGTAGGCATGGAAGGTCACGCCCGGCAGACCCTCGAGCAGCTTCTGCCCGGCCTTGTCGATGATCCAGTGGATCGGCGTGTCCGGGCGTGCGGCCTGCAGCGTACGCACCAGGGGCACCACGTGGGTGACATCGCCAAGTGCGGACAGGCGCAGAAGGCACAAGGATGAGGACGCTGATGCCATGTGTTGTTAGACTCAAAGAAATGGTCGCATTCGACGCCAATGAAGCGCTGACGCCATGCCGCGAGGGTCGCGGCATCGGGGCCATTCTGTTCGACCGCGAGCGCCTGCGGCAAGCCGACATCGGCCTGTTCTCTCCCCAGCACTGGGGCAGCCGGGCCCGGCCGGTGGGCGAAGGGGGACGTGGCAGCGCCTGGTTCGTCGACGCGCCGTTCGGCCCCAGCGTGCTGCGCCATTACCTGCGCGGTGGCCTGGTGGCCAGGATCAGCCACGACCAGTACCTGTGGCGGGGCGCCGACCGGACCCGCAGTTTTGCCGAGTTCCGGCTGATGCGGGCCCTGCGCGCGCTGAAGCTGCCGGTTCCCCGGCCGGTGGCGGCTTTCTACATGCGGCAGGGCATGCGCTACCGGGCGGCGATCCTGATGGAACGGATCGAAGGGGTGCGTTCGCTGGCCGACCGCGCGCTGGTTGCCGGACGTGGCGCGCCGTGGGAAGAGACCGGTCGGCTGATCGCCCGCTTCCACCGTGCCGGCCTGGACCATGCCGACCTCAACGCGCACAACATCCTGTTCGACAGCAACGGCCATGGCTGGCTGATCGACTTCGATCGTGGCGTCATCCGCATTCCGGCCACCGCCTGGCGGGAGCGCAACCTCAAGCGCCTGCTGCGCTCGTTGATCAAGCTGCGCGGCGAGCGCAGCGTAGAGGACGTGCAGAAGGACTACGCGCGGCTGCGCCGCGCCTATGACATGGCCTGGAACCGGGGCACCTGATGGACTGGTCGTTGCGTTTCCTCGGCGTCGGCAATGCGTCGGCGGTCGAGTTGGGATCACCGATGTCGGTGATCGAGCGCGAAGGTCGGCCGTGGTTGACGATCGACTGTGGCGGGGAAGGCCTGACCGCCTTCAAGGCGCACTACGGCCACATGCCGCAGGCGCTGTTCATCACGCATGTCCACCTGGACCATGTGGCCGGTTTCGAGCGGCTGTTCGTGGATACCTACTTCAACGCGCAGCAGCGTGGGAAGGTGCGCCTGTATGTGCCGGCCACCGTGGTGCCGCTGCTGCACAGGCGCATCGGCGATTACCCCAATGTGCTGGCCGAGGGCGGTGCCAATTTCTGGGATGCGTTCCAGTTGGTCGTGGTCGGCGACGCGTTCTGGCATGAAGGCGTGCGCCTGGAAGTATTCCCGGCACGCCACCACTGGCCGGAGACCGCCTATGGGTTGCGCCTGCAGGGCGCGCTGACCTGGAGCGGTGATACCCGGCCGATCCCGGAGATGCTGGCGCGGTACGCCAGTGACAACGAGCTGATCGCCCACGACTGCGGCCTGCACGGCAATCCATCGCATACCGGGGTCGATGATCTGGAGCGCGAGTACAGCGCTGAGCTGCAGGCGCGGATGATGCTGTACCACTACGCCAGCGTGGCCGATGGTGCTGCGCTGGCCGCGCGCGGACACCGCGTGGCACAGCCGGGCCAGTGCGTGCCGCTGGCGACCCCGACCGCGCCGCACGTGCTGGCGCAGGATCCGCCGTGAATACCTCTGGCCAGCCTGCCGACGCGGCGCTGGCGGCCGAGCTGGAACATCTGGAACGCGCGCTGCACACCCCGCAGGTGCGCGGTGATCGCGCGCGGCTGTCGGAACTGCTGGATGAGGATTTCAGCGAGATCGGCAGCTCCGGCCAGTGCTATGGCCGTGCGGCTGCGCTGGCGGAGATTCCGCTGGAGCGGGCGCAGGTGCAGATCGAATCGGAGCAGTACGCGGTCTCGTTGCTGGCACCAGACCTGGCCCAGGTGCGTTATCGCAGCCGCTACCACCTGGATGGCCAGCCGCAGCGCTGGGTGCTGCGCAGTTCGTTGTGGCGCAGGCATGGGCAGGGATGGCGGGTGGTATTCCATCAAGGGACGCCCGAAGCACGGTAGCGCCGGCGAGGGGGCCAACCAGGGTTGACCTCTTACCAGAGCGCGGCACTGCCAGAAAGGCGATGGCCCCGCCGGCTGACCTCGGCGCCCGCGTCGATCGATACCGTTGCTGCCTTCCGGCCCTGGCGGGGTTTTCGACCTAGCGTCGCGAGGGGCCGACGGGGCCACCATAGAGACGTTGGCCGCCCGGAGGCGGCCTGTTCACGGATCAGGGGAAGCAGCGCAGGGTGCGCCGGAGACCACAGCCGGACTGCACATCGGCTGGCCGATGGCAGGCGCGCATTCTAGCGCAGGCATGCGTATCGACGCCAGCGCCGTGCGCTGAATCTGCTGTAACCCGCGGCGCGTATTCGCGGCCGGGCGGCGCGGGCGTTGCTAGAATCCCGGGCCAGGAGGAACGACCTCCCCCACATCGGGAATCAATGACCAGGACGGCCTGGCCCTGCCAAGAGGAGGGCCGTCATGGCCTGGATCTATCTGTTGTTCGCTGGCCTGCTGGAAATCGTCTGGGCCGTGTCGATGAAGCAATCGGAAGGCTTCACCAGGCTCACTCCCACCCTGGTTACTCTCGCCGGCATGATCGCCAGTTTCTGGCTGCTGGCCGTGGCCATGCGCAGCTTGCCGCTGGGAACGGCTTACACGATCTGGACAGGCATCGGCGCGGTCGGTGCCTTCGTGGTCGGCATCGTGTTCCTGGGTGAACAGGTCAGCCCGATGCGGATCGGCGCGGCGGTGTTGATCGTGTCGGGGCTGGTGCTGATGAAGCTGTCCAGCAGTTGAGGCTGGGGGCAGTTTCCTGGACAACCGACCCCGGCTGCCAGACAAATGAAAAAGCCGCCCATCGGGCGGCTTTTTCATTTGTCTGGCGGAGAGAGGGGGATTGTCGGGTGCATCCCTGCACCCGATCCCTGCGCGCACTGCGCTTCGGGACCCGCCTTCGGCGGTCCGGATCTGCTCCTGCAGATCCGTCGAACCCCGGCGAGGCTTCTCACCCCGATGCTCTCCACCAGACAAATAAAAAAGCCGCCCGTTGGGCGGCTTTTTCATTCATCTGGCGGAGAGAGGGGGATTCGAACCCCCGAAGCGCGGTTTAGACGCTTACACACTTTCCAGGCGTGCTCCTTCAACCACTCGGACACCTCTCCGGATCCCTGCCATCGGCAAACGCCTCAGCAGGGGCGCAGATTCTAGCGGGCGGCGCGGCAGGACACAAGCACCCATTCAGGGCGCGTCGCAGGCGGAGGGGGATGGACAGGCGTGGCACAATGGAGCATCCGATGGAAGACGGTGGCCTGATGTCCTATCTCGTCCTTGCCCGCAAGTGGCGTCCGAAGCGTTTTGCAGAGCTGGTGGGCCAGGAACACGTGGTCCGTGCGCTCAGCAATGCGCTGGACAGTGGCCGGGTCCACCACGCGTTCCTGTTCACCGGTACCCGCGGTGTGGGCAAGACCACCATCGCGCGCATCTTCGCCAAGTCGCTGAACTGCGAGCAGGGCACCAGTGCCGATCCGTGCGGCCAGTGCCCGGCGTGCCTGGACATCGATGCCGGTCGCTACATCGACCTGCTGGAGATCGACGCCGCGTCCAACACCGGCGTGGATGACGTCCGCGAGGTGATCGAGAACGCGCAGTACATGCCCTCGCGCGGCAAGTACAAGGTCTACCTGATCGACGAAGTGCACATGCTCTCGAAGGCGGCGTTCAACGCGCTGCTGAAGACGCTGGAAGAGCCGCCGGAGCACGTCAAGTTCCTGCTGGCCACCACCGATCCGCAGAAGCTGCCGGTCACCGTGCTCAGCCGCTGCCTGCAGTTCAACCTCAAGCGCCTGGATGAGGACCAGATCCAGGGCCAGATGACCCGCATCCTGGCGGCCGAGGAAATCGAAGCCGACGGCAGTGCCATCGTGCAGCTGGCCAAGGCCGCCGACGGCAGTTTGCGCGACGGTCTGTCGCTGCTGGACCAGGCCATCGCCTACGCCGGTGGTGCGCTGCGCGACGATGTGGTGCGCACCATGCTGGGGACCGTCGATCGCACCCAGGTGGCAGCGGTGCTCGATGCCCTCGCCGAAGGTGACGGTTCGCGCCTGTTGCAGGTGGTGGCGGCACTGGCGGAATTCTCGCCGGACTGGAGTGGCGTGCTGGAGGCCTTGGCCGAAGGCCTGCATCGCATCCAGGTGCAGCAGCTGGTACCGGGTGTTGCCGCTGCGGCTGAAGGCCTGGACGCGGCAGCGTTCGCCGGGCGGCTGCGTCCGGAGGTGGTGCAGCTCTGGTATCAGATGGCCCTGAACGGCCGTCGCGACCTGTCGCTGGCGCCGAGCCCGCGCGCGGGCTTTGAAATGGCCGTGCTGCGCATGCTGGCGTTCCGCCCGGCAGCGTCGGTGCCGCCGGTGCCGCGTTCGGTGGATGCCGCCGGCGGTGCCGCCGGGGGGGCGATGCCCGGTGGTGGGGCGGGTGCTGGCAGCCAGGAAACGGCCCCGGTGGCCGCCGCTGCCGCGATCCCGGCCCGCGTGCCTGCGCAGGCCGCCCCACGCGAACCCGACCCGGAGCCAGAGCCGGCGCCCGAACCCGAACCTGATCCGGCGCCTGAGCCGAAGCCGGTTCCGGTCGAAGAACCGGTGTCGCCGCCGCCGGTCAAGGCCGACGGCATCCCGGTGCCGGTGGCCGTCGATGATCTTCCGCCGTGGGCCACGGACGAGGCCGAGGCCCGCGACCAGGCACTGGCTGCGGATGTCGCCACGCCGGACGCGGCCATGGTCGCGCCCTGGCATGAGCCGTCGCCTCCGGTCGCTGCATCAGCCGCGCCCGAGCGTCCGTTCCGTTCCGAGGGCATCGTCATCGCTCCACCTGCGCCCGTCGCGTCGGCGGAGACGGGCGCGCGGGCTGACATCGGCGAGCTGGCGACGGCGGAAGACTGGCTGGACCTGGTCGCCAACAGCGGCCTGAGCGGGCCTTCACGGCAGCTTGCGGCCAATGCCGCCTTCATCTCCTGCCGGCAGGGGACCTTGAAACTGGGGCTTTCGCCCGGATTTGAGTACCTGCGCTCGGAACGCGCGCTGGCCGCTCTTGGCGAAATGCTGGAAAAGGCCTTGGGGCACGCGCTGAAGATCGTGGTCGAGACCGTGGAAACCGAACACGTTCCGGCCGAGACCCTGCACCAGCGCGCCGATCGCCAGCGCGGCGAGCGGCAACAGGTGGCAGAGGCTGTTTTCATGGACGATCCGGAAGTGCAGGTGCTGATCCAGCAACACGGCGCCCGGGTCGTTTCCGATTCCATCCGTTCTTTTGACGAGTAAGACACTATGCGCGGCAACATCGCCCAACTGATGCAGCAGGCCCAGAAGATGCAGGAGAACCTGCAGAAGGCCCAGGAAGAAATCGCCAGGATCGAAGTGACCGGCAGTGCCGGCGGTGGCATGGTCAGCGTGACGCTGACCGGTGCCAAGGAGTGCCGCAAGGTGCGCATCGACCCGTCGCTGGCCAGTGACCCGGAGATGCTGGAAGACCTGATCGCCGCGGCGTTCAACGATGCCTCCAACAAGATCGATGCCGAATCGAAGTCGAAGATGGGCTCGGCTACCGCCGGCATGCAGCTTCCGCCGGGCATGAAGCTGCCGTTCTGATCGTCAGCGCGGTGCCCGCGTTGCCGGGTGCCGCGCACACCCATAAAGCCAGAAGCTGCCGTGTCCGCACCCCTGCTTGAACAATTGATCGATGCGCTGCGGGTGCTGCCTGGCGTGGGCCAGAAGACCGCGCAGCGCATGGCCTACCACCTGCTGGAACGCGAACGCGACGGCGGCCAGCGCCTGGCCGAGGTGTTGGCGCTGGCCGTAGAGCGCATCGGCCACTGCGCGCAGTGCCGCGATTTCAGTGAAACCGAACTGTGCCCGACCTGCGCCAACGGTAGCCGCGAGCGCAGCCAGCTGTGCGTGGTGGAATCGCCCGCCGACCGCCTTGCCATCGAGAATGCCACCGGCTTCCGGGGTGTCTACTTCGTGCTGCAGGGGCGTCTGTCGCCGCTCGACGGCATCGGTCCGCGCGACCTGGGCCTGGAGCAGCTGGAGCAGCGCCTTGGCGAAGGCGAAGTGCAGGAGCTGATCATCGCCACCAGCGCCACCGTCGAGGGAGAGGCCACCGCGCATTATCTGGCGCAGCTGGCGCGGGCCCGCCAGGTCCGGCCGAGCCGGTTGGCGCAGGGGCTGCCGCTGGGGGGCGAACTGGAATACGTGGATCGCGGCACGCTGTCGCACGCGTTCGGCACCCGCAGCGAATTCCGCGATTGACGGCCTGGCCCTTTGAAGGGCGGGGGTTGCCTACAATGCAGGCGACATTTCACCGAGGCCGACCATGAGCAACGAAACCCTTTTCAGCAGGATCATCCGTCGCGAGATTCCGGCCACCATCGTCTATGAAGACGAGGACGTGCTGGGCTTCAAGGACATCGCGCCGCAGGCGCCGGTGCACGTGCTGTTCATTCCGAAGAATGAAATCATTCCGACCCTGGACGACCTGCAGCCTTCGCAGGCGCACCTGATCGGCAAGCTGGCCCTGGCGGCGGCCGAGTATGCGCGCCGCGAGGGATTTGCCGAGCAGGGCTACCGCATCGTGATGAACTGCCGCGAGGATGCAGGGCAGACCGTGTTCCACATCCACATGCATCTGCTGGCCGGCGCGCCGCTGGGCCATTTCGGCGCGCCCGGGAAGTAAGCGCCGGCCGGCGCGATGCCGTGCAAGCAGAAGGCCGCCCGGTGGGCGGCCTTCTGCGTCATGCGTACCGGAGGGGGGTTACCACCAGCCCCAGCGGCCGTAGCCCCAGTACGGGCCATACGGGCCCGGGCCCCAGGGGCCATAGGGGTAGGGCACGACGTCGACCTGTCGCTGCTCCGGCCACAGGTAGATCACATCGGCCGACAGCTTCGGCAGGCGATAGTCGTACTCGCCGATGCGGGTGTTCTGGTAGCCATCGATCTTGCCGATGAAGGTCACGTCACGGCCGGGTTCAAACACCGCCGGATCGTAGAAGCCGGAGCGGCAGGCGATGAAGCGGCCGTCGCTGGCATCGGACGAGGTGGTGTTCGGCCGGCCGGAGGCGTTGAGCGGGCGCGAGATCATCTGGAAGCAGGTCTCGCCCTGGCCGGGCTTGGTTTCGATGATGCGGCCGCCCCAGCGCACGGGCGTGCCGACCTGCTGGGTGGCGACTGAATCGCGCGGGGAGACCAGGCTGAACTGTCCCTGCAGCGGCTTTGGGGCCGTGGCGCAGGCCGACAGGGCCAGCGTGGCCACAGCGGTGAGAAGGAACTTGGTGTTCATGGGGAGGCTCCGGAAGTCGGGCGATGCCTGCGCAGGTCCCGCAATAATGAAGCGAGGTCGGTGCAAGTTCCAGCGTAGCGCGCGTCGGCGAAACGCTGGCTGAGTGCCAGCAGGGCCGGATCGGGCCGGCACGCATGGACGCGACGGGCCCAGAGCAGTGCCGGCTCGTGCGGTTCGCGGGCCAGGCCGAGCCGGGCGTAGCGCCGGCCCAGGCGGTGCCAGGCGCGCAGCAGCGGGTCGCGTTCGCGCTCGCCCCGGGCCAGCAGCCATGCCATCCACAGCACGGCTGCCAACGCGGCCATCACGAAGCCTGACAGCAACTGTCCCGGCTTGATGTCGTCCAGGCCCAGGGGCCTGAACAGCTGCTGCTGGCGGCGCGCATCGAAGGACAGCACCAGGTCGTTCCAGCCACGGCGCAGCCAGTCGCCCATCTGACCCAGCTGCAGCCAGCGCTGTTGCAGCGGATTGCCGGCGTCTGCCAGCAGGCGATCGTCGAGGGTGTCCAGGATGCGTTCGGGGGCGACGGCGGCCGTGGGATCGACCCGCACCCAGCCCCGTTGCGGCAGCCAGACCTCGGCCCAGGCGTGGGCATCCATCCGCCGCACAACCCAGTAGTCGCCCACCCGATTGCGCGTGCCGCCGGCGAAGCCGGTCACCACGCGGGCCGGAATGCCTGCATTGCGCATCAGCACCACGAAGGCCGAACTGAAGTGCTCGCAGAAGCCTGCCTTGTAGCCGAACAGGAATTCATCGATGGGGTCGCGGCCGGCCACGGGCGTGTCCAGCGTGTAGGAGAAATCGGTGGTGATCCACTGCAGGGCGCGACGTACCACGGCCTCATCGTTGCTGCCCGCCTCCTGCCGCCACTGCCGGGCGAGGGTGGCGGTGCGTGGATTGAAGCCGGCCGGCAACTGCAGCGCTGCGCGTCGCAGGTAGGGGGGGAGCGCGCTGTCGAAGTGCTGCGGCGGCGCCGAGTGCAGGCGCCACCGGCTCAGCGCCGACAGCGTGCGGTCGCTGAGCAGGCTCATGTCCGCATCCAGCGTGCTGCCTTCCGGCGCACGGGTGGGCAGATCCAGTGCCACCAGCTGGCGGCGGTCGGTCGGCTCGTAGTCGATCTGGTAGTCCCAGCCGCGCGCACCGGCATCGACGATCGCGGGTGGGCGCTGCGTGCGGGCACGGTCACGGGTCCAGCGTCGGCCATCGAAGTCGGTCAACACCGGTCCTCGCCAGTAGCGCTGGTCCGGATCGGGTACGGCGCCGAAGAACTGCACCCGCAGCGCAGGTGTGTCGTCGGCCATCAGGTCCAGCCACTGCCCCGGCTCCATGCTGTCGGACAGGCCCGGCGTACTGACCGCGCGTTCGGGTACGCCCCACAGCGGCGTGGACAGACGCGGAAACAGCCAGAACGACGCCAGCGCCAGTGGCAGGCCCAGCGCCAGCAGCCGGCCGACGCCCTTCAGCTGGCCGCGCAACGGCAAGGCGTCGGCGTGGCCCTCGCCCTGTGCCAGGCGCTGCAGGGCCAGCAGTGCACAAAGGCCGGCCAGCGCCGCCAGCAGCGTGGTCAGCGGGCCCTGGTCCAGCAGGAAGGCGGCGAATGGCGAGAACAGCGCAAAGCCCAGCAGGCTGCGTGCATCGCGCAGGCTGCGCAGCTCGCTGGACTTGATTGCAAGCATCGCGGCGAGCAGTGCGCAGCCGGTATCGCGTCCGGGACGGACCAGGCCCATCTGCCAGACGATGGCGGCCAGCATGCCCAGCACGAGCAGCAGGCGCACCGGCATCGGCAACACGCGTCGCCACGACAGCGCGGCCGTCAGCAGCGCAGCCAGCGCGATCACCGTGGCCAGCATCGGCGGCAACTGCAGCAGCAGTGGCAGCAGCGCAAGCGCAGCGCTGGCCAGGGTCCAGGTGCGGGCGTTGCGGTCGAGCGTGGGCGCGGCGTCAGTCATGCGGCATCAGCGCCAGCGCGCGCAGGCAGAGATGGTGATGGCTGGCGCCCTGTCCCGGCCCCAGTGGCGGATGCGAGGGCAGCAGCAGGGTGTAGCGGCGACCGCCGCGTTCGGCCATGTCGATCCAGCGCGCCAGGCGTGCGATGCGCGCTTCGGTCGGCAGTGGCGCCAGCGTGTGCCAGTCCAGCACGACCTCGATGCCGACCGGCTTCTCGTACTCACGGACCAGCAGGCTGTCGCGGCGCGCGGAGTGCTTCCAGGCAATGCTGCGTGGCGCGTCTCCGGCGCGGTAGGGGCGCAGCTGGTGCAGCTCTTCGCCGCTGGCGTGGGCGCGGGTGTGCAATGGATCGTTGCCGCGCTCCGGCAGCGCGGGGGCCAACGCTTCGGCCTGGGGATACACCAGCAATGGCTGTTCCGGCCACACCCACGACCACGCACGGACCAGGCCCAGCGGTTGCGTGGTGGACAGGCGGATGCGCGACAGCTCCCGCCAGCCGCGACGTTCGCTGGGGACGTCCAGCTCCACTTCGCCGCGCCCCTGTGCCGGCAGCGAGGTCCAGGCCTGGCTGTCGCCCAGTTGCAGGTGCAGCCCCTGTCGTGGCCGCGGATCACGCAGCGACAGGTCCACGCGCAGCCGCAGCGGCTGGCCGGCAGGCACCGGCTCGGCGGATATCGCATCGATCTGCACGCCCGACAACTGCAGGTGCGCGGCAATGGCGCTGGCGATTGCCGCCGCCGCCAGCAGCAACGCCAGCAGCAACGCGGGGTTGTTGTTGTAGTTCAGCGCACCCAGCAGCATCGCCGACAGCAGCGTGGCGACGAACAGGCCGAAGCGTGTAGGCAGCACGTAGATGCGGTGGCGGTTCAACCGCTGCGGCAGTGCTTCCGGCGCACGCGGGCGTGCCAGCAGCTGCAGCCGCGCCCAGCGCGAGACCACGCTCAGTCCACCGTGACGGTCTGCAGGATCGCGCGTGCCAGCGCAGGCCCGGAGCTGGACTCGGCTTCGGCCACCAGTCGATGCCCCGCCACCGCCACGAACAGCGTCTGCACGTCTTCGGGAATGACATGGCTGCGGCCGAGCAGCAGCGCATGCGCCCGGGCTGCACGCAGCAGCGCCAGTCCGGCACGAGGCGACAGCCCTACGCGCACGCCTGCATGCTGGCGGCTGCGGGTCAGCAGGGCCTGCACGTAGTCGACCAGCGCGTCGCTGGCGTGGACCTGGCCTACGGCCTCACGCAATGCCCGCACCTGCACTTCGTCCAGTTTCGGCATCGCACGTGCGATCAGGTCGCGGCGATCGGTGCCGCGCAGCAGCTCGCGCTCGGCCTGCGGGCTGGGATAGCCCATCGCCAGCCGCAGCAGGAAACGGTCCAGCTGCGAGTCGGGCAAGGGGAACGTGCCCGACAGGTCCACCGGATTCTGGGTGGCGATCACGAAGAAGGGGGCCGGCAGCGCATGCGTCTGTCCATCCAGTGTCACCTGCTGTTCGGCCATGGCCTCCAGCAGCGCGCTCTGCGTGCGTGGTGGCGCGCGGTTGATTTCATCGGCCAGCAGCACATGGGTGAACACCGGGCCGGGATGGAACTGGAACTGGCGACTGCCTGCCTCATACACCGATACGCCAAGCACATCGGCCGGCAACAGGTCCGAGGTGAACTGCACGCGCTGGAAGCCCAGGCCCAGACTGCTGGCCAGCGCGTGGGCCAGCGTGGTCTTGCCGAGGCCGGGCAGGTCCTCGATCAGCAGATGTCCACCGGACAGCAGCGCGACGAAGGCGAGCCGCACTTCCGGAACCTTGCCCAGCACCAGCGCGTTGACCTGATCCTGGGCCTCCCGCAGGGACTGGCGCAGTTGATCGGTTAGCATGCTGGGACTGGGGGACGAAGCTGGCATGATCGTCTCTGATCTGGAATCTCCTCGATTATCCATAGAGCAATGCAGGGCGAACAGCGCGCACGGACGATTTTTCTCTGGTTATGGACGCTGGTCACAGCGGCCAAGCTGGTGGTGGCCGCGCGCCTGCCACTGTTCGTCGATGAAGCGTTCTACTGGCAGGAAGGCCAGCACCTGGCGGCGGCCTATTCCGATCTGCCGGGCCTGACCGCGTGGATGGCCCGGCTGGGCGTGGAGATCGGCGGTCATCACGTGCTGGCCCTGCGCCTGCCGTTCCTGGCGATAGGTGCGTTGCTGCCCTGGCTGGTTTCGCGCATCGCCACGCGCTGGTTCGGTGCCGTGGCCGGTTGGCAGGCAGGCAGCCTTACTCTGCTGATGCCACTGTCGGCCACGCTGGGGCTGCTGGCGGTGCCGGACGTACCCATGGCGCTGGCGGCCGTGCTGTGCCTGCACGCGGGTGCGCGCCTGCTGCACAACGTGGACGCATCATCGGCGATGAAGCTGGCGTTGGGCCTGCTGATCGGTGCGCTCAGCCACTATCGCTTCATCGGCGTGATCGGCGTCGGCTTCATCGCGTTGCTGGCGTTGCCGCAGGGCCGGCGCATGCTGGCCGATCCGCGGGTCTGGGTCGCGCTGGCCATCGGTGTACTGGCCTGGTTGCCGTTGCTGGCGTGGAATGCGGACAACCACGATGCCGGGCTGAAGTTCCAGGTGGTCGAGCGCCATCCCTGGGCGTTCGAGTGGGGTGGGCTGTGGTTCCTGGTGATCCAGCCGATGCTGGTCACCCCTATCCTGTGCATCGCGATGTGGAAGGTGGCGCTGGCCGGCACGCGCAGCGGTGGTGGTGCGCGCGTGCAGTGGCGCTACTTCGGGCTGGTGGGCGGCGTATCGACGCTGGGCATCTTCCTGCTGGGGTTCTTCACCGATGTCGAGCGCATCAGTTTCCACTGGCCGCTGCCGGGCTACCTGGCGCTGCTGGTCGCGGTACCGGTGGTGCTCAATGGATGGCCGCGCTGGCTGCGCAGGACAGGGTGGTGGCTGGCAGGGCTGGGCATGGTGCTGGCGTTCGGCTACTACCTGATGGCATCCACGCCGGCACTGCGCGAGCAGATGGCCGGCAGCAAGTACTACCCGCGCAATTTCGCCGGCTGGGAGCCGTTGGCCACGGCGGTCCGCGAGGAACTGCAGCAGATGCCGGAAGGCACGCGTGTCCTGGCCGGCAACTTCAAGGTGGGGGCCGAGCTGGGCTTCCAGCTGGGCGATGGCGATATCGAAGTGTTGCCGCACCCGCTCAACGACAAGCATGGCCGCACGGCGCAGCTGGCGCAGTGGAACTTGGTGCATGCCGGTGAGCGCACCGCGCCCATGCTGCTGGTGCTGTCACCCAGCGACCAGCGGTACCGCGAGCTGCTGGACCGCTATCACGCGGTCTGCGAACAGGTGGGGCCGCTGCCGGCACCACGGATTGTCAGCAGTGACCACGGCTTCCAGCGCTTCCTGCTGTTCCGCCTGCCGGCGCAGCGCGCGCCGGGGCCCTGCGTGACGCCGGCGATGGCGTGGCTGGATGCGCCGTCCAATGGCGAGAAGGTGTCCGGCACGCTGGCGATCCGGGGCTGGGCCTTCAAGGACGGCGTCGGCCTGGCGCGCGTGGAGGTGCTGGTCGATGGCCGCTCGATCGGCGATGCACGCTACGGTCGCGAGTTCGACCTGCGCCCGGCCTGGCCGGACAGCACCGATCCGCAGCATCCGGCCGTGGGCTTCGATGCCAGCCTCGATACCTCCGTGCTGGCACCGGGCAAGCACTGGCTGGGCCTGCGCCTGTACGGCCACGACGGCAGCGTGGAAGCATGGCAGGAGCAGCCGTTCGTGGTGGAGAAGCGCTGAAGGCGCTACCCCGGGGCTCAGGGCACCCGGAATCCGGCCCTGCGCAGCACGCCGCACAGGGCGATCAGGGGCAGGCCGACCAGCGCAGTGGGATCGCGGCTGTCGATGGCTTCGAACAGGCTGATGCCCAGTCCTTCGCATTTGAAGCTGCCGGCACAGTCAAGGGGCTGCTCGGCAGCGACATAACGGGCGATTTCCGCGGCATCAAGATGACGGAAGCGCACTTCGGTCAGATCCAGCGCTGCGAAAGATTCTCCGTCCCGTGTGAGATTGAGGGCGGTGTGGAAGCGTACGGTGCGTCCGGCCATGGCCGCCAACTGCGCACAAGCGGCATCGACCGTGCCTGGCTTGCCCAGTGGCCGGCCTTCCAGATCGGCGACCTGGTCCGAGCCGATCACCCAGGCGCCCGGGTGGCGGGCGGCCACATCGGCCGCCTTGGCCGCGGCCAGGCGTACCGCCAGATCCAGCGGGGCTTCACCGCTCAACGGCGTTTCATCCACCTCCGGGCGCGCGCACTCGAACGGCAGGGCCAGCCGCTGCAGCAGTTCGCGGCGGTAACGGGAGGTGGAGGCCAGGACCAGGGTCATGCAACAATACCGGGGCAGGGTGCGGCAGTCTGGCCCGGCCTGACTGCCAGCGGCAAGCCTCATGTGGCGGGCATTTGACAGCCGCCGCCCGGATCCTTAGTATTCAGCGGCTTATGTCCGCGAACGTGCCCGAAACGCTGGATGCCTGGCGGATGGTTGTAGCGCGAAGGCGCTTCGACGGTCAGGTGTCCCTGGCTGAATTGACCCGCCTGCAGGGGTTGGTCGCAGATACCGACGGCGAGTGCGTGTACTCGCTTGAGTTCGGTCGCGACGACGTCTTGCGGGTATCCTATGTGGAACTGACCATCGACACCGCGCTGCCGCTGACCTGTCAGCGCAGCATGCAGCGATTCCTGTTGCCGGTGAAGGTGACCCAGAGGCTTGGCCTGATCCGCGACGAGGACGAGGAATCGTCCCTGCCGGAGGAGTACGAGGCGTTGCTGGTGCCGGAAGATGGCCAGCTGCGTCCGCTGGACCTGGTCGAGGACGAACTGGTGCTGGCGGTGCCGGTGGTACCGCTGTCACCCGACGGTGAAGCAGTCGACAAGGACTGGGCACCGAGCGAAGAAGAAACGAAGAAGGCCAACCCGTTCGCGGCGTTGGCGGCGTTGAAGAAACAATAGCAGCCGGTTGTCGTCGGCGGCTGCGGCGAAAGCGAAAAGTGTGCTGGGCGCTGGCGTCCTGTGCGACGAAACGACGAAGCAAAACGAACCGAGTTTGGAGCAATCCCATGGCTGTCCAGAAATCCCGTGTTACCCCGTCCCGTCGCGGCCAGCGTCGTTCGCATGACGCCCTGAGCGCCAAGCAGCTGTCGACCGACCCGACCACCGGTGAAGTGCATCTGCGTCACCACATCACTGCCGACGGTTTCTACCGTGGCAAGAAGGTCATCCAGACCAAGACCTCGGCCGTCGAAGAAGATTGATGTGCCGGGAAGGCCGCTGCCCGACGGGCAGCGGCCTTTGCCTTCTTTCCCCGGGCGTGCCGGTGATCGGCGGCCCGCGCAACAGGAAACATGATGAGCAAGCGGATCTACTCGAGGATCGCGGGCACCGGCAGCTATTTGCCGGAAAAAGTCCTGACCAACGCCGACCTGGAAAAAATGGTCGAAACCTCGGACGAGTGGATCCAGACGCGCACCGGTATTCGTGAGCGGCACATTGCGGCCGAAGGCGAGACCACCAGCGATCTCGGCTACGAGGCTGCGCTGCGTGCGCTTGAAGCGGCGGGCATCGACGCTTCCCAGCTCGACATGATCGTGGTCGGCACGACCACGCCTGATCTGATTTTCCCGTCCACCGCGTGCCTCATCCAGGCCAAGCTCGGTGTGGCCGGTTGCCCCGCCTTCGACGTCAACGCGGCCTGCTCGGGCTTCGTGTTCGCGCTGAGCGTGGCCGACAAGTTCATCCGTTCCGGCGACTGCAGGCACGTGCTGGTGATCGGCGCGGAAACCCTGACCCGCATCGTCGACTGGAACGACCGCACCACCTGCGTGCTGTTCGGTGATGGTGCTGGCGCCGTCGTGCTCAAGGCCGACGAGGAAACCGGCATCCTCAGCACGCATCTGCACTCTGATGGCAGCAAGAAGGAACTGCTGTGGAATCCGGTCGGCGTTTCGGCCGGTTTCAAGGACGGCGCCAATGGCGGCGGCACCATCAACATGAAGGGCAACGACGTGTTCAAGTACGCCGTCAAGGCGCTGGACTCGGTCGTGGACGAGACCCTGGCTGCCAATGGCCTGGACAAGTCGGACCTGGACTGGCTGATCCCGCACCAGGCCAACCTGCGCATCATCGAAGCCACCGCCAAGCGGCTGGAAATGTCGATGGACCAGGTCGTAGTCACCGTCGATCAGCATGGCAACACCTCGTCCGGCTCGGTGCCGCTGGCGCTGGACGCCGCGGTCCGCTCGGGCCGCGTCGAGCGCGGTCAGCTGTTGCTGCTGGAGGCCTTTGGTGGCGGCTTCACGTGGGGTTCGGCCCTGTTGCGCTATTGATAGTGCAAGTTACGACAACGTGAAGTCTGTCGTTGCGGCCCTCCGGGGCCGTAACGCGTTTAAGGAGGTCCTGTCATGGTTGAGCCCATCGTCATCGACGGGCAGCGCGCCTGGCTGAAGCAGTACGGCAAGGGAAGCCGGGCCATGGCCCTGGGTCTGCTCAACTTCGTCGCCCACCGGTTCCAGCTGGACGCGCTGCGTCCGCCACCGCACCGGGGCGGTGACGCCGCACGCGAGGTCGAGGCCCGCCGCCTGGGTGAACTGCAGGCACAAGGGGTGAACGTGCCCGACGTGATCGGCAGCGGCCATGCCGCGCTGGTGATCGGTGACAACGGCAGCTCGTTCAACACCTGCCTGCGCGAGGCCGATGACGCCGGGCGGGACCGGCTGGTGATGGCCGCAATGCGGGCACTTGCCGAAGCACACAGCCGTGGCGCCTATTTCGGCCAGCCGCTGCCGCGCAACCTCACCTGGGATGGTGAGCGGGTCGGTTTCATCGACTTCGAGGAAGATCCGCTGGAAGTGATGGATCTGGCCGAAGCCCAGGCGCGCGACTGGCTGATGTTCGGCTATGGCGTGGCCAAGTACTACGCCGACCGGCCCGACTGCCTGCAGGCGATGATGGCCGAGGCGATCGGCACCGTGCAGGCGCCGGTACGCGAGCACGTGCACGCTGTGAGCGGCCGCCTGCAGCGCCTGGCCCGGGTCTGCATGAAGCTCGGACGCTCGGCGCGCACGCTGGCCCATTCGATCTTCATCGCGCACGGCGCCACCACCATGGGGGTGCTGATGGTGGTCGGGCTGTGCATGGACTTCTTTGCCGATGGCGAGCTGGACATTCTGCAGTTGTTCTGCTGATTGCATCCGCCGGGCATGGCCCGGCGCTACCGGAGCCGTTCACCGGGCATGGCTTGGCGCTGCCGCAACCGTTCGCCGGCCCGGCATTGCCGGCGCGCTCCATACGCCCTGCATACGCGCACGTACAGACGACACGGCGGATTCACCCTTATCATGGCCCGCTTCGATTGCAACAAGCGGATGACCGCGTGACCGTATCCACCCTCGCTTTTGTCTTCCCCGGCCAGGGCTCGCAGTCTGTGGGCATGGTGGCCGAGCTGGCCGAGCTGCACCCGCAGGTGCGTGAGGCCTTCACCGAGGCATCCGATGGTGCCGGCGTCGACCTGTGGGCGCTGTCCCAGGGTGGCCCGGAGGAAATGCTCAACCGTACCGAATACACGCAGCCGGCCCTGCTGGCGGCGAGCATCGGCGTGTGGCGCGCCTGGAACGCCGTGGGTGGTCCGCGCCCGTCGGTGCTGGCCGGCCACAGCCTGGGCGAGTACACGGCGCTGGTCGCCGCTGGCGCGCTGAGCCTGCATGACGGTGCGCACCTGGTGCGCCTGCGCGGCCAGCTGATGCAGGACGCGGCTCCGGCCGGCGTGGGCGCCATGGCCGCCGTGCTCGGCGCCGAAGACCAGCTGGTGCTGGACGTCTGCGCCGAAGCAGCGGGCAGCCAGGTGGTGGTACCGGCCAACTTCAACTCGCCCGGCCAGATCGTGATCGGTGGCGATGCGGCAGCAGTCGACCGCGCGCTGGCGTTGCTGGCCGAAAAGGGCGTGCGCAAGGCAGTGAAGCTGGCCGTCAGCGTGCCCTCGCATACCCCGTTGATGCGCGAGGCCGCCAACCGTCTGGCCGAAGTGATGGCCGGGCTGTCCTGGCAGGCTCCGCAGCTGCCGGTGGTACAGAACGTCGATGCCCAGGTGCACGAGGGCGTGGATGCCATCCGCACCGCGCTGGTCCAGCAGCTGTACCAGCCGGTGCAGTGGACCGGTTGCGTGCAGGCCCTGGCCGCCCGTGGCATCACCCAGGTTGCCGAATGTGGCCCGGGCAAGGTGCTGACCGGCCTGGTCAAGCGCATCGACAAGGCCATCGACGGCCGTTCGCTGGCCACCCCGGGCGACTTTGAAAGCGCCCGCGAGGCATGGTCGGCCTGATCGCCCCTGTTCCTGCCGACTCTGCCAGTGGCCGCTGCACGCGGCGCGGGTGGGGCGGCTGCCCCCGTCTGAGGAAACCATCATGAGCAAGCCCCTGCAGGGTGAAATCGCACTGGTCACCGGCGCCAGCCGTGGCATCGGTGCCGCCATTGCCGATCTGCTGGCCGCCCAGGGCGCCACCGTCATCGGCACCGCCACCACCGAGTCCGGCGCTGCTGCGATCGGCGAGCGCCTGGCGGCCCACGGTGGTCACGGCCGCGCGCTGAACGTCACCGATGCCGCCGCACTGGACAGCGTGCTGGATGGCATCGCCAAGGAATTCGGCCCGATCTCGATCCTGGTCAACAACGCCGGCATCACCCGCGACAATCTGCTGATGCGCATGAAGGACGATGACTGGGCCTCGATCATCGACACCAACCTGACCAGCGTGTTCCGCACCAGCAAGGCGGTCATGCGCGGCATGATGAAGGCACGCAAGGGCCGCATCATCAACATCGCCTCGGTGGTGGGCGTGACCGGCAATGCCGGCCAGGCCAACTACGCGGCCGCCAAGGCCGGCATCATCGGCTTCAGCAAGTCGTTGGCCAAGGAGATCGGCTCGCGTGGCGTCACCGTCAACGTGGTCGCGCCGGGCTTCATCGACACCGACATGACCAAGGCACTGCCGGAAGAAGCGCGCACCGCGCTGATCAACGACATCGCCCTCGAACGCCTGGGTTCGCCGGAAGACATCGCCCATGCGGTGGCCTTCCTGGCCAGCCCGGCTGCCGGCTACATCACCGGCGAAACCCTCCATGTGAACGGCGGCATGTACATGCCGTAAGCAAGGGGCGCACGGATTGCGCCGCAAGTGGTTGATCTGCGTGGATTTTTGCTGCAATGCAAGGGCGCGCCGGTTTCCACTACACTATCCCACGGCCATCGCCCTTGATGGCGACCACTTTTGAACCACAACTCCATCTGGAGCGAGATCCCATGAGCACCATCGAAGAACGCGTCAAGAAAATCGTCGTCGAACAGCTTGGCGTCAAGGAAGAAGAAGTCACCACCAGCGCATCGTTCGTCGATGACCTGGGCGCTGACTCGCTGGACACCGTCGAGCTGGTGATGGCGCTGGAAGAAGAATTCGAGTGCGAAATCCCGGACGAAGAAGCCGAGAAGATCAGCACCGTGCAGGCCGCCATCGACTACATCAAGGCCCACGTCAAGGCCTGATGTCAGACGGCAGTGCGCGTGCGGGCATCCGCCCGGCGCGCACCGCACCCCATGGGGCCGCTGTTGCGGCCCCGTGTGTTTGCGCATCACACCGAAGCAAACCGCGTTGCCCGAAAGCATCTTCGGGTCAGGAGAATCAGCAATGAAGCGTCGCGTCGTCGTAACCGGCCTGGGTATCGTCTCGCCGTTGGGCAATGATCTGGCCAGCAGCTGGGAAGGCATCACCCATGGTCGTTCGGGCATCGGTCCGCTGACCAACGTCGCCGATTCCTACCTGGAACGGTTCACCACCAAGATTGCAGGTGAGGTCAAGGGCTTCGACATCACCGCCGACAATGCACTGTTCGGCAAGTACCGGGTCAGCGGCAAGGATGCCAAGAAGATGGACCCGTTCATCCATTACGGCCTCGGTGCCTCGTTCATGGCCCTGCATGATTCGGGCCTGGAGATCACCGACGCCAATGCCGAGCGCATCGGCGCCATCGTCGGCGCCGGCATCGGCGGCCTGCTCGGCATCGAAGAGCAGACCATCGAATTCCACGAGGGCAAGAAGATCTCGCCCTTCTACGTGCCCAAGACCATCATCAACATGCTGCCGGGCCAGCTGAGCATCATCACCGGCCTGAAGGGCCCGTCGTTCTCGGCGGTTTCGGCCTGCGCCACCTCGAACCACTCGATCGGCACCGCCATGCGCATGATCCAGTACGGCGATGCGGACGTGATGGTGGTGGGCGGCGCCGAGCGCGGCTCCTCGCCGACCGCCGTGGGCGGCTTCTGCGCGATGAAGGCCATGTCCACCCGCAACGACGCACCGGAACAGGCCTCGCGCCCCTGGGACAAGGATCGCGACGGCTTCGTGCTGGGCGACGGTGCCGGCATCCTGATCCTGGAAGAGTACGAGCACGCCAAGGCCCGTGGCGCGAAGATCTATTGCGAGCTGGCCGGCTTCGGCGCCAGCTCCGACGCGTACCACATGACCGCGCCGAGCGAGAACGGCGAAGGCGCTGCCCGCTGCATGACCATGGCGTTGAAGGACGCTGGCCTGAATCCGGAACAGGTGGGTTACCTCAACGCACATGGCACCTCCACGCCGCTGGGCGACCTGGGCGAAACCATGGCGATGAAGACGGCCTTCGGCGACCACGCCTACAAGATGATGGTCAGCTCCACCAAGTCGATGACCGGCCACCTGCTCGGCGCTGCCGGCGGTGTGGAGGCGATCTTCTCGGTGATGGCGCTGCAGGACAACGTCATCCCGCCGACCATCAACCTGCAGGAGCCGGGCGAAGGCTGTGACCTGGACTACGTCCCCAATGAAGCGCGCCAGGCCAAGGTCGACGTGGTGATGTCCAATGGCTTCGGCTTCGGCGGCACCAACGGCACGCTGATCTTCAAGCGCGTCTGACCGGGTTGTCGCGTCGGGCCGTGCTCGACCGGACGTGCTCCACGCACGAGGAAGCCGCCGCAAGGCGGCTTCCGTGTATCTGAATTCCCCTGCAGGCCACCATGACCCACGCCCCGCTGATCCACCCGCTGCCGCATCCGATCGATCTGCTGGCCCTGCAGCAGCAGGCGCCGGAACGTTTCCCGCTGCTGATGGAGTCCACCGCTTCCGGCACCGCGCAGGGGCGCTGGAGCCTGCTGTTGGCCGCACAGGGCGACACGCTGCGCCTGGATGCCGATGGTTGCGTGCGCGACCAGCAGGATGCGGTGCAGCCCGGCAGTTTCCTGCAGGCGCTGGACCGCGCCTGGCAGCAGGCACGGCTGCCGCACGATGGCAGTCACAGCCTGCCGTTCCGCGGCGGCTGGGCCTTGATGCTCGACTACGAAGTGGCCAGCCAGATCGAGCCGGTGCTGCCGGCGCGTGCGCGCGATGATGGCCGGCCGACGGCACTGGCGCTGCGCTGCCCGGCGGCCGTGCTGCACGATCACCAGAACCACGCCAGCTTCGTCATCGCCGAAGCGGGCGAGCAGGCGCTGCTGGACTCGCTGGTGGCGCTGGCCGCGCAGGCGCTGCCGGAGGCGGGGCAGGGCTGGCAGCCGCCGCAGTCGGTCGGCGAAGACGCGCCGCAGCGCTTCACCGACGGCGTGCGCCGGGTGATCGACTACCTGCGCGCCGGCGATGTGTTCCAGGTGAACCTGTCGCGGCGCTGGAGCGCGCAGTTCGCCACGCCGGTCAGCCCGCAGGCCCTGTACGCACAGCTGCGCCGCGCCAACCCCGCACCGTTTGCCGGCCTGTTCAGTGCGTTTGGGCGGCACGTGGTCAGCTCCTCGCCGGAGCGGCTGGTATCGGTGCATGCCGGCCACGCGCAGACCCGGCCGATCGCGGGCACGCGCCCGCGTTTCGAGGGTGACGATGATGCCGCGCGCATCCAGGAGCTGGTCGGGCACCCGAAGGAGCGCGCCGAGCACGTGATGCTGATCGACCTCGAACGCAACGATCTGGGCCGCATCTGCCTGCCCGGCACCGTGGTGGTTGATGAACTGATGACGGTGGAGAGCTACGCCCATGTGCACCACATCGTCAGCAACGTCAGCGGCCATCTGCGCCCGGAGGTCACCCCCGGCGAAGTGATCGCCGCAACGTTCCCCGGCGGCACCATCACCGGCTGCCCGAAGGTGCGCTGCATGCAGATCATCAGCGAGCTGGAGCAGGTGCCGCGCGGTGCCTATACCGGGGCGTTCGGCTGGCTGAACCGCGATGGCGACCTGGACCTGAACATCCTGATCCGTACCGCCGAGGTGGACGGCCACGAGGTCAGTTTCCGCACCGGTGCCGGCATCGTGGTCGATTCGGACCCGGACAAGGAGCTGGACGAGACCCGCGCCAAAGCGCGTGGCCTGCTGCGCGCCCTGGGCCAGCAAGGGTAGGCGATCGACCCCCGCCGGGCATGGCCCGGCGCTACCGATGCATCACCGCCGGGCCATGCCCGGCGAGCGAAGCGGGGTTGAGTGCCACCCCGGCCATGACCCCACACCACCGGCACGGTATCCTGCACGACGGAATCGAGTTCTGAGGTAATCCATGGCGGGAGCCAAGCGCGGGTGTCTGTTCGTGGTAACGCTGCTGGTGGTGCTGGTCGCGGTCGTGGCCGGCGCGGGTGCGTGGTTCTTCTACAAGCAGACCCAGTTCGCCGATGCCCGGATCTCCCCCTCCGCAGAGACCGTGGTGATCGCCAGCGGCGATGGCCTGAACACCGTGCTGCGCAAGCTGCGCGAGGCGGGCGTGGACGAAGGCCAGGACGCACAGTGGCAGCTGCTGGCACGCCAGCTCGACGCTGCCGGCAAGCTGAAGGTGGGTGAGTACGCGCTGGACAGCCAGCTGACCCCGCGCGAGCTGCTGCTGCGCATGCGCGCCGGCAAGGTGCTGCAGCACCGCGTCACCATCATCGAAGGCTGGAACATCCGCCAGCTGCGCGCGGCGCTGAAGCGTGCCGATCCACTGCTGCACACCACCGATGATCTTGATGATGCGGCACTGATGCAGCGCCTGGGCTTCGGCGGCCAGCATCCGGAAGGCCGGTTCCTGCCGGAGACCTACATCTACCAGCGCGGTGACAGCGACGTGGATGTGCTCAAGCGTGCGCATGCGGCGATGGAAAAGGCGCTGGACGAGGCCTGGCAGAGCCGTGCACCGGACCTCCCGATCAACACGCCGTACGAGCTGCTGACGCTGGCATCGATCATCGAGAAGGAAACCGCGCTGGCCAGCGAGCGCCCGCAGATTGCCGGCGTGTTCATGCGCCGCCTGCAGATCGGCATGCGCCTGCAGACCGATCCCACCGTGATCTATGGCATCGGCGCGGCCTATGACGGCAACATCCGCCGCCGCGACCTGACCACCGATACGCCTTACAACACCTATACCCGTGCGGGCCTGACCCCGACCCCCATCGCCATGCCCAGCCGCGACGCGCTGATGGCCGCGGCACAGCCGGCAGCGGGGGATGCACTGTATTTCGTCGCCGTTGGCGATGGCAGTGGCGCGCACGTGTTCTCGTCCAGCCTGGACCAGCACAACGCTGCGGTAGCGCGCTACCTGCAGCAGCTGCGCCAGCAACGCACCCAGGAGACCCCGGCGCAATGAGTCCCGCGCTGCTACGCCACCCGCGTTTCGTCAGCCTGGAAGGCGGCGAAGGCGCCGGCAAGACCACTGCGATCAATGCCATCCGCGCGTGCCTGCGCCAGCATGGCCATGAGGTCGTGTTGACGCGTGAACCGGGCGGCACGCCGCTGGCCGAGCGCATCCGCAGCCTGATACTGAAGCCCGATGCCGAGATCGCCGCCGAGCCGCTCAGTGCCGAGGCCGAACTGCTGCTGGTGTTCGCCGCCCGCGCGCAGCACGTGCGGGAGGTGATCCAGCCGGCCCTGCAGCGCGGTGCCTACGTGCTGAGTGATCGCTTCACCGATTCCAGCTACGCCTACCAGGGAGGGGGCCGTGGCCTGGACCCGCAGTGGATTGCCGAGCTGGAGCGCCGTGCCGTTGGCTTGTTGCCGGGCCTGACCCTGCTGCTGGATGTGGACGTGGCGGTCGGTCGTGCGCGCGCCAATGGCCGCGACCTGTGGCCGGACCGCATCGAGAGCGAGCAGGACGATTTCTTCCAGCGCGTGCGTGAAGTGTTCCGCAGCCGCGCCCAGCAGGACCCACAGCGCTTCGCCGTGATCGACGCGGGCCAGGTGCAGGAACGCGTGGCCGCCGACGTGATCGCGCAGGTCGAGCGCTGGCTGCAGGAAGGAAAGGGCGCATGAGCACCTTCTCGCCCTGGCAGCAGCGCGCATTCGATCAGACCGTGGCCGCGCTCGACGCGGGCCGGCTGGGGCATGGCCTGTTGATCTGCGGCCCGGCCGGGCTGGGCAAGCGCGATGTTGCACTGGCGCTGGCCGACCACGTGCTGGCGCAGGGCGATGCCGCGCACGCCACGCGCACCCGCCACCTGATCGCTGCCGGTACCCACCCGGACCTGCAGCTGGTGAGCTTCATTCCGAACAAGAGCGGCGACAAGCTGCGTACCGAGATCGTCATCGAGCAGGTGCGCGAGATCACCGACAAACTGGCATTGACCCCGCAGTACGGTGTGGCCCAGGTGGTGATCGTCGATCCGGCCGATGCGATCAACCGCTCCGCGGCCAATGCACTGCTCAAGACGCTGGAAGAACCGCAGCCCGGCCGCTACCTGTGGCTGATCAGCAGCGACCCGGCACGCCTGCCGCAGACCATCCGCAGCCGGTGCCAGCGCCTGGAGTTCAAGCTGCCGCCGCACGAGGAAGCGCTGGCCTGGTTGCAGCAGCAGGGCCACAGCGACGCCTCCGCACGCGAAGCGCTGGACGCCGCGCGCGGCCATCCCGGCCAGGCCGACAACTGGCTGCGCGAGGACGGGCTGAGCCTGCGCCGTGAGGTGGCCCGCGACCTGGAGCAGCTGGCCACCGGCAGGACCGGCGCGGTGGAGCTGGCGCAGAAATGGTGCGGTGATGACAACGCGGCGCTGCGCCTGCGCTTCGCCGCCGACCTGGCGCTGGCCCAGGCCAGCACGGACGCCTTGACCGCGCCGGAGCGATTGCACAAGCTGGCAGCCTGGTTCGACGCTGCCAACCGCACCCGCGACCTGCTGCGCACCACGGTGCGTGCAGACCTTGCGGTGGTCGAGTTGCTGCTGGCCTGGAACAAGGTGAACGAGCGGCCTGCCGCAAGGGGAAATCGATGAGTGCCAGCAACGCCCGCCAGGGCATCCTGTCCCTGGCCGTGAAGGACAAAGCCGCGCTGTACAGCGCGTACATGCCGTTCGTGAAGAATGGCGGCATCTTCGTGCCCACGCCCAAGCGCTACTTCCTCGGCGACGAGGTGTTCCTGCTGCTGACCCTGCCCGATTCCAGCGAGCGCCTGCCGGTGGCCGGCAAGGTGATCTGGGTGACCCCGGCAGGGGCGCAGGGCAACCGTACCGCGGGCATCGGCGTGCAGCTGGCCGACGGCGCCGAAGGCGAGGGCGTGCGGCACAAGATCGAGACCCAGCTGGCCGGCCTGACCAGCTCGGACAAGCCCACCCACACGATGTGAGGCAGCGCCGGGCCACGCCCGGCGGCACGCCTCGAAAACGCACGTGAAGACGGATGTGAAAACTGTTGACGGCCTCTGAAAAGTTCCTATAATGAGCGGCTCAGCAACACACCGGGCGGTTAGCTCAGCGGTAGAGCATTGCCTTCACACGGCAAGGGTCACAGGTTCGATCCCTGTACCGCCCACCATGTTGCAGAACGAAAAAAGCCTCCAGCAATGGGGGCTTTTTTGTTGTCTGATGATGCGTGCTAGCGTCGCTGCTGCGGCTGCCATCAGCCGTGCTGGTCCAGCAGCTCCCGCGCGATCATCGCCGTCGCATCCAACAGGTCGTGGCCGCTGCCGGCCTGCACTACAACCGCCAGCAGATTGCGGCCGACCTCGGCATTGCCGCTGGTCAGTTCCATCTCGCCTTCAAAGCACAGATCGGCCAGCCATTCGTGGGCCTGTTGAAGCCCGCGCTTGCGGGTGCGGCGAAACTCCGCCAGCAACTTCGCCTGGCCGGCCTCCTGCTCACCCTCGGCCAGCAGGCCGATGGCACCGCCGTGCGCTGCGCGCCAGATGGCCGGCAGCGGGCGACCGTTCGCGTCCACCACGTCCGCCGAGAACTGGGCGCAGTACATTTCGTAGCGTTTGCCCGCCGTACTGCGAGGTACGATGCCGGCGTCGGCGAGCAGGCACTCGGCTTCATCCAGTTTTCTGAACTTCAACCGCAGCAGTGCAGGGCGGCTCAGCTGTTGGGCCAGCGCGTGCTGGTTGGCGGCAAACCATACGTTCCAACCCACGGTTGCGCGGCCTTCCAGTGCGGCCTTGAAGTACTCCAAGTGTTCGGCGTCCATTGCGGCCTCCTGCGTTCCCTGCGCGATTGTAGCGGGAGGGCATCCGGGCCGGTCAGTCAGCGCCGGAGAGGCAATGATTCGCCTCGCGCACCAGCTGTCGTGCGGCCACGATAAGTCCATCAGTGTGGAAGGCACCCAACTGCTGGTCCGGGCCACCCTCGGCGCGCGCTCGATCGCCCGCCTGCAGCAGATCGAGCAATGCACTGAGTCCGGACAGCGAGCGGCGCAGCGAGGCGTGATTGCTGGCGCCCAGAGTGAGGCTGCTGCACGGTTGCCCGTCATCGCCGTCGGCGCGGCTGATGGCATTGAGGTACGTGAAGAAGGCAGGCGACTGCACGGGCAGACTCTGTTCGTGCAAGGCGCACTCGATCTCGCGTGCGAGGTCCTCGGGCACGTCGGCGGCGATGTCGCCGATCAGGGCGTGCAGGCGGGGATGGACAGCGGTGCGGTTGGTCATGGCGAAACCCTCACTGGCGTGGGGCCACCTTCCGAAGCGAAGGTGGCGGACGGTGCGGGTTGGCGTACCAAGGCAAACGAACTTCCACCGAGAGGAAGGCCTGGCGGATCTGTCGATCCCCACGCACCGGCCGCCATTGAAGGCAATCGGTGGATTCTCTCTGCTGAGGCGTGAACCGCAGCGGTGGAAGTTCGTTCGTTTATTCGAGACGCCAATCCCGGCCAGGGCAACGCGCCTCGGCATGGAGATCATCCGGCCCACAATCACAGCGGTCCGTAAGGAAAGTTCTCAACTGCACGCAGGCGCACCAAGCGTTTCCAGTTCTGTGCCCTGCAGCACCCACTCGCTGCGAAGCTCGTCTCTAATGGCGCAATCCGCCGCCCCCTTCGACCGTGGACATGACGACTCTGGCGAGGCGCCGCCACGGCAATTACGTCAACCCGCGCAGTAGGCGAGTGACCATGTCATGGATGAAGGCAGAGGGTTACATCCCTGCGCCGTCCCACCGCCCCGGGCAGGCGTAGTCTCAGCACAATGACCCCTCCACCCGGGAGCCCCACCATGCCGCTCGCCCGCATCGATCTCCGCAAAGGCCAATCCGCCGACTACCTGCAGCGCGTCGGCGAGGCCATCTACCAGGCCATGCGCGCTGTCGGCGTGCCGGAGAACGACCGCTTCCAGATCTTCCAGGAGCACGACGCCGCCACCCTGGTCTACGACCCCAGCTACCTGGGTGTGCAGCGCTCCGACGATTTCATCTGCATCCAGATCACCTGGAACGAGGGCCGTACCCTGGAGCAGAAGAAGGCGCTGTACGCGGGCATCGCTGACGGCCTGCATGCGGCAGTGGGCATCCGCCGCGAGGACGTGTTCATCAATCTGGTGGAAGTGAAGAAGGAGAACTGGTCGTTCGGGCATGGCGTTGCCCAGTACGCGACGTGAGGCACCTGCGTCACCCTGTCGCAGGGGCAAAACCCTGAACGTGGTCCAAGGTTGCGGCGCCGCGCCGTAGAATGCCCGGGTGCACCGCCCCCGATTCCACCGCCGGTTCCAGGCCCTGGCATGGCTCGCCCTGCTGCTGGTGCTGCTTGCCCCGCTGGTGAGCCGCTGGGTGGCGCATGGCCGCGTGGCAGCGGCGGCGCCGGTGGCGGCGTTGGATCATTCGCTGCATGCGCAGCACACGATGGAAGGCCATCACGACCATCATGCGATGGCGACGCCGCACGGTGAGGCCGCGAAGAATCCGCCCGCCGATCCGCACGCCGATCATGAAATGGGCGTGGATTGCGATTACTGCCTGATCGCGGCGCGGTTGATCACCCTGCTGGTGGCGGCGTTCCTGCTGCTGGTGCCCTTGGCGCCGATCTGCCGGGCGCGGCTGGGCGCTGTGCTGGCAGTGCCCGCGCGCCTGCCGGGAACCCTCGGGGCGCGGGGACCACCGGCGGCATTGGCGGGCTGAGCCGCGCACGCGGCCGTGCATTCAATCTGATAGAAGCCGCCAGGCATGGCCTGGCGCTACCGCGTGCGCTTTCCTTCCTGCTGCCCCGCAGTGCGGGGTGGCATTGCATGCCGTGAAAAAATGAAAAGACATCCGAAGCGCGTTGCCCTGCGTTGGGCGACGCTGCCGGCGCTGTGCGCCTGCGCCCTGCCTGTTGCACCTGCCCGTGCCGAAGCGGCGGGCCCGACCACCCTGGACACCGTACGCGTAGTCGATACCCGGCACGGTGCGCTGTCGGCCACCCCCGGCGCAGGTTCCGCGCTGGGCCTGAACGTGCTGCAGACACCTGCGGCGCTCACTGTGATCGACCGCGACCAGCTGGAGCAGCGCGGTGACTCCAACCTCAACGATGCGATCAGCCGCGCGGGTGCGATCAGCGCGATGCCGCATCCGGGCAATGGCCTCAGCGCACTGTCCAGCCGGGGTTTCACCGATGGGGCGTCGGTGATGCGCCTGTACGACGGGCTGCGCCAGTACGGGGGCGTCGGCATCACGTTCCCGTTCGATACCTGGTCCATCGAGCGCATCGAAGTGCTGCGCGGGCCGGCCTCGGTGATCCACGGCGACGGTGCGATCGGCGGTGTGATCAACATCGTGCCGAAGAAGCCTTCGCGCGGTGCCGTCGAGAACGAGATCAGTGTGACGGTGGGCAGCGAGGACACCGCGCGCCTGGGCTTCGGCAGCGGTGGCGCGCTGACGCCCGAGCTGGCCTACCGGCTGGATGTGAGCGGCAACTACAGCGGCGGCTGGGTGGACCGTGGTCGCAACAGTGACGCGACTTTCTCCGGGGCATTGCTGTGGCAGCCGCGTACCGACCTGCAGCTGACGCTCACCCATGCGCAGGGCTACCAGCAGCCGATGCGCTACTTCGGCACGCCGCTGGTCGAGGGCCGCCAGCTGGAAGCGCTGCGCCACCGCAACTACAACGTGGACGACAGCGAGATCCGCTACCGCGACCGCTGGACCCAGCTTGATGCGCTGTGGACACCGAATGCGAACGTGGAATGGCGCACGCGCCTCTACCAGATCGACAGCCAGCGCGATTGGCGCAATGCCGAGGCCTATGTCTACAACCGCGCTACCGGCTTGATTGATCGCTCGGGCAATACCGAGATCACCCACAACCAGGACCAGACCGGGCTGACCTCGACGCTGCGCGTGCAGGGTGAGGTGGGCGGTCTTGCCAACAGTTTCGCGCTGGGGATGGATGCCAACCGTGCGCATTTCAAGCACACCAACAATACCTATGCCGGCAGTTCCGGTCCGGTCGATCCGTTCCATCCGGTGCCGGGCCAGTTCGCCAGCGATGCGCCGAATCTGCCGCGCTACCGCAACGGTGCCGAGCAGTACGCACTGTTCGTGGAAGACCGGCTGGCCCTGAGCGAGCGCTGGTCGGTACTGGGCGGGCTGCGCCACGACCGCGCGCGCATCGATCGTACCGATCTGATCAGCGGCCAGAAGGCATTCTCGAAGACCTACAGCAGCACCGGCTGGCGAGCAGGCACGGTAGTCGCGCTGCAGCCGACGCTGAGCCTGTACGCGCAGTATTCGCAGGCGGCCGACCCGGTCAGCGGCCTGTTGATGATCAGCCCGGCCAACGGTGCCTTCGACCTGGCCAAGGGGCGTCAGGTCGAAGTCGGCCTGAAGCAGGCCTTCGACGGTGGCGAGTGGACGCTGGCGGCGTACCGGATCCGCAAGACCGGGCTGCTCAGCCGTGATCCGCTGCTCCCGGATCGTCGGGTGCAGGTGGGCGCGCAGACTTCGCGCGGAATCGAGGCGTCCTTGAACTGGAATTTCGCGCCGCAATGGACGCTCGATGCCAACGCGACGGTGCTGAAGGCCGAGTTCGAGGACTTCCTGGAAGCCACCGGTTCGCCGGCTGTGCTGGTCTCGCGCGATGGCAATGTGCCGCCGAACGTGGCAGAGCGGCTGGCCAATGTGTGGCTGAGCTGGCAGTTCCTGCCGGACTGGACCGTGGCCGGCGGTGCGCGTTACGTCGGCAAGCGTTACGCCGACAACGCCAGCACCCTGGAGCTGCCGGGCTACAGCACCACCGATCTGGCGCTGACCTGGCAGGCGGCACCGCGCACGCGGGTGACAGCCCGTGTGTTCAACGTGTTCGACAAGGCGTACTACGCGACGGCGTATTACACCAGCACGCAGTGGCTGCTGGGTGCGGACCGCCGCGTCGAGTTCACGCTCGACCATCGCTTCTGAGGACGCACACCATGTCGCTGCGATCCACCGCCAAGCGCTGGACCTACCTGGTGCACCGCTGGCTGGGCATCGGCGGATGCCTGCTGATGCTGCTGTGGTTTGTCAGCGGCATGGTGATGCTGTTCGTCGGCTACCCGAAGCTGACGCCCGGCGAGCGGCTGGCGGCGTTGCCGGTGCTGGGAGACGCGCATGGGCTGCTGGGACTGTCGGCGTTGCCAGCGGCCGTGCAGGCTGAGCCGGAAAGCGTGGCGCTGACCACGCTGCGCGGCGAGCCCGCCTATGTGGTGCGTAGTGGCAGCCACGTGGGAGCCTGGTCGGCGCGTACCGGGCAGGTCCTGCTGCCGGTATCGGCACAGCGCGCCGAAGCTTCGGCGGCGCAGTTTGCCGGCGGCCCGGCATTCGTGGGTGCGATGCGCGTGGATGAGGACCGCTGGACGCATTCGCGTGCGCTGGATGCGCATCGGCCGCTGTACCGGGTCGAGGTGGGCGGTGCGCGGCCGGGTGACCTGTATGTGTCTTCGCGCACTGGCGAGGTGGTGCTGGATGCACCGCATGTGCAGCAGCGCTGGAACTATGTGGGCGCTTGGCTGCACTGGCTGTACTTCCTGCGCATGCAGTCGGTGGACCCGGTGTGGACGTGGGTGGTGATCGTGCTGTCAGCACTGTGCACGGTGGCGGCGGTGAGCGGCATCGTGGTGGGGGTGTGGCGCTGGCGCTTCGCTGGCCACTATCGTTCCGGTGCGAAGACGCCGTACGTCGAGCCGTGGATGCGCTGGCATCATCTGATCGGTCTGGCGGCTGCGGCGTTCGTGTTCACCTGGATCTTCAGCGGGCTGATGTCGATGAATCCGTTGGGCGTGTTCAGCAGTGCGCGCGCGGCGATCGACACGGCGCAGTATCGCGGCGATGCGGTGGCAGTGAATGGTGCACTGGGCGAACCAGCAGCGCTGCTGGCTGCGGCCCATGATGGGCTGTTCATGCCGGTGGAGATCCAGTGGCGGCGCATCGGCGGTGAGCTGTTCGCGCTGTTGCTGGACGGGCAGGGCGATACGCGCATCGTATCCGCAGACGAAGGGCATCTCCGGATGATGCAGCTGCTGCCGGTGGCATGGCTGCAGCAGAAGGCGCAGGCGATGTCTGCCGCGCCGATGCATCGGTTCGCACTACTGCATGCAGCGGATGCCTATTTCTATCCACGTGCGCCGGAGGCGATGAACGGTGCGGCGGTGCGCCGCTTCCCGGTGGCGGTGGCGGACTTCGGTGATGCCGAGGCGACGCGCGTCTACTTCGATCTGGGCAGCGGCGATCCACTGCTGACCCTGGGGCATCGTGAGCGCGTCGGGCGCTGGCTGTTCTACTTCCTGCACAGCTGGGACCTGCCGGCAATGCTGCGGCAGGAGACGGCCCGGCTGGGCGTGCTGCTGCTGTTGAGCACCGCCGGCACCGCGCTGTGCGCGACGGCTACGGTGATCGGTTATCGACGATTGCGGATGAAGGTCCAGCGTCGGCGCCGTTGATCCCGCGCGCTACACCCGCAGCCAGCGCGTGGACACCGCCACCAGCAGCAGCGCGATGGCCACACCGATGAATGCAGCGATCAGGCCGAAATGATTGGCGGCGAAGCCGATGAGTGCCGGGCCGGCAAGAATGCCGGCAAAGCCCAGCGTGGACACGGCGGTGATCGCCAGCGCGCCGGGCATGCGGGTCTGGTGGCCGGCCAGCGAGAACAGCGCCGGCGCGATGTTGGCGCAGCCGAGGCCGACCAGCACATAACCGGCCAGTGAGACCTGCCAGGGCGTGACAAGCGTCAGCACCAGCACGCCACTGGCCGCGAGCAGGCCACCGAACACGATGGCGCGTTCGCGTCCCACCCGCGCCACCAGTGCATCGCCGAGCAGGCGGGCCACGGTCATGGTCAGGGTGAAGATCACATAGCCGATGCCAGCCATGCGCGCATCGACGCTGCGCACGTCACTGAGAAAGACCGCGCTCCAGTCCAGCATCGCGCCTTCGCCGAGGAACGCGACGAAGGCCAGCACGCCGATGAACAGCACGATGCCGTGCGGCATGGCCAGCATCGGGGTGTCGTGCGGCATGCGCTCGCGGTGCCAGTACGACGCCGACAGCAGCATCGCCAGCAGCATCGCGGCCACGCCGATCAGCACCGATGCCAGCGGTGGCAGCTGCAGGGACAGCAGCACGGTCATCATTGCCGCGCCCAGGAAGCCGCCGATGCTGAAGAAGGCGTGGAAGCCGGACATCATTACACGTCGCGCTTCGCGCTCGACCACCACGGCCTGCACGTTCATCGTGCAGTCCATCGCGCCTACCGCGGCACCGAACACGAACAGCACCAGGCCCAGCAGCCACGCTGAACCGGCCAGGGCCAGGCCCGGCACGGTGAGGCAGATCAACAGCGTACTGGCCACCATCACCCGGCGGCAGCCCAGCCGCGCGGCCAGAACGCCCGCCACTGGCATCGCCAGCAGCGAACCGGCACCCAGGCAGAGCAGCACCACGCCGAGCGTGGCGTCGTTGAGGTCCGCGCGTGCCTTGGCGAACGGTACCAGCGTCGCCCACAGTGCCGTGGCGAAACCGGGAATGAAGAATGCAGCGCGGGTCGCGTGCTGTTCGGCACGCGCGCGGTAGGCAACGGACATGGGCGGTTCGGTCAGGGCGGGGTGGGGTGCACCGCAATACCGGCAGCGAGGAAGCGCGCTGCCAGTGCGGGCGGGGCTGATGTGGTCAGCACCAGGTCGTCGATCTCGTCGAGGCCGGCGATCTGCCAGTGGCCACGGGCACCGAGTTTTTCGGTGGTGGCGGCGACAATGACGCGGCTGCTGCAGGCCACCATGGCGCGCTTCAAGGTGGCTTCTTCGGCATCCATCGCCCACACACCAGTGTCGCCATCCACCGCGCACGGGCCGGGCAGGTACACGTCGGCGCGCAGGCGCTGCACCTGGGCCAGTGCTTCGGCACCGACCGCGCCGCCGCCGCTGGCCAGGCGGCCGCCGATCAGCTGCACGGAAGTGCCTTCATGCACACTGGCGGCGGTGGCGATCTGCGGCGCGTTGGTAATCACCGTCAGTGCCAGTTCGGGCGGCAACTGCTGGGCGATGGCCAGGTTGGTCGAACCGGCATCGAGCAGCACCACCTGCCCAGGTTGCAGCAGGGCACAGACGCGCGCGGCCAGTTCGGCCTTGTCGCCACGATCGCGGGTCAGGCGCTCGCGCAGCGGGCGCTCCTTCGGCGGCGGCAGCACGGCGCCGCCGTACACGCGCTGGCACAGGCCTTGGGCGGCCAGTTCACGCAGGTCGCGGCGGATCGAATCTTCGGAAACCGCATAACGACGCGCCAGTTCCGCAGCGATCACGCGGCCCTGCTGGCGCAGTTCCTCGAGGATCTGCCGGGTACGTTCGGCGGGGAGGGGGCTGGAATCGGCGTTCATGGGATAAGTGTGCATATTCGTGCATGAACATGCAATAACGTGCATTCCGGGTCGACGCACGGGAGCCCCTTCTCCCGGGCGGCCCTGGAAAAGTGCGAGGTGCGGGGCTTGGCCGGGCGAGCGCCGGCTCTGCAGGTTCATCAGGCCGCGTAGGCGACCCAGCCCTTGAAGGTGAATCCGGCGTAGAACAGCTCGATGTCCTTGAAGCCTGCCTCCTGCAGCACCTCCACCTCCTGCTCCGGTGACAGCAGCGGCAGGCGCTCGGCGATGGCGGTGATCGCGCGCTGTGCATCCGCACGGGCAATGCCGGAAGCCTCGCCGAAGGCCGCATAGCGCCTCAACCAGCGCAGCTTCGCCTCCGGCTCCTGCGGGATGCTGTGGTGGGCCACCACCAATGGCGCGCCCGGACGCAGCCGCCTGCGCAGTTCGCGCAGGGTATGCCGGCGCTGGTCGATATCGAGGAAGTGCAGGGTCAGCAGGCAGCTGGCGCCATCGAAGATCGTGGCCGGGGCATCCTCGATGTAGCCCTCCAGCAGCTCCACGTGGTTCATCCGTGTGCCGAGCGTTTCGCGGGCCAGCGCCAGCATCGGGCCGGCCGGATCGACTCCGAGCATGCGCCAGTATGGGTGGGCGTCAGCGAAGGCCTTCAGCTCGAGGCCGCCACCGGCGCCGAGCACCAGCACGTGGCCGTGCTCGGGCACGTGCTCGGCCAGCAGCAGGTGGGCCATCTGTTGCAGACCGAGGAATCCAGGTACCTGCCGCAGCGGTCCCTCGTGATAGCGGGCCGCAGCCTGGGCATCGGAGAACGAAGGCATCCGGGGGCACCTGCAGCAGGAGGGGAATTATCACTGTAGCGCAGGCGTCAAGAGGTGCCGCCCAGTCCGCGATGCGGCTGCGGCGTGGTGCGCGCGCAGGGCTTCGCCGCCTGTCATCGTGGTGTCGTCGATGCCTCACGCCGGCTATGCAGGCCAGCGTCCACGCTTGATCGTCCCCGCCCCCACGGAGACCGACCATGTGGCTGCTTGATCATCTCTGGACTGCACGCCGGCCCGCGCCTCCGCCGCGCCCCGTTCAAGCGGAGCCCGCGCCACGCCGGCCCTGGCGCAAACGCCCCGCGCGGGCCGGCCGCAGCGGCATGGCGCCCTGGCAGAAGGTCACTGCGCCGACACGCCGTACCCGGCACTAGGCCGGGCGGTCGGCCGGATGGTTCACGCCATCGCTGACCGGAATCACGCCCAGCGCGAAGGGATCGATGCCCTCCAGGCAGGCGACGTTGTAGCCGTACTGGTCGGGGTTCGAACGCCGACGGTGGTGGGTGTAGATGCCGCACACATCGCAGAAGTAGTGCTCGGCCACATGCGTGTTGAACTGGTACAGCCGCAGATGGTCCCGCCCTCGTACCACCTGCAGCCCTGCGAGGGCGACGCTGGCGGCGATGGCGCCGCGGCGGCGGCACATCGAACAGTCGCAGCGGCGCGGGTCGACGATGCCGTCCGGCAGGTCCAGCAGCAGTTCGACCGTACCGCAATGACAGCGGGCGCTGTGCTGGGGTTGGACCGCAACACCGGCCACGGAGGTAATGCCCATCGATGCTCCTGGAAGAGGGAACGGTATGTGGAAAACCGCGTTGCAGACGGTGCACCCAGCAGCCTGAACGGGCCGTAGATGCCAGGGCGAACCCGCTTGTGGCTAACTATGCGCCCCCGGGACCACGACAGGACGCCAGTGAAAGCCGCAGGACGTTGGATGACAGGAAGTGTGATGGCACTGCTGGCACTGTGGGTGGCTGGCCTGCTGCTCTATCAGCTGCCGGGGCCGGGCTGGCTGGCGTCGGCCGTGGCGGTACTGTGGGTGCTGTCCGCCCTGTGGGCGTCCTGGCGGGTTGCCCGTGGCCATGGCACGCGACGGCTCGGCATGGCCTTCGGCGTGGCGCTGGCCCTGGCGCTGGGGTGGTGGATGCTGCTGACCCCGCGCCAGGATCGCGTCTGGGCCGATGATGTAGCGCAACGCCTGCACGTGGTCTCCTTCGATGGGCGGCATGTGGTGCTGGACAACGTGCGCGATTTCACCTGGCGCAGCGAAACCGACTATGACGCGCGCTGGGTGCGCCGCACGTACGACCTGGACCAGCTGCGTTCGGCCGACCTGGTGCTTTCGTACTGGATGGGGCCGGCGATCGCCCACACGCTGATCTCGTTCGGCTTCGACGATGGCCGCCATGTCGTGTTCTCGCTGGAGATCCGCAAGGAACGCGGGGAATCGTTCTCGGCACTGGGGGGATTCTTCCGCAAGTTCGAGATGACCCTGGTGGCCTCCGAAGAGACCGACATCATCCGCACGCGTACCAACGCGCGTGGCGAGGATGTCTATCTGTACCGCCTGCATGGCATGGACCGCGCACAGTTGAAGGAACTGTTCGCTGCCTACATCGCGCAGGCACGCGAACTGGATGCAAAGCCCGGCTTCTACAACACGCTGACCAGCAACTGCACCACCATCGTCTTCGATCTGGCCAGGCATATCGCGCCGCGGTTGCCGCTGGACTACCGCCTGCTGCTGTCCGGCTATCTGGCCGAGTACGCGCAGGAGGTCGGGGCATTGACGCCGGGGGTGCCGTACGCAGTGCTGCATGCCAAGGGCCGGATCACCCAGCGCGCGCTGGACCTGGGTGACGGCGGCAACTTTTCCACCGTGATCCGCCAGGGCGTGCCCGGCACCGAGCAGGACCCGCAGTGATGCTCATGTCCATACTTTCCCGCTGGCAGCGCGTGCTGCCGGCGTCGCTGGCGATCTTCATGCTGCTGGCCGGCAGCGGCTGCGCGATGGTCACCGTCAAGCAGGTGAAATCCAGTGACTCGCTGGTCAACAAGCGTGCCGATGTGCTCAACACCGGCAAGCTCAGCCCGGCGGCCCGGGAAACGCTGAGTGCAGCCGGGCTGGATGAGTCGCAGTGCGAGAAGGACTTCGTGGTCTGTCGCAGCACGCTGTTGATGACCGACGATCTCAACGTCGAACAGCGGCTGTCCGCGTTGTCGGAGCTGTGGGTGAAGGCAGCGCTGGCGCTGACCCCGAAGAAGACGGCGGCGGGCGATCCACCGATGAGCGATGCCGCACTGGACGCATGGCTGGAAGCGGCGCGCTATGCCTACGCCTACCTGTTCTACAGCGGCCGTTCGCCGTCCGATCGGGCGTTCGAGGACCGGCAGACGCAGGTGCGCGACTACTACAACTATGCAGCCGAGAAGGCCGCGGTGGTTCTGTTCGTGCGGGCGCGCGCCGCCGCGCTCGCCGGCGAGGACTATACGAAGCCGATCACGGTCGGCAGCTGGTCGCTGGCCTCCAACTACCAGCAGCTGGCCCTGAAGAGCATTCCGGCGCAGCTGGTACCCGCTGGCACGGTCAGCTTCGTCGGCCTGCGCAGTACCTATCGACGCGACGGTTTCGGTGCGGAGCTGGTGATGGTGATGGACCCGCCGAAGCTGGTTGCTCCGGCGGTCTCCGCAGATGGCCCGAAGGCGGACGGCGGGCAGGACGACGACAGCGATGCGCGTCGTGGTCGCCGCCATCGCCATGATGATGCGGTGCCGGAGTTCAGCGAGATGTCCTCGATCAACGTCACCGCGCTGCTGCGCTTCGAGGGCAGCACGCTGGAGGACGTGATGCGTACCCGCCGGGTCGAGCTGGACGCCTATTCGCCCGAAGCGACCGAGCGCATCACCCTGCACGGCGAGCAGGTGCCGCTGGCCGGCAACTTCACTGCCGCCTACGGCCTGTGGCTGGCGCAGAGTGGCTTCGCCCGGCAATCGCTGCGCACGCTGTTCGGCATGAGCGAGGGTATCGGTGAGCCGCACATCTACCTGATGCAGCCGTGGGATCCGAACCGCCGCATCATCTTCATGCTGCATGGCCTGGCCAGCAGCCCGGAAGCGTGGGTGAACCTGGCCAACGAGATCATGGGCGATCCCGAGCTGCGCCGGCAGTTCCAGGTGTGGCAGGTGTATTACCCGACCAACGCGCCGATCGCGCTGAACCGCTATGAGATCGCTACTGCATTCAACGACACGCTGAAGCATTTCGACCCGGATGGCAGCACGCGCGCATCGAAGGACATGGTCTACATCGGTCACAGCATGGGCGGCGTGCTGGCCCGCCTGCTGGTGAGCGACTCGGGCGATGTGCTGTGGAACGACCTGCTGGCCAACTATGACCTGAAGGGTGAACGACTGAAGCGGGTGCAGAACAAGCTGGGCCCGCTGCTGCACTTCAAGGCGCAGCCGAATGTGGAACGGGCGATCTTCATCGCCGCCCCGCATCAGGGCACCGACATCGCCGGCAACAGGGTCGGCCGCCTGATCGGCCGCCTGGTGCGCCTGCCGCTGACCATCCTGGGCAAGTTCGAGGATGTGTTCCTGGCGCTGGCGCAGGCCGAGCAGCAGGTTGACGGCACCGCCAAGCCGAAGATTCCCAACAGCATCGACAACCTCAAGGCCAGCGATCCGTTCGTGAAGGCGGCCGCACAGCTGCCGATCGAAGCGGGCCTGAAGTACCACTCGATCATCGCCCAGCGCAAACCGGAACTGCCGTTGGAGAAATCCGACGATGGGCTGGTGCCGTATTGGAGCGCGCACCTGCCGGGGGCGCTGTCGGAGAAGGTCATCATCTCCGGACACAGCGTGCAGGAATCGCCGCAGGCCGTGCTGGAGGTGCGCCGCATCCTGCATCGGGACATCGATGATGTGGACGCGGCGGCCACGCCATGACCGCACTGATCGCCGGGCCACGCACGGCCGAATCAACCGGTGGCGTTACACCCGGCGTGCAATCAGCGTGGACAGCAGAGCCAGGCCCAGGGTGATCGCCAGGCACAGCACGTAGCCGGTGTGCGGCCTGTCGTCCACGAACAGGGCAAACAGCGCGCCGGAGACGGCCAGTGCGGTGGTGACCGCCAGCGCCTCGCTCAACTGCAGCGCCGAGGTGTTGGCTCCCTGTTCGTGCGGTGCCGAAAGGGACAGGGTCAGTACCGAAAGACTGGCGTAGATCATGCCCATGCCGAAGCCGGTCAGCGTCCAGCCGATCAGAGCCACCGGCAGCGGTACCGTGCGGAACAGCACCGCCAGCGTGGCCGCGATACCGATCGCCATCAGCGGCGTTCCCGCGCGCAGCAGCTGCTGGCGTGACCAGCCATTGCGCTGGTGGCCCTGCAGCCACGACCCGGCGAACCAGCCCAATGCCCCCAGGCTCAACACCGCGCCGGCCCCGCTGGGTGACAGCCCGCGCTCGCGCTGCAGCAGCAGTGGCAGGTAGGCCTCGCAGGCGAAGAATGCCGCAGCGGCGATGCCGCGCAGGGCGATCACACTGGGCAGCCCGCGATGCACGCGCAAGGTGCCGGCGGGCAGCAGCCGCTGCACGCAGAACAGCAGCGCAAGCATCGCCACAGCGATGCACAGCACTGCCGCCATCCCTTGCTGCTGCCCGCCGAGATACAGCAGCAGCGCTGCCAGCGACGCGCCGCTGGCCCAGCGCACCACCCGGCTGCGATTGCCGCTGTCGCCCGCAGGCGAGGGCTGCAGGCGTGACAGTGCAGGTCGCAGCAGCAATGCAGCGGGTAGCGCCAGCAGCGGCACGGCCAGGAACACCCACCGCCAGCCCAGGTGCTGCACGATGAGCCCGCTCGCAGCCGGGCCGATCATCGACGGCACCACCCAGCCAGCGGAGAATGCTGCGAACACCTTCGGCCGCAGCGGTTCGGGGTAGGTACGGCCGACCATCACGTACAGCGAGACCGAGATCGCGCCCGCGCCCAGGCCCTGCAGCAGCCGCCCGGCCACCAGTATCCCCATGTGCGTGGCCAGGCCGGCCAGCAGCAGGCCCAGTACGAAGCACGCCAGGCCCCACCACAGCGGCCGCGCGGGTCCGTGCCGGTCGGCCCAGTGGCCAGCGAGTGTCATGCCGATGACGCTGGTGGCGAGGGTGCCGCCGAAGGCCAACGCGTACAGGCGAAGCCCGTCGAGCGCGGCGGCGACGGTGGGCATGGCCGCGGCAACCGCCAGTGCCTCGAAGGCATGCAGCGAGACCAGGGCGACCATGCCCAGGGTGGTCGCACGATAGCGCGCGGAAAGGATGGAGGTTTCGGCAGGAGGGGCGGCGTCGGCAGCGGATGGAGTCGGGGTCATGCGGAAAGTCTGGGAGGCCGCGCTTGTCATCCGGCGGCGAAGACCGCAGCATGACACCTGAACTATAGTTGAGGTCAAGCAATGGTGTCGCAGGAACTGAGTGTGGGTGAGGTGTCGCAGCGCAGCGGCGTGGCCGTATCCGCACTGCACTTCTATGAGCGCAAGGGCCTGATCAGCAGCCTGCGCACCTCGGGAAACCAGCGCCGCTTCAGCCGCGACGTGCTGCGCCGGCTGGCGGTGATACGCGTTGCACAGCGCGTGGGCATGCCGCTGGAGGCGGTGGCGCGTGCTTTCGAAAGCCTGCCGCAGGGCAGGGCACCGACCAAGGCCGACTGGGCCACGCTGTCTGCACGCTGGCGGACCGAGCTGGATGAGCGCATCCACATGTTGCAGCTGCTGCGTGACGAGCTGACCGGGTGCATCGGTTGCGGCTGCCTGTCACTGAAGCGCTGCCGGCTGGCCAACCCCGAGGATGTCCTCGGGGAACGGGGTGACGGTCCGATGCGCTGGGGCTGAGGCCCCGGCACATCGGAGGGCACGCCAGGCTGGATCATGCATCACCAGACGGTGATCGTTTCACCGCTCAGGATGCCTTCCACCGCGCGCTGGTACGCCAGTGCCGCGCGCTGGGCGGTGACCGCTTCAAAGCCGGGGAAGTAGGGCGCGTAGGCATCCATTGATTCGACCAGCACATTCGGGCTGACGACATTGATGCGCAGCCCGCGGGGCAGCAGCTCCAGGGCCGCTGCGCGCACGAATCCTTCCAGCGCGGCGTTCACCGAGGTTGCATTGACGCCGTCGCGGATCGGCTGGGCACTGACGATGCCGCTGGTCAGGGTGATCGAGCCACCGGCGGTGAGGTGATGCTGGGCGGCCAGTGCCAGCCGTACCTGCCCGAGCAGCTTGTCCTGCAGGCCGACGTTGAACCGTTCGGGCGTCATGTCACGCAGGGGACCAAAATGCAGTTTGCCTGTTGTGGAAATCACCGCATCGACCGCGCCGGTGCGGGCAAACAGTTCGTTGACGCTGGCATCGTCGGTCAGATCGACGCGCAGCGTGCCGCTGCTGCGCCCTGCGTCCAGGATCTGGTGCTGCTGGCCGAGCTGGCGCGCTACGGCCTGGCCGAGCGTGCCGGTGGCGCCCACGAGAAGAATCTTCATGACGGTTCCTTGCTTGGGGAGACGAAGCGCAGTCTGCGCCGTGACGACGCGGTTTGGTAAGCCGCGTATGATTCGCTGATTACTAATCAGGACTTAGCAATGGACATGCTGCGCTGCATGCAGGCCTTCGTCGCCGTGGCCGAGCGCGGGAGTTTCGCCGCTGCCGCCGAGCACCTGCAGGTGTCTGCGGTGATGGTGGGCAAGTACATCCAGCAGCTGGAAAGCCACCTCGGCACCGCGCTGTTGCAGCGGAACACGCGGCGGCAGCGCCTGACCGAAGCGGGTAGCGCCTATCTGGCCGGTTGCCGGCAGGTGCTGGAACAGGTGCAGCAGGCCGAGGCGGACGTGGCCGGCCTGCAGCTGCAGCCGCGCGGTGTGTTGCGGGTCAGTGCTCCCACCACCTGGGGCAGCTGCGTGCTGGCGCCCCGGTTGGCCGAACTGCTGCGTGCACAGCCGCTGCTGAACATCGAACTGGATCTGAGCAATCGGCGGGTGGACCTGATCGAAGACGGCTTCGACGCGGCGATCCGGGTCGGTCCGCTGCCCTCGGCGGACATCGTGGCGCGTCCGCTGCCTCCCTATGCGATGAGCCTGTGCGCAGCGCCGTCGTACCTTCGCCGTCGAGGCACGCCGCGGACGCCCGCGGATCTGCAGGGGCACGATTGCCTGAGCCACCTGGCGTGGCGTGGCGGGCACGGTTGGCAGCTGGCCAGTGGCGAGCATGTGGACTGGGAGGCACGGCTCACCAGCAATGACGGCTTCGCGCTGCGCGAGGCCGCCGTAGCGGGTGCCGGATTGATTCTGCAACCGACGGCGCTGCTGGCCACGGAGATCGCTGCGGGCCGGCTGAAACCGCTGCTGCGCGACCATCTGCCGGCGCCGCGGCCGATGCACCTGATCTATCTGCCGGACCGTCGCCCGCGCCCGCGCCTGCAGTGCTTCGTCGACTTCGTCATGACCACGTTGGGGCAATGAGCATCGGGGGAGATGGGGTCAGATCCCTTTGCCCCGGCAGAGGGATCTGACCCCAAGGAATCAGTCGTTTGCCGCTGACAGTGCCTGGCCGCGCACCTGTGCGGCGCGCAGCGCGGCATCCACCAGTGCCTCGAAGCCGCCGGCCTGGAAGCTTTCGATCGCAGCCTGGGTGGTGCCGTTGGGCGAGGTCACGCGGCGGCGCAGCTCGGCGGGACTTTCGCCCGCTTCATCGAGCATGCGCGAGGCGCCCAGCAGCGTCTGCACCACCAGCGTGCGTGCGGCGTCGGCGGGCAGACCCTGGGCGATGCCTGCCGCTTCCATCGCTTCGGCGAGCAGGAACACATAGGCCGGACCGCTGCCGGAGACAGCGGTGACCGAATCCATCAACGGCTCGCTGTCGATCCATACCGTGCGTCCGGCACTGGCCAGCAGGTGCTCGGCCTGGGCCCGCTGCGGTGCATCCACTGCCGGTGTTGCGTACAGGCCGGTGACGCCGGCACCGAGCAGCGCGGGCGTGTTGGGCATCGCGCGCACCACCGGCAACGTGCCGCCCAGCCAGCGCTGCAGCTGCGTGCTGGTGATGCCGGCGGCGATCGAGACCACCAGCGGTCGGTTGTCCTGCGCCAGCGGCTGCAGCGACTGGCAGACGTCGCGCAGTACCTGTGGCTTGACCGCCAGCAGCCAGGTCTGGCCCTGCGCGGCGGCCGCGCTGGCGCTGTCGTGGGTATGCACGCCGAAGTCGCTGGCAAGCGCATCGCGCACGGCGGCGACCGGCTCGGCCACGTGGATGCGCGTGGCAGGCACGCCCTGGCGGATCAGGCCGGCGATCAGGCTGCGCGCCATGTTGCCGCCGCCGATGAAGGTGATGGAATCTGCTGCCATGGAAGTCTCCTCGGAATGTCAGGCCGGCCGCGGACGGGCGCCGAACAGGGCGGTGCCGATGCGCACCAGGGTGGCGCCTTCGGCGATGGCCTCGGTGTAGTCGCTGCTCATGCCCATCGAAAGGGTATCGACCTGCGGGAAGCGGTCGGCCAGTGTCTGGAAAAGTGTGCGCATGCGCACGAATGCGTCGCGGCGGCGTTCCGCCTCCGGCCACGGCGCCGGGATCGCCATCAGACCCCGCAACCGCAGGCCAGGCTCGGCGGCGATGGCCTCGGCCAGGGCCTGGACGTCCTCTGGCGAGCAGCCGTGCTTGCTCGATTCATCATCGATGTTGACCTGGATCAGCACGTTCAGCGCTCCGCGCGCCGCCGGTCGATGGCGGGCCAGCGCAGTCACCAGCTTGGGACGGTCCACGCTCTGCACCCAGTCGAAATGCGTGGCCACCGCTTCGGCCTTGTTGGACTGAAGATGGCCGATCAGGTGCCATTCCAGGTCCAGGTGCTGCAGCGCCTGCATCTTGGCCAGCGCCTCCTGCACGTAGTTTTCGCCGAAGGCGCGCTGGCCCTGTGCAGCAAGGGCGGCCACGGCCTCGGCCGGTTGGGTCTTGGAGACCGCCAGCAGGCGCGGCGGCGCACGTCCGGCGGCCTCCGCCGCAGCGTGCAGGGTGCTCAGGATCTGGGGCAGGGCAGTGGCCACGTAACGCGTTCCAATCGATCAGGAGGCTATACTGCCGCCCGGGGAAAGATCCTTCCAGTCGAAGCCGTTATTGGGGAGTAGCCGCTCATGGATATCGCCGAGCTGTTGGCGTTTTCCGTAAAGAACAAAGCGTCCGACCTGCACCTGTCCGCAGGCCTGCCGCCGATGATCCGCGTGGACGGCGACGTTCGCCGCATCAACATCCCGGCACTGGACCACAAGCAGGTCCATGCGCTGGTGTACGACATCATGTCCGACAAGCAGCGCCGCGACTACGAGGAATTCCTCGAAGTGGACTTCTCGTTCGAGATCCCGTCGCTGGCACGTTTCCGCGTGAATGCGTTCAACCAGAACCGGGGTGCGGGCGCGGTGTTCCGTACCATTCCGTCGGAGGTTCTGACGCTGGAGGATCTGGCCTGCCCGCCGATCTTCCGCGAACTGATCCAGCAGCCGCAGGGCCTGATCCTGGTGACCGGCCCGACCGGTTCGGGCAAGTCGACCACGCTGGCCGCGATGATCGACTACATCAACAAGAGCGAATACGGCCACATCCTCACTGTCGAGGATCCGATCGAGTTCGTGCACACCTCGCAGAAGTGCCTGATCAACCAGCGCGAAGTACACCGTGATACGCATGGCTTCAACGAGGCACTGCGCTCGGCACTGCGAGAAGACCCGGACATCATCCTGGTCGGCGAACTGCGCGACCTGGAAACCATCCGCCTGGCACTGACCGCCGCGGAGACCGGCCACCTGGTGTTCGGCACCCTGCACACCAGTTCGGCGGCCAAGACCATCGACCGCATCATCGACGTGTTCCCGGCCGGCGAGAAGCCGATGGTGCGCTCGATGCTGTCCGAGTCGCTGCGCGCGGTGATCTCGCAGGCACTGTTGAAGAAGGTGGGCGGCGGCCGTACCGCAGCGTGGGAGATCATGGTGGGCACGCCGGCCATCCGCAATCTGATCCGCGAAGACAAGGTGGCGCAGATGTACTCGGCGATCCAGACCGGTCAGCAGCAGGGCATGATGACGCTCGACCAGCACCTGCAGGACCTGGTCAAGCGCAGCCTGATCACCCGCAACCAGGCGCGCGAGTACGCCAAGGACAAGCGACTGTTCGAGTAAGGCAAGGCAGAAGCGGGCCCCGGCGCGCGACCGCGCCGGCGACTCCGCGATGTTCCGACCATCGACTGAAGCCTGGCACATGCCTCCTGGGAGCCTGCCGTGAACACCACCGCCACCACCATCGATTTCACCTCCTTCCTCAAGCTGATGGCGCACCAGCGCGCCTCGGACCTGTTCATCACCGCGGGCATGCCGCCGGCGATGAAGGTCAATGGCAAGATCGCGCCGATCACGCAGACACCCCTGACGCCGCAGCAGAGCCGCGACCTGGTGCTGAACGTGATGACGCCGGCACAGCGCGAAGAGTTCGAGAAGACCCACGAATGCAACTTCGCCATCGGCCTGTCCGGTGTCGGCCGTTTCCGCGTGAGCTGCTTCTATCAGCGCAACCAGGTGGGCATGGTGCTGCGTCGCATCGAGACGCGCATCCCGACCGTGGAAGAACTGAGCCTGCCGCCGATCATCAAGACGCTGGCGATGACCAAGCGCGGCATCATCCTGTTCGTCGGTGCGACCGGCACCGGCAAGTCGACGTCGCTGGCAGCGATGATCGGTTATCGCAACCAGAATTCCACCGGCCACATCATCACCATCGAGGATCCGATCGAGTTCGTGCACAAGCACGAGGGCTGCATCATCACCCAGCGCGAAGTGGGCATCGATACCGACAGCTGGGAGGCCGCGCTGAAGAACACGCTGCGCCAGGCGCCGGACGTGATCATGATTGGTGAGGTGCGTACCCGCGAAGGCATGGACCACGCCATCGCCTTCGCCGAGACCGGCCACCTGGTGCTGGCGACTCTGCATGCCAACAACGCCAACCAGGCGATGGACCGCATCATCAACTTCTTCCCGGAAGACCGTCGCAACCAGCTGCTGATGGACCTGTCGCTGAACCTCAAGGGCGTGGTCGCCCAGCAGCTGGTGCCGTCCCCGGATGGCCGCTCGCGCAAGGTTGCGATGGAGATCCTGCTGGGCACGCCGCTGGTGCAGGACTACATCCGCGACGGCGAGATCCACAAGCTGAAGGAAGTGATGAAGGAATCGGTCCAGTTGGGCATGAAGACCTTCGACCAGAGCCTGTTCGAGTTGTACCAGGCCGGTGAGATCAGCTACGAGGATGCGCTGCGGTATGCCGATTCGCAGAACGAAGTGCGGCTGCGCATCAAGCTGAGCCAGGGCGGTGACGCGCGCACCCTGTCGCAGGGCCTGGACGGCGTGGAAATCTCCGAGATCCGCTGAAGCAGCAGAGGACGGCAGCCGGGCGTCGCCCGGCGCCGCGGAAGATCACCGGGACGGCCGGATTCATGAAATCCAGTCATGACCGACTGCGGCGCAGCCGGTTCAATCCGATGAGGCCGCAGGCGTATCGTCAGCGCTCCCCCTCTGGAGCATGACAATGCAGACACGTGAACTCGGCCGCAGCGGCCTGAAGGTTTCCGCCCTCGGCCTGGGCTGCATGGGCCTGAGCCACAGCTACGGCAAGCCCGTGGAACTGGAGCAGGGCGTCGCGCTGCTGCACGCAGCCGTGGAGCGCGGGGTCACCTTCTTCGACACGGCCGAGGTGTATGGCCCGTACACCAACGAGGCACTGCTGGGCAGGGCGCTGGCGCCGCATCGGGACCGGCTGGTGATCGCCACCAAGTTCGGTTTCCGCAATGCCCAGGCCGATACCGGGCTGGACAGCCGCCCGGAGAACATCCGTGCCGTGGCCGAAGCCAGCCTCAAGCGCCTGCGTACCGACCACATCGATCTGTTCTACCAGCACCGTGTCGATCCCAACGTGCCGATCGAGGACGTCGCCGGTACCGTGCGCGACCTGATTGCCGAAGGCAAGGTCGGCCACTTCGGGCTCTCCGAAGCGAGTGCCGCCACCGTGCGCCGCGCACATGCCGTGCAGCCGGTGGCTGCGGTGCAGAGCGAGTACTCGCTGTGGTGGCGCGAGCCGGAGCGCGAACTGCTGCCGACCCTGCAGGAGCTGGGCATCGGCTTCGTACCGTTCAGTCCGCTGGGCCGGGGCTTCCTGACCGGTACGATCAATGCAGATACCACGTTCGAGGCCGACGACTTCCGCAACACCGTGCCGCGGTTTGAAGTCGAAGCGCGCCGGGCGAACCAGGCGCTGGTGGACCGGATCGGCGCCATTGCCGCCGCCCGCGGTGCCACCCCGGCACAGGTGGCATTGGCCTGGCTGCTGGCGCAGGCAGACTGGATCGTGCCGATTCCGGGTACCACCAAGGTGCATCGCCTGGAAGAGAACCTGGGAGCGGTGGACCTGCAGCTGTCGAGCGAAGAACGGCAGCGCATCGCGCAGGCGCTGGATGAAGTGTCGATCGTCGGCGAGCGCTACAACGCCCAGCGTGCGGCGCAGGTCAAGGGCTGATCGTGGTGGGTGCGGGCCTTGGGCCCGCACTCATCGGTCCATCATCGGCCCGCGCAGGGCATCGAGCACCGTGCGCATCGCCAGGGTCACGTGGTGGCGCGAGGGGTAGTACGCGTAGTAGCCATCGAACGGCGGGCACCAGTCGTCCAGCACCGATTGCAGGCGGCCATCGTCCAGCATCGGCAGGACCTGGTCTTCCGGCAGCCAGGCCAGCCCGCTGCCGGCCAGTGCTGCGCTGCGGGTCATGCCCATCGTGTTGAAGGTCCACTGCCCGCTCACGCGCACGCTCAGTTCGTGGCCATCCTGGCCGAAGTCCCATGGCATCAGTCCGCCATGGGTGGGCAGGCGCAGGGTGATGCAGTTGTGGCTGGCCAGGTCGTGCGGATGCGCGGGGGCGGCGTGCTGACGGAAGTAACCCGGGGCACCGACCACGCGCATCCGCAGCGGCGGGCTGATGGGCACGGCGATCATGTCGCGTGCCAGGCGCTCGCCGAGGCGGATGCCGATGTCATAGCGCTCGGCGACGATGTCGGCCAGGCCATAGTCGGTGGTCAATTCGATCTTCAGGTCGGGGAAGCGCTGCAGCAGGGGGCCCAGCCGCGGCCACGCCAGATACTCAGCGGCGTGGCCGGTGGCGTTGATGCGGATGGTCCCGGCGGGGCGGTCGCGGTACTCGGCCAACGCGGCCAGTTCGTGCTCGATCTCGGCCAGGCGTGGTGCCAGCGTGGCGAGCAGGCGGGCGCCAGCCTCCGTGGTGGAGACGCTGCGGGTGGTCCGGGTCAGCAGACGCACCCCGAGCCGCTCTTCGAGGCCCCGCATGGCGTGGCTGAGCGCGGACTGGGAGACACCCAGCTGGGCGGCCGCGCGGGTGAAGCTGCCCTCGCGGGCGACGTGGACAAAGGCCTGCAGGTCGTTGAGGTTTTCGCGCGGCATGCGGGAATGATACGGCGCCGCCGCTGCCCGCTGCCGCGCAGGCTGATGCTTTCCGGGGAGCCCTCAGGCAGGGCGGCGGATCCAGCTGAACGATTTCATCTGCAACTGTCATGCGGATCGTGTCTAATACCGCCTCCCCCCGCTGTCCCCCCACCCGCATGTCCCATCCTTCCCATGGCCCCGCGCCGTGCGACGACGCTGACGGCCACCTGGTCACCGCCGGTCCGTTGACTCCGCCGCCGGACAGCGCCGGTACCACCGCCGACGAGAAAGCGCTGCGCCACTCGGTGGCCGAGGACGTGCAGGGCATGGTGCTGGCGACGATGGTGGCCTCGCTGGGCCTGGCCATCTTTGCCAAGGGCGGGCTGATGATCGGCGGCATGGCCGGCATGGCCTTCCTGCTGCACTACTCCATGGGCTGGAACTTCGGGCTGGTGTTCGTGGTGGTCAATCTGCCCTTCTACTGGGTGGCGCTGCGGCGCATGGGCTGGGAGTTCACCCTGAAGACCTTTGCCGCGGTTACCGCCTGCGGCGTACTGACCGATCTGCTGCCGCGCTGGATCGATTTCTCGCACATCCATCCGCTGTACTCGGCGATCGTCGGCGGCGCGCTGTCGGGGCTGGGCATCCTGTTCTTCATCCGCCACCGTGCCAGCCTGGGCGGCATCGGCATCCTGGCGGTCTACCTGCAGCGCACCCGTGGCTGGAGCGCCGGCAAGGTGCAGATGTCCTACGATGCCTGTCTGATGATCGCCGCGTTCTTCGTGCTTTCGCCGTCCAAGGTGATGTATTCGGCGATCGGCGCGGTGGTGCTCAGCCTGGTGCTGATGTTCAACCACCGGCCCGGCCGTTACATGGGCGTGTAAGCGCGCCTTCCGCGTTCGCCGGGCATGGCCCGGCGCTACCGGAACCGGTACGTGGTAGCCCCGGGCCATGCCCGGCGGGTCCGGTTCAGCGGGCGACGGTCTGCAGCCAGGGCGGTGACAGCTTCAGCAGCCGCGCATGCACCGGGCAGTCTGCGGCGTGCGCACCCGGCAGGTAGCCCAGGCTCATCAGGAATTCGCCGGTGATCTCGCCGCCGGTGAAGCGGAAGGTCTTCTTGAACAGCTTCACCCAGTCAGCCTTGCTGCGTGGGTGATGCGCGTCCAGCCAGGCGGCGAAGCTGCCGTGGTCCGCACGCAGCTGCTGGATCACCTGTGCGTTGTGGATCGCGGCAAGCACCTTCAGGCGATTGCGGATGATGCCCGGGTCCGAGAGCAGGCGCTCGATGTCCTGCTCGGCATAGGCCGCGACCCGGTCCACGTCGAAGGCATCGTAGGCCGCGCGGAATCCTTCCCGCTTCTTCAGGATGGTCTCCCAGCTCAGGCCGGCCTGGTTGATCTCCAGCACCAGCCGCTCGAACAGCTCGCGTTCGTCGCGCTGCGGGAAGCCGTACTCGTGCGCGTGGTAGTAGTCGTGCACCGGGTGGCCGGGGGCGATCAGGCAATATCCGGACAAGGCGAACTCCTGCGGTACGGGGTGGTCATTATGCGCGCCGTGACCGGCAGGTGCAGGCATCGGGGGCGGCCAGCGGCTAGAATGGCGGCATGCCCGCAACTCCCACTTCCCTTGCCGATCACCTGCTCGTCGCGCTGCCGTCGCTGCTCGACGCGACCTTTGCCCGCAGCGTCGCGCTGATCTGCCAGCACGACGAGAACGGGGCGATGGGCGTGCTGGTCAACCAGCCGTCCGAGTACACGCTGGGCGAGGTGCTGTCGCAGATGGACATCGCCACCAGCGATGGCGACCTGCAGGCGCGCATGGTGCTCAACGGCGGGCCGGTACATCCCGAGCGCGGGTTCGTCATCCACGACGATGCGCGGCCCTGGGATTCCAGCCTGACGGTGGGCGAAGGCCTGTACCTGACCACGTCGCGCGACATCCTCGAAGCAATGGCCCGCGGCGAAGGCCCGGCCAATGCCGTGGTGACCCTTGGCTGCGCCGGATGGGGCGCCGGGCAGCTGGAAAGCGAGCTTTCCGAGAACAGCTGGCTGACCGTGCCGGCCGACGCCGAACTGGTGTTCCAGCTGCCGCTGGAGCAGCGCTGGCAGGGCGCGGCCTCGCGCATCGGCGTGGATCTGTTCCGGCTCACCGATTACAGCGGCCATGTCTGAGCCGGCCGCCCTCCGTCGCGATGGCACCGTGCTCGGCTTCGATGTCGGCGCGCGACGGATCGGTGTGGCCATCGGCAGTGCCTTCGCCGCGCACGCGCGTGCCGTGGCCGTGGTCGACGTGCACGGCAACGGCCCGGACTGGGCGGCGATCGAACGCCTCATCAAGGAATGGAAGCCCGATGGCCTGGTGGTCGGCGATCCGCTGACGCTCGACGGCCAGGACCAACCCAACCGCAAGCGCGCGCAGGGCTTCGCCCGCCAGCTGCGGGAACGATTCAAGCTGCCGGTGGTGATGATCGACGAGCGCTCAAGCTCGGTGGAAGCCGCCCGCCGCTTCGCCGTCGAGCGCGCCGAAGGGCGCAAGCGCCGCCGTGATGCGGCCGCGCTCGATGCGGTGGCTGCGGCGGTGATCATCGACCGCTGGCTGTCCTCGCCGGACGACGCCACTCCCATTCCCTGACTGCACGATTCCCGCCATGACCGCCCAGCAACTCGATGCCTCCGGCCGCCTGCGCCACCTGCTGACTCTTGAGGGCCTGCCCCGCGACACCCTGCTGCAGCTGCTCGACCGCGCGGGGCAGATCCGCGACGCGGCGGTCGGCCGCGTCGGCAACAAGCGGCACGTGCTGGCCGGTTCCGCGGTGTGCACGCTGTTCTTCGAACCGTCCACCCGCACGCGCAGCTCGTTCCAGCTGGCCGCGCAGCGCCTGGGCGCCGACGTGCTGAACTTCGATGCGTCGACCTCGTCCACGCGCAAGGGCGAAACCGCCTGCGACACGCTGCGCAACCTGGAAGCGATGGGCGTGCGCGGTTTCGTGGTGCGCCATCCCGATGATGGTGCCGTGGCGGCACTGGCCGAAGCGGCGGGCGAGGGCACCGCCCTCGTCAACGCCGGCGATGGACGCAGTTCGCACCCCACCCAGGGCCTGCTGGACATGCTGACCCTGCGCCAGGCCAAGGGCCCGGATTTCTCGAAGCTGAAGGTGTTGATCGTCGGCGACGTGAAGCACTCGCGCGTCGCCCGCACCGACCTGCACGCACTGCGCACGCTGGGCGTGGGCGAGATCCGCGTGTGTGGCCCGCAGTCGCTGCTGCCGGACGACGAAACCCTGAAGGGCTGCGTGGTGGGCGAGGATTTCGACGCGATGCTGGAAGGGGTCGACGCACTGATGATGCTGCGCCTGCAGCGCGAGCGCATGGAAGAAGGGCTGGTGCCGTCGCTGGAGCAGTATCACGACCAGTACGGCCTGACCCGCGAACGCCTGGCCCGCGCCGGCAAGGACGCCGCGGTGCTGCACCCCGGCCCGATCAACCGCGGCGTGGAAGTGACCGACGATGTGGCCGATGGCCCACAGTCGTGGGTGCTGCGCCAGGTCGCCAACGGCGTCGCCGTGCGCATGGCCGTGTTGGAAACCCTGCTGGGCTGAACCCCGCTTTGGCAGGTGTCAGCCTTGGTTGACACACTTACCGCGCGGCTTGTCCGCGCACCGCTCTGGTAGATGCCAACCTTGGTTGGCACTATCCATCCGCGCCCAAGTTGTCGAGCGGATCACACGAAGCGCCAAGCTCCCATTCGCACCATGCATGGGGATATTGCCCAAGCCGCGTCGTCAGCCCGGCCCTGATCGGATTTCCCATCAGATACATCGCATGCCGGTGCAACGATTCGTCAGAGCGGATCGCATGATCGTGATAGCAGGCCTGCCAGAAGCGCCCGACTCGCCCCAGCAACCGGTTTACCTGCTGGGCGGTGCGCGACTTGAAACGCTTCATGACGGTTTCCAGCGTTCCCGCACGTAGTTCGACCAGCCAGTGGATGTGGTCGGGCATGACCACGTACGCAATCGAGCGGGTGAAGCCTTCCTGATCCAGTCGCTGGAATTCGCGGACTGCCAAGGCGGCCGCTGCGGCGTTGGTGAAGAGCGGCGCGCGGTCATGGACGACGGTGGTGAGGATATAGCTGAGGCCGATGCTGGAGCGACGACCGAGCAGGAGACGTGTGTTCTGCATGGAGCAAGCATGGACGGGCCTGCTTCCAGTGAACATCGGGGAATGGGTTGGTTTCAGGTAGGCCAGTGCCAACCAAGGTTGGCAACTACCGAAGCTATGGCTCATCGCTTCTGCGCGAACAACCACGCCCACATTGCCGGGTCGGCGTAGGTGGCATCCCAGGCGTTGTGGTTACCTTGCGGATACTCGGTGTAGCGTACGTCGGCGGCGCCGGTGGCCTGGAACGCGGCGTGCAGGCGGCGGTCGTCGTCTGGTGGCACCACATCGTCAAGCGCACCATGGAAGATCCAGATCGGCGTGTGCCGCAGGCGCTGTGCAATCGCGGCATACGGATCGGCTTCGTTGGCGACCTGCTCCACGAACAGGGTCGGCCGCACCGCGCGGGGGGCCAGCACCGCGCCGCAGACCGGCACGATCGCCGCGAAACGGCGCGGGTCATCCAGTGCGATGTTCCAGCTGCCGTAGCCGCCCATCGACATGCCGGTCAGGTACTGCCGGGCCGGGTCGGCACCGAACTCGGCGAGGGTGGCGTCGAGTGCGGCCAGGGCCACCCGGTTGTTGCGGCCGCTCCATTCCTCGTGCCCGGGAACCTGTGGGAACACCACCAGCGCCGGGAAGTCGCGGTGGTCGCGCAGGTACGGGCCGAGCCCGGCGTGGGTCTGCTTCACGCCATCGCCGCCGCGCTCGCCAGAGCCGTGCAGGAACAGGATGACGGGCACATCGACCGGCGCGGCACCCTGCTGCGCCGAACCACGCGGCTGCAGGCCCGCCGGAATGAACACCTGGTAATAGGCCGTCCGGCCATCCACCTTCACCGCACGCGCCTCGAAGCGTCCGTGCGTCCGTTCGGCGGTGCTGGCGCAGCCTCCTACCATCAGGACCAGCAGCAGCGGCAACCAGCGTGCAAGCAGACGAACCATGAGCGCGTTTCCTGATCTGGAATCGTTTTCATGGTAGTCCAGTCGCGCCTGGCCAGCATCGTGCAGCGCGTCACTCGGGCCGGGGGGCGCTGGCGACGATGTCCAGCTGCTCCTGCGCTTCAGCGTTGCCTTCGGCGGCGGCGGCCCGTACCTGTGCCAGATCCGGGTGCAGCACCACCAGCAGCGGGTTCTCGCACACCGGGCAGTCGTACTCGGTGGCGTCCTCGTCCAGCTCCATCACCATTGCCCGCGAACTGCCCTTCCATTCGCACGCGGCACAGGTATGCAGCTGGTCGCGCCAACCCGGCTGGAAGTAGTTTTCGATCGTGGTTGCCATGGGGTGTTCCAGTGGGAATGGGCCCCGCGCCCCGACCGGGGGCAGGGCGCAGGTCGGTCAGTGCAGCAGCACCAGGGTGGCCAGGCCGAGGAAGGTGAAGAAGCCCATCGAATCGGTCACGGCGGTCAGGAAAATACCGCTGGCCAAGGCCGGATCGAAGCCGAAACGTTTCAGGGTCAGCGGCACCAGCACACCGGCCAGCGCGGCGAACAGCAGGTTGAAGGTCAGCGCGATGGCGATCACCGCCGACAACCCCGGCGAATGGAACCAGGCCAGCACGATCAGGCCCAGCACGGAACCCAGCAACAGGCCGTTGAGCAGTGCCACCCGCACTTCCTTCCACAGCAGGGTGCGTGCATTGGATGCGCCCACCTGGCCCAGCGCCAGGCCGCGCACCATCAACGCCAGCACCTGCGTGCCTGCGTTGCCGCCGAGGCCGGCGACGATGGGCATGAGCACCGCCAGCGCCACCAGCTTGTCGATCGTGCCTTCGAAGTGACCGACCACGCTGGAGGCGAGGAAGGCGGTACACAGGTTCACCGACAGCCACATCAGGCGACGGCGCATCGCGCGCCACACCGGGCTGAACAGATCCTCGTCCTCGTCCAGGCCGGCGGCGCCCAGCGCCTGGTGCTCGGCCTGGCCACGGATGATGTCGACCACGTCATCGATGGTGATGCGGCCGACCAGAATGTTGTTGTCGTCCACCACCGGCGCGGAAATCCAGTCATGGTCGGAGAACTGGCGGGCGACCTCCTGGTCGCTCTCGCCGACATCGATCGCCGGCTGTTCGTCGTCGATCAACCGGTTGATCGGCGTGGTGTCTTCATGGGTGACCAGCGCTGCAAGCGAGACACGGCCAAGATACTGATGGCGGCGGCTGACCACGAACAGGTGGTCGGTATGGTCCGGCAGTTCGCCGCGCAGGCGCAGGTAGCGCAGCACCACGTCGACGTTGACGTCGGCGCGCACGGTCACCACGTCCGGGTTCATCAGGCGGCCAGCGCTGTCCTCGGGGTAGGACAGGACCTGCTCGAGGCGCTCGCGGTTCTCGCGGTCCATCGACTTGAGGACTTCGTCGATGACCGTGTCCGGCAGGTCCTCGACCAGATCGGCCAGGTCGTCGATGTCCAGGTCTTCGACCGCGGCGATGATCTCGTCCGGGTCCATGTCCGCGAGCAGGCTCTCGCGCACGTCGTCGCCGACGTGGACCAGCACCTCGCCGTCATCTTCCGGATCGACCAGGCCCCACACGACTTCGCGCTTTCCCGGCGGCAGCGATTCGAGCAGGTTGCCGATCTCGGCGGGGGCCAGAGTATTGACCAGGCGACGCACCGGTCCCAGCCGGCCACTGTCCAGTGCATCGGACAGCATCCGCAGTTGGCGCGCAGTCTTGTCGTGGCGTACAGCTTCAGCCATCGCAGCTCCCGCGGGATAAGAAAAGCCGCGATCCTGGCAAGGATGCGGCAACAAGGGTGTTCAGCGCGTCATTATCGCAAGGGGATGTTTCAACGCATACCCCGGTGTCTGCGGCCAGCGGGGTCCATGCATTCCGCCGGGCATGGCCCGGCGCTACCGGGAGGCACACGCGGTGGTGCGCCGGGCCATGCCCGGCGAGCGGGATGCATGCGGTGGTGCGCCGGGCGATGCCCGGCGAGCGGGATGCGTGGGGTGGTAGCGCCGGGGCATGCCCGGCGAGCGCGCAGCGCGGCCGTCAGGGCGTATCGGCCACCAGTGCCAGCCAGCGCTCGATGCCGCGACGGTCCCGCGCGGCCAGCAGCTTCGGAGCGCGGGCGCGCAGGGATGCCAGGTCGGCCTCGCGGATCGCGCGGCGGACTTCCAGCAGCGTGCCCGGATGCAGGCTGAACTCGGTCAGGCCCAGTGCCAGCAGCAGCGGCGCCATGCGTGCGTCCCCCGCGATCTCGCCGCACACCGCCACCGGCACACGATGGCGTGCGCCGGTCTCGATCACCATCTGCAGCAGGCGCAGCACCGCCGGGTGCAGCGGCGAGTAGAGTTCGCCCAGCGCCTCGTTGTTGCGGTCGGCCGCGAGCAGGTACTGCACCAGGTCATTGGTGCCGATCGACAGGAAGTCGACCAGGTCGATGAAGCTCTCCAGCGCCAGAGCAGCGGCGGGTACTTCGATCATCGCCCCCAGCGGCACGTGGTCGGCCACCATGTGCCCTTCCGCGCGCAGTTGTTCGGACAGCTTGAGCATGCGCCGGCGCACGGCCAGCAGCTCTTCTCGCGTGCTGATCATCGGCACCAGCACCCGCAGCTTGCCATAGGCCGAGGCACGCAGAATCGCCCGCAGCTGGGTGTCGGCCACTTTCGGCCGTGCCAGCGACAGGCGCACGCCCCGCAGGCCAAGCGCCGGGTTCTCTTCGTTGCTCAGGGTCAGGCCGGTACGATCCGCTTTGTCCGCACCCAGATCGAGGGTGCGGATGGTCACCGGCCGCCCGCTCATGCCCAGCGCGGCGTCGCGGTAGGTCCGGAACTGTTCTTCCTCGTCCGGCAGCTCGTTGCGCTGCAGGAACAGGAATTCCGTGCGGTACAGACCCAGTCCCTGCGCGCCGAGGGCGTGGGCCTGGGTTACGTCCTCCAGCGATTCGGCGTTGGCCAGCAGGGCGATGTCGACCTGGTCGCGGGTACGGCTGGGTTTGCTGCGCAGGCGTCCGAGCTCCCGCTGCTCGCGGGCGTGTTCCTTCAGTCGTGCGCGATAGTCACGCAGGTTGTCGGCCTGCGGGTTGACGGTGATGCTGCCGTCGGCGCCATCGACGATCAGCACGTCGCCATCGGCAACGCGGCTGAGCAGCTGCGGAACGTTGACGATCAGTGGCAGGTGCAGACTGCGGGCGAGGATGGCGCTGTGCGACAGCGCGCTGCCGGCGGCGGTGACGATGCCCACGACGCCCTGTGCCTGCAGCTGTGCCAGCTCGGACGGCGCGATGTTGTCGCAGACCAGGATCTCGCCGGCCAGCCCCTTCATCACCGGCGCACGCTCCGGCTGCAGGAAGGCGTGAATGCGGCCGATCACATGATCCAGATCGTCCATGCGGCTCTTCAGGTAGGCATCGTCCATGCCATCGAAGACCTTGGCCAGGCGGTCGCGCTGCAGGCGCAGGGCGTATCCGGCGCTGTACGGGCCGCTGCGGATCAGCTCATCCAGGCCGAACAGCAGCTCCGGGTCGTCCAGCAGCAGCGCGTGCAGATCGAGGAACTCGCCTACTTCCTGGTTCAGTGCGCCGTGCAGGCGCTGCCGAAGCTCATGCATCTCCGCGCGCGCGGCATCCACGGCGTGATGCAGGCGCGTCAGCTCGGTTTCGATCTGCTGCGGTGCCACGCGCTGTTCGGCAACGTCCAGCGCATGCGGCAGGCGCACGCGTGCACGCCCCATCGCCGAACCCCGCGCAGCGCCATGACCAGCCAGCAGCTGGACCGGCCGTTGGCCGGAAGGGAGCTGGCCGGCGCGGGCGCGCGGCACGATCAGCTGTCCTCGTCGAAGCGGCGTTCGAACAGGTCGACCACCGCGTCCATCGCGGCGGCTTCGTCTTCGCCACTGATGCGCACGGTGACCGGGGTGCCCTGGCCGGCAGCGAGCAGCATCACGCCCATGATGCTCTTGGCGTTGATCTCGCGGCCCTTGGCAGCCATGGTCACGTTGCACCGGAACGGTGCCAGGGTCTGCACCAGCTTGGCGGTGGCCCGGGCATGCAGGCCCAGGCGGTTGCTGACGGTGAGTTCTCGTTCAAGCATCGTCGACTATCGCTCCATTACGGGTACCCGCCGCAGCGGTGGCGGGCAGTTGATCCAGTGCCTGTTCCGGATAATTCATCACCCGCAGCAACATCGGCAGGCTCAGCGCCGACACCCGGCGAACCGGGGTCCCCAGCCGGGCCAGCTGCCCGGCAAGGTTGGCGGGGCTGGCGCCGTACAGGTCGGTCAGGATCAGCACGCCTTCTCCACCATCTACCCGCCGCAGCGCGGCCGAGGCGAGGGGGAGCAGAGCATCCAGGTCTGCGTCGAACGGTACTTCGAAAGCTTCGGTCTTCAACGGCAGCTGCCGCAGGAGCCGGGTCGCCACGTCAAGCAGGGCGGCGCCGACCCCGGGATGTGTTACGAGGAGAATGCCACAGGTCATTACTGCACGTTAACAGGTCAAGGTGAATTGGCGATAGCCGCAGATGAGGGGCACTGTGTCCCGTATTCAGCGTCCCCCGCCTGCCGGCCCATGCCGCCTCTCCGCGGGGCGGTCGGGCGCACCCCGGCCGGGCCTCTCAATCCTGCTCGCGGTGATAGGTGGCCACGTCTTCCCAGCCCATTTCGCGGGCATGCCGGGCCATCCGTTCGGCCAGATAGACCGAGCGGTGCTTGCCGCCGGTGCAGCCGAAGGCCACGGTCACGTAGCTGCGTGTGCCGTCGCCCAGCTTCGGCAGCCAGGTGTCGAGAAAACCCATCAGCTGTGCGAGGTAGCACTGCACGTCCGGCTGGGCTTCCAGGTAGTCGCGCACGCCCGGCTCGCGGCCACTGAGCGCACGCAGCTCGGGATCCCAGTGCGGATTGGGCAGCACCCGCGCATCGAAGACGAAATCCGCTTCGGCAGGCACGCCACGTTTGTAGGCGAACGATTCGAACAGCAGCGACAGGCGGGTTGCGTGGTCCAGCGTGAATTCGGTGATGATGCGGCGGCGCAGCTGGTGCACGTTGAGCGCGCTGGTGTCGATGATGGCGTCGGCCTCCTGGCGCAGCGGTGCGATCAGTTCGCGCTCGCGGGCGATCGCTTCCGGCAATGACAGACCGAGCTGGCTGAGTGGATGGCGGCGACGGGTGTCGGCATAGCGCTTGAGCACCGCCTCGTCGCTGGCTTCAAAGAACAGCACCTTGGTTTCCACGCCAGCATCGGTGGCCAGTTGCCGCCAGTTGGCCAGCTGGCTCAGGTCGGCCTGGCCGCGCACGTCGATGCCGACCGCCAGCCGGCGCGGCGCGGCGCCGTCATGGTGGGCCAGCAGGCTGCGCACGAAGTCCGGCAGCAGCTGGATCGGCAGGTTGTCCGAGCAGTAGTAGTCCTGGTCCTCGAACGTCTTCAGGGCGACGGATTTACCCGAGCCGGACAGGCCGCTGACGATGATCAGGGTCGGGGCGGTGGGGGCAGCGGTGCTCATGGACAGACTCTTCGAAGGCCAGGGAAATCAGGGTGTTCGCCGTTCCAGCAGGTTGCTGTGGCGCGCGATGAACATCGCGGCCGGATCGATGCCCTTGGTCCGCAGGATATGCAGGCGGGTGGCCGCCTCGGTCAGCACGGCCAGGTTGCGGCCGGGCATCACCGGCAGCGTGATCAGCGGCACGTCCAGGTCCAGCACATGGCGGGTACCGGAATCGCCGGTCAGGCGTTCGTAGCCATGCGGAGTGGGCTCGGTCATCGGCTTGGTCAGGTGGACGATCAGCCGAAGGTACTTGTTCTTCTTTACAGCCGTGTCGCCGAACATCTCGCGCACGTTCAGCACGCCCAGGCCGCGTACTTCCAGCAGGTCCTGCAGCAGTTCCGGGCAGGTGCCGTCGAGCACGTCCGGCGCGATCTGGGTGAATTCAGGTGCATCATCGGCCACCAGGCGGTGGCCACGGCTGAGCAGTTCCAGCGCCAGCTCGCTCTTGCCCGACCCGGCTTCGCCGGTGATCAGCACGCCGATGGAGTAGATCTCCATGAACACGCCGTGCAGGATCACGCGCGGCGCCAGCGTGCGTGCCAGGTGGTAGGACAGATGATTGAGCAGTTCGTGGCCGCGCTTGGGAGATACCCACAGCGGCGTGCCCGACTCGTCGGCGGCCGCGCGCAGGTCTTCCGGACAGGGCTGGTTGCGGGTAATCACCAGCGCCAGCGGGTGCGACTGCATGAGCTTTTCGATCGTCTCCCAGCGCTGGCGCGGTTCCAGCGCGTCCAGCCAGGACAGTTCCTCGGTGCCCAGGATCTGCACCTTGTTGGGGTAGATCGCATTGAGGTAGCCCGCCAGCGAGGGCCGGCGGGAGACGGTGTTGCCGGCCTCGAGCTCGCGCTTCTCGCCGGATTTTCCCGCCACCCAGCGCAGGCCCAGGCGTTCGCGCTGCTGTTCGAACAGTTCGCGTGCGGTGATGCTGGTATTCATGCGGCACTCGCCGGGGGCGTGAGATCCAGGGCCTGACGCAGTGCCCGCGCGTCGCCGGCGGCGCGCAGCGCCTCGCGGATGGCGGGGGCGGAGAACAGTTCGGCCAGTTCGGACAGCAGCATCAGGTGCTGATGGGTGTAGTGGGCCGGAACGGCCATCGCGAACACCAGGTCGACCGGCTCGTCGCCCCCGAAGTCGACGGGGGTCTCCAGTCGCAGCAGGGCGCCGCGTGGGCGGTCCAGGGTCGGCGCGCGGCCATGCGGAATGGCGATGCCGCAACCGATCGCGGTGCTGCCCAGCGCCTCACGCTGGCACAGGTTCAGATAGATCTGTTCGGCATTGGCCTGGCGGCAGGCCAGCAACCCGGCCGCGGCCTTGAGGACGCTGTCGCGGTCGGTGGCCGTGCAGAGCTGGGTCTGCACGGCCGCCAGGAGGTCAGTCAGGGGCATGTCTGCGGGGAACGGTGGCGATCAGCCGCCATTGTCACCCACCGGCAGCGGTGCGTGCTGCTGTTTTTTCTCCTTGTGCTTGATCACCAGGCGGTCAAGCTTGTCCGCCAGCAGGTCGATCGCGGCATACATGGTCTGGCCGCCGGCCTCGGCGTGCAGGGTCTGGCCGGGAATGTTGAGGCTGGCGTCGACGTGGTGTTCGGTCTTCTGCAGCTTGAGGGTCACCCGCGCTTCGCAGTGCTGGTCGAAGTGCTTTCCGATCCGGGCCAGCTTCTCCTCTACATAGGACTGCAGGGCCGGGGTGACTTCGACGTCTTTGCCAAACGTTTCGATGCGCATCGGGTTTCTCCTGTGTTCGGATGTGCCAATGAACCTCTCCGCCGGGCGCGGCGGTGCGTCAAGCGATTCTGACCCTTTCGTGCGAGGCGGAAATGTTCATGGCTTCACGATACTTCGCCACGGTGCGTCGCGCCACTGGAATTCCCGACGATTTGAGCAGGTCAGCCAGCTTGGCGTCAGAAAGGGGCTTGCGCGGGTTTTCGTCATCGATCAGGCGCCGGATCATCGCCTGGATGGCGGTGCTGGATGCCTCACCGCCGCCTTCGGTATCGATGCCCGACGCGAAGAAGGCGCGCAGCGGCAGGGTGCCGCGTGGGGTCCGGACATGCTTGCGGGCGATCGCCCGCGAAATGGTGGATTCGTGCAGGCCCAGTTCGGCGGCGATCTCACGCAGGGTGAGCGGGCGCAGTGCCTGTTCGCCGAACTCCAGGAAGCCGGACTGCTGCAGGATCAGGCAGCGCACCACCCGCAGCAGGGTCTCGCCACGCTGCTGCAGACCTTTCAGCAGCCAGCGCGCCTCCTGCAGCTGGGCGCGCAGGTAGCCGGCGTCGGCCTCACCGCAGCGGCGGATCATCTGTTCGTAACCGCGGTGGATGACCACCTTCGGCCCGGCATGGCCGGCCAGCGCGGCGCGCCACACGCCGTTCTGCCGCCAGACGACTACGTCCGGCACCACGTAGGTGTCCTGCGACAGCGGCGCGATCTGGGTGCCCGGGCGCGGGTCCAGCGACCGCAGCAGGGCCACGGCGGTCTCGACATCGGCCAGGGGCTGCCGGAGTTCGTGCGCCAGCCCAACCACGCCGCTGCGCGGCAGCCGCTCCAGCGGCCCGGCAGCGACCTGGCGTGCCAGGGCAAGGCCGGGTGTGTCGGCCGCCAGTACGTCCAGTTGCAGCTGCAGGCATTCGCCCAAGCTGCGTGCCGCTACTCCGACCGGATCGAAGCGCTGGATCTGGTGCAGTACGGTGAGGATCTCGTCCCCGCCGGCGTGGATCGCCGGCAGCAGGGTCTCGGCGATGGTGGACAGCGGTTCGCGCAGGTAGCCATCGTCGTCCAGGGCGTCGATCAGGGCAGCCCCGATGCTGCGGTCGCGTGCGGACAGATGCGACAGGTGCAGCTGCCACAGCAGGTGGTCGGCCAGGGTCTCGGTTTCGGCCACGCGTTCGGCGGCGCTGCCGCTGTCGTCATCGTCGTCGAAGCTGCCGCCGCTGCCGGCGGTGCTCCAGTCCGGTTCGGCCGATGCCCAGTCGTCCTCCTGGCCGGCGTCGGTGCGTTCGGGCGGGGCGTCATCGCCGTTGCCATCGTCGCCGGCAGCGGCATCGCTCTCGTTACCCTCGGCCCAGTCCAGCAGCGGATTGCTCTCCACCGCCTGGGCGATCTCCAGTTCCAGCTCGGTGCTGGACATCTGCAGCAGCTTGATCGCCTGCTGCAGCTGGGGCGTGAGCACCAGCTGCTGTCCCAACGATGTCTGCAGCCGAGTCTTCATGCCTGTGCCGAAGAGGGGGAATGGAACCCGGCAGCTGCGGTCACAGCTTGAACGAGTCCCCAAGGTAGACGCGACGTACGTCGGCATTGTCCAGGATCGATTCCGGCGAACCCTGGGCCAGTACGGTGCCCTCGGCGAGGATATACGCGCGGTCGCAGATTCCCAAGGTCTCGCGCACGTTGTGGTCGGTGATCAGCACACCGATGCCGCGCTGCTTGAGGTGGGTGACGATGCGCTGGATCTCGCCGACCGAGATCGGATCGACACCGGCAAACGGTTCGTCGAGCAGGATCAGCCGGGGTTGCGCCGCCAGCGCGCGGGCGATTTCGCAGCGGCGGCGCTCGCCGCCGGACAGGCTGGCGCCAAGCTGTTCGGACACATGGCCCAGCTGCAGTTCGTCCAGCAGGCTGCTCAACTCGCGCTCGCGGCCCGCCGAGTCCAGATCCTCGCGCAGTTCCAGCACCAGGCGGATGTTGTCGGCCACGGTCAGCTTGCGGAACACCGAAGGCTCCTGCGGCAGGTAGCCCACGCCCTGCTTGGCACGGGTGTACATCGGATCGCCGGTGATGTCCTTGCCATCGAGCACGATGCTGCCGGCATCGGCGGCAACCAGGCCGACGATCATGTAGAAGCAGGTGGTCTTGCCGGCACCGTTGGGGCCGAGCAGGCCGACCACTTCGCCCGCTTCGAGGGTGAGCCCGAAGTCCTTGACGACCTCACGTTGCTTATAGCGCTTGCGCAGGCCCTTGGCGACGAGCATTACTTCCGGCTCCCGGCCGGCTGCGCCGGCGTGGTGGTGGCGGCAGGCGTCTTGTTCTTGGGCGGGATAACGGTGCGCACGCGGCTGCCGTCGCCGCCGGAGTTCATCTCGCCGGTACGGGTGTTGTAGACCATGCGCTGGCCGGCGTTGGTGCCGCGCGCGCTGGTGACCTTGTAGTTGCCGGTGAGGGTGATGATCTCGGTCTTGATGTCGTAGTCGATGCGGTCGGCGAGCGCATCCATCCAGGTGCCGTCATCGAGCTGCTGCTTCAACTTCGCCTGCTTGCCGGTGAACACCACACGCACCGGCTCGCCGTCCTTGAGATAGATCTCCGCTTCGGACGAGCGCAGGTCCAGCGTGCCCTGGGTGATGATCACGCCCTGCGACAGCACGGTTTTGCCGTCGCCGGTGAGCATGCCGTTCTGTGCACCGGCATCGATGTTCATGGGCTCGTTGCGGTCGGTCGACTTCGCCTGCGCGAGGGCGGGGACAAGAAGACTGAGTGCGAGCATGGCTGCAAAGGGGATCTTCATCGGGGTCCGTTCTGCCGGTGGTGGCTGCCCGGTCAGGAGGGCAGCAGCGGGTGGGGGCTGCCGGCGCCGCGCCTGTCCAGGGACGTCGCGGGCCGGGCGGCGGAATCAGCGTCTGGGCGTGTAGCGACCCTTGGACTGGCTGAGGAAATGATACGTGTTGTTCTTCGAATCCACCTCGAACCCGACGCCGGACTGCTCCATGCCGGGGCGGGTCATGGTCACCAGGGCGTCGGTCCGGGCCCGGCTCTCCTTGGGGAACACGTCCAGGTGGTCGGTGCGGAAGGTGGTCGGCACGACGCCGGGGGCAGCCGGACTGTCACCCGCCACCTTGCCGCGCAGCTTCAGTTCGTCACCCTTGGCGCTCAGCCAGCCGGTCTCCGCGCGCAGTGTCCAGTGCCTGCCGTCCTTGTCGGGCATCTCGAACAGTGGCGTGGCGATGTTGATGGTCTGGTCGCCGCGCTGCCGCTCCAGCCGCGGCGCGCGCAGGGTGGTCGATTCCTTGCCCTGCTCGTCCAGGGCGACGATCTGGAAGTCGTGCAGGATGTAATCCACGCCGACTTCCTGGCCGCTCTGGGCCGGGCCCTTGTCGCGGTTGCGCAGCGCGGCCCAGCTGCTGAGCAGGGCCGCCAGCAGCAGGCCGATGCCGAGCACGGTGCGCCAGTTCACGGTCGGTGCGTTCATGCGCCATACCTCGCCAGGACCGACGCGACATGACCCTGCGCGGCCAGCAGAACGTCGCACAGCTCACGCGCCGCGCCGCGCCCGCCTTCGGAACGGGTCTGCCAGTGCACGCGTTCGGCGATCCACGGATGGGCATTGGCCGGCGCCACGGCCAGGCCGACCGCACCCAGGGGCGCCAGATCCGGCAGGTCATCGCCAAGGAAGGCGACCTGTTCCAGGCCGATGCCGCGCTGGGCACACAGAGCCTGCACGCTGGCCAGCTTGTCGCCCACGGCGATGTGGGTATCAATGCCGAGATCGGCACCGCGCCTGAGCGCGGACTGGCTGTTGCGCGCGGTGATCAGCACGGGGTGGATGCCGTGCTGCTGCAGCAGTTTCAGGCCCAGGCCATCCTGCACGAAATACGCCTTGCTCTCGTTGCCGTCCTGGTCGTAGTACAGCCGACCGTCGGTGAGGGTGCCGTCCACGTCGAAGCAGGCCATGCGGATCCGCGCCGCAGCGGCATGCAGGTGGGCGGGGAAGGCGGACAGGGGGGACCAGGGCATCAGGACGTTGAACTCGATCAGGGCAGGTGTGGGGTTACAGACTGAATGGGGTCTACGGACTGTCGGTTAAACCACCCGGGCCCGCAACAGGTCATGAATGTTCAGGGCGCCGACGGCGCGGCCCTGGTCATCGACCACGATCAGGCCGTTGATCTGCTGGGTTTCCATCTGGCGGGCGGCCTCCACCGCCAACTGGTCGGCTCCGATGGTGCGGGGGTTGCGCGTCATCACATCGGCGATCTTTGCCGTGCGCACGTCCAGCGCACTGTCCAGTGCCCGGCGCAGGTCACCGTCAGTGAACAGGCCGATCAGCACGCCCTCGGCATCGACCACGGCGGTCATGCCCAGGCGCTTGCGGCTCATCTCCACCAGGGCCTCGCTGAGGCTGGCGCCGGCATCGACCTTGGGCAGATCGGCACCGGTATGCATGACGTCGGTGATATGCAGCAGCAGGCGACGGCCAAGGCTGCCGGCCGGATGCGAGCGGGCGAAATCGTCAGCGGTGAAGCCGCGCGCATCCAGCAGGGCCACCGCCAGCGCGTCGCCCATCGCCAGCGAGGCGGTGGTGCTCGAGGTCGGAGCCAGCGCCAGCGGGCAGGCCTCGGCCGGCACGCTGACGTCCAGGTGGACGTCGGCGGCGGTCGCCAGGCTGGACTGCGGGCGGCCGGTCATGGAGATCAGCACGTTGCCCTGGCGCTTGAGCACGGGCAGCAGCATCAGCACTTCGTCCGATTCGCCCGAATAGGACAGGGCCAGCACCACGTCGGCTTCGGTGATCATGCCCAGGTCGCCATGGCCGGCCTCGCCCGGGTGCACGTAGAACGCCGGGGTACCGGTGGACGCCAGGGTTGCGGCGATCTTGCGCGCCACATGGCCTGACTTGCCCATGCCGGTGGCGACCACCCGCCCGCGGCTGCCCAGGATCACCTGGCAGGCCTTCTGGAACGGCTCGCCCAGGCGCTCGGCGACCGCCTGCAGTGCCTGCTGCTCGATCTCGAACACGCGGCGGCCGCTGGCCACCAGGGCGGCCGGCTCGACGGAACGGGGGGGCGGGAGGGACTCGGCCATGCGGACGCCACGCAGCGGAAGTAGAATGAGGGTTCATTTTATTAGGAAAGCCCGTTGGACGCCGACACCATCCGCAACCTGATCGAAACCGGCCTGCCTGGCGCCCGCGCCGATGTGCGGGGCGACGATGGCGTGCATTTCGAAGCGACCGTGGTCTGCGACGCCTTTGCCGGCAAGATGCCGCTGGCCCGCCACCGCATGGTCTATGCCACGCTGGGCGACCTGATGGGCGGCGCGATCCACGCGCTGGCGCTGAAAACCGTGACCCCGGCCGAAGCCGGCTGAACCGCAGAAGATCCCGAACCCCATGGCCAAGATCGTTGTGACCGGCGGCGCTGCGCTGCACGGTGAAGTGAGCATCTCCGGCGCCAAGAACGCCGTCCTCCCCATCCTCTGCGCGACCCTGCTGGCCGATGAGCCGGTGGAGATCACCAACGTGCCCCACCTGCACGATGTGGTCACCACGGTGAAGCTGCTGGGCGAACTGGGCGCCAAGGTCACCATCGACCAGGGCACGCTGTCGCGCGGCAGCGCGATCGTGGTCGACCCGCGTGCGGTGAACCAGCATGTGGCGCCGTACGAACTGGTCAAGACCATGCGTGCGTCGATCCTGGTGCTGGGTCCGCTGCTGGCCCGTTTCGGTGCGGCCGAAGTGTCGCTGCCCGGTGGCTGTGCCATCGGCTCGCGTCCGGTCGACCAGCACATCAAGGGCCTGCAGGCGCTTGGTGCCGACATCGTGGTCGAGAACGGATTCATCAAGGCTTCGGCCAAGCGCTTGAAGGGTGGCCACTTCACCTTCGACATGGTGAGCGTGACCGGGACCGAGAACGTGCTGATGGGCGCGGTGCTGGCCGAAGGCACCACCATCCTCGACAACTGCGCGATGGAGCCGGAGGTGACCGATCTGGCCCATTGCCTGATCGCTCTGGGTGCGAAGATCGAAGGCCTCGGCACCGCCCGCCTGGTGATCGAAGGCGTGGAGCGCCTCTCCGGTGGCCGTCATGAAGTGCTGCCCGACCGCATCGAGACCGGCACCTTCCTGGTGGCCGCCGCGATGACCGGCGGCAAGGTCACGGTCAACCGTGCACGTCCGAACACCATGGACGCGGTGCTGTCCAAGCTGGTCGAGGCGGGTGCCCGGATCGAGACCACCGAGGACAGCATCACCCTGGACATGCAGGGCAAGCGGCCGAAGGCGGTGAACCTGACCACCGCGCCGTATCCGGCATTCCCGACCGACATGCAGGCGCAGTTCATGGCGCTCAACTGCGTGGCCGACGGCGTCGGCGTGATCAACGAAACGATCTTCGAGAACCGTTTCATGCACGTCAACGAGCTGCTGCGCCTGGGCGCGGACATCCAGGTCGAAGGCCATACCGCGATCGTGCGTGGCAGCGAGCACCTGAGCGGCGCGCCGGTCATGGCCACCGACCTGCGTGCATCGGCATCGCTGATCCTGGCCGGCCTGATGGCCAGCGGCGATACCACCATCGATCGCATCTACCACCTCGATCGCGGCTACGAGAACATCGAAGAGAAGCTGTCTTCGCTCGGTGCCACCATCCGGCGCGTGCCATGATCCTTCGCGGAAAATTCAGCCCGCGTCGCAAGGCGCTGCTGGCGCTGGTGCTGATCGTGCTGGCGTGGCTGGGATATGCCTGGTACGCCGATATCGCCATCACCCGCGGCATCGAGCAGAAGGACATGGACTGGAACGGTGACGGCACGGTATCGCGTGACGAGATCATCCAGTCGTTCTATGCCGTGTCGGTGAACGACAGCCAGGAAGGCAACCGCCATTGCCGCACGTTCGTCTGGCGCGGAAGCGGTGAGCAGATCCGGGTGGACTGCCGCACCGAGTTCAAACCGGCCGAAGAGAAGAAATGAAAAACGCCCGCGCAAGCGGGCGTTTTCCTTGTGCGGGGCCGGGGTCAGAGCCCATCCCCGAGGGGATGGGATCCGACCCCCGGCACTCAGTTCATCGATCGGATGGTCAGGTCCAGCGCGTCGCGGCCGCTTTCCCGCTGCAGCATGCGCGCCGGCACCGGAAACTCCGGCACGATCCAGGCGATCAGCTCCTTGTTGCCATCGGCACGCGACACCTTGGTCGCCTCGTAGCTCTTGCCGCCCACGGTGATCGATTCCTTGCCGATCACACGGTAGGTCATGTTCTTGATCCGGCCCTCGTCGACCATGCGGTAGGTCAACGGCTTGCCGGCTGCCAGGTCGCGGGCGATGGCCAGATTGATCAGCAGCGCATCCATGTCGCCGGCCTTCAGGGCGATCGGTCCGGCGCGGTCCGGCTTGATGTCGCCGGTCCAGGTGGCCTGGTTGCTGGTCCAGTTGTAGTTGGCCTGCACGTTGCGCTTCTTCACCAGCAGCGCCGAGCGGTCCTGGCTGCTGAGCGGACGCAGCTGGCCGCGCACTTCCTCGAACACGGTGCTCTGGCTCAGGTCGGCCAGCTGGTTTTTCACCTGCAGGCTGTAGCGCCACTTGTTGCTGCCTTCACTGGCCAGCGTCATGGTGCCGTTGGCCTGCATGCCCATGTAGCTGGCCAGATAGTCGGCCTTGAACGGCTCCAGGGCCATCGCCGGCAGGCTGGCCATCGACAGGGTGGCAGCGGCGATCCACGTCAGGGGGCGGGACAGGGTGTTCATGCTCAGACTCCTTGGTATTCGATCAGGCGGAGATCGACGCGGTCTTCGCCATCTTCGCGTTGCAGGATGCGCACCGGGGTGGGGACACCGTTGGCGATCCAGAGAATGGTTTCGTTGTTGCCGCCGTTGCTGCGGTATACCCGCAGCGCGTTGTAGGACAGGTCGCCGACCTCGACGTTCTCGGTCTGCGGCGCGGCCTGGTAGTCGTGCTGGCGCACCTTGCCCATGTCGACGTAGCGGTAGTGCATGGCCACGCCCGGGCGGGCATCACGCATGATCGCCAGGTTGATCAGCAGGGCGCTCTGATCGCCGGCCTGCAGCGGAATGGGCTGCGCGCGATCCTTTTTCACATCGCCGGTCCACTGCGCGGTGCCGGCCTGCCAGTTATAGGTGCCGACGGCCTTCTTGCCCAGGAACAGGCCCTTGCGCACCGTGCTCTGGCTCAGCGGCGCATAGACGCCGCCGCGCTCCTCGAACACCGTGCTCTGCTCGATGTTCAGGCCGAGCACACTGGCAAAGCCGCGGCGGCCCACCACCTGCATGTCCACCCGCCACTGGTTGCCGCCGGTATGGGTGACCTGCATGGTGGCATCGCCGGCTTCCTTGCCCTTGTAGAAGGCCTGGTAGGTAGCGGTGAACGGTTGCAGCGGCGGCGGTTCCCAGGCCAGCGCGGGCAGCATGGGCACGGCCGGTGCGGCCGGGGCCTGCGACGGAGCTGCCGGGTCGGCAGAGGGCTGTGCCTGGCCCCAGCCCACGCCAGGCAACACGGCAAGCGACAACAGCAGGGGCGTGCACAGCAGCGTCGTGGTCTTCATGGGGGACAGGGGCCGCAGGAGTGGGGCAGGATGCCAGCCCCGCAGTCAGCGGGGCGTGTGCAGAACGTTATCGGTTCAGGTTTCCGGCGGAATCTAGGGCCAGCGGCCTAAACAGGGGGTGACCGTCGAGGATCGCCTGTCCTTCCCGTTCAGCCAGCCGGCCATCGCACAGCAGCTGCAGGCTGGCGATCAGCAGCGGGTGTTCCACCGCCAGCACGCGCTCGGCAAGGGTCTGTGCATCGTCGCCTGCCAGCACCGGCACGCGCGCCTGCGCCAGCACCGTACCCGCGTCCAGCTCCGGCACTACCAGATGCACGCTTGCGCCATGCTCGGCATCGCCGGCTTCCAGCGCCCGGGCGTGCGTATGCAGGCCCTTGTACAGCGGCAGCAGCGACGGGTGGATGTTGACCAGGCGACCGTTGAAGCGCTGCACGAAGCCAGCGCCGAGAATGCGCATGTAGCCGGCGCAGACGATCCAGTCCGGGGCGGAGGCGGCAACCGCGTCGCCCAGGGCCAGCTCGTAGGCGGCACGATCGCTGAATTCCTTCGGTGCATGCGCCCAGCGCCGGGAAGGATCGACCCGCTGCAGGGCCGCGGCATCGGGGCGGTCGGAGAACACGCCCACTACGTCGGCCGGCAGGCGGCCCGATGCGATGGCATCCAGGATGGCCTGCAGGTTGCTGCCGCGCCCGGAGGCGAGCACGGCGATGCGGCGGGGTGCGTTCATTACCGGCAACCCAGGCGGCTCAAACGCTTGCCGACGGAGTGTCGAACACGGCTTTCACCTGGGGGCGGAGCAGGGCGATCAGGGTGAACACCCCCAGCACCGTGCCCACCGGGGTGAACAGGCAGGACAGGCCCGCGACCACCAGGCACAGCACGTAACGGCGGCGCTGCGCCAGGCAGCGCCCGGCGTAGGCGACGAAGGCCCCCAGGGTGACGCCGCCCACCACGATCACGCTGCCGATGATGGTGAACATCCAGCCGAACATCCGCTGCTCGGCGGGCGATGAGGGCTGCCCCTCCGAGCTCAGCGGCAATGCCCCGGTCAGGGCGCTCACGCCCAGCACGATGTGGATGATGAAGATCAGCGAGAACAGTGCGATGAGCGCACCAACCACGTAGTGGCCGATGGACAGCGCCCGCAGATGGCTGGCGTCCTGCGGGCCGAATACGGGTGCCGTCAGCAGCGGCGGCGGCACCGGGTTCGAAGGGGATGGGGGCATTGCGTCCATGCGGGCTCCTCTGCAGGGGTCAGGCGATGCGGACGCGCTCGGCGCCTTCGGTGGTGACGACCTGGCCGATGGTCCAGTGATCCAGGCCCTGGGCGGTGACCGCGGCGGACACCGCCTCGACCTGGTCCGGCGCGACGATCAGCACGAAGCCGATGCCGCAGTTGAAGGTGCGCCACATTTCGCTGTCGGCGACCGCGCCTTCCTTCTGAAGCCACTGGAACACCGGCGGCAGCGTCCACGAGGCCGCCTGGATGTCCAGGCCGAGGCCGTCCGGGACCACCCGGATGATGTTCTCGGTCAGTCCGCCACCGGTGATGTGGGCCATGCCATGGATGGCATCGCCGTGCGACTTCAGCAGCGACAGGATCGGCTTGACGTACAACCGGGTCGGTGCCATCAGCGCGTCGACCAGCTTCACGCCGCCTTCCAGCTCAAGATCGGCCGGACGCCCGGCGCGGTCGTAGATGCGGCGGACCAGCGAGTAGCCGTTGGAGTGCGGGCCGGACGAGGCGATGCCGATCAGCACATCGCCGGCCGCCACGCTGGCGCCATCCTTCAGTTCGCTCTTTTCCACCGCGGCCACGGTGAAGCCGGCCAGATCGTACTCGCCCGGGGCATACATGTCGGGCATTTCAGCGGTCTCGCCGCCGATCAGTGCGCAGCCGGCCTCGGTGCAGCCGTTGGCGATGCCGCCCACGACCGCCGCGGCGGTATCCACGTCCAGCTTGCCGGTGGCGAAGTAGTCCAGGAAGAACAGCGGCTCGGCGCCCTGCACCAGCACGTCGTTCACGCACATCGCGACCAGATCGATGCCGATCGTATCGTGGCGGTTCAGCTGGTGGGCCAGCTTCAGCTTGGTGCCGACACCGTCGGTACCCGACACCAGCACCGGTTCGCGGTACTTGTTGGACAGGTCGAACAGGGCGCCGAAACCGCCCAGGCCGCCCATCACTTCCGGACGGAAGCTGCGCTTGACCAGGGGCTTGATCCGCTCGACCAGCTCGTTGCCGGCGTCGATGTCGACGCCCGCGTCACGGTAGGTGAGGGGGGAGGGGGCGGAAGACGGGGTGTTGGTCACGGGCGTCGGCGCTGGCAGGGGTTGAACGGGCGATTTTAACAGGCCGCATTGGCGCACAGGCCGTATTCGGGCAACAATTCCCCCCGGATACGTCGAGCCAATGGATGTCCTGATGCGCCGCAGCCTGATTCTCACCCTGCTTCTTGCGTTGAGCCTGCCGGTGGCCACGATGGCCCAGAGCGGCCTGCGCACCGAGGGGGATGTCGCCACCGCCAGTGGGGCCTACGAGGCCGAAGTGCCGGTCAACAGCCAGGCCGAGGCCGACCGCAATGGCGGGCTGGCACGCGCCCTGAGCGTAGTGCTGGGCAAGCTGTCGGGCGACCGCAGCGTGATGTCCCGGCCCGGCGTGGTGCAGGCCCTGCGCAATGCCAAGGATTACGTGGCCAGCTACGACTACAAGCAGGACCAGAGCGTCAGCGCCAGCGGTGCGCCCAGTTTCCGGACCCTGCTGGTGGCCCGTTTCCGCGAGGATGACGTCGATTCGCTGGTCGCCGCGCTGGGCCTGCCGCTGTGGCCGCAGCCCCGACCGAAGCCGGTGCTGTGGCTGGCCGTCGATGACGGCAGCGGCCCGCGCCTGGTCAGCGTGCAGCAGGCCAATGCCGCGCGCCCGCTGCTGAACCGCGCCATCGAGCGCGGCTACAAGCTGGGCCTGCCCAGTGGGGGCGCTGCCGAACAGGCGCTGGCCGGTGCCATCTGGCGCCAGGACAGCGCCGCCGTGGCCCGCGCCTCTTCGCGCTACTCGCCGCCGATGCAGCTGATCGGCAAGCTCTACCGTGCCAATGGCGGCTGGCAGGCGGACTGGGTGTTCGTCGACGATGGCCGTGAACTGAACAGATGGACCAGCAAGGATGCCAACGCCATGCGCGCGATGGCCGCGGGCGCCGATGGCGCGGCCGATGCGCTGGTCAAGCGTTATGCCAAGGCCGGTGTGGCCACCGGCCAGGCGGGCAGCTACCGGGTGGTGGTCACCGGCATCAACAGTGCCGATGACTACCTGCGACTGGCCGCAGGCCTGCGCGACGTGCCGGTGGTGCGCAATGTCACTCCGCTGCACGCCAGCGCGGGCCGGCTGGAGCTGACCGTGGAAATGACCACCGGCCTGGCCGGCTTCAACCGCATGCTGGGTGACAGCGGCGTGCTGGTTCCAAACGCCCCGCTGCCTGCCCTTCCGACACCGATCGATGACACCACCGGCGTGCCGGTGCAGGCGCCGGTCAGCAACGAGTACCGACTGCGATGACCCTGACGCCGGAAGCTGAAATCGCGCAGTTCCTGCGCCGGGTCAAATACATCCTGCTTGCCGGCCTGATCGGCTGGATCGTGTGGCTGCTGGCGCCGATCCTGACGCCGTTCGTGCTGGCGCTGGCGCTGGCCTGGCTGGGTGATCCGCTGGTGGACCGCATCGAGGCCACCGGGCGCTCGCGCATGACCGGCGTGGTGCTGGTGTTCGTGGCCATGGTGCTGGTGATCGTCGCCGCGCTGCTGGTGCTGGTGCCGATGATCGAAAAGCAGATCACCACCCTGGTGGCGGCCGTGCCCCAGGCGCAGGCCTGGCTGATGCAGACCGGCATTCCGTGGTTCGAGCAGAAGACCGGCCTGGAGGTGATGCAGTGGCTGGACCCGGATCGCCTGATCGAATGGGTGCGCAGCCATTGGCAGCAGGCGGGCGGCTTCGCCAAGACCTTCATGGGATATGTCTCGCGCTCGGGCTTCACGATGGTGACCTGGGTGGTCAACATCCTGCTGCTGCCGATCCTGGCGTTCTACTTCCTGCGCGACTGGGACAAGCTGGTGGAGCGGGTCGCCTCGGTCATTCCGCGCAACCACATCGGCACCATCACGGCGCTGGCGCGCGAATCCAACGAGGTGCTGGGGGCCTTCATCCGCGGCCAGTTCCTGGTGATGCTGGCACTAGGCGTGATCTATGCCGGCGGCCTGTCGCTGGTGGGGCTGAAGCTGGGGCTGCTGATCGGCATGATCGCGGGCCTGATCAGCTTCATTCCGTACCTGGGCGCGACCACCGGCATCCTGATGGCGATCATCGCCGCGCTGGTGCAGGCGCAGGGCTTCGACCTGAAACTGCTGATACTGGTCGGCGTGGTGTTCACGGTCGGCCAGTTGCTGGAGAGTTATGTACTGACGCCGCGCATCGTCGGCGACAAGATCGGCCTGCATCCGGTGGCGGTGATCTTCGCGGTGATGGCAGGCGGCCAGCTGTTCGGCTTCCTCGGCATGCTGCTGGCGCTGCCGGTGGCTGCCGTGTCCAACGTGCTGCTGCGCTATGCGCACCAGCGCTATCGGCAGAGCGATCTTTACGCGGGTGAGAAATCGGCGATCGTGCTTGACGGTGTGGTCGAGCCGCCCCACATCATCCTCGACACGAACGACAAGGGCCCCGACCTGAAGTGATGGGTGTGCCGCAATTGCCGCTGGCCCTGCACTACCCGCGGGACCAGCGCCTGGAGACCTTCATCGGCGCACCGGATGGTGCGCTGGCGCAGCTGCGCGCGATCGCGGTCGGTGCCAGCCACGACTGGGTCTACCTGGAAGGCGCGGCAGGCACGGGCAAGACGCATCAGGCGCTGGCGATGTGTTCCAGCGCCGAGCAGGCCGGGCGGCTGCCGACCTATGTGCCGCTGGCCAGTGCGGCCGGCCGTGTGCGTGCAGCGCTGGAGGGGCTGGAGGCGCGCGAGCTGGTCGCGCTGGACGGACTGGACGAGATTGCCGGCAACCGCGAGGACGAGATTGCCCTGTTCGATTTCCATAACCGTGCGCGCGCTGCCGGCGTGACCGTGCTCTACACGGCGCAGAAGGCGCCGGCCGAACTCGGACTGGTGCTGCCGGACCTGCGCTCGCGGCTGGGCCAGTGCGTGCGGGTGCTGTTGCAGCCGCTGGACGAGGAAGGACGCGCGGCGGTGCTGCGCGAGCGCGCGCTGCGACGGGGGCTGGCCATCGACGAGGCCGCGATCGAGTGGCTGCTGTCGCACACCGGGCGCGAGCTGGGCGGGCTGATCACGTTGCTGGACTGGCTCGACCGCGAATCGCTGGCGGCCAAGCGTCGGATCACCGTGCCGTTCCTGCGCCAGGTGCTGGAAGAAGGCCGCCCTCGCTACTGAGGTTGGGGTTTGTTTTGCAGGGCTGCCGCCCTGCACCCGCCGAAGCCAGTGCCGAAGCCGGAGCAACGTCAACGTCAAACGCTGGCTTCCTCAGGGGAGGCGGGGGGGCTCAGGTTGCGGGGGACGGCGCAAGCAGGTTCCCGCAATCTGCCGGGACTGCGTACTGCACTGTTGTTGGTGGGTGTCGACCTTGGTCGACACGGTAGATCCACGCTACGCGTGGATGCGCTTTCGCTTCGTGAGCGAAGCGACCTGCTTCTGCTTTTCTTTCTTTCTTCCGTGGCTGGACGCGTACGGAAACTGCCAGAGGCCGGGCGGGGTGGGTTCGCGGCCAAGCCCCCATGGATGGGTTCACGGCGTCCCCCGCGAATCCACCCCGCCCGGCCAGGCACGGCTTTGATTGGAGCGACCAACCACGAGGGGCTCAGCCGTTCGCCGCCAACTCAACATCCAGCGCACGCAGGCGATCCACCGTGCCGACGTCGGTCCAGCGCCCGCGATGGTGCTGCCCCGTCATCAACCCCTGCGCCATGAAGTGCTTCTGCAGTGGCACCACCGAGAACTTCGGCGGCAGCCGCTCGCTGCCCGGCGCATCACCAATCACCGTGCGCCAGTCGGCCACGATTGAAGGGCGGTACACGCCGATGCCGGCATAGGTCAGGCACGGTCCTTCGCGGTCATGGTGCAGCAGGCCCTGCGTGTCCAGCCGGTAATCACCGTGCGGATGCTGCGTGGGGTTGTCGACCAGCACCAGATGCGCCTGGCCCCGCGGCTCGCGCGGTAGTGTGGCGAAATCGAAATCGGTCCAGATGTCGCCGTTGACCACCAGGAACGGATCCTCACCCAGTGCCGGCAGAGCATTGAGAATGCCTCCGCCGGTCTCCAGCGGGGTATCGCCTTCATGCATGAAGTGCAGGCGCACACCCCATCGGCTGCCATCGCCGAGCATCGCCGGGAATTGTTCCGCCAGCCACGCGGTATTGACCACGATATCGCGCACGCCGCAGGCGGCCAGGCGCTCCAGGTGCCAGACGATCAGCGGCTTGCCGGCCACTGCGAGCAGCGGCTTGGGTGTGTGCAGGGTCAGCGGGCGCATGCGTTCGCCCAGGCCGGCGGCGAAGATCAGCGCCTTCATCGGGCCACGCGCATCGGTGTGCCGAGCTCGGCCAGCGCCGGCTTGATGCGTGTGTCCAGCAGCTGCCGCAGGGGGGCCAGCTCGCGGTAGCGCGGCAGTACTTCGTCCAGATAGGTGATGAAGCGCGGCGCATCGTCCAGGTAATGACCCTTGTTGTCGCGGTAACGCAGGCGGCAGAACAGGCCCAGGATCTTCACGTGGCGCTGGATGCCCATCCAGTCCGCGTCACGCAGGAAGGTCGCACGGTCGGGCACCGGCAGGCCCGCAGCGTGCGCGCGCGCGTGGTACTGCGCGAGCCACTCGTCCACGCGCTGCAGCGGCCAGCTCAGGAACGCGTCCTTGAACAGGCTCACGGCATCGTAGGCGATCGGGCCCCGCACCAGGTCCTGGAAATCCAGCACGGCCGGACCGTCGGCAACGGGCATCAGATTGCGGGGCATGTAGTCGCGGTGGGTCATCAGCTGCGCCTGGCCCAGTGCGTTGTCCATCAACCGGCGATGGACCAGCTGCAGGCCCTCGACCTCGCCGCAGTCCAGCTGCAGGTTGAGATGGCGCTGCAGGAACCATTCGTCGAACAGGCCGGCATCGCGCTGCAGCAAGGCTTCGCCGAACTGGCCGAAGTCGGCCGGCACCGGGATCGCCTGCAGGCGCAGCAGCTGATCGATGGCGCGGCCGAACCATTCATCGGCGTTGCGCTCGTCGAGGATTCTCGCCAGGGTCGGACCGCCGAGATCCTCCAGCAGCAGGAAGCCGGCGTCCAGATCCTGCGCAAGCAGGGCCGGCACACGCAGGCCATGGTCGTGCAGCAGGCCGCGCATGCGCAGCCAGGGGCGGGGGTCTTCCAGTCCCGGCGGAGCATCCATCACGATGTGGCTGCCGCGTGTACCGGTGACGCGCCAGTAGCTGCGCATGCCCGCATCGACCGAGGCACGTTCAACCACGGCCTGTGCATCGCCAAGCTGGATACGGGCCCACTGCAGTCGCTGCGCGCTGCGCTGGGGATCGGAGGCGGGTTCGGTCATGCGGGCATATCCGGGCGCGCGGGGCGCGCCGACGTCGGGGACAGGAGGGAAAGGTGGGGCCGTTTCAGCGGCGACCGCTGAACAGGCGCAGGATCGCCAGCACGGCCACCGCGCCGACCACGGCACCGAGGAATCCAGCCGGTTCGCCTGGGGCGTACCAGCCCATGTACTGACCAAACCAGCCGGCCAGCAGGGCACCGAGGATGCCCAGCACGATGGTCAGCAGGCAGCCCATGCGGTTGTTGCCCGGCATGAAGAAGCGCCCGAGCAGGCCGACGAAGAAGCCGACCAGCAGGATGTACAGCCAGCTGCTGCTGCCGAACAGACCATTCATGCGTGTGCGTTCCGCTTGAGAAGAACGCAGCCTAGCAAGGCCGGGCTGCGTCCGTCACGGTGTGCCGGATCAGCAGCAGCCGTGGTCGCCATGGCGCGTGCCGCTGTCGGCGGCCACCGGCGAACCACTGGTCTCGCCACGCAGGCTGGCGGCGTAGTGCTCGCTGATCACCTTGGACACGCAGGCGGTGACCTTCTTGCCCATCGGAATGTGCAGGAACTCGTTCGGGCCGTGCGCGTTCGAGTGCGGGCCAAGCACGCCGGTGATCATGAACTGGGCACCGGGGAACTTCTCGCCCAGCATGCCCATGAACGGAATCGAGCCGCCTTCGCCCATATACATCGCCGGCTTGCCGAAGAAGGTCTGGCTGGCTTCGTCGATGGCCTTGGTCAGCCACGGCGCCATGGCCGGGGCATTCCAGCCGGTGGAGGCCTTTTCCAGATCCAGGGTGACCTGCGCACCGTTCGGCGGATCGCGCAGCAGCGCTTCTTTCAGCAGCTCGCCGCAGGTCTTGCCATCGGCGGTGGGCGGCAGGCGCAGCGACAGCTTCACCGAGGTCTGCGGGCGCAGCACGTTGCCGGCCGATTCCAGCGGCGGCATGCCGCCGATTCCGGTGACCGACAACGCCGGGCGCCAGGTGCGGTTGAGCACCAGCTCGGTGAGGTCTTCGTTCATCGGGCGCAGGCCATCGACCAGCGGGAACTTCTCGAAGATGGCCGTATCGACCACTTCGGCGGCACGCTTGGCCTGTTCCTGGCGCTCGGCCGGGATTTCCACGTTCATGCCGTCGATCAGGATGCGGCCGGTGTCCTGGTCCTCGATGCGCGACAGCAGCTGGCGTAGCAGGCGGAAGCTGGACGGCACCACGCCGGAGGCATCGCCGGAATGCACGCCTTCGTTGAGCACCTTGACGGTGAAGTTGCCCCCGGTGAGACCGCGCAGCGACGTGGTGCACCACAGCTGGTCGTAGTTGGCGCAGCCCGAATCCAGGCAGACCACCAGCGACGGCTTGCCGATGCGGTCGGCCAGATGGTCCACGTAGGCGGGCAGGTCGTAACTGCCGGACTCTTCACAGGCTTCGATCAGGACCACGCAGCGCGCGTGCGGCAGGCCCTGGGCCTGCAGGGCCAGCACGGCGGCCAGCGAACCGAAGATCGCGTAGCCATCGTCGGCGCCGCCGCGGCCATAGAGCTTGTCGCCACGCAGGACCGGGGTCCACGGGCCCAGGTCGTCGTCCCAGCCGGTCATTTCCGGCTGCTTGTCCAGGTGCCCGTAGAGCAGGATGGTGTCGTCGCCGGTTTCACTGCCGGTGGCGGGAATTTCCAGAAGAATCAGCGGGGTACGGCCTTCCAGGCGGACCACTTCGACCTTCAGGCCCGGCAGCTCCTGTGCCTTGGCCCAGGTCTCCATCAGGGTGACCGCCTGTTCCATGTAGCCGTTCTGCACCCAATTGGCGTCGAACATCGGCGACTTGTTGGGAATGCGGATGTAGTCGACCAACTGCGGGACGATTTCGCTGTCCCACTTGTCATTCACGAATTGGCCGAGCTTGGCGCTGTCCATCTGAAACTCCGGTTGCATGGCTGATCCAGCCATTCTACGCCTGCGCCGGGGGTAGGGTTTTTCCTACATCACGTCGGGTATTTGGCTGGCTTTTAGAAATCCACGAAACCGATAGTCTGTGTGTATGTGGTGACGGACACTGTTCCTACCGACGGGATTGCCGGTCGGGGCGGCCAGAACCACAAGGAGTTATACGTCGTGCCTTGGTTAGTCGTGTTGAGGGCACTGGTACTGGCAATGGGGATCGCAGGGGCGCATGCCGCCGAACCGATCGACATCAACCGGGCCGATGTCCAGGCGCTGCAGCAGGGATTGACGATGGTCGGAGCCAGGAAGGCTGCGGCGATCGTCGAGCACCGGCGCAGACACGGGCCCTTCAAGCGCGTCGAGGATCTGACGCAGGTGAAGGGGATAGGGACAGTGATCGTCGAACGGAATCGACAGCGGATCACCGTAGGCGACAGGCTGTTGCCCGCGGATCCGGTACCCGGATCGGTACCGGTGCGGACCGTACCAAGGCGTTGACAACAGGAATCGTCGGGACCCGCAGGAGGCCGGTCCACCGGGCACCGCCAGGGAGGCTGTGTTCACCGACCGTCGCAGGAGGCGGCACCAATCACCAGGATGGTGGCATCACAGACCTGTGGAAGGGGCTGAGATACAAGCAGGACAGACGCGGCCGCGTGCAGGATGCAACGCCACCCCCACCTCGCAGGACGCGCGGGGGAGGCAGCAGGCCGACAAGGACGTGACGATTGCCCGGTACGACACAGGGTTGTGTCGCCGGGCATTCTCTTTTGGCGCGTTCGCTACGGCGCGATGGTGTACGGTGACCGCTTCGCATGGAATGGAACCTCCGCTGGATGCGTCTGCACCGTCCGTCCCTGATGCTCTCCCTTGTCCTGGCACTGCCGCTGACCGTGCAGGCCGGGCCGCCGTCTTCGCACTCGACCGACCCGTCCGGGCCGGTGGCCGCCGAACGCGGGCCTACTGATCTCAAGCCGGGCGAATTCCTCTGGCATCCGGAGATTTCCCCGGCCGGCCCGATCGTGCTGGTCGTCAGTCTGGACGAGCAGCGCGCCTACGTGTATCGCAACGGGATCGCCATCGGGCTGACCACGATCAGTTCGGGCAAGGCGGGACACGAGACGCCGACCGGGGTGTTCACGATCCTGCAGAAAGACAAGGACCACCGCTCCAACCTCTATAACAGCGCACCGATGCCGTACATGCAGCGGCTGACCTGGGACGGCATCGCCCTGCATGGCGGCAGCCTGCCGGGGCATCCGGCCTCGCATGGCTGCGTACGGCTGCCCCAGGCGTTCGCGCAGAAGCTGTTCAGCGAGACCCGGCGCGGCGATACGGTGGTGGTGGCCGATGCCAAGAGCGCGCCGATGACGCTGGCCTATCCCGCCGTACTGGCGCCGGTCAACGCGCGCGGCGAGGCCCTGCCCGAAACCGGCGACGGCAGTGTGGCGGCGGCCTGGTGGAACGACAGCGCGGCGCCGGCCGGGCAGGTCGGCATCCTGGTCAGCCTGCACGACCAGCGGCTGTACGTCCTGCGCGACGGCGTGATGATCGGCGAATCGCCGCTGAAAGCCGATGCGCTGCCAGCCTTCCAGGGCACCACGCTGTTCGTGATGGGGCAGGGCTACAGCGATGTTCCCAGCCCGCTCGATGCGAAGCAGCGCCTGCATCAATGGACGGCCTATCCGTTGCTGGGCCAGGACCGTGCGCAGGCGACCCCGGACCTGTTGGCCACGCCGTCGCTGCCACTGGCGCTGCCGGCCGATTTCGCCCGCCAGCTGTACCAGGTGCTGGTGCCGGGCACGACGCTGCTGGTGACCTCGCTGCCCGCCGTGCGCCCAAGCCCGGCTGAATCCGGCCTGCAGCCGGTCTTGGAATCCGAGCCGGCAGGGTCCACTCTCACAGGCAACTGAGTCCTGTGTCCCGTCCATGACCGCATCCCGCCTGTGCCGGCTGGCCACGCTTGGCCTGCTGGCAACCTCGGCCAGCGCACCCGCGTTGGCGCAGACGCCCGCCATCGCGACCCGTGCCGAGGATCTGGCCGCCCTGCTGGCACGCACCGCGCCGAAGGCCGATCGCCATGTGCTGCAGCTGGCGGCGCAGGCCATGCGCTGCGCCCTGTTGCGACCGGAGCTGGGCATCAGCGGCGAACGCCTGAGCGTGATCGACTATTCGCGGCCCTCCACCGAGCCGCGCCTGTGGGTGTTCGACCTGGCGCACCAGCGGCTGTTGTTCGAGGAATGGGTGGCGCACGGCCGCAACAGTGGTGAGAACCGGACCGAGCATTTTTCCAATCGCGACGGCAGTTACATGTCCAGCCTCGGTGTGTTCACCGCGCAGGAAACCTACATGGGCGGCAACGGCTACTCATTGCGGCTGGCCGGGCTGGAACCGGGCTTCAACGACCGCGCGCGCGAGCGTGCGATCGTCATCCATGGCGCCCCCTACGTGAATCCGGCGACCGCCCAGCTGCAGGGTCGGCTGGGCCGCAGCCTGGGGTGTCCGGCGGTGCGGCTGTCGGTGGCCAGGCCGCTGATCGACGCGTTGCGTGGTGGCACGATGGTGTTCGCCTATTACCCCGACCAGGACTGGCTGAAGCATTCGCAGCTGCTGGGTGGCCAGTGCGGCGCGCAGGGTACGGTCGCCACGCGCTGATGCGCGATTGCACGTGGCGTGGTGCAATGCAGGCATGGATATCGATGCGCTGCTGAAGACTCCGAGCCAGGTGATTGCCCGCCTGGATTACCGCCGCGAACGCTGGCGCAATGGCCTGGGCTGGACCCGCGAAATCCTGCGGCTGCCGGCGCACGGGGACGACTGGGCCCTGCGCCTGTCCGTGGCGGAGATCGAGCAGGATGCCGCGTTCTCCGCATTTCCGGGCGTGGAGCGCGAACTGGTACTGCTGCAGGGCAACGGTGTGCGCCTGCGCTTCGCCGATGGCCGGGTGGCGGAGGTGCTGCCGCCGCATGGTCGCGTGCGCTTTGCCGGCGAGGAGGCACTGCACGGCGAACTGGTCGATGGCACCACCCATGATTTCAACCTGATGTGGAAGCGCGGGCAGTTGCACGCCGAGCTGCTGCACCGGCCGCTGGTGGGGTCGATGTTCTTCTTCTGCGAGCCAGGCGTGGCCTGGGCGCTGCACCTGCTGGCGGGTGAGGCCGGCTTTGCCGAGGACAGTGGCTTGCCGCCGATGCAGGCAGGCGACACTGCATGGCTGGCGGCCGGCGAGCGCCAGCGGCATGCGCTGCAGGGCAGTGGCGAGCTGCTGGCGATACGGGTGAGCGCCGCGGACTGATGATTCGCATGCGCCGATGGGCATCATCCGCGCATGCGCTGGGCGCTGCCTGGGCTAATACACATCACGGCGGTAACGGCCGGCCACCAGCAGGGCCTCCTTGCCGTCGGTACCCAGCCCCTGCTCGATGACCGCATCCACGGCCGGCGCCATGCCCTGCAGGCTGCCGCAGACCAGGATCGTGGCACCTTCATCGACCCATTGCCGCAGCGTTGCCGCCTCCGCCAGCAGGCGGTCCTGCACGTAGCGGTGGCTGCCGCCGTCACGGCTGAACACCGTATCCAGACGCTGCAGCGTGCCGGCCGCCAGCATCGCCTGCAGTTCGTCACCGAAATGGAAGTCGTGCGCGGCCGAGCGCTCGCCGAACAGCAGCCAGGTGCGGTGCGCGCCGACGGCCGCGCGCTCATGCAGGTGTGCACGCAGGCCGGCGATGCCCGTGCCATTGCCGATCAGCAGCAGCGGCGCCGCAACGGCGGCACCGTGGAAGTTGTCGTTGCGGCGCAGGCGCAGTTGTACCGGCTCGCCGATGACGGCGTGGTCGCACAGCCAGGCACTGCCGATGCCGGGCGTGCCATCGGCACGCACCTGCCGGCGCACCAGCAGTTCCACCGCACCATCCTCCATCACCGAAGCGATGGAGTACTCACGATGCGGCAGCGGCTGCAGGGCCGCCAGCAGGGCGGGCAGATCACCCGGTGGCACCAGTGAGGGCAGGTGCGAGCGTTCGACACGGGCCAGCAGCGTCTGGCCGTCCTCGAGCACCGTCTGCGGATCGAAACCCTGTGATTCCAGCCAGGCCCGCGCGCTGTGCCGCGCGTGCTGCGGGCCGATCTCGGCAATGTCGCCGGCCTGCCAGCGCACGCCGTCGATGGCAGGCGCCTGCAGGCGCAGCCAGTACACCGGTCCGCCCTGGCTGCCGGGATTGAGGTGCCGGCGTTGCAGCAGCGTCCACGGCTGATATTCGGCCGGGCTCCAGTCGGGCAGTTCGCTGGCGCCACCGGCAAGTTGTCCGAGCAGTTGCTGCCAGTGCCGCAGTGCAGCGGGATCGGCGTTGTCGACCTCGATGGCGTCGAACAGGGCATGTGCGCCGTGCTGGCGCAGCCAGTCGTCGAGCTGGTGACCGAATGCGCAGAAGTGACCGTAGCTGCGATCACCCAGGGCGAGAACGCCGTACGAAAGATGCTGCAGCGATGACGGCAGGGCCATCACATGGCGCAGGAAGGGCACTGCATGATCGGGCGGGTCGCCTTCGCCGGTGGTACTGGCGATGAACAGTGCACGCTGGCTGCCGGCCAGCAACGTGGCGTCGACCTCATGCAGACCGCGCACACGCACCGGCACGCCGGCACCACGCAATGCCTCGGCACTGCGTTCGGCCAGTTCGCGGGCGAAGCCGGTCTGGCTGGACCAGACCAGCAGGATCGGCGCGACGTCGCCAGAGGCAGCATCGTCGCGCGGTCGCCCACGCCACCACAGTGCGGTGCAGACCAGCGCATAGAGCGCGGTGGCGATGATGGCGATCTGCGATTGCCGCGCCGGCGGTGCGCCCTGCCACCAGGCTTCGCCGAGATGCAGTCGCAGCAGCGCCCAGCCGATCAGCGCCAGCAGGATCAGTACAAGCGCGTTGCCGAGCAGCGCGCGCGACGGCCGTGCGCTCATGCGTCCCGCTCGTCGAGCAGGCGCTGGAAGGCGCTGCTGAGAAACTCGTGCGGGCCATCCGCTGCGCGATGCAGGTAGCGTGCGGCCAGTCCTTCGCGTTCGGCCAGCGCCATGCCGTGCTCGCGGCCGAGTACGGTGAGTGCGGTGGCCCAGGCATCAGCATGCATCGCGTCGTCGGCGACCACCGTCACCGCCGCTGCAACCTGGCGTACCGGCCTGCCGGTGCGCGGGTCGAGGCTGTGGCTGTAGGCCTCGCCATCGGCCTGATAGTGATGCCAGCGATCGCCGGAGGTAGCGACCGCCTTGCCGTCCAGCGCCAGCACCCGCGGTGGTGTTTTGGCCTGCGCGTCTTCTTCCGGCGCAGATTCCACCAGCACGCGCCACCGTTGGCCATCGGGCTTGCGGCCGTAGCCGGCCAGTTCGCCACCGACCTCGATCAGTGCAGCAGCGATGCCCTGATCGCGCAGCCACGCGGCCACGTGATCGACGCCGAACCCCTTGGCGATCGCAGAGAGATCCAGTTCCAGTCCGCCGGGTTGCAGCAGCGCATCGCCGCGCCATTGCAACCGCTGCCAACCGCAGCGCTCGCGCGTGGCCTGCACGGCGGCGGCATCGGGCTGGCGCCTTTCGCCGGCATGTGCACCGAAACCCCACAGTGCCACCAGCGGGCCGATGGTGGGATCGAACGCACCGTCGCTGGCGGCAGCGATGGACTGCGCGCAGGACAGGACGTGACGGGTTTCGGCAGGCAGGGTGCACCACTGGCCTGCATCGGCGCTGTTGTAGCGGCTGAGGTCCGAGCCGGCGTCCCACGTACTCATCTGCGCGACCACATCATCCAGGCGCGCCTGGATGCCGGCGTGCAGCGGGTGCAGGTCGCGCTGGCGCGGCGCGACCAGCGACACGCTCCAGGTGGTGCCCATGGTGGTGCCGCCGAGGCGGGCGATGTCGAGCAGGGAATCGGTCATGACGGGGCGTGGCGGCTGCGATGCCGGGGCGTGCCCGGCATCGCGGTCCCCCATTACTGCGGCAGCACTTCCAGCGTGGCCACGTAGCTCAGGCGACGCTTGGCGGCCTGCTTCACCGAGGTCTTGTTGTCTTCAGTGCCGGTTTCCAGCCAGTACATGCCGGCTTCCGGCCAGGTCACCTTGATTTCGCCCTTGGCGTCGCTGGTCACCTTCAGTTCGTCCTGCGCGTTGCGGTAGCGGGTGGCGCCGCGCACGATCTCGAAGGCCAGCCCGGCCGTCGGCTTGCCATCGACCAGCACGCGGACGGTGGCTTCCTCGCCGGCGAACAGGTCGTTCGGGTGACCGACCGCAACCAGCTCGATGCCGCGGTTGGTCGGCTTCAGTGCGGTATCGTTCGGCGCGCCATTGGTCACGAACGTCTCCACGCGGCCGACCGACTGGCTCACTTCCAGCTTCTTCGCGTCCTTGGGCAGTTCGCCGAAGGTGGCGGCGGTACCGCGCCAGCGCTTGCGCTCGCCGTTCTGTTCGTAGGTGGCGAACAGGCCGTCATTGACCGAAGCGATGCGGTAAGTGCCCTGCTGCTTCAGCTCCAGATCGAACACGCTGCGGTACTTGCCGGTCGAGGCGTTCTGCGGCTGCACGGTGCTGCCGTCCGGCGCGGTGATCACCAGCGATTCCAGGCGCAGCGGCACGTGGTTGAAGTAGAACAGGTCGTTGGAGACCGCACCATCAACAGTGATCCACGGCGCATTGCCGGCGATCACGGTCTGCGAAGGCAGCAGCCAGGCCTTGTGGGCGAGTGCGGAAAAGGGAAGGGCAGCGGCCAGAGCGGCGGCGAGGACGAGCGTGCGCTTCATGCGGAAGACTCCAGGGACGTTGGATGGGTGGGGTCAGAGCCCTTCCTGTGGAGGGGATCCGACCCCGGGGTCGGACCCCTTTCCAACGGAAAGGGCTCTGCCCCCGGCTCAGGCGGTTACGGTTTGATGGCGAGGGTGACCTGGCCCAGTTCGGTGGCGCCCTGCGCCTTGCCGTTCTGTGCGGCGGTGGCCGGCCAGGTGAAGGGGATCTTCAGCAGTTCGCGGCCACCGACTTCGCGCACCGCTTCCACCACCAGGGTGTAGTTGCCCGGGGCCAGCTGCTTCAGCGCCGGCTGCTTGTCGTTGAACGACAGCGCGTGCTTGCCGGCCGGGCGGGTCGGGCCGGTCACGCCGTCCACCGGCACCTGCAGGGTGCGGCCGCTCTTGCGCCACCACTGGCGCAGGTCGGGCAGCCACTTGGTGCCATGGCCTTCGCTGTTGCTGGTCTGCTGGTACCAGACCGACAGGTTGGCGGCCACCTTCTGGTCGGCACCTTCCAGCCACACCGCTACGTAGGGACGGTGATACTCGGCGACATTGAGCTTGGGCACCTCGACGTTGATGTCGAGCGTGGCGGCATAGGCCGGCGAGGTGGCCAGCAGGCCGCTGAGGGCGATGGTCAGGGTGACGCGCATGGGGCGGCTCCGATGAAGGGGATTCGATGGTTCAGTGGATCAGCAGCAGGGCGATCAACAGCGGGATCATCAGGCCGAGGCCGACCAGCGGCCAGGTCATGCGCCGCTGCCGTGCATGCAGGTGCAGCAGGAACAGGCCGGTGATGCAGAACACCAGGCAGGCCACGGCGAACAGGTCCAGGAACCAGCCCCACGCCGGGCCCGCGTTGCGGCCCTTGTGCAGGTCGTTGAGGTAGGACACCACGCCGCGGGAGGTTGATTCGTATTCCACCGCGCCGGTTTCGCGATCGATGCTGAGCCAGGCGTCGCCGCCGGGTCGCGGCAACGACACGTAGATCTCCTCGGCCGACCACTCGGCCGGGCGACCGCCGATGGCGATGCCCAGCTGCGTATCCAGCCATTGCCGGGCCGGGCGGGGGATCGGCGCGTGGCCGTCCTCGCGCGTGCCGAGCTGGCCGAGCAGATCGGCCGACAGTTGCAGCTGCTGGTTCTGCACCTCGGGCGTGGCCTCGATCTTCGCTGCATGGTTGAGGGTCAACCCGGTCACCGCGAACAGCAGCATGCCGATCAGGCACACCGCCGAGCTGATCCAGTGCCACTGGTGCAGCGTCCGCAGCCAGAAGCCGCGGCTCTGTTGCTGCTGCACGTTGGAGGGAACGGAACGGCTCACGACGGGGATTCAGGGCGGATGCGGACTGCGCATTACATCATTGATGAGAATAGCTCGCAATTGCGTATCGTTCTGTATCCCGGCGCCGGCCATGGCCGGCACCGGTCAGGGTCGCGTCAGAACTTCGCGTTCAGCGAGATCCAGTAGCTGCGGCGCTGGTCCTTGGTTGCGTAATCGTCCACGCAGCTGAACTCGCTCTGGCTGATCAGCAGGCACGACTGCGAGACGAAGTCCTTGTCGAGCAGGTTGTTGACGCGTGCGTTGACGGTCAGCCATGCGTTGGCCTTCCAGCTGCCGCCGAGGTGGAAGATCGTGTAGTCCTCGTAGACGCGGTCGTGGCTGTTGCCGGCCGCATCGAGGATCGTGTCGCGGTAGCGGTCGTAGCGGCCTTCGCCGATCAGCGACAGACTGACCGCGTCGCTGACCTGCCAGTTGAGGCTGGCGTTGGCCATATGCCGGGCCGGCATGGTGCCACTGATCGGCAGTCCCTTCTGCGGGCCACTGGTCTGTTCGCTGCGGGTCCAGGTGTAGTTGCCCCGCAGCTGCAGGGTTTCCAGCAGATCGACGTGCGCGGCCAGTTCGGCGCCACGGGTTTCGGCCTTGTCGATGTTCACGCTCTGGGTGAAGGTGCTGTAGCCCAGCGAGGCCCAGCCCGGCCCGATGTCCACGCAGTAGCCGCTGCCGGCCGGAGCCACTTCGCAGTTCGGGAAGGTGCCGCCGCTGGCGATCTTGTCGTCGAACCGGTTGAAGAAGCCGGTGACGTTGAAGCCCCAGCGCTGGCCTTCGTAGTAGGCAGCCAGCTCGTAGTTGGTGCTGGTTTCCGGCTTGAGGTTCGGCGAACCGACCAGCGGCAGCACGCCCTGCCCACCGAAGCCGGTGATGCCCGGGAACAGCTGGTCCGGGCGCGGTGTCTTGTAGCCGGTGCTGACACCGCCCTTGAAGGTCCATGCATCGCTCGCATTCCACACCAGGTAGCCGCGCGGGCTGACATGGCTGCCGAACACGTTGTGGTCGTCGTAGCGCAGGCCGAAGGTCGCCGTGAGGGTATCGGTCAGTGCCCAGTTGTCCTCCGCGAACAGGGCCCACATGCGGTGCTTCTGCCGGGTGTTGCTGCGGTAGCCGGCGCCATCCATGCCGAACACGCCGTCGACCATGTCGGTGTCGTTGTACTGTCCGCCAACGGTCAGTTTGTGCGCGCCGAAATCGAGGTCGAGCATCGTGTCGAGCACGTAACCCTCAAGCTCCATCGTGCGCAGCGGACGTGGCAGGAACGCCTGCAGGCGCGCCATCTCGCTCGGGTCGAGGGCAGACAGCGCATTGCCACGACCGGCCGCACAGTTGTTGGCGGCGCCGGTGCGGCGGCAGACGTCATTCCACAGCGTCTGCAGGTTGGCGCGCTCGTCCAGGGTCAGTGGCAGCGAACGGCCGAGGTTGCTGCTCTTGCTGTGGGTCAGCGAGGTCTGCCAGGTGCCGAAGCTGTAGCGGCCCTGATGGGTCAGCGAGACCTGGTCACGCTCATAGCGCTGGTAGGCGGTGTAGCCCACGCGCGGCTGCACCACGCGGCGGGTGATGGTGCCGCCGCCATCCGGATCGGGGATGACCGCATTGCCGACGCGCCACAGGCTGGCCAGGCTGTCGAGCGTGCCGGTCTGGCCCTCGCTGTTGTCGTACTTCTGCCGCGACACGTCGTAGTCCAGCCACAGTTCGTGGTCGTCATTGACGTGGACGTTCAGGCGCACGCCCGTGTTCCAGTTGGTGTTGGCCACCGACTTGCCGCCACCTCCGAAGCCGATGCTGCGTTCCCACAGGGTGCCATCGGGCAACGGCAGCGCATCCCATTCCGGATTGGACGCCTTCGCATCGTAGTAGCTGCCGCGCACGGACAGGCCCAGGCGGTCCTTCAGCAGCGGACCACTCAGGTACACGTCGGTGCTGCGGGCATCGCCGAACTGGTCGTCCTGCTGCACGGTGAAGCCCTGGGTCAGCGCGCCGTGCCAGCTGTCCTGGTTGCGGCGGGTGATGATGTTGATGACACCACCCATCGCATCCGAGCCGTACAGCGTGGACATCGGGCCGCGCACCACTTCGATGCGCTCGATCGCATCCAGCGGCGGCAGGTAGGAGAACTGTCCGCCACCGAAGTTGTTGGGATACAGCTGGCCGACGTTGCTCTGGCGGCGGCCGTCGATCAGTACCAGGGTGTATTCCGAGGGCAGGCCACGCATGGAGACGGTGGCGCGGCCATTCTTGTCGGTGGCTTCCAGGCCGACGTCGATGCCTTCCACATCGCGCAGCGCATCGACCAGGCTGGTGTAGGGGCGCTTGCTCAGTTCCTCGCGGCTGACCACGCTGATGCTGGCCGGGGCATCGGTGATCTTCTGTTCGAAGCCGGAGGCGGTGACGACCACCTTGTCCAGGGTCTGCGGCGCTCCGGCGATCTCTGCATGGGCGGAAGCAGGGGCCGCCATCGCCGCCAGCACGGCGCTGGTCAGCAGGGGGCGGGACAGGGACGAACGGACACGATGGCGCTGGGCCATGGCAGATACCTCGAAGGATGTAAGGCAGCGCGATGCCGGGTGCGGAGCGCGCACGGCAGGCAGGGAAAGCCCGGTCAGGGGCGGCAGGGAAGAAGCAGTCAGCGGCGTGTGGACGCGACCGCGCAGGCGGTCACGTCGGGCCGTGGATCAGGCGAGCGGCGGCGCCTGACCGCGTTGCTGGCGACGCCCGGGCGCGTCGGCCCAGGGCGTGTCCGGAGCGGCCAGCGGCCAGTCCGGGCGCACACCGGGCATGGCCGGCGTGGCGGGTACGAGTTCACGTTCGGTACGCAGCCACTGGCTGGCCAGCAGCAGCGGCGGCGCCTTCTCGGCCGCTTTTACCGGGGCGGAGGCACAGCGACGCAGCTTGGCCGGGGCTTCTTCCTGCAACGGGCCTTCGCCGCCACGTTCTTCCAGCGGCATCTGCAAGGTCATCGCTGTGGCCGGGTGCGGCAGCAGCGGCAGGGTGCCCAGCAGCAACGCCAGCATCGCCACCCATGCCAGCAGGCTGGCCAGCGCGGGACGCTGGCCGCGCATGGCGGTGCCCATCTTGCGATGGATGAGTGGGCGAGGGCGGAGCGGGCGCAGCAAGCGGGGGTCCCCAGATGGTTTGCCGGCAACGGCCAGCATCAACGGGGCGTGATTGTAATGAGAGCTGTTAGCGGATGCAAATGAGAATGATTGCTAAGATGTAGGGGCGCGGCCTGGAGTGGCTCAGACCTCGCTCCAGCGTCGCAGCAGGTTGTGATACACGCCGGTCAGCTGCAGCACCGCATCAGCGTCGCCTCCGGTCTGTCGCAGGCGCTCGATGGACGTGTCCATTTCCCACAGCAGGCGACGCTGTACATCGTCGCGGATCATGCTCTGCACCCAGAAGAACGACGCCACGCGCGCGCCCCGGATAACAGGATTGACCTGGTGCAGGCTGCTGGAGGGATAGACGATCAGGTCGCCGGCCGGCAGCTTCACCTCGTGCTCGCCGTAGGTGTCGCTGATGATCAGCTCGCCGCCGTCGTACTCGTCCGGCGCCGACAGGAACAGGGTGCAGGAGATGTCCGAGCGCAGCTGCTCGCCGTTGCCCAGGTTCATCACTGCGCCATCGACGTGGAAGCCGTAGGTGCCGCCGCCGCGGTAGCGGTTGAAGCGTGGGGGCAGGATCTTCAACGGCAGTGCCGCAGCGAAGAACAGCGGGCTGCGCCGCAGTGCGGCGAGCACGCCGGCACCCAGCTCGGCTTTCACCGGTGACGCGTCCGGCAGCTGTTCGTTGTGCTTCACCTGCGCACCCTGGGCACCCACGGTCTCGCGGCCATCGGTCCAGTCCGCGGTGTCCAGTTGCTTGCGGACCTGTGCCACTTCATCAGCGGTGAGCACGTTGGGAATGTGCAGCAGCATGGTGTTGCCTCGTCGTTGCGCGGGGGAGCCGGGCTCCCCCGCGCCAGGACATCAGAAGCGGATGTCCGCGCTGAGCAGGAAGGTGCGCGGGGCACCCGGGGTGTAACGGTAGCCGCTCTTGTTGATGCTGGCCACGTAGGCCTTGTCGAACAGGTTGTAGCCGTTCAAGCGAAGCGAGATGTTCTCGTTGACCGCCCACGACACCACGGCGTCGTACACCACGTAGGACTTGGTGAATGACGGCGTGCCGACAGCACCGTCGGTGCCACGATGCATGCCGGCGGCGTAGCGCACGCCACCCCCGACGGTGATGCCGTGGGCCAGCGTGTAGCTGGTCCAGCCGGTGAACGTATCGTCCGGCGTGTACGTCAGGTTGGTGGTGCCGTCGGCGGCGACCTTGGCGCCTTCCTTCACTTCGGTGTCGAGGTGGCTGAAACCGGCAGACACCGACCAGTTGTCGGTCAGGCGGCCCACGGCGGACAGCTCCACGCCCTTCACGCGCTTGCTGCCGGTCTGGGTCGGGTTGCCGGCCTCGTCGAGCACGGTGGTATTGATCTCGTTGTCGACGTCGGTCTGGAACAACGCCAGGTTGACGGCCAGTGCATCCTCCAGGAGTGCCCACTTGCTGCCGACCTCGAAGGTCTTGGCCTTCTGCGGGTCCAGCTTGGGGTTGTCGGCGCTGCTGGCCGAGCTGCTCAGCTGGAAGTTGGCACCGCCCGGGGGCTGCTGCGAGATCGCGTAGTTGGCATACACGCTGACCGTGTCGCCCACCTTGTACAGCGCGCCCAGCTTCCAGTTCAACAGAGTGTCGGAGGCCTCCAGCGTGGGGTTGCGCAGCACGGTGCCGGCCGGATTGCTGCCGCAGGCGGGACCACTCCGGCCGCCGCAGACCGAGGCGCTGGCGTACTCGGTCTTGTAGTGGTCGGCACGCACCCCGGCAGTCAGCAGGAAGCTGTCGCCGAATGCCAGCGTGTCGAACAGATACGCCGAGGACGTGGTGGTCTTGCCGTGGGCATCGGCGCCGTTATGCGCCCAGGTCAGCCCGGTCACGTTCCAGTCCGGGTCGTACAGGTTCGCGGCAGGCCAGCTGGTGCCGCCGGTGGCCGCCTGGCCGTAGCTGTCCAGTTCTTCGCGGGTGAACTCCAGGCCTGCGCTCAGGGCATGGCCGATGGCGCCGGTGCTGAAGTCGGCCCGCAGGTTCAACTGGTCGGTCAGGATGGTGTTGCGCTGGTCCTTGAAGGTCGGCAGGCTGCGCGCGATCGTGTAGGTCGAACGGTCGGCGGGGTTGGTGTAGCCGATGTTGCCGGTCGGACGACCATTGGCGCCGAGCGCGCCGGTACCCATGAAGGCGGTGAGCAGGTAGTCCTGCTCGGTGCGGCCCCAACGCGCGGTATTGGTCAGGCGCACGCTGTCGTTGAAATCATGTTCGAAGCGGAACGTGGCCATCTTCGCGGTCACGTCGTCGTGGTCGGCGCGGGTACCGTAGAAGTTCTCCGGATCCACCGGATGCCCGGCCAGGGCTTCGAGTGTCGGCTGCGGCGTCCAGCCCGGCAGCCCCAGGGTCGGCACGCCGCCGTCGGGCACGTTGTCCTGCTTCACGTACAGCAGGTTGAGGTAGTAGCGGGTGGCCGTGCCCAGGCCGAACGCCAGCGACGGGGCCAGGCCCCAGCGCTTGTTCTGCACGTGATCGCGGCCGGGCTGGTCGCTGTCCTGCCACATCGCGTTGGCGCGCAGCGCGCTGGTCGCGCCCAGCGACTGGTTCCAGTCACCGGTCGTCCGGCGCTGCTGGTCACTGCCCAGCGAAACGCTGGCCGACGTGGCGTCCTGCAGGGTGGCCTGCTTGCTCACCAGGTTGATGGCGCCAGTCGGCGCCGAGCGACCATTGTCGGTCCCTGCTGGCCCCTTGGTCACTTCCACCTGTTCGATGTTGAACACGTCGCGCGAGATCGAGCCGAGGTCACGCACGCCATCGACGAACAGGCTGTTGGAGGTGTCGAAGCCGCGCATGAACAGCGCATCGCCGGTGGTGGTGTTGCCGTTCTCGCCGGCATAGAAGGTGCCCACGCCCGGGCTGTTGCGCAGCGCTTCGGTCAGGGTGGTGGCGCCCTGCTGGTTGAACAGGTCGCTGGTGATGACCTGGATGGTCTGCGGGGTGTCCTGCAGCCGCTGGGTGAACTTCGGCGAGGCGACCTTGTCGGCCTTGTAGCCATGTGTGGCGTGCACGTCGATCTTGTCCAGCGCGCGGGCATTGTCAGTCGCATCGGCGTGGGCCAGCGCCGGCAGCGTGGCCAGGCCGAGGCCGGCGGCCAGGCTGGCGGTCGCCAACGGCAGGTTGCGGAGTGGGGAGGCGTGCTTGCGGCTCTTGATCGGGTTCATGGGTCTGGGTGGGTAGCGGGACAGGAACGATCCGCCGGTGCCGGATGACGGCGCGGCAGGCAGGATCGGAAGCGGACTCGAAGCGGGATCGGAGGTGGAGGTCCGGCAAGCGCCGGACGCCCGGGCGCGGCCGGGGAGAGCGTCAGCTCAGCAGGGACGGAGGCGCCTGGCCGGGGGGATGCTGGTAGCGCGACGGCAGCGCAGGGGCCGGGTAGGGTGACGGCGCGGTTGCCGGCACCAGTGGCGGCACTGGAAGCGGGCCACACAACTGCCGCAGCAGGGGGGACTTGATGCTGCGGCCGTCATCGGGCTCGGCTTCCACCCGTGGCATGGCCTGCTCGCGGGGCGGCGTGCCGAAAGGCGCTGCGGGCAGGCTGTCCTGCGCCTGCAGCGCCGGCGTGGTGACCAGCGAGCTGCGCGACCCTTCATGCAGCGCCGACCATCCCAGCAGCAGTGCCAGCAGCAGCGCAGCCAACAGCGGCCCGCCCGTGCGGGCAAGCTGGCAGAGCGTAGCGATGGGCGCGGGCGAGGCCATGGCGCGGCGATGGGCATTACGAAGATGTTACGTAGAGTAACAGCAACGATAATGATTCGCATCTTCGGTGTTGCGGGAGGTCTGTACCTGGCCACTCGCGGCCCTGTGGGCGCCTGCAGGGCCTTCCCGGGCGGGGCGGATGGGCCGGTCAGTCCCGGTCGTCGCGGGTCCAGATGGCGTCGTGCTCGCGCTTGACCGGGAACTTGGGGACCGGGCTGTACGCGGGGGCACACAGGGCACGGCCATCACGCACGTCGAAGCGGGCACCGTGCAGCACGCACTCGACGCTGCCTTCGGTGGTGTTGAACTCCCCGGAGGACAACTCGAATTCCTCGTGCGTGCACTGGTCTTCCAGGGCATACAGCTCGCCGTCGAGGTTGAACACCACGATCGGCGTACCGGTAACCTCGTCGAACACGCTCTTCATTTCACCCGGCAGCAGGTCGCTGCCGGCGCAGACGAAGGTCCACGCGTCGCTCATGCGGTGGCTCCCGCCAGCGGCTTTTCCAGGATCTCGAAGCGCAGATCGTCGCGCTTGGGAATGCCGAAGCGCTCGTCGCCGTAGGGGAACGGCTTCTTGATGCCGGTGCGGCGGTAGCCACGGCGCTCGTAGAAGGCGATCAGTTCGTCGCGCACGTCGATCACGGTCATCTGCATCACCGGCACGCCCCATTCGCGCGCGGCGTGGGCTTCGGCCGCATCCATCAGCTGCTTGCCGACGCCGCCCCCCTGCTGGGCCGGATCGACCGAGAACATGCCGAAGTAGCCTTTGCCGTCGACGTCGGCGACGTGGGCGCAGGCCACGAGGCGGCCCTCGCGCTCCGCCAGCAGGATGGTCGAGCGGGGACGGTCGAGGTCGGTCTGGATGCCTTCGGCATCGATGCGGGCGCCGTCCAGCAGGTCGGCTTCGGTGGTCCAGCCGACCCGGCTGGCGTCACCCCGGTAGGCGGAGGTCACCAGCGAGATCAGGGCAGGGATATCGGCCGACGTGGCGGCGCGGAAGGTCAGGGTGCTCATGGCGCCATTCTAGGTGGGGCGTGGGTCAGGCCGCACGCCCTTCTGCATTGGCGATGCGCGCCGGGGATTCGACCGCCGATGGAAGCACTGTCGTGAACGGAGCCTTGACGCCGCCTTCATTCCATGTTCATAAATAAAGCGTGGCACGGCCAGCGTTGCGACTGTCGCGTACGTGCACGCATTCAAGGAACGGACGATCCAAGGAGGATCCCATGCGGTCTCGTGCCACGCTCCGCCCGCGCCAGTCTGGCCCGGTCGGCTAACGCCGGGAAAATTGCCGTGATTTCAAACGTAATGTTGTCAGTTGCAGTCATATTCGGAATTATCTACTTGGTGGTCTTCTATCGATTTACATTTCGTTTCCGAGCGCTTTATCCAAAATTGTGGAAAGACCTGGACTCTCCGGAATCATTTGGACTCCGTGGACAGATGACCTATCTGGCTGTGGCGCTGGGTCTTGAACGGAAGGCTCCACTGGAAAAGTTGCAGGAACTTAGGAAAGAGCTCGTTGCGATAAGAGTCTCATTGGGTGTCTCGTTCACTGCCTTTGTTATAACTTTCATCTTGATAAGCTGAGAAATGGACGCATTCAGAGGGTAAAAGTGCTCCTGCAGCTGGCTCAGGGGCACTGGATACTGAGCCTCAGCGACCAATCGCCTGATCAATGTGATCGAAACCACAGCGGGCGCACTCGCGACCGGACTAGCGCTATGACGACCAAGGCAACCTATCGGTCCGCAGAGGTAAGCCTTCTCGTTCGGCTACGACAACGGCGGCGTACTGTGTTTCTAGCGCAACGAGCGCACGGGCAAGCAGGCGGTCTATCTCCATGGTGATGTGGAGAGAGCAAGATCTGCAGGTGCTGACAGCTATGTGGCCACTCCTGGCGGTTCCCTCATGGGATTCGACTTCAGGGGTATGAATGGCGCGGTCAATGCTGGAACGAGCCCTGGCGCGCACATTCGGCCGAAGATTACTATAAGGTGAAACGATGGATTCCGGACGCGGGTGGTTTGCAGTTGTTGCGCTGATTTTCATGCTTAGCGCTTGTTCTTCGCAGGAAGTAGGTTCCGCGGAAGCTCCAGCCGCCTGTAAATTTCGTGGCAATGAGTTGGGAGCTGAGACATGCATGACCACGATGTATGCGCTGTTGTCTCAGCCAGAGAAATTTGATGGGCGAGTGGTTTCTTTCTATGCATGGATAGATCAGGTCAATGGTGCGATCTTGATCTTTCCCTCGCGTGATGAACTGGACGCAAGGGACTCATTCAGCTCATTGGTGGCCTATCCAGAATCCAGTCCGGATGCCTTTCGAGAAATTCCTTCGGTTGAGGGTGGGGAGGAGAAATTCTTGCGGATGACCGGCACGTTTCGATGGAATCGCGATGGTGCTCCCAGATCCCCAAGTGCTCCGGTGGATGTAGATCGGATGGGTGTAATGGAAGGCGTTCATTTGGGTTTATAGCGAATGAGTCGAGTGGGTTGGTGCCAAGCGCTTGGCGGCCTTGTCGGCGAAATCTGTCGTTGCTCATATGATGCATCATGGAAGTTCTCGCCTAGTGGGCGTTCTAGGCAGAATTGCATTGGTTGGTGCTTGTGTTTTTTTCCTCCGCAAGCCGACTTTTACGCCCGTCATCCAGCGGATGGATCTGCGTAGTCGTTAGAAGCAGAAGTGTCGCGGACTCGCGCGGCGCTCTCGTCTTCCTCGGGCGCTGCTGAAAGCTAACCGCAGCAACTTCCGTACCTTCGCCAATGCCGCCATGAACCGCTCCGTCTCGGCGTGCGTGTTGTAGAGCGCCAGCGAGGCGCGGGAGGTGGCCGCGACGCCGAAGTACTGCAGCAGCGGTCGCGCGTAGTGCGGGTCCGAGCGCACTTTCATTCTGTCCGATCGTGCAGGGGCGCCAGTTGTTCATGAACGTGCTCGCCGCCGATCAAGAACGAGGCCACTGCGGCCTACCCTGCGCTTCGCCGATAATGCGCGGGCCCGCGAGGCGGCGCAGCTCTCTGGTGAAGTGCCCCAGGCGTTCTACCCCGCCTGAGCTGATCAGCGCTCGCGATTGTGTCAGCTTCCCGCTTGAGCAGGATATAAGCGTGGCGGCTGAATCATCGAGCACCGTCGCGTGGCTGATGGCTTTGGAGCGCTGGGCGGGGCGGTACATTATTTGAGAAAGTGCAGATTCGTCTCCATGTTCGGAGGCTGCAAGAAATGGCGAAATGCAAATTGGATGCTGGGCACTCAGCCGCATGGGGTGGTCGAATCCGCTCATGCCTGACTGCTGTGGTCATTTCACTGGGGCTGCAAGGTTGTGATTGGTTGTCGGATCCTGTGATTGTTGTAAAGAATGTTGAAAGGGACGTGATTCATGACATCAGCTTGGAGGTCGGCGGTGGTGTGGTTGACCTGGGAGCAATTCCTGTCGGTGAAAGCAGGGCTGCAAAACCGGAGATCGCTGCTGATTCCTCGCTTGTTGTAACGTACTACGTGAATAATGCCCGTGTGGTTTGCTATGGAGATGTGTATTTTACGAACAATCTCTATGTCAAGGTTGAGGCGGATGTGGGTGGAGGGGTTTGCCGTATAGCGGAAGTTGCGGATTGATGTGAGCGGTGGAGTGTGTCTGGAGAATTTTTATAGTGCAGTGCCAACGTGAGGGGCGATGAAAAGCCTTGTTGAGAGTTACCCCGTTTGGGCTTCCATCATTCTAGGTGCCATGTGGATAAACGCATTTGCGGCTCACAGGATGTTGCTGAGGATCGAGCGCGAACGGCCAGAAGTACTTGCTGCAGCCGGAATCATCAAGGTTGACTGGTGGCTTGGGTGCTTGCGTGGTATCGCAGTGCTCGCCCTCACTTCCAAAGGACAGGCGCTCCATCAGGGTGAGCGGTGGGTGTTGAGGGGCGTCGTGATGATGTACGTCTTCTTGATTGCTTCCGGGGTATCCATGCTCGTTGGCATGTGAAAGGCGAGGTCTCAAGGCCGCTGATGGTGGAATGGTTCGGCATTACGATGAGATTGCCCGTTCCTGGCATCACTCGGCATTTCCCGGTTTCATCTCTACTGGCTTGCTTCCCACGAGCAATAAAAAACGCCGCAGTCCCCTGCGGCGTTCCCGTATTTCCCCGGCTATGGTGAATCCTCAGCCGAGCAACTTACGTACCTTGGTCAGCGCGGTCATGAACCGCTCGATCTCTTCGTGCGTGTTGTAGAACGCCAGCGAGGCACGGCAGGTGGCTGCGACACCGAAGTACTGCAGCAACGGATGTGCGCAGTGCTGGCCGGAACGCACGGCCACGCCTTCCAGGTCGAGCAGGGTGGCCAGATCGTGTGCATGCGCGCCGTCGATCAGGAACGAGACCACGGCCGCCTTCTCCGGCGCTTCACCGATGATGCGCAGGCCCTCGACGCGGCGCAGCTCTTCGGTGAAGTGGGCGAGCAGCTCGGCTTCCCGCGCCTCCACGTGCTCCTGGCCGATGTCCTGCAGGTAGTCGGCGGCCACGCCCAGGCCGATGAAGCCGGCGATGTTCGGGGTGCCGGCCTCGAACTTGTGCGGGGCATCGTTGAACACGGTGCCGTCGAAGCTGACTTCCTTGATCATCTCGCCACCGCCGAGGAACGGCGGCATCGCGTCCAGATGCTCGCGGCGTGCCCACAGGGCGCCGGTGCCGGTCGGTCCGCACATCTTGTGGCCGGTGATGGCATAGAAGTCGCAGCCGATCGCGGCGACGTCGACCTTGCGGTGTGGCGCGGCCTGCGAACCGTCCACCACGGTGATGATGCCGCGCTTGCGCGCCTCACGGCAGATCTCGCGCACCGGGTTGACCGTGCCGAGCACATTGGATACGTGGGTGACCGCCAGCAGCTTGACCTCGGGGGTCATGGCCGCACGCAGCGCATCCAGGTCGAGCGCGCCATCCGGGGTGATCTCGGCCACGCGGAGGGTGGCGCCGGTACGCTGCGCGACCAGCTGCCACGGCACGATGTTGGCGTGGTGCTCCATGCGCGAGACCAGGATCACATCACCGGACTTCAATCGCGGCAGCGCCCACGAGTACGCCACCAGGTTGATGGCGAAGGTGGTGCCGCTGCACAGCACCAGATCGCTGGGGCGCACGTTGAGGAAGCGCGCCAGTTTGTTGCGCGCACCTTCGTAGGCATCGGTGGCTTCACTGCCCAGGGCATGCACCGCGCGGCTGACGTTGGCGTTGTAGCGGCGATAGAACTCATCCGCCGCGCCGATCACCTGCACCGGTTTCTGGCCGGTGTTGGCGTTGTCGAAATAGACCAGCGGCTTGCCATGCACTTCACGCATCAGCAGCGGGAAGTCGAGACGCACGCGATCCCAGTCAGGGGCGCTGGCGCGTTCTTCGATCGGGCGCGGGGTGGAGAGATTCATGCCACACCCGCCTCGGCCAGGGCCTTGTCCAGGCGGCGTGCCAGCTGCTCGCGCAGCGCGTCCGGCAGTACCTTCAGCGGCTCATGGCAGAACGCGGCACTCAGCAGTGCCTGCGCCTGTGCCTGCGGCAGGCCACGCGAGCGCAGGTAGAACAGCGCGTTCGCATCGAGCTGGCCGACGGTCGCACCGTGTGCGGCTTTCACTTCGTCGGCATCGATCACCAGCACCGGCTGGGTGTCGATCTCGGCGTCGGCCGACAGCAGCAGGTTCTTGTTGGACAGGTTCGCGTCGGTGCCGTCGGCGCCTTCGCGGATCTGGATGCCACCATGGAACACCACGCGGCTGCGGTTGGCGGCCACGCCGCGCCACAGCAGCTCGCTACGGGTATCGCGGGCGATGTGGTCGATGCCCAGGCGGGTATCGACGTGGCGGCGGCCATTGCCGAGCAGCACGCCATTGGCTGTCAGCTGCGCGTTGTCGCCTTCCAGCCGTACGTTCAGTTCGTGGCGGCTGAGCGCGGCGCCCAGTTCCAGGTCCACGCGGTGATACTGCGCGTCACGGGCCAGCACCGCGTCGGTGCGCAGGATGCTGGTCTGGCGTGCACTGCCGGCCTGTACGCGCGCATGCTTGAGCACGGCATCGCGCGCAACGTGGACGTGCAGCACGGTGTTGTCCAGGTGGGCGGAGTCACCGACGCTGAAGCGGTGTTCGACCACGCCCAGGCTGGCGCCGGCACGCAGTTCGATCAGGTGGCGGTGGTGCCAGGCCAGATCGGTGTCACCGGCGACGCTGGCGAACACCAGCTGCAGCGGTGCCTCGACCTGCACGCCGTCGTCCACGCGCAGCACCGCGCCTTCATCGGCCAGGGCGGCATTCAGGCGGGCGAACACTTCGTCGCTGCGCTCGTAGCGGCGGCCGAGGAAACGCGCGGCATCCTCACCGGCGGCCAGCGCCGAGGACAGCGGTTCCAGCTGCACGCCGGCCGGCAGGCCGTGGGTGTCGCTCAGTGCGTCGCTGAGGCGGCCGTTGACGAACACCAGGCGCGGCGCGGGGATGTCTTCCAGCACGGCCACATCCAGCACCGGCGGCGACAGCGGCGCGGCGGCGAAGGCACGGCGCTCCAGCTGGCGCAGCGAGGTGTACTTCCAGGCTTCGTTGCGGGCGGCCGGCAGGCCATCACGCAGGGCCGCATCCAGCACTTCGCGGCGCGCATCGCTGCCGCAGAAGGCCTGGGCCATGGAATCAAGCAGGGCGCTCATCAGACCGCCGCCTCGGGCACGACCCGGTCCTTCAGGAAGTCATAGCCGTGCGCTTCCAGTTCCAGCGCCAGTTCCGGGCCACCGCTCTTGACGATGCGGCCGTCGGCCAGCACGTGCACCACGTCCGGCTTGATGTAGTCCAGCAGGCGCTGGTAGTGGGTGATGACCAGGAACGAACGGTCGGCGGCGCGCAGCGCATTGACGCCGTCGGCCACGCTCTTCAGCGCATCGATGTCCAGGCCCGAATCGGTTTCGTCGAGGATCGCCAGCTTCGGTTCCAGCACGGCCAGCTGGAAGATCTCGTTGCGCTTCTTCTCGCCACCGGAGAAGCCTTCGTTGACGCCACGGTGCAGCAGTTCGTCCTTCAGGTGCAGCACGGCCAGCTTCTGCCGTACCAGCTTGAGGAACTGCATGGAATCGAGTTCGTCCTCGCCGCGTGCCTTGCGCTGTGCGTTCAGTGCCGCGCGCAGGAAGTAGGTGTTGTTCACGCCGGGGATTTCCACCGGATACTGGAACGCCAGGAACAGGCCGGCAGCGGCGCGCGCTTCCGGGTCCTGGTCGAGCAGATCGACCCCGTCGAACCGGACGCTGCCCTCGGTCACTTCATAGCCGTCGCGGCCCGCCAGGACGTTGCCCAGGGTGGACTTGCCGGCGCCGTTCGGGCCCATGATGGCGTGCACCTGGCCGGGCTGGACGTCCAGCGAAAGGCCCTTGAGGATTTCCTTGTCGCCGATGCGGGCGTGGAGGTTTTCGATCTTCAGCATGGTGGGAATTTCCGTGAGGCGGGCCGCAGCCCGCCGATAAAAAGAATGCGTTGCGAGGGCAGGGCTCAGCCCACCGAACCTTCCAGCGAGACTTCCAGCAGCTTCTTGGCTTCCACTGCGAATTCCATCGGCAGTTCGCGGAACACCTGCTTGCAGAAGCCGTCGACGATCATCGACACCGCGTCTTCCTGGCTGATGCCACGGGCGCGGCAGTAGAACAGCTGGTCATCGGAAATCTTGGAGGTGGTGGCCTCGTGCTCGACGGTGGCGCCCGGGTTCTTCACCTCGATGTAGGGGAAGGTGTGGGCGCCGCACTGCTTGCCGATCAGCAGCGAATCGCACTGGGTGTAGTTGCGTGCGCCCTCGGCATTGCGGTCGACCTTGACCAGGCCGCGGTAGGTGTTCTGGCCACGACCGGCGCTGATGCCCTTGCTGACGATCTTGCTCTTGGTGCGCTTGCCGACGTGGATCATCTTGGTGCCGGTGTCGGCCTGCTGGCGATGGTGGGTCAGCGCGACGGAGTGGAATTCGCCGACCGAGTCATCGCCCAGCAGCACGCAGGACGGATACTTCCAGGTGATCGCCGAGCCGGTCTCGACCTGGGTCCAGGTGACCTTGCTGCGTGCGCCGCGGCACTCGGCGCGCTTGGTGACGAAGTTGTAGATGCCACCGACGCCGTTCTCGTCGCCCGGATACCAGTTCTGCACCGTGGAGTACTTGATCTCCGCATCTTCCAGCGCCACCAGCTCGACCACTGCGGCGTGCAGCTGGTTCTCGTCGCGCATCGGCGCGGTGCAGCCTTCCAGGTAGGACACGTAGGCCTTGTCCTCGCACACGATCAGGGTGCGCTCGAACTGGCCGGTGTGGCCGGCGTTGATGCGGAAGTAGGTGCTCAGCTCCATCGGGCAGCGCACGCCCCTGGGAATGAACACGAAGCTGCCATCGGAGAACACCGCCGAGTTGAGCGCGGCGAAGTAGTTGTCACCGACCGGCACCACGGTGCCCAGGTACTGGCGCACCAGTTCCGGATGTTCCTTGATGGCTTCGGACATCGAACAGAAGATGATGCCCTTCTCGGCCAGCTCCTTGCGGAACGTGGTACCGACCGAGACCGAGTCGAACACCGCGTCCACCGCCACGCCGGCCAGCTTGGCGCGCTCGTGCAGCGGCACGCCCAGCTTGTCGTAGGTATCGAGCAGTTCCTTGGGCACGTCATCCAGCGAGGCGTACTTCGGGCCCTTCGGTGCCGAGTAATAGCTGAGCGCCTGCAGGTCGATCGGGGCGATCTGCAGCTTGGCCCAGTTCGGCATCGGCATCGTCAGGAAGTGGCGGTAGGCGTCCAGGCGCCACTGCGTCATCCACTCCGGCTCGTCCTTCTTGGCGGATAGCGCACGGATGGTGTCCTCGTCCAGGCCCGGGGGCAGCGAGTCCGATTCGATGTCCGTGACGAAGCCGGCCGAGTACTTGCGGCCGAGCTGCTCATGGATCTCGCGGTTGGGGGTGTCGTCGTGGGCGACGGTTTCGATGGTTTCGGTGGCCATGGGGGCTGCCTACGGATCAGGAGACGACGTCGACAGCGATGGTGCGGCGCTGTTCGTCATCGACAAGGGGAAGAGGGGGCAGGATCTGCGCCAGGCTGACATCGCGCAGGGCCTCGGAGACCACGTCGTTGATCAGCCGCCAGCTGCTGCGCGCGCCGCACTTGGGCGCCATGCCGCACTGGTGGTGGTCGTGGCTGCACTCGGTCAGGGCCAGCGGCCCTTCCATTGCTTCCACCACTTCGAACAGCGAGACCTCCACGGCGGGCCGGGTCAGCCGATAGCCGCCGCGGACGCCGCGCAGGCCCTCGACCAGGCCGGCCTGTGCCAGCGGCTTGAGGACCTTGCTGACGGTGGGCGGCTCCAGGCCGGTGAATTCGGCCAGCTCGGTGGCGCTGAGCACTTCGCCCGGACGGGCGGCGAGCACGGTCAGCACGACGGTGGCGTAATCGGTGAGTTTGGTGACGCGCAACATGGGGGATGCGAGCGGTTCTTAAAGCGGACTGAAATTGTACGCTTTTCTTCGCCGGCATCCAACCCGGGCATTCAGCCGGCGCTGGGAGACCCTGGCCGGGGCCGTTCACCCGCAGTCACGATCGGGGCGACATGCTGGAGCATCGGGACGATTTTCGCAATTGCCCGGAATGGGCGAGAATCCGGGTTCCTTTCGCTGCAAACAGCCCGTGCCGATGCCGAAGAAGATCCAAGCCCGCAAGTCCGCCATCCATGGCAACGGTGTGTTCGCCGTGGCCCCGATCAAGCAGGGCGAGCGCGTGATCCAGTACAAGGGCCTGCTGCGCAGCCATGGCGACGTCGATGCCGATGACAGCGGTGACGTCGAAAGCGGCCACACCTTCCTGTTCACCCTCAACGACGACTGGGTGATCGATGCCAATTACAAGGGCAACGATGCGCGCTGGATCAACCACAGCTGCGACCCCAACTGCGAGGCGGTGATCGAGGAAGATGCGGACGGCGACAGCCGTGGTGACAAGGTGTTCATCGAAGCGCTGCGCGATATCGCCGCCGGTGAGGAGCTGACCTACAACTACGGCATCGTCCTGGCCGAGCGCCATACGGCCAAGCTGAAGAAGATCTGGGAGTGCCGCTGCGGTTCCCCCAAGTGCACCGGCACCATGCTGCAGCCCAAGCGCTGACCGGCACCGGGTACGGCCGGCCGATCGCCGGCCGCATCGCGGACATGCACCTGCCATCGACACGCGGGTCACTCCGCTTCAATGCACGTTGCCGCACGCTGGGTGCTCATCCTCACCAACGGGAGTGCACTCATGGCCCAGCGCCTCAAAGGCAGACAGATCGCCATCCTGGCCACCCACGGCTTCGAGCAGTCCGAACTGATTGAACCCAAGCGCCTGCTTGAAGCGGAAGGCGCCCGGGTCAGCGTGATATCGCCGGCGAAGGAAGCCACCATCAAAGGCTGGAAAGAGAAGGACTGGGGCGAGGCGGTGGCGGTGGACATCCCCCTGAGCGAAGCCGACGCGGCAGGGTTCGATGCGCTGGTGTTGCCCGGTGGCGTGATCAATCCGGACACGCTTCGCACGGATCAGGCCGCCGTGGACTTCATCCGCGACGTGGCGGCGGCCGGCAAGCCGGTCGCGGCGATCTGCCACGGCCCCTGGCTGTTGATCAACAGTGATCTGGCCAACGGCCGCGAGGTCACCTCGTGGCCGTCACTGCAGCAGGATCTGCTCAACGCCGGTGCGCGCTGGCAGGATGCCGAGGTGGTGGTGGACGGCAATCTGATCACCAGCCGCAAGCCCGACGACATTCCCGCCTTCAGCGAGGCCGTCGTCCGCGCGCTGGCCGCCTGACGATTCGAAGCTGACATCGTGGCGTGCCCGGCCGCTGGACGCCGCCGGGCACCGTGTTGCCGCTCGGCTCAGTTGCCGAGCAGGCCCGCAGGCACCAGGTTGCCGAGGTTCTGGTTGAAGGTGACGACCAGCTTGCCGTTCTTCACCTGTGCCGATTGCACCTGCAGCGCACCGAGCATGCCGGCCACGGCCGGATCAAGCTTGTAGATCGGTTCACGCTGCGCATAGTCGCTCAGCCAGGCATTGAGCAGCCCACGGGTACGTGAATCGAGGCGGCCGCCCTGATTGGCCGGGGTGAAATCGTCCACGCTCGGCTGCTGCAGGTGGAAGCCCTGGGTCTGGGCGTCATAACGCAGGCCGCTGCTGAGCTTGACCGTACCGAGCTTGGCCGGACTGCCGCCGGCGGTCGCAAGCGCCACGTCCATGCCCAGGTTCAGGCGTTCGCCTGCGGGAAGGCTCAGTTGCGGATGGCTCATCGTCAGCGCGATCAGGCCGCCAAGTGCATCCTGTGTACGCGGGAAACTGCCGTCCAGGTACTGCTGCACGTCGCTGGCGCCAACCGAGAGTTCGCGGCCGGAAATCGAAGGTGCGGCCTGCGCGCCGATCGCAGCGGCGATCAGGACGGTGGCGGCGGCGAGGCGGGTCATCAGGGGACGCAGGCGCATGGCGGTGACCGGAAAGGGCGGGGTGGCTACAGAGTAGCTTTGCAGGCTGAATCGAGCGTGCATGCCGTTGCAGCGGTTCAGTCCAAAGAGGGCCGCAGCTGCGCCGACTGGATCTGCCAGGCACTGCCGTCGGCGTTGGGCTGCACGCGATACCAGCCACCAAAGCGGAAGGTGCCGTCGGCGGTCACCGCGCGGACCTGCACCGGAACTTCCAGCAGCTGCGGCGGAAGCTTGCCGTCGACGGCGACCGGCGTCTGGCTGCGCAGGCGCAGGGCGCGCACGTTGTCCAGCTGGCGCAGCGCGGCGTCATCCGCCCGCCGCGGATCGGCGGGGGGGAAGGTCCAGGCAGCGTCGCTCGCGGCGTGGTCGCGATTGAGCAGGTCGGTCATGTACCGGCTGAGCATGTCCCCGGGCGGCTCCGCGTCGTCGGCCACTGCGGCCAGCAACGGGAGGACGGTGGGTGGCCGCAGCGGTGCAGCCTCATCGTCCGCGGCCGTCGGTTGCCGGTGTGCATCATCCGGTCTGGTGGCGACCGGGGCGGTGATATCCACTGCGGGGGGCGGCCGGGAACAGCCCAGCACGACCAGCGGCATCAGCAACAGCAGGGTCCTGCGCATGGTGCCTCCTCCCCGAGGCGACCTGGAGGACGGCAGTGTATCGACTACGGGGCCTTCAGCGGGAGGAGGGCAGCTGATCCAGCGCATCCAGTGCCGGCAGGACCTGGGCGGCGAGTGCGGCCAGTGCATGACCGTCGGTGTCGGCATGACGCTGCACGATGTCGCGCAGCAACTGGGTGGCGACCACCAGCGTGGCGCGCTCGTCGCCACTGAGCCCTGCGGTGCGCGGTGCCGCTTCGAGCAGTCGCATCAGGTCGCGACTGGCGCGATGTTCCAGTTCGATGGTGCAGCGCCCGGTGCACTGCAACCCGTCCTTTTCGATCGGAGTCACCGAGATCCGGTAGCGGGTGGAGGGGCTGGCCATGAGAGGTGCTCGCCGTTGCTGTGGGGGAATGTGCCCACCATAGGCAAGGCCGCCGCCGGCGGCGACGGCCGGCGCTGCACGCAGTGTTCCACCCGGTTGGACGAAGTGCGGGGGAAGCGTGGCCGCAGCCTTTGGTGGCGGGCCTGGGAGGCCGTTTGCGCTGCTGGGGCAACGCTGTGTTGCGATGCCCGGCGCCGTGCCCGGAAGATGGTCGCTGCCTGCGCGGAACCGCCGGGGGCGCCAAAAAAAACGGGACGGCCTGGGCCGTCCCGTCATGCATCCGCCGAATGGCGCGCGCTTACAGCGCGGCGTCCTTCAGCTTCTTGAGCGGACGAACCTTCAGCTTGGTGGTGGCCGGCTTGGCGGCGAACCACTGCTCTTCCTTGGTGAACGGGTTGATGCCCTTGCGCTTCGGCTTGGCCGGCACATTGACGGTGGTGATCTTCAGCAGGCCCGGCAGGGTGAAGGAGCCAGCGCCCTTCTTGTGCACCGAAGAGGCGACAGCGCCTTCCAGCGAGGCCAGCACAGCGCGCACGTCCTTGGCGACAACGCCGGAGGCTTCAGCGATGTGTGCAACCAGGCCGGACTTGGTCAGCACTTCCTTGATCGGCTTCGGAGCGGCCGGCTTGGCGGCAGCCTTCGTCGCGACTTTCTTCACTGCCTTCTTCGGGGCAGCCTTCTTAGCGGTCTTTGCCATGGTTTCCTGTTCCGTGAACGGTTGGTTGTTTGGTCGGCGCCGAACCCCGTCGGCAAGCGCAATGTAGGGCAACTCTCGGGCGCCGCCAATAGCCCGGAGCGCGGAAAGTGCATGTTTTTTCATATCCAGGCCGATTCAGTACATGGCCGGCGGTAGGGGGCAGGGGCACCCGGAGGGGCAGGAAAGCGCCGGCCCTTTCGCCGGGTGGAAGTGCGAAACCGCTGAAAACAAGGGAAAAACGGCATGGCGCGGAGCTGGCGCGAAGCAACCGGAGCACGCGTGCCGGGCACGCTGCAATGCGGCAGAGCGACGCAGGCATAACGTGCGCCATGCGAGGGTGACCGTTCATCACCGCCACACAGGAGCAGCAAATGGGAATCTCGCGACACGCCACCGCGCACTGGGAAGGCGATCTGAAGTCCGGCAAGGGACAGTTGAGCACGCCGCAGAGTGGCCTGCTGGACAAGACCCGCTATGGGTTCAACAGCCGTTTCGGCGAGGAGAAGGGCACCAACCCGGAAGAGTTGATCGCCGCCGCGCATGCCGGCTGTTTCACCATGGCGCTGTCGGCCAAGCTCGGCGAGGCCGGTTTCACTCCGACGTCGCTGGATACCGAGGCGAAGGTGGATCTGTCGATGGAAGGCGGCCCACAGCTTTCGCAGATCCGGCTGAAAGTGAAGGCCGTGGTGCCGGGGATCGATGCGACGCAGTTCCGTGCCATCGCCGACGATGCCAAGCAGAACTGCCCGGTGTCCAAGGCACTGAGCGCGGTGCCCATCAGCCTGGAGGCCGAGCTGGGCTGAGGTCGGTAGCGCCGGGCCATGCCCGGCGTCCCAGGGCAACCACCCATCACCAATCAAGGGTGCCGGCGATCACCGTCTGCACCTGACCGCCGGACCAGACCTCGCCGGCCTCGTCCACGCGCAGGGTCAGGCGTGCGTCATGCCCGACCTCCCGGCCCTGGCTGACGTCGAATGCCTCGCGGCCCCGCGGCAGAGCGCCGCGCAGGTCCAGCCATGCCGCCAGCACGGCGTTGGCGGCGCCGGAGGCGGCATCCTCGAAGCGGCGCCCGTTGCCGACGAACGCGCGCACGGCCAGATCGAAGCCTTCGTTGCCGTCGGCGAATGCATAGGCGAACACGCCCATGCTGTCGGTGGATTCGGCCAGCGCGGCCACCGCGTCCCAGTCCGGGCGCAGCGCGCGCAGGGCCGATTCATCGGCAACCTGGACCACCCACCAGCTACGCCCGCCCTGCATGCGTGCGGGCGGCAACCGACCCAGTGGCCAGCCCTCCAGGGCCGCCTGCAGGCGGGGATCGTCCGCCTGCGCGGTTTCGGCCAGCTGCGCGCGCGGGGTGCGGATGGCAATGCGCTGTTGCGCGCCTTCGCCGCTGACCCGCAGCGGCAGCGCGCCGGCAATCCCGTCCTGCACCAGCAGGCCATCCACCGCCTCCGCCAGGCCCGCCTGCAGCACGGCATGCGCGGTGCCTACGCTGGGGTGGCCGGCAAACGGGACTTCCTTCTGCGGACTGAACATGCGCAGGCGGTAGCTGGTTCCCGCCGTCTGCGGCGGGAACACGAAGGTTGTCTCGGGCAACCGCGTCCAGCGGGCGATGGCCTGCATGGTGTCGTCGTCGAGTCCGTCGGCATCCAGCACCACGGCCAGCGGATTGCCGGCACCGGCGCGCGGGGAGAACACATCCAGTTGCAGGAAACGGCGTGCGGACATCAGTGACAACTCCAGGAAACGATGGGACGGTGGCGCGGGGCCATGCTCCGCGAGCGCGCAGCGCGGCGAGTCGCCGGGCATGGCCCGGCGCTACCGGCAAGGCGGCATAGGGTATCGCGGGGGCTACCAGTGAATCTGCCCATCGATCACCGGCTGCACCTGGCCGCCGATCCACACGGTGCCCTGCGCATCGACCTGGACCTGGACCTCACCATCGCGGCCCACTTCGCGGCCCTGGCTGGCCACGTAGCCGGCGTCCGTGCCCGGCAGCGCGCTGCGTTGCCGCAGCCAGGCGCCAATCAGCGCATTGGCACTGCCGGTCACCGGATCCTCAGGAACGTTCACCGCATCGCCGGGGCAGAAAGCGCGCACCACGAGCGCGTGAGCGGCAGCCTTTTCCGGTGCGAACACGGCCACGCCGGTGGCGCCGGTGGCATTGGTCCAGTCGCGCACGGCGGCCATGTCCGGCGCCAGGGAGCGCACGCTGGCGGCATCACGCAGGGGCAGCAGCCACCATCGTGGACCGTTGTCCCACAACTGGGCCACTTGGCCCTCGGCAGCCTGGGCCAGCAGCGCTTCCGGCACCGCCCCGGGAGCGGTATCCAGGTGCCGTGCTGCGGGGCTGGCGAGCTGGATCGTCGGTGCGGCAGCCGGGCCGGACACGCGCACCGGCAACAGCCCGGCGGCGCACTGCTGTACCAGGGCACCGTCGCGCGGCACGGCCAGGCCGCTGGTCACCGCTGCCCAGGCGGCACCGACACTGGGGTGGCCGGCGAACGGCAGCTCGCTGCCCGGGGTGAAAATGCGTACGTGGTAGTCGGCACCGGCCGCGGTGGGGCGGACGAAGAACACTGTCTCGGACAGGTTCAGCCAGGCGGCCAGCGCCTGCATGCGGTCGCTGGAAAGCCCGTCCGCGTCAAATACGACACCCAGTGGGTTGCCCGTGCCGGGACGGGGAGCAAAGACATCGAGCTGCAGGTAACGATAGGCGGTCATGGCGGGGATATTGGGCTTAGAATCGAAGGTTCCGCCCCCAGGGGCGGCTTCCCCACAATACACATAGCCAATCCATGTCAGCTTCCCCCCTTGTCGATCGTTGGATCGTACTGAAGTTCGGCGGCACCTCGGTGTCGCGTCGCCATCGCTGGGACACGATCGGGAAGCTGGCGAAAAAACGCGCGGAAGAAACCGGCTCGCGCGTGCTGGTGGTGGTTTCGGCGCTGTCCGGGGTGACCAATGAGCTGACCGCGATCGCCGACGGTGCGGCGGACAGCCGTGATCGCGTCGCCGCGCTGGTCGAACGCCACGAGGCATTCCTGGTCGAGCTGGGCCTCGGCCGCGAAGTGCTGGCCGAGCGTCTGGCCGCCCTGCAGGGCCTGCTGGACGATCCGCGCGCGGCCACCCGGCCGCTGGACTGGCAGGCCGACGTGCTGGGCCAGGGTGAACTGCTGTCCTCGACCGTGGGCGCTGCATACCTGCGCGCGTCCGGGCTGGACATGGGCTGGATGGATGCCCGGCACTGGCTGGATGCACTGCCGCCGCAGCCGAACCAGAGCGACTGGTCGCAACGCCTGTCGGTGAACTGCCAGTGGCGCTCGGATGCGGACTGGGCGCAGCGCTTCCGTGCGCAGCCGACCCGCCTTCTGATCACCCAGGGCTTCATTTCGCGGCACGCGGACGGTGGCACTGCCATCCTCGGCCGTGGCGGTTCGGACACCTCGGCGGCGTACTTCGGTGCGCTGCTCGGCGCCAGCCGGGTGGAAATCTGGACCGACGTGCCGGGCATGTTCAGCGCCAATCCCAAGGATGTGCCGGACGCGCGCCTGTTGACCCGCCTGGATTACTACGAGGCGCAGGAAATCGCCACCACGGGTGCCAAGGTGCTGCATCCGCGCTCGATCAAGCCGTGCCGCGATGCCGGTGTACCGATGGCGATCCTCGACACCGAGCGCCCCGAGCTTCCAGGTACCAGCATCGACGGCAATGCCGCGCCGGTACCGGGCGTGAAGGCAATCAGTCGTCGCAACGGCATCGTGCTGGTGTCGATGGAAGGCATCGGCATGTGGCAGCAGGTCGGCTTCCTGGCCGATGTGTTCGCCCTGTTCAAGAAGCACGGCCTGTCGGTGGACCTGATCGGTTCGGCCGAAACCAATGTCACCGTGTCGCTGGATCCGTCGGAGAACCTGGTCAACACCGATGTGCTGGCCGCGCTGTCGGCCGACCTGTCGCAGGTGTGCAAGGTCAAGGTGATCGTGCCCTGTGCGGCGATCACCCTGGTCGGGCTGGGCATGCGCTCGCTGCTGCACAAGCTGTCGGATGTGTGGGCCACGTTCGGCCGTGAGCGCGTGCACATGATCTCGCAGTCGTCCAACGACCTGAACCTGACCTTCGTCATCGATGAGGCCGATGCCGATGGCCTGCTGCCGATCCTGCATGCGGAACTGATCGACAGCGGCGCCATGCCGGTGGAGGAAACCGAGGTGTTCGGCCCGCGCTGGCGCGAGATCGCCGGCACGGTTCGCCCGCGCGGCACGCCCTGGTGGCGCGGCCAGCGGGCGCACCTGCTGCAGCTGGCCGACGCGGGAACCCCGCGCTACGTCTATCACCTGCCGACCGTGCGGGCGCGTGCCCGCGCGCTGGCTGCGATCAAGCCGATCGACCAGCGTTACTACGCGATCAAGGCCAACAGCCACCCGGCCATCCTGCAGTTGCTGGAGTCGGAGGGTTTCGGCCTGGAGTGCGTTTCGCATGGCGAGCTGAAGCATGTGTTCCAGCACCTGCCGGAACTTTCGCCCAGGCGTGTGCTGTTCACCCCCAGCTTCTGCCCGCGCAGTGAGTACGAGGCCGCGTTCGCACTGGGCGTGACCGTCACCGTCGACAACGTCGAAGCCCTGCAGCGCTGGCCGGACCTGTTCCGCAACCGCGAGCTGTGGTTGCGCGTGGACCTGGGGCGCGGCGAAGGCCACCACGCCAAGGTCCGCACCGGCGGCAAGGAGTCCAAGTTCGGCCTGCCGATCGCCCGCGTCGATGAGTTCGTCCGTGCCGCCACCGAACTGGGCAGCCGGGTGGTCGGCCTGCACGCCCATCTGGGCAGCGGCGTGGAAACCCCGCAGCATTGGCGCCTGATGTGCGATGAGCTGGCAGGCTTCGCCCGCCGCATCGGCAGCGTGCAGACGATCGACATCGGCGGTGGCCTGCCGATTCCGTACAGCGACGAGGACGAGCCCTTCGATCTGGACGCGTGGGCTGCCGGCCTGGCCGAGGTCAAGGCGCTGCACCCCGCATTCCGCCTGGCCATCGAGCCGGGGCGCTACCTGGTGGCCGAGTCCGGCGTGCTGCTGACCCATGCCACCCAGGTGGTGGAGAAGGACGGCGTGCGCCGCGTCGGCCTGGATGCCGGCATGAATACGCTGATGCGTCCGGCCCTGTACGACGCCTGGCACGACATCGAGAACCTCAGCCGCCAGGGCGGGTACGCCGAGGCGGCATTCGATGTCGTCGGCCCGATCTGCGAGTCCAGCGATGTGTTCGGCAAGCGGCGCAAGCTGCCGGTGTCCACCGCGCCGGACGACGTGATGCTGATTGCTGACGCTGGCGCCTATGGCTACGTGATGTCCAACACCTACAACCAGCGGGCGCTGCCGCGCGAGGATGTGATCGAGTGATCGCCCTGCGCGCGCTGCACCCGCCCACCGACACGCCCCGCGCAACCGCGCGGGTCCGTGCCTGACCGGATACACCATGACTGCTTTCGACAAACACCAGGTCTCCCGTTTCCGCTTCGTCCGCTGCGAATTTGCCGCGGACAGCGGCGTGGCACGGCTGGTCTATGCCTTCGATGATGGCCCCGAGATGGTGGAAACCATCACCGTTCCCGGCGCCCCGTTCGTCCTCGACCCGGCGCGCGCCGCTGCCGTGCAGCGAGCGCTGCAGCTGCTGCACCTGATCGCCGGCGTCAGCTACTACAAGGCCGGCGTGCCGGAGATCGTCAGCATCGACAGCTACGCCATCGATGCCGATACCGCGGCGCTGGTGGAAGCGATCTACCTCAACGGCCTGGGCGAGTTCGCCTACCGCAACGGCCTCAACCTGCGTGGCCGCTTCCGCCTGCCGGTGCAGGGCGAGCCGGTGCAGGCACCGGAGGTGGGCCTGCAGCCGCATGCGCTGGTCGCCATCGGTGGCGGCAAGGATTCGCTGGTCAGCATCGAAGCGCTGCGACGGGCGGGTGTGGACGAGACGGTCACCTGGATCGGCGGTTCGCAGCTGATCCGTGCCTGCGCCGAACGCACCGGCCTGCCGACGCTGAACCTGGGCCGCGCGCTGGCGCCGGAGCTGTTCGAGCTCAACCGCCAAGGGGCGTGGAACGGCCATATCCCGGTGACCGCGGTGAACTCGGCGATCATGGTGCTGGCAGCCCTGCTGCAGGGCGTGGACCAGGTGGTGTTCTCCAACGAACGCTCGGCCAGCTACGGCAGCCAGATTCCGGGCACCGGCGAGGTGAACCACCAGTGGTCCAAGGGCTGGGCGTTCGAGCAGGCCTTCGGCAGCCATGTGCAGGCGCACGTGGCCGCAGACCTGCAGTACTACTCGCTGCTGCGACCGATGTCGGAACTGGCGGTGGCCCGCCAGTTTGCCAAGAGCGACTTCTACGACGCGCATTTCTCCAGCTGCAACCGCAACTTCCATATCCTCGGCGAGCGCCCCGTGAACCGCTGGTGCGGCGTCTGCCCGAAGTGCCATTTCGTGTTTCTGGCGCTGGCGCCGTTCATGCCCAAGACCCGCCTCGTGCGCATCTTCGGTCGCAATCTGCTGGACGATGTCGAGCAGGCCGGTGGCTTCGACGCGCTGCTGGAGTTCCAGGATCACAAGCCGTTCGAGTGCGTGGGCGAAGGTCGTGAATCGCGTGCAGCAATGGCGACCCTGGCGCAGCGACCGGAGTGGAAGGAAGATGCGCTGGTGAAGCGCTTCTGCAACGAGATCCAGCCGCAGCTCGACGCGGCCGAACTGGAGCTGGCGCCGATGCTGCAGCTGCAGGGCGAGCACCGCATTCCGGCTGCGCTGTGGGAACGGGTGCGTGAAGATTTCTCAGCTTGAAGGAAAGCGCGTCGCGCTGTGGGGCTGGGGGCGTGAGGGCCGTGCCGCATTCGCGGTGCTGCGTGCACGCCTGCCGACGTTGCCGCTGAGCCTGTTCTGTCCGGCCGCCGAAGCCGATGCGGCGCGCGCGGAAACGCAGGGGTCACTGGAGGTGCGTGGCGAGCCTTCGGCCGAGGCGCTGGCCGCGTTCGACGTGGTGATCAAGTCACCCGGCATCAGTCCCTACCAGCCGATCGCGGTGGCCGCGGCGGCACGGGGCACGCGTTTCATCGGGGGCACCGCGCTCTGGTTCGCCGAGCATGCCGCTGACGACGGCATCGTCCATGACACCGTATGCGTGACCGGTACCAAGGGCAAAAGCACCACCAGCGCGCTGGTCGCGCACCTGCTGCGTGCGGCCGGTCATCGCACCGGCCTGGTCGGCAACATCGGCCTGCCGCTGCTGGAAGTGCTGGACCCGCAGCCGGCGCCTGAGTATTGGGCGGTGGAACTGTCCAGCTACCAGACCGGCGAAGTGGCGCGCAGTGGCGCGCGACCGCAGGTGGCGGTGGTGCTGAACCTGTTCCCCGAACATCTGGACTGGCATGGCAGCGAACAGCGCTATATCGAGGACAAGCTGCAGCTGGTCACCGATGCCGCTCCGTGCATCGCCGTGCTCAATGCCGCCGATCCGCATCTGGCGGAACTGACGCTGCCGCACAGCCAGGTGGTCTGGTTCAACCAGCCGCAGGGTTGGCACATGCGTGGCGACATCGTGCATCGTGGCGAACAGGCGGTGTTCGATACACGCAATACGCCGCTGCCGGGCCGCCACAACCGCGGCAACCTGTGTGCGGTGCTGGCCGCGCTGGAAGCGCTGGGCCTGGACGCGGCGGCGCTGGCGCCGGCCGTGCAGGATTTCCGTCCGCTGCCCAACCGGCTGCAGCGCATCGGCGTGGCCGATGGGCTGACCTACATCAACGATTCGATCAGCACCACGCCGCACGCCAGTCTGGCGGCGCTGGAGTGCTTCAGCGGCCAGCGCATCGCGCTGCTGGTGGGCGGGCATGACCGCGGCCTGGACTGGACCGATTTCATGCAGCACATGGCGCACGATGTGCCGCCGGTGGAGATCGTGACCATGGGCAGCAACGGCCCGCGCATCCACGCGATGCTGCAGCCGCTGGCCGATGCAGGTCGATTCGGGCTGCATGCGGCCGTCGACCTGCCGGAGGCCATGGCGCTGGCACGCGCTGCGCTGGGCCAGCAGGGCGGGGTGGTGCTGTTGTCGCCGGGCGCACCAAGTTTTGGGGCCTACCGCGATTACGTTGCGCGCGGACGTCACTTCGCCGAGCTGGCCGGATTCGATCCGGACAGCATCAGCGCGATTCCGGGCCTGGGCGTCGCCTGAGGGGGGCGGATCCCTTTCCGCAGGAAAGGGTTCTGACCCCGGCGGGATCCCGGCCGGCAACCCACCGGCAAATTCATCCACGCAGGCGTGGATCTACGCTTCCTCGATGAACGCGTAGTCGCCGTCAATCAACTGCTGCAGATACGCATCGAAGCCGGGCGCGATGACCGCATAGCTGTCCGGATCATGCAGGTAGCGCACCACCTGGCCGACGGAGCCACCCGGTGCCGGGTCGAAATCCAGGTACAGCATCGAGGTGCCGCCGTTGTTCATGCAGTGCGAGAAGCACAGGCGGCGGCTCATCGGTACGTCGGCATCGATGCCGTCGCCGAGAATCTCCGGTTCGTCGTCCAGCCATTCTTCGTAGATCGAGCGGATGCTGTCGTCCCAGTGCCGCTGATCCTCGAAGATCTGTGCGACCGAGCGCAGGTAGTAGGGGTATCCGCCGCCTTCCACGTCCGAGCCGAGCATCAGCACGCAGACCTCGCCCTCGGGATACCGGCGGAAATGCGTGCCATCCACGCGCGACAGCAGCGCAACCAGACTGTCAGGTACCTGCGGCCACTGCGCACGCAGGCGTTGCAGGTCTCCGGCGCTGGCGCCCTGGACATGCGCCCATTGCGCAGCATCGTCGGCGGGCAGGCGCGGCATCAGGCCGGACAGGAATTGATCGACAAGGTTCATTCGCAAACAGGGGCTGGGCGGAATCAGGGCGTATCCAACCACACCTGCGTCACGCCGCCAATGCAGAATGCGGACGGGAGGGGGACATCAGGCGACCCCTCTGTTTCCTTTTCTCTGGAGCAGGCGCATGAATGCATGGCGTTGGGGTGTGGCGATGGTCCTGGGTCTGGCGGCGCTGCCGGCGTGGGCGGCGATGAAGACCCAGCCGGTGGAGTGGACGCACCAGGGCACGACCTTCAGCGGGGTGCTGGTCTATGACGACGGGGACAGTGACAAGCGCCCCGGACTGGTGATGGTGCCGAACTGGAAGGGTGTGAACGAATCGGCGGTCGAGAAGGCCAAACAGCTGGCCGGCGATGATTACGTGGTGCTGGTGGCCGATGTCTATGGCAAGGGTGTGCGGCCGAAGACCGATGCCGAGGCAGGGCCGGTCGCCACCGCGTTGCGCAACGACCGGCCGCTGCTGCGTGCGCGTGCGCTGGAGGCGGTGAATGTGCTCAAGGCACAGGCCGGCAAGGTGCCGCTGGATGCCAGCCGCATCGGTGCGGTCGGCTTCTGCTTCGGCGGCACCACCGTTCTGGAGCTGGCCCGCGCGGGCGCGCCGCTGGCCGGCGTGGTCAGCCTGCATGGTGGGCTGGGCTCGCCGCTGCCGGCGCAGGCCGGTGGAGCGCATCCCTCGGTGCTGGTACTCAATGGTGCCGATGACAGGAGCGTGACCGCGGCCGACATCGCCAGCTTCCAGCACGAGATGAATGCCGCCAAGGTCGACTGGGAATTCACCAACTACAGCGGCGCCGTGCATTGCTTTGCGGAGCGTGATGCCAACAATCCGCCGGGGTGCCAGTACAACGAACGGGCGGCGAAGCGCGCGTGGAAGGCACTGGATGAATTCTTCGAGGAGCGCTTCGAGAAGCGCTGAGGCACCGGGTTCGCCGGGCCATGCCAGGCGGGCGCAGTGGCACCCGGTAGCGCCGGGCCATGCCCGGCGAGCGCGGTCAATGCGTGCGCTGCACCGCGTAGCGGGCCAGTCCACGCAGAGCGGCGACGGCATCATTGTCGCCCAGCCCATCGAGCGCACGCTCGGCGCGCTCTGCGTATTCCTCGGCCCGGCGACGACTGTAGTCCAGGCCGCCGGTGGCGTGGATCGCGGCCAGCACTTCCGGCATTGCCGACGCATCGCCTTCCTGCACGATGGTGCGCAGGCGCTCGCGGGTGGCGTCGTCGGAGTGGGCCATGGCATGGATCAGCGGCAGCGTTGCCTTGCCTTCGGCGAGGTCGTCGCCCAGATTCTTGCCCAGCTCCTCGGCGTTGGCCGAGTAATCCAGCACGTCATCGGCGATCTGGAAGGCGTAGCCCAGATGCATGCCGTAGTCGTACAGCGCCTGCTGGGTGGCTTCGTCCACGCCGCTGGCCAGCGCGCCCAGGCGGGTGCCGGCAGCGAACAGCACGGCGGTCTTGCGCTCGATCACGCGCAGGTAGGCCGCTTCGTCGGTATCCGGGTTATGCACGTGCAGCAGCTGCAGCACTTCGCCTTCGGCGATGCGATTGGTGGTGTCGGCCAGGATCCGCATCACCGGCATGCGGTCCAGCTCGACCATCAGCTGGAAACTGCGCGAGTACAGGAAGTCGCCAACCAGCACGCTCGGTGCGTTGCCCCACAGGGCATTGGCGGTGCTGCGGCCGCGCCGCAGGCTGGATTCGTCCACTACGTCATCGTGCAGCAGGGTGGAGGTGTGGATGAACTCGATGATCGCCGCCAGCTGGTGGTGCTCGGGGCCGGCATGGCCGACCGCATGACCGGCCAGCATCACCAGCATCGGCCGCAGGCGCTTGCCGCCGGCGGAAATGATGTGGTCCGCGATCTGGTTGATCAGCACGACGTCCGAGGACAGCCGGCGCCGGATCAGGGCGTCGACGGCGGCCATGTCGGCCGCAGCAAGCGACTGGATCTGGGGCAGGCCCAGGGCGGGGCGGGTGTCTTCGGTGATGGTCATGCGATCAGGCTTTCAGGCTCGTCGATGATTATAGGCGCTGCCCGTGAATTCGGGCGCAAACCGGCCTGCGGGCCTGATCGCCCCGGCCGTGCGTGACTGCCTGGCGTGAATACGTATGCAGGTGGCGCCATCCCCGCGGAGGCACCGCTAAGCTTGCGGGACTTGGTTTTCGGCCCGCTTCCGGCGGGTCCCGCATGCCCGGAGGGGGGCTGTCGATGTCGCACTATCCATGGTGGCGCGGAGCCGTCATCTACCAGATCTATCCGCGCAGTTTCCTTGACGCCAACGGCGACGGGGTCGGTGACCTGCCAGGGATCATCCAGCGCCTGGACCACATCGCCACGCTGGGTGTGGATGCCATCTGGATCTCGCCGTTCTTCAAGTCGCCGATGGCCGACTTCGGCTATGACATCGCCGATTACCGCGACGTCGACCCGCTGTTCGGCAGCCTGGAGGACTTCGACCGCCTGCTGGCCAAGGCCCACGGCCTGGGGCTGAAGGTGATGATCGACCAGGTCCTCAGCCATACCTCGATCGAGCACGCGTGGTTCCGCGAGAGCCGCCAGGATCGCAGCAATCCGAAGGCCGACTGGTACGTCTGGGCCGACCCGCGCGAGGACGGCACGCCGCCCAACAACTGGCTGTCGCTGTTCGGCGGCTGCGCCTGGCAGTGGGAACCGCGCCGCGAACAGTACTATCTGCACAATTTCCTGGTCGACCAGCCGGACCTGAACTTCCACAACCCGCAGGTGCAGCAGGCCACGCTGGACAACGTGCGGTTCTGGCTGGACCGTGGCGTGGATGGCTTCCGCCTGGATGCGATCAACTTCTGCTTCCATGACGCGCAGCTGCGCGACAACCCGGCCAAGCCCGCTGACAAGCGCGTTGGCCGAGGCTTCAGCCCGGACAACCCGTACGCATACCAGTACCACTACTTCAACAACACGCAGCCGGAGAACCTGCCGTTCCTGGAGCGGCTGCGCGCGCTGCTCGACCAGTACCCCGGTGCGGTCAGCCTGGGCGAGATCTCCTCGGAGGATTCGCTGGCCACCACCGCCGAGTACACCCGCGATGGCCGCCTGCACATGGGTTACAGCTTTGAACTGCTGGTGGACGACTACAGCGCGGCCTACATCCGCGAGACTGTCTCGCGCCTGGAAACCGCGATGAGTGAAGGCTGGCCGTGCTGGGCGGTGTCCAATCACGATGTGGAGCGCGCGGTCACCCGCTGGGGCGGCCATCCGGCCGATCCGCGCCTGGCGCGCATGCTGGTGGCGCTGCTGAGTTGCCTGCGCGGCTCGGTCTGCCTGTACCAGGGCGAGGAACTGGGCCTGGCCGAGGCCGAGGTGCCGTTCGAGGCGCTGCAGGATCCCTACGGCATCACCTTCTGGCCGAACTTCAAGGGCCGCGATGGCTGCCGCACTCCGATGCCGTGGACGGATGCGCCACTGGCCGGTTTCACTACCGGTCAGCCGTGGTTGCCGATTCCGGCCGGGCACCGGGCAGCGGCCGTCGCGGTGCAGGACGCTGACCCGCAGTCGGTGCTGGCGGCCTTCCGGGCATTCCTGGGCTGGCGTCGCCATCAGCCCGTCCTGCAGCATGGCAGCATCCGGTTCCTTGACAGCAGTGAGCCAGTGCTGCTGTTCGAGCGTATGCTTGCAGATGAAACCCTCCTGCTGGCCTTCAACCTGTCGGGCGAGGCGGTGACCCATCCGCTGCCGGCCGGCCGTTGGCAGCAGATGGATGTGCCGGGCCCGGATGCGGGTACGGTGCAGGGTGGCGAACTCCAGCTGCCGCCGCGTGCGGTGTTCTGCGCACGACGCAGCTGATCGATTTCTCCGGTGGCGGTACTTGCGGGGACGGGGCCGAAGCGCCCCGTCCCTTTTTTATGGGCCGTGCCGTGGCTGGCGGACCCCGCCCAAAAGAAAACCCGCTGCTTAGGCGCAGCGGGTTTCCGGTCATGCCTGCGGTCCTCGCCGCCGGGCATGGCCCGGCGTTACCGATGGGGTGGTTGCCGGCCTGGGGCCGGCATTGCCCGGTGAGGGTCAGAACTTGTAGTTCACACCCAGCACGTAGGTGCGGCCCCACTCGATGTATTCCAGCGGGCGATCCTTGGTGCCGGCGTAGGTGCGGTACGGCTCGTTGGTCAGGTTGCTTCCCTGCAGCAGCAGGGTCAGCCCGCGCAGGGCGCTGCTGTCGCTGAAGGTGTAGCTGATCTGCGCATCGGTCACGTTCTCGCCCACCACATAACGCAGGGTGCGATTGCCGTTGAAGTTGCCGATCTCACCGATGAAGTCCGAACGACGGCGCTGGCTCACGCGGGCCTCGAAACCATTGCGCTCGAAGTACGCGGTGAAGTTGTACACACGCTTGGACAGGCCCGGGAGGCTGATGGGATCGGTACCCACGCTGGAGGCGCTTTCCGGGTCGAGGATCTTGATGTCGCTGTCGTTGAACGTGGCACTGGCCTGCACGCCGAAGCCGCGCAGGCTGTCGGTGAGCATCTCCAGCGGGAACGAACCGGTCAGCTCGAGGCCGCGCAGGGTACCGCCCTCACCGTTCACCGGCGTGGAGAAGGTGCCGGTGTACTGAACCGGCGCCGCACCTTGCTGAGGAACGTAGTTGCGAAGCAGTTCGGTGAAGTCGTAGTTGTCGACCGACTGGGTGTAGACGTAGCTCTTCAGGTCCTTGTAGAAGATCGCCGCAGCGACGTAGGCCTTCTCGCCGAAGTACTTCTCATAGGACAGATCCAGCGCGGTGGCGCGCCACGGATCCAGCCGCGGATTGCCGCCGCTGCCGCCGGGGCGACCGGTGGAGGTATCCACGCCGAACTCCAGGCCGGCGCGCATCTGGTCCACGCGTGGGCGCGCGACCTGCTTGGCTGCCGCGAAGCGCAGGGTCTGTTCGTGCGGGAACATGAAGGCCAGATTCAGGCTCGGCAGCCAGTCGTTGTACTTGCGGCCGTCGGAGTAGGGCTGCACGTTGCTGCCGGCGGGCTGCGACGCGTCCCAGTAGCGGGAGTCCGAACTCTGATCGGTGCGCTGCATCTGCACGCCGATGTTGCCGCGCACGCCGACCACGCCGATGTCGGTGTTGATGTTCAGGCGCGCCCAGGCGGTGGTGATCTTCTCCTGCACCGTCCACGACTTGGGAATCAGGTAGTCCAGGTTGTCGACCGGATCGAAGGTCATGTAGCGGGCGACCGCCGCCGGCACGTTCCAGGCCGGGATGGTACCGAGGCCGGCAAAGCCCAGGTTCACCGGATCGTACTGCAGGTCCGCCGCGATGTTGGCATCGCCCTGGGCACCGAGCAGGATGTTGCCCTCGGACTGGGTCTTGACCTTGCGGCGATCGGCATAGTTCACGCCGATGTCCAGGTCCGGTGCCCACGACGCCATCGCTTCGGGCAGGGCGATGGTCGCCGCCAGCTTGCCGCCCTTCAGGCGATCTTCCACCTTCGGCACCTTGCCGTAGCCGGACCCATAGATGGTGTTGGTCAGGAACAGGGCATCGGGATTGGAGTAGTTCAGCCCCGGGCTGATCTGCGAGAAGCCGTTCTGGCGGATCTGCACGCCGACCGTATCCAGCTGCGGCATGGGCGTGAGCTGCAGATTGTTCTCCAGGTTCAGCTCGTCACGCGTGGCCTTGGAGTAGTTCAGGTCGGCGACCAGCTTGACGCTGCCGAAGTTGAATTCGTTGTTCCAGCCGAACGCGTCGATCTTGTCCTTGCGCTTGTTGTACATGCCGCGCACCAGCGGGTACACGCCGCTGGCGGTACCGCCGGTGAAGGTGCCGTCGGCGTTGATCTGCGGATTGCTGATCAGCAGGCCCGGCAGGTAATTGCCGTTGTAGTTGCTGAGGTTCAGTTCGAACTGGTTGGCGGTGTCGATCTGCTCGGCTTCGGTGTGGAACGCATCGAAGGTGCTGCTCCAGCTGTTGTTGGGCCGGAACTGGATCGTGGCCATCACGCCATCGCGCTTGTTGTTGCCGGTACGGCGCAGCGCCTTGATGCCGTCGGAGAAATAGGTGCCTGCAGCAACGCCGGGACGTTTTCCGTCCGTGGTGTACTGGGTGGTCCACGGCTCGTACAGGCCGACCTGGTTTTCCTGGATCGGGTTGTCGCTGTGCGCGTAACCGATGGCGATGCCCAGGGTCTTGTCGAAGAACTGGTCGATGTAGCTGGCGCTGAAGCGGTTGCCGAACTCATCGACGTTGGCCGCATCGCCGAGCGAGCTCTTCTGCAGGCGCCCGCTGACGGCGATCACCCGGTCGGGGAAGCTGAGCGGACGGGCGGTCTGCATGTCGATGGTGCCCGACAGGCCCTGGCCGACCAGTGCCGCATCGGGCGTCTTGTACACCGTCACGCCGTTGACCAGCTCGGATGGATACTGGTCGAACTCGACGCCACGGTTGTCGCCGGTGCTGACGACCTCACGGCCGTTGAGCAGGGTGGTGGCGAAGTCCGGTGACAGGCCGCGCACGCTGATCACCTGTGCACGCCCGGCGACGCGCTGCGCGGCCAGGCCGGGCAGGCGCGAGATGGATTCGGCAATGCTGACGTCGGGCAGCTTGCCGATGTCCTCGGCGGAGATCGCTTCCACCACCGAGGTGGCGTCCTGCTTGATCGCGATAGCGTTCTCGATGCCGCGGCGGATACCGGTGACCTGCACCGTATCCAGGTTGGTGGCGGCGGTGCCGGCCGGCGTGGTGGTGCTCTGCGTGGTCTGTGCCGCCGCCAGTGACGGCGCCAGGACAACGGCCAGCGCGATGCTCAGCGCGCTGCGCTTGTGGTTCAACATTTTCCCCTCCCAGGCAATGTTGTTGTTCATTTCGAGGTCGTTCCGGCAACGCCGTGAACGTGCGACGCGGTGGCCGCTGTCGTCGCCGCTATGGTAGGCAGCGGGTTCTCCGCGGGAATCACCCTGCATACGTATTCAATGACGTTTGCAGGGTTGTAATCGCTTTCAGATCCCCGCCACGGTAGCGCCGGGCCATGCCCGGCGAACGTCACGCGGGGGCATTCATCACTCCAATGGCGTGAACCGAATGGCCTGCCCGCCGCCCGGCGCCAGCATCAGGGTCAGTGCATCGGCGCTGGTCACTTCACGCGTCTGCCGCGTGAACGCGAACGGATTGCTGCGGTAGTCCGCACCGTCGCCATCGCGATAGATTTCCGCGCGGTAGCGCACGCCCGGCTCCAGGAAGCCCAGCGACACCGGCAGCACGCGGCCATGCTCGTCGGTGATGCTGCCCAGGAACCAGTCACGGCTGTTGCGGTCGCGGCGCACGATCGTCACGTAGTCGCCCACTTCACCGTCGAGCACGCGGCTCTGCTCCCAGTCCACCGCCACGTCTTCGATGAAGCGGAACGCCTCCCGATGCTGCAGGTAGTGTTCGGGCAGATCGGCGGCCATCTGGATCGGGCTGTACAGCACCACGTACAGCGCCAGCTGACGGGCCAGGGTACTGGGGATGGCCTGGCCGTGGCGGCCCTTCAGGCTGAGGATGCCGGGGGTGTAATCCATCGGTCCGGCCAGCATCCGGGTGAACACCAGATTGACTTCGTGTTCGGGCGGGTTCGGCGGCTGGCCCCAGGCGTTGTACTCCATGCCGCGCGCGCCTTCGCGGGAGATCCAGTTGGGATAGGTGCGGCGCAGGCCGGTGTCCTTGATCGGCTCGTGCGGATTCACCGACAGGTGCCGGCGCGCGGCTTCCTGCACGACATGCAGGTGGTGGCGCGCCATGAACTGGCCGTCGTGCCACTCCCGCCACAGCGGGCCACCCGACGGGTTGCGGCGGTCGACCTGGCCGTCGTCGCAGACGTAGCCGGTCTTGAACTGGTCCACGCCCAGCCGCGCATACAGGTCCAGCGCGGCGTCGAGCTGCGCCTCATAGTGTTCGATGGCACAGCCGGTTTCATGGTGGCCGATCAGGTGCACGCCCTTCTTCAGTCCATATGCCGAAAGCGCTTCAATGTCGAAATCGGGCGTGGCGCGAGTGAAGTCGAAGTCGTAGCCATTGCCCACCCACATGCCGTCCCAGCCGGGATTCCAGCCCTCCACCAGGACGCCACGGAAGCCGTGCGCGGCGGCGAAATCGATCACCCTCCTGGTCTTGGCGGTGGTCGCCGCATGCTTCGGTCCGGTCGCCCAGCTTTCGTTGTCCAGGTGCATCGACCACCACACGCCCAGGTACTTGGCCGGCTTCACCCAGCTCACATCGCCCAGTGCATTGGGCTCGTTGAGATTGAGGATCAGGTCGGACTCGACCAGGCCGCCGGCGCGGTCGGCGATCTGCAGCGTGCGCCAGGGCGTGACGAAGGGCAGGGCACGGCGTACCTTCCACCCTTCGGCCGAGGGCGAGAGCTGCGCGCGCAGGCGCTGGCCGTCGGTGCGGCGCAGCCACATGCCGGCGTAGTCCACCAGTGCGGCTTCGTGGATCGCCACGTGCAGGCCATCGCGGCTCCGCAGCGTCATCGGCGTGTGCACCAGCGGCACTTCGCGCAGCGGGGTACGCTGGTACAGGTACTCGTAATGGATCGGTTCGCCAGCCGGAATCCACCAAGCGGTAGAATCCTGTGCGACGGCAAACTCGGTCAGCTCGTCATCGATGATCGCTTCGCGCAGGTTCGGTTGCTCAGGGAACACATAGCGGAAGCCCAGGCCGTCGTCGTAGACGCGGAACACCACATCCAGCCGGCGCTTGCTGCCGGTGGTTTCGGCCAGCTGCACGGTCAGCTCGTTGAAGTGGTTGCGGGTGAGGCGGCGTTCCCCCCACGGCTGTTCCCACGTCTCATCGACGCTGCGTCGTTGCTGCCCGAGCAGGATGAAATCCCGGTCCAGGCGGCCATCGCGCAGTTCGAAGCCAAGCCTGGAATCCTCCACTACGGCTTCACCCAAGCGCTCCACCCGGTAGCGGGCGGTGCCGCCGTCCAGCACCAGTCTGACCTTGAGCACGCCGCCGGGCGATTGGACGCTGGTGATCTGCGGGGCGGCCTGCGCCAGCGCGGCCAGGCCCAGCAGCGCAACGCCCATGATTCGCGCGAACACCGCACGTACAACACTGGATGACATCGGCATTTCCCCTCCCAAGGCGCCGTTGGCAGACCCGGACCATAAGCCAGCCCGGCGGGCGTACTGCCGCGTCGGTGCATGAATACGTATGCAGCTGGACGCAGGCGACAGCCCCGCGTCTACCATGGGCCCAAGGCACCTTGAGGGAGGCGCCGCGCCCGCGCGCCGGTCACGGCTGCGCGGACCTATAAACGGTGCAGAGAGGGAGGGAGGTCGACGGGCGCAAGCCGGTCTGCCGCTTCGATGCTGAAGATCATTTGCCTGACCGCTGCCCTGGGGGCAGCGCTGGGGACGACCGCGCATGCGGCCGACCTGGAATTCGACGGCCGCCATGCGCGTGCCGAAGCGGCTGCCAGGGGCAGCTTCGTGCTGCACACGCCGAACGGCGCTGTGCCGATTGCCGCCGCGCCGATGCGCAGCCAGACCGGAAGCGTGATGTTCGACGCGCTGTTCGCGCTGGCCCAGCAGGAGATGGCGCAGGACCGGGTCGATGCGATCCGCGACCCCGCCTTTGACGAAGGGCGGCCGGTGCCATGCGACTGCTTCCAGACCGGCGCCCGCTGGCCCTACGTGTGGACCCGCGATGTCAGCTTCGCCGCCGACCTGGCGTTGGCGCGGCTGGATCCGCAGCGCACGCGTCAGTCGTTGCAGTTCAAGTTGTCGGCTGCCCGCCATGGGCGCACGCCCGGCCTGTTCGTCGCGCAGGATACCGGCTCCGGCGGCAGCTGGCCGATCAGCAGCGACCGTGTGGTGTGGTTCCTGGCCGCACGCCACCTGCTGGATGATCCTGCTTTTGCCGAACAGGTCTGGCAGGCGCTGCAGGGCACGCTGGCGCAGGACCGGGCGATGGTGTTCGACTCACAGATGGGCCTCTATCGCGGCGAAACCTCGTTCCTCGACTGGCGTGAACAGACGTATCCGGACTGGACCCGGGAGAACGTGCGCTTCATCGGTGATTCCTACGCGCTGTCCACCAACGTCCTGCACTACCAGGCACTGCGGCTGGCAGAGCAGATGGCCGCGCAGCGGGGCGATGATCGCCGTGCGCAGTACAAGGCGTGGGCCGATGAACTGGCGGTACGGATCGATGCGCGCTTCTGGCGCGACGACATGGGCCAGTACATGAGCTACATCGGTGAGGCGGCGCATCCGGTGCCCTACGCCAAGGTCGACCTGCTGGGCCTGTCGCTGGGCATCCTGGCCGACGTGCTGCCCGAGGCGCGGGCGCGCCGCGCGCTGGCGAACTACCCGATGGGGCCGGCCGGCAGCCCGGTGGTGTGGCCACAGGAAGCCCAGCAGCCGATCTACCACAACCGTGCGATCTGGCCGTTCGTCAGTGCGTATTCGCTGCGTGCTGCGCGACAGCTGGACGACGCGCCGCGCATCGCCGCCGAGATCCGCTCGCTGATGCAGGGGGCGGCACTGGCTGGTTCCAACATGGAAAACTACGAGCTGGTCAGCCAGGCCGTGCATGTGGACGAAGGCGCGCTGAGCGGGCCGGTGGTCAATTCAGAGCGCCAGCTGTGGTCGGTGGCGGGCTATCTGGCCATGGTCACCGAAGGCGTGTTCGGCGTGCAGGACGATGGCCGCGTGCAGCCCAAGCTGCCGGCCGCGCTGGTGCCGGAACTGTTCGGCACACATCCCCGTATCACGTTGGAAGCCAACGGCAAGCGCTATGTGCTGGAGCGCCCGCAGAACGTGGGCGATGGCCTGCTGGTGGCCGGCAGAACCACCACGCGTGGCAGCACCACGACGGTGCAGCTGGTCGCCGCCCCGGCAGCAACCGGTTTCGCTGCCACGACTGCGGAGGCCAACGTGCGTGCACCGGCCACGCCGGTTGCGCCGCAGGCCCTGCGCAGGGGCGCGGGCTGGAACGTTCCGGTGGCAGCCGATCAGGTGCTGTGGAAGGACGGCAAGGCGGTCACCGACAGCAACGGCGTGGCGCGCATCAGCGACGATGGCCTACAGCATTGCCTCAGCCTGACCCGGCGCGAAGGCACGTTGGAATCGCTGCACAGCCCGATGCTCTGCGTCGGTCCGCAGCAGGTGCTGAAGGGCGAGCAACGCTGGCAGTTCACCTCGGCCAAGGCCGGGCAGGTGCGCCTGCGCCTGCAGTACCGCAACCCGAACGGGCCGATCAACACCGGTGTCACGGCTGCGGTCAAGCAGCTGGTGCTGCAGTGCCCGGGCCAGCCATTGCAGCGGCATACGGTTGCGATGCCGCACAGCGTGGCCGTGCAGGACTCGACCTCGGCAACGTTCGCTGTGCCCAAGGGGCCGTGCACGGTCGTGCTTGAAGAAGGCTTCAACATGAGCGCGCTGCAGCATTTCGCGCACTACACCGGCGGAAAGGGCGGGCGCGAAGGCGTGCTCAACCAGGCGCAGGTGAAGGCGCTGACGCTGGCGCCGGTCGCCACGGCGGAGGACGCACGATGAACCGCCCTGCCAAACCGCAGCTGTCGTTCTGGCAGATCTGGAACATGTGTTTCGGCTTCCTCGGCATCCAGTTCGGTTTTGCCCTGCAGAACGCCAACGCCAGCCGCATCTTCGAGACGCTTGGCGCGGACATGGAGTCGGTGCCCGGGCTGTGGATCGCCGCACCGTTGACCGGCCTGCTGGTGCAACCGGTGATCGGTTATCTCTCCGACCGCACGTGGACGCGCTGGGGCCGGCGTCGCCCGTTCTTCATGATCGGTGCGGTGCTGACCACGCTGGCCCTGCTGGTCATGCCCAACTCGCCTGCGTTGTGGATCGCGGCGGGCACGTTGTGGGTGCTGGATGCTTCGATCAACGTATCAATGGAGCCGTTCCGGGCCTTCGTGGGCGACCAGCTGGCACCGCGCCAGCGACCGGCCGGTTACGCGATGCAGAGCTTCTTCATCGGTGTCGGTGCCATCGTTGCCAGCTTCCTGCCGTTCATCCTGGCCCACTTCGGCGTGGCCAACACAGCCGCTGCCGGCGAGGTGCCGGATACGGTGCGCTATGCGTTCTATTTCGGTGCGGCAGTGCTGCTGGCGGCGATCACCTGGACCGTGGTCAGTACCCGCGAGTATTCACCGGCAGAACTGGCCGGGTTCGATGACGCCGAGCCGCCGGCGCACCATGCCGCCGCCGCTGCGAGTGGCCCCGCACCGTGGGCGCAGGTGGCGTTGTGGCTGGGGGCAGGCGTGCTGCTGGCCGCTGTGATCGCCGCGCGCCAGGGCGACAGGATGCTCTATGTGCTGGCGGGTCTCTGCGCGGGCTATGGTGTGCTTCTTGCGCTGGCCCGTACGCTGCCGCAGGCGCACATGCTGGCGGCGATCGTGGGTGATCTGCGGGCGATGCCGGTGACCATGCGCCGGTTGGCCTGGGTGCAGTTCTTCTCGTGGTTTGCGTTGTTTGCGATGTGGATCTACACCACCGCAGCGGTGGCCGGCACGCATTTCGGCTCCACCGACCCGCAGTCGGCGGCGTACAACGAGGGTGCCAACTGGGTCGGTGTGCTGTTCGGCGCCTACAACGGCTTCGCCGCACTGGCCGCCTTGCTGATCCCGCCGATGGTGCGCGCCATCGGCTTGCGCTGGAGCCACCTGGTGAACCTGTGGCTCGGCGGGCTGGGCCTGATCTCGCTGATGTTCATCAAGGACCCCACCTGGCTGCTGCTGTCCATGGCTGGCGTCGGCTTCGCCTGGGCCTCGATCCTGTCGCTGCCGTACGCGCTGCTGTCCGACAGCGTGCCGGCAGCGAAGATGGGCATCTACATGGGCCTGTTCAATTTCTTCATCGTCATTCCGCAGCTGGTCGCGGCCAGCGCGCTGGGCTTCGCACTGCGCGAGTGGCTGGGCGGAAATCCCCTGCACGTGCTGGTGCTGGGTGGAGTGAGTCTGTTCATTGCCGGGCTGTGCGTGCTTCGCGTGCCGGCCCATCAGGAGAGTGCGTGATGCATGTGTATTCCAGAATGTCGCTGGGGCTGTCGCTGGCCCTGCTCGCCACGGCGGTACAGGCCGCATCGCGCCCGGACTACGTGGGCACGCTCGAACCGTTCGCCAGCGATGCCGTGTACTTCGTGGTGACCGATCGTTTCGTCAACGGTGATCCGTCCAACGATCATCGCGATCAGGGGGGCAGCCACCGCACGTTCGACATTCCAGTGCCCTGCCCGGACAAGGTGGACGGCAACATCGGCTACCTCGGCGGCGACTTCAGGGGCGTGCTCGACAACGCCGACTACATCCGTCAGCTCGGCTTCGGTGCGGTGTGGATCACGCCGATCGTCGACAATCCGGATGAGGCGTTCACCGGCAGCAAGCCGATCAGCTGCACCAGCACGCTGACCGACCGCGGCAAGACCGGCTACCACGGTTACTGGGGCATCAACTTCTACAAACTCGACGAGCACCTGCCCAGCAAGGACCTGGACTTTGCAGGCCTGACCAAGGGCCTGCATGGTGCCGGCCTGAAGGTGGTGCTGGACATCGTCGGCAACCACGGTTCGCCGGCCTGGACCATGCCGACGCGGCAGCCGCAGTTCGGCCAGATCTTCGACAAGGATGGAAAGCTGATCGCCGACCACCAGAACCTGCCCCCGCAGAAGCTGGATCCAAAGCACAACCCGCTGCACGCGTTCTACAACACCATCGGCCCGGTCGACAGCAAGGAAGGCTCGATCTTCGATGGCAACCTGGCCGAGCTGTCCGACTTCAACCAGAACAACCCGGCGGTGATGGACTACCTCGTCGGCGCGTACCTGCAGTGGACCGCGCAGGGCGTGGACGCACTGCGCATCGATACCATCGGCTGGCTGCCGCACCCGTGGTGGCACGAGTTCGTGAACCGCATCCGCGCCGAGCATCCGAACATGTTCATGTTCGGCGAGGCCTTCGATTACGACGCCAGCAGGATTGCCGAGCACACCTGGCCGCGCAACGCCAATGTGAGCGTGCTCGACTTCCCGCTGCGTGGCGCGCTGGAACAGACCTTCGGTACCGCCGGCAAGGGCTTCGAGACGCTGGCCGAGCCGCTGCACCTGACCGGCGGCCCCTATGCCAATCCGTACGAGCTGATGAGCTTCTACGACAACCACGACATGCCACGCCTGCAGGCCAGCGACAACGGTTTCATCGACGCGCACAACTGGCTGTTCACCGCCCGTGGTATCCCGGTGGTCTACTACGGCTCGGAAACCGGCTTCATGCGGGGCCGTGCCGAGCATGCCGGCAACCGTGCCTACTTCGGCCAGGCGCGGGTGGATGCCGCACCGCAGAGCCCGATCTTCGCGCCACTGCGGCGCATCGCCCAGCTGCGCCAGGCCACCCCGGCGCTGCAGCGCGGCCTGCAGGTGAACGAGCGCCTGCGTGGCAATGAGGCGGTGTTCTTCCGTGTGCTGCAGCAGGGGGATGTGGCACAGACCGCATTGGTGCTGTTGAACAAGGGCGACAAGGCGACGGTTTTCCAGGTGGAGCGCTACCTGCAGGCGGGCCGCTGGCGCGACGCGCTGGACGGCGGTTTGTTGCAGGTGGATGCCTCCCTGAAGGCCGAAGTGCCCGCGCATGGCGTGAAGGTGTACGTGCTGGATGCCTCCGTGCAGCAGCCAGCGCTGCAGGCAGAGCTGGACAGGGCGATGGCCGACCAGAAGGCTCGGGACCAGCGTCTGGGACGGTGAGGGCGCCGCCGGGCGTGGCCCGGCGCTACCGCTCTGGTGGGTGCCAACCTCGGTTGGCACTCCCGCTCTGGTAGGTGCCAACCTTGGTTGGCACGCTCTTCGAGCAGGCTCGACCCTACAATAGGCACCCCTCACGCCGCGCCGTACCGCCATGTCCGACCTCGCCCCGCAGACCCCGATCGAAACCCTGCTGAAGGCGGCCATGGACGGGGCGGTGCCGATCCGCGCCTTCATGGAGGCCTTCGTCGCCTCCGAGGTGCTGCTGCTGACCGGCAGCCTGGTCACCCCCGACGGCAGCGGCTTCGACCCACTGCTGTTCGACAAGCAGGGCACGCTGCACGTGGCCGTGTTCACCGATCCATCGCGGGTGGGCATCTACAGCCAGCAGGCCGAACACCAGATCCGCTGGCTGATGCTGGACGTGCTGCGCCGCGTGCCGGGGGGCTACGGCGTGGTGATCAACCCGGGTACCTCGCTGGGCTTCGAGATTTCGCCCAGTGGCGTCGGCGAGATCCTGAAGGACTTCGCCCAGGGCTGAGGCCACCCGACGGGGCCGTCCACCTGCGGGCCTTGCGGCACCCGGTCCGGTGCCCGCAGGCCGGGTTCACTGCGTAGTCCCGTCCGATCACGTCCGCTGTTTCAGCCGCGCAGCGATGATTCCCGCACCACCAGCTTCACCGGGATGCTCTGGCTCTCCACCGGCTGCCGGCTGATCGAGGCCAGCAGCCGTTCCACCAGCAGCTGCCCGGCCTGCTTGGTGTCCTGCTGCACGGTGGTCAATGCCGGCGATACAGATGCGGCCAGCGGGATGTCATCGAACCCGGTGACCGCCACGTCCTGCGGCACCCGCAGCCCGGCCTCGCGCAGTGCACGGATCGCACCGATGGCGATCAGGTCGCTGGCGGCGCAGATCGCATCGATGTGTTCGCCTCGCGCGAGCAGCGCCTGGCAGGCTTCCTGGCCGGACGCTTCGGTGGTGATGGCATCGTGCTGCAGGGCCGGTTCGGCATGCAGCCCGTGATCGCGCAGGGCTGCCACGTGACCGCGATAGCGCTCCTCGAATTCCGGGTAATGGCTGGAGGCGTGGCCGAGGAAGGCAATGCGCCGACAGCCCTGCTGCAGAAGATGGGTGGTGATGTCGTGCCCGCCCTGGAAGTTGTCGCTGCCGATCGATACCCCGGGCTGGCCGGGCAGGGCCGCACCCCAGCGCACGAAGTGGGTGCCCTGTTCGACCAGCCGCTGCAGGCGGTCGCGCGATTCGTGGTAGTCGCCATAGCCCAGCAGGATGATGCCGTCGGCCTTGTTGCTGTCCTCGTAGTCGGCCTGCCAGTCGGTCGACAGCTGCTGGAACGACACCAGCAGATCCTGCCCGTGCAGCGCGCAGGCGCGGGTGATCGAACCCAGCATCGAGTGGAAGAACGGGTTGATCAGCGAATCGTCGTTGGTCGGGTCCTCGAAGAACAGCAGGGCCAGCGTGCCGGCATTGCGCAGGCGCAGGCTGGAGGCGTTCTTGTCCACCTTGTAGTTCAGCTCGCGGGCGATGCGCAGGATGCGTTCTCGGGTCTCCGCATTGACCATCGGGCTGCCGCGCAGGGCCCGCGACACCGTCGGCTGGGAGACGCCGGCCAGATGGGCGATGTCCAGGGAGGTGGCTTTGCCTTTGATGGTCATGGGGGAAGCGCGCGAACGAATGAGTAGATGCCCCGGCATGATGCCATGGGGGCGCCATCGCAGCGCCGGCCGTCACTGCGGCCGGCCGCGCCGGGGTGTCCGGCCCGGACGGCTAAGTCATTGCCTTACAAGGATTTCAGTAGGATCTTTCGGTGTCTTTCGTCGCTTCTGGCCGGGCACGGAGCGGCGGCAGTGCTAAGATGCGGTGTTCTTGCATTCCCCCAAATTCATCGGGGGCGGCCCAGTGTCCTGCACCCCCGGCCGGGGCTGTGCTATCACTGGTCGACTGCCCCTGGACAACGGACGAAGGTACCTATGGCGCGCGGCATCAATAAAGTCATCCTGGTCGGCAATCTCGGCAACGACCCGGACGTGAAGTACACCCAGAGCGGCATGGCGATCACCCGCATCAGCCTGGCCACCACCAGCGTCCGCAAGGACAAGGATGGCAACCAGCAGGAACGCACCGAATGGCACCGCGTGGTGTTCTTCGGCAAGCTCGGCGAGATCGCCGGCGAGTACCTGCGCAAGGGCAGCTCGGTCTACGTCGAAGGCAGCCTGCGTTACGACAAGTACACCGGCCAGGACGGCGTGGAGAAGTACTCCACCGATATCGTCGCCGATGAGATGCAGATGCTGGGCGGCCGCGGTGAAGGCGGTGGCGGTGGTGGCGGCAACTACGGCGGTGATCGTCCGCAGCGCCAGCAGGCACCGCGCCAGGAGTACGGCGGTGGTGGTGGCCAGCGTGGTGGACAGGGCGGTGGCTATGGCAACCAGGGCGGCAACCAGCGCCCGCAGCCGCAGCAGTCGGCGCCGCCGATGGACGATTTTGCTGACGACGACATTCCGTTCTGATCGGACGCGCGTCCGCAGGAAACAGAAAGCCCCGCCGATGCGGGGCTTTTCTTTTTTCCACGGCAGGCCGGCGTTGTGCCGCGCAGCATGGATTTTTCGTGCACCGCGTCTTGCAAAAAAAAGAATTCCTCCCTTATGGTGCAATCGATTGCATTGCTGTGAATCGTTGCGTTTGATACCGGTTGGGAGGCCGGCAGATGGATGTCCATCCATTCGATCGGACCGGCATCGGGGCTTACGCGGCGCGATGCGTTGCGCATGGCGTTCGCTGGCGGCCTTGGCCTGGCTGCGGCAGCCGCGCTGCCCTCGTTCGCCGCCCAGGCCCCACTCAAGGGCAACCTGAAGCATTCCGTCGCCCGCTGGACGTTCCCGCAGCAGTCGGTCGCCCAGCTCTGCCAGACGGTGAAGGATATCGGCTTCGCCGCCATCGATCTGGTGGGACCGGCGGACTGGCCCACACTGAAGGCGCATGGCGTCTACAGCTCCATGTGCAACGGCGCCGAGATCAGCCTGACCAAAGGCTTTGCCGGCCGCCAGTATCACGATGCACTGGTGGAGCGCTACGCGCGGCACATCGATCTGGTGGCCGATGCCGGCTACCGCAACCTCATCTGCTTCTCCGGCAATCGTGACGGCATGGATCCGCGGGAAGGCCTGGAGAATGCCGAAGCCGGGCTGAAGCGCATCCTCGGCCATGCCGAGAAGCGTGGTGTCGTGCTGGTGATGGAGCTGCTGAACTCCAGGGTCGATCATCCCGATTACCTGTGCGATCACTCCGCATGGGGCGTCGAGCTGTGCCAGCGGCTCGGATCGGACAATTTCGGCCTGCTGTACGACATCTATCACATGCAGATCATGGAGGGCGACATCATCGCCACCATCGGCAGGCATCACCGCTTCTTCAAGCACTACCACACCGCAGGTGTGCCAGGCCGGCACGAGATCGGTGACCAGCAGGAACTGCATTATCCGGCCATCTGTCGCGCGATCCGCGACACCGGCTTCGAGGGGTATCTGGCGCAGGAGTTCATGCCTGCGGCACCCGATCCCGTCGGCTCGCTGCGCGAGGCGATCCGCCTCTGCGACGTCTGAAACGATATCCACCCAGGTGAAGTAGACCCATGGCAGACAATCATTACGACGCCATCGTTGTTGGCTCGGGAATCAGTGGCGGTTGGGCGGCGAAGGAACTGACCGAGAAGGGCCTGAAGGTCCTGATGCTGGAACGCGGGCGCAACATCGAGCACGTCAAGGACTACGTCAATGCGATGAAGGAGGCGTGGGATTTCCCGCACCGCAACCGGCCGACACAGGCGATGAAGGCCGCCTTCCCCGTATTGATGCGCGACTACGGCCTGGCCGAGAACCTGGAAGGGATGTGGGCCAATGAGCAGGAGTCACCGTACACCGAGACCAAGCGCTTCGACTGGTTCCGTGGCTACCACGTAGGCGGCCGTTCGCTGATGTGGGGGCGGCAGAGCTACCGCTTCTCCGATCTGGATTTCGAAGCCAACCTCAAGGACGGCATCGCTACTGACTGGCCGATCCGCTACGCCGACATCGCACCCTGGTACGACCATGTGGAGAAGTTCGCCGGCATCGCCGGTACGCGCGAGGGACTGGACGTGCTGCCGGACGGTGAATTTCTGCCGCCGATCCCGCTGAACATCGTCGAGAAGGATGTGGCCGCGCGGATCAGGAAGGCGTTTGGCGGAACGCGGCACATGATCCACTCGCGTACCGCCAACATCACCCAGCCCATGCCCGAGCAGGGGCGCGTCAACTGCCAGTACCGCAACAAGTGCATCCTGGGCTGTCCCTTCGGTGCTTACTTCTCGACCCAGGCGGCGACGCTGCCGGCGGCGATGAAAACGGGCAATCTGACATTGCGGCCCTTCTCGATCGTCAAGGAAGTGCTGTACGACAAGGACCGCAAGCGCGCGCGCGGTGTGGAGGTCATCGATGCCGAGACCGGGTTGACCTATCAGTACACCGCCAAGGTCATTTTCCTCAACGCATCCTCCTTCAACTCGACCTGGATGCTGATGAACTCGGCCACCGATGTCTGGGAGGGCGGTCTGGGGTCGTCATCCGGCGAGCTGGGGCACAACGTGATGGACCATCATTTTGGTGCCGGTGCCTCCGGCCGGGTCGAGGGTTACGACGACAAGTACTACTTCGGTCGCCGCCCCTGCGGCTTCTACATTCCACGCTTCCGCAACGTCGCTGCGGACAAGCGCAGCTACCTGCGCGGATTCGGCTACCAGGGCGGTGCCAGCCGCACCGGGTGGTCGCGCGAGATCGCCGAGCTGAACATCGGTGCCGACCTGAAGGAGGCGCTGACGCTGCCGGGCGACTGGCGCATCGGCATGACCGGATTCGGCGAGATGCTGCCGCACCACGACAACACGATCCGCCTGGATCCGCAGCGCAAGGACAAGTGGGGGCTGCCGGTGCTGGCGATGGACGTTTCGATGCGCTCGAACGAACTGGCGATGCGCAAGGACATGGCGGCCGATGCTGCCGAGATGCTGGAGGCAGCCGGCGTCAAGGACGTGGAGATGCACGACAACGACTACGCCCCGGGCAAGGGCATCCATGAAATGGGCACGGCCCGCATGGGCCGCGATCGCAGAAGCTCCGTGCTCAACCAGCACAATCAGGTCTGGGATGCGCCGAATGTCTATGTGACTGATGGCGCCTGCATGACCTCCAGCGCGTGCGTGAATCCATCGCTGACGTACATGGCGCTGACGGCACGGGCCGCCGACCATGCCGTACGCGAACTGAAAGCGGGGAACCTGTGATGGACCGTCGCGAACTGTTGAAGATGATCGTCGCCGCCACCGGCGCGGCCATGGTGGGCCTGCCCGCACTGGCCGCAGGGCAGAGCGCGACGACAGGATCGAAGGCCGCGTTCTCTGCCGCTGACATCAGCATGCTGGACGAGATCGCTGAAACCATCCTGCCGCGAACCACAACGCCGGGCGCGAAGGATGCCGGCGCGGGCCCGTTCATGGCGCTGTTCGTCACCGATTGCTACACCCCCCGGCAGCAGGCGATATTCCGCGCCGGCCTGGTCGATATCGACAAGCGTGCCGGTGGCCGCTTCGTGTCGCTCCCCTCGCAGGCCCGCAGCGAACTGTTGCGCACCCTGGATGCGGAAGCCCGGGCGCACGTCGTCGAGGTCACCGAGACCGGTGCCGCGGAAGAGGGGGAGGCAGCGCCGCACTACTTCACGATGATCAAGCAGCTGGTCATCTTCGGCTTCTTCACCTCGAAGGTCGGTGCGACCGAAGTGCTGAAGTACGTTGCGGTGCCGGGTCGCTATGACGGCGATCTTGCCTATACGCCCGGCACGCCGGCGTGGGGGACCAGCTGATGGGCCTCCACGCCTCGACCCCCCACCTTGATCCGGAAGCACGATGAACCGACCTCTCCTGACAGTGGCCTGCCTGCTGGGCACCGCACCCGTGTTCGCGCAGGACGGCGGCGACCCTGCGCGCGATCCGGCGAAGACCGAAGTGTGGACGCCGGTTCCCGCGGTCGTAGCGACGCCGCCAGGCCGCGCGCCCTCCGATGCGATCGTGCTGTTCGATGGCAAGGATCTGTCGCGCTGGGAGTCGGAGCAGGGCGGACCCGTGCCCTGGACCGTTGCCGATGGCGCGCTGACCGTGGTGCCCGGCAGCAAGGGCATCCGCACCAGGCAGCGCTTCTGCGATGTCCAGCTGCATGTCGAGTGGCGCACGCCCACCGCGACCGCCGGATTCGACGGTCAGCACCGCGGCAACAGTGGCATCTTCCTGCAGGAGGTGTACGAACTGCAGGTGCTCGACAGTTACAACAACCCGACCTATGCCAACGGCCAGGCCGGATCGATGTACAAGCAGGCCATTCCGTTGGTGAATGCCTCGCGTGCGCCCGGCGAGTGGCAGGCCTACGACATCATCTGGAAGGCCCCGCGCTTCTCGGCAGGCGGCGGGCTCACCTCGCCGGCCCGCATCACCGTGCTGCACAACGGTGTGCTGGTGCAGGACGACACGGTGCTGGCGGGCAAGACCGAGTACATCGGCGCGCCTTCCTACGCGCCACATGCCTGTGCGCCGCTGTACCTGCAGGAGCACGACGCCAGGGTGAGCTACCGCAACATCTGGGTGCGCGAGCTGTAGCGCACCCTCATGCCTACTTCGCCAGGTAGCTGGCGATGTTGTCGATCTCCTGCTGCGACAGCTGCGGGAAGGGGGGCATCAAGCCGCCGCCCTGCTTGATCTTGTCCTTGATCTGCGCAGGCTGAAGCCGTTTGCTGACGTCGGTGAGCGCAGGGAACGTCGGTGGCACGCCGGCGCGCTCCGCACCGTGGCAGGCCACGCAGTGCGTTGCGTAGAGCTGCGCTCCGGCAGCAGGGTCTTCCTTGCACCACGCCGCAGCGGCCAGCAGGGTGCCGCACAGCGCGACAGTCACTTTCAGAATCGTTTTCAAGCTGGGCTCCTTCGCGGGCTAGCGCTGTGCACCGGCAGGCACGCGGGCAGTCAGGTGTTCACGCAGATAGTCCGCACCGGTGCGGATGACGGTGGCTGGATCGCGGGGTTGGTCATGCTCGAGGATGTACCACTGCACGCCGGCCGTGGCGGCGGCGGGCAGGATCGCTTTCCAGTCCAGGACGCCCTGGCCCACGGCGGCGAAGCCGCCTTCATCCTCAGCCTGGCCCTTCGGGGCATTGTCCTTGGCGTGCACCGCGAACAGGCGGCCTTTGAATCTGCCCAGCATCACCACCGGGTCATGGCCGGCCCGTGCGACCCAGGCCAGGTCCAGCTCGGTCTGCAGATCGGGGCCGGCCGCGGCGAACAGCAGTTCCAGTCCGGTCGTGCCATTGAAGTCGACCAGCTCGAAGTCGTGGTTGTGATAGGCCAGGCGCATGCCCTTGGCACGGGCCTGCTTCGAGAGCTGGCCCAGTTCCTTGCCCAGCGCCGTCCAGCCGGCAGCGTCGGTGGGGCGGTCTTTCTCGGCCAGATAGGGCACCACCAGCGTGGTGTTGCCGATGGCCCGGTTGAAGGCGACCACGCCATCCAGGTCACTGCGCAGATCGGCCAGCTGCGTGTGCGAGGAAATCGCCTTGATCGAATACTTGTCGAGCAGCTGCTTGAGTTCGGCAGCGCTGACATTCTGCGTACCGACTGTTTCCACGGCGCGCACGCCGGCGTCGTGGACGATCTTCAGCTGCTGGTCGAGCGAGCCGGCATTGCGCAACGTGTACATCTGCACCGCGATGGGCGTGTGCAGGTCGGTGGCATCGCGCGCGAAGGCGGGCAGGGCAACGAGCAGCAGCAGTGCAAGGCTTGCGGTCCTGCGGATACGGATGTTCATCAGGCAGTCCTCCGGGAATTCAATCGATGGCCGTCCAGGCACGTGACCTGGCGGATGCGATGACACGTGTGACGATCCGCGCCGAGCGCAGGCCGTCATCGAAGGTGGGCAGGCCCTCCGGCTGCTCGCCTGCAATGGCACGGTAGGTGTCGGCGACAAACGCTTCGAAGCAGTTGCCATAGCCCTGCGCGTGTCCGGCCGGCAAGATCGACAATCTGCGTTGTTCGGCGCTGCCGGCACCGGGCCCGCGCACGAAGCTATCCTCGCGCTGGTCGGGCCGGCCGATCCACAGCCGCTCGGCATCTTCCTGATTGAAGGCCACGCTGGCCCTGGCGCCGTCAATCTCGAACCACAGCCGGTTGTGGCGTCCGGCCGAAACCTGGCTGACCGTCAACGAGGCGAGCGTACCCGCACTCGTGCGCAACATCGCCGTGGCCACATCCTCGCTGGAAACAGCGTGCGTCGTGCCGCCGGCGGCCGGCGTGGTGAAGCTCTGCCCGGTGACCGCGCCGCGCTCGGCGATGACGGTGGCGAACGCGGCACTGACCTCGGCGAAGCGTTCGCCGCTGACCCATTCCACAAGGTCGCACCAGTGCGAGCCGATATCGGCGAACACGCGCGAGGTGCCGCCCAGCGAGGGGTCGACACGCCAGTTGTTGCTGGCCGGATCCAGCAGCCAGTCCTGCAGGTAGCTGCCGTGGATCAGGTGCAGTGGCCCCAGCTCGCCCTGCGCGATGCGTGCGCGTGCCTCGCGGACCACCGGGTGATAGCGGTAGACGAAGGGGACCGTAGCGACCAGACCGGTCCTGGCGGCCAACGCGGCCAATGCCTGGGCGTCGTCCAGGGTGGTGGCCAGTGGCTTCTCGCAGATCACGTGCTTGCCGGCTTCCAGCGCGGCCTGCGCCATGGCGCGGTGCAGATGGTTGGGCGTGCACACATGCACGACCTGCACCTGCGGATCGCTGACCACCTCCTCGATATCGCGGTAGGCATGCGCGACGTTCCACGCCTGCGCCACCTCCTGTGCGCGCTGCGGGGAAGAGGCCGCCACGCCGCGGACCTCGGCCCCGGCCAGCAGTGCCGCGCGGCGATGCACCGCACCGATCATGCCCGTGCCGACGATGGCGATTCCAAGCTTGGACATCCGATGGGTTCCTCAGGGTGCGGTGGGAGCGGGCGCGACAGCGGGGCGGTCGCGGAACAGCAGCAGGAAGGCGATCAGCACCACCAGTGCGACGCCGGCCGGGAACAGCCAGATCTGCTGCCAGTCCGGACCCGCCGCCGTGGTGAAGTGCTCCACCACCGCACCGGACAGGAACGTGCCGATCAGCATGCCTACGCCGTACGTCGCCAGGGTGATGAAGCCCTGGGCGCTGCTGCGCACGTCGGGGCCGGCGTGTGCGTCGGTATAGATCTGGCCGGTGACGAAGAAGAAGTCGTAGCAGATGCCGTGCAGCACGATGCCGATCACCAGCAGGGAGAACGCACCGCCGGCGTCGCCAAAGGCGAACATCACATAGCGCACCACCCACGAAGCCATGCCTACCGCCAGCATGGTCTTTACCCCCAGGCGGACGAACAGGAACGGCATGGCCAGCATCAGCAGCACTTCCGAGACCTGGCCCAGCGACTGCAGGCCGGCCGCGCCGCGCACGCCGAGGTCGTTGAGATACGGATTGGTGAAGTTGTAGTAGAACGCCAACGGAATGCAGATGGCGATGGAGGCGAGGAAGAACACCAGGTAGGAGCGCGACTTCAGCAGGCGCAGCGAGTCCAGGCCCAGGATCTGCCCCAGTCCCGCATCGCGCTGCCTGGCCAGCGGCGGTGTGTGCGGCAGGGTGAAGGCATACAGACCCAGGGCCAGCGACGCCATCGCCGCCATGCGGAAGGTCAGTTCGAGCCGATGCGCCTGCTCCCAGCCCAGCCAGCCGATCAGCACGCCGGCCACGATCCAGCCGACACTGCCGGCCACGCGCACCAGCGGGAACTGCTTCTCAGGCGACTGCATATGGCGCATCGCCACGCTGTTGGCCAGGGCCAGCGTCGGCATGAAAAGCAGCATGTAACCCATGACACAAGCGAAGAACGTGTTGAAGTCCGTCGCCGTGGATGCGAACCACATCAGCACCGCACCGGCCAGGTGCAGCACTCCGAGAATGCGCTGCGCCGCAAAGTAGCGATCGGCTATCAGGCCGACCAGGAACGGGGCGACGATGGCACCGATGGACTGGCTGAGGAAGGCGGTGGCCACCTGGCTGGCGCTGGCCTGCAGCGGGCCCTGCACCAGATACGTCCCCAGGGTCACGAACCACGCGCCCCAGATGAAGAACTGCAGGAACATCATCGCGCCCAAGCGCGACATGGCGTGCGTCATGGCTTGCCCTCCCGGGGCGGTAGTGGCTCAGAGTCCCAGCATGCGGCGCAGTGATTCCGGCGGCGTGCCGCTGCCGGCGAAGTCGTCGAAGGCATGTTCGGTCACGCGGATGATGTGGTCACGGACGAAGGCGGCTCCCTCGCGTGCGCCGTCCTCCGGGTGCTTCAGGCAGCACTCCCACTCCACGACCGCCCAGCCCGGGAAATCGTACTGCGCGAACCGGGAGAAGATCGCCTTGAAGTCGATCTGGCCGTCGCCGAGCGAGCGGAAGCGCCCCGGCCGGTCGATCCAGTCCTGGTAACCGCCATAGACGCCGCTGCGCGCGCTGGGCCGGAATTCCGCGTCCTTGACGTGGAAGATGCCGATGCGATCGTGATACCGGTCGATGAAGCCCAGGTAGTCGATCTGCTGCAGCAGCAGGTGGCTGGGGTCGTACAGCATCTTCGCGCGTGGGTGGTGGTCCACCACATCGAGGAAGCGCTCGAAGGTGGCACCGTCGTGCAGATCCTCACCCGGGTGGATCTCGAAGCACAGGTCCACGCCGCTGGCGTCGAACGCCTCCAGGATGGGACGCCAGCGCCGGCCGAGTTCGGCGAAGGCTTCTTCCACCAGTCCCGGTGGGCGTTGCGGCCAGGGATAGAAGTAGGGCCAGGCCAGCGCGCCGGAGAACGTGGCATGCGCGGTCAATCCCAGGCGCTGGCTGGCGCGGGCGGCCAGCTTCAACTGTTCCACCGCCCACGCTTGGCGCGCGGCGGGGTTGCCGCGCTTGTCCACCGGCGCGAAGCCGTCGAACAGGCTGTCGTAGGCGGGGTGGACGGCGACCAGCTGTCCCTGCAGATGGGTAGACAGCTCGGTGATCTGCAGGCCATGGTCGGCCAGCATGCCGCTGATGTCGTCGCAGTACGCCTGGCTGCGCGCGGCCTCGGCCAGATCGAACAGATGCGGCGCGTTCGTCGGCACTTGTACGCCACAATAGCCCAGGCCCGCGGCCCAGCCGGCCAGCGTGTCCAGCCGATCAAAAGGAGGTGTTTCGCTGATGAACTGCGCCAGGAACAGCGCCGGACCCTTGAGCGTCTTCAACGTGGTTCGCCCGCGATGCAATCGATTGCATTACCCTAGCAGGGTCTCCCGCAAACCCTGTTGTGCACTGCACAGCGGAAACAAGAACTGACGCCATGGCCACCATCTACGACATCGCCAAGCACGTCGGCGTCTCCGCCGGTACGGTGTCGCGGGCGCTGTCCCGGCCGGACAAGGTGCTGCCGGCGACGCGCACGCGCATCGAACAGGCCGCCGCCGCGCTGGGCTATGTGCCCAACACGGTCGCCCGCACGCTGAAGACGCAGCGCAGCGGCAAGATCCTGGTGACCGTGCCGGACATTGCCAACCCGTTCTTCGCACAGATCCTGCAGGGTGCCGAAGACGCGGCCCAGGCCGTCGGCTACGCGGTCCTGCTGGGTGACACCCAGCATCGACCCGACCGCGAGGAGCGCTATGCGCAGATGCTCCGTCGCAACGAGGCCGATGGCCTGATCGTACTGGGCCATCGCCTGCCGCCTACCGCGCGCGCGATCGTCGAGCAGCAGGGCGCCGCCGCGCCGGTGGTCAACGGCTGTGAATTCGACCCCGCGCTGGGCCTCCCCAGTGTCCACATCGACAACGCTGCCGCCGCGCGTGCGGTGATGGAGCACCTGTACGGACTGGGACATGAGCGGATCGCCGTGGTGGGCGGGCCCCCCGACAACCCCCTGCACCAGCAGCGGCTGGAAGGGGCACGGGCGGCGGGCAGGGCGCGCGGCCGACTGCGCCAGTTGAGTGTCGTGCCGGGTGACTTCTCCGTCGAATCCGGCCATGCGGCGGCGACGGCACTGCTGGCCGCCGCATCGGCGCCGACCGCGATCTTCTGCTTCAGTGACCAGATGGCGCTGGGAACCCTGGCGGCCTGCCGGGAACTGGGCGTCCGCGTGCCCGAGGAGCTGTCCATCGTCGGTTTCGACGACCTGGCGTCGTCGCGTTACCTCACGCCGCCGTTGACGACCATCCGGCAGCCCATGCGGGAGATCGGCGACCGCGCAGTCAAACTGCTGCTCGCCATCATCGAAGGCGTCGATGTCCCGCTTCAGCAGACGCTGGACTTCAGTCTGATGCTGCGTGGCTCGACAGCGTCGCCCGGGCACAGGTGAAGGCAGCAGGCAGGAACCCCTGCAGGCCTGCGCCTGCCGGGGATGTTTCATTGCCTGTGATCAGAAGCGCTGGCCCCAACTCCATTCATTTCGGTGTCCGGAGCGTTCCACTACCATGGGCCACCCCGCCCGGACTCATGCCATGCAAGACGCCCTCGTTGCCCAGCCCAGGCCTCCCGTTGCAAGGATCGCGGCCTGGTCATTGATGCTGCTGGGGATGTGGCTGGTACTGAAGCTGGGCCTGGTGGTGACGCTGCTGTCGGGCCTGCTGGTGTTCCAGTTGACCCACCTGCTGGCGTCGACAGTGGAGGGGCGCCTGCCGCCCGGGCGCGCGCGTGCGATCGCGGTGATCGTGCTTTCGGCCGTCATCATCGGCGTGCTCGTGCTGGCCGGCATCGGCGTGGCGTCCTTCTTCCGCACCGAAACCGGCGGGCCGGATGCGCTGCTGGCGCGCCTGATGGACATCCTCAACACCTCGCGTCACCAGGTGCCGGCGCTGCTGCAGCCCTATATTCCCGAGGACATGCCGGCACTGCGTGCGGCATTGAACGAGTGGGCGGCAGAGCATCAGCGGCAGCTGGGCGTCGCCGGCACATCGGCGGTGCAGATCGGCGTGCGCGTGCTGATCGGCATGGTGCTCGGGGCGATGATCGCGCTGTACGACGAGCTTCCGTTGCCGACGATGGGGCCGCTGGCGCAGGAACTGATCGGCCGTACCGGCCGCCTGGCGACCGCATTCCGCCAGGTGGTGTTCGCGCAGGTGAAGATCTCCCTGCTCAATACCGTGTTCACCGCGATTTTCCTGCTGGGGGTGCTGCCGCTGTTCGGCGTGCACCTGCCCCTGTCGAAGACGCTGGTACTGATCACGTTCATCGCCGGCCTGCTGCCCGTGGTGGGCAACATCATCTCCAATACCGTCATCACCATCGTTGCCCTGTCGGTATCGTTCTACGTGGCGGTGGTGGCGCTGCTGTACCTAGTCGTGATCCACAAACTCGAGTACTTCCTCAATGCCCGCATCGTCGGTGGCGAGATCCAGGCCCGTGCGTGGGAACTGCTGCTGTCGATGCTGGTGATGGAAGCCGCCTTCGGCCTGCCGGGGCTGGTCGCTGCGCCGGTGTTCTATGCCTATGTGAAACGGGAACTGGTGGACCAGCGCTGGATCTGACAGTTGCCGGTGCCAGCGGGCGCCACTGCAGGGCCACGGTGGGCGCTTGTGGGTGCCGCCAGCCGGCAGCTACAGTGACCGGCACTTCAGGGGAATGGTGAATGGCCCGCAAGGTGTCGCCGATCGGGTTACGGACCTGGGTCTGGATCCTGGCCGGGCTGTTCGTGGTCTGCACGCTGCCCTTGATGGTCATCGCCCTGGTCCAGGGCACGCTGCGCTACACCGCAGCGGAGGACAACCTCGTCAGCCTGCACCGGTTGCGACAGACCTTTGATCTGGCCAATCTGGCCTCCGCCGAGCGCGGGCCTGCCAACAGCCTGCTCGGCAGCGATTGCGCCGATGCCGGCGAACGCGCGCGGCTCGCGGCGGGGCTGGCACAGGCGCGAAAGCGGGTCGATGTGGCGATGACGCAGATGGATGCCGTGATCCTGTCCGGGCCCTCCCTGCCTGACGAGCGCCGCACCCTGTTCGAGGCCCAGCATCAGCTCCGCCAGGCGCGCGCGGCGGTGGACCGGGTCGTGGCCAAGCCGGCAGACGCGCGGACGGTCGACGACGTGGAGCATGCGATCAACAGCATGTTCATGGTGACCGATCGCCTGCATCGCCTGGGTTCGGCGCAGATCAACGTGCTGGTGGCCACCGGCCGCGAAGCGGCGATTCCGGCGATCCAGGGCCAGATCCTGATGGACCTGCGCGAGCATGGCGGCCGACTGGCGTCGAATGTGATGGCACCGGTGGCGGTTCCCGGGGCCTGGCGCGTCCGGCAGGTACGCGCGGCGCAGCAGACCGAGGGCCGCCTGCTCGAGCTGTGGCGGCTGGCAGCCAGCCACGAGTCGGTGTTCCGCAGTGATCCCGAGCTGTCGTGGCACTGGGACATGGCACGCCGACAGTTCTTCGCCGAGTCGCTGCCGATGATCGAACAGCTGATCGAGGACGGTCGCCATGGACGGCCTCCGCCGTGGAGCACCGCGGAATTCACTGCGCGCTACGTTCCGACGCTGCAGTCACTGGAGGCGCTGCGCGACGGCTACCTGAGCATGTCCATCGTTCGCTTCGAACAGGCACGGAATCGTGAGGCGACACGGCTGGCCGTGTTGTGGGCCACCGCGCTGGGCACGCTGGCGGTGCTGGGCGTGGCCCTGCGCATCGCCCACCGGCAGATCCTCAGGCCGCTGCTGCAGGCACAGGAACAGGTGGTGCAGATCGCGTCCGACGCGCCGGGCCCCGCGCAGCACGTCACTCATCCATTGGCAGAGATGCAGCGGCTGTTCGACGCGATTGAAGTGCTGCGAGAGACCTCACGTGAACGTTCCGCACTGACCAGCGAACTGCGCCAGCTGGCCGGCACCGATGCGCTGACCGGGTTGCTCAATCGGCGCGCGCTGGACGAACACGTGCAGCAGCGGCACGCCGCAGGCAACGTCATGGCGGTGGTGATCCTGCTCGACGTCGATCATTTCAAGGCAATCAACGACGGCCAAGGCCACGCCGCAGGCGACGAGGTACTGGTGCAGGTTGCGCAGCTGCTGCGCAGGCACCTGCGGCACACCGACAGCATCGCCCGCTACGGTGGCGAGGAGTTCCTTGTGCTGCTGGCGGATGGGGATCTCGGCGCGGGTGGCCGGTTGGCCGAATCGCTGCGCGTCGCACTGCAGCAGTCGGATATCGTGCTGGGCAATGGCAGCGTGTTGCGTGTCACTGCCAGTTTCGGTGTGGCCGAGGGCAGTACCGATGCACTGGGCTGGCGTTCCCTGCTGCGTGCTGCCGATGCCGCCATGTATCGGGCCAAGGCACAGGGACGCGACCAGGTACGGATTGCCGGTGCACGCTGAGTGCCACGGCGCTGGCGACGCCGGTCATGGCGGTACATCAGGGGCAGCATGCCCCCTGGCGCCGCACTTCATCTGCATCGCACAGGGCGCGGCCTAGACTTGCAGCCTGACACTGCAGGAGCCCGCCATGTCCGTCGATCCCGCCTTGGCCAGCGCGCAGCCGGCGTCCGTGCTGGCGCGCACCGACGCCGATGCGCCACGCCCTCCGTCGCTGCGGCGCCGCGGTGATGGTCGTGTGGCTGTGCAGTGAGATCGGCCGTGGCGATGCTGGAGATTCCCACGCTGCATACCGCACGGTTGCGCCTGCGCCCGCAGCGGCTGGATGATTTCAACACCTATGCGAGCTTTCTTGCATCGCCCCGTGCGCGCGGCATGGCGGTCCATTTGGTGAGGTCGCGGCCTGGGGACAGTTCTGTCACGACCTGGCCAGCTGGCCCTTGTTCGGCCACGGCGCGCTGATGATCGAACGGAGCGACAGCGGCGCCTGCATTGGACAGGTCGGCATCAATCACGGCCCGTTGTTTCCGGAAAAGGAACTGGGCTGGCTGTTGTACGACGGCCACGAAGGGCAGGGCTTCGCCAGCGAGGCCGCGGCCGCCCTGCGCGACTGGGCGTTCACATCGCTGCAGTTGCCGACGCTGGTGAGCTACATGGCGCCGGACAACCTCGCGTCGCAGGCCGTGGCCCGGCGGCTGGGCGGTGTGCTGGATGCGGACGCGCTGCGCAACGATCCGGACGATCTGGTGTTCCGCTACGCGCGTTGAGTTCGGACAGTAAACCCCTCGGCAGTTTGCGGAACACGACAATGGCGTTTCATCCCGCCTTCTATGGACTCAGCGAAGCGAGGCTTCACCGGTCCAGGCACCGGGAACCGCCAGTTCGGGCGCGAGCGCATGTTCGACTGCGCGCCGCAGCAGTGCAGGGGCGATGTAATGCCGGTGCACGCCATCGATCAACGCCATGTAGACACGCCCGAAGATGTTGCGGGTCTGCACACGCGTGCCAAGGCTGATATCGATGCGGCCGTCGGTATGCCGCTGCACGCGGACACTGCTGCGGAAGCGCAGGTGGCGATCGTCGGCGCCCAGCAGTACTTCGGCATAGCGGCCATGTGCATCGACCTGTGAATCCAACACGGGATAGCGGCCCGCAAAGAGCTGCGTGTGATCGCTGCATGCCAGCGACGAGACCGGGCAGCCCAGCCGCGCGGTGCGCAGCCCCAAGGGAGCCACCAGCCAGTTGCGCACCGCCATCAGCTGGCTGACGCCGCCCGGTGGGTTGCACAGGAAGCCTTCCAGCACGTTTGCCAGCAACTGCGAAACAGGTGGCTGCTGCAATTGAGCACCGTCCAGCCGGAGCACCGTCAGATCATGGTAGTTGCTGGACTGCAGTGCTTTGCCCAGCAGTCCGTCATCGCTGGGCGCGCGGGACTCGATGGTAAATGGAAGGGGGGCACGTTCGACGAAGCCACGCAGTGGACGCAGATTGATCCGTCGCAGCGGGCCGAGAAACGCCCGGGTACGGGCGCACAGGGACGCGCACAGGCTGGGAGGTGCGGCCTGCAGCGAGAGACGCAGCAGCGGGGTGGCCGCCAGCGTGGCCATGGTGGGCCAGTGCACCTCGGGAAGCACCTCAGTCAAGCTGGGAATATCAGCACCGTTGCGTTGCACCTGCGCTCTTGTTTCAGCGCTCATCGCACCGGCCAGTTCGTTGCTGTGGCAAGACAGTGCGAACAGGGCAGGGTGCCCAGGATGGTTCGATACAAACTGGTGCCAGGTACCTCCGCCAAATCGAACGGTGAAAAGGCAGTCCGGTGGGATCTGGACGCGACGCAGCGAGCGCGGGAGCGCGACGGGATCGGTTGCGAGCTGTGCATCGGAGGCCATCGCGAAACGCAGCTCAGCGCCTGCGCTGCCGGCGATGGCGGTGAACATGCGTGGGCCGGCGTGGCGATGGAACGGATGTCCGCCTTCGCCGACCATGAAACTGTACAGCGAGGACGCATCGCCGTACTGCAGATGCATGCCACCGAGCCGCGCAGAGGGCTCATCGAGTGCATCGATGAAGGCGGGGTGGTGGCGCTGACGCTGGCTGGCATCAGCCACCAGTGCGTCTCCGGCACCGATGCCGAGCTGTGCGATCAGTGTGACTTCAACGGGGCTGCCGCCCTCCTGAGCCGCAAGCTGTACACCTGGAAACGAGCGGCTGTCGTGGGTCGGTCCAGGCATCGGGCGGCTCCTCAGGGGGCGGGCGACTTGCGGCGTGCGCGCGCTTCGCGCTTGAGTGGGCCGCCCACCGGGCAGACCTCGGCAGCCCACGAGAACAAGGTGTTGGCAAGCCGGTCGGGCACCTGTCGGAAGTACACGTACTGGCCACGCTTCTCGCGTTCGATCAGACCTGCCTCTTCAAGGATGCGCAGATGGTTGGACAGTGCCGGCTTGCTGAAATCGAAGCGCTCGGACAGTTCGCCCGCACTGAGTTCACCGGCGCTGAGATAGGCCAGGACCTGCCGCCGGGCGGTTGAGGCGAGTGCTTCGAAGATGCGATCCATGAGAATATGATTAACCAATTAGTTAATTAATAATCAAATCGTCACTGGGGTGTCAAGTGCGGAGGCGGGTTCGAAGCTCGCGTGCAACAGCGCCGACGTTCAGCCTTTCACTTCGGGATGTGGTATATCGTTTATCGATAAATCCACCCCGGGGCGGCAGGGCCACCCCAATACCGGAGGCCGCTTGACCGCTCGTCCCGCCCGCGCCAGACCCGCGCGAGGCTTGTTCACCCTGGCCCAGACCGCCGTGCAGGCCGTGCGGGCCATGTGCTGGCTGGGAATCCTGGCCGCACTGCTGGCCGTGCCGCTGGTCGCCTACGACCGCCGCTGGCTGCTGGATGCCGTGCATGATGCACGCACTGCCGCCGCCCACGGAGGCGATCTGTTCCTGCACTTCTGCATCGGCCTGGGCACCATCGTTGCCCTGCTGGTGCTGTGCCTGGTGTTCCTCCGACACCTCGCGCGGATGCTGAGGTCCGCTGCCCGCGAACGCCCCTTCACCCATGCCAATGCCCGGCGTCTGCAGCGCATGGCCTGGTTGATGCTGGCGATGGAACTGCTGTCGATCGTGATCGGCCTCTACGCTGCCTGGATGGGGCCTGATTTCGCCTGGATGGAGGTGGGCGGAGGCATGTCCATCACCGGTCTGGTCGCGGTACTGATGCTGTTCGTGCTGGCGCGCGTGTTCGCGGTCGGCGCGGCGATGCGCGATGACCTGGATGGCCTGATCTGATGGACCTGACCTGATGGCCGTAGTGATCACGTTGGACCGCATGCTGCAGGCGCGTGGCATGACCCTGTCCGAGCTGGCGGGGCGCATCGACATCACGCTGGCCAATCTGTCCATCCTGAAAACCGGCAAGGCCCGCGCCATCCGCTTTTCCACGCTGGATGCCATCTGCCGGGAGCTGCAATGCACACCCGGCGACCTGCTCGGCTACGACCCGACGCAGGCGCACGATGGCGACTGAAGCTTTTGTTTTTCCCCCTGACCTACTGACGAAACGGACCCGAAATGGAATGGTTGGCTGACCCCTCGATATGGATGGGACTTGCAACCCTGGTGGTGCTGGAGATCGTGCTCGGCATCGACAACCTGGTGTTCATCGCGATCCTTGCCGACAAACTGCCGCCGCACCAGCGCGACCGTGCGCGGGTGATCGGCCTGACCCTGGCGCTGCTGATGCGGCTGGTGCTGCTGGCCGCGCTGGCGTGGATCATGAAGCTGACCGAGCCGCTGGTCACGCTGTTCGGTCACAGCTTCTCCGGACGCGACCTGATCCTGCTGGGCGGTGGCCTGTTCCTGCTGTTCAAGGGCACCATGGAGCTGCATGAGCGGCTGGAGGGCCGCAGTCACCAGGAAGACGGCAAGAAGGTCTACGCCAGTTTTGCCATGGTGGTGGCACAGATCGTAGTGCTGGACGCCGTGTTCTCGCTGGACTCGGTGATCACTGCCGTGGGCATGGTCGACAACCTGGGCGTGATGTATGCCGCGGTGACCATCGCGATGGCACTGATGCTGGTGGCCAGCAAGCCGCTGACCCGCTTCGTCAACAAGCATCCCACGGTGGTGGTGCTGTGCCTGGGCTTCCTGTTGATGATCGGCTTCAGCCTGGTCGCCGAGGGGCTGGGTTACAAGATTCCAAAGGGCTACCTGTACGCGGCGATCGCGTTCTCGATCCTGGTGGAAGCCTTCAACCAGTGGGTGCGCTTCAACCGCGAGCGCAACGAGCGTCGCCAGCCGTTCCGTCAGCGCACTGCCGATGCCGTGCTGCGCCTGCTGGGCGCCCGTCCGGCCAATGGCCACGACGATGCCAGCGAAGAAGACCACGGTGATCCGGAGGAACGCCTGCAGCCGGCCGAGCACGAGATGATCCGCAGCGTGCTGGGCCTGGCTGACCGGCCTGTGTCCAGTGTGATGACCGTGCGCGCCGACGTGCAGTGGATCGATCTGGCGCGCGGCCAGGACGACGTGGTGGCGCGCCTGGTGGCGTCGCCGCACACGCGCCTGCTCGTGGGCGAGGGTGATCTGGACAGCCTGCGTGGTGTGGTGCAGAGCCGCGACCTGCTGGCCGACCTGCTGCAGGGCAGGCCGCTGCAGCTGGAAGCCAACCTGCGCCAGCCGCAGTACGTGCTGTCCAGCGCCAGCGCGTTGCAGGCGCTTGAACTGATCCGCCTGCACCCGGTACCGCTGGCGGTAGCGGTGGACGAGTACGGCAGTGTGGAAGGCCTGGTGACCGCCAATGACCTGCTGGCGGCGATCGCGGGCGATCTGGTCGATACCCAGGACGAGCGTTACGGCGTAGTGGCGCTGGACGAGGGCCAATGGGAGGCCGACGGCGCGTTGACGCTGGATGACCTGCAACGGCTGGCCGGCGTGTCGCTGCCCCGCAGTGCCGACTACATGACCATCTCCGGCCTGGTGCTGGACCAGCTTGGCCGCCTGCCGGATGTGGGCGATGCGGTCGAAGTAGCGGATGCCCGCATCACCGTACTGGCCATGGAGAAGCGGCGCATTGTCCGCCTGCGGGTGGAGCGCCTCGGGCTTCCGTAGCGTCGAGCGTGCTCGACTGCGAACTGAGCAGCCGGGCATGGCCCGGCTCTACACAACGCTGTCCGCAGCCGTCACCATGGCGGGCTCTTGTCTTCGTCCAGGAACGTCGCAGTGCTGAGTACGATTGGTTTGCTGATGGGCGTGTATGTGGCCCTTCGCCTGTTCTGGCCGCTGCGCCTGCCCGTGTGGTTGAAGGTACTGCTGTCCCTGCTGCTGGTCGCCATCGCCGTCCAGCTGCGGATCGTGGCCACGTTCTGGGGCACGATGGCCTCGCCGGAAATCCCCAAGCTGGCCATCGCCGTGCTCGCCACCGGCTCCACTGCGGTACTGCTGCTGGCACTGGTGATGCTGGTAATGGACGTGGGCCTGCTTGGCGCGTGGGCTCTGCGCAGGCCCCGTGTGACCGCAGCGCTGCGCGCGCCGTGGCTGCGCCCGGGCGCAGGCCTGCTGGCTCTGCTGGTCAGTGCCTGGGGCGTGAGCCAGGGCATGGCGGTGCCCAAGACCCGACAGATCGAGGTGGCCATTGCCGGCCTGCCTGCCGCGTTCGAGGGTTACCGCGTACTGCAGCTTACCGACATCCACGCCAGCCGCCTGCTGACCGGCGACTGGGTGCGTCAGGTCGTGGCCGAAAGCAATGCCCTGACGCCCGACCTGGTCGTCATCACCGGCGACCTGATCGATGGCACCGTGCAGGCACGGCGCAATGACTTCCGGCCCCTGGGTGAACTGAGGGCGCCGGACGGGGTGATCGCCATCACCGGCAATCACGAGTACTACGCCCAGTACAGCGAATGGATGCAGGCGTTCCGTGCGCTGCACATGCAGGTGCTGGAGAACAGCCACGTGCAGGTGCGGCGGGGGGATGCAGCGATGACGATCGCCGGTGTTACCGATCCGGTGGCCGCGCGCTATGGCCTGCCGCTGCCCGATCTGGAGGCGGCGCTGGCGGGTGCGGATCCGGCCGCCCCGGTGATTCTGCTCGACCACCGCCCACGCAATGCGAAGGACGCGGCCGCACGCGGGGTCAAGCTGCAGCTGTCCGGCCATACCCATGGCGGCCAGATCCTCGGCATGGACCAGCTGGTGAAGCGTGCCAACGGCGGTTTCGTCTCCGGACGGTACCGCGTCGATGACATGACGCTGTATGTGAGCAACGGTGCGGGACTGTGGGCCGGCTTCCCGGCACGCATCGGCGTGCCCTCGGAGATCACCCTGATCACCCTGCGCCGCGCACCCTGAGCCGTCTGCGGTCCGCGCCCGTCGTGCAGCGGGTCCACCGTGCCGTCACCCGCGTGGTGGCACCCTGCGCACGGACCGCAGACAGGGAAACGATGGTGGCGAAGGCGAACAGGCGATGAGTGCGACACAGCAGCGCTCGATGTGGGTCGCCGGCCTGTCCACCGTGGTGGAGTGGTACGACTTTACCCTGTACCTCTATTTCGCCACGGTGCTGTCGCGGGTGTTTTTCGGCGGCGGCGAACAGGCGATGCTGGTCACCCTTGCGGGATTTGCCGTGTCCTACCTGATGCGCCCACTCGGCGCGCTGTGCTTCGGTCACCTCGGTGACCGCTTGGGGCGGCGCTGGATGCTGCTGGCCTCGATGGCGCTGATGGCTGCAGCCATGCTGGCCACCGCGCTGCTGCCTACCGCCGCGACGGCGGGCACGACGGCGGGTGTGCTGCTGCTGGTGCTGCGGTGCGTGATGGCATTCTCGGTGGGCGGTGAATACACGGGCGTAGTCGCCTATCTGCTGGAAAGCGCTCCGGCACGCCGGCGTGGACTGGTGACCTCGTTGGCCTCGGCGGCCAGCGAAGTGGGCGCGCTGCTGGCGGTGGCGATCTCCGCACTGACGGTCGCGCTGCTGCCGCAGGTACAACTGGACAGCTGGGGATGGCGCATTCCGTTCTTCGTCGGTGCTGCACTGGCGCTGGTCATCCTGATCGCGCGTTCGGGCATGCATGAATCGCCGGAGTTCGAGCGGCAGCGTCGCGAGGGCAGCATTCCTGCCACGCCGCTGCGCCACGTGCTGCGCCACCATCCGCAGGCGGTAGCGCGCACCTTCGCCATTTCCGCGCTGGGCTCGATCACCTACTACGTCGGCATCACCTATGTGCCCGCGTTCCTGCACGCACAGGGGCACGACGAGGGCGACGCCCTGTGGCTGTCGACGATCGCGGCGGTGGCCGTGATCGCCATCACTCCCTTGTGCGGTGCGTTGTCCGATCGCTTCGGCCGGCGCCCGCTGCTGTTGGGCCTGACGGTACTGGCGGCGTTGCTGCCGCTGTCGTTGTTCGGCTGGATGGCGCATACCACGCCGTTGGGTATCGCCGTGGCTGCGGTGCTGCTGGCCTGCGTGGCCGGTGGCGTGAGCGCGGTCGCGGCACCGGCCACGGCCGAGCAGTTTCCGGGCGAGGGCCGGGTAAGCGGGCTGGCACTGGGCGTGACCATGGCCACGGCGGTCTTCGGCGGTGCGACACCGTGGCTGGCGCAGTGGTGGGTGGAGCGCAGCGGCTGGGCGGCGGCACCGGGCGCGATGATCGCGCTGGTCGCATTGCTGGTGTTGCCGGTGCTGTGGACGCTGCCGGAAACGGCATCGACGCGGAAGACCCGCCCTGGCAAGCAGGGCGGATCCTAGCCGGTCACACCTTCAGCGTCTGCTCGATGTCGGCCAGCACGGCGGCGGCATCCACGCCAATGGCAATCGACTGCACCACGTGGCCGTCCCATACGCTGGGGCCGAATGCCAGGCCTTCAGGCTTGGGAATGGTCATGCCACGGGCGACGCCGTCGGTGGCCACGCGCACGCTTGCGCGCTCGAAGCGGAACAGCTCCGGGCGGGTGAGCGCGATGCAGGCGCAGCAATCGTGCACGACCATGCCCTTGTGGCCGGCCTGCAGGTAGAAGTCCACGTAATCCTGCGACAGCGCACGCACCAGTTCGGCATCGGCACCCCCGACCGCAGCCAGTTTGTCCAGGCCGTCACGGTTCATCTCGACGCGGGTGGTGACATCCAGGCCGATCGCGGTGACCGGCCACTGTGCGGTGAACACCACGTCGGCGGCTTCCGCATCGCCCCAGATATTGGCCTCGGCGGCCGGGGTGATGTTGCCGTTGACGTGGAAGGCACCCCCCATGATGACCACGCCACGCACCAGGCCGGCGATGTCCGGCGCCTGCTGCAGGGCCAGGGCCAGGTTGGTCATGCGGCCGACCGCGACCAGCGTGACCTCGCCTGGATGGGCCCGCACCAGATCGATGATCAGCTGGTGCGCAGGACGAGCGTCGGCGGTCACGTCCAGCTGGGCAGGCACCGGGTGATTGCCCAGGCCATTGTGGCCGTGGATGTGCACCGGCCAGGCTTCCGGCGTGGCATCGGGCTGCAGGGGGCCCGCCGCGCCACGCGCGACCGGCGCAGTCAGCGCCCAGGCCTGCTTCAGGTACAGCGCGTTGTGGGTGGTGGACTCCACCGAGGCGTTGCCGAAGGTGGTGGTAACGCCGATCAGGTCGATCTGCGGATGCTTGTGCAGGTACAGCAGGGCCAGGGCGTCGTCGACGCCCGGGTCGGTATCGAAAATGACTTTCAGCATGTTGTTGTTCTTCTTCTTCCGTGTGGTGCGGGGGGCCCCGGCGGCCAAGAGGCAGGCCGGCGCGCGCTACATTGTCCCATCTTCATGACAGGCAGGGCCATTGGCGGGGCGGCGGGCCATAATGGCGTCGATATCCATGCCGGGAGACGCCTGGTGCTGATCGTGACCCTTCTGCTGGTCCTGCTGGTGCTGGGCCTGAATCTGCTGGCGAGCTGGGTCATTCTGCGTCGGCAGGAATTGTCGTCGGGCAACCGGGCCGCGCAGGTGCTGGTGATCTGGCTGCTGCCGCTGATCGGCGCCGTCGTCTGCCTGCTGGTGGCAGCCGCCGAGGGCCCGCTCGGACTGCATGCACGCAGCCAGGACGGCGCGATCTGGGCCAGCGATGGCGCCCACGAGGGCAATGCCCCCTCTGCGGACTGTGGCAGCGACGGCGGTGGCAGCGACGGCGGCGGCTGCGGCGATTGACGCCACAGGAACAGGGTCAGCCACCGCCCGCATTGCGTGCCATGCCCGGCGGGGCGACAGCTCGCTCAGGCGCCGCCTTCGGTCGGCAGCGGCGCCGGTACGTTCAGCAGGCCCCCGGCCGCCACGTAGGCGGCCAGCGCCTGGCCCTGGCTGAGCAGGTGCCGTTCCATCGTGCGTTCTGCCGCGTCGGCATCACGGCGACGGAAGCACTCCATCAGCTCGCGGTGCTCGGCCAGCGACTGTGCCGTGCGTCCGGGCGTCAGCAGCTGCCGGCCGCGATGCATCTTCAGGATGCGGTGCAGGTCGTGGGTGATGCGGATCAGCCACGGATTGCCGGCATAGTGCTGCACGGTTTCGTGGATGAGGTAGTTGTTGCGGTAATACTCGGCGATGTTGCCGTCAGCCGCCGCCGCTTCCATCGCGGCATGCAGGGATTCCAGCTGGGCCACGCCCGCATCATCGATATGCCTGACCGCCTCATGCGCGCAGCGGCCCTCCAGCATGGCCATCACCGGGAACAGCTGGTTGAGGTCCTCCAGCGTCAGCCGGGTTACCCGGCTGCCGCGCCCGGCGTCGATCTGCACCAGGCCTTCGGCTGCCAGCAGCTTCAACGCCTCGCGCAGCGGGGTGCGGCTGATGCCCAGTTCACTGCACAGCGCAGGCTCGTCGATCCATTCGCCGGGGGGCAGGCGATAGTCATAGATGCGCTCACGCACATGTTCGGCGACCTCCTCGTACAGAGGGGCGCGCTTCTTCGGGGACCGTGGAGCAGGGGCGATGGCCATTGGCAGAGTGTACCCGCTGGCGGTAGTGCCGGCCGTCAGCCGGCACGACCGGTCATCGCCTACATCCAGCCCGGCACCACGAACACCAGCCAGGCCAGCAGCGGCCCCAATGCCACCACCAGGCCGCTGTAGACCAGGAAGCGGCGGAACAGCGTCTCGCGTTCTTCCTTCGCCGCCGATGCCACGACCAGTGCACCGTTGGTGGAGAAGGGGCTGACATCGACGATGGTGGACGACACTGCCAGTGCGCAGATCACGCCGGCTGCACCCAGGTGCCCCTGCATCAGGAACGGCACCGCCAGTGGAATCGTTGCGCCGAGCACCGCCGCGGATGATGCGAATGCGGAGACGATACCGCCGACGTAGCACACCAGCAGAGCGCCCAGCAGCGGAATGCCGATGTTGGAGACCCCGTTGCCGATGAAGTCGACCGCGCCCGCATGCTCCAGCACGCCGATATAGGTCACCACGCCACAGATCAACAGAACGGTCGACCAGCTGATGCCATCCACCGCACCCTTCTGGCTCTGCGGCGAGAGCAGTGCCAGCGCCACTGCGACGGTGATCGACACCAGGCCGACGTTGAGGTTGTAGATCAGTGCCGCCACGCCCAGGCCGAGCAGGCCGACCAGGGTGAACAACCGCTCCCGGGTCAGACCCACTGCATCCAGCGCCGCCGGATCGTTGCTCAGGGTGCCGCCGCCGGCCGCCACCAGCGCGCCATGGCCTTCGATGGCGAACTGCCGCGACGACGCCTGCGGACCACCGGCCATTGCCAGTTCCGCACCGCCCGCGGTGATCGAGCCACGTCGCATCAGCGCGATGCCGCCGAAGGCGAGGAAGCAGATGATCGCCATCATGAAGTTGAAGCCGAGGCTGGTCAGGAAGACCGCCATCTCGGTGACCTCCAGCCCGGCCTTCTGCACCACGCCATTGGTGATGCTGCCGTACACGCTGATCGGCGAGAAGCCGCCGGCCTGCGCACCGTGGATGACCAGCAGACCCATCATCAGCGGGTTGATGTTGTATTGCTTGGCGAAGCGCAGCGCGACCGGACCGATGATCGCCACCGCTGCCGGGCCGAGGGCGCCGAAGGCGGTCAGCACCGCGGTGACCACGAACATCACCCACGGAATGGCCACGATGTGGCCGCGCACCGCGCGTACCGCCCAGTGAACCAGCAGGTCGATGGTGCCGTTCTTCTGCGCGATGGCGAACAGGTAGGTGATGCCGACCAGGGTCAGGAACAGATCGCCGGGAAAACCGGCGAGGACTTCCTTGCCACCCATGCCGACCCAGACACCACCGATGATGAAGGCCAGTGCGAAGGCCACTGCGCCCATGTTGATCGGCAGTGCGGTGGCGACGATGAACATGATCACCAGACCGATGATCGTTGCGATTTGTGGACTCATGCGCCCTCCCAGACACGTGGCTCACGTACAGCGCGGATGGAGACCCGCCATCCCCGGGGTAAGGCGACGTACTGCAGTGTTGCGTGATACGTACTGCTCGAACCCGTTACTGCAGGCGCTGCAGCGCACTGCGGACCCATGCCGCAGCGCCATGCAGGCTCTGGAACTCTTCCACCGCGCGGAACTCGCAGCAGGGATAGGACGGCGCGACCATGCGTGCGAGCGCATTGCCCGGGCCCAGCTGCAGGAACACTCGCGCGCCGCGCTCGAAGGCCTGCCGCATCACCTGTGCCCACTCGATGGTCTGTGCCAGCTGTGCCGACAGGCTGTGCACCGCCGTTGCGGCATCGCGCACGGGCCGTGCATCGACGCCCGCCAGCAGCGGCAGGCGGGGTGCCCGCATGCCCGAGCGCTCCAGCGCGGCGGCGAAGGGCGCCACCGCAGCCGCCAGCAGGGGCGTGTGGGCAGCGACGTGGACCGGCAACGGACGCACCTGCGCACCGAGCGCGTGCGCCGCATCGGCCAGCGGCTGCAGGGTGTGCCGGATGCCTCCCACAATGAAGTGATCCTCGCCGTTGACGATGGCGATGTGGGTACCCTGCGCATCGCACAGCGCTTGCAACGTCGTACGATCCAGGCCCAGCACCGCCAGCATGCCGGCGCCTGCCGCGCTGGCACCGTCCATCAGATGCGCGCGCTGTGCCGACAGGGCCAGGCAGCTGCCAGCGTCGAAGGTGCCGGCAATGGCATGCGCCGCCAGTTCGCCGATGCTGTAGCCGGCCACCACGGTCGGCACCGGCAATGCATCGCGCAGGGCGTGCCACTGCGCCAGACTGGCCGCGCACAGCAGCGGTTGTGCCTGCGCATTGTCGAACCGGTCCTCGGCCGCAGCAGCGGTGAACACGTCGCGCTGCAGCACCTCGCTGGCGGCGAGCAGCACGCCATGCGCGGCGTCGTTGTCGCGCACGTGATCGAACATCGCAGCATGCTGCGTACCTTGTCCCGGGCAGAGCAGGGCCAGCATCACGCCTGCTCCTGCAACAGCAGGAAGACGCTGCAGGCCAGCAGATCGGCGCTGCCACCCGGGCTGAGCCGGCGTGCGACGAAGGCATCGCCGATGTCCTGCAGGCGGGGTCGCCAGCCGGCGGCAAAGGCACCGCCGGCGTCGAGGAATCCGCGTGCCTGCTGCTGGGCCCAGCGCAGTCCGGCAACACCGCCCCGATGCAGCAGGTTCAGATCCTCGACCTCTGCGACCAGATGCATCAGGGTATGGGCCAGTGCAGCTTCGCGTGGCAGCCCTGCGCCCAGCGCATGGCGCAGTGCCGGCAGGGCCAGCCCACGCAGCAGGGGATATCCAGCGGCCGCCTGCTCGCGTACGCCGGGCACGCCGTGACGGGCGCGCGCGCGCTGCCCCGGACTGTTCACATCCAGGGGCGAGGTGGCGAAGGCGTCCGCCCATTGGCAGACCGCCTGGCATACCTGTTCACCTGTCGCGGCTCGGCCCAGACGCGTGCGGCACGAGGCTGACGCTGCCACCAGCAAGCCCAGGCTGAAGATCGCGCCGCGGTGGGTGTTGACGCCGCCGGTGGCGCGCAGCATCGCCGCTTCGGCGGCCAGGCCGTGGTCGCGCAGCCGATGGAACGGCGCTTCGGCGGCGCCATCGCGGGCAACCGCAGTGAAATAGTGGCGCAGGGCAAACAGGCTGCGCAGGAACGTACCGGCATCCATGTCGTCATGGCTGCCGCTGTCGAACGGCGTGACCAGGCCGGGCTTGGGCGCACAGGCCAGCTCGGCATGCAGCGCGGCGATCGCCATGCGGCCTAGGCGTGCACTGTCGGGCGCGGTGCTGCGGCCGGCAAGGCGCGGCGCGACGGCGTTCATGCGGCCACCCCGCTGCCCTCGAATAGACGGTGGCGTGCTTCCAGGGCTGCGCCGTCAAGGCGTTTGACCAGCAGTTGACGGCTGCTGCCGGCGTACTCGCGCCAGTTCACCGCAGCGCCACGGGCCAGGCACAGCTCGCCGTCGACCCGCTGCGGATGCTGCGCTTCCCACGCCCGCAGCCGAGTCACCAGCGCATCGGCCCGTGCCGCATCCGGGACCTCCCAGAGCAGGTCGATATCGGAACGGTCATGCACATAGGGCAGGCCAGTAACGTGCTGCCAGGCGAATGCGCCGAACACACGGGCCGGCGCGAGCGTGGCGAGAGCGTGCAACGGTGCCTGCCAGGCGGGGCATACGCCTGCCGCGAGGATGTCGCTCAGTGCCGGCGGCGCCTGCCGACGCTGTACATCCTGCAGCGGCACCCGCAGTGCAAGCCGCTGTTTGCCTTCGCCCGGTGGCAACGGCACACCCAGCCGCAGGCGGGAATCGGGGTCGTCTGCCGCGCGTCGCGCGACCATTGCCGGCAATCCCTGCGCGAACCATGCGGCGAGCCGCGGTTCCTGCGCAGCCACATCAGCCCGCCAGTCGGCGTGGGCCGACAACCAGACCAGCGTGTGGCGGGTCAGACGCTCAGGCATCGCCGTTGGCCACCGCGCCCGCGACGGCAGCCGCCTGCAGGCGGCCCCCCCGTTCGGCACCCAGTGCGGCACGGTGGTCGCCGTCGGCCGGCGCGCGCAGGGCATCCAGCAAGGCCTGCGCCAGCTCGCCCGACCACAGCGACCGTACCGCACCCATCGCCACGTAGTTTTCCACCCCGGGTGCGAACACCGGCGAAGTCAGGCTCAGCGCCTGCAGCTTTTCCAGCGGTTGCTTGGTTACGCGAGCCATCGCCCGCAGGTCCATCACCCGAACCTGGGCATCCGGCAGCGCATGGATCGTGTCCGCCATCAGGCCGAACGAGAGGAAGCCACCGCTGACCGACTCGCCATGGACCAGGGTCACCAGCCGTGCGCCGCGTCGCCGCGCGACGTCCAGGCATTGCGCGAGGTGGGCGAAGTAACCGTTGATGCCGAGCAGTTCGTCGCGGCGCGAAAGGCGTTGGCCTGCGGTATCCACCAGCATCACGATCGGTCGCTGCGGATGTGCGGCGGTGCTGGCCAGTACCGTTGTCGCCAGCACCAGCGCATGATCGACACCGACTTCCAGCTTGTCAGTGGTGCCGATGACCGTGACCTCGCCATCTTCGGTACTGGCGCTTCCCGTCAGCACGGAATCGTGCACGGTCACGTCGTGGCCGCGCGGGAACAGCGCGTCAAGCAGGGGCTGCAGCGGCGCGGTCATGGCAGTTTCCTGTGGGCGGTGGCGGCGAGGAACGCGTCGGTGTCCAGCAGCGGCAGGCGCTCGGGATCATCGATTCCCTGGCGTGCCCAGATCTCCAGACCATCGCGGCAGTCCCCCCAGGCCTCTGCCCGGGCCTGCAGGGCGGCATGTCGCTGCTGCAGCGCGGCCAGCGCGGCATCGGCGTCTGCGCTGGCGGCGTCTGGCTGCAGCGCCTCGAATGCGGCCTGGGCGAATGCATCGATGGCATCGGGAACCAGAACCTGCGCCTGGTCGATGAGGTAGCGGTGCTTGCCGCCTGTCACCCGCCATACGAGGGCACGGTCACGCGAGTCGAACTCCTCTACGCCGCGCACGGTCTCGATCACTTCCGGCCCGGACAGCGACAGTCGCCCTTCCTCGGACATGATCACCGTGGTGCAGCAGCGGGCGACGATGCCCATGCCGCCGAAGGCGCCGTTGCCGCTGCCGATGAGGGCCACCACCGGCACGCCGGTGGCGCGCGCGTCCAGGGTCGCGCGCATGATCTCGGAGATGGCGATCAGGCCCGCATTGGCTTCATGCAGGCGCACGCCGCCGGTGTCGAGCAGCAGCAGCACACCGTCGGGCCTGTGTTGCGCGGCCCGGCGCAGCAGGCCGGTCAGCTTGGCGCCATGCACTTCGCCGACACCGCCCCCCATGAATTCGCCCTGCTGTGCAGCAATCAGCACACGCCTGCCACGCAGCGAGGCTGCACCGACCACGATGCCATCGTCGAACGCGGCGGGTTGGTCCAGCTGTGCCAAGTGCGGGCTCATGGCGCGCCGGGCCGGCCCGAGATACTCGGTGAACGATCCGGCATCGACCAGCCCGGCGATACGGGCACGGGCATCGGCCTCGTGGTAGCTGCGTCGTTGCATCGGATTCATCGCGGTTCTCCGGCGAGCAGTGTCTCCACCGCCTGGTCCAGGCGCAGGCTGACCACCGCCGGGGTGGCACCGGCATCGTTGATCGATACGCGCACGTCGCGCAGCGGATGCCGCCGGGCGAAATCACCGATGACCGCCTGCCAGATGGTGCCGAAGCCTTGCGCGGCGGTGACGACATGTACGGTCATTGCGCCGTCCTGCGCGGCAGGTTCCAGCAGGACTTCCAGATTGCCGGACGCCAGCACGCCCACCAGCACCGCGTCGTGCGGGAACCGCACCGGGGTTCTTCCGTCGAATCGATAGTCGAGGGTTTCCATCGCGTGCCCCTTACCAGTTGCGGAAGCGCTTGGGCGGGTCGTAGAGACCGCCTGACCAGCGCACCAGGTCTTTCACCGAGCGCGCGGCCAGCAGGTCACGACTGGCGTCGCGCACCGAAATGCCGAGATCTTCCGGCCGCCGGATCACGCCCCGGTCGCGCAGGTTCTCCACCATCGCGCGATCGCGGCCCAGACCGACCGTGGTGTAACCGGCCACGCCGCGGATCGCCTGTTCGCGCTCCTCCGCGGTGCGGCACAGCAGCAGGTTGGCGATGCCTTCCTCGGTCAGCACATGGCTCACGTCATCGCCGTAGATCATCACCGGTGGCAGTGGCATGCCAGCGCGTTCGGCCAGCGCCCACGCATCGAGGCGGTCAACGAACGCGGGTGCCATGTGTTCGCGGAAGGTCTCCACCATCTGTACCACCAGCTTGCGCCCGCGTGGCATCTCGCCCGGGCGTGCGGCCTGCTGGCCGGCCTTGATCCAGGCGTCGCTGGCATGACGGCGGCCGCGCGCATCCGAGCCCATGTTCGGCGCGCCACCGAAGCCGGCGATGCGGTCGCGGGTGGCGGTGGAGCTGTTGCCCTGCAGGTCGACCTGCAGCGTCGAGCCGATGAACATGTCGCACGCATACAGGCCGGCGGTCTGCGAGAACGCGCGGTTGGAGCGCATCGAGCCATCGGCGCCGGTGAAGAACACATCACCGCGCGCGGCGATGTACTTCTCCATGCCCAGTTCCGAACCGAACGAGTGCACGGACTTCACGAAACCCGACTCGATCGCGGGAATCAGCGCCGGATGCGGATTGAGCGCCCAGTGCTGGCAGATCTTGCCCTTCAGGCCCAGCGATTCGGCATAGGTCGGCAGCAGCAGTTCGATCGCGGCCGTGTCGAAGCCGATGCCGTGATTGAGCCGGTTCACACCGTATTCGGCGTAGATGCCCTTGATCGCCATCATCGCCATCAGCACCTGGATCTCGGAGATCTGTGCCGGGTCGCGGGTGAACAGGGGTTCGATGTGGTTCGGGCGCGGTGCCTGCACGACGAAGTTGACCCAGTCGGCGGGGATATCGACGCGGGGGAGGGTGTCGACGATCTCGTTGACCTGGGCGATGACGATGCCCCCACGGAAGGCGGTCGCCTCGACGATCACCGGCGTGTCTTCGGTGTTCGGCCCGGTGTAGAGGTTGCCGTCGCGGTCGGCGGCCTGCGCTGCGACCAGTGCCACGCGCGGCGTGAGGTCGATGAAGTAGCGGCCGAACAGTTCCAGGTAGGTGTGGATGGCCCCGATCTGGATCCGCCCTTCGGCCACCAGGTTGGCCAGTCGCACCGATTGCGGGCCTGAGAAGGAAAAGTCCAGCTTCGAGGCAATGCCCCGCTCGAACACGTCCAGATGCGAGGGCAGCGACAGCACCGACTGCACCATGTGCAGATCATGCACGCGGGCGGGGTCCAGCCCGGCAAGGCATTCGGCCAGGAAGTCGGCCTGCTTCTGGTTGTTGCCCTCGAGGCAGACCTTGTCGCCGGGTTCAAGCAGGGCGTGCAGCAGCTCGCCCACATCGTCGGCGGCCACTGCACGGCCTCTGCTCCAGGGCGCAGCCCGCTGCAGACGTGCCTGGCGGCTGCGTTCCAGCGTGTCCCAGCTCGGGTTCATCGACCGGCTTCCGATTGGCGTTGAGATAATTACGCCATAATTACGGAGGGCGACGCAACCTGCAGCGCAGCAAAAAGAAGGGCCCGCCAATGGCGGGCCCATTCAGGTTGCAGGCTTTCAGCCGGTCGTTCTCAGAACTTCCAGCGCAGGCTGGCGGCGACGAAGCGCGGTTCGCCGTAGTTGTTGTAGTCCAGGTTCGCCCAGTAGGTCTTGTCCAGCGCGTTGCGCACGCTCAGCGTTGCCGTCCAGTTGTCGCTGATGCGGTAGTTGGCGTTGAACTGCACGAGCGTGTAGGCCGGCTGGTTCACGGTTACCGTGCCGCCCAGCGGGTAGGGGATGTTGTAGCCCTGCACCTTGCTCTGCCATTGCACGCCGGCGCCCAGGCTCAGGCGTTCCAGTGCACCGCGCAGGCGCACCTGCGTGTTGAGCTGCAGCAGGTCTTCGGGCGGGTTGGCGTACAGCAGGTCGGTGGCGGCGCGGGTCACTTTGACATGGGTGAAGCCGGCGTTGACCGTCCAGCCCGGCAGGATCTCGCCGTTGACGTCCATTTCCCAGCCACGCGACTTGGTGCCGTTGACGCCGATGTAGGCCGAGGTGCCATCGCTGAGCGAGCCTTCCGGCACTCCCATGTCGCGCACGGCATAGTTGTCCTGCTTGGCCTCGAACACAGCGGCGTTGGCGGTCAGTCGCCCATCGAACCACTGCGTCTTGATGCCCGCTTCCAGATTCGAGCCCTGCACCGGCGCCAGCAGGTTCTCGTTGCGGTCCTTGAAGTTCTGCGGGTTGAAGATCTCGGTGTAGCTGGCATAGACCGAGAACTGCGGCGTGACGTCGTAGACCAGTCCCACGTACGGGGTCACTTCATCACTGACCTTGTAGGCCCCGCTGGTCCCGGTATACGCACCGGCCGCGCTGTAGGAGCGGCTGAGGGTTTCCCAGCGGCTCAGGCGCGCACCCGCGATCAACGACAGCGGATCGGCCAGGCGCAGGCGCGCGGCCAGGTAGACGCCGCTCTGCGTGGTCTTCTGCACGCGGCGCGCGCCGGTACGGGTGTAGGTCACCTCGGAGATGTCGCCGTTCCAGTCGTACACGTTGGGGATGTAGTAGCAGCGCTCGCGGCCGCAGGTGGCCCAGTCGCGCGGGTAGTTCAGGGCAACGGTGTGGGTGGTGCCTTCCAGGTCGGACCACTGGGCACCCAGGGTGACGTCATGCTCGCGGCCGAACAGCGGGAACGTGCCGGTCAGGTAGGCATCGATGTTGCGGCGGGTGTCCTCGGAGTCGCCAGCGGCAGTGCGCAGGTAGATGCCCGCACCGGTGGCCGGATCGGGATTGCCGGTGCCGTACAGGCGCATGTTCTGCACATTGCCACGGGTGTGGGCGGTGTTGATCTTCAGCAGCCAGTCCTCGCCGAAGCGCTGCTCCAGGTTCGCGAACACCGTGCTGGTCTCGCGCTGCCAGTAGCTCCATTTCGGTGCCAGGTTGGTCGAGCGCGGCAGGTGCGCGAAGTCGCCGCGGCTGTCGAAGAACGGCACGGTACCCCAGGTCGAACCGACCGGGTTGTTGTCCTGGGTCTGGTAGCCGAGGGTGACCGTGGTGCTGTCGGTCAGGTCGCCTTCCAGCACCGCCATGCCGGCCATCTTGTTCTCCTTGTAGCGGTCGTAATAGAAATCACGATCGGTATAGGCGGCGACCACGCGGCTGCGGAACCGGCCATCTGCGGTCAGCGGCGCGGTGACGTCGGCCTCCATGCGCCGGTAGTCCCAGCTGCCGGCGCTCACCGAGAACGAGGCGTCGAAGTCCTTGCCGGGGCGCTTGCGCAGCAGGTTGACCGTGGCCGAAGGCACCCCCGCGCCGCTGAGCAGGCCGTTGGCACCGCGGATCACTTCGATGCGGTCATAGAAGGCGGTGTCGTATTCCTGGTTGGTGGAGCCGCTGTAGGTCGGAATGCCATCGACCTGGAAGTCCGTGATGGCAAAGCCGCGGGCGTAGTACAGCGGGCGCTGGGTGTCATAGAAGGACACGCTGACGCCGGTGACGTTGCGCAGCACGTCGTTGATGCTGAACAGCGATTCGTCCTGCAGGCGCTGCAGGCTGATGGCCGTGGCCGACTGCGGCGTTTCCTGCAGGGTGATCGGCAGGCGGGTGCTGCTTGAGGGCGGCGCAGCCTGGTCGGCGCGCACGCTGACGCGGTCCAGGGTCTTGGCATCGGCTGCGGCATCGCCGGCGGCGAACGCTGACGGTGTCGACAGGGCCAGGGATGCGAGCAGCGCGGCCGGCAGCAGCGCGCGACGGAGCGGGCGGGTAGGGGAGTGCAGGGACATCTTGGTGGGCTCGATGCGGGAGAGTCGGAAGGGCGGCAACAGCCGGGCGGTACCCGGGGCGGCGGCTTCGGGCTGGGTCAGGTCCGTCTGGTGAGCGCGGGCGGTCCGCGCGAGGCGCAAATGTAAATCGTTCTTAACAACATTACAATTCGCCCGGGCTGGTCGATGCCTGGGACACGCACCGCGAGCCCCGGCAGAGCCGAGCTCCCTGAATGCGAACGGCCACCCGAAGGTGGCCGTCCGTAGGTGTCATCGAAGACCCGGGCTCAGAGCGCCTGCAGTTCCTCGTTGGCGTTGCGCTTTTCCTTGCCGGGCGTCGGCGTCGGCGTCGGCGGTGTGGCCGGTGCAGCCGTGGCATCGGCCGGCACTTCCAGGTAGGGCAGCTTCAGGGTCTGGCTGGTCATCGAACGGATCTCGTTGACCAGTGCCGCACTGTCGTTGAGCTTGCGCCCGTAGGAGGGCACGATCTCACGCAGGCGGGCTTCCCAGCCGGCCTTCATCTGCTCGGGGAAGGCCTTGGCCATCAGATCCAGCATGATCGGCGGCGACGTCGAGGCACCGGGCGAAGCGCCCAGCAGCGCAGCGATGGTGTGGTCCTTGTCGGTCACGATCTCGGTACCGAACTGCAGCACCGCACCCTTCAACGGGTCGCGCTTGATGATCTGCACGCGCTGGCCTGCGGTGACCAGCTTCCAGTCGCCCGGCTTGGCATTGGGGAAGTACTTGACCAGTTCGGCCTGGCGGTCGGCATCATTCAGCCGCGCCTGGCTCATCAGGTACTGCACCAGGTCCAGGTTGTCCTTGCCCACTTCCAGCATCGGCGCAACGTTGTTGTGGGTCACCGACGAGTACAGGTCCCACCACGAGCCGTGCTTGAGGAACTTGGTGCTGTACAGCGCGAACGGTCCGAACAGGACCACCGGCTTGCCGTCCAGCTTGCGCGCATCCAGGTGCGGCACCGACATCGGCGGCGAACCGGTCTCGGCCATGCCATAGGCCTTGACGCCATGGCGCGAGGTCACGTCCTGGCCCTGGAAGGCGAGGAACTGGCCGCCCACCGGGAAGCCGGCGTAGTCCTTCGACTCGGGAATGCCTGACATCTGCAGCAGCTTCAGCGCGGCGCCGCCGGCACCGATGAACACGAAGCGGGCGTGGGTGGTGCTCTCGGTGCCGGCCTTGAGGTCCTTCACCGTGACGTTCCAGCTCTTGTCCGCGTTCTGCCGCAGTGCCGAGACTTCGTGGTTCAGGTGCAGGCTGAAGTTCGGACTGCGCTGCAGGCCGGCGGTCAACTGGCGGGTGATCACGCCGAAGTTGACGTCGGTACCCAGTGGCATCCAGGTCGCAGCGACCTTCTGCTTCGGATCGCGGCCTTCCATCATCAGCGGAGCCCACTGCCGGATCTGTGCCGGGTCTTCCGAGTACTGCATGCCGTAGAACAGCGGGTTCTTCACCAGCGCCTGCTGGCGCTTATGCAGGTAGGCGATGTTGTCATCGCCCCAGACGAAGCTCATGTGCGGCGTGGGGTTGATGAAGTCGCTGGGCTCGCTGAGCCGGCCTTCCTTCACCTGGTGCGACCAGAACTGGCGCGAGACCTCGAACGATTCGGCGATGCCGACCGCACGCTTGGTCTCGATGCTGCCGTCGGGCAGTTCCGGGGTGTAGTTCAGCTCGGCGAATGCCGAGTGGCCGGTGCCGGCGTTGTTCCAGCCGTCGGAGCTTTCGCCGGCGACGCCGTCGAGGCGTTCATAGACCTGGATGTTCCAGTCCGGCTGCAGTTCCTGCAGGTAGGTGGCCAGGGTGATGCTCATGATGCCGGCGCCGACCAGCACAACGTCGACAGGCTTGTCGTTGCTGGCGGCGGGGACTGAGCGCTGGGTCAGCGGCCAGTACAGGAACACGGCGGCAGCCAGCAGGAACAGCACGAGCAGGGCGAGCAGGGCCTTGCCAAATTTCTTCATGGGGGCGGGATCGTTGGCGGAGGGGAGGAGATCAGGATGCGCGCTGGGCAGGGGAAGGGCGTGAAGAAACAACGCCTTGCAGCATCCTTGCAGAGGATTCTACCCGGAACGGGTCCGGTTTTTGTGCAATGCATCATCCTGCCGGCGGTCGCTCCGGGGTAAACTTGTCGGCTGATTCCAGAACGACCACCGGCCACGGAGGGGCCGCGCAACGATGTCACGGATGCTGATCGTGGTGGGTGACGCCCTGCAGACGGGCGGTTCGGTCCTTACAGGTTCCCCGCATACCGATATCGAAGGGCGCGCCGTGGCGCGTGTCGGCGACCGTGTCATCTGTGCACGCCATGGTCCGGGTTCGATCGTTTCCGGCGATGCCACCCTGGTCATCGATGGCCAGCCGGTCGCCCGCGATGGCGACAGGGCCAGCTGCGGTTGCGCACTGGTATCGGGCAAGCAGCAGCGCGCCCACGTGGTGGCCGGCGGTGGAGGGCGCGCCGGTGCAGGCGCCGGAGTGGCGGCGATCGCAGCGATCGTCGCGCCGTTGTTGAAGCCGACCCTGCAGACCCCCCCCTTCGCAGCGCCCGGCACCGCCGTGCGCGACGAGGACGCGCCGCAGTGCTGGGTGGCGGACCATGATGCGCAGATCGACCGTGACGTGGACGGGCGCTACTACGAAGCCTATGACGTCAATGGCGACAAGCATGACTATCCTTTCCAGGTCAGCTACCGCATCGATGTTCCGCTGCAGGCCCAGGGCGAGGTGGTGGTGTCGATCAAGGTGCAGGTGATGCCCAAGCCCGGCGTCACCGCTGCCGAGGTGGCGGCGGTCAAGGCGCGCATGGAGCGCGGCATCGATCAGTTCTGGAACGGCCGGTTCACGCTGGACGTCCATGATCCCGCGTGCGGCACCCGCAGCTTCCCGATCCGCTACGAGGTGCGGTGGGTGCAGGGCGGCAGCGACTACAGGCTGATCGTTCATCGCACCTATGACCGGGAGCAGGTGGAATTCCCGGATATCGATGTCTCCGTGTCGACCACGGCCTGGACCTTCGCCCACGAGTTCGCCCACACCCTGGGCGTGCCGGACGAGTATTCGTATAACGACCCGGACGAAGAGACCGTGCGTTACGTCCAGCCCGATGGCACTCTGGATCCGGAGGTGCTGGTTGCCGTTCCGGATTCCCGTGAGCTGACCGATCCGGCGGCGACCATCATGAATTCCGTGGACTGCGCGGTGACCCGGCCTCGTCATGCCTGGAACATCGCGCGGGAAGTACGTGAACTGCTGAGCCGGGAAATCGGCCGGGAGATAACATGCACCGTCAAGTGATTTCGTTGATTGCCACTTTTGCCGCTGCCGCAGCGCTGCCGGCCCACAGCAAGGAGCTTCCTCCCATGATCGAACTTCATGCGCGCTGCGTGGACGATGCCCAGTGCCGTTTCCGCGGTGACACCCTCAACGTCGAACTGGAACTGCGCAACAGCGGCAGCGAGCCTGTGTCGCTGCCGCTGGAGTACATCCGCAGCCGTGGCCCGTCGGTCAGGGTGAAGGACAACCACTCCGAGAAGACCACGGCGTTGCGCAGCGGCATGGCCTCGGCCGCGCTGCGGCAGCAGATGCAGGAGCTGCGCGCGGGCCAGTCCCTGCGCATCGGTTTCCCGATCAAGCCGCAGGAGCTGACACGCTTCGCCCTGCGCCCGATGGATGTGACCCTGCAGTTCTCGATCAATCTGACACCCGGTTCCACCGGCGCCGAGGCGCAGGTGGTCCAGGCGCAGCTGCACGTGGTCGACGCCGACTGACCGCAGCGGCCGGCACTCCGCTTGGGGTCAACGCAGTTCGAGAATCTCGTCGCCGGTTTCGTCGATCTCGCCCGTCGGGCACCAGCCGAGATGGCGGTAGAAGCCATGCGAGCGCGAGCGCGGGTCGGCCGAGCACGCAAGGAACAGCCGGTGGTGACCGGCATCCCGGGCCAGGCTGACCACATCCTGCAGCAGACGTCGGCCGATGCCCAGATTCTCGTACTCCGGCAGCAGGGCCAGAACCAGCACCTCGCCGCTTTCGCGGTCGGCAAACCCGTAGCCGGCCATGCGCTCGCCGTCGCAGGCGATGCGTCCGATGAAATCTCCGTTGCAGATGCCTTCGGCCCAGCTCTGCGTCGTGATGCCCAGCTCGGCCAGCTGCGCTGCACTGAAGGCATTCTCGCGGGTACGCCCGCGCAGGTCGATGCAGGCGGCGGCATCGTCGGGGTGGGCATCGCGGTAACGGATGGTCATGGCACCTCCTTGTGACCGGGCGCTGAAGGAACTGCCCGTCTCGTTCAATCGTTGCCGATTGTGAAGTATTCGGCGGTGAAATAGCCGATCTGGTAGAGCAGGGTGGCCGCGGCCAGTCGCAGCTGTGCCCGGCTGGAGTGCAGTTTCCAGCCCAGCAGGACCACCAGCAGCATCAGCAGGGTGTGGACCGGATACGCCGCGCCCAGCAGATGCCATCGGCTTGTGCCCTTGATCGCGGTGTCCACCAGATCCAGCAGCGTCAGCGCGCCGATCACGCCGAATATCCAGCGTCTGCGCTGCATCAGGTAATTGCCGTAGCTGCCGTAGTCGCGCAGGTCATCCGGGAACAACAGGGCGCAGAGCAGGAACCAGGTCGCGCAGTAGCAGATCACGAACAGATAGGTCTCGAACGTCCACCGGTGGACTTCAATCAGGCGGAACTCCCACCACCAGAAGGTGACCAGCGACACCAGCGTCCATGCCACCCAACACAGATGGAGTGCCGAGCAGCCGCGTCGCTGCGGATGCTCGATGATCTGCGCAATCCCTTTCAGCAGGGTCGTGATCGACAGGCCCAGGATGATGCCCATCACTACGCGGATATGCAGGAACAGCGGATCGGTCTGCATCGCGGCGCTCCGTGTCGGTTGCTTCGATGCTGGCACAACTGGGCGACCCTGAACGGACCTCCGTCACGCGGAGAAGAGAGGACGGAGGGCGCCAAGTCGCTTTGCCCTGGTTTGTCCACGGCTGGCGCCGGGCAAGTCCTGGCTGCCAAGCGCTGCATTCCCAACGCTCGGCTGCCTTGGTGGCATCAAGGCGAAATGAGGCCCTGCTGTCGCAGCAAGGCAAGGTACTTACTACCGTCATCATCGGCGTCGAATATGTCCTCGCCATCCAACGCGTACGCCCTTAGCAGGTATTCAAGGGCCTGGTCGCGTTTCCCCAGTAGTTCATTGCATTGGCCAATGCGATACAGGATGAAGGGATTGATATGCCCGTCCGGGCCATTCAGCGCATCCATGAAGTACTTTACGCCCACCGGGACATCGCCGGAAAGAAGGCTCGCGTCTCCTAGTGAGGCGCACAGCCAGGTATAGGCCTCCCAATCCTTCGCAGGCGCTGGCAGCATGCCCAATGCCTCCAGCCAACAGCGCATCGCACCAGCATGATCATGGGCATCCATGCGGACGTTTCCCTGCTCCGAGAGATCAGTGACCCGCTGATAGATTTCGTCAGGAAGTTCCATTCGGTTTGACTCACAGTTGATGAACCTTCCAGCTTACGTAATACAGTTGCTCCGGTCGGCGGGCAATGACGCCACACCGTGTCGTAATTGCCGCAATTTCTAAGGTTGCGGCGCGAAGACTCTGTCCACCAAAGTCGCTGCATCTGAGTACAGTCAGCAATTCAGCGCCTGCGCCGCACCAGCGTCGAGGATGCCTCCAGCACCGCGCGGGTCAGCAGGGCCATGGTCTGTACATCGCCCTTCCAGTGCTGCCAGTACAGCGGCACGTCCTCCCACGCGCGCTGTCGCACGTAGACCAGGCGGCCGGCATCCAGGTGCCGCTTGACCAGCGGCAGGGGGTTCATGGTCCAGCCCATGCCGCCCAGGTTGGCCTGCACGAAGGCACGGGTGGAGGGAATCCACCAGGTCGGCGCGGTGCTGGGCAGGTCATCGCCGGCCATGCGCCGGGCAAAGCGCGACTGCATTTCGTCCTTGCGGTTGAACACCAGTACCGGTGCCTGTGCCAGCGCCTGCGCGGTCACGCCCTTGGCGAAGTGCCGTTCGCGGAACTCCGGCGTGCAGGTGGCCGCGTAACGGATGCTGCCGAGTGCATGGATCTGGCAGCCCTGCACCGGCTCGTCCAGGGTGGTCACCGCGCCGAGCACCGTGCCTTGCCGCAGCAGCTCCACGGTGTGGTCCTGGTCTTCCACGCGCAGGTCGAGCGTGGTGCCGGTACCCAGTGCGAACTGCTGCGCCGCCTGCGGAAACCAGGTTTCCAGGCTGTCGTGGTTCACCGCCACCGGGATGCTGGCCTGGGGCAGATCTTCATCGGCCAGGCCCATCCGGTGCAGGGCGTCATGCTCGAGCAGGGCCGTCTGCTCGGCCAGCTGCACCAGCACCTGGCCTTCGGCGGTGGCAGTGGCGGGTGCGCCACGCTTCACCAGAAGGCGTCCGACACGATCCTCCAGCGCCTTGACCCGCTGCGAGATGGCCGAGGGGGTGACATTCAGCGACTGCGCCGCGCGATCAAAGCTGCCTTCGCGGATCACGGCGGCGAGCGCGCGCAGCTGGGCATGGTCGATGCGCATGGTATTAAGTTCCGCTAATGTTGGTTTAGGAAGTTTAGCTCGTCTTTTCTATGTTGCGGCGCGACAATGGCGCCCGTACCCGGTGCTGTCCGCCTTCGCGAGGCACCGTCCCCCCAGCAAGACAAGGCAGTGAATCCCATGTTTTCGGTCATCTCCGCCGGCACCGGCCTCGGTGCCTGGTTCTCTGGTGCAGCCACCGGCATCGGCCTGTTCGCCGTGGTCGGTGCCCAGAGCGCCTTCATCCTGCGCCAGGGCATCCTGCGCAAGCACATCGTGCCGGTGGTCGCCACCTGCGCGGCCATCGATGCGTTCTTCATCTTCGCCAGCGTGGCCGGCCTGCGCACGTTGACCTCGGCGCTGCCGTGGCTGACCTCGGCCGTGCTGTGGACCGGCGTGGCTTTCCTGGCCTGGTACGCGATGAAGTCGGCGCGCCGCGCCATTGCCGGTGGCGGTGGCATGGGTGAAGCCGACAGCGACGACGGCAGCCGCCGCGCGGTGCTGATGGCGGCGGTCGGCTTTTCGCTGATCAACCCGCACTTCTGGCTGGACATGATGGTCATCGGCTCCATTGCCGAGAACTTCGGCCACGCACGCATGGCCTTCGCGGCCGGCGTGGTCACCGCGAGCTGCCTGTGGCTGACCGCGCAGGGCCTCGGTGCACGCCTGCTGGCGCCGCTGTTCACCAAGCCCAGCACCTGGCGTGTGCTTGACGGCACCATCGCGGTGATCCTCAGCATCCTGGCCCTCACCCTGGCGGTGCGCGGGGTCCACTGACCCGGCGCACGCCCCCCGAACCCACGTCCTGACTCTCTCTCCAAGGCAGTGGCAACGACGGCACCGGCAACGGTGCCGTCGTCTTTTCCGGCTCTGGCGGGACAGACGGCGCCTGCCTAGAATCCGTGTACAGGACAAGGTGTCCATCGGAGCAGGGGGAAGGATGCGCAGGACGATGTTGACGGCCGCACTGGTCGTCGTGGGTAGCGTTGCCGCGGGCAGCGCATGGGCGGTGGATCTGACGCAGTTCCTGCGCCAGGAGACCTTCACCGACATCAAGATATCGCCGGGGGGCGAGTATGTCGCTGCCACCGTGCCGATGGAGGACAGCACCGCGATCGCGGTGATGCGGCTGGCCGACAAGCAGCTCGTGGGCAGCTTCCGCCCGCCGCAGAAGAATCACGCCTACGAATTCGACTGGGTCAGCAACGAACGGCTGTTGATCGGCCTGGCCGAGAAGTGGGGCGCGCTGGATAAGCCCAATCCCACCGGCGAGCTCTACGCCATCGATGCCAACGGCAATCGCGGCGAGCTGCTGGTCGGTTACCGCGTCGAAAGCAAGGGCCCGGGTACCCGCATCCAGCCGAAGAAAGTCGAGGCGGTCGCGGCGTTCCTGGCCGATGATCTGCCCGGCGACGAACGCAACGTACTGGTGACGGTATGGCCGTTCGCGGAGGATCCGTTCACCCGCGTCGAACGCATGGACGTGGCCAGCGGCAGGCGCGTGCGCATGGCCTCCTCGCCGGTGCGGCGCGGTGAGTTCACCACCGACGGCCAGGGCGAAGTCCGGTTCGTCCACGGGTCCGGCAGCGACAATGTCAACAAGCTGTACTACCGCGAGCGATCGGGCGACAGCTGGAAGATGATCAACGATGAGGCAGTGAGCAAGCGCATCGAGACCGCGATCGGCTTCTCCGCGGATGGCAGCCTGGCGTACCTGCAGGCCGAGCAGACGCAGGGGCCGGATGCCATCGTCAGCTGGAATCCGCAGACCGGTGAGCGCGCTGTCGTGCTGCGCGACGAGGTGGTCAATCCGTACCGCATCATCCACCGGCCCGGCACCCATGTGCCGGTGGGCGCCCTGTACATGGGCGACACACCGCGGACCCGGTTCTTCGACGAGAAGTCGCCGGAGGCTCGCCTGTACCGCAGCCTGGAGGCGGCCTTCGGGGGGCCGGTCTACATCACCTCCAGTACCCGGGATGGCCGCGTGGTGCTGGTGGAGACCTGGTCAGGCACCAATCCCGGCGACTTCTATGTGTACGACACGGAGGCCCGCAAGGCTGAGCACCTGATCAGCCGCAGCGACTGGATCGACATCGATCGCAGTGCAACGGTGCGTCCGGTGGCACTCAAGGCGCGCGACGGATTGCCGCTGCACGGCTTCCTCACCGTGCCCTCCGGCAGCGACGGACGCAACCTGCCGATGGTGGTGATGCCGCACGGTGGGCCGTTCCACGTGTTCGACAATGGCCAGTACGACCGCGAGACGCAGATATTGGCCGCTGCCGGCTACGCCGTGCTGCAGGTCAACTTCCGTGGCTCGGGGAACTATGGCCGTGCGCATGCCCAGGCCGGCGCCCAGCAATGGGGCGCCGCGATGCAGGATGACGTCACCGACGCCACCCGCTGGGCGATCGCGCAGGGGATCGCCGATGCCAGACGCATCTGCATCTACGGTGCCAGTTACGGTGCCTACGCCGCGATGATGGGCGCTGTCCGCGAACAGGGGCTGTACCAGTGCGCGGCCGGCTATGTCGGCGTGTACGACCTGCCGCTGATGTTCGCCCGCGGCGATGTGCAGGAGCGCGACTCGGGCGTGACCTTCCTGCGCGAATGGCTGGGTGATCCGGCCAAGCTTGGCGCGGTTTCGCCGGTGAACCTGGCCACGCAGATCAAGGTGCCGGTGTTCCTCGCGGCCGGTGGCGAAGACAAGCGTGCGCCGATCCAGCACACCGAGCGCATGGAAGCGGCACTGAAGCGTGCCGGGACGCCGGTGGAAAGCCTGTACTACAAGACCGAGGGGCACGGCTTCTACACCCTGGCCCATCGCACCGAGTACTACGACAAGCTGCTCGCATTCCTGTCGCGCAGCCTGGGAGGCAAGACCGCCCAGGCATCGGCGCCGGCAGGGAAGGGCAAGGCGCCGTAAACGCAGAGTGGCGGCGGATCCACGATCCGCCGCCGCGCAGTGCAGTTACCTGACCCCGTGCATCATCCGCTTCAGCAGCGGCGCGGCGATGAAGGCCAGCAGGGCGCAGCCCAGGCCGATCCACATCAGCAGCCAGAACAGGTGCGCATACGCACCGGCCGCCGCCGCCATGTCCAGCGTGCCGCCTTCGGGCACATCGATGGCCGCCAGCTTGCCGAACAGCGCGGCAAGCGTCTCGGAGAACGCTGTGGCCAGGAACCAGGTGCCCATCATCAGGCTCATCACCCGCGGCACGGCCAGCTGCGTTACGGCCGACAGACCCACGGGCGACAGGCACATCTCACCACTGGCCAACAGGAAGTAGGCCAGGACCAGCCACCACACGCTGGCCATCTCGCCGGTGGCGCCGACCTGTTGTGCGGCCAATGCGAGCGGGACGAACGAGAGCGCGCCGATCACCAGGCCCCAGGCGGATTTGACCGGCTTGCCCGGCTCCCAGCCGCGACGGTCCATCCAGGTCCAGAGGGCGGCGAAGGCCGGCGCCAGCAGCACCAGGAACAGTCCGCCCAGATAGGTCAGGGAGCCGGCGGTCTGCGGAATCACCAGGCAGTCGCGCACCAGCAGGACCAGCATCAGCGCGACGATGGCAATGAAGAACCGGCGCGGCGCGGCCGACCCCGGTCGACGCTCGGTCAGGCGCGCGCTGACCACGAAGCCCAGCGGCGCCAGCAGCAACGACAGGATCGACCAGGGCAGCGGCGTGCCGTCGGTGATCACCAGCGAGGGAACGATGTCCTTGGTCAGCAGGCGATCGGTGAACGTCACCCACGAGCCATAGGACTGCTCGTACAGGGTGAAGAACACCAGCGCCAGGAAAATCAGCACCATCAGCGCGATCATCTGCTGGCGCTGCACCGGCGTGCACTGGCTGCCGGTGAACCAGGCGAACCAGACCAGCACGCCCCCCAGCACCACCAGCATCAGCATCAACGCCAGGCTGATTTCGCCGCCCAGAGCGAACGCACCGTTACCGGCGGCCCACATCAGCCACGCCAGTGGCAGCACCGCGAGCACCGCGCACAGATAGATCAGCCATTCACGCGGCAGGCCCAGCACCCGCTGTTTCAGCGCGGCCGGCTGTGGCGGCTCGGCATGCCCGTGCAGGTACTTCTGCCCCCACAGGAACATCGCCAGCCCGGCCAGCATGCCGATGCCCGCCGCGCCGAAGCCATACTTCCAGCCATAGGCCTCGCCGAGGAAGCCGCACACCAGCGACGAGAACAGCGCCCCGAGGTTGATGCCGGCATAGAACAGCGAGAAGCCCGAGTCGCGGCGCGGATCGTCCTTGGCGTACAGCTTGCCGACGATGGTGGAGATGTTCGGCTTGAGGAAGCCCACGCCCATGATGATCAGTGCCAGCGACAGATAGGTCACCGCCAGCGCCGAGGTGTCGCGCACCACTTCACCATTGACCCGGTATGCCGCGTGGCCTTCGAAGGCCATGCCGAGATGGCCCAGCACCAGCAGGATGCCGCCGAACAGCACTGCACGGCGCATGCCCAGCCAGCGGTCGGCCAGCATGCCGCCGAACACCGGGATGCAGTACACCAGGCCACCGTAGGCGCCAAGCAGGTCCAGTCCGGCCTTGTCGCCGAACAGGTGGTACTTGGTCAGGTACAGCAGCAGCAGCGCCTTCATGCCATAGAAGGAGAAGCGCTCCCACATTTCGGTGAAGAAGCAGACGTAGACGCCCTTGGGGTGGCCAAGGAAGTCGTCGGAAGCGGGAGCGGCAACGGTCATCGACGGCGGGCACTGCGGAAAGGGCGCGATTATAGGCCCGCCGCCACGCCCGTGGCGGGCAGCATCAGGCCGCGCCCGGCGAGCGGGGTCACAGGTATCGCAGCCAGCCCAGGTCGCGCCGACGCGCCTTGAACCGCGCGAATGCCCGCGTCGGCGGGTACAGCACCACCGCCAACGCACAGGCCACCAGGATCAGGCCGGCGACCGAATCGAGAGCGTACAGGCTGCCGTGGGTCGGCCCCCAGAACCCGAGCGCCGCCAGATACAGCAGCTTCAGCAGATACAGATGCAGCAGGTAGAAGAACATCGGTGCCGCGCCGATGTCTGCCAGCGGCCTCAACGCCCGTGCCATCGCAGGCCACTCAAACAGGCGCAGCCACAGCAGGCCAACGCCCAGGGTCAGCAACAGGAACTGCAGTGATGGCGGATACTTGGTCACGTTGAACACGCTCATCCAGGTGCGCAGCGCGTCCTGCTGGAACTGCCAGGGCGTATCGCCATAGCCGTTGCCGAACCGCAGCAGGGCGAACATGCCCAGCGCTGCCAGCCCAGCGCACACCAGCCAGCGGTGACGCTGCGCTGGCACGCGGTCCGCCGCGAACCAGGGCCCCATCAGATAGCCGAGCGCGATCACCCCGATCCACGGCAGCACCGGATAGGACGTGCGCAGCCGGAGTGCACTGGCCTCGATCCAGTCCCGCTGGTGCAGCACCTTCCACAGCACCGGCAGCACACCGTCGCCTGCCACGCGCACGCCGTCGAGCAGGTTGTGGCCGGCCACCAGCAGTACCGCCAGCACCAGCAGCGCCGCGCGTGGCAGCCACAGCAGGCCGGCCAGCGCGACCATGCTCAGGCCGATCGCCCAGATCACCTGCAGGTATACGGTGTCCGGAGGCAGCTGGAATGTCCAGGCGAAATTCACCAGGGTCAGTTCCAGCACCACCAGGAACAGCCCGCGCTTGAGCAGGAACGCGGCCGTGGCCCGGCGCGGATCCGCCTGGCGCTGGCCATACAGCCAGGCCGACAGGCCGGTCAGCAGCACGAACACCGGTGCGCACAGGTGGGCCAGCAGGCGGCACGCGAACAGCGCGGGGGAGACCGTGGATACGTCCATCGGGTCGCTGACCTGGTGCTGCAGGAAAAAGGTCTCGCGCACGTGGTCGAGCAGCATCAACAGCATGACGGTGCCGCGCAGCTGGTCGATGGAGGTGAGGCGGGCCGGTGGCGGAGAGGGCATGCGGACGGCGATGTCGTTCAATCGAAAAGATATAACATATCGTTTGCGGAATGCCCAGCCGGAATGTGCCGGATGCGTCTGCTGCCTGTGCCTGATCCGTGTCCTGCCTGATCCGCTGGCGCTTGTCATGCTGCGGTGTGCTGGACTTGCCGCCCCCTGAACGCTAGCGTGGCAGGGATTTTTTGCCAGCAGGGGCTCCCATGAACCACGACGCTGCGCCCAAGCAGCTCACCTTCCGCGCAGTGGCCCTGGCCATCGTGCTGGCGGTGGTGCTGTCCGCGGCCAACGCCTACCTCGGTCTGTTCGCAGGCCTGACCATCGCCACCGCGATTCCCGCCGCAGTCATTTCCATGGGCGTGCTGCGCCTGCTGGGCGGTGGCTCGATCCTCGAGAACAACATCGTGCAGACCGGCGCCTCGGCCGGTTCCTCGATCGCCGCCGGTGTCATCTTCACCATCCCCGCGCTGGTGATCATGGGCTACTGGCCGGACTTCAAGTACTGGTGGGTGCTGGGCATTGCCGGCCTGGGCGGCCTGCTGGGCGTGCTGTTCTCGGTGCCGCTGCGCCGCTCGATGATCGTCGAAGATCCGCTGCCCTTCCCGGAAGGCAAGGCGGCGGCGGAAGTGCTCAAGGCCGGTGAGAACCCGGGTCCGGGCCTGAAGATCCTGGGCCTGTCGGCGGTGATCGGCGCCTTCGTCAAGCTGGCCGCGGAAAGCGGCATGCGCCTGATTCCCGATGCCTGGGCCACCTCGGCCTACGTGGGCAGTTCCAAGGTCACCGCGTTCATCGGCACCAACCTGTCGCCGGCGCTGCTGGGCGTGGGCTACATTGTCGGCCTCAACGTCGGCATCGTGGTGGTGTCTGGTTCGATCCTGACCTGGCACATCGCCATCCCGCTCTACCAGGCGTTCTTCATGAACACCGACCCGGCCCTGGCCGCGTCGGTGGCCGCTGCGTCCTCCACCGAGGCCGCATTCGCCATCTGGGGCGCGAAGATGCGCTACCTAGGTGTCGGCGCAATGCTGATCGGTGGCATCTGGACCCTGATTTCGCTGCGCAAGTCGCTGCTCAACGGCGTCAAGAGCGGTTTTGCCGCCGCCCGCAAGAGCGGCGGACCGGTGCTGGCGCACACCGAGCGCGACCTGCCGATGAAGTGGATGCTGGTCGCCCTGGTGGTCTTCGTGCTGCCGCTGCTGGCCCTGTACCAGGCCATCGTCGGCCAGTGGCACGTGTCGATCCCGATGACCATCATCATGATCGTCGCCGGCTTCCTGTTCGTGTCGGTCTCGGCCTACCTGGCCGGCCTGATCGGTTCGTCCAACAACCCGGTCTCGGGCATCACCATTTCCACCATCCTGTTCGCCTCGGCGGTACTGGTCGTGCTGCTGGGTGCCGATGGCCTCAAGCCGGTCGGTACCGGCGGTGCACCGCTGGGTGCGGTGGCTGCGATCATGATCGGCGCGGTGGTGTGCTGCGCTGCCGCCGTCGGTGGTGACAATCTGCAGGACCTCAAGGCCGGTTACATCGTCGGCGCTACGCCGTGGAAGCAGCAGCTGATGCTGGGCATCGGTGCGTTCTCCTGCGCGCTGATCATGGCCCCGGTGCTGAACCTGCTGGCCACCGCCTATGGCATCGGCGTGAAGACCGAGCTGCACCCGAACGCGCTGGCTGCGCCGCAGGCCAACCTGATGGCGTCGGTGGCCAAGGGCCTGTTCGGTGGCGAGCTGCCGTGGACCTTCATCGGCATCGGTGCCGTGGTCGGCGCCGTCATCATCGCCTTCGACAGCTGGCTGAAGGCGCGCAACGCGCGCTTCCGGGTGCCGGTGCTGGCGGCCGCCATCGGCATCTACCTGCCGCTGGAGCTGATGGTGCCGATCTTCCTCGGCGGCCTGATCGCTTACCTGGTCGAGCGCTTCCACAAGGTGCGTGCCGATGATGAAGAGGGCCGCGACCGCGTGCACAAGCCGGGCGTGCTGTTCGCCGCCGGCCTGATCACCGGCGAGGCGCTGATGGGCATCGCCATCGCCATTCCGATCGTGGTCAGCAGCCGCGCCGACGTGCTGGCCGTGCCGTTCCATCTGCCGGCCGCGCAGTGGATCGGCCTGGCCGTGCTGTTCCTGGTGGGCTGGCTGATCTACCGCACCGGCAAGTACGCCAAGGCGTAAGTGATGGGTCGGATCCCTTCCCGTCGGGAAGGGCTCTGACCCCGGTTTGCCGGCGGTGGCCGGGCGGGGTCAGAGCCGATTCCTGCGGAATCGGATCCGACCCCGGGTCCACCCACAAACCGCGCTACGGCGCGGTTTGCTGTTTCTGGCGGCTGCCCGATCACGGCCATGACCGATGGCCTTGGCAGCCCCGGGCTGCGGGGCCTACCATCGCCTTTTTGCCGTCCTGCGGAGATCCCGATGAAACTGCGTCATGCCCTGCTGCCACTGAGCCTGCTGGCCGCTCTGCCCAGCGTCGCCGCTGCCCGTGGCCTGGAGATCCGCGACATGGTGGCCATGGATCGCGTTTCCGCGCCGGTGCTGAGCGCCGATGGCGGCACCGTGGTGTTCGCCAAGCGCAGCACCGACGCCAACCTCAAGGCCAGCACCGCCCTGTACGCACGCAACCTGCGCACGCGTGACGCGGCACCGCCGAAGCAGATCACCCCGGCCGGCTGGAACGTCAATTCCGCCTCGCTGTCGGCGGACGGCCAGACGGTGTACTTCCTCAGTGCCAAGAACGGCAGCCAGCAGCTGTACGCGCAGGCGATCAACGGCGGCGCCCCGCGCCAGCTGACCGATTTCCCGGTGGATGTGGACAGCTACCACGTCTCGCCACAGGACGACCGCGTGCTGTTCAGCGCCGGCGTGTTCCAGGCCTGCGCGTCGGACCTGGCCTGCACCGAGAAGAAGCTGAAAGAGAAGAAGGACGCCAAGGCCAGTGGCCAGGTCTGGGATTCGATGTTCGTGCGCCATTGGGATACCTGGAACGACGGCCGTCGCAACACCCTGTTCGTCGCGCCGCTGCCGGGCGCCCAGGCCGGCCCGGTCAAGGGGGCTTCAGCGCTGAGCGCCACCCTCGATGGCGATGCGCCGTCCAAGCCATTCGGTGGCAATGATGACTTCGTGTGGTCGCCGGACGGCAGCAGCGTGGTCGCCAGCATCCGCGTGGCGGGCCGCGAGGAACCGTGGTCGACCAACTTCGACCTCTATCGCTTCGATGCTGCCGGTCGTCAGGCACCGGTGAACCTGACCGCCTCCAACCCGGCATGGGATGCGGGCCCGGTGTTCAGTGCCGATGGCAAGACGCTGTTCTACCGTGCGATGAAGCGCCCCGGCTTTGAAGCTGATCGCTTCGGCCTGATGGCGATGGATCTGGCCAGCGGCAAGAGCCGTGAGATCGCCCCGCAGTGGGATCGCTCGGCGGGTGGCATCGTGCTGTCCGCCGATGGCGCCAGCATCTATACCACCGCCGATGATCTGGGCGAGCACCCGCTGTTCCAGATCGATGTCGCCACCGGCAAGGCCACCCGCCTGATCGGCGATGGCAGCGTGACCGCCGTCGATGTGGCCGGCACCAGCGTGGCGATCACCCGCAACAGCCTGAAGAGCAACGACCAGGTACTGGTCGGCCTGCTGCCAGCCGCCGGCCAGCCGATGGGCGAGCTGCGTGCGCTGACACCGTCTGCCGGCGACGTGCTGAAGGACGTCAGTTTCGGCGATTTCGAGCAGTTCTCGTTCAAGGGCTGGAACAACGACACCGTGCACGGCTATGTGGTCAAGCCGCACAACTACCAGGAAGGCAAGTCCTACCCGGTCGCGTTCCTGATCCATGGCGGTCCGCAGGGCAGTTTCGGCAACGGCTGGAGCTACCGCTGGAATCCGCAGACCTATGCGGGCCAGGGCTACGCGGTGGTGATGATCGATTTCCACGGCTCCACCGGCTACGGTCAGGCATTCACCGATGCGATCAGCCAGCACTGGGGTGATCGTCCGCTGGAAGACCTGCAGAAGGGCTGGGACGCGGCACTGAAGAAGTATTCGTTCCTCAACGGTGACAAGGCCTGTGCTCTGGGCGCCAGCTATGGCGGCTTCATGGTCAACTGGATCGCCGGCAACTGGAACGGCCCGTTCAAGTGCCTGGTCAACCACGATGGCGTGTTCGACCAGCGCATGATGGGCTACGCCACCGAGGAGCTGTGGTTCACCGAGTGGGAGCAGGGCGGCACGCCGTACCAGAAGGCGGCGAACTACGAGAAGTTCAACCCGGTCAACCACGTGGCGGACTGGAAGAAGCCGATCCTGATCATCCATGGCCAGCAGGACTTCCGTATTCCGGTCGAGCAGGGCCTGGCGGCATTCACGGCGGCGCAGCGGCAGGGGATCGAGTCGAAGTTCCTGTACTTCCCGGACGAGAACCACTGGGTGCTCAAGCCGCACAACAGCATCCTGTGGCATGACACGGTCAACGGCTGGCTGAAGCAGCATATCGGCGAATAAGCCGGTCCGGCGCCGCCCCCCAGGGCGGCGCTCTGCTTTTTGTAGAGCCGAGCCATGCTCGGCTGCTCTGTGCCTCCTTTCCCGCCAACAGCAGCCGAGCATGGCTCGGCTCTACCCGAGCGCCCGCATGACTTCGAACGCCCTGATCCAGAACGACATCGTGGTCTTCGGCCTGATCGCCGCCACTTTGGGGGCCGTGTTCTGGACCGCCTCGCGGGAGCAGGGGCCGTGGAAGCGCTTCTACACCTTCGTGCCGGCGTTGCTGCTGTGTTATCTCATTCCTGGCATCTACAACACCGTCGGCCTGATCGACGGGCAGAACACCGCGCTGTACAACCCGGTCGCGCGTGACATCCTGCTGCCGGCGGCGCTGGTGCTGCTGACCCTGGCCGTGGACATCAAGGGCATCCTGCGGCTGGGACCGAAGCTGGTACTGATGTACCTGGGTGCCTCCGCCAGCATCATGCTCGGTGCCGTGGTCGCCTTCCTGCTGATGCGCGCGCTGCACCCGGAAACCGTTGCCGGCGACACCTGGGCCGGCATGGCCGCACTGGCCGGCAGCTGGATCGGCGGTGGCGCCAACATGCTGGCGATGCGCGAAGTATTCGACGTCAACGCCACCACCTTCGGCCAGTTCGCCGTGGTCGACGTGGGTGTCGGCTACGTCTGGATGGCGGTACTGATCTTCCTCGCCGGGCGCGCCGCGAAGATCGACGCACGCAGCGGTGCCGATACCTCGGCCATCGACGAACTGAAGGAACGCATCGCGCGCTTCCAGGCCGAACACGAGCGCATTCCCAGCCTGACCGATCTGATGCTGATCGTCGCCGTTGCGTTCGGTGGCGTCGGTCTGGCGCATGCAATCGGCGCGCCGCTGGCGGCCTGGTTCAAGGCCCATGTCGGCTGGGCATCGCAGTTCAGCCTGGATGCTCCCTTCGTCTGGGTGGTGGTGCTGTCGACCACGCTGGGCCTGGGCCTGAGTTTCACCCGCGCGCGCACGCTGGAGGGAGCGGGAGCGTCACGTCTGGGGTCGCTGCTGCTGTACTTCCTGATCGCCTGCATCGGCATGCAGATGGATCTGCTGGCATTGCTGGACCGTCCGTGGCTGTTCCTGCTCGGCCTGATCTGGATCGCCGTGCACATCGTGCTGCTGTGGTGCCTGGGCCGGTTGCTGAAGGTGCCGTTCTTCTATTTCGCCATCGGCTCGCAGTCGAACATCGGCGGTCCGGCCTCGGCGCCCGTGGTGGCCGCCGCCTTCCATCCAGCATTGGCACCGGTAGGCGTGCTGCTGGGAACGATGGGCTACGCCACCGGGACCTACCTGGCGTACATCGTCGGCATTACCCTGCGTGCGCTGGCAGGGCAGGGGTGAGGGGGTCAGATCCCTTTTGCGCAGCAAAAGGGATCTGACCCCGTTTCGCGGCGCGTCACGCTACCGGCAATCCACGTTCGATCAGCCAGGCTCTCGCGTCTTCGGCGTCCTGCTCGAACCGCGCCGAGTGAAAAGAGGGGCGCCGCAGGGTTCGGCGCGTCGCCACGCGCCCGTGGCCAACCGCGCCCGCGGCCTTACGCCACTGGCAACCCGCGTGCGATCAACCACGCCTTCGCGTCTTCGGCGTCCTGCTCGAACCGCGCCGAGTGAAAAGAGGGGCGCCGCAGAGTTCGGA
>NZ_JBTMUW010000004.1:276235-326688 GCF_054473825.1 Stenotrophomonas genospecies 5
CGCGCCCGCGGCCTTACGCCACTGGCAACCCGCGTTCGATCAACCACGCCTTCGCGTCTTCGGCGTCCTGCTCGAACCGCGCCGAGTGAAAAGAGGGGCGCCGCAGAGTTCGGCGCGTCGCCACGCGCCCGTGGCCAACCGCGCCCGCGGCCTTACGCCACTGGCAACCCGCGTTCGATCAACCACGCCTTCGCGTCTTCGGCGTCCTGCTCGAACCACGCTCTCGTCGATCCCAACCGGTACGTATACCCCCACGCATCCATATCGGCCATCAGTCGTGCGCTGCCGACACCGGGCAGCTGCGCGGCCAGCACGATCTGCAGGTAGCACGTGGCATCTTCCTCTGCGACCGAATCAGTGGCATCGGTATGCACCTGCGCGCGCCGCTCCGGCGGCAGCACGATCAGATGGCAGGCCTCGTGCAGCATCGAATGCACGGGCGTGTCGTCGCGCACATACACGTTGCTGGCGATGATGCCTGCTTCAGGTTCACCCCAGTAGCTGCCGGGAATAGGCTCGCCGGCGGCGACGTGGTGCAGCTCCAGCCCATGCGCGGCAAGCAGGCGCTGTGCATCGGCGAAGGCGATATCGCCCACGCAGGTGATGTCCACGGCGGTTGTCGTGTCAGTCATGCGGAATCGTGCAGCCCCGCCCATGCAGGCACGGGCGGGGCAGGGGGTCAGGGCTTTTCCGGGCCTTCCGGCAGCGCCACGGAGATGTCCAGCACGTCGTGCTGGCCATCCTTGACCAGGTCGACCTTCACCGCGTCGACGTCGATGTTGACGTACTTCTTGATCACTTCCAGCAGCTCGCGCTGCAGCAGCGGCAGGTAGTCCGGGCCACCGCGATGGCTGCGCTCCTGCGCGATGATGATCTGCAGGCGGTTCTTGGCGGTTTCGGCGGTGGTCTTCTTCGCTTTGAGGAAATCAAACAGGCCCATGCTTACCCTCCGAACAGCTTGCTGAAGAAGCCCTTCTTCTCCACGGTGGTGAAGCGCATCGGCCGCTCCTCGCCCAGGATGCGGCTCACCGCATCGTCATACGCCTGGCCAGCAATCGATTCGCCGTCGAGGATCACCGGCTCGCCCTTGTTGGAGGCGTTCAGCACGTCACCCGATTCGGGGATCACGCCGATCGCCTTCAGGCCCAGCACTTCCTCCACGTCGACGATGCTCAGCATCTCGCCGGTTTCCACGCGCGACGGGCTGTAGCGGGTCAGCAGCAGGAAGGCCGGCACGTCCTGGCCGGATTCGGCCTTGTGCGTCTTCGAATCCAGCAGGCCGATGATGCGGTCGGAGTCGCGCACCGAGGACACTTCCGGGTTCACCACCACCACCGCGCGGTCGGCGAAGTACATCGCCAGGAAGGCACCCTTCTCGATACCGGCCGGGGAGTCGCAGATCACGAAGTCGAAACCGTCGGCGGCCAGGTCCTTCAGCACCTTGCCCACGCCCTCCTGGGTCAGCGCGTCCTTGTCGCGGGTCTGCGAGGCAGCCAGCACGTACAGGTTGTCGAAGCGCTTGTCCTTGATCAGGGCCTGCTTGAGGGTGGCTTCGCCGTGCACGACGTTGACGAAGTCGTACACCACGCGGCGTTCGCAGCCCATGATCAGGTCGAGGTTGCGCAGGCCGACGTCGAAGTCGATCACCGCCACCTTCTTGCCGCGCCGTGCCAGGCCGCAGGCCAGGCTCGCGCTGGTAGTGGTCTTGCCGACGCCGCCCTTGCCGGAGGTGACTACGATGATTTCAGCCAAAGGACTTCTCCTGGTTCTGCATGATGTTGGGGCTGCGTCAGTCCAGCGCAGCGATCTTGACCTGGTCCTGTTCCAGCCACACCTGCACGGCCTTGCCGCGCAGGTTGTCCGGGACATCGTCCAGTACCTTGTAGTGGCCGGCAATGGCCACCAGTTCCGCATGGAAATCACGGCAGAAGATGCGTGCCGCGGTGTTGCCCTGGGCACCTGCCAGCGCGCGGCCGCGCAGGGTGCCGTAGATATGGATGCTGCCGTCGGCGATGACCTCGGCACCGGCGCCGACAGTCGCCATGACCGTCAGGTCGCAGTTCTCCGCGTACAGCTGCTGGCCGGAACGTACGTTGCCGAGCTGCATGCGGCCCGGTTGCGGTGCCGAGCCCTCGGCCACCCTGGCCACCGGAGCGGCCGGGGCCGGCTTCGGTTCAGCGCGGGCGGCGCGGCGCGGCTCCGGCGCAGGTGCAGGCGGCGGGGCCGGCTCGGTCTCGACACGCTCGTACTGGGCGCGGAACTTGGCCAGCAGCGGCAGGCCGAGCTGCTGCGAGAGCTGGTCGACCGCACTGGTGCCATAGGCCAGCGCCACCGGCAGCACGCCGGCGCTGCGCAGGCCATCGACCAGCGCCTGCGCGGTGGCCACGTCCGGTACCTGGCTGAGGCCGCCGAAGTCCAGGATCACCGCGGCACGGCCGAACAGTTTCGGGGCGCGGGTCACCCGTTCGCGCATTTCCTGCACGAGTCGTTCGACATCGAGGGTCCGCACGCGCAGGTTGGCGATGCCGACCTGGCCGATCTTCAGTTCACCTGCCTGTTCGTAATCGAAATTCACCGCCACGCTCAGGTCCCCGTCGGCCGCTGTGCCTGCGCCGGCAGCTGCCGGTCGCGTGTCCATGCCACATCCGGCAGCTTGCCGCCGTAGGTCTCCTGTACCCACGGGTAGCTGCACAGTTCCTTGGCCAGCATGCTGGCGCGCACATCGACCTGCGGCATGGTGTTCTGGCCCAGCTCGCGGAAGCCGAAGCTGCCGTGGAACAGCAGGGCGGCATCGGCACCATGGTCGAGGAAGACTTCGCAGGTCATCTGCGGGTAGCGCAGCTCGGCGAAGCTCTGCGCATCGGCGTAGAACGCCCTGCCGACGCCACCACCGCGGCGGCGGCTGGCGACCACGATGCGGTCGATATAGAAGAACGGGGTGTCCAGCTGCTGCTTGAACCAGGCGAAGTTGCTGCTGTCGTGCTGGCTGTCGCTGCCGAAGCCGATCAGGAACCCGGCCAGGTTGCCGTCGCGCTCGGCGACGCGGAAGTATTCAGCGGTTTCATAGAACAGGCGCAGGCGTGCGGCATCCAGCGGAAGGATGGCCAGGCCAGCGTTGTTGTTCAAAGCCAGGACGGAATCGAGCTCGTGCTCGCGCACGTCGCGGATGACAATCGACATTGTGACTCCGTGGGGTAACGCGGTTGGTCCTGCAACGGACCCTGCGCACGATTATTGCATGGGTGGCTGGCGGGGGCACGCCCGTCGCCATGACTTCTGCCCGGGGGCAGGAGCGCTGGTTCAGCCTAAGATGCCTCCATGTTGGGATATCTCAGCCAAATCCGAGTCCTGCGCCTGGCCGGCCTGTTCACCTGGGTCATGGTCGGCCTGCCCGTGGTGTATTCCCAATACGAGTCGATGCTGCGGCACGGCGGCAGCGGTATCGACAGCTGGTCCCTGTGGCTGTTTGCCGCCTACCTGTTCTTCGGCGCCGGCTACTTCTGGCTGACCCGTGGCCTGCGCGACAGCAGCCAGGCCGCCTGGTACGACCGGGTGGTGCTGGTGGTACTGACCGGCTCGGCCCTGGGCGTCAGCTACCTGAGCGGTTCGGGCCTGGGCAGCATCCTGATGATGGTGGCCGCCGGGGTGATCCCGTGGATGCTGCCCGTGCGCAGTGGCGTGATCTGGTTGCTGCTCAGCCAGCTGGCGGTGCTGCCGGTCTACTATCTGATCCTCGACATGCCGTTGTTCGAGGCACTCATGCAGTCGCTGCTGTATGGCGGCTTCTCCATGTTCATGTTCGTGACCAGCCTGGTCGCACGGCAGCAGACCGACGCCCGCGACGAGCAGCGCCGGCTGAATGCGGAGCTGAGGGCAACCCGCGCCCTGCTGGCCGAGAGCGCACGGGTCAACGAGCGCACCCGCATCTCGCGCGAGCTGCATGACCTGCTGGGGCATCAGTTGACCGCGCTGACCCTGAACCTGGAAGTGGCCGGTCATCTCGCCGAAGGCAAGGCGCTGGACCACGTGAAACGCTCGCACACGCTGGCCAAGCTGCTGCTGGGCAATGTGCGCGAAGTGGTCAGCCAGCTGCGCGAGACCAGCGCCATCGACCTGGCTGCCGCGCTGCGTCCGCTGACCGAGAATGTGCCCTCGCTGGACATCCAGCTGGACATCGAGGACCCCCTGAACGTGGAGGACCCGCAGCGGGCCCACGTGCTGCTGCGCTGCACCCAGGAGATCATCACCAACACGGTGCGCCACTCCGGGGCCCGCCATCTGTGGATCCGGGTGTACCGTGAGGCGCCGGACCGGGTGGTGGTCGAGGCGCGCGACGACGGTGTCGGTGCGGAAATGGTCAATGTGGGCAATGGCTTGCGCGGGATGCGCGAGCGCCTGCAACAATGCGGTGGCCAGCTGCAGGTGGAAACCCGCCCCGGCGAAGGCTTCTGCCTGCGTGCGACGGTGCCGGCAACCGTGCTGGTGGCCGCCCTTACCAAGGTTCCTGAAGGAGTGCGTTGATGATTCGCGTCTGCCTGGTCGACGACCAAACCCTGGTGCGGCAGGGAATCCGCTCGCTGCTGGCGCTGGACGACGGCATCGAGGTGGTGGCCGAGGCCGGCGACGGCCGGCAGGCGGTCGAACTGGTGCCCCAGGTCCGTCCGGATGTGGTCCTGATGGACATGCGCATGCCGGTGATGTCCGGGCTGGAGGCGCTGCAGGTCCTGTCGCGGCTGGAACAGCTGCCGCCGACCATCATCCTGACCACCTTCGACGACGACCAGCTGGTGCTGGCGGGCCTCAAGGCCGGCGCCAAGGGGTATCTGCTCAAGGACGTGACCCTGGACCAGCTGGTGGGCGCCATCCGCACCGTGGCTGACGGCGGATCGCTGGTGCAGCCGGCGGTGACCCAGCGGCTGCTGTCCGGGCTGGAACACATGCGCAATGATTTTGTCAGCCTGGACCGGCCGGACCCGCTGACCGACCGCGAGACGGAGATCCTGCGGCTGATGGCCAGCGGCTTCTCCAACAAGGAGATCGCCAATTCGCTGGGCGTGGCCGAGGGCACCATCAAGAACCATGTGTCCAACATCCTGTCCAAGCTGGGCGTGCGCGACCGTACGCGGGCCGTCCTGAAGGCGTTCGAACTGCAGCTGGTCTGACGAAAAGCCTTTTGCGGCAAAGGTTTGGCCGGCATTCCCGGGCCCCGGGGCGGGTTGCCCCCTACATGCGGGGCGGCCGGATGCGCTACCCTGCCAATCCTTTGTCCATACAAATACGCAGCCGGCAGGGAAACCGGTGCGCCAATCGCGATAAACAATGCCCGCGAAGCCTGCTAGGATTGGCGCTTCGCTTCAATCAACCCGGCCGTGGGATCGGCCCCGGAGACTCCTGAATGACCCGTATTATCGAGTTCCTGATCGCCTTGGGGATCGTGGCTGGCCTGTTCGTCATCATTGGCGTATGTCTGCCGGGCGAGCGCCACATCACCGAAAGCATCGAGACCAACCGCAAGATGACGATCGTGTACGACACGGTCAGCAGCCTGCGCCGCTTCAAGGACTGGAACCCGCTGGTACTGCGCGATCCCGCCGTTGAACTGAAGCTGTCCGGCCCGGCCTCCGGCGTCGGTGCCACCCTCGACTTCTCCTCCAAGGACCTGGGCAACGGTTCCTGGAAGGTGACCGAGGCCGAAGAGAACAAGCGTGTTGTGATCGCCATCGAAGACCCGACCAAGGGTCACGACAAGGTCACCACCTTCAATCTGGAGCCGACCGGCAAGGGCGGTCGCAACGTGAAGATCACCCAGGACTACTCGGTGAAGTACGGCTTCGACCTGTTCGGTCGCTACGCCGGCCTGTATGTCAGCCGCCAGATCGGCGACGACATCAAGCTGGGCCTGTCGCGCATGGCGAACATGCTGGCCACCGTGCCGAACGTCGACTACCGCACTCCGGAAGCGCCGCTGACCGATCTGGGTATCGTGCAGGTGCCGGCCGAAGACCTGCTGGTCGTCAACGCCGGCAACGTCGACCGCGGCCAGGACACCATCACCAAGTCCATCAAGGACAACCAGGAGTGGATCAAGCGCGTGATGGAGGCCAATGGCCTTGAAGCCGCCGGTCCGTTCCGCATCATCACCACCGATTTCGGTGCCGAGAAGTACGCCTTCGACATCGCACAGCCGGTGAAGAAGAAGGGTACCGAAGGTGCCACCGGTGAGGAGCTGACCGTCAAGATCGACGGTGGTGCCCCGGTAAAGTACCTGCATGTCGCCCCGCATCGTTCGGCGCATGCGGCCTACACCGGTCACATGGCCGGCCTGGACGTGGCCCGCAACGGCCTGCGTGCGTGGGCAGTGACCTCGGGCAACGAAGTCATCGACCGTCCGTACGAATCGTGGAAGGACGGCGTGGACAAGTCGTTCACCCAGGAAGGCACCTACGACATCTACTGGGCCGTCAAGTAAGCGCTGGCTGACCCATGTAGTGTTGGACACGAAAACGCGCCGCTTCCTGCGGCGCGTTTTTTTTCATCCCGCGTCCGCCGCCGGGCGGGCGCCGCGCAAGGAGCAGTCATGTTCAATCTGGAACGACGTGCGCGTAAGCCCTCGCTGCTGGCCTGCATCGGTGCGCTGTTGGCGGCCGCTTCGATCGGCCTGTCGGCCTATGCCTCGCATGGCGTGTCCGATCCGCAGGCGCAGCAGCATCTGAACATGGCGGCGCTGTATGCGTTCGCCCATGGTGCCGTGCTGGTTGCGGTGGGACGGCGCGCGCAGGGCGTGATCGCACATCTGGCGCTGTACGTGCTGCTGCTGGGCGTCGTGCTGTTCTCCGGCAGCCTGGTGGGCAGCGCGCTCTGGCAGTGGCCTACCCGGCTGGCGCCTGTGGGCGGCACCAGCCTGATGGTGGGATGGGTGCTGCTGGCGATCGACGCCCTGCGGCGGTGAGGGCAGTGCGGGGAGGGGCTCAGCCGTTGGCCGGTCTCCAGCACCAGTGCCAGGGCTCGTAGACGATCCCGTGCGGGTTGCCGCGCGGGTAGCTCAGGTGGAATCCATGCCCGCGGGCGTGGGCCTGAAGCCACGCGAACGCATCGGTACGCTCGAACGATTCCTCTGCAGGTGCATCGCCCGGGGTGCCGATATCCAGTGCGTGCCCGCTGTGGTGTTCGCTGAAGCCCGGCGCGGCGTTGACCTTCAGGATCTCCGCCACGCTCAGGCCGCGGCCGCGCTTCCGCTCGAAGATTCCCAACTGGTACGCATGGCTGCGGAAGCCGGAAATGGCATCCAGGGCAACGCCATCGCGGGCCGCGTGCAGGCGCATCCGCCGCCACCCCTGCGCCGCGTCGCGGCGCAACCACAGGGGCCGCGAAAAGCGATCGCGGCCGGCGAAATGCAGCAGGCACGGCTCGGCTTCCAGCGGCAGCCCGGTGTCATCCGCGTAACCCTGTGCATCCAGGCCAAGGTGCTGCAGGCGTTGCTGCAAGCCCGCCAGGGGCAGCCATCGCTGCTCCAGTGCCGCAGCGAAAGGGCGTGACGCGCGGGCATCCAGCAGTGCCAGCGCCTCCTCCACGCCAGGCTCGTGCGGCAGACGCGGCACCAGCGAATGAACGCCCTGCGTCAGCACGGCGGCCAGATAGCGGCCATCGCGCTTGCGCCGCAGCACCCAGCGGGCCCGCGCCAGCAGGCGTGCATCGAGGTTGCTGCGCGCGCGCAGCAGATCGGCCGGCCACAGTTCGATGGCCTCGGTGTTCAGCAGCAGCAGCGGTCGGCGATGCATGTCCGCAGCTTACTGCTGTGGCGCGGCTGCGGCCACCTTGCGCAGGGCGTCAAGCAATGCCTGTGGGCGTTCCATGCTCAGCAGCAGGGTGCTGCCGCCGCGCACCGGGATCGCCAGCGTGCGGTGACGGTCGGTGACCAGGGCAAAGCCCTTGCCGCCGCCCTGCAGCCGCATATGCCCGGAATAGAAGCCGGGCATCGAGTAGCCGTTGGTCTTGAAGCGGATGCCATAGCGGCGGTCCTGCGCCAGGTCCACCACCTCGGCCTGGTCCAGCAGCATGTCGCGCACCGGTGTACGCCGTCGGTACAGCGTCGAACGCACATCCAGCACGCCACCCACCAGCTCCACGCGGCGGCGGAAGAACGAAGTACCCAGGCCCACGCCGATCAGCACCAGCACGGCGATGCTCCATGCCGCGCTGCCGTTCATCAGGAAGAACGGCGGCGACAGGGTGACTTCCATCCATGGTGCAGGCGCACGCGTGCGGCTGAACTGCACGTACACGCTGATGACCAGCACGGCCAGCACCGGCAACAGCACCCACAGCACGCGCAGGGGTGAACTGCCAGCCAGCTCGAACGGACGGGCTTCATTGGGGCTCATCGTTGTGCCTCCACCCATCGGGCGATGTCATCGATCAACCCCGCATCGACATGGCCGGGCCGGGTGTACTCCTTCAACGAACTCGGGCCGCTGCCAGCGATGCCGATGTGGTTCAGCGCCGGATAGGTCCGCCACTGCACATCGTCGCGCCGGGCGAGGGCCTTCTGCCAGAGTGCCCAGTCGGCATCGGGAACCTGGAAATCGCGCCCGCCATGCAGCATCAGCAGCGGTGCGCGCAGCCGCTGTGCATCGGCGCGCGCATCTACGGCTTCGATGCTCTTCCAGAAGGACTGCGGAACGCCGAGTGGCAGTTCGCTGGCGGGTACCGGCGTGCTGCCACGTGCTGCGGCGATCTGGCTGTCCAGTTTGTCCAGTAGCGCCTGACCGGCCGCGCTGATGTCGCCGTCCAGGCTCAGCAGGTAGCGGTTCTGTTCCGGCAGCAGGTCCAGCAGCGTGCGCGCGGGAGCGGCCCACAGGATGGCGCCACGCGCCTGTGGCCAGCGGCTGGCGATGCGTGGCGCAAGCATGCCGCCCTGGCTGTGGCCGAGCACGAACACGCGGCGGCCGTCGATGCGCGGGTCGCTGGCGACGGCCTCCAGTGCCGCCACCGCATCGTCGGTGGATTCGTCATCGACAGTGAAGGTGCCGCTCTGGAAATCCTGGGGCCGGGCGAGAGTGCGCTTGTCGTAGCGCAGTACCGCGATTCCGTGCGCGGCGAGGCCACGGGCGATATCGAGGAAGGGACGGTTGCCGCCGATGGTTTCGTCACGGTCCTGCGGGCCCGAGCCGTGCACCAGCACCACTGCCGGGAACGGGCCTTTGCCCTTGGGCAGCGCCAGCGTGCCGGGCAGCGCACCGCGTGTCTGCGGCACACTGAAATCAACTTCGCTGTAGGTCGCATCGGCCGGCGGCGGCGGTGCCTTGGCCGCGGGGGCGGGGCGCAGCAGCAGGCCGGCGACCTTGTCCTGTGCATCCACGGCCACCTGCGCGATCACCGCGCCACCGGTGAACTGCAGCGGAACTTCCACCAGGTGCAGGCCCTGCTGCTCGCTGCTGCGGGCCTGGCCGCGCTGCTGCAGTTCGCCCAGGGACCGCCACACGCTGTCGAGCTTCTCGGCGGGAACGGCACGGGCCATCTGCGGGGTCAGCATCGCCTCCGCATCGGCGATGCGGCCGGCCTGCAGGTGGTCCAGCAACCGGGCGGCAACCTGCTGCGGTTCGGCGGCGAATGCGCCACCGCTCAGCAGCGCCAGTGACAGAGCGAACAGCGAACGGCGGGTCTGCATGGTCAGAGCTCCTTCTTGAAGACCAGCACCGCTGCGCTCATCGGCGCGGGGATCACGATGTTGACCAGCTCCCAGCCAAGCTGGCCCTGCTTGTTCAACGCCTCCTGCACGGCTTCGGTCTTCATGCTGCCCATCAGCGTCGAGGGCACTTCCAGGGTCTGGTACGTCCAGCGCTTGCTCATTCCTTCTCCTCCTGAGGTGGCTTGGGATGCGGCAGCCTGCCGGCCTTGCGCAGCGCGTCGCGCAGCAGGTACTCGATCTGCGCGTTGAGGCTGCGCAGTTCGTCGTCGGCCCAGCGCTGCGCCGCGGCCAGGACGTCGGCGTTGATGCGCAGTGGATAGGCTTTCTTCTCGCTCATGGATGCTCCTGGCGGGGCGGTGGGGCGCCCCGTTGCGAGGGTGATTCAGTACAGCGAACCGGCGTTGACGATCGGCTGCGTGCCCCGGTCCGAACACAGCACGGTCAACAGGTTGCTGACCATGTGCGCCTTGCGTTCCTCGTCCAGCTGCACCACGCCGTTCTTCTGCAGTTCGCCCAGGGCCATCTCGACCATGCCGACCGCACCGGCAACGATGCGCGTGCGTGCCGCGATCACCGCGTTGGCCTGCTGGCGCTGCAGCATGGCCTGGGCGATTTCGGCAGCATAGGCCAGGTGGCTGATGCGTGCGTCGATCACCTGCACGCCGGCGTCGGCCAGGCGCTCGGCCAACTCGTTCTTCAGGTGCTGGGAGATCTCGCTGGCGTGGCTGCGCAGCGCCAGCTGGCCCTCTTCATGCTGGTCGTAGGGATAGCTGGTGGCCATCGCGCGCAGCGCCGATTCGGACTGGATGTGCACGAAGCTCTCGTAGTCGTCCACGTTGTAGACCGCTTCGGAGGCATCGACCACCTGCCAGACGATCACTGCGGCGATCTCGATCGGGCTGCCATCGAGCTCGTTGACCTTCAGCTTGCCGCTTTCGAAATTGCGCACGCGCTGGCTGACGTGGCGCTTGCTGTAGAAGGGGTTGTTCCAGCGCAGGCCATTGTCTTTCACGGTGCCGACGTACTTGCCGAACAGGCTCACCACCGCGGCCTGGTTCGGCTGCACGGTGTACAGGCCCGCCAGCGCGAACAGCGCCACCACCGCGACCAGCGCGCCAACCAGCATCATCAGCAGGTTGGGGGAGCCGGTCGACGCCTTGGCGGCGATGCCCAGCACGAACAGCACACCGCCGAAGACGGCGACGAGCAATGCGCCCGCCAGAGTGCCCAGGCCGTTGAGGGAGGACAGCGACTTCTCTTTCATGGCAGTACGTCCTTGAGGGTTCGAGGCGACGATATCAAATTGATATCAGATGGCGACTACCGTTCGTCGGGAACCGCCGCTGGACCGGCTAGAATGCCCACCCGCCTTCACATCACTGCCGGACCCCTCCATGGCCAAGCTCGGAACCCCCCTCTCGCCCTCCGCCACCCGTGTGCTGCTGCTGGGCTCGGGCGAACTCGGCAAGGAAGTGGCCATCGAGCTGCAGCGGCTGGGCGTGGAGGTGATCGCCGCCGACCGCTACGCCGATGCGCCCGCCATGCAGGTCGCGCATCGTTCGCACGTGATCGACATGCTGGATGCGATGGCGCTGCGTGCGCTGATCGCCCAGGAACAGCCTCATCTGGTGGTGCCGGAGATCGAGGCGATCCACACCGAGACGCTGGTACAGCTGGAACAGGAGCAGGGCCTGCGGGTGATCCCCACCGCGCGTGCCGCACGCCTGACCATGGACCGTGAGGGCATCCGCCGCCTGGCCGCCGAGACGCTGGGCCTGCCAACCTCGCCCTACCGCTTTGTCGATACCGAGGCGGAGTACCGCGCCGCCGTGGCCGCCATCGGCCTGCCGTGCGTGGTCAAGCCGGTGATGTCCTCCTCGGGCAAGGGACAGAGCACGCTGCGCAGCGAAGCGGACATCGCGCCGGCCTGGGAGTATGCGCAGACCGGCGGCCGCGCGGGCGCCGGCCGCTGCATCGTCGAGGGATTCATCGATTTCGACTACGAGATCACTCTGCTGACCGTGCGCCACGCGGCAGGCACCTCGTTCTGCGCGCCGATCGGTCATCTGCAGAAGGACGGCGATTACCGCGAGAGCTGGCAGCCGCAGCCGATGTCGGACAAGGCGCTGGCGCGCGCGGAGGAGATCTCGCGTGCGATCACCGATGACCTGGGGGGCTGGGGCCTGTTCGGCGTGGAGCTGTTCGTGAAGGGCGATGAAGTGTGGTTCAGCGAAGTGTCCCCGCGCCCGCACGACACTGGCCTGGTGACGCTGGTATCGCAGGAACTGAGCGAGTTCGCGCTGCACGCACGCGCCATCCTGGGCCTGCCGGTTCCGGTGATCCGCCAGAGTGGTCCGTCGGCATCCTGTGCATTGCTGGCGCAGGGCGAAGGCGTGCCGTACTTCAACAACGTCGCTGCCGCACTGCAGGTGCCGGATACGGCCGTGCGCCTGTTCGGCAAGCCGAGCGTGCACGGTCAGCGCCGTGTCGGCGTCACCCTGGCGCGCGCCGACACCATCGACGAGGCGCGCTCGATCGCCCGTGATGCCGCCGACGCCATCGGCGTCGAACTGCGCCCGTAAGCCGGTAGCGCCGGGCCGCGCCCGGCGGCTATCTTCAAGGCAGAGCAGCGCGCCTGGCGCCTGGGGTCACTTCACATCCACCCACACCAGGTGATGGTCGCTGCCGTCGGCAATCTTCGCTTCAGGGCTGTTGCTGGCTGGCCAGAACACGCCGCTGCCTACGTACTCGAACCCGGTGGAAGGCAGTACGTAATCCAGTCGCAGGGTGCCGGACTTCGGACCAAAGTCGCCGGTGGCGTGGAAGGGCGCACCCTTGCGCACGATGCCCTTGGCGGCATAGGCGAGGCTGGTTTCCTCAGCCCCCGCGCTGCGCGGGGTGGGGTAGCGCAATACGCGTGCGTTCTCGATCAGTTCGACGATCGCCTCGTGGCGGCCATCGCCGTCGACCGGGTCGTTGTTGAGATCGCCGAGGATCACGAAGCGTGCATCCTGCGCCAGACCTCCGCACTGGCCCTTGTCGTCGCACAGCCAGGGCTTGTCACCCGCGGTGAGATACTCCTGCCACAGGCGCAGTTCGTCGTGGTTGCGCGCCGCGTTGCGCTTTTCCGGGCCGTCGAACACCGGCGGCGTCGGGTGCGAGACCAGCGCATGCACCACGCCTGCCGGGGTCTGCACCGGTACATCCCAGTGTGACTTCGACGACAGGCGCAGCTGCGACCACACGGCGTCGCTGTAGAAGCTCTGCCCGCTGCGCGGATCGACCGGACGGATCGCGCCCGGCATCGTGCTCCACTTCAGCAGCTGGAAGCTGCGTACCCTGGCTTCATCGATCGGGTAGCGCGACAGCACCAGCATGCCGTACTGGCCCGGGTGCAGGCCGTAGCCCCAGGCATCGTTGCCACGGCTGCGACCTTCGCCGCCGACCACGCCGTTGTTGTCCAGGTCCAGGCCACTGGGCACGCCGGTGTTGACCGGGGCCAGGTAGCGGTAGGCGAAGTGCAGCGGCGCGCCGCCGCCCGGCTGCGCCACTTCCAGGTAGCGCTTCTGGAACAGGTCGGCGGCGCGATGGGCGTCGTCGAAATCGAATTCGTTCAGCAGCACCAGGTCCGGGCGCACCTGCTGCAGCACGGCGGCAATCTTGCGCGCATGCGCGCTGTCGCCTTCAAGCTCCCTGATCAGGCCGCCGGCCTCATCGGAGTACAGCGACGTGTTGTAGGTGGCCAGGCGCAGCGATGCGGACGGTGTTTCGGTCATCGCAGGGGTCCTGGCAAGAGCAGGGGCCGCAGCGCCACACAGCAGGGCCAGGGCAAGGATCAGAGGTTGGGCGTTCATGCCGCCTATTGTGCACCCCGCCCGGTGTCAGCGGTTTGTCAGCGGCCGTCCAGATCGCGGTCGAAATCGTGCCAGCGACGGCCATCGTAGGCCTCCAGCGGACGGAAGCGGCGCTTGTAGTCCATTTTCTGGTGTTCACGGATCCAGTAGCCCAGATAGACGTGCGGCAGTCCTTCGCGACGCGCCCATTCGATCTGCTGCAGGATGGCGAACGTGCCCAGTCCCCGCGCTGCGTGGTCTGGATCGAAGAAGGTATAGACCGCCGAAAGGCCGTGCTCGGTGACATCGGTGACGGCCACTCCGAGCAGCTGGCTGGGCCGGCCATCGTGGCCCGGCAGGCGCATCTCCAGGAAGCGGGTGTGCGACCAGCTGCCGATCAGGAACTGCTCGAACTCGTGCGGGCCATGATCGTCCATGCCGCCGTTGGCGTGGCGGTGCACCAGATAGCGGTGGTAGAGGGCAAACAGATCCTCGCGCGCAGTGGCGGCGGTGATCCGCACCTCCAGGTCGGCGTTGCGGGTGGCGCAGCGACGCTGGCTGCGGTCCGGCGCGAACCGGGCCACCGGAATCCGTACCGCCACGCAGGCATGGCACTGCGCGCAGTGGGGCCGATAGACCAGGTCGCCGCTGCGGCGGAAGCCCCAGCTGAGTGCGAGTGGATACAGGCCGCCCAGGCGACGGTCGTGGGGATCCATCACCAGGTCGCGCGCCACCCGGTCCGGCCAGTACCCGCAGGGGTGCTCGCCGGTCTGGAACAGCCGCAGTTCGTCGTCTCTGTCACCGTGGATCGCCATGGCCACAGCATAGCCCCAGCGTGTCGCAATGAACGCGACTGTCCGCCGGATGAACGGAACTGGCGGTTGCGTCAACCGCCGTCGCGGCCGGGCGTTGTTGTCATTCGAGGGTGAAGTGATCACCCCGACGCAACCTCATCCCCAGGAGTGACCTCATGATCCGTACCCCCCTGCTGCTGGCCCTGCTGCTTGCCACGTCCGCCTCCGGTGTCGCGCTGGCGGCGACTCCCCCGACCGCACCGGCACAGCGTCAGGCCAAGCTGGACACCAACGGTGACGGTGTCATCGACCGCAGCGAGGCCGCTGCCAACCCACGTCTGGCGGCCAAGTTCGACGAACTGGACCGCAACAAGGACGGCAGGCTGTCGCGCGATGAAATGCCGCGCTGGCAGCATGGTCGTCGTGGCGGCCATGGCGGCGAGCGCTGGGCCAGGCTGGACACCGACAAGGACGGCCGCATCAGCCGCGAAGAGGCCAAGGCCGATCCGCGCCTGGCGGCACGTTTCGACCAGCTCGATCTCAACAAGGACGGCTATCTGGACAAGGCTGATCGCGAGCTGCGCATGAAGCAGCATCGCGACGCCTGGTTCGCCGCTGCCGACACCAACAAGGACGGCCAGTTGAGCAAGGCCGAATTCGATGCGGCGAAGGGCCCGATGCATGGCGGCCCGCGCCACGGGGGCCCGCGTGACGGCGCCGCACCGAAGCCGCAGCGCTGATCACGGCGCAACGTTCAACGACGACGCCGGCAGACTGCCGGCGTCGTCCGTTACAGGCGACCGCTGTCGAGCAGCGTATAGGCCACCAGGGCGATCACCAGCAGGTTCATCGCGATGATGGCGCTGCGGCCGTACATCGCTTCGTACTTCCAGTTGATGCCCTGCCGCCCGCGCCGCGCTGCGTCGCGCACGATCAAGGGCCGCATCAGGCGCTGCAGCGGTCCCAGGCACTGGTAGTTGACCGCGCCCAGGCCGATGGCCATGACCACCAGGTGTACCCATACCGGCGTCTGCAGCAGCACGACCAGCAGTATGGACAGGCAGCAGGCCATCACGGTCCAGGTGTTGAGATGGACGAAGCGCCGGACCTGGGCCCGCTCCGGTTCCGTTTCGGCGTAGGACAGCAGGAAGCGACCGCCCAGGTAGCTGCCGAGCACGCCGCCCAGCACGGCACCGGCGATCGCTGCCCAGTTGTGGGCCGGGACCAGATGCAGGTGCCCCAGCGCCGCTGTCAGCGATCCCATCGCGGTACCGCCGGCTGCGCTGGCGCCGCCCAACCCCAGCTTGCTGCCGCCAATGCCCACACCGGTGCCGAGCAGGATCGCGGCACTGGCCGTGCCGGGCGCAGCAATCAGCACCATCGAGACCACGGTGGTTGCGAAGGCGGCGCTGGGTGCGCTGCTGCGCGCGAATTCGCCGAAGCGCTGCAACAGTCCCTCGCGGACCTGCGCGCGGGCCCGCGACAGGCGCTTGCGCACCGCCGCATCACTCAGGCCCAGCAGGTCCGCCACCTGCTGCGAGCGCTGACCTTCCCGGTAGTAAAGCAGCAGGACTTCGCGGCTGTCGGTGGGCAGCGCCGAGATGATGTCCTCGGCGGCAACCTCCTCTTCCAGTCGCTGCAGGCGGTCGGCGGCAGTCGGCGAGGGGTCGGCCGCCATGCCCAGCGCAACTTCGGCGGCCTCGCCGCTCAGGGGCCTGCCGCGCTGTGCACGCAGCCAGTCGCGCGCGAGGTTGCGGGTGATCTGCCGCAGCCAGGGCAGGAAGCTGGTGGAACTGCGCAGCTGGTGCAGCTGCTGCCAGCCCTTCACGAACGCTTCCTGCGCGATGTCCTCGCTGGCCTGGCGATCGCCGGTGATGGCCAGGGCGATGGCGGTCACGGTGTTCTGGCAGGCGAGCACGATGCGCCCGTACGCCTGCTGGCAGCCGCTGCTGGCGGCTGGCAGTTCACGTTCCAGGGTCTGGTCGATGCTGGCGGCGAACGTCGTCATGGCAGCGGCTCCTGCAGGGATTGTGTCCCATGACGGGGCCGCGTGCCGAATGTGACCGGTTCGCGCCCCGGTAGCGCCGGGCCATGCCCGGCGGCTTTTCTGTCCGCTGCGCTCGCCGGGCATGGCCCGGCGCTACCGGTGTCGTTACGTCGACGGATGGATGCGGACGCGGACTTCTTCCTCTTCCTGCGGCGCCTGCGGGGCCGGCTGCGTCTGCTGCGGCTGGGCCTGTGGGGCGGGGGCGGGTGCTGCGGGGGCCGGGCCACCGCGGTGGCGCAGGCCGATCACCAGCGCCACGCCAGCGATCACCACCAGCAGTGCGATGCGGATCCGCCAGGCCCAGCTGCGCCCCCCGCTGCCGGCATCCGGCGTGTCGCGGAACGCGAACTCGGCCGTGGGATGGTCGCGGCGGGTGGTATCGAGCAGGCGTGCATCGCGCAGAATGTCGCGCGCACGTGGCTGGTCGTCGGCGCGCACGATCCAGACCGCTGGATAGCCCTGCGTATTGCCCAGGTCGGTATAGCTGAACTGGCCGCGCCGCCGGGTCTTGTACGAGCGACCATTGGTCACCTTCACTTCGATGCCATGGCTGCGCAGGAGCTCGGCCACGCCCTCGACGGTTTCCACACGCTGGCTGCTGAAGATCTGACGCATCGGATCAGTCCTTGGCCGGCACGGCGGCCGCTGCAGTCTGGTCGGGAACCACGCGGATCAGGCCCTCCTGCGCCGTGCTGGCCACCAGCACGCCATTGCGGGTGAAGAACTGGCCGCGGGCGAGGCCGCGCGAATCCTGCGCACTGGGGCTGTCCAGCGAATAGAGCAGCCAGTCGTCGGCGCGGAACGGGCGGTGGAACCAGATCGCGTGGTCGAGCGAGGCCATCTGCACGTGCGGATGGTAGTAGCTGATGCCGTGCGGGAAGGTCGCCGTGCCCAGCAGATGGAAGTCGGACGCGTAGGCCAGCAGCGCCTGGTGCAGCTCGGGGGCATCGCCGACCGGTTCGCTCAACCGCATCCAGACCTGGTGATAGGGCGGGCGCTTGGGCGGATTCAGTTCGTCGCGGGGATAGACGTGGCGGAACTCGAACGGGCCACCGCGCGAGAGCCAGCGCTGCACTTTGATCGGCAGCCGCTCCAGCACTTCGGCCGGCAACGGGCGGTTCGGCTCGATGTCTTCCGGTTGAGGCACTTCGGGCATCTTGTGCTGATGCTCGGCACCGGTCTCCGCCTGCTGGAACGAGGCAGCACAGAAGAAGATCACCTTGCCATGCTGGATCGCGGTCACCCGGCGCACGGAGAAGCTGCCGCCATCGCGGGTGCGGTCCACGTCGTAGACGATCGGATGGTCGATGTTGCCGGCCCGCAGGAAATACGCGTGCAGCGAATGCACATGGCGCCCGTTGTCGACCGTGGCCTGGGCGGCGGCCAGCGCCTGGCCCAGCACCTGCCCGCCGAACACGTACTTGGTGCCGATGTCGCGGCTTTGTCCGCGGAACAGGTTGTCCTCCAGCCGCTCCAGGGTGAGCAGGTCGATCAGCTCGGAGACGACGGGTTCGGGCGTGTCGTTCAAGGGGGCGGCCACAACAATGAAGAGGCCTTGATTATACCGGTCCGGGGTCGGATCCCTTTCGCATTGCAGAAGGGGGCTGACCCCAGAGCGCGGAGACCGTTACTTGCCCAGCCGCGCCACCAGCGCCTGCAGGGCATTCTGTGCGTCCGGGGCGAACCAGGCCTCTACGAACCGGTCCAGCTGGATCAGGTCCGGGTGCAGTGCTTCGTGCAGGTCATTGCGGGACACGGCGCGGGTCAGCAGCATCGGCTGCCGCGGCTGCCTGAGCAGGTTCTGCAGCCAGGCCACGGCGCGGGCGACCACCAGATCGCCCTCGGCCAGTTCGTCGACCAGGCCGATCTGCAGCGCCTGCTCGGCCGGCACCAGGGCACCGGTGGTGAGCAGCACCCCCGCGCGGTGCACGCCGACGGTACGGCGCAGCAGGCGCTGGATGCCTTCCGGTGCGATCAGGCCGACCTGCACCTCGTTCAGTCCGATGGCATACGGGCGTGCCGGGTCGGCGCTGCGCGCCATCACCCGGTAATCGCAGCACAGGGCGAGCACGCAACCGCCGGCAGGGGCGTGGCCGGTGATCGCGGCGACCACCGGGATGCGGCTCTCGGCCAGCGTACGTACCGCGCCGAAGAAGGCATTCCAGGTATCCAGCAGCTTGTGCTTGTCATCGCCGTGGGAGAGCAGGTGCGGCACGTCCATGCCGCCGGTGAACACGCGCTCGCTGCCGGACAGCACGATGCCGTGCGCATCGTCGGCCATGGCCTGCTCGACGGCGTGGATCAGCTGTCGGCACAGGTCGGTGTCCAGCGCATTGACCGGCGGCCGCGCCAGGCGCAGTTCGCGGATGGGACCATGGTTGATCACCTCGATGAGCGTCGTCATGCTGCGGTCTCGTTGCGAAGAAGGAACGTGGGCGATGATAACCAAACCATTCGTTGGCGTACTGTTGCTTCTGTGTGCGTCCGCATCAGCGGCGGCGGAATCACGTTGTGTGACGGTGGAGCAGGGCTGGGTGCGCCTGCCGCCGAACCCGGCCATGCCGATGACGGCGGGTTACGGGACGATCGTGAACCGCTGCGCAGCGCCGGTGACGGTGGTGGGCGCGGGCAGCAGGGCCTTCGGCGACGTGTCACTGCACGAGACCACCGTGGTCGACGGTGTTAGCCGGATGCGCGAAGTCGAACGGCTGCCGATTGCAGCCGGGGCGCGCACCGAGCTCAAGCCCGGTGGCCTGCACCTGATGCTGATGGAAGGCGAGGGAGCTTTGAAGGAAGGGCAGGTCGTGCCGCTGCAGTTGCAGCTGGAGGGCGGTGGCACCGCCAGCGCAACGCTGACGGTACGCAAGGCCGCTCCATGATGCAGCGCCCGTTCCGCCGGGCATCAGGGTCGGACCGGCGTCGGTAGCGCCGGGCCATGCCCGGCGGGGTGGGGCCGACCCGGGCCGGCACCCACCCGCAGTGCATCAGCTCGATGCGCTGCGGATCGCGTCCGGCAGCGGCGCGCTTTTGCCGGTCTGGGTATCCATCCAGACCACCACCACGTTGCCATCGGAGTACAGCTTCGACTCGTCCTGCTGGTCGACGATGCGATGGCCGATGGTGACGCTGCTGTTGCCCAGGCGCTCGACGAACAGTTCGACCAGGATGTCGTTGGGCCACACGATCGGCAGCCGGTAGTTGACGTTGGTCGCGGCCACCACCGGCGCGATGCGGTCGGTCATCGACACGCCTTCCACGCCCAGCATCCAGCGCACGCGCGCTTCCTCCAGGTAGGAGATGTACTTGGCGTTGTTCACATGGCCCATGCTGTCCATGTCGCGCCAGCGCACGCTGATCGGGATGCGGGCCAGGATCTTGTGTTCGCTGCTCATCAGGCGTCCTTCTTCTTGGTCGTGCTCTTGCTGGCCTTGCCGGTGCTCTTGGCGGCCACGGCCTTCTTCGCCACCTTCTCCGGCTTCACCTTGCGCGGCGGCCGGGCGTCGGGCTTGTTGGCCACGGCGGCCGGCTGCTCCGGGCGCGCACTGGTGGACGGCAGCATGCGTGCCAGGAACTGCCCGGTGTACGACTGCGGGCAGGCGGCCACGTCTTCCGGCGTGCCGGTGACCAGGATGGTGCCACCCCGGTGGCCGCCTTCCGGCCCCAGGTCGACGATCCAGTCGGCGGTCTTGATCACATCGAGGTTGTGCTCGATCACCACCACCGTGTTGCCTTCGTCGCGCAGCTTGTGCAGCACGCCCAGCAGCGCTTCGATGTCGTGGAAGTGCAGGCCGGTGGTCGGTTCATCGAGGATGTACAGGGTGCGGCCGGTATCGCGGCGCGACAGCTCCTTGGACAGCTTCACGCGCTGCGCTTCACCACCGGACAGCGTGGTCGCGCTCTGCCCCAGCTTGATGTAGCTCAGGCCGACATCCACCAGCGTTTCCAGCTTGCGCGCGATCGACGGCACGGGCTCGAACAGCTTCAGCGCATCTTCGACGGTCATTTCCAGCACGTCGTTGATGTTGAAGCCCTTGTACAGGATCTCCAGCGTTTCGCGGTTGTAGCGCTTGCCGTGGCAGACATCGCAGGGCACGTACACGTCCGGCAGGAAGTGCATCTCGACCTTGATCAGGCCATCACCCTGGCACGCCTCGCAGCGTCCGCCGCGCACGTTGAAGCTGAAACGACCCGGTGAATAACCACGCGCACGCGCTTCGGGCACCTGTGCGAACAGCTCGCGCAGCGGGGTGAACAGGCCGGTGTAGGTGGCCGGGTTCGAGCGCGGGGTGCGGCCGATCGGCGACTGGTCGATGTCCACGACCTTGTCGAACAGGTCCAGGCCATCGATCTCCTTGTACGGGGCGACCGGGTGCGAGGAGCCGTTGATCTCGTTGGCGGCCAGCGAGAACAGGGTGTCATTGATCAGCGTCGACTTGCCCGAGCCGGACACGCCGGTCACGCAGGTCAGCAGGCCCGAGGGAATCGACAGGTCCACCCCCTTCAGGTTGTTGCCGCTGGCGCCGCGCAGATGCAGGGTCATCTTCGGATTCGGCCGGTGCCGGCGCGCCGGAATCTCGATCGAGCGCTTGCCGGACAGGTACTGGCCCGTCAGCGAACGGGGTGCATCCAGGATGTCCTGCAGGGTGCCCTGGCCGACGATCTCGCCACCGTGCACGCCCGCGCCCGGGCCGATGTCCAGCACGTAGTCGGCCAGGCGGATCGCATCTTCGTCATGCTCGACCACGATCACCGTGTTGCCGAGGTCGCGCAGGCGGGTGAGGGTGCCCAGCAGGCGTTCGTTGTCGCGCTGGTGCAGGCCGATCGACGGCTCGTCGAGCACGTACATCACGCCGACCAGGCCGGCACCGATCTGGCTGGCCAGGCGGATGCGCTGTGCCTCGCCACCGGAGAGGGTATCGGCCTTGCGCTCCAGAGTGAGGTAGTCCAGGCCCACGTCGACCAGGAAGCCCAGGCGTTCGCCGATCTCCTTGACGATCTTCGAGGCGATCTCGCCGCGCCAGCCCGGCAGGCTCAGTTCGCTGAAGAACTTCAGGGCTTCGTCGATCGGCAGCACCACCAGGTCCGGCAGCGGCCGGTCGGCCACGAACACGTTGCGCGCAGCCTTGTTCAGGCGGGCACCGTTGCACTCGGGGCAGGCGCGCTCGCTGATGTACTTGCCGAGCTCCTCCTGCACGGCCGCCGACTCGGTTTCCTTGTAGCGGCGTTCCAGGTTGGGAATGATGCCCTCGAAGCGGTGCTTGCGCTGGGTGCGGCCGCCGGCTTCGGTGAAGTAGGTGAACGTGATTGCGTCCTCGCCGCTGCCATACAGCACCGCCTGCTGCACCTTGGCCGGCAGCGAGTTCCAGGCGGCATCGACGTCGAACTTGTAGTGACGTGCCAGCGAGGCGATCAGCTGGAAATAGTACGCATTGCGACGGTCCCAGCCACGCACTGCGCCGGCGGCCAGGGACAGCTCGGGATGCACGACCACGCGCGAGGGATCGAAGAATTCGGCCATGCCCAGGCCATCACAACCGGGGCAGGCGCCCATCGGCGCGTTGAACGAGAACAGGCGCGGTTCCAGCTCCGGCAGCGAGTAATCGCAGACCGGGCAGGAGTATTTGGAGGAGAACAGGGCCGGCGCGCTGGCGGTGTTGTCCAGGCTCTGCACCGAGGCCATGCCGTCGCCGAGTTTCAGCGCGGTCTCGAAGCTCTCGGCCAGGCGCTGCTTGATGTCCTCGCGCGGGCGGAAGCGGTCGATCACCGCCTCGATGGTGTGCTTCTGGCGCAGCGCCAGCGGCGGCACCGCGTCGATCTCATGCAGCTCGCCATCCACGCGCACGCGCACGAAGCCCTGTGCGCGCAGCTGGTCGAATACCTGCGCGTGTTCGCCCTTGCGATCGCGGATCACCGGGGCCAGCAGCATGTAGCGCTGTTCCGGGTCCAGCGTCAGCACCTGGTCGACCATCTGGCTGACCGTCTGCGCTTCCAGCGGATAGCCGTGGTCGGGGCAGCGCGGCGTGCCGACGCGGGCGTACAGCAGGCGCAGGTAGTCGTAGATCTCGGTGATCGTGCCGACCGTCGAGCGCGGGTTGTGCGACGTCGACTTCTGCTCGATCGAGATCGCCGGAGACAGGCCCTCGATGTGGTCCAGGTCCGGCTTCTCCATCACGCTCAGGAACTGCCGCGCGTATGCCGACAGCGACTCGACGTAGCGACGCTGGCCTTCGGCGTAGATCGTGTCGAAAGCCAGCGACGACTTGCCCGAGCCGGACAGGCCGGTGATCACGATCAGCTTGTCGCGGGGCAGGTCGAGGTCGAGGTTCTTCAGGTTGTGCGTCCGCGCGCCGCGGATGCGGATGAAATCCATCGCCATGGGGAATCCGGTTGTGGGGGCGTTGGCTGGGTGCCGGGCCAGCAGGGAACGGCAATCGGTCAGCCTACCGAGGTGACCAGATGGGGGCAATGGGCGACAATGCCAGCCCGGTGTCTCATCTTCTGAGACAGGCCGACAGGTGGGGGTCAGATCCCTTTTCACAACGTGAAAAGGGATCTGACCCCGTTCCGGCCGGGCCCCCCAGGCCGTTCAGGGGTTGACTTGACCCGCGGCCGTTGATCTGCGTACAATTCCGCTCCTGTCCGCCCTCGATGGCGGCAGCTCAGACCACAATAACTACAGAGGAAGGCCTGGTCATGTACGCAGTACTGGTCACCGGCGGTAAGCAATACCGCGTGGCGCAGGGCGAAAAGCTCCGCGTTGAAAAGCTCGAAGTCGAAGTCGGCAGCGAGATCAAGTTCGACAACATCCTGATGCTGGGCGACAGCGATGGCGTGAAGCTGGGCGATGCGCTGAAGGGCGCCGCCGTCACCGCCAAGGTTCTGTCCCAGGGTCGTGCTGACAAGGTCCGGATCATCAAGTTCCGTCGCCGCAAGCACCACATGAAGCGCCAGGGTCACCGTCAGTACTACACCGAAATCGAGATCACCGGCATCGCCGGCTAAGCATCAGGAGAAGCAGTCATGGCACATAAAAAGGGCGTAGGCTCCTCGCGCAACGGTCGCGACTCCAACCCGAAGTACCTCGGCGTCAAGATCTTCGGCGGCCAGGCCATCGAAGCAGGCAACATCATCGTGCGCCAGCGCGGCACCCAGTTCCACCCGGGTTCCGGCGTCGGCCTGGGCCGTGACCACACCCTGTTCGCCCTCGTGGACGGCAAGGTGGAGTTCTCGGTCAAGGGTCCGAAGAAGCGTCGCACCGTCAGCATCGTCTCGGCCGAAGCCTGATCCAGGCATCCGCCGGCACCCGTGCCCCGGCATGGGAATGCTGCATGAAGAGCCCCGCTTCGGCGGGGCTTTTCGTTAGAGTAAAAGCAAGACCGGCTGCGCCGGGTTGCCCGCCATCGGCTGGCATTACATTCAAGGCGACGGCAGGTTGGCCGCGCCCATCGCAGGCATCGAAACAATGAAACTGGTAGACGAAGCAGAAATCGAAGTGTTCGCCGGCAACGGCGGCAACGGCTGCATTGGCTTCCGTCGCGAGAAGTTCATTCCGCTCGGCGGCCCGGACGGCGGCGACGGCGGTGCGGGCGGCAGCGTGTACATCCGCGCCGACGAAAACCTGAACACCCTGGTCGACTTCCGCCATGACCGCATCTTCAGGGCGCAGCGCGGCGAGAACGGCATGGGCCGGCAGGCCTACGGCAAGGGTGGCGAAGATCTGACCATCACCGTGCCGGTCGGCACCGTGGTCATCAACGTCGCCACCGATGAAATCATCGGCGACCTGACCCAGCACAACGACCGCCTGCTGGTGGCCAAGGGCGGCAGGGGCGGCCTGGGCAACATGCACTTCAAGAGCTCGACCAACCGTTCGCCGCGCCAGGCGCTGCCGGGCGAGCCGGGCGAAGAGCGCACGCTGAAGCTGGAACTGAAGCTGCTGGCCGACGTCGGCCTGCTGGGCTTCCCCAATGCCGGCAAGAGCACCCTGATCCGCGCTGTCTCGGCGGCGACGCCGAAGGTGGCCGACTACCCGTTCACCACGCTGTACCCGAATCTGGGCGTGGTGAAGGTCGAGAACTACCGCAGCTTCGTGATTGCCGACATTCCGGGCCTGATCGAGGGTGCGGCCGACGGTGCCGGCCTGGGCGCGCAGTTCCTGCGCCACCTGCAGCGCACCCGCCTGCTGCTGCACCTGGTGGACATCTCGCCGATGGAGGGGGGCGTGGAGGGCATCTCCCCGGTCGAGCAGGTGCGCGCGATCGAGCGCGAGCTGGAAAAGCACGATCCGGAGCTGCTGCAAAAGCCGCGCTGGCTGGTGCTGAACAAGGCTGACCTGATGTTCGAGGACGAGGCCAAGGCGGCGGCCGAACAGATCGTGGCCGAGCTGGGCTGGAAGGAGCCCTGGTTCCTGGTGTCCGCCCTGGGGCGCGAAGGTACCTTCCCGATCATGAGCCGGATCATGGCCTTCTTCGATCGGCAGAAGGAAGAGGAGCTGGAGGCCCGCAACGCGCAGTAAGGGCGTTGTGGCTCCCGCCAGAAAAGCCCGGCTTCGGCCGGGTTTTTTGTTGGTTGCGATGCAGGCAGCAGCCGAGCATGGGCTCGGCTCTACGGAAAGCGGGCAGGGCCCGGAGTGCAGGCAACAAAAAACCCGGCCGGAGCCGGGCTTTTGCGTGTCGCCGGGACGGCAGCCCCGGCGGCAACCGGATCAGGCGGCCTTGAGGGCCTTGATGCGGTCGTTCAGGCGGCTCTTGTGGCGAGCAGCCTTGTTCTTGTGGATCAGGCCACGCGCGCTGAAGCGATCCAGGATCGGCTGGGCAACGGCGAAGGCGGCTTCGGCGCCGGCGGCATCGTTGGCGTCCAGCGCCTTGATCACTTTCTTGACAGCGGTGCGCAGCATCGAGCGCTGAGCCACGTTGCGCGCGTTGCGCACGACGGTCTGCTTGGCGCGCTTCTTGGCGGACTTGATATTGGCCACGGTGGTGGTTTCCTGAAAAAATCGGTGTTATGGGAACAGCAAGCTGGCTAGTATGATGGCGCGGGAAATGTACGTCAAGTCGATTGTCAAGAGGGACGTTGAGTGAGTTCACCGAAGATGTTGCGGGGCCTGCTGTCGTTCAGCAGCATGACCATGGTCTCGCGGGTGCTCGGACTTGTCCGGGACCAGGTGATCACCACCACGTTCGGCACCAATGCGGTTACCGATGCGTTCTGGGTGGCGTTCAGGGTACCCAATTTCCTGCGCCGCCTGTTCGCCGAAGGCTCCTTCGCCACCGCCTTCGTGCCGGTGTTCACCGAGGTGAAGGAGACCCGCAGCCACACCGAACTGCGCGAACTGATGTCACGCGTGGCGGGCACCTTGGGCGGGACGCTGCTGGTGGTCACCGCGCTGGCGTTGATCTTCGCTCCCCAGCTGGCGGTGGCGTTCTCAAGTGGCGCTGATACCGACCCGGTCAAACAGACCCTGCTGGTCGATCTGTTCCGCCTGACCTTCCCGTTCCTGTTGTTCGTCTCGCTCACCGCGCTGGCCGGCGGGGCGCTGAACAGCTTCCAGCGCTTCGCGATGCCGGCGCTGACCCCGGTCATCCTCAACCTGTGCATGATCGCCGGCGCGCTGTGGTTGGCGCCGCAACTCGGCGGCACCCCGGAAAAGCAGATCCTGGCGCTGGGCTGGGCCGTGCTGGCGGCCGGTATCCTGCAGCTGCTGTTCCAGCTGCCCTCGCTCAAGGGCATCAATCTGCTGACCCTGCCGCGCTGGGGCTGGAACCACCCGGGTGTGCGCAAGGTGCTGACCCTGATGGTGCCGACCCTGTTCGGTTCCTCGGTGGCGCAGATCAACCTGCTGCTGGACACCCTGATCGCCGCCAAGCTGACGGATGGCTCGCAGTCCTGGCTGTCCCTGGCCGACCGCTTCCTGGAGTTGCCGCTGGGGGTGTTCGGCGTGGCCCTGGGCACGGTGATCCTGCCGGCGTTGGCCCGCCACCACGTCAGCACCGACCGCGAGGGCTTCTCGCGCTCGCTCGACTGGGGCCTGCGCATGACCCTGCTGATCTCGGTGCCGGCCATGCTGGGCCTGGTGCTGCTGGCTGAACCGCTGATCGCCACGCTGTTCCAGTACCGCCAGTTCACCGCCTTCGATACCCGCATGACCGCGCTGTCGGTGTATGGCCTGAGCTTCGGCCTGCCCGCGTTCGCCCTGTTGAAGGTGGTCCTGCCGGCCTTCTATGCCCGCCAGGATACCCGCACCCCGGTACGTGCCGGCGTGGCCGCGCTGGTGGCCAACATGGTGTTCAACTTCGTCCTGCTGGCCGTGCTGTATCAGGTGATGGTGCCGGACGCGCTGAAGGCGCAGGGTGTAATGACGGCCATCGGCAAGCAGCCCGGCCTGCATCTGGCGCTGGGCATTGCCAGTGCGTTGTCCAGTTACCTGAACCTGGGCCTGCTGTGGTACTGGCTGGGCAAGACCGATGTCTACCAGCGCCTGCCGGGCTGGGGCAGCTACCTCGTGCGGCTGCTGGTGGCGTGCGCGTGCATGGTCGGCGTGCTGCTGGCCCTGCTGTACTGGATGCCGGCCTTCACCGGGATGGACAAATGGCACCGGATCGGCGGCCTGATCCTGCTGGTGGGGGGCGGTGGCCTGACCTATCTGTTGGCGATGCTGGCCATGGGCTTCCGCCCGCGCGACCTGCGCGGGCATTGATCGTCGCCTGCGGCGGCTATACTTCAGGGTTACACCATTGAAGCGGCGGCCCCGGGTGGGCCGGAACGGGAGTTGATGAGCAGGCTGTTCAGAAGCGTCGAGGGCGGGGAGCTGCTCCCCAACGGAAGCGTGGTCTGCATCGGTGCATTCGACGGCCTCCATCTGGGGCATCGTGCACTGGTGCGGCATGCCGTTGCGCGCGCGCGCGCCTTGGGCGTGGCTGCGGTGGCCGTGGCGTTCGAACCGTTGCCCCGTGAGTTCTTCGCCCAGGGCACACCACCACCGCGCTTGACGCTGGCACGCAGCAAGGTCGAGATGCTGCGCGAGCTGGGGGTGGACGCGGTGGGGCTGCTGCGCTTCGATGCAGCGATGGCGGCGATGCCGGCCGAAACCTTCGTCCGCCAGCTGCTGGTGCGGCGACTGAATGCCCGCGAAGTGTGGATCGGGCCGGAGTTCTGCTTCGGCAACCGTCGCCGCGGTGATCTGGCCCTGCTGCAGAAGCTGGGTGGCGAGCTGGGCTTCAGCGCGGGCGAGATCGAGGCGGTCGACCTGCACGGCGAGCGCATTTCCAGTACCCGCATCCGCCAGCTGCTGCAGTCCGGCGATTTCGCCCGGGCCGGCGATCTGCTCGGTCGCCCCTACGCGATCAGCGGGCGCGTGGTGCGTGGTCGCCAGCTCGGCCGCACGCTGGGCTTCCCGACCGCCAACCTGCGTTTCCCCAAGACCCCGGCGTTGTCGGGCATCTACGCGACCTGGGTGCACGGTGTGTTCGACCAGCCCTGGCCGTCGGTGTCCAGCTTCGGCACGCGGCCGACGGTGGAGGGCGTGGAGCCGCTGCTGGAAGCCCACCTGTTCGATTTCCAGGGTGACCTGTACGGTCGCCACATCGACGTTGAATTCGTCGCCAAGCTGCGTGACGAAGAGAAGTTCAATGATCTGGCGGCACTGACCGACCAGATGCACCGCGACGCCGAGCAGGCGCGCGCCATCCTTTCCGAACATAGATTGCGAGCCACTGCGTGAGCCAGGACTACAAGACCACCCTGAACCTGCCAGCCACCGATTTCCCGATGCGCGGCGACCTGCCCAAGCGCGAGCCGGGCATTCTGGCGCGGTGGGAGGAGCAGGGGCTCTACCAGCAGTTGCGCGACAACGCCGCCGGCCGCCCGTTGTTCGTGCTGCACGACGGCCCGCCGTATGCCAACGGCCGCATCCACCTGGGCCACGCGGTCAACAAGATCCTGAAGGACATCATCGTCAAGTCGCGTTACCTGGCCGGTTTCGATGCGCCCTACGTGCCCGGCTGGGACTGCCACGGCCTGCCGATCGAGATCGCGGTGGAAAAGAAGTGGGGCAAGGTCGGCGTGAAGCTCGATGCGGTTGAATTCCGGCAGAAGTGCCGTGAGTTCGCCGAGGAGCAGATCGACATCCAGCGCGTGGACTTCAAGCGTCTGGGCGTGACCGGTGACTGGGACAACCCGTACAAGACCCTGAGCTTCGACTTCGAGGCCAACGAGATCCGCGCACTGGCCAAGGTGGTGGCCAATGGCCACCTGGTGCGGGGTGCCAAGCCGGTGTACTGGTGCTTCGACTGCGGTTCGGCGCTGGCCGAAGCCGAGATCGAATACCAGGAAAAGGAATCGCCGGCGATCGACGTGGCATACCCCGCGCGCGATCCGCAGGCCATCGGCCAGGCATTCGGCGTGAGCGTGCCGGCCGATGTGGACGTGGCGGTGCCGATCTGGACCACCACGCCGTGGACGCTGCCGGCGTCGCTGGCCGTGTCGTTGGGTGCGGACATCCATTACGTGCTGGCCGAAGGTCCGGCGCACAACGGCAAGCGCCGCTGGCTGGTGCTTGCCGCTGCGCTGGCTGGACGTGCGCTGCAGCGCTACGGCGTCGAGGAGGTGGTACTGCACGGCGAAACCACGGGCGCTGCACTGGAAAACCAGCTGCTGTCGCATCCGTTCTATGCCGGGCGCGCGATCCCGCTGCTCAACGGCGACCATGTGTCCGACGAAGACGGTACCGGTGCGGTGCACACCGCTCCCGGACATGGCCAGGAAGACTACGTGGTCAGCCAGAAGTACGGCCTGCTCGACACGTACAACGCCGGCCAGGTGACGCCGATCGATGGCCGTGGCGTGTACCTGGAATCGACGCCGCCGGCCGGTGACGTGGTACTGGCCGGCCAGCACCTGTGGAAGGCGCAGGAGGCCATCATCGGCGTGCTGCGCGACAACGGCACGCTGCTGGCCTTCCACCCGATCCGCCACAGCTATCCGCACTGCTGGCGCCACAAGACGCCGGTGGTGTTCCGTGCCACCCCGCAGTGGTTCATCTCGATGGACAAGGCCAACCTGCGCAGCGATGCGCTGGCCGCGATCGACACCGTCGGCTGGTTCCCGGCCTGGGGCAAGGCGCGCATCCAGAGCATGGTCGATGGCCGTCCGGACTGGACGATCTCGCGCCAGCGCACCTGGGGCGTGCCGATCGCACTGTTCACCCATCGCCAGACCGGCGAGATCCACCCGCGCTCGGTGGAGCTGATGCAGCAGGTTGCCGACCGTGTCGAAGCCGAGGGCATCGACGTGTGGTACTCGCTGGATGCAACCGAACTGCTGGGCGCCGAAGCGGCCGACTACGAGAAGGTCACCGACATCCTCGACGTCTGGTTCGACTCGGGTGTCACCCATGAAGGCGTGCTGGCCGCGCGTGGCTTCGGCAAGCCGGCCGACCTGTACCTGGAAGGCTCGGACCAGCACCGCGGCTGGTTCCAGTCGTCGTTGCTGACCGGCGTGGCAATCGACAGGCGCGCGCCCTACAAGCAGTGCCTCACCCATGGTTTCACCGTGGACGAGCACGGTCGCAAGATGTCCAAGTCGCTGGGCAACGGCATCGAGCCGCAGGACATCATGAACAAGCTGGGCGCGGACATCCTGCGCCTGTGGATCGCCTCGGCCGACTACAGCAACGAGATGTCGCTGTCGCAGGAGATCCTCAAGCGCAATGCCGACGCCTACCGTCGCCTGCGCAACACCGCGCGCTTCCTGCTCGGCAACCTGGACGGTTTCGATCCGGCCCGGGACCTGCGCCCGCTCGACCAGATGGTCGCGCTGGACCGCTGGATCGTGCATCGCGCGTGGGAACTGCAGGAGAAGATCAAGGCGGCCTACGACGGCTACAACATGGCCGAGATCGTGCAGCTGCTGTTGAACTTCTGCAGCGTGGACCTGGGCTCGCTGTACCTGGACGTCACCAAGGACCGCCTGTACACGATGCCGACCGACTCGCACGGTCGCCGTTCGGCGCAGAGCGCGATGTATCACATCGCCGAGGCGTTCACCCGCTGGGTGGCACCGATCCTGACCTTCACCGCCGACGAGCTGTGGGGCTACCTGCCGGGCACGCGCACCGGCCACGTGCTGTTCACCACCTGGTACGAGGGCCTGGCGCCGCTGCCGGCGGATGCCCAGCTCAACGCTGCCGATTTCGACCAGCTGCTGGCCGTGCGCGAGCAGGTGGCCAAGGTGCTCGAGCCGATGCGTGCCAACGGCGCGATCGGCGCCGCCCTGGAGGCCGAGATCACCGTGGCCGCCAGCGAAGAGCAGGCGGCGCGCTGGCAGCCGCTGGCCGACGAACTGCGCTTCCTGTTCATCAGCGGTGACGTGCACGTGCGTCCGGCAACCACCGACGAGGTGTTCGTCAGTGCCCAGCCGACCACCAAGGCCAAGTGTGTGCGCTGCTGGCATCACCGCGCCGACGTCGGCAGTCATGCCGATCACCCGGAACTGTGCGGCCGTTGCGTGAGCAACATCGACGGCGCTGGCGAAGTTCGGAGCTGGTTCTGATGAGCGCCGCCCGTCCGCATCCCAACGCTCTGGTCTGGCTGCTGCTGTCGGCGGCCATCATCGGCCTGGACCAGTGGTCCAAGGCCTGGGTCCTGTCGAGCCTGCCGGAGTTCCAGCCGGTGGTGGTCATCGATGGCTTCTGGAACTGGTATCGCACCTACAACACCGGTGCCGCATTCAGTTTCCTCAGCGACGCCGGTGGCTGGCAGAAGTATTTCTTCACGGCGCTGGCGATCGCCATCAGCGGCCTGATGGCATGGTGGCTGCGTGGCACCGCCCGTGGCAACTGGAAGGCCGCCGTTCCCTATGCGCTGATCATCGGCGGGGCGATCGGCAACGTGATCGACCGCCAGGTGCACGGTCATGTCGTCGATTTCATCCAGTGGTACGTTGGCAGCTATACCTGGCCGGCGTTCAACATCGCCGACTCGGCCATCGTGGTCGGTGCCATCGGCATCGCCCTGACCGGCCTGTTCGACGGCAGGTCCGCCAAAAAGGCGGATAATGCCACTCCGAAACCGTAAGCCGGCCGCTGCCGGGAGATTGAACTGATGGATGTGCTGCTCGCCAACCCGCGTGGTTTCTGTGCCGGTGTCGATCGTGCGATCGAGATCGTGAAGCGCGCGATCGAAACGCTCGGCGCGCCCATCTACGTCCGTCATGAGGTGGTGCACAACCGCTTCGTGGTCGATGATCTGAAGCAGCGCGGTGCGATCTTCGTCGAGGAACTGGACGAGGTGCCGGACAACAACACCGTCATCTTCAGTGCCCACGGTGTATCGCAGGCAGTGCGCCTGGAAGCGGAGCGTCGTGGCCTGAAGGTATTCGATGCTACCTGTCCGCTGGTCACCAAGGTCCACTTCGAAGTGGCGCGCCATTGCCGTGCGGGCCGCGACGTGGTGCTGATCGGCCACGCGGGCCATCCGGAAGTGGAAGGCACGATGGGGCAGTGGAACCAGGAAGCCGGTACCGGCCAGATCTACCTGGTGGAGGATGTGGAGCAGGTCGCCACGCTGCAGATCAACCAGCCCGAGAACTTCGCCTACACCACCCAGACCACGCTGTCCGTGGACGATACGCGCGGCATCATCGACGCCCTGCGCGAGCGCTTCCCGGCCATGCAGGGGCCGAAGAACGACGATATCTGCTACGCCACGCAGAACCGGCAGGACGCGGTACGTGACCTGGCCAAGCGCTGCGATCTGGTGCTGGTGGTCGGGTCCCCGAACAGCTCCAATTCCAACCGGCTGAGCGAGCTGGCACGGCGCGAAGGCGTCGAGAGCTACCTGATCGACGGCGCCCATGAGATCAACCCGGCCTGGGTGCAGGGCAAGCAGCACGTCGGCGTCACCGCCGGTGCGTCGGCACCGCAGGTGCTGGTCGATGGCGTGCTTGCGCGCCTGGCCGAACTGGGCGCCGGCAGTGTGTCCGAGCTTGATGGCGAGCCGGAATCGATGGTGTTCGCGCTGCCGAAGGAACTGCGCCTGCGCCTGATCGACTGACCGGGAAAGGCCTCGTCCACGCACGGCGTGGATCTACTGAAACCGCTCTGGTGGGTGCAAACCAGCACAAGGTGGGTGCGAACCTTGGTTCGCACGCTTTTGGGCATGCGCGGATGGGCAGCCCGCCCATGACCTTTGGCCATGGGGCCGCGCACCACACAGGCCTAGCATCGGAGGATTCTCCGCTGTTGGAAGCCGCCCGATGAAGACCCGTGCCCTGGTGATGTCCGTGCTGTTCGCGCTGGCGGCCACACCCGCGCTGGCGCAGAGCCCGCCGCCGGCCGATGCCGCTGCGCACGGCCTGCTGCGCATCGACGTGGACGCGCGCGATCTGGCCCGGCGCATCTTCAAGGTGACCGCCACCGTGCCGGCAAAGCCCGGCCCGATGACCCTGCTGTACCCGCAGTGGATTCCCGGCAATCATTCGCCCACCGGCCCGATCGACAAGCTCGCTGGCCTGCGCGTCACGGCCAATGGCAGGCCGCTGGCCTGGCAGCGGGACCAGTACAACGTCTATGCGTTCAAGGTCGATGTGCCGGAGGGCGTCAGCGAGATCGTGGCGCAGTTCGATTTCCTGTCCTCGCAGGGCGGCAACCAGGGCCGCGTGGTGATGACGCCGGAAATGCTCAACCTGCAATGGAACGCCAACGCGCTGTATCCGGCCGGGGTCGATGCCCGCCATCTGCAGGCCCAGGCCAGCGTGACCCTGCCGAAGGGCTGGAGCTATGCCACCGCGCTCGAAACAGTCCGGCGCGACGGTGACACGGTGGTGTTCAAGCCGATCACTTTCGACCATCTGGTCGATTCGCCGCTGTTCGCCGGTGAGCATTACCAGCGCATCGATCTGGACCCGGGCGCCAAGGCGCCGGTGCACCTGAACGTGTTCGCCGATGAAGCGAAATCGCTGAAGCCGACCGAGGCACAGATCAAGGCGCACCGCGCCCTGGTGCAGCAGGCTGACCGCTTGTACGGCGCGCGCCACTACGACCATTACGAGTTCCTGCTGGCATTGACCGACCGACTGGGCGGCATCGGGCTGGAGCATCATCGCTCCAGCGAGAACAGCGCTGCGCCGGGCTACTTCACCGAGTGGGATGACTCGGCATGGATGCGTGACCTGCTGCCGCACGAGTACACGCATTCCTGGAACGGCAAGTATCGCCGTGGCGCGGACCTGGCAACCGACAACTTCAACGTTCCGATGGGTGACAGCCTGCTGTGGGTGTACGAAGGCCAGACCCAGTTCTGGGGCCAGGTGCTGGCCGCCCGCTCGGGGTTGTGGTCCACCGATCAGGCGCGCGACATGCTGGCCAATGTTGCGGCGACCTATGATCGCGGTCGCCCGGGACTGGCCTGGCGGCCACTGCAGGACACCACCAACGACCCGACCATCGCCCAGCGGCGCACACTGCCGTATCGCAATTACCAGATGAGCGAGGACTATTACTCCGGCGGCCAGATGCTGTGGCTGGAAGTGGATGGCAGGCTGCGCGCGCTGACCGGAAACCGGCGCAGCCTGGATGATTTTGCCCGTGCCTTCTTTGGCGTAGGCAACGGTGACTGGGACGTCAATCCGTATACGTTCGACGACGTGGTGGCGACCTTGAACGCCATTGCTCCGTACGACTGGGCCGGCTTCCTGCGGCAGCGCCTGGACGGCCACGGATCGCTGACCGGCGGTCTGGAACTGGCCGGCTGGAAGCTGGTCTACCGCGACGCGCCGAACGATGCCTACAAGGCACAGGAAAAACGCGCCAAGGCGGCGCTGCTGGCGTACTCGCTCGGTGCGACGGTGATGGACAGCGGTGTGGTCGGCGACGTGATCTGGGACAGTCCCGCCTTCAACGCAGGCCTGGCGCCGGGCATGAAGGTGATCGCCATCGGTGACCGCGAGTACAGCAGCGAGCGGTTGAAGGACGCGGTTGCCGTTGCCGCCACCAACAAGGCGCCGATCACGCTGCTGGTCAGGCAGTTCGACCGCATCGTGCCGATCCGGATCGACTATCACGGTGGCCTGCAGTATCCGGTGCTGGAGCGCATTCCCGGCCGCCCGGATCAGCTGGCCGAGCTGTGGAAGCCGCGATGAGACCACGCCTGGGCGGCAGTGCGGTCCTGCTGCTGGCGGTGCTGGCCATCGTCGGTGCATTCCTGCCCGGCGAAGGCCGCTGGCTGCACTGGCTGGCAAAGCCGGCAGCGACCCTGCTGATCGCGGCGATGGTATGGCAGGTGCATCCTGCTGGATCGCCGTCGTACCGTCGCGCGGTGCTGGCGGGCATGCTGCTCTCGTGCGCAGGCGACATCGCGCTGATGCTGCCGATGGATGCCTTCGTCCCCGGCCTGCTGGCGTTCCTGCTGGCCCACCTCTGCTACATCGTCGCCTTCCGCGATGGTCTGCGCGCGGGTCGCGGCCTGGTCGCCGCAGGGGGACTTCTGGGTGTGTTCGCCGCGCTCAACGTGTCCGGTCTATGGCCGCATCTGCCGGCGCCGATGCGCATCCCTGTGCTGGCCTATGTGGTGGTACTGGCGTGCATGGCGATCCTGGCGCTGGCGCGGCAGTGGACCCGCCCGCGACCGGACGCTGTCGAAGCGGGCAGCGCACGCTGGGCAGCGGCCGGTGCCCTGCTGTTCATCGCCAGCGATTCACTGCTGGCCTGGGACCGCTTCGCCGGTGGCCTGCCGCTGGCAAGCCTGCTGGTGCTGTCCACCTACTACGCGGCGCAGTACGCGATCGCACGATCGGTGCGCTAGCTACTCGACGTCGCCCGCGTTCTCGCAGGTCCGCTGCCGCGGGCACAGGCGATCCAGCAGTGCCAGTGTCACCCCGTTGCTCCAGCCGAAGCCATCCTGCAGCGGATACTCGCCGCCACCCCCTCCGCCCGCGGAGCCATCGACCACGTACTTCTCCACCAGCTTGCCTTGCCGATCGTAGACGGACTGCACGGTGCGCAGGAAGCGCACTCCCAGCTGCCGCGCCAGGCGCTCCTGACCGTAGTGCTGCAGGCCATCGACGGCCACCCACTGCAGCGGTGCCCACCCGTTCGGCGCGTCCCACTGCTGGCCGCTGACGAGGGTGGTGGTCAGCAGGCCGCCCTCACGCATCAATTGTGCTTCGGCTGCGTCGGCGCTGCGTCGCGCCTGCTCATCGGTGGCGATCTTCAACCACAACGGATACAGCGCGGCAGCGGTCAGGGCAGGGCGCAGCTGTCCGCTGCGCAGATCGTGATCGGCATACCAGCCCTGCGCCGCATCCCACAGCAGGCGATTGATGGCACTGCGTCGGGCCTCGGCCCGGGCCGAGTAGTCGCGGGCCGATGCGCGGTCGCCGGCCACGCGGCTGGCCCGGGCGATGGTCTGCTCGAGGTGGTACAGCAGACTGTTCAGGTCGACTGGAACGATCGACGTGGTCTGGATGCTGGACAGTGCACTGGGGTCGTCCATCCATCGCGAGCTGAAATCCCAGCCGGATTCGGCGCCGGCGCGAAGGTCGCGGTACACCTGCGAGGGTGCCCGCTGCGGTGCCTGTGCCGCCGTCGCCAGATCGTCCGTCCACGATTCGCTGCGTGGCACCGCGCGAGCATCCCAGTAGCGGTTGAGCAGGTCGCCATTGGGCATGCGCACCACGCGCTCGCGTGCCTGGCCGGGCGCAAGGCCATCGGCGCCCCGCATCCAGAAGTCGTGCTCGGTGCGCAGCTGTGTCAGATAGCGGCGGTACGCCTGATCGCCTTCGTGCGCGGCCAGCAGGGTCACCATCAGACTGAAGAACGGCGGCTGCGAGCGGCTCAGGTAGTAACTGCGGTTGCCGTTGGGAATGTGCCCGTACTGGTCGAGCTGCCACGCGAAGTTGTCGACCATCGCGCGGACCTGGGGCCAGCGGCCACTGGAGGCCAGTCCCAGCATCGTGAAGTAGCTGTCCCAGTAATACACCTCGCGGAAGCGTCCACCGGGCACCACATACGCGTGCGGCAGCGGCAGCAGCGAGCCATGGGGATCGACCGCCGTGGACTGCCGGGTCAGCACGGGCCACAGGCTTTCGATATGCGCGCGCAGGCTCTGGCCGGCGGGTGAGACGTAGGGCGCAGGTCCACCGGGCAGGTCGAAGGCCCTGTCGACGAAGGCCTGCAGCGTGTAGCCAGGCTCTCGCTGCGCGCGCTGCCAGTCAGCCAGCAGTGCAGCCGGCGACTGTCGCGGCACAGCATCGGCAAAGGTCTTCTGGTCGGGGAACAGATGCGCGCGCTGGACCTGCTGGAAAAGCGGCTGCCAGGCCTGGTCCGGTGGCGCAGGGGTCGATGCGGGTGAGCCGGCGCATGCCGCGCCGGCACTGAGCAACAGAGCCAGTACGCAGACGACCGGGCGGATCGAAGGACGCATGACGTACCTCACGGTGGGCGTGGGCCCACCCTAGCGTGCCGCCCGTGTCACCCGCGTGTGGATGCCAGCGGCCTCAACGGAACTGCAGGGTCAGCAGGAAATAGCGGCCCAGCGGATCATCCAAACCCGGCAACTGTCCGCCGTTGCCGACCAGATAGTTCACCGGCTGCCGGTCAAGCACGTTGTGCACGTCCAGCGCGGCGATCACCCGCGGCCCCACCCTGCGCGCCATGTGCAGGTTCCAGCGCAGCTGCCGTGGATTCATGCAATGGTTCATCTCGCGCTGGTCATCGGGGCATTCCGCACCGGGCAGCCAGGCGCGCGTGCGTCCCACCTGGTTGCCGCGCAATGCCACGTCCCATGACGTGTTCTGCCATTGCACGGTGAGGATCGCGGCCATTGCCGGCGTGGCATGGCCGCGAAGATCCACGCTGCCATCCTGCCCTCGTTCGCGGCGCAGCGCCTGCTGTTTCAGCGCGTCCAGTGAGAAAAGCCACTGGCCGGTGTCATCGGTGTCGACGCGGTATTCGCCGCGCATTACCCAATTGCGCGACGTCGTGCGGCCGATGTTGTCGAATGACAGGCGAAGACTGCTCAGCCGCCCTTCGTCATCCAGCTCCCACGTGCTGCGGTTCCATGCCGCGTCGGTGGGCCGCAGGGCAAGGATCTCGTTGCGCAGCTCGACGATGTTGTGGGTCAGTGACAGCGAGAACACGTCGTTGGGCGTCCACGTGGCTGCCAGCGAATGGCTGCGTGAACGCTCCGCCTTCAGCGCGTCGTTCTCGGCGACCTCCACGTTGACCAGGCAGCTGCCGTCGATCGCGGGCTGTGCGCAGGGCGGCAGGCCCGGCGAGGCCGGCAGCGCGACCAGGCCGAAGTAGCCAGGGGGGCGTCGCTGCTCGAACAGGCTGGGCGCACGGTAGCCTTGTCCGCTGGTCAGCAGGAACGACCAGTGGGGCGTTGGACTCCAGCGCAGTCCCGCGCGTGGCGAGAACGCCAGGTAATCGCCATCGCGGTCCCAGCGTGCGGCCACGTCCATGCGCAGCGAGCGGCTGAGCGGCAGGCCGACCTCGGCATAGGTGGCTCCGCTGCGACGTGACAGGCGTCGCTGCTGCTGGGGCAGGCCCAGTGCCAGATCGCCCTGGATCAACAACGGATCGGGTAACGAGGCCCATGCTTCGTAGCGCAGATCGACGCCGGTGGCCAGCTGGGCCGGCCCTCCAGGCAACTGCATCAGTTGCCGCTGCATGCCCCACCAGCCCTGCCACTGGTCAGTGCGTCCACGATTGCGGATCGACGGGAACAGCTGTTGCGCTTTGTCCGCACGCAGCGAGGTAAAGCCGGGAAGGTAGTCCAGTGTCTCGGCGGCGTGCAGCAGCGGTTCGGTGCGCACGGTGCCCGGCGTGACCAGGGTGACCTGGCTGCGTTGCGCGCTGATGCCCGCATCCCAACTGCGTGACTGCTGCTCGCGACCGATACCCAGGGTGATGTCGGCATCGCTGGCGCGCACGTGCGGGCGCACGCTTCCGGCCTCGCGCAGCACGCTGTTGAACGTGATGCCGTACAGGCCGATGGCAACGGCGGTCGGCCCCAGGTCGAAACGCTGCCGATTGTGACTGCCACGTGCTTCCAGATAGGCGTAGCGTCCTTCGCCACGCTCGTGCCGGTAACGCAGGTAGGCCGAGGCAGTATCCGACGCGGGCTGCAGCGAGCGCGGCCGCGCGCTGTCGAACCAGCAGCCATCCTCACGCTGCATCAAGGGACCTTCGCAGAGTTCGGCGGGGATGTACGCGCCGTCGTAGAACGCGCCGATCGGATACAACGACGTTTCCGCATGCCACGCACGGCGATCGCCGGCCACGTGCTCGATGCGATGCAGGTCCAGGCCGGCGAACCAGCGGTCCCCACCTTCGCGTACGCCGCCGTTGGCGATCTGCAGGCGATTCTGCTGCGCGTCGCCGCGGCTGCTGATGCCCGATTGCACCGTCGCCTCCGGGCCTTCGGCCTGTTCGCGCAGGATGATGTTGACCACGCCGGACATCGCGTCGGCACCATAGATGGCCGACGCGCCTCCGCGCACCAGCTCGATGCGTTCGATGAAACTCAGGGGAATGCCGCCCAGATCGGTGAGCCCGCCCTGTTCCAGCGACACCATCGGATAGCGTGGCAGCCGCCGGCCGTTGACCAGGAACAGGGTCGCACGCGGCCCCATGCCATCCAGGCTGGTGGTGGCTGCAGCGCCCACCGGCAGATACTGCGAATCGCCGCCGCGCGACGTGGTCATCGCCGGGTGGCCGTTCATGCCGGGAAGGTGTCGCAACAGGTCGAACAGGCTGCCGTAACCACTGCGCAGGATGTCTTCGCGATCGATGATCGTCATCGGCAGCGTCGTCTGCACGGAGGTGCGCGGCAGGCGGCTGCCGGTGACGTGTACCGGTGCCAGTTCCACCTGCGCGGGGGCCAGTGCGACGGGCGGCGGCGGCTTGGGCGACGTCACGGTCGGGGCACGTGCAGGGGGCGCGGCAGAAGCAGCGACGCGGCGGATGACGAACGCCCCCGAGGGTGTGCGCAGGATGTTCACCGGCATCCCGGAGACCAGCTGCTTGAGAGCGATCGCCGGTGCCTGTCGGCCGTCGGCGCCGGGGGTGTGCAGGCCCGTCAGCTCGCGGGCGTCGAATACCAGGGCGATGCCGCTCTGGCGTGCCCATTGCTGCAGTGCCGATGCCAGCGGGCCGGGTGCGATGTGGTAGTCGACATTGGCGGGTTGCTGGCCGGCGTAGGCCGGCGCGGCGCTGGCAGCGCCGAACATGACCCACAGCAGCCCCCGGAGCAGCCCCCACTGCAGCGCGCCCGGTCCTGCCATCACCGCCTTTCTCCTCAGTAGGTACGCCGCAGTTCCAGCGCGCCATCCGGGCGCGCCTGGCCGGCAACCGACCATCCCAGCTCCAGCGCAGACAGCAGTTCCTCTGCGTCGCCTGCACGGAAGGTGCCGCTGACCGCGAGACTGGCGATCTCCGGATCGGCGATCACCATCTGCGTGCGGCCGTAGCGGTTCATGCGTTCGACCACGGTCGCCAGGGGAGTGGCATCGAACACCAGCCGTCCCTGCAGCCAGGCCTCAGCCGCTTCGGTCGAGGCGAGCGCAGGGCCCGGCTGGATCCGTCCGGAGGGCAGTACCTGCAGCTGCTGGCCCGGGGCCAGCGTGTGCTGCGCGCTGCCGCTGGTGACCTCCACTGCGCCTTCCAGCAGAGCGACCTCGACATGGCCGTCGCGCAGGCGCTCCACCTGGAAGGTGGTTCCGATATCGCGGATCGAACTGCTGCCCGCCTGCACACGCAGGTCCTTGCGCGACGGTGCCACCTGCAGTTGCAGCCGACCCTGCTCCAGGACCAGTTCCCGATGGCGCCAGCCCATGCGCACGGTCAACGTGGTCCCTGCGTCCAGGATGGCGGAGCTGCCATCGGCCAGCGTCTGTTGGCGGGGAGCAAGGCTGTCGTTGGCATAGATGCGGGGCGTGGGATTGCCATCGGTGGCGACCATCCAGCCCATGCCGATGGCCAGACAGAGCGCCGCCGCAGCAGCGACGCCGGGCAGCCAGCGGCGCCGGGCCGGATGCGCGGCGCGCGCCGCCGCCGTGCGCAGCCAGGGATCCTGGGCCAGGCCCGCACTCTGCTGATAGAGCGTTTCGGCCTGTACCCACGCCTTGACGTGGCGGGTGTCCTCCGCCAGCCAGTCTTCGAAGCGCTCGCGTTCCTCGGGCGTGCAGTCGTGTGCCTCCAGGCGCGCCACCCAGGCGCTGGCGCGCTCGAACACTCCCGCCTCTTCCGTGTGCCGGGTGCTGATCATTCGTTGTCCCTGTCGTTGTGCAGCGGGTGTGGCCCCAGCTCCTGGCGCAGGCCCTGCAGTGCACGGGCGATGTGTTTTTCCACGGTCTTGGCGGTGATGCCACAGTGCTGCGCGATCTGCGTGTAGCTCATCCCGGTGATCCGGTTGAGCAGGTACACCTCGCGCGCGCGCTCCGGCAGTTTGAACAGGGCCTGCCGGAGCAGGGCGAGCATCTGCCCGGATTCGGCCTGGCGCAGCGGGTCGGCTGACGTGCTGGAGGGCTCGTCGCTGCCATCGCGCTCGGCCAGCGACAGATGCGGTCTCGCCTGCGTCGAGCGGCCGCGGTCTGCCAGGCGGTTGCGGGCGATACGATACAGCAGCAGGCGCAGTTCCTCGGTGCCGTGCGCGCGATAGCGGATCAACCGTTCCATGCAGTCCTGGGCGATGTCCTCCGCATCCTCCGGGCCCACCCCACGGGTACGCAGGAAAGTGCACAACGGCGCGCGCTCTTCCCTTACGAACGTGATGAAGGCGTCCGGAGGCCCAGGCGGATCCGGTGCGCGATGGATCAGGGGGGACGAAGCGGACAGGGCTGGCCTCGGGCAACGATGAGGGGGGCGTCACCGAGTTTTACGCGACGATGACCGGATGGGGAAGAGCCGCCGGCCTGCACGTGTCGATCATGAATTCGTTCACCTTTCACTCGGATGGCCACTGGGGGTGTTACCGCCCTTTCTGCGTTTTTAACTTTGCCGGAGGCTGTATTTCTCCTGTAAAAGCGTTCAAGAGCGCGAACTCAGCCACAGTTTTGACTGCCAACTTGATCTGAATCCGTTCATTCTTTTCCATGGCATGCAGCGGGGGAGGGCCTCCCGCTCTGACGTTTAGCTTCCCGTCCGCGTGTTGCGGGGGGAGAGAGAACGGTATGAAGCAGTCCAAGTTGAGTCTGGCCCTGGCCGGCCTGATTGGTGTTGGCGTCATGGTCAAGGCTGATGACGCCATGGCAATGAACTATCACGTGCAGGGAGACCGCATCTTCCTCAGCGGTGGCGTCACCTTCGCCGACGTCGTTTCGCTGCCGGCGCTGCTGGCCAAGGCGCAGGCCGAGGGGCGGCCGATCCGGGAGGTGGTGCTGCGTACCTCCAACGGTGGCGCGCTGATCGCCGGCGAGTGGCTGCAGGGGGTGATCCGCACGTCCGGCCTGAACACCATCGTGTCGGGCCATTGCATCTCGTCCTGCTCGATCATGCAGTCCGGTGGCGTGGAGCGTTATCTTGCCGGGGATCTGCCGATTGTCGATTCGGTGGAGATCCATGCGGCCAACAACGGCAGCAATGTGATCTACGAGCCGTCGCCGCGCATGACCCAGATCTACACCGGCAACTATGGCGGCGGCATGGATGCTGGGCTGCTGCACAAGGCGATGTACGAAGTGGTCAAGCCCAACGGCCTGCTGGTGTTCCGCGATCCTGCGCGCACCCCCGGTACGTCGGTCACGTTCGATCCGGATGGCAGCGGCAGCGCGCTGGAGTCGTTCCCTGGGCAGGACATTCACAGCAACCGGATCATCACCGCAACCGGCTATCGTGATCCGGGCGATACGTTGAATGTCACTGCGGACGTCACCGGTGACATCAATCCGGGCTACCTGCGGACGGGACGCCAGCTGCAGACGTTCGTCGATGATGATTTCGCGCGCTGGAGCACCGATCGACCGTCGGCGTACTTTTCCTACGCACTGACCATCTACAACCTTTCCAGCACGGGTCCGCAGGGCATCGGCGCTGGTTCGGTGCAGGATTATCTGAGCGATCCCGGCGTGCAGGCCCTGCTGCTGTCCAAGCTTCGGCTGGGCGATCTGGACGCGTCCACGCTGGACAATTCGATGGGCGTGATCCGGATTGCCAATGGCGCTGTCTGGCGCTCGTCCGCAACCACCGGTGCGGACTTCATGCTGGTCGACAATGGCACCATCGCCCTGGAAGGTGGCGCCCTGCGTGCCCCGGAAGTGCGTGTGCTCGGTGCGGGCATGCTGGTCGGCCACGGCGACGTGGCGGGCACCGCGATGGACAGCACTGCATTGCTGGGTGGCACCGGCCCGTCCTGGCGCGAGGATGGCTTCAACCGCCTGCGCGTGTTCGGCACGCTGATGCCGCGCGGAGGTGATCTGGTCACCCATGGCTACGTCAACATCATGCCCGGCGGCAAAGTGCTGTTCGACGTGACCGAGAGCGGCGGCAGTGCCGGTGGTCGCGTGCGCGTGGGTAATTTCTTCGACCCGTCCACCAACAAAGTGCTCGATGGCGCGCTGGTGATCTCCAAGGGCGCTTTCCTTGAACTGAACGTGGCGCAGGGCTATTACAGCAAGGACTTCCGTCGCGATCTGGTTGAAGGCCCGATCTACCAGGACGGCTTCCAGGAGGTCGTGCGGCTGGGCGACCCTGGCTACAGCGCCAGCATCAGCGGCGGTGAGGTGTTCCGTCCGCGCCACAACTCGCTGTTGAGTTTCAATGTCAGGCAGACGGCCGATGGTCTGTGGCTGACCGCCAACCCGGGCTTCGACCAGTGGGATCTGTTCGCCAACGGCCCGTCCGGTGATGACCTGGGGCGTGTGCTGGGAGCTGCATCCGATCGCCAGGACAGTGGCCTGAAGCCGCTGCTGGGCGTACTGCAGTTCGCCGACCGCGACGTGGTCGCGCAGCACGCCGGTGCGCTGCGTGGCGACGCGCACGCCACCCTGCGCCTGGCCGACAACGCCCTGCTGGGCAGCATCGGCAACGTGGTCCAGCAGCATCAGGCGGCGATGCGCAGTGCCGGTGGCGATGCCGATGGCCTGGCCGCGCAGGTCGCGCAGTCGATGTCGGCACAGCCGGGCATGCGCCATGGCACCCTGTTCAACCAGCTGGCAATGCATCTGGTCGAGCCGACGGCAGCAGGTGCGGGGGGCAATGGCGATGGCCAGCGTGGCCACGGACTGTGGGCACGCGGCTTCGCCAGCCATGGCCGCATCGATGCCGATGCCGGCGTGGCCGGGATGAGCCATACCGTGGGCGGCATCGTGGTCGGTGCCGATACGCGCCTGGCCGATGACCGTGTCGGCCTGGGCGTGAGCGTGGCGGCCGCGGACATGTCGACCAAGGCCCGTGGCGCCTCCCGCTTCACCGGCGACGTGCGTGCGCTGGATGTGGGCGGTTACCTGGACGCGATCTACGCGCGCGGTTATCTGTCCGCGGCGGTGCGCTACACCGACCTGCGCCACGACACCCGGCGCAGCATCGCCGGCATCGAGGGCCTGCAGGACCCGCTGCGTGCGAAGTACCGCAACGATGCGATCTCTGCGCGGGTGGAACATGCGTTCTCCTTCACCCGCGGCAAGGGCGTGGTGATCCAGCCGCTGCTGCCGGTGGTGGACTACGCGCGCACCTCCGCGACGCGGTTCAACGAAGGGCAGGGTGTGGCGGCGCTGGCCGGGCGTGGCGGCAGCCTGGAGAGCATCCGGGTCGGTGCGGGCCTGCAGCTGTTCAAGACCTTCGAGGGCAACAACGGCGAGCGCATCACCCCGCGGGCGCGGGTGGTGTGGCAGAAGGAGCTGGGGGATACGCAGGCCCGCTACAGCACCGGCTTTGCGGCGGCGCCGGATCTGGTGTTCGGCAGCAACAGCCAGACGGTGGGCGAGCAGGTGCTGAGCTGGAACCTGGGTGTGACCAGCCGGGCCAGCGAGCGGCTGTCGGTGATGGTCGACTATGTGGGCGAGCGCCGCGACGGCCAGCTGCAGAATGGTGTGCAGCTGGGGCTCGGTTACCGGTTCTGAGTGGCCGGCGGCACCGGCGATGCCCGCATCGCCGGTGCCATCCCAGGACGCACGCTGCTGCGGTATGGTTCGGCATGGAATTCCACCCAGGCCCCTCCATGCAGATCGCAGTCTTCAGCGCCCGGCCCTATGATCGCCGCTTTCTTGACGAGGCCAATCAGCGCGGCGCCGCAGAACAGGATTTCGCGTTCGTCTACTTCGATGCCTCGCTCGACCTGCATACCGCCACGCTGGCACAGGGCTGCGACGCCGTCTGCGTGTTCGTCAATGATCGTCTTGATGCCCCTGTGCTGCAGGCCCTGCACGCTCAGGGCGTGCGCGCCGTGCTGCTGCGGTGCGCCGGCTTCAACAACGTCGATCTCGCCGCTGCGACGTCGCTGGGCCTGTTCGTCGCGCGCGTGCCGGCCTACTCACCTGAGGCCGTCGCCGAGCATGCACTGGCCCTGGTGATGACCCTCAACCGGCAGACACATCGCGCCTACAACCGCGTGCGCGAAGGCAACTTCATGCTCGATGGCCTGCTTGGGCACACCCTGCATGGCCGCACCGTCGGCATCGTCGGCACCGGCAAGATCGGTGTGGCGACGGCGCGCATCTTCAAGGGCCTGGGCTGCACGGTGCTGGGCCATGATCCCTATCCATCGGCATCCTTCGCCGGGCTGGGAGAAAACGTGGCTCTGGCCGAGCTGCTGTCCCGCGCCGACATCGTGTCGCTGCACTGCCCATTGACGGCGGATACCCATCACCTGATCAACGATGCGTCGCTGGCGCAGATGAAGGCGGGTGCCATGCTGGTCAACACCTCGCGTGGCGGTCTGGTCGACACCCATGCGGTCATCCGCGCGCTGAAATCACGCCGGCTGGGCCACCTGGCCATCGACGTCTACGAGCAGGAAAGCGCGCTGTTCTTCCAGGATCTCTCCGGGGAAATCATCGACGATGAAGCGTTCCAGCGCCTGATGACCTTCCCCAACGTACTGGTGACCGGCCATCAGGGCTTCTTCACCGTGGAGGCCCTGCAGGAGATCTCGGCGATCACGCTGGGCAACCTGGCGGATTTCGCAGCCGGGCGGGCGTGCGCGAACCGGGTGGAGGCAGGCTGACCGAGGGTGGATTGACCACCGGGCAGGGGAGCCCGTAAAATCGCGTGCTCGGCCGGAATAGCTCAGTTGGTAGAGCGGCGCATTCGTAATGCGTAGGTCGCAGGTTCGACTCCTGTTTCCGGCACCATGTTTGATGAAAAGCCCCGGCCCTGGTCGGGGCTTTTTTGTGTCTGGTGGCGCCGGGCCATGCCCGGCGGAATGCGAGTTCCCGGCATTGCCAACCCATGGCGGGCAGCCGCGATTTCCGAGTCTCGCGGCCTACTCGTCCCTCCGGCTTCCCGAGCGCTTGGCTCCTCGCACTGTTCCTGACGTGGCAACCGCAGCCGGTCATTCCTGTGCTATGAATACCCAGCCTTGCTTCAAGGCTCTTTCAGGGATTGGAAGGATGCGCAGGTTCGGAGGAACTGCAGGCGGTCTGTCGGCCCGCTTCAGGGGATTTGAAGAGCGATTTCGGAAATCGGGGGCATTGGGCGCCTGGCTGTGCTGCGTGCTGCTGCTCGGCCTTGGCGTGTCGCCAGCCGCAATTGCCCAGACGACGGTGACGTACATCCACACGGACGCGCTGGGCTCGGTCGTGGCCGAGAGCGATGCCAACGGCAACGTGATCAAGCGCTATGACTACGAGCCTTACGGTGCTGTGGTCGGTGGTCAGGTCACGGATGGCCCGGGGTATACCGGGCATGTGAGCGACTCGGCCACCGGGCTGAGCTACATGCAGCAGCGGTACATGGATCCGCAGTTGGGTGTGTTCCTGTCGGTGGATCCGGTGACGGCCTATGAACAGCCGGTGGGGCAGTTCAATCGATATCGGTATGCAAACGGCAATCCGTACAAGTTCACTGATCCGGACGGGAGGCAGAGTTGGAGTGACTTCCAGACCGGCTTTGAGAACGGAACACTTAACGCCTCCCGATACGAGCACGGATTTCCGTTGCATGCCAATTGGGCTGAGCAAACTGGCTATGCCATTGGTTCCGGTATCGTCAAGGGCGGGCAGTCCCATGCTGGTGGCATTCGAGCGCCGCCCCTGCGTATGCAGCCACCCCGGACTGGGACTGTTACAGTTGGCGCGCCATCTGGCCGGAACACAAACAAATTGCGACCGGACGCCAATGCAGAGGGCGCACACTCTGTCCTAAAGCGTGGTGAGGATGGCAATATCAGCAATACTGCCACTTACCAGCCAAATCCGAACAATCCGTCCGGCTTCCAAGAGGTAAAGCGTGTCGACGTAACCGGAAAGGCTCATACCAATCCTGATGGATCCATCATTGCCACACCTCATGTGAAAGAGGCAGGGCAAAAGGGGGTGCGTCCGGCGCTCCCAGAAGAGCTGCCAAAGCGGAACTGAGATTATTTATGGACACTGCGATTGCGCTTTTGCAAAAATGGTACTCGAATCACTGTGACGAAGATTGGGAGCATTCCTACGGTATCAAGATAGACACTTTGGATAACCCAGGGTGGATTCTCACTGTCGACCTGGTTGACACGGAGTTGAGTGAATATTCGCTGCCCAGAACGCGCATTGATCGTTCGGAAGTAGATTGGATTCAGTCCGAGATTTCGGATGGGCGCTATATCGCTTGCGGTGGAGTGCTCAACCTGGAGGAGATCGTGCTTCAGTTTTTGAACTTCGCCGAGGGTCCCCGCGTCGACAGTCAGGATGCGCGAACCGACGGCGTAGGGCAGTAGGTTTTTTCGTTCAGTGTTCGGAGCAAGTTTGTGCTCTGTCGTCGCAGACATTAGGCATCGTCAGCGGACGATCCTCATCCAAACATCCCCTCGCATCCTGTCCTAAGTTGGCTCTATCGCCACTCACGGACAACCCGCCCGATGTCATCCGCCCTCACCAAACGCATCGTTCTCAGGGCTGAACCCCGGGATCGCCCCTGCGAGGTCAGGGACGCTCAGGTTCGCGGCCTGATCCTGCGTGTGCAGCCTTCAGGGCATAAGGCTTGGATCGTGACCTGGGCGCACGGTAAACGTCGTACCTTAGGTTCGGTCGAGCACTTGACGCTCGACCAGGCCCGCGACCAAGCCCGGCAAGCGGTCGCTGAATACGTTCAGTCCGGATTGCCGGCACTCGCAAAGTCCAAGCCCACTAGCTGCACGCTCGAAACACTGCTCAACGAGCATTTCGAGCCTTGGGCGATAGCTGAGCTCAAGGGTGGTCGTCAGTACCCGGACCGCATCCGATCAGTGTTCCCGTGGCTGCTGCGTCGTCAGATCATCGAAATTGACGTGCCCACAATGGAGCGATGGTGGCGCGGTCGTGTCACTGGCCCCGATGCAGTCACCAAGGCTACCGCAGCGCGCGACTTTGCTTGCCTGCGGTCTGCCTTGTCTCGGGCCGTTGAGTGGAAGCTGATCGAGACTAACCCCCTCATGGGCATGCGTCAGCGATCAGCAGCTAGCCGCAAGGTGGTTCGGTTCCTGTCCCCTGATGAGGAGGCGATGCTCCGGGCCTCGCTGGCAGCGCGCGATCTAGCTGGGGTTGAGGGGAGGGCGAACGCGAATGCGGCCCGACGTAAGTACCGGCAAGCGGTTCTGCCTGACTTGCCGATGGACGGCTATGTCGATCACCTGACTCCGGTGGTCCTTACAGCCATCAATACCGGCATGCGGCGGGGTGAACTGCTATCGATGACATGGGCGGACATCAACTGGGAAGCCAAGATGCTGACCATTCGAGCCGAGAACGCCAAGTCCGGTAGGCAGCGTCACATCCCGCTAAACGTCGAAGCCATGGAAGTCCTGCAGCGTTGGGCTAGACAAGCGGGCGAGCGCCGTGCGGGCAAGGTCTTCGACGTGACGGACATCAAGAAGGGGTGGGGCAACCTCATAGCCGATGCCCGCATCGAAGAATTCCGGTCAATCGCTATCGGTATGCGAACGGCAATCCGTACAAGTTCACAGATCCGGATGGACGTGCAGTCACTTGTAACGAGAATTGATGTTCTGGTGAGGTGAACACCATCGCTGATGCTCTGGCGCTTCCTGCAATTCTGACGATAGCGTACGGGGGGAGATTAGTCTCAAATGCAATTGATTCCACCCAGCGGAGTGAAGGGGCTGATCCGACCGACTCCACGGAGGGGGAAGGGGGAAAGCAGGCGCCCGATAGCGTAGCTGGACTACGTGGTGAATCGACTATTGAAAATGTCACTACCCGAGGCACCCGGGTATGGGATAGAGGAGCCGAATCAGATCAGAAAGCAAAGGATTTTGACGCGCTGGGTCCCAAGGATGTCGACACAAAGGCAAACGGAACTCGTGTTGGGCAATTGGAGGATGGAAGTCGAGTGATTGACAGGAACTACTCCAAGGATGGACGGCCGACGCTGGAGATTCGGCGCCAGGACGGTCGAACCACTGATGAGTTTAGATATGGGAAGAACCCATGATTGGACAGCGTTCTGCAGATTTTGAAGAGTGGCGACCTGACGGAATGGACGGGGATCACTCGTGGGATGTCGGGGAAGTTAGATATTCGATTGACGGATCTATGGCTATAGATTTGTTCGAGAACACGGGAAGGAAGGCGTGGATTCTGATTTTCGCAACGCCCTTGGCCGTTCGAATTACTCAGGAGGGAAGTCTCCAGGAATACTGGGAGTCAGGCGTAGTGGTGGCCGGGCATAACCTGATGCGTGCAACCAGCTCATCGTTGTTGACGTGGTTGGAGAATTCGAGCGGTGGCGTTCATTCTTCGGGAAATATGGCGCATTATGCGGTCTTCTCCGACGATGTCTGCGTTGAAGTTCTCTCGCGTGTCGTGCCTTCTCTGATGCCTGCAGATGCCTAGATGAGGACGATCCTCATCCAATCAACGCCTGGCATCCTGTCCTAATTTGGCGCTATCGCCACTTACGGACGCTCCGCCCAATGTCATCCGCCCTCACCAAGCGCATCGTTCTCACAGCAGAACCCCGAGATCGCCCCTACGAGCTCAGGGACGCTCAGGTTCGCGGCCTGATTCTGCGAGTGCAACCCTCGGGCCACAAAGCTTGGATCGTGACCTGGGCGCACGGTAAGCGTCGTACCTTGGGGTCGTTGAGCTTCTGACACTTGATCAGGCCCGCGACCAAGCCCGGCAAGCCGTTGCTGAGTACGTTTGGACTGCCACAAGCAATTGCACGGGAGAGATTAGCAATGAATGAGACGACCATAGCTAAAGATGGTGAGAACGAGACTGCGGTGCCGCAAGCTTGGCGGCCCACGCTCGCAGCCATCGTTGATGCTCTGATTCAAGGTGGCGAACCATCGCTACCGCAGGTAACCCTTCAGGCCCCAGATGTGTGGGCAAGCGCGCTAGAGAACATTCGCGCGTATGGCGCACACTTGAAAAGGCTGCCAGATGAGTCCTGGAACTCTTCCGTCTGCATCTGGTATGGAGATTTTTGGAATGTTCTGGTTGATCTTTACACAGAAGAAGAGGGGAGGAGTGACCTAGTGCTTCAGGCTCACGTGTACGAAGTTGGTGATGGGTATCGATACGAGGTGATTTTGGTATGCGTGCCGTAGAACCTGAAGGTCTGTTCGAATTTCATCGGTTTTCAAATTAAGTAGTGACTTAATTGGCGGCTACATGGGGCGGGGCTGTGCACTGTGGACGATCCTCATCCAAACACCGCCTTGCATCCTGTCCTAAGTTGGTTCTATCGCCATTTGCGGACGCTCCGCCCAATGTCATCCCCCCTCACCAAGCGCATCGTTCTCACAGCTGAGCCCCCGAGAGCGCCCCCATCGTCCCGGCGGCAACGGTCCATGCCGGTTCGCTCGTCCGGAGTCGGGATCATCCGGTCAGTCGCGAGCTGCTTAGATCGCTCGCCAAGTTCAGTCGGCTGGGTTCGTAATGCGTAGGTCGCAGGTTCGACTCCTGTTTCCGGCACCATGTTTGATGAAAAGCCCCGGCCCTGGTCGGGGCTTTTT
>NZ_JBTMUW010000005.1:0-16404 GCF_054473825.1 Stenotrophomonas genospecies 5
ACGAAGGCCTGCGCTTCGCCATCCGCGAAGGTGGCCGCACCGTCGGCGCCGGCGTGGTCTCGAAGATCATCAAGTAAGCCTGCAGTACCGGCGGTTGCATAGCGCTGCCGGTCGCGCGAGTGGCGGGCCGGGAACCTCGGTCCGCCTTCGCCGTCTAAGGGAAGGCAAGTTTCAAAACGTACGCCAGTAGCTCAATTGGCAGAGCAGCGGTCTCCAAAACCGCAGGTTGGGGGTTCGAGTCCCTCCTGGCGTGCCATCTGCCCACCTTATCCAGCGGCTCTTGCCGCTAAAGCAGACACACCGGATGAATAGCAAGATCGAACATTCCAAGGACACCTCCGCCAGCGGTGGAGATATCGTCAAGTACGTTGCCGCATCCCTGCTGGTGCTGGCGGGTCTGTTCGTCTGGTTCTGGTTCTCCGCCGACTCCGGTCGCGCCGCCCAGCTGGGCGCGTGGGCGGGTCAGCTGCGTGCGTTGGCGGTCGTGGTCGGTCTGGTTGGCGGTATCGGCGTGTTCATGCTGACCGGCAAGGGGCGCGACACCCGCGAATTCCTCTCCGAGTCGCGCTTCGAACTGCGCAAGGTGGTCTGGCCGACGCGCCAGGAAGCCGTTCGCATGACCTGGGTCGTGATTGTTGTGGTGCTCATCCTCAGCCTGCTGCTGGGTGGCTTCGACTTCCTGATCCAGAAACTGACTCAGTGGTTCCTGAGCCGCTAAGGAGAATTGCATGAAGCGTTGGTACGTCGTTCACGCCTATTCGGGCTTCGAGAAGTCGGTGGCGCAGGCTCTGCGTGATCGCATCGTCCGTGATGGCATGGAAGAGCGCTTCGGCGACGTCCTGGTTCCGACCGAGGAAGTGATCGAAATGCGCGCCGGCCAGAAGCGCCGGTCCGAGCGCAAGTTCTTCCCGGGTTACGTGCTGGTCCAGATCGAGACCCACGAAGAGGCCGGTATTCCGCGCATCGACAACGAAAGCTGGCACCTGGTCAAGGAAACCCCGCGCGTGATGGGCTTCATCGGCGGTACCGCCGATCGTCCGCTGCCGATCGCCGATTCCGAAGCCGAGTCCATCCTGAACCGCGTTCAGGAAGGTGTCGAGAAGCCGCGTCCGAAGGTGCTGTTCGAGCCGGGCCAGATGGTCCGCGTCACCGATGGCCCGTTCAACGATTTCAATGGTGTGGTCGAAGAAGTCAACTACGAGAAGAGCCGTCTGCGCGTCTCGGTGCTGATCTTCGGTCGTGCCACCCCGGTCGAGCTCGAGTTCGGCCAGGTCGAGAAGCAGACCGGCTGATGCCCGGTGATGCTGCCGGCCACGGGCTGGCAGCCTTCAGGTCGCCCTCCCTGTTCAGACAGGGCGCCCAAAATCTGATATAGTGCGCGGCTCCCCGCTGGGAAGCCAGCAGGACGAGGCCACCGCAAGGTGGCCTTCGGCATGATTTCAAAACGCGATGCCGGGACGCGTGATTCCCGGTCCGATGGGGAGCCTGTTGTCGAAAGGCGCTAGCACCCGGAGAGTACTCACATGGCAAAGAAAGTTGTCGGTTACATCAAGCTGCAGGTGAAGGCCGGTCAGGCCAACCCCTCGCCGCCGGTCGGTCCTGCGCTGGGTCAGCGCGGCCTGAACATCATGGAATTCTGTAAGGCGTTCAACGCTGCCACGCAGAAGCTCGAGCCGGGTCTGCCGGTTCCGGTGATCATCACGGCCTACTCGGACCGTACGTTCACCTTCATCACCAAGAGCACCCCGGCCACCACCCTGCTGAAGAAGGCCGCTGGCATCTCGTCGGGCTCCAAGCGCCCGAACACCGAGAAGGTCGGCAAGGTCACCCGTAAGCAGCTGGAAGAGATCGCCAAGGCGAAGGAACCGGATCTGACTGCCGCCGACCTGGACGCCGCCGTGCGTACCATCGCTGGCTCTGCCCGTTCCATGGGCCTCGTGGTGGAGGGTTAAGAAGATGGCACAGACCAAGCGTGAGAAGGCCATCAAGGCCGCCGTCGTTCCGGGCAAGGCTTACGCCTTCGAGGACGCGATCAACATCCTGAAGAGCGCCACCAAGGCCAAGTTCGTCGAGTCGATCGACGTTGCTGTGCGCCTGGGCGTCGACGCGAAGAAGTCCGACCAGCAGGTCCGTGGCTCCACCGTCCTGCCGGCCGGTACCGGCAAGTCGGTCCGCGTTGCCGTGTTCGCTCCGGCCGGTGCCAAGGCTGATGAAGCCCTGGCCGCTGGGGCCGAAGCCGTCGGCATGGATGACCTGGCCGAGAAGATGCAGGCCGGCGATCTGAACTACGACGTCGTCATCGCGACCCCGGACGCCATGCGCGTTGTCGGTAAGCTGGGCACCGTGCTGGGCCCGCGCGGCCTGATGCCGAACCCGAAGGTCGGCACCGTTTCCCCGAACCCGGGTGAAGCCGTGAAGAACGCCAAGTCGGGCCAGGTCCGTTACCGCACCGACAAGGCTGGCATCATCCACTGCACCATCGGCAAGGCCGACTTCGCCGAAGACGCGCTGAAGTCGAACCTGACCGCGCTGCTGCTGGACCTGATCAAGGCCAAGCCGGCCACCTCGAAGGGCACCTACCTGCAGAAGGTTTCGGTCAGCTCGACGATGGGCCCGGGCGTCACCGTCGACCAGTCGTCGCTGACCCTGAAGTAATTGTTTCAAGCGGTCACGGTACTTTCGGGTGCCGTGACCGTGACATTTGAAGGCATCGCAGGCAGCCCACCGCCTGCGGTAGCCGTCAAAGACCGCAGGCGCGGTCGTGGCAGGGCCGGCGACGGGCACGGAAGCTCGATATGGCAGGGAGTCGCCGCCGGAACAGTCATGAACGCTTAATCGATTCCCCGGAATCACCCTGCGTAGATGGTGCCCTTCTGGAGTTTTTCTGGTTCACGCACGTCTGGGTTTCCCAGGTTGGCCCACTCCAGGTCTAGAACGGCCCACCCCCCGGAACATCATCCTGGTGTTCCCGGCGTCCAGGACGGATGCCGCACAGGACCGCACACGGCAGGAGCCGTAAGCGGAGTTCAATTGGAGGAGTGCAATGGCTCTCAATCTGTCCCAGAAGCAAGAAGTAGTCGCCGAGCTGGCAGACGTCGCCGCCAAGGCCCACTCCTTGATCGCAGCCGAATACGCTGGCACCACGGTCGCCCAGATGACCGCGATGCGCAAGCAGGCTCGTGAAACCGGTGTTTTCTTGAAGGTTGTCAAGAACACCCTGGCTTCGCGCGCCGTTGAAGGCACCGAGTTCGCCGTGGCCCAGGACCAGATGGTTGGTCCGCTGCTGTACGCGTTCTCGCTCGAGGAGCCCGGCGCTGCCGGTCGCCTGATCAAGGAAGCCGCCAAGGGCAACGACAAGCTGAAGGCTAAGGTCGTCGCCATCGGTGGCGAAGTGTTCCCGGCAAGCCACGTCGACGTGCTGGCCTCGCTGCCGACCCGCGATCAGGCCCTGGCCATGCTGGCCCGCGTCCTGACCGAGCCGGTCACGATGTTCGCCCGCGCCATCAAGGCTGTTGGCGAGAAGCAGGGTGGTGGCGAAACCGCCGCTGCCGAGCCGGCCGCCGAGACCGCCTGAGTTTCGACTTACCGTGGTTCCTGACGGAACCTCAACCCAGAAAATCATCCAAAGGTATTAATCATGTCCCTTACCAACGAACAGATCGTCGACGCCATCGCCGAGAAGTCCCTGATGGAAGTGATGGAGCTGGTCAAGGCCATCGAAGAGAAGTTCGGCGTCTCCGCCGCTGCTCCGGTTGCCGTGGCTGCTGCCGCTGGCCCGGCCGCTGCTGTTGAAGAGCAGACCGAGTTCACCGTCACCCTGAAGTCGGCCGGCGAGAAGAAGGTCGAAGTCATCAAGGCCGTCCGCGCCATCACCGGCCTGGGCCTGAAGGAAGCGAAGGACCTGGCCGAAGCTGGTGGCGTCCTGAAGGAAGGCGCTTCGAAGGACGACGCCGAGAAGATGAAGAAGGACCTGGAAGCTGCTGGCGCGACTGTCGAAGTCAAGTAAGCACTTCCTTTGCATCGTCATCGATTCTCGGCGATGCAGCCAAGGCTGGGGGCGTAAGCCCCCGGCCTTTGGTCGTTGTTGCAGGCCCGCGTACTGCGCGGGTGGAATCAGGCGGTAGAAAGCCCAACACGGGCTGCGGTCAAATCCCGGCACGCCCGCGCATCGCGCGGCAGCAGGGAAGTAGATGCAGACGAGTTGGCAGTTGGAAGTAGCGGGAGAAGGCGTGCTGGTGCCGGCAATACCAGCGACTTCCAACTGACAATTTCAAAGTTCCCTTCAGGGTCGTGGACGCACGGCCCGCACAACAAGGTGGAAGACCTCATGACGTCCTATTCGTTCACCGAAAAGAAGCGTATCCGCAAGGATTTCGGCAAGCAGCGCTCGATTCTCGAAGTGCCGTTCCTGCTCGCGATCCAGGTGGATTCCTACCGTGATTTCCTGCAGGAGAACATCGATCCGGCCAAGCGTGCCGATCATGGCCTGCACGCCGCGCTGAAGTCGGTCTTCCCGATCGCCAGCTACAGCGGCAATGCCGCCCTGGAGTACGTCGGCTACAAGCTGGGCGAGCCGGTCTTCGACGAACGTGAATGCCGCCAGCGCGGCATGAGCTACGGCGCTCCGCTGCGCGTGACCGTGCGCCTGGTGATCTACGACCGCGAGTCGTCGACCAAGGCCATCAAGTACGTGAAGGAGCAGGAGGTCTATCTGGGCGAAATCCCGCTGATGACCGAGAACGGCACCTTCATCGTCAACGGCACCGAGCGCGTCATCGTCTCGCAGCTGCACCGCTCGCCGGGCGTGTTCTTCGACCACGACCGCGGCAAGACCCACAGCTCGGGCAAGCTGTTGTACAGCGCCCGCATCATCCCCTACCGCGGTTCCTGGCTGGACTTCGAGTTCGACCCGAAGGACGCGCTGTTCACCCGTATCGACCGCCGCCGCAAGCTGCCGGTGTCGATCCTGCTGCGCGCGCTTGGCTACAGCAACGAAGAGATGCTGGCCGAGTTCTTCGAGATCAACACCTTCCACATCAACCCGGATGAAGGCGTCCAGCTGGAGCTGGTGCCGGAGCGCCTGCGTGGCGAAACCCTGGGCTTCGACCTCGCCGACGGCGACAAGGTCATCGTGGAAGCCGGCAAGCGCATCACCGCGCGCCACATCAAGCAGCTGGAAGCCTCGGGCATTGCGGCCCTGGCCGTGCCGGACGACTACCTGGTCGGCCGCATCCTGTCGCACGACGTGGTCGATGCCTCGACCGGCGAACTGCTGGCCCAGGCCAATGACGAGATCAGCGAAGAGCAGCTGCAGAACTTCCGCAAGGCGGGCGTCGATGCGGTCGGTACCCTGTGGGTGAACGACCTGGATCGTGGTCCGTACCTGTCCAACACCCTGCGCATCGATCCGACCAAGACCCAGCTGGAAGCACTGGTCGAGATCTACCGCATGATGCGTCCGGGCGAGCCGCCGACCAAGGACGCCGCGCAGAACCTGTTCCACAACCTGTTCTTCACCTTCGAGCGCTACGACCTGTCCGCGGTCGGCCGCATGAAGTTCAACCGTCGCGTGGGCCGCAAGGAAACCACCGGCGAAGCCGTGCTGTACGACAGCAAGTACTTCGGTGAGCGCAACGACGAAGAGTCCAAGCGCCTGGTCGCTGCCCATGGCGACAGCTCCGACATCCTGGACGTGATCAAGGTCCTGACCGAGATCCGCAATGGTCGCGGCGTGGTCGACGACATCGATCACCTGGGCAACCGTCGCGTGCGTTCGGTCGGTGAAATGGCCGAGAACGTGTTCCGCGTCGGCCTGGTCCGCGTCGAGCGCGCGGTCAAGGAACGCCTGTCGATGGCCGAGTCCGAAGGCCTGACGCCGCAGGAACTGATCAACGCCAAGCCGGTCGCTGCCGCCATCAAGGAGTTCTTCGGCTCCTCGCAGCTGTCGCAGTTCATGGATCAGAACAACCCGCTGTCGGAAGTGACCCACAAGCGTCGCGTCTCGGCCCTGGGCCCGGGCGGCCTGACCCGTGAGCGCGCCGGCTTCGAAGTGCGCGACGTGCACCCGACCCACTACGGCCGCGTCTGCACCATCGAAACGCCGGAAGGCCCGAACATCGGTCTGATCAACTCGCTGGCCGTGTACGCCCGCACCAACCAGTACGGTTTCCTCGAGACCCCGTACCGCAAGGTCGTGGACGGCAAGGTCTCCGACGAGATCGAGTTCCTGTCGGCGATCGAGGAAAACGAGTACGTCATCGCCCAGGCCAACGCCCTGACCGATGCCAAGAGCATGCTGACCGAGCAGTTCGTGCCGTGCCGCTACCAGGGCGAGTCGCTGCTGAAGCCGCCGGCGGAGGTCCACTTCATGGACGTCTCGCCGATGCAGACCGTGTCGATCGCGGCCGCGCTGGTGCCGTTCCTGGAGCACGATGACGCCAACCGCGCACTGATGGGCGCGAACATGCAGCGTCAGGCCGTGCCGACCCTGCGTTCGCAGAAGCCGCTGGTTGGCACCGGCATCGAGCGCGCCGTGGCGCGTGACTCCGGTGTGACCGTGAACGCCCGTCGTGGCGGTGAGATCGTGCAGATCGACGCTGCCCGCATCGTGGTCAAGGTGGTCGAGGAAGAGATCGTCGGTGCCACCGACGCCGGCGTCGACATCTACAACCTGGTCAAGTACACCCGTTCCAACCAGAACACCTGCATCAACCAGCGTCCGCTGGTCCAGGTGGGTGACGTCATCGCCCGCGGCGACGTGCTGGCCGACGGTCCGTCCACCGACATCGGCGAACTGGCCCTGGGCCAGAACATGCTGATCGCGTTCATGCCGTGGAACGGCTACAACTTCGAAGACTCCATCCTGCTCTCCGAGCGCGTGGTGGAAGAGGATCGCTACACCACGATCCACATCGAAGAGCTGACCTGCGTCGCGCGCGACACCAAGCTGGGGCCGGAGGAAATCTCCGCCGACATCCCGAACGTTTCCGAGCAGGCGCTGAACCGCCTGGACGAGAGCGGCGTGGTGTACATCGGTGCGGAAGTCCGCGCCGGCGACATCCTGGTCGGCAAGGTCACGCCGAAGGGCGAGAGCCAGCTGACCCCGGAAGAGAAGCTGCTGCGCGCGATCTTCGGCGAGAAGGCTTCGGACGTTAAGGACAGCTCGCTGCGCGTTCCGCCGGGCATGGACGGCACCGTCATCGACGTGCAGGTCTTCACCCGCGACGGCATCGAGAAGGACAAGCGTGCGCGCCAGATCGAAGAGTCGGAGATCAAGCGCGTCAAGAAGGACTTCGACGACCAGTTCCGCATCCTGGAAGCCGCCATCTACATGCGTCTGCGTTCGCAGATCGTCGGCAAGGTGGTCAACGGCGGTGCCGGCCTGAAGAAGGGTGACGTCATCACCGACGCGTACCTGGACGGCCTGAAGAAGGCTGACTGGTTCGTGCTGCGCATGAAGGACGAGGACGCTTCGGAAGCCATCGAGCGCGCCCAGAAGCAGATCCAGGCGCACGAGAAGGAATTCGAGCGTCGCTTCGCCGACAAGCGCGGCAAGATCACCGCAGGCGACGACCTGGCTCCGGGCGTGCTGAAGATGGTCAAGGTGTTCCTGGCCGTGAAGCGCCGCATCCAGCCGGGCGACAAGATGGCGGGTCGCCACGGCAACAAGGGTGTGGTGTCCAACGTGGTGCCGGTCGAGGACATGCCGTACATGGCCTCGGGCGAAACCGTGGACATCGTGCTGAACCCGCTGGGCGTGCCGTCGCGTATGAACATCGGCCAGATCCTGGAAGTGCATCTGGGCTGGGCTGCCAAGGGCCTGGGCCGCAAGATCCAGGCGATGCTGGAAGCCCAGGCGGCCGTTGCCGACCTGCGCCGGTTCCTGGACGACATCTACAACCACGATGACACCAACGTGGCCAACCGTGTCGACCTGTCGCAGTTCAGCGACGAGGAGCTGCTGCGCCTGGCCCGTAACCTCACCGACGGCGTGCCGATGGCCACCCCGGTGTTCGACGGTGCCACCGAAGCGGAAATCAAGCGCATGCTGGAACTGGCCGATCTGCCGAGCAGTGGCCAGACCCAGCTGTACGACGGCCGCACCGGTGAAGCGTTCGATCGCCACACCACCGTGGGTTACATGCACTACCTGAAGCTGAACCACCTGGTCGACGACAAGATGCACGCGCGTTCGACCGGTCCGTACTCGCTCGTCACCCAGCAGCCGCTGGGCGGCAAGGCGCAGTTCGGTGGCCAGCGCTTCGGTGAAATGGAAGTCTGGGCGCTGGAAGCCTACGGCGCGGCCTACACCCTGCAGGAAATGCTGACGGTGAAGTCCGATGACGTGCAGGGCCGCAACCAGATGTACAAGAACATCGTCGACGGTGAGCACGAGATGGTCGCGGGCATGCCGGAATCCTTCAACGTGCTCGTGAAGGAAATCCGCTCGCTGGCCATCAACATGGAACTGGAAGACAACTGATCCATGCCGGCGCGGCGGCTCTCTCCGCCGCGCCGCTGGCAGTGACCTGAAAGCCCATCGACACAGCATTCCTCCTTCTGGAGAACACCATGAAAGACCTGCTCAATCTCTTCAACCAGCAGCGCCAGACGCTGGACTTCGACGCGATCAAGATCGCGCTGGCTTCGCCGGACCTGATCCGCTCGTGGTCCTTCGGCGAAGTGAAGAAGCCGGAAACCATCAACTACCGTACCTTCAAGCCGGAACGCGACGGCCTGTTCTGCGCCGCCATCTTCGGCCCGGTCAAGGACTACGAGTGCCTGTGCGGCAAGTACAAGCGCATGAAGCACCGCGGCGTGGTCTGCGAGAAGTGCGGCACTGAAGTGACCCTGGCCAAGGTGCGCCGCGAGCGTATGGGCCACATCGACCTGGCCTCGCCGGTCGCGCACATCTGGTTCCTCAAGTCGCTGCCGTCGCGCATCGGCCTGATGCTGGACATGACCCTGCGCGACATCGAGCGCGTGCTGTACTTCGAAGCCTACGTGGTGACCGAGCCGGGCCTGACCGCCCTGGAGCGCCGCCAGCTGCTGACCGAAGAACAGTACCTGCAGGCCCGCCAGGAGCACGGTGACGACTTCGACGCCGCCATGGGCGCCGAGGCCGTGTACGAACTGCTGCGCACGATCGACCTGCAGTCGGAGATGACCCGCCTGCGCGAGGAGATCGCCGCGACCGGTTCGGAAACCAAGCTGAAGCGACTGACCAAGCGCATCAAGCTGATCGAGGCCTTCCTGGAGTCGGGCAACCGTCCGGAATGGATGGTGATGACCGTGCTGCCGGTGCTGCCGCCGGACCTGCGTCCGCTGGTGCCGCTGGACGGTGGCCGCTTCGCGACCTCCGACCTGAACGACCTGTACCGCCGCGTCATCAACCGCAACAACCGCCTGCGCCGCCTGCTCGAACTGAGCGCGCCGGACATCATCGTGCGCAATGAAAAGCGCATGCTGCAGGAATCGGTCGATGCGCTGCTGGACAACGGTCGCCGTGGCCGTGCCATCACCGGCACCAACAAGCGCCCGCTGAAGTCGCTGGCCGACATGATCAAGGGCAAGCAGGGTCGCTTCCGTCAGAACCTGCTGGGCAAGCGCGTGGACTACTCGGGCCGTTCGGTCATCGTGGTCGGTCCGTACCTGCGCCTGCACCAGTGCGGCCTGCCGAAGAAGATGGCACTGGAACTGTTCAAGCCGTTCGTGTTCGCCAAGCTGCAGCGTCGTGGCCTGGCCACCACCATCAAGGCCGCCAAGAAGCTGGTCGAGCGCGAAGAAGCCGAAGTCTGGGACATCCTGGAAGAGGTCATCCGCGAGCATCCGGTGATGCTGAACCGCGCGCCGACCCTGCACCGTCTGGGCATCCAGGCGTTCGAGCCGGTGCTGATCGAAGGCAAGGCCATCCAGCTGCATCCGCTGGTCTGCACCGCGTTCAACGCCGACTTCGACGGTGACCAGATGGCCGTCCACGTGCCGCTCTCGCTGGAAGCCCAGCTGGAAGCGCGTGCGCTGATGATGTCGACCAACAACATCCTGTCGCCGGCCAACGGCGAGCCGATCATCGTGCCGTCGCAGGACGTCGTGCTGGGTCTGTACTACATGACCCGCTCGCTGGAAAACAAGAAGGGCGAGGGCATGGCCTTCGCCAACATCGCCGAAGTCAAGCGCGCCTACGACAACCGCGTGGTGGAACTGCACGCCAAGGTCAAGGTCCGCATCACCGAGGTGGTGACCGACGAGGAAGGCAACAAGCAGAACAAGACCTCGATCGTGGATACCACGATCGGTCGCGCCCTGCTGGCTGAAATCCTGCCGGAAGGCCTGCCGTTCGCGCTGGCCAACACCGAGCTGACCAAGAAGAACATCTCGCGCCTGATCAACTCCAGCTACCGTCAGCTGGGTCTGAAGGACACGGTCGTGTTCGCCGACAAGCTGATGTACACCGGCTTCGCCTACGCAACCCGCGCCGGCGTGTCGATCGGTATCGACGACATGCTGATCCCGGACGAAAAGCGCGGCATCCTCACCGAGGCCGAAGCCGAAGTGCTGGAAATCCAGGAGCAGTACCAGTCGGGTCTGGTCACCGCTGGCGAGCGCTACAACAAGGTGGTCGACATCTGGTCGCGCACCAACGAGCGCATCGCCAAGGCGATGATGGACACCATCGGTACCGAGAAGGTCGTCAATGCCAAGGGTGAGACCATCGATCAGAAGTCGATGAACTCGCTGTACATCATGGCCGACTCCGGTGCACGAGGCAGCCAGGCGCAGATCCGTCAGCTGGCCGGCATGCGCGGCCTGATGGCCCGCCCGGACGGCTCGATCATCGAGACGCCCATCAAGGCGAACTTCCGCGAAGGCCTGAACGTGCAGGAGTACTTCAACTCCACCCACGGTGCCCGTAAGGGTCTGGCCGATACCGCGCTGAAGACCGCGAACTCGGGTTACCTGACCCGTCGACTGGTCGACGTGGCGCAGGACGTGGTGATCACCGAGGTGGATTGCGGTACCACCGAAGGCCTGATCATGACCCCGATCGTGGAAGGCGGTGACGTGGTCGAGCCGCTGAAGGACCGCGTGCTGGGTCGCGTGGTTGCCGAGGACGTGTTCCTGCCGGGCAACGACGAGGATCCGATCGTCACCCGCAACACCCTGCTGGACGAGCAGTGGGTCGCCAAGCTGGAAGATGCCGGCGTGCAGAGCATCAAGGTGCGTTCGACGATTTCGTGCGAATCGGCCTTCGGTGTCTGCGCTCGCTGCTACGGCCGCGATCTGGCCCGTGGCCATCTGGTCAACATCGGTGAAGCGGTCGGCGTCATCGCCGCCCAGTCCATCGGTGAGCCGGGTACCCAGCTGACCATGCGTACCTTCCACATCGGTGGTGCGGCGTCGCGAGCTGCTGCGGTCGACAACATCACCGTCAAGACCACCGGCTCGGTCAAGTTCAGCAACCTCAAGTCGGTCGAGCATGCCAACGGCTCGCTGGTGGCAGTGTCGCGCTCGGGCGAAATCTCGGTGCTCGATGCCCACGGCCGTGAGCGTGAGCGTTACAAGCTGCCGTACGGTGCGACCATCACGTCCAAGGACGGCGATGCGATCAAGGCTGGCCAGACCGTGGCCAACTGGGATCCGCATAACCACCCGATCGTGTCGGAAGTGGCCGGCTTCATCCGCTTCATCGACTTCGTCGACGGCATCACCGTCATCGAGAAGACCGACGAGCTGACCGGCCTGGCCTCGCGCGAAATCACCGATCCGAAGCGTCGTGGTACCCAGGCCAAGGACCTGCGCCCGATCGTGCGCATCGTCGACGCCAAGGGCAACGACCTGTCGATCCCGGGCACCGATCTGCCGGCGCAGTACCTGCTGCCGCCGCGCTCGATCGTCAACCTGCAGGATGGCGCCCCGGTGGGCGTGGGCGACGTCGTCGCCAAGATCCCGCAGGAAGCCTCGAAGACCCGCGACATCACCGGTGGTCTGCCGCGCGTGGCCGACCTCTTCGAAGCGCGCAAGCCGAAGGATCCGGCGGTGCTGGCCGAGCGTTCGGGCATCATCAGCTTCGGCAAGGACACCAAGGGCAAGCAGCGCCTGATCATCAAGGACACCGATGGTTCGGAGCACGAAGAGCTGATTCCGAAGTACCGCCAGGTCATCGTGTTCGAAGGCGAGCATGTCACCAAGGGTGAAACCATCGTGGACGGTGAGCCGAGCCCGCAGGACATCCTGCGCCTGCTGGGTGTCGAACCGCTGGCGGCCTACCTGGTCAAGGAAATCCAGGACGTGTACCGCCTGCAGGGCGTGAAGATCAACGACAAGCACATCGAGGTGATCACCCGCCAGATGCTGCGCAAGGTCGAGATCACCGATCAGGGCAGCAGCAAGTTCCTGAACGGCGAGCAGGTCGAACGCCAGCGCGTTATCGAGGAGAACGCCCGCCTGTCGACCCGCAACGAGCTGCCGGCGCGGTTCGATCCGGTCCTGCTGGGCATCACCAAGGCCTCGCTGGCCACCGAGTCGTTCATCTCGGCGGCGTCGTTCCAGGAGACCACCCGCGTGCTGACCGAAGCGGCTGTGCGCGGCACCTCGGACAACCTGCGTGGCCTGAAGGAAAACGTCATCGTCGGCCGTCTGATTCCGGCCGGTACCGGTCTGGCGTACCACAGCCAGCGCCGTCGTGGCGCGTCCGGCCTCACCGAGTCCGAGATGCAGACCCTGGCCGGCACCCCGGCGGCGGTCGAGGCTCCGGCAGTGGAAGCCGAGACCGAACAGGCTGCGGGCGAGGAATGAGGTGACCGGTCCGGCCGCAAGGCCGGACCCACCTTTGCGGTAACGCCCGGGGACATGCCCGGGCGGGCTTGAAGGGCAGGGCGGCGCAGGCCGTCCGACCTGGCTGTAGCGGCAGGCGGCTCCATCCGTGGAGGGCCGGTCGAACCTGAACGGGGTACATGGAGGCCCCCCAGTAACGTTCCGGGATCAGGGACGGGCTTGACAGGACGCGTTTGACGTCGTTCCTGGCAGGTTGCTACAATCGTCTGTCTCAGCAGGCCAGAATTTTGGCCTGCTTTAACATTTCCGCATCTCTGGCCGGATTTTCCGGCCACCAATCAGAAGAACCTACTGATGGCGACGATCAACCAGCTGGTCCGCAAGCCGCGGCAAGCGACCACCTACAAGAGTGCCTCGCCGGCGCTCGACAAGTGCCCGCAGCGCCGTGGCGTCTGCACCCGTGTCTACACCACCACTCCGAAGAAGCCGAACTCGGCCCTTCGCAAGGTTGCCAAGGTCCGCCTGACCAACCAGGAAGAAGTGATTTCCTACATCGGTGGTGAAGGCCACAACCTGCAGGAGCACTCCGTGGTCCTGATCCGCGGCGGTCGCGTCAAGGACCTGCCGGGTGTGCGTTACCACACCGTTCGTGGCTCGCTCGACGCCGCCGGCGTTGCCAAGCGTCGCCAGGCCCGTTCCAAGTACGGCGCCAAGCGTCCGAAGGCCTAAGGAGAGAGCACTATGTCGCGTAAGGGTAATACTCCGCAGCGTTCCGTCCTGCCCGATCCGAAGCACGGAAGCGAAACCATCGCCCGCTTCATCAACATGGTCATGCAGAGCGGCAAGAAGTCCGTCGCCGAAAAGATCGTGTACGGCGCCATGGACGTGATCACCGAGAAGAACAGCAGCGCCAACGCCATCGAGCTGGTGCAGAAGGCGCTGGACAACGTCGCTCCGGCGGTCGAAGTCAAGTCGCGTCGCGTCGGCGGTGCCACCTACCAGGTGCCGGTCGAAGTGCGTGCCTCGCGCAAGATGGCTCTGGCCATGCGCTGGCTGATCGACTCCGCGCGCAAGCGTGGTGAGAACACCATGCCGAAGAAGCTGGCTGCTGAACTGATCGACGCCTCGGAAAACCGTGGTGGCGCCATCAAGAAGCGCGAAGAAACCCACCGCATGGCCGAAGCCAACAAGGCATTCGCCCACTACCGCTGGTGAGTTTGACGGCCTTGCAAAACAGGCAGGGCAGCACCACCTAGGTGCTGCCTCGCGGTCCCAGAAGGACTGCGCCAACCCGAAGGCCGCCGAAAGGCGGCGTTCGGCCATCCGAAATCCAAGAAATCTGAGAGGCTCCCCGTGGCCCGTTCCACTCCCATCGAGCGTTACCGTAACTTCGGCATCATGGCTCACATCGATGCCGGCAAGACCACCACGTCCGAGCGCATCCTGTTCTACACCGGCAAGAGCCACAAGATCGGTGAAGTGCATGACGGCGCCGCCACCATGGACTGGATGGAGCAGGAGCAGGAGCGTGGCATCACGATCCAGTCCGCTGCCACCACCGCGTTCTGGAAGGGCATGGACAAGTCCCTGCCGGAGCATCGCTTCAACATCATCGACACCCCCGGGCACGTCGACTTCACCATCGAAGTGGAGCGCTCGCTGCGCGTGCTCGACGGTGCGGTGTTCGTGCTGTGTGCCGTCGGTGGCGTGCAGCCGCAGTCGGAAACCGTGTGGCGCCAGGCCAACAAGTACCACGTGCCGCGCATCGCGTTCGTCAACAAGATGGACCGCACCGGTGCCAACTTCCAGAAGGTCGTCGGCCAGCTGAAGGCCAAGCTGGGCGCGGTTGCCGTGCCGATGCAGCTGCCGATCGGCGCTGAAGACAACTTCAAGGGCGTCGTCGACCTGCTGAAGATGAAGGCCATCCACTGGGATGAAGCCTCGCAGGGCATGAAGTTCGAGTACAGCGACATCCCGGCTGAACTGCAGGCGGCTGCTGAAGAAGCCCGCCAGTTCATGGTCGAGACCGCTGCCGAAGCCAGCGAAGAGCTGATGGAGAAGTACCTGGGCGGCGAAGAGCTGGCCGAGGCTGAAATCATCAACGCGCTGCGTACCCGCACCCTGGCCACCGAGATCGTGCCGATGTACTGCGGCTCGGCGTTCAAGAACAAGGGCGTGCAGGCCATGCTGGACGGCGTGATCCAGCTGCTGCCGTCGCCGGTCGATGTGCCGGACGTGAAGGGCGTGGACGTCGACGACGATACCGTCGAGATGACCCGCAAGTCGGACGACAAGGCGCCGTTCTCGTCGCTGGCCTTCAAGATCATCACCGACCCGTTCGTCGGCGCGCTGACCTTCTTCCGCGTCTACTCGGGCACGCTGAACGGTGGTGACACCGTGCTGAACTCGGTGAAGGGCAAGAAGGAGCGCATCGGCCGCATCCTGCAGATGCACTCGAACAACCGCGAGGAAATCAAGGAAGTTCTGGCGGGTGACATCGCTGCGGCCGTGGGCCTGAAGGACACCACCACCGGTGACACCCTGTGCGCCGTGGACGCCCCGATCATCCTGGAGCGCATGACGTTCCCGGAGCCGGTGATCTCGATGGCCGTCGAGCCGAAGACCAAGTCGGACCAGGAAAAGATGGGTCTGGCCCTGGGTCGTCTGGCGCAGGAAGATCCGTCGTTCCGCGTCAAGACCGACGAAGAATCCGGCCAGACCATCATCTCCGGCATGGGCGAGCTGCACCTGGACATCATCGTCGACCGCCTGAAGCGCGAGTTCAACGTTGAAGCCAACGTCGGTGCGCCGCAGGTGGCCTACCGCGAAACGATCACCCTGGCCGACGTCAAGTCGGACTACAAGCACGCCAAGCAGTCCGGTGGTAAGGGTCAGTACGGTCACGTCGTGATCGAGCTGTCGCCGATCACCGCTGAAGACCGTGCCGATCCGAAGCTGGCTCCGGCCATCAAGGACGACTTCCTGTTCATCAACGACATCACCGGCGGCGTGATCCCGAAGGAATTCATTCCGTCGGTCGAGAAGGGCCTGCGCGAAACCATCACCAGCGGCCCGCTGGCTGGCTTCCCGGTCGTGGACGTCAAGGTGAAGCTGGTGTTCGGTTCGTACCACGACGTCGACTCCTCGGAAATGGCGTTCAAGCTGGCTTCGTCGATGGCCTTCAAGCAGGGCTTCGCCAAGGCCAAGCCGGTGCTGCTGGAGCCGATCATGAAGGTCGAGATCGTGACCCCGGAGGATTACCAGGGTGACGTGATGGGCGACGTCAGCCGTCGTCGCGGCGTGCTGCAGGGTTCCGACACCACCGGTGACGGTTCGGCCAGCATCATCAACGCGATGATCCCGCTGGGTGAAATGTTCGGCTACGCCACTGCGCTGCGTTCGCAGACCCAGGGCCGCGCCACCTTCACCATGGAATTCGATCACTACGAGCCGGCTCCGACCAACATCGCCGAAGCCGTCATGAAGAAGGGCTGAGCCTCGCTCAGCCTCTCTTGAAACCACTTACGAACAATCAAGGTATATAACAATGGCAAAGGGTAAGTTCGAGCGCACCAAGCCGCACGTCAACGTCGGCACCATCGGTCACGTCGACCACGGCAAGACCACGCT
>NZ_JBTMUW010000007.1:0-1001 GCF_054473825.1 Stenotrophomonas genospecies 5
GGAGCCATCCTTGAAATACCACCCTGTCGTGCTTGACGTTCTAACCTGGGCCCATTATCTGGGTCGGGGACCGTGTATGGTGGGTAGTTTGACTGGGGCGGTCTCCTCCTAAAGAGTAACGGAGGAGCTCGAAGGTACGCTCAGCGCGGTCGGACATCGCGCACTGTGTGCAAAGGCATAAGCGTGCTTGACTGCAAGATCGACGGATCAAGCAGGTAGGAAACTAGGACTTAGTGATCCGGTGGTTCTGTATGGAAGGGCCATCGCTCAACGGATAAAAGGTACTCCGGGGATAACAGGCTGATACCGCCCAAGAGTTCATATCGACGGCGGTGTTTGGCACCTCGATGTCGGCTCATCACATCCTGGGGCTGTAGTCGGTCCCAAGGGTATGGCTGTTCGCCATTTAAAGTGGTACGCGAGCTGGGTTCAGAACGTCGTGAGACAGTTCGGTCCCTATCTGCCATGGGCGTTGGAGATTTGAGAGGGGCTGCTCCTAGTACGAGAGGACCGGAGTGGACGAACCTCTGGTGTTCCGGTTGTCACGCCAGTGGCATTGCCGGGTAGCTATGTTCGGAAGCGATAACCGCTGAAAGCATCTAAGCGGGAAGCGCGCCTCAAGATGAGATCTCCCGGGGCACAAGCCCCCTGAAGGAACCATGTAGACTACGTGGTTGATAGGTCAGGTGTGTAAGTACAGCAATGTATTGAGCTAACTGATACTAATGATCCGTGCGGCTTGACCATATAACCTCAAGTTGCCTTGGCTTTACGACAACGTCGTAAGAGCATCCAAGTGCACGCTACGTCACAAGAACTATGCGAGGCTGGCGCCTTGTCCCATCGGGACGAGTGCGACTCTCCAAAAGCCTCCCTGGTGAAATTAGCGCTGTGGAACCACCCGATCCCATCCCGAACTCGGAAGTGAAACGCAGCTGCGCCGATGGTAGTGTGGCTCAAGCCATGCGAGAGTAGGTCATCGCCAGGGTTTATACCCAAAA
>NZ_JBTMUW010000008.1:0-919 GCF_054473825.1 Stenotrophomonas genospecies 5
GCTGGAGGTATCGGAAGTGCGAATGCTGACATGAGTAACGATAATGCGGGTGAAAAACCCGCACGCCGAAAGCCCAAGGTTTCCTTGCGCAACGTTAATCGGCGCAGGGTGAGTCGGCCCCTAAGGCGAGGACGAAAGTCGTAGTCGATGGGAAGCAGGTTAATATTCCTGCACCTCGCGTAAGTGCGATGGAGGGACGGAGAAGGTTAGGTGTACCGGGCGTTGGTTGTCCCGGGGAAAGGCGGTAGGTTTGGATCTTTGGCAAATCCGGGATCCTTTAAGACCGAGCACCGAGACGAGTCTTTAAGACGAAGTCACTGATACCACGCTTCCAGGAAAAGCTCCTAAGCTTCAGCTTACGCAGACCGTACCGTAAACCGACACAGGTGGGTAGGATGAGAATTCTCAGGCGCTTGAGAGAACTCGGGTGAAGGAACTAGGCAACATGGCACCGTAACTTCGGGAGAAGGTGCACCCTTTTTGGTGGCTCGTGCGAGCTATAGCTGAAGAGGGTCGCAGTAACCAGGCCGCTGCGACTGTTTATCAAAAACACAGCACTCTGCAAACACGAAAGTGGACGTATAGGGTGTGACGCCTGCCCGGTGCTGGAAGGTTAATTGATGGGGTCAGCCGCAAGGCGAAGCTCTTGATCGAAGCCCCAGTAAACGGCGGCCGTAACTATAACGGTCCTAAGGTAGCGAAATTCCTTGTCGGGTAAGTTCCGACCTGCACGAATGGCGTAACGACAGCGGCGCTGTCTCCACCCGAGACTCAGTGAAATTGAAATCGCTGTGAAGATGCAGCGTTCCCGTGGCAAGACGGAAAGACCCCGTGAACCTTTACTATAGCTTTACACTGAACGTTGAGTTCGTCTGTGTAGGATAGGTGGGAGGCTATGAAACCATGGCGCTAGCTGTGG
>NZ_JBTMUW010000009.1:0-533 GCF_054473825.1 Stenotrophomonas genospecies 5
CCTGCCTGGCCCTGGTCCAGCAGCTTGCGGAACATTTCCACGCCGGTCACGGTGGTCTTCTGGGTCGGACGGATACCGACGATTTCGATTTCGTCACCGACCTTGATCACGCCGCGCTCGATACGACCGGTCACCACGGTGCCGCGGCCCGAGATCGAGAACACGTCTTCCACCGGCATCAGGAACGGCTTGTCGATCGCACGCTCCGGCTCCGGAATCCAGGTGTCCAGCGCGTCGACCAGCTTCAGGATCGCCGGCACGCCGATCTCGCTCTGGTCGCCTTCCAGCGCCAGGCGGGCCGAACCCGAGATGATCGGGGTGTCGTCGCCCGGGAACTCGTACTTGCTCAGCAGTTCGCGCACTTCCATTTCGACCAGCTCGAGCAGCTCGGCGTCGTCGACCATGTCAGCCTTGTTCAGGAACACCACGATGTACGGCACGCCGACCTGACGCGACAGCAGGATGTGCTCGCGGGTCTGCGGCATCGGGCCGTCAGCGGCCGAGCACACCAGGATCGCGCCGTCCATCTGGGC